>DDTN01000049.1 GCA_002344355.1 Proteobacteria bacterium UBA2363 | reverse complement strand
AGACGTCGACCGGGGTGGCGCCGGCATCGCATTCGCCCGGCTGCCCCAGGGTGCGGAAGCTGAACACCGCCGAGGCCGCGCTGCTGCCGCAGGTGTTGGACGCGGTCACCCGCCACCAGTAGTCGGTGCTGTTGGCCAGCGGTGCGGCCGGCGAGAAGCTGGTGCCGGGAACGGTGGTGTCGATCACCACGTTGCCGAAGCCGGGATCGGTGGCCAGCTCGAAACGGTAGCCGTCGGCGCCGGCGACCGCGCTCCAGGTGAACGCCGGCTGCAGCGGCTGGCCCGTGGCGCCGCTGGCCGGCGTCGCCGGCGTGCTGGCGGCCGGGGTGCCCGCGCTCACCGTGACCGCGATGTCGACGCTGCGGCTGGTCGCAGGGAAGCCCGGGCCGGACGACTGGCCGTTGACGGTGAGGTTGAGCGGCCCGGCCGGAAGGCCGCCGGTGTTGGCCAGCGTCAGGGTGCTGGTGGCCGCCGGGTTCGCCGGGGTCACCGGGTTGGCCGAGAAGCTGCCGGTGGCCGGGCCGGGCAGGCCGGCGAGCGACAGGGTGACCGCGTCGTCGAAGCCTTCCAGGCCCAGCGCGCCGATCGCCACGCTGGCGTTGTCGCCGGCGCACAGCGCGAAGCTGCCCGGTGTCGCCTGCAGCTGGAAGTCCGGGTTGGTGACGCCGGTCAGGGCGCCGGTGGCCGCCAGCGCATAGGGCTGCGGTCCCTGGGCGACCTGGATGCCGCGGACGCGGACCTGCCAGGTGCCGGCCTGCGGGCTGGCGATGCGGATCTGGTGGACGTTGTTGACGTTGTCGTAATTGCTGGTCGTGGTGTCCTGCAGCGGGTTCGGGTTGGACAGGCCGCCGGTCGCCGGCAGCTTCTGGGTCCAGACGTCGCCGTTGGGCGCCTGCACCTCGAGGCGCAGCAGGTTGACCGTGTGCGGATTGGCGTTGACCAGCGCCGGCGCGTCGTGCCAGGTCAGGGTCACCACCAGCGGCTGGCCCGCGGTGACCGCCAGCGTGTGGTTGTCGGTGCCGCCGGTCTGCAGGCCGGCGGTGCCGTCGTGCAGCCAGAGGTTCCTGCTGTCGCCCGCGAAGTACAGGGCATCGTCGAGATGGATGCGGCCCCAGCCCTGCGACTGGCTGGGGGCGCCGCCGGTGGTGCCGGAGCCGGTGATCGAGCGGGCGCCGGTGATCATGATCGCCTTGACCAGCGCCGCCGACGGGTTGCCGATGGCATTGCCGGCGTTGGCGGTGCCGCCGGGATAGAAGCCGCGCGCGAGGTAGTCGCGGACCAGGGCGGCCAGGCCGGCGGCGGTCGGGGTCGCCATCGAGGTGCCGCTCATGCTGGTGGTGCCGCAGGCGGTGCGCGAGGCCGAGACGATGCTGGCGCCCTGCGCGGTGAGGTCGGGCTTGCTGCGCCGGTCCTGGGTCGGGCCGCGCGAGGAGAAGCCGGACATGTTGTCGCCGCCGGTGCCGCGGTTGTTGCTGCCGATCGAGAACACGTTCTTGGCGTTGCCGGCGCTGCCGACATCGGCGCCCGGGCCGCAGCCGGCGTTGCCGCCCAGGCCGCCGCTGTTGCCGGCGGCGACGAACAGGGCCATCTCCGGGAACTCCCAGACCATGGCATCGGCGTCGCGGGTGGTCTGCCGGTACTCGACCTGGCAGCCGGCGATGCAGGTCTGCGCGAGGCCGGTGCGGCAGCTCGATCCCCAGGAGTTGTTGTGGATGCGGGCGCCGTTCTGGTAGGCGATCGAGGCGGCGTGGTAGATGGTGCCGCCGAGCGAGTTCAGGTACTGCAGGCTGGCGCCCATCTCCTGGGAGATGATCTTGGCGCCGGGCGCCGTGCCGTCGAGGTTGGTCAGGCCGCCGGGGCTGGTGAAGGTGTCGCAGTCGACCGCACCGGCCGGGTTGTTGCCGGCCATCGAGCCCATCACGTGGGTGCCGTGGCCGTGGCCGTCGGCGGGCCCGCCGCTGGTGCTGCCGTCCCACTTGTAGTGCGCGCCGACCTTGCGATGGTTGAAGTCCGGGGTGGTCGCGGTGCAGCTGGAGCCGGTGGCGCACACCGAGGTGACCGGGGTCCCGAAGCCGGCGTCGGCGAACGAACAGTTGGCGGCGTGCAGGCCGGAGTCGGCCGCAGCCACGACCTGGCCGCAGCCGAACAGGCCGCGTTCGAAGATCGGCAGCTGGCTGGGGCCGGTGTTGGTGCCGCTCTGGTGCAGCCAGCCGGCCTGCGAGTTCATGAACTCGGCGTCCCAGCGCAGGCTGACGCTGGTGACGTCGTCGTGGCCGGCGAGGAAGGCCACCGCCTGGTCCAGCCGGGCGTGCTCGAACGAGAGCACCACGCGCTGGTGGTCGTGGCCCTGCTCGGTGAAGCGGAAGGAGACGCCGGGCGCGGCCTGCAGCGCCGAACGCGCGGTTGCGGCATCGGCGTCCGGGTGCAGCGCGACGGTCAGGCTGTGCACGCCGCCGGCGCGGACGATGTCGGTGCCGCCCAGGTCGTTGGCGATGTTCACGTCGACCTTGAAGGCCGGCAGGAACGGACCGGTCCAGGTGACGCCCGGGATGGTACGCACGCTGGCGTCCAGGGCCGGCGCCATCCGCACCAGGAAGGCATGGTGGGGGGCGTAGCCGATGATGCGCGCGCCGCGCGCCTCCAGGGCCTGGCGCTGGCCGGCGTCGATCGGGCCGTCGAACTTGACCAGCCGCAGCGGCGATCCGGCATGGCCGTCGAGGTCGGCCAGCGGCGCGAGCGCCTCGCTGGCGAGCTTGACCTCGCCGGTGCAGGTGTCGAGCCGCGCGCTGTCGAACGACAGCAGGCAGCGGGGATCGTCGGCCTGGGCCAGCGTCGGCAACGCCAGCAGCAGGACGGAATACAGCCAGTTGCGCATGAGTTTTCTCCCTGGTGGCACGCAGCGGATGCGGATGGATCGCCGGACGCGCCGGTCACGGGGCGCAGGCGGACCGAACGGTCGGTCGAATGCCAGGCGGACCGGCACGGGCCGCCAGCCGAAGCCGCACAGGCCTGCTCCGGGCGTGGCGGTCGCGAAAGTGCCACCCGCCGCACGTCGGACACCGGCTCTCCCCGAGCCGGCCCGGCCGTCGCAGGCGGCAGGGCCTGTGCCGTCGTGGCGGGTCGACCATAACCGCAGCGGCGCCCGGGCGCCACCGTACGCATGCGCATGGCCGCGCGCCGGCGCTTGCGGTCGGCGGGCAAAGCCATGACCATGGCCCGCCCTGCCGGGCCGGAGCGAAGCAGCGCCGTGGTCGAACCGCATGCCAGCGGAACCCTGTTCATCGTCGCCGCGCCTTCCGGGGCCGGCAAGACCAGCCTGGTGCGGGCCCTGATCGAGCGCGATCCGGGGCTGGCGCTGTCGGTGTCCTACACCTCCCGGCCGCCGCGCCCGGCCGAGGTCGATGGCGTCCATTACCACTTCGTCGGACGCGAGGCCTTCCTGGCGATGGCCGCGGCCGGCGAGTTCTTCGAGTACGCCGAGGTCCACGGCGACCTCAAGGGCACCGCCCGGCGCGCCGTGGCGCCGCTGCTGGCGGCCGGCCGCGACGTGCTGCTCGAGATCGACTGGCAGGGCGCCCGCCTGGTGCGCAGCCAGGCCCCCGAGTGCCGCAGCATCTTCATCCTGCCGCCGTCCCGGGCCGAGCTCGAGCGTCGCCTGCGCGGCCGCGCCCAGGACAGCGAGGCGGTGATCGCGCGACGGCTGGCCAATTCAAGGGAAGAGATCGGCCACGCCCACGAGTTCGACTACATCGTGGTGAACGACGACTTCGCCCAGGCGCTGGCGGACCTGCAGGCGATCGTCCGGGCCCAGCGCCTGCGCCAGGCCGTGCAGGGCGAGCGCCACGCCGGCCTGATCGCCCAGCTGCTCGCCTGAGCGGGCCCGGAACGCCCGGGTCGGCGCCCGATTGCGCGGCGCAGCAAGGATTGGCTACAATCTGCGCACTTGTCTCCGCAGAATAAGGTTGCGCATACGATGGCCCGGATCACGGTCGAGGATTGCCTGAAAGTGGTCGAGAACCGCTTCGAGCTGGTGTTGATGGCGTCCAAGCGTGCCCGGCAACTGACCAAGGGCGCGGAGCCGACCATCGCCTCCGAGCACGACAAGCCGACCGTGCTGGCCCTGCGCGAGATCGCCGAGAACCGCATCGACATGGCGATGGTCGACGAGATCGACCGCCAGGAGCGCGAGCGCGCCGAGCGCGAGGCCCTGGAGTGGGCCGCGGCCGAGCTCGACGAGGACAAGGGCGGCGACGACCTCTGAGTCCCATGCCCTGATGCCCGGCCAGGATGCGCCACCTCGCTGTAGCCGCTGCGGCGGGCGCTGAGGCCGCGCCGTGGGTGCCCTGCTCAACGCGGTCCTGCCCACCGCCGGCACCCTTCCGGAAGACGTCCGCGCACTGCTGAAGAAGCTGAAGCGGCACTTGCGCCGCGACCAGCTGCACCGGGTCCGGCGCGCCTACGAGATCGGCGCCGAAGCGCATGCGGGGCAGACCCGCAAGACCGGCGAGCCCTACATCACGCACCCGGTCGCGGTCGCCGGCATCCTCGCCGACATGGGCCTGGACGGCGAGGCGATCGTCGCCGCCATCCTGCACGACACCATCGAGGACACCGCCCTGACCCGGGCGGACATCGAGGCCGAGTTCGGCGGCGACGTCGCCGACCTGGTCGACGGGGTCACCAAGCTCGACAAGGTCCACTTCCGCGACCGCCAGGAGGCCGCCGCGGAGAGCTTCCGGAAGATGGTGATGGCGATGGCGCGCGACCTGCGCGTCATCCTGATCAAGCTGGCCGACCGCCTGCACAACATGCGCACCATCGCCGGCATGTCCGACGAGGCGCGCCGGCGGATCGCCCGCGAGACCCTGGACATCTACGCGCCGATCGCCCAGCGCCTGGGCATGAACCGCCTCAAGGCCGAGCTGCAGGATCTGGCGTTCGCCGCCCTGTACCCGATGCGCTACCGGGTCATCGCCGCCCACATCCGGCAGCTGCAGGGCAACCGCCGGCAGGCCATCGAACGGATCGAGCAGTCGCTCTCGCTGCGCCTGAAGCAGGAGGGCCTGCGCCACCGGGTGGTCAGCCGGGTCAAGTCGCCGCACAGCATCTACCAGAAGATGCTGCGCGAGCGGAAGCCGCTGTCGCAGGTGATGGACGTGTACGGCGTGCGGGTGGTCACCGACACCACCATGCACTGCTATCAGGCGCTGGGCGCGGTGCATGGCCTGTACAAGCCGTTCGATGGCCGCTTCCGGGACTACATCGCGATCCCCAAGGCGAACGGCTACCAGTCCCTGCACACCGTGCTGTTCGGCCCCTTCGATGCGCCCATCGAGGTCCAGATCCGGACCGAGGACATGGACACCGTCGCCGAGCGCGGGGTCGCCGCGCACTGGACCTACAAGTCCGGCGCCAGCGGCAGCAATGCCCAGGCGCGCGCGCGCGAGTGGCTCAGCGGCCTGGTCGAGGCGCAGGCGCGCACCGGCTCGTCGATCGAGTTCGTCGACAACGTCAAGGTCGACCTGTTCCCCGACGAGGTCTACGTGTTCACCCCGCGCGGCGACATCCTCAGCCTGCCGCGCGGCGCCACCGCGCTGGACTTCGCCTACGCCGTGCACACCGAGCTCGGCGACCATGCGGTCACCGCGCGCATCGACAAGAAGCTGGCGGCGCTGAGGGCCCGGCTGGAAAGCGGCCAGGCGGTCGAGATCGTCACCGCCGCCAGTGCCCAGCCGCAGCCGGGCTGGCTGGAGTTCGTCGCCACCAGCAAGGCGCGCACGGCGATCAGGAACCACTTCAAGCGGCTGCAGCACGAGGATGCGGTCGAGCTCGGCCACCGCATGCTCGACCGCGCGCTGGCGGCGCGCGGCGGCTCCCTGGAGGCGCTGCCGCCGGAACGGCTGGAGCACTACCTGGCCGAGCAGCGCTTCCGTCGGCTGGAGGAACTGCTCTCGGACATCGCCCTGGGCAACCGCGTGGCCGAGCAGGTCGCCGGCCAGCTGCTGGCCGGCGAGGCGGGCAGCGCCGGTCCCGGCATCGCCGGCGAGCGCCTGCTGATCAGCGGACGCGAGCGCGGCGTGATCAGCTTCGGCAACTGCTGCCACCCGATCCCCGGCGACGACATCGTCGGCTACCTGTCCGCCGGCAAGGGCGTGGTCGTGCACCAGACCGGCTGCCGCAACCTGCCCGAGTACCGCAAGGCCCCCGAGCGGCTGGTGCCGATCGACTGGGACCGCCAGGTCGAGGGCGACTTCCGGGTCGTGCTGCGGGTGGTGGTCATGAACAAGCCGGGCGTGCTCGCCGGGGTCGCCGCCGCGATCGCCCAGGCGCAGTCCAACATCGCCCACGTCGAGTACGCCGAGCGCGACCTGGCCGCGGCGGTGCTGCTGTTCACCATCGAGGTGCGCGACCGCAAGCACCTGGCCGACGTGATGCGCCGGGTGCGCCGCAGCGACGTCGTGCACTCGGTCCAGCGCGTGCTCGGCTGACCCTCCGCCCGGACGCGTCGCCGCCACCGCCAGCGCGGCGCTATCCTGCCGCCTCCGCACCAGGAGGCGTCCATGCGCACCGTTATCCACACCGACTCCGCGCCGAAGGCGATCGGCACCTATTCGCAGGCGGTCCGCGCCGGCGCCACCGTCTACCTGTCCGGGCAGATTCCCCTGGACCCGGCCTCCGGGGACCTGGTCGCCGGCGACATCGACGCCGAGATCGCCCGCGCCTTCGACAACCTCGAGGCGGTGTGCCTGGCCGCGGGCGGCTCGCTCGGCCACCTGGTCAAGCTCAACGTCTACCTGACCGACCTTGGCCACTTCGCGCGCATCAACGCCGCCATGGAGGCGCGCTTCGGCGCGCCCTATCCGGCGCGCGCCGCGATCGGCGTCGCCGAGCTGCCGCGCGGCGCCCGGGTCGAGGTCGACGGCGTGATGGTGCTGGACTGAGGGCGCGCATGCCGACCAGGAGGGCGGCGCCGCGCGCGACGCCGGCGGCGGCGACCGCAGCGGCGCTGGCGGCCGGCCGCCGTGCGGTGGCCGAGTTGCCGGGGGTCGGGCCGCGCGGTGCCGACCTGCTGGCGCGGCTGGGCCTGGAGCGGATCGGCGATCTCTGGTTCCACCTGCCGTTGAGGTACGAGGACCGCACCGCGATCACCGCGATCGCCGACCTGGTGCCCGGCGAACGTGCCCAGGTTCTGGGCCGGGTCGGTGCGGTCGAGCGCGGCTTCCGCTTCCGGCCGCTGCTGCGGGTGGCGCTGGAGGACGACAGCGGCGCCACCCTGGTGTTGCGCTTCTTCCACTTCAACGCCGCCCAGGCGCGGGGCTTCGAACCCGGCGCACGGGTGCTGGCCTACGGCGAGCCGCGACCGGGCCAGGCCGGCCTGGAGATGGTGCACCCCAGCTACCGCCGGCTGGCCGCGGACGCCGAGGCGGCGACCGACGAGCGGCTGCGCCCGGTCTATCCGACCACCCAGGGGCTGGACGGGCGGCGCCTGGCGGGCTGGGTCGCGCGCGCCCTGGTCGAGCTGCCCGGAGACGACGTCCTCGAGCTGCTGCCCGCGGCGCTGCGCGAACGGCACCGGCTGCCTTCGCTGGCCGCCGCGCTGCGCTACGTCCATGCGCCGCCGCCGGATGCCGACCTCGCGGACCTGGCCGCGGGCAGGCACCCGTGCCAGCGCCGCCTCATCGTCGAGGAGCTGCTTGCCCACCACCTCAGCCTGCGGCGCCGGCGCCAGGCGCAGCGCGCGCTGGCTGCGCCGGCCCTGCGCGGCGGCGGCGAGCTGGCCGGGCGCCTGCGCGCGGCCCTGCCGTTCGAGCTCACCGCCGCCCAGGAGCGGGTGGTCGCCGAGGTCGGGGCGGACCTCGCGCAGTCGGCGCCGATGCTGCGCCTGGTGCAGGGCGACGTCGGTTCGGGCAAGACCGTGGTCGCGGCACTGGCCGCGGCCCAGGCGATCGAGGCCGGACACCAGGTGGCGGTGATGGCGCCGACCGAACTGCTGGCCGAGCAGCACCGGCGCAGTTTCGCCGGCTGGTTCGGACCGCTCGGCATCGAGCCGGTGTGGCTGGCCGGCAAGGTCAAGGGCCGGCCGCGCGCGTCGGCGCTCGCGGCCCTGGCGGCGGGCGCGCCGCTGGCGGTCGGCACCCACGCGCTGATGCAGGAGGCGGTGGCGTTCGCGCGCCTGGGCCTGGCCATCGTCGACGAGCAGCACCGGTTCGGCGTGCACCAGCGTCTGGCCCTTCGCGACAAGGGGGCCTCCGGCGCGGGCGTCCCGCACCAGCTGGTGATGACGGCGACGCCGATCCCGCGCACCCTGGCGATGGCCGCCTACGCCGACCTCGACGTCTCGGTGATCGATGCCCTGCCGCCGGGCCGGACCCCGGTGCAGACCGTGGTCCTGCCCGAGACCCGCCGCGACGAGCTGGTCGCCCGGATCCGTGCGGCCTGCGCCGACGGCCGCCAGGCCTACTGGGTCTGCACCCTGATCGAGGAGTCCGAGCAGCTGCAGGCGCGCGCCGCGGAAAAGGCGCATGCCGAGCTGGCGGTCGCGCTGCCCGGGCTGCGCACCGCCCTGGTGCACGGCCGCATGAAGGCGGCGGAGAAGGAGGCGGCGATGGCGGCGTTCAAGGCCGGTGCCATCGACCTGCTGGTCGCCACCACGGTGATCGAGGTCGGCGTCGATGTCGCCAACGCCAGCCTGATGGTGATCGAGAACGCCGAGCGCCTGGGCCTCGCCCAGCTGCACCAGCTGCGTGGCCGGGTCGGGCGCGGCAGCGCGCGCTCGAGCTGCGTCCTGATGTACGGCACGCCGCTGTCGCTGCTGGCGCGCCAGCGGCTGGAGGTGCTGCGGGGCAGCAACGACGGCTTCGAGATCGCCCAGAAGGACCTCGAGCTGCGCGGCCCGGGCGAGCTGCTCGGCACCCGGCAGACCGGCGTGGCGGCGTTCCGGATCGCCGACCTCGGACGCGACGCCGGATTGTTGCCGGTGGTGGCGGAACTGGCCGATGCCCTGCTGGACGGGCATCCGGAGGTGGTCGACGCCCTGTCCAGCCGCTGGATCGGCCAGGCCGAGCGCTACGCCGGCGCCTGATCCGGCCCGGCGTCCCGGCGCCGCCGCGGCCGTCGTCAGGGTTGCTGCCGGCTGTCCCGATCGGCGGCCGCCGCGAACGGCGGCCAGCCCATCCATGCCAGTACGGCCAGGCGCTCGCGCGCGACCTCGGCCTGCCCGAAATAGATGTCGGCGAGCAGCGCCTGATCGACCTCCGGCCAGTCCTGCCGGATCCGCTCGGCGGTCAGGCTGGTCGTCTCGTGCAGGCGCGCCGCCTTGCGGGCGACGTGGCCGCCGGTGGCCAGGGCCAGTACGACCAGGCCGGCGACGCCCGCGCGATGCCAGCGCGCCTGCACCGTGCCGCCGCCGGCGGCGCTCCGGGACGTGGCGAGCAGGCCGACCAGGCCCAGCCAGTACAGGGTGGAGAAACTCACGTAGCGGGTCGCGAAGGCCTGCTCCGGGCCGTAGGCGCCGGTCCGGCCCAGGGCGGTCAGCAGCGCGCAGCCCAGCCCGAACAGCAGCAGGCCCGACCAGAACCGCGCCGCCGCCGGATCCGGGTGGCGCAGCCAGGCGGCCGCGGCCACCGGCAGCGAGATCGCCGCCAGCAACGGCGCCAGGTCGGTGGCGAACCGGGCCAGCGCGCCGCCCAGGAAGTTGAGCACGTAGTGCGCCAGCTCGACGGGCGCCGCCGGCGCGCCGCCGGTGCCGCCCCGCCAGGCCATCGCCAGGGCGCCGGCACCGAGCAGCAGCCACGGCAGCAGCAGCGCCAGCCGCCGACGCGGCGGAAGGTCGCGGCGCAGGGCCAGCACCAGCGCCGCCGTGGCCGGCAGCGCCAGGGCGGTGGCGAAGCTGAGCAGGGCCACCGCGGCCGCCGCCAGCGCCAGGGCGTTGCCGGCGGCGGTCGGCGCCGGCGCGGTCAGCAGCCGCAGCGCCAGCACGACGCCGGCAAGGCACAGGAACACGGCGACCTGCCAGCCCCATTGCAGGTTGGCCAGATGGCCCGGATGCAGCACCAGGACGACCACCGCCGCCAGGTACAGCGGGGCGTCAGGCGCGCGGCCGAAGCGCCTGAGCCCGCAGCCGACCACCACCGCCGCGGTCAGGACCAGCAGCAGCCAGCTGGCCAGCACGTCCGGCCAGGGCGCGCCGTCGGCGAGCCGGCTGGTGACCAGCAGGACGGCATAGGCCGCGCTGTGCAGGTGGCCGCCGTGGATCGCCCAGAACCCGGCATCCGCCAGGGCGCCGGGCGTTCCGGCGGCCAGCATCGGCACCAGGTCGAGGTGGTCCCAGAGCATCATCGGCAGGGCCCAGGCCAGGGCGGCCAGGAGCAGGGCGAGGGCCAGCAGCGCAGCCGCGGCCAGTGTGCCAAGAGGAACGCGGTTCATTGTTCCGGTCGTGCAGGGCGGGTGCCGGGCCGCGGAACTTAGCCGGTAATCCCCGGACGGTCGAGGGCCGGAGGTCCTGCCGGCCCGCTGGGCATCCGGGTCCCCGGCCGTCGCCGGCGGCCGCTGGCCGGATCAGGCCGGCGCCGGCCCCGGCGGCGCGTCGCCCGCGGCCGGCCACCCCGGCACGGTGGCGACGTCGCGGACATGCAGGTCGAGCTGCGGGAAGGCGATCTCGATGCCCTGCGCCTGGAACAGGCTGGCGATGCGGCCGTTGAGCTCGTTCATCACCACCAGCCGGTCGCCCAGGGTGGCGACGAAGACGCGCAGCTCGAAGTCCAGCGACGAGGCGCCGAAGGCCATGAACCAGGTCCGCGGGGCCGGCTCGGCGAGTACCCGCGGGTGCTCGCGGGCCGCCTGCAGCAGCAGGGCATGGACCTTCTCGACCGGACTGCCGTAGGCGACCCCGACCTTGAGGGTGACCCGGGTGGTGCTGTCGCTGAGCGTCCAGTTGATCAGACGGTCGGTGATGAAGGCCTTGTTCGGGATCACGATCTCCTTGTTGTCGAAGTCGAGGATCGTGGTGGCGCGGGTACGGATGCGGGTCACCGTGCCGGACAGCTCGCCGACCGTGATCACGTCGCCGACGCGGAACGGCCGCTCGAACAGCAGGATCAGGCCGGACACGAAGTTCGCGAAGATCTCCTGAAGGCCGAAGCCCAGGCCGACGGTCAGGGCCGCCGCCATCCACTGCAGCTGCGACCAGCGCAGGCCGAGCAGGCCCAGCCCGATCAGCACGCCGGCGATCACCACGGCGTAGCGGGTCACGCTGGTGATCGCGTACCGCGAGGCGGCATCGATGCCGGGGCGCGCCTGCAGGCCGACCTCGACCAGGCCGGGCAGGTTGCGGGCGGCGACCAGGGTCAGCACCAGCACGCCCAGTCCGAGCAGCAGGGCCATCAGGGTCACCGCCTGGCGGACCTGGGCGCCGTCGGCGCCGGTCTCGCTGAAGTGCCAGAGGGCGACCTGGTCGAGCCGGGCGATCGCCGGCAGCAGGTCGGACCAGGTCCAGGCCAGGCCCAGCACCAGCAGGGTGAGCTTGAGCGCCCGCAGCAGGCGCCGACTCTGGGCGTTGACCGCCTCCAGGGTCAGGTCCTGCTCGGGGTCCGGGGCAGCCTCCCCGGATTCGCTGTCGCCGCCGCCCTCGCCGGCGGCCTCGCGACGGGCCTCCATGCGGCGCAGCGCGAGCCGCCGTTCGCCCAGCAGGAACCAGCGCGCGAGCAGGCCATGCAGCAGGGCCACCGCGACCACCACGCCGACGCTGGCGAACTGGGCGCGCATCAGCAGGGCGGCCGTGTACACGTAGCCGGACAGCGCCAGCAGCGCGCTGGCCACCAGCAGGGCGGGCATCAGCACGCGGGCGGTACGACGCAGGGACGACGGCTCCACCGCCGCGGCCCGGGGCGTCCAGACCGCGCCCGGCGCCAGCAGGCGCCAGAGCAGGGCGGCGCCGGCCACGGCCAGCAGCACCAGCGCCAGCCGCGCCTGGACGTCGATCGCCAGGTCCTGGTTGCGCATGAACGCCAGGGCGAGCACGAACCAGGCCGGCAGCAGCACGGCCTGCGCAGTCGGCAGCCAGCGCCGCAGCGCGCCCAGGCGCTGCCTGCTCCAGCGCAGGTGCGCCTGCGCGACGCCGTGCTCGCGGACCAGCCAGCGCAGCATCGACAGGGTCAGTACCGGCAGCGCCAGCGCGACCAGGGCGCGGCCCAGCGAGTCGCTGTAGCGTCCGGCGCTGCCGATGCCCTGCAGCAGCCAGCCGCCGAGGCCGGCGGCCAGGGCCCAGCCCGCGGCCGCCGCCGTGGTCCAGGCCAGCGCCACCAGGCTGTGCACGAAACGGTCGCCGCGCACCATGCGCACCGCCTGGGCCAGTCCGGGCAGGCGCCGGCGCGCCAGCCGGCGCGCCGCGAACGCCGCAGCCAGCAGGGCCCCCACGGCCAGCCAGCGCAGCGGTCGGGCGCTGGCATCGGCAACCAGCAGGCGGGCGCTGGTGGCGAACCGCGATGGCCGCACGAGATCGGCCAGACCCGCGCCGACGCGGCCCAGCCAGGCACGGTCGACCGGCCCGTGGCTGCGTATCCACAGCAGGTGGCGGTCGAGCACCTGCTGCAGGGCGCGGCTGCGTTCGATCTGCGCCAGCAGCGCCGCCTCGCTGTCGCCCAGCACCTCGATACGCCGGCGCAGCAGCGGCTCCAGCCGTTCGACCAGGTCCAGGCGGGCGGCCAGCAGGGCGCGCAGGTCCTCGTCGTCGGCGTTGTCGGCGGCCTCGTCCTCGGTCGCCTCCGCCTGTCCCTCGCGCAAGGCCGCCACCGCGGCGTCCGCATCGGCCAGTTCGCGTCGCTGCTCGCCCAGCAGCAGCAGACGCAGGCGCAGTTCTCCGACGCGGTCGCGCAGCTCGCCGAGGCGCCGCTCCAGGGTGCGTGGCGGCTCCAGCGCCCGCCGCTCGCGCCACAGCCAGCGCCCCACCACCTCGCTGGTGCCGCCGAGCTCGAGCCGGGTCTGGCTGTCGCGCAGGGCGGCGGCGACGCGGTCGCGGGCCTGCTGGAAGCCGGTCAGCGCCGAGCGCTCGCGCGCCAGCCGCTCGTTGGTCTCGACCAGCTCGCCGGCCAGCGCGGCATTGTCCGAAGCCAGGGTGGCGGCGGCGCCGCCCGCCGCCTCGCGCTCGAGCGCCCGGTCGGCGTGGCTGCGGGCCAGTTCCTCGAGTTCGCTGCGGCCGAGCCCGACGATGCGTTGCGACAGGAGATCGAGTCGCGGCGTCCGCAGGGCCAGTTCCTGGCGCAGCGACTGCAGGCTGGCCTCGAGGTCGCGCTGACGGCCGGCCGCGGTGTCCTGCTCGGCCTGGCGAAGGGCCAGCTCGGCGCGCAGGCGCCGGTGCTCGGCGGCGCGGCGCAGCCGGCGCGCCTCGGCCAGCGCCGCCGCCTCGTCGCCGTTCTCGGCGCCCGCGGCCGGCGCCACCGCGGTCTCGTCGATGCGCCTGCGCAATACCACCAGGTCGGCGGCCAGGCCGGGACGGGCCAGCACGCCGGACTGTTCGGCGGCCACGTTTTCGATGCGCGCCTGCAGGTCGGCGACGGCAGCCCGCTCCTGGGCGAGCAGGCGTTCCAGCGTGTCGATGTCGGCCCGCGCCGGCAGCCGCGCGGTCCACTCGGCCAGGCTGCGCTCGCGCTCGGCGGGCGACAGCAGCACCGGTGCCGGCACCGCGCTCGCGGCCGCCGCGCGCACCTGGGCGGCCTGTTCGACCAGGGCGTCGGCCTCGCGGTCGAAGCTGGCCGCGGCATCCAGCAGCTCGCCGGCGCTGCGTCGCTGCGCCTCGTCGATGCCGCCGCCCGACAGGGCCGCGCGCCCGGCCTCGATGGCGGTCGCCAGCGGCGCCGGCACCTCGCTGGCCTGCAGCCAGGCCGGCGCCAGCAGGACCAGCAGCGCAACCAGCCGGCCGGCCCGGCGGCGTCTCGTGGCGATCGAAGTCATGGCGGCAGGCTAGCCGGAAACGCCCGGACGCGGCAGGGGCTGGCGGCCGTGCGACAATCGCCCGCCGCGGGCGAGGAGGCGCATGAAGCTCTGGATCGACACCGACCCGGGCGTCGACGACGCCCTGGCCCTGCTGATGGCGTTTGCCGATCCGGACGTCGAGCTGGTCGGCCTGGGCATCGTCGGCGGCAACGTCGGCCTGCCGGCGTGCACCGCCAATGCCCTGAAGCTGTGCGAGCTGGCCGGCCGGCCCCTGCTGCCGGTGCATCCCGGCGCCGACAGCCCCCTGCTGCCCCGCCAGGCCGACGATGCCGCGCACTGGCACGGCCGCGACGGCTTCGGCGACGTCGGCCTGCGGCCGGCGCGCCTGCGGCCCGCCGCGCCGCATGCGGCCCTGGCCCTGATCGAGGCCAGCCACCGCCATCCCGGCGAGCTGCACCTGCTGACCCTGGGGCCGCTGACCAACGTCGCGCTGGCGCTGGCCCTGGACCCCGGCCTGGCCGGCCGCCTGGCCGGCTGGACCTGCATGGGCGGGGCGATCGGCGCGCGCGGCAACACCGAGTACCTGGCCGCCGAGTTCAACCTCGCCTTCGATGCCGAGGCGGCGGCGCTGTGCTTCGCGCGCGGACCGTCGCTGACCCTGGTCGACTGGGAGCTGGTGCTGCGGCACGGCCTGGACCTCGACGAGGTCGACCGTTGGCTGGCCGGCGAAACCGTCCCGGCGCGCTTCTACCGGGCGATCTCCCGGATCACCCGCGACCGCCACCGTGGCGAGGGCGCGGGCCGCTTCACCCCGGCCGATGCGCTGGCCATGACCGTGCTGCTGCAGCCGAATGCCGTGCTGGAATCGGTGACCCGACCGGTGTCCATCGAGACCGCCGGCGCCCTGGCGCGCGGCCAGACCGTGGTCGACTGGAGCCGCCGCAGCGGCCGCCCCGACAATGCCAGGATCGTCACCGTCATCGACGAGGGGGCGCATCGTCGGCGCCTTCGTCGCGCGTTGGGCTTGCATGACGGCTGAACGCGGCCGCCCGCCGCACCGGAGCCACGAGGCCCGCCGGTCACGCCGTCAGCAGTGAGGGCAGGTCCTCGACGGGCTGGTAGACGATCCGCCTTCCGGATCGGGACGGGCGCAGCCAACCCCGGGCCACCAGGTCGCGCAGGTCGGCGCGCGCGGTCACCGTCGAGACCCGGTGCGAGTTGCCATGCGATTCATGCGTGTACTCGGCGTGTGGATGGTTCAAGGCGTGCTGCAGCAACGCGAGCTGCCGATGGTTGACGTCGGCACGGCGGCTCAGCAGCTGGCGCAACTCGCCGTCCTGTCGCGACTTGCGTTCCACGTACTCGAAGAGTTCCTGCACTGCCTGTTCGATGACCTGTAGCTGCTGCAGGACGAAGTAGGTGCCGTCGTGCGGATCGCTTTCCACGGCGATGAACGCCTGCTCGTAGGCGGAACGCGACCGGTAGATGGGCCGCGATACGGACAGGAACTCCGCGAGCCAGTAGCCTCTTCGCAGCATCGACCAGTAGAACAGTGCCCGTGCGGTCCGGCCGTTGCCATCCGCGAACGGGTGATCGTTTGCGAGCTGGAAGTGCAGCAGGATCGAGCGCAGGACCGGGTGCACGAACTGATCGCCATCGGAATCATCGCCGTTGGCGAACTCGACCAGGCGTTGCAGGCGCAGGGGCAGCTCGGCTGCCGGCGGTGGCCGGTGCACCAGCCGGCCGATCCGGTCATCGACGACGTCGACCCGGCGATCGGCCTCGGTCTGGATCCGCCCGGCCTGTCCCGGATCCTCCAGCGTTCCTTCGGTGAGGATGCGGTGCAGCTCCAGGACATCATCGACGCGCAGGGGCGCTGCCGCCATGCTGCGCAAGCGCTGCATGGCCCGGTAGTTGTTGAGGATCATCCGCTCGTCCTTACTGGTCGGACGGCGCTGCTGGCGCAGGAGTTCCTTGGCTGCCTCACGCGTGCTGACGGCGCCTTCGAATAGGCTGGAGTGGATCGCCTCCTCCATCAGCGACCCGACCAGGTAGCGGTCCCGTGCGTGCTCGTTGCGAACCGATGCCGGCAGCTCCATCCTGCCCGCCATCAAGCGATCGAGGATCGAGAAGCCGCTGTCGAGACGACCGTGCCGTGACACGCACAAGGCCTGGCCACTCTTGGCGGTCAGCGTTGGGAAAGCCAGCCGGCTTCCGGTCCGCTTGAGCTTCAACGCCAGCCACCATTCGTCGGTGGACAGGCCGTCCGGTGGCCGGCGATGGCGGATCTGTTCCCAGTGCAGGTAGTCCCGATCGCCCAGCGCGCCGCTGTACCGGAAAACGTCGGCGAGCCGCTCCGGAGGCAGGGAGGTCAGCCTGTCCAGCTGGGGTGCGATCGGCCAGGGCTTCATTTGCATTAAGTTATAGCAAAACTTAAGGCAAGCGGGCGCCTGGCAGGCAGCTTCATCCAGGCTGTTGAAAACACGAGACAAAACCGCCTGGGCTGGTGCCGCCCGGCAGGCGAACGCTCCGATTGCCGACCGGAAGCGCCAGGTGGACGTGCCGGGCCCGCGCCCGCAGGTCTCGGATCGGCGACGCCCGCGCTACCATGCGTGCCCGCGCCGCTTTAGCTCAGCTGGTAGAGCAACCGCCTTGTAAGCGGTAGGTCGTCCGTTCGAATCGGACAAGCGGCACCGTTCCGCCGGCGCGCACCCGGCGGCGCGCTCAGAAGTTGGGCTTCTCCGGCGCCGCCTCGAAGCGCGCCACCGAATCCAGCACCGCCTGCTTGGCCTCGGCGGCGTCGCGCCAGCCCTCGATCTTCACCCACTTGCCCTTCTCCAGGTCCTTGTAGTGGGCGAAGAAGTGGGCGATGCGGTCGAGCGTGAGCTCCGGCAGGTCGCGCACGGTGGCGATCTCCCGGTAACCCGGGAACACCTTGCTGATCGGCACCGCGATGACCTTCTCGTCCTCGCCGGCCTCGTCGGTCATCTTCAGCAGCCCGACCGGCCGGCAACGGATCACCGAGCCGGGGATCAGCGGCACCGGCATCACCACCAGCACGTCGAGCGGGTCGCCGTCGCCGCACAGGGTGTGCGGCACGTAGCCGTAGTTGCACGGATAGCGCATCGGCGTGGTCAGCACGCGGTCGACGAAGATCGCGCCCGAGGTCTTGTCGACCTCGTACTTGACCGGGTCGGCGTCCTTGGGGATCTCGATGATGACGTTGATGTCGTTGGGCAGGTCGCTGCCGGAGGGGACGAGGTCGAGGGGCATGGTTGTTCCTGGGCTGCTGCATTGCAGCATAGGTCGCCAATATAGCAAATCCCCCAGCGGCTTCGCCGATATTCATGTCCGAAAGCGGCCAGCCGGGGCGCGCCGACGCTGCTACGGTGAGACCCATGGTCACGGTCCCGAACCCTGTCGCCGACGTCCCGGCCGGCCTGCCGCCGGCACAGGTCTGCGAGCAGGCGCGCCTGAGCCGGGACAGCCGGTTCGACGGGCTGTTCTACACCGCCGTAACCAGCACCGGCATCTACTGCCGGCCGGTTTGCCCGGCGCCGGCGCCGCGCGCGGCCAATGTCCGCTACTACGCCAGCGCCGCGGCCGCCGAGGCCGCCGGCTTCCGGCCCTGCCTGCGCTGCCGGCCGGAGCTGGCGCCGGCCGCAGGGCCCTGGCGCCGCGGTGATGCGCTGCTGGCGCGGGCGCTGGCGCTGATCGAGGATGGCGCCCTGGCGCAGGGGCCGCTGTCCGGGCTGGCCGACCGACTGCACTTGGGCGAGCGCCAGCTGCGCAGGCTGTTCAGCGAGCGCCTGGGCGCCTCGCCGGTCGCGGTACACGGCACCCGCCGGCTGCTGTTCGCCAAGCAGTTGCTCACCGAGACGGCGATGCCGGTCACCGAGGTCGCGCTGGCGGCCGGTTTCGGCAGCCTGCGCCGCTTCCACACGGTGTTCCGGTCCGCCTACCGGATGCCACCGGGGGCGCTGCGCCGCCGGGGCGACGAGGGCGATGCCGCAGCGGACGGCGCCCTGGAACTGCGCTTGGCCTATCGTCCGCCGTACGACTTCGGGGCGATCCTGGGCTTTCTGGGCCAGCGCAGCCTTGCCGGGCTCGACGCCGTGGTCGACGGTGGGTACGAGCGCTGCCTCGGTCCCTCGGCGCGGTGCCGGATCGAACCCTGGGGCGGCGCCGACCCGGCCTTGCGGCTGCGCTTGCGCGGCGTCGCGCCGGGGGCGCTGCAGGGCGTGGTCGCCACCGTCCGGCGCGTCTTCGACCTCGATGCCGAGCCGCCGGCGGTGGCGGCCGTGCTGGCCGGCGATCCGCTGCTCGCGACGTCCGTGCAGCGGCATCCGGGCCTGCGCCTGCCCGGCGCCTGGGAGGGATTCGAGACCGCGGTGCGCGCGGTGCTGGGCCAGCAGGTCAGTGTCGCCGCCGCCCGCACCCTGGCGCACCGCCTGCTGACCCGCTTCGGCACGCCGCTACCCGGCGGCGCCCGCTTGTTCCCCGACGCGGCGGCCCTGCTGGCCGCCGACCTCGCGGCGGTCGGCCTGACCCGTGCCCGGGTCGCCACCTTGCGTTCAATGGCGACGGCGCTGCTGGAGGGACGGGTCGACTTCGCGCCAGGCCAGTCCCTGGACGGCTTCGTCGATCGCTGGACCGCGCTGCCGGGGATCGGCGCCTGGACCGCGCACTACCTGGCCCTGCGCGTGCTCGGCCATCCCGATGCCTTCCCCGCCGACGACCTGGTGCTGCGCCGGGCCGCGGCCGGCGGGGCGGCACCCGCCACCGGCCGGGCTCTCGCCGGGCGCGCGCAGGCCTGGCGACCCTGGCGTGCCTATGCCGCCGTACACCTGTGGCACCGCGCGACGCCTGTCCGTGTGCCCCCCGAGGAGCAACGCCGCCGTGCCTGACTGCCTGCGCATCGATTCCCCGATCGGCCCCCTTGGCCTGGCCGCCGATGGCCATGGCCTGCGCCGGATCCAGTTCCACGCCCCCGCCGACCTGGCCTGGGCCGGCGCCGGCGCCCGCTGGGGCGGCAGCGACGTGCTGCAGCGCGCCCGCGAGCAGCTGGAGGCCTACTTCGAGGGCCGCCTGCGGGCTTTCGACCTGCCGCTGGCGCCTGCGGGCACGGCGTTCCAGCGCCAGGTGTGGGCGGCGCTGGCGACCATCCCCTGGGGCCAGACCCGCAGCTACGGCGAACTCGCCGCGGCGATCGGCCGACCGGGGTCGGCCCGCGCGGTCGGCGCCGCCAACGGCCGCAACCCGTTGCCGATCGTGGTCCCCTGCCACCGGGTGATCGGCGCCGACGGCAGCCTCACCGGCTTCGGCGGCGGGCTGCCGGCGAAGCGCCATCTGCTGCAGCTCGAGGGCTGGCGAGCGGCTTGAGGCGGTCGCGCCCGGAATCGCCCTGGCACCGCGCCTGGGCGGTGCGTCGCTCAGTGCCGGAAATGCCGCATGCCGGTGAACACCATGGCGATCCCGCGCTCGTCGGCGGCGGCGATCACCTCGTCGTCGCGGATCGAGCCGCCGGGCTGGATCACGCAGGCGGCGCCGGCCTCGGCGAGCACGTCGAGGCCGTCGCGGAACGGGAAGAAGGCATCCGAGGCGACCGCGCAGCCGGCCAGGTCGAGCCCGGCGCCGTGCGCCTTGAGCGCGGCGATGCGGGCGGAATCGACACGGCTCATCTGGCCGGCGCCGATGCCCAGGGTGCGGCCGCCGCCGGCGTAGACGATGGCGTTGGACTTGACGAAGCGGGCGACCCGCCAGGCGAACATCAGGTCGTCGAGCTGGGCCGGCGTCGGCTGCCTGCGGGTCACCACCTTGAGCTGGCCGCGACCGACCGTGCGCACGTCGGCGTCCTGCATCAGCAGGCCGGAACCGACCCGCTTGACGTCGCGGTTGTTCAGGCCATCGCCGGGCGGGATCTCCAGCACCCGGACATTGCCCTTGCGTGCCAGGACCGCGCGCGCCGCGGCGCTGACCGCCGGCGCGATCAGCACCTCCAGGAACTGCGCCGTCATCGCCCGTGCCGCCGCCTCGTCCAGCTCGCGGTTGACGGCGATGATGCCCCCGAAGCTGCTCGCCGGATCGGTGGCGAACGCCAGGGCATAGGCGGCGGCGAGGTCGCCGGCCTCGGCGACGCCGCAGGGATTGGCGTGCTTGACGATCACGCAGGCCGGCCGTTCGAACTGGCGCACGCATTCCCAGGCGGCGTCGGCGTCCGCCAGGTTGTTGTAGGACAGCTCCTTGCCCTGCAGCTGGCGGAACGTCGCCAGGGTGCCCGGCACCGGCCACAGGTCGCGGTAGAAGGCGGCCTGCTGGTGGGGGTTCTCGCCGTAGCGCAGGTCCATCAGCTTGACGAAGCGGCCGTTGGCCTGCGCCGGGAAGGCGCTGCGCGAGCCGTCGGCGGCCAGGCTCGAGAGGTGGTCGCTGATCGCCGCGTCGTAGTTGCTGATGCGGTTGAACGCCTCGACCGCGAGCCGCCAGCGGCTGGCGCCCGACAGCGTGCCGTCGTTGTTGGCCAGCTCGTCGAGCGTGGCGGCGTACTGGCCGGGATCGGTGAGCACGGCGACGTACGCGAAATTCTTGGCGGCGGCGCGGACCATGGCCGGACCGCCGATGTCGATCTCCTCGATCGCCTCGGCCAGGGTGCTGCCGGTCCGCGCCACGGTCGCCTCGAAGGGATACAGGTTGGCGACCAGCAGGTCGATCGCGGCGATGCCGTGCTCGGCCATCACCGCGGCGTCGGCTGCGCCCCGCTGCAACAGGCCGCCGTGGATGCGCGGGTGCAGGGTCTTGACCCGGCCGCCCATGATCTCGGGGAAGCCGGTGACCTCGGCGACATCACTGACCGCCAGGCCCGCTTCGCGCAGCGTGGCGGCGCTGCCGCCGGTCGACAGCAGTTCGACGCCGCGGCCGGCCAGGGCGCGCCCCAGCTCGACCAGGCCGGTCTTGTCGGACACGCTGAGCAGGGCGCGCCGGATCGGCAGGCGCGGGAGGTCGGCTGGGATCATGGCGGCCATCGCATCGGGGCCGGGGCGCTCCCCGGCAGGGGGGAACCTTGCACGCGCTCAGATCAGGCCGTGCGTCTGCAGCTTCTTGCGCAGCGTCGCCCGGCTCAGGCCCAGGGCGTGGGCGGCCCGGCTCTGGTTGTTGCCGGACCAGCGCATCACCTCGCGCAGCAGCGGCAACTCGAGCTCGCCCAGGAACAGGGCATAGAGATCGTCGCACTGGCTGTCGCCGAGATCGTCCAGGTACCGGCGCACGGCATGGCCCACGCACTCGCCCAGGGTCGCCTCGCGCACGGCATCGGAGGGACGGGAGGCAAGCGGCAGGTGGACGACGGCATTCACGGCGATTCTCCGGGGCGGCGCCTGGGCGGCGCCTGCAACCTTGCGGGTGTCGGTGGCCGGGCGCGCGGGGCGTCGCCGGGCTGGGCAGTGTAGCGAGGCCCCGCACGCGATCAAATCTTGACTTTCCGGCACTGCCGTGAGAGCCGCGCGGTATCAGGCGTCCGGCGGCAGGAAGCGGAACTCGAAGGCGACCGCCGAAGGGCCGGGATCGACCACCTCGAACTCCAGCGGCAAGGTGGTGGCCGCCGGCATGCCGGCCAGGCCGCGGCGCGGATCGGACAGGTAGTCGACTGGCCGGAAGCGCCGCATCGCCATGATCCGACCGTCGAGGTCGGAAAGGGTGAGCTCGAGCACCGGATAGGGGCGGTCGCGCCCGGCGCGGTTGGCCAGGGTCGCGCTGATCAGCAGGGCGCCCTCGACGGTCGGATGCCTGCGGATGTCGCGCGAGACCAGCGCCAGGCCGTCGATGGCGCGGCTGGAGCCGGGCAGGGTGCAACCCAGCGCCAGGCAGGCCGATTCCGCCCAGGCGCGGTAGGTCGGGATCGCCAGCAGGCGGTCGCGTTCGGCGTACAGCACCTGGGCCAGGAGCAGCAGGGCAAGCGTCGCGGTACCCGCCCACCACAGGCCCTGGCCGCGCCGCCGGCCGGTCGTCCGCGGCGCGGGCCCGAGAAACGCCGGCGGCCTGCCGGATGCCGCCACCGGGTGTGCGGGGAACAGGGCCGGCTGCAGCTCGCGCGGTCGCATCACGGCGTCCACGAGGCGTGGCCGCGGCAGCATCGGCGGGCAGGGCTCGAGCCGGACCAGGGGTTCCGGGGGCGGTGCCTGGGAAAGCGTCGCCAGGGCATCGAAGGGCTGGTCACAACTGCCGCAGACCACCTCGCCACGGCCGCCCGTCAGGTCGGCGAAGGAGATCCGGTAGACGGTCAGGCAGTGGCTGCACTGGGTGTACATGGAATCGCCAAGGTTACCGGTGATCGCCGCCGGCCATCGTGACCGGATACCGGCCCGGGGGCCGGACCCGCCTTTCCGGCGGATACCGGCGAAGACGCCGGCCGCTCAGGAGCGGCTGCCATGCAGCAGCAGCCAGCCCTCGCGCTCGCCGCATTCGAGGCCGACGCCGAGCGCCGCATAGGCGGCGACGACCTCGCCCTCCTGGCCGGGCAGCACCCCGGACAGCGCGATGCGGCCACCCGGGCGCAGGGCCCGCACCAGACCGGGCGCCAGCGCCACCAGGGTGTTGGCGAGGATGTTGGCGACCACCACGTCGCACTCGCCCGTTCCGGTCCAGTCCTCGGCGGCCAGCGCCCGCACGCGGTCCCCGACGCCGTTGGCGGCGGCATTGGCCACGGTCGCCGTGAGCGCCTGCGGATCGTTGTCGACGGCGTCCACGCAGGCGGCGCCCAGCCTGGCGGCGGCGACCGCCAGGATCCCGGAGCCGCAGCCGAAATCGAGGACCCGGGAACCGGCGAGCGCCTGGCCGTCCAGCCATTCCAGGCACTGCGCGGTGGTGGCATGGGTGCCGGTCCCGAAGGCCAGGCCGGGGTCCAGGCGCAGCTCCACGGCATCCTCGCCCGCGGTCTCCGGCAGCCGGTGGCCGCTCGGCACGATCCACAGCCGGCGGCCGAAACGCATCGGCTGGAAATCGTCCATCCACACCCGGGTCCAGTCGCGGTCCTCGAGCCGCGACACCTGGACATGGGCGAGGTCCAGCCCCGGCTGCAGCGCCGACAGCCCGAACACGACGCCCCGCTCGTCGATGCCGCCCGGGAACAGCGCCTGCAGCGTGATCCTGCGCCACAGCGGCGTCTCGCCAGGCCGGGGCTCGTACAACGGCTGGTCCTCGGCATCGAGCAGGGTCACTGCGACCGCGCCGAGGTCCTCGAGCGCCTGGCTCAGGCGCTGTTCGAAGCGCGGCTGGGTCGGCACGGTCAGCGCCAGCCACATGGCGTCACGGCCCCCCGCGCTGCTCGGCCAGGCGCTTTTCCAGGTAATGGATGTTCATGCCGCCGGCCTTGAAGCCCTCATCGGTCATGATCCGCTGTTGCAAGGGGATGTTGGTGCGGACACCGTCGATCACGGTCTCGGCCAGGGCCACGCGCATGCGCGCGATCGCCTCGGCGCGGTCGGCGCCATGGGCGATCAGCTTGCCGATCATCGAGTCGTAGTTGGGCGGGATCCGGTAGCCGTCGTAGACATGGGTGTCGACCCGGATGCCGGGGCCGCCGGGCGCGTGGAAGCGGTGCACGGTGCCCGGCGAGGGCATGAAGGTCTCCGGGTCCTCGGCGTTGATCCGGCACTCGATGGCATGGCCGCGCAGCACGATGTCCTCCTGGCGGATCGCCAGCGGCTCGCCGGAGGCGACGCGGATCTGCTCGCGGACCAGGTCGATGCCGGTGATCAGCTCGGTGACCGGGTGCTCGACCTGGATCCGGGTGTTCATCTCGATGAAGTAGAAGCGGCCGTCCTCGTACAGGAACTCGAAGGTGCCGGCGCCCCGGTAGTTCATGCGTTTGCAGGCCTCGACGCAGGTGGCGCCGATCCGCGCCCGCTCGTCCTCGGTGATGAACGGCGCCGGCGCCTCCTCGACCACCTTCTGGTGCCGGCGCTGCATCGAGCAGTCGCGTTCGCCGAGGTGGATGGCGTTGCCCTGGCCGTCGCCGAGCACCTGGATCTCGATGTGGCGCGGATGCTCCAGGAACTTCTCCATGTACACCTGCGGGTTGCCGAACGCCGCCTGCGCCTCGCGCCGGGTGGTGACGATGGCGTTGAGCAGGGCGGCCTCGGTGTGCACCACGCGCATGCCGCGGCCGCCGCCGCCGCCGGCGGCCTTGATGATCACCGGGTAGCCGATCCCGCGGGCGGTGGCGAGGGCGCGCTCGGGATCGTCGCCGACCGGGCCGTCGCTGCCGGGCACGGTCGGCACGCCGGCCTCCTTCATGGCGGCGATCGCGGTGACCTTGTCGCCCATCAGGCGGATGGTGTCGGCGCGCGGCCCGATGAACACGAAACCGGACTGCTCGACCTGCTCGGCGAAGTCTGCGTTCTCGGCCAGGAAGCCGTAACCGGGATGGATGGCCTCGGCGTCGGTGACCTCGGCGGCGGCGATGATCGCCGGCGCGCTCAGGTAGCTCTGCGCGCTGGGCGGCGGGCCGATGCACACGCTCTCGTCGGCCATCGCCACGTGCTTGAGGTTGCGGTCCACCGAGGAATGCACCGCCACCGTGCGGATGCCCAGGGCATGGCAGGCGCGCAGGATGCGCAGCGCGATCTCGCCGCGGTTGGCGATGACGATCTTGCCGATCTTCATGGCGGCGCGGCTCAGCCGATCACGAACAGCGGCTGGTCGTACTCGACCGGCTGGCCGTTGTCGACCAGGATCGCCTTGATCACGCCATCGAACTCCGCCTCGATCGGGTTGAACATCTTCATCGCCTCGATGGTGGCCAGGGTGTCTCCCTTGCTGACCGACTGGCCGACCTTCACGAACGGCTCGGCGCCCGGCGCCGGCGCCGCGTAGAAGGTGCCGACCATCGGCGAGCTCACGGTGCGGCCTTCGGGAAGCTCCGCGGTCTCGGCGGCGGCGGCCGGGCTGGCGGTTGCGGCCACCGCCGTCGGCGCCGGTGCGTAGTGGGGCATCGGCGCCTGGCTCATCGGCGTGGCGACCGGGTGCCGGCTCAGCCGCACGGTCTCCTCGCCCTCGCGGATCTCGAGCTCGGACAGGTTGGACTCCTCCAGCATCTCGATCAGCTTCTTGATCTTGCGCAGGTCCATGGGCGGGTTCCTCGGGAAAGGGCGGGGTTCGGGGAGGGGTGGGGCGCCGGGTCAGGCCGCCGCCAGGCGGGCCAGGGCGGCGTCCAGGGCCAGGGTGTAGCTGTGCGGCCCGAAACCGGCGACCTGGCCGACCGCCAGGTCGGCCAGGTAGGAGCGGTGCCGGAACGGCTCGCGGGCGTGCGGGTTACTCAGGTGCAGCTCGATGAAGGGGATCGCCACCGCGGCGAGGGCGTCGCGCAGCGCGACGCTGGTGTGCGTGAACGCCGCCGGGTTGATCAGGATGAAGGCGGTGCCGTCGCGGCCGGCCGCCTGGATGCGGTCGACCAGGACGTGCTCGGCATTGCTCTGCAGGCATTCGAGCCGGTGGCCGGCGGCCGCGGCCCGCTCGACCAGGCCGGCCTCGATCTGCGCCAGCGTGGCGCTGCCATAGATCGCCGGCTCGCGGCTGCCGAGCAGGTTGAGGTTGGGTCCGTTGAGCAGCAGCAGGCGGGCCACGGGCGATCCGGGGCGGGACGGGCGGCCAAGTGTGAAGCCGGTGTCGCGATCTGTCCAGATGCCGGCCAGATCGGCGACGTTCGCGACAATTCGCGAGCGTATGGGCGGGTCTGCGGCCTGTCAGCGGCGATTCCCCGGGCGCCGCGCCGCGCCGGCCGGAAAGGCGGCGGCGGAAAACTGTCCCTGGCGCCCCTGAACCCGTATGCTGCAATGCCGCAACGGGAGCGACCCATGGCGCCGCGCTACCGCCCCGCCGAGGAACTGGCCAACAGCCTGAGCCACGGGCTGGGCGTGGTCCTCAGCATCGTCGGCCTGGCCGTCCTGGTCGGCTTCGCCAGTGCCCGCGGCAGCACGGTCGACGTGGTCGCCAGCAGCATCTTCGGCGCCACCCTGGTGCTGGTCTACACCACCTCGACCCTCTACCACGGCATCCCCATCGAGGCCGCCAAGAAGGTCCTGCGCACGCTCGACCACATCGCCATCTTCCTGCTGATCGCCGGCACCTACACGCCGTTCACCCTGGCCGCGATCGGCGGCCGCACCGGCTGGACCCTGTTCGCGGTGATCTGGGGCCTGGCCGTGCTCGGCATCGTCTTCGAGCTGACCTTCCTGCGCCGCTGGACCTGGCTGGCGGTCGGCCTGTACCTGCTGATGGGCTGGGTCGGACTGGTCGCGATCAAGCCGCTGGCCGCGGCCATGGACACCGGCGGCCTGGTCCTGCTGCTGGCCGGCGGCGCCGCCTACACGATCGGCGTGGTGTTCTACGTCTGGCGGCGGCTGCCCTACGGCCACGCGATCTGGCACGGCTTCGTGCTGGCCGGCAGCGTCCTGCACTACCTGGCGATCCTGTTCTACATCGTGCTGGACTGAGCCTGGTCAGCCTGTCCGGGGAGACCGTCCCGCGCCAGGCCGCGCCATGGACGAAAGCCCCGGTGCGGGACGATGGGCCGGACACCCCGCCGCGCCGGATTCCCCGCGCGGCGGGCCGTCCCCGTGGCCATCGGCCCCGGCGGCCGCCAGGCCGGCCTACGGAACCTCGAAGCCGTCGGCGAAGATCACGTCGCCGATCCCGAACGCGAAGGTCTGGCAGCGGCCGAGCTCGGAGGTGCCGAGGTCGCGGTAGCTGGTGAACGGCGGCACGCCGCTGGCCTGCAGGCGGGTCGCGGTGGCCATCACCCGGCGCTGTTCGTCGAAGTAGGCCGGGTTGCCGGCGCGCTGCAGGGGCACGCCCTGGAAGCTGGCGCTGCCGTTGGTGGTGGCGTTGCCGCCGGTGACCTGGACCACGGTCGAGCCCAGCCAGTCGCGCGCCTGGCCCCAGGCGCCGACCGGCAGCGGCCCGATGCTGAGGTTGGTGCAGCCCGGTGCGCCGTAGAAGTCGATGCGGTACCAGCCATTGGCCGAACTCAGGGCGCCGTTGGCCCAGGCGGTGCCGGCGTCGCCGAGCACGCTGGTCAGGCGCGGCTTGTTCTGGGCGTCGTTGCCCGCGCCCGCCGGTGCCGGCTGGGCGTTGTTGGCGTCGGTGAAGTTGATGCCGTCGTCGCCCAGGTCGATGCCGATGCCGGCGTTGTCGTGGAATTCGTTGCGGCGCAGGGTGTTCTGCCGGGCCGCCGCGACGGTGATCCCGTCCAGGCCGCTCCAGCCGATGCGGTTGCCGTTGACCCGGTTGCCGTCGGCGCCGTTGCGAACCAGCACGCCGTGGCCGCCGTTGCCGCGGTCGGCGCAGGTGGCGCAGGCGGCCGGGATGCCGATGCGGTTGCCCTCGATGCGGTTGGCCATGGCCAGGGCGCCGTCCAGCTCGATGCCGTGCGAGGCGCTGTTGGCGACGACGTTGCCGCGCACGATGCCTTCGAAGCCGCGGATCAGGATGCCGCGGTTGTTGCCGCGGACGTCGCCGCCGCTCTGGGTGCCGACGTAGTTGTTCTCGATCACGGTCCGCGACGGCTGGGTGGCGCCGCTGCCGGACACGTTGATGCCGATGCCGGTGGCGTTGGCGACGACGTTGCGCTCCGCCGGCTCCGGCCCGCCGATGCGGACGCCCTCGACGGCGGCGCCGACCCGCACGCCGGTCGCCGAGGGCAGCAGGGCGGTGCCGACCGTGCCGCCGACCTGGTTGCCGGTGAAGCGATGGTCGCGGCCGCCGACGAACTGCACAGCGGCGATCGAGTGCCCGGAGAAGGCGATGCCCTCGATGCTGACCGTGGCATTGGCCGAGGCGCTGGTGTTGACGTTGAGGCCATAGGCCCCGGTGATCTGGTTGCCGCCGCTGAGCACCACGCACAGGCTGGCGTTCCAGCCCAGCACGGCGGTGTTGCGGGCCGAACCCGGCTGGCTGTAGCCCTCGATGGCGACCGGATGGACGATGTCCGGCAGCAGGCTGGCCAGGGTGATGGTGCGCGGGCAGGCGCCGGCGATGTTGAAGCGGATGGTGTTGAGGTCGGGCGCGGCATTGGAGTCGATCAGCGCCTGGCGCAGCGAGCCGGGGCCGGCGTCGTTGGCGTTGGTCACGGTCAGCACCGGGCTGGTCGAGCCGATGTTGGATTCGAAGGCGCCGCGGTCCGGGGCCTGGCCGAACCAGCGCGGGTTGCCCTCGAAGTCGCGCTGGCCGACCAGGTTGACGTCGGTGCGTCCGGTGTTGATCGCCGGCGAGGCGCCCTGCAGCCGGAAGTCGCCGCCGGCCGCGTCCACGAACAGCGGATCGACGTTGAGCGTCGCCACCGGTGCCGAGGTCAGCGGCCGGTTGGCGTCGAGGGTGGCGTAGATGTTGTTGCGCAGGGTCGCCGGGATGTTCGGCTGCGACGGATGCTTGGTCAGCCGGATGTCGATCGCGCCGTTGTCGCGGAAGATGTTGCTGGTCAGGTTCACCGACCAGTCGTTGCTGTCGACCTGGACGGTACCGCCGACGCACAGCGCCGCCGGCCCGGTGTTGGCGACGAAGGTGCTGTGCCGGATGGTCAGCCGCTCCAGGATGCTGGATACCGGGTCGACCGTGAGGCCGCAGTTGGTCCAGGGGATGGTCGGGAAGGAGACGTTGCCGCCGCGCCAGAACACGCTGTTGTCGATGTCGACGTCGGTGGTCGACAGCACCCGCACGTCGCGGACCCGGTCGAAGACCACCCGCGAGATGCGCAGCGCCCGCTCCGGCGAGGTCTCGGTCTCGCTGCGCATCGCCAGGCCGGCCAGGTCGAAGAATCGCAGGCGCTCCAGGGTCAGGTTGCCGGTCTGGCCGGCGTCGGTGCGCAGGTCGACGTACCGGGTGCCCAGATCGCGGCTGCTGGTCAGCACGGTGGCGGCGGGATTGTCGCTGCGGCTGGTGCAGGTGCTGTTGTAGCCGCCCAGCAGGCTGACCGGTCGGGCCGCCGGCACGCCTTCCGGGTAGATGCCGACCGGCGTCAGCGCCAGGTCGTAGCTGCCCTGCGCCAGGCGGATGACCAGCGGCTCGGCGGAACTGGTCTGCGCCACTGCCCAGGCCAGGGTGAACTCGGCCTCGTTGCGGACGCAGCGCTCGACCTGGGCCAGGGCCGGCCAGGGCAGGGAGGCCAGGACGACGAGCAGGGCGGCACGGACGGTAGCGGACATGGGGCGGACTCCGGGTGGCTCCTCCCCTAATCCCGCCGGGCAGCGAAGCGAACAGGCAAGCGCGGCTGTCGGGCGGCTTGCCGGCGCAGAGGCTTGCGCGGGGCAGGACACCATGCGGCACCCGAATCGCCGCCCGGGCAGCGTGCCCCCGGCCCGGCAACGATGCCGGCGATGGCAGGCATCCGCCCTGTCGTCCGCCCTGACGCGCCCCGCTCACCGATCCCCGGGCCCTGCTCCTGCTACCTGATCCCTGATCCCTGATCCCTGATCCCTGATCCCTGATCCCTGATCCCTGATCCCTGATCCCTGATCCCTGATCCCTGATCCCTGATCCCTGGTCCCTGGTCCCTGGTCCCTGGTCCCTGGTCCCGGCCCCCGCACCGCCAGCGCGACGCCACGACAGCCCGGGGCGTCGCGGCCCGGCTGTGACCGGGCGCATGCCCGGCCTGTATTCCACGACACGGAAAATAATGTGGAAATGCGTAGGCTACTTGTGACCTAGTCCCATCCATACCTTGTCCATCCGCACCGGACTGCCGGGCCGGACCGGGCCTGGTCCGGGCGGGTCGAGGTCGATCGCCGCATCCGCACCGGATGCGGTCCACCCAACCATTGGAGTACGAGCACCATGAACCATCGAAGCACCGTGCGGAGCGGCCAGCCGGCGCCGTCCCGACTGCTCTCCCTGGCCGCGGCACTCGCGCTTTCCGCCGCGGGCGCCGCCCTCGCCGCGCCCGCGGCGCCGCCGTCGCCGGGTCTGCTGGATGCCATGGGCCGCGACCTGGGGCTGACCCCCACGCAGGCCCGTGACCGCCTGGTCCGGGAGGCCCAACTGGGCGATCTCGCCGGGTTCTACCGGGCCTTCCTGGCCGAAGGCTACGCTGGCGACTGGCTGGAGACCGGCAGCGACGGACGCCTGGCGCTGGTCGTGGCGGTCGCCGGCGGCGACGCCCGTCGGGCCCGCCACGACGGCGTCCGGATCGTCGAGGTCGGACGCAGCCTGGCCCAGCTCGAGGCGATGGTCGCCGACCTCGACCGCAGCCACCGCGGCGCCGTGCTGCGCCGCCCGCGCGAGCCGGTGCTCGCCGGCTGGCACATCGATGTCGAACGCAACCAGGTGGTGGTCGACTACCTGCGCGGCCACCTGGACAGCGCCATCGACCTGGTCGCGGCCTCCGGCGTTCCGGCCGATGGCGTGCACCTGCAGGCGGTCGAGGCGATGCCGCAGCCGGCCTTCCAGGTGATCGGCGGCCTGCGCTACAACATGGCCAGCGGCGGCTGGTGCTCGATCGGCTTCTCGGCCCGGCGCTCGGGCCAGGACGGCTTCGTCACCGCCGGCCACTGCGGCCAGGTCGGCACCGCGACCATCGGCCACAACGGCGCCGCGCAGGGCATCTTCGACTGGTCGGTGTTCCCCGGCGCCGACAGTGCCTTCGTGCGCATCACCAACGGCGCCTGGAGCCTGCTTCCGCAGGTGGCGACCGCCGGCAGCCCGATGGCGGTCGCCGGCCAGACGCCGGCCCCGGTCAATGCCGCGATCTGCCGGTCGGGGGCGCGTACCGGCTGGCGTTGCGGGACGGTGACCGGCCTGAACCAGACGGTGAACTATCCCCAGGGGACCGTATACGGCCTGACCCGCGCCTCGGCGTGCGTGGGCCAGGGCGATTCCGGTGGATCCTTCATCACCCCCGCCGGGCAGGCGCAAGGCGTCACCAGCGGCGGCCAGCTCGGTGCCGATGGCACCAACTGCGCCTTCGCCACCCCGGTCACCTTCTTCCAGCCGCTGCAATCCCTGCTGTCCGCCGCCGGTGCGGTTCTGGTCACCGGCAGCGGTGGCGCAGGCAATCCCCCGGTGATCACCGGGTTCGCCTGCCCGGACCCGTTCAACAGCGGGTCGCTCACCTACATGTGCAACGTCCAGTACACCTCGGACTCGCCGGTCCAGGTGCAGTGGCAGAGCAGCCATGGGCAGCCTTCGCAGGGCGACTGGCATTGGGGGCGCTGCACCCGGTTCGCCACCGTCTCGGTCAGCGTGACGGTGTCCAACGACGCCGGTCAGGCGACCCGCTCGGCGAGCTTCCCCTGCCCGACCAATCCGATCCCCTGAGCCGGACCCGGGCCTGAAACGGGACCGGGACGCCCCGCCTGCCAGGCGGCGGCGTCCCGGTCCCTCCGGCTCAGCCGCGTCCGAGCGTCCTGATCGCCTCGACCAGGGCCTGGCCGCGCGCCGGGGTGACCAGGACCACCGGCCCCGTGGCCGGCTCGTAGATCCAGGCCGGTGCCCAGCGGTTGAGCAGGACGAAGGCCCGCCGGCGGTCGCGCAGGCGGTACCAGCCGCCGCGGAAGCGCGGCAGGCCGGTACCCATGGTGCGCAGCAGCGGACGCGCTTCGCGCTCGTGGTCGAGGTCGATCCTGCGCCAGCGCGACGGGTCGAGATCGGCGGCGGCCACGGTGTGCCGGAACAGGCCGTGGCGCAGATGCAGTCCGCGGGAATCCAGTCGCAGCCGGCAGGGCCAGACCAGCACCGCGACCAGGGCGAGCACGAACACCATCGCCGGAACGAGCACGGATGCGGCGCGCGGGTCCCTGGCCAGCACCGCCGACATGAAGCCGATCGGCAGCAGCAGCAGCCCGGCGAGCACGGCCCAGGCCAGCGGAGGCGGCGCGATGGTTTCCTGGAAGGCGGGCGGTCGGGTCATGGCGGCCTCCTGGCGCGCATCTGCGGCGGGGTCCGATTGTCCATGTCCGGCGCGCCGGGGCAAGGCGGCGACACTCCGTGGCCGGGAGGCCGGACCGGCCGGCGCCACGCCATCCTGCTAACGTCGGCGCCTGGCCGCAACACGCACTGACCCCATGAGCGAGCACCTGCGCCGCACCAAGATCGTCGCCACCCTCGGCCCGGCCACCGATCCGCCGGACGCCCTGGCCCGGGTCCTGGAGGCCGGCGTCGACGTGGTCCGCCTGAACTTCTCCCACGGCGACGCCGAGGAGCACGGCCGGCGCTGCCGGGCGGTGCGCGAGGCGGCCGCGAGGATCGGCCGCGAAGTGGCGGTCCTGGGCGACCTGGGCGGGCCGAAGATCCGCATCGAGCGATTCGCCGCAGGGCGGGTCGACCTGGTCGCCGGCCAGGAATTCGTTCTCGACGCGCGTCCGGATGCGCCGGCCGGCGACAGCGGACGGGTCGGCGTGAGCTATCCCGGCCTGCCCGGCGACGTCGTGGTCGGCGACACCCTGCTGCTGGACGACGGCCTGGTGGCGCTGGAAGTCACCGCGGTGGAGCCGCCGCGCGTGCGCACCCGGGTCCTGACCGACGGCCAGCTGTCCGACCGCAAGGGTCTCAACAAACTCGGCGGCGGCCTGTCGATCGACGCGCTCACCGCCAAGGACCGCGCCGACATCGAGCTGGCCGCGCGCCTGGGCCTGGACTTCGTGGCGGTGTCGTTCTGCCGCAGCGCCGCCGACATGGACCTGACCCGCGAGCTGATCCGCCAGGCCGGCGGCGAAGCCGGGGTGATCGCCAAGATCGAACGCGCCGAGGCGATCGCCAACCTCGCGGAGATCATCGACGCCAGCGACGCGGTGATGGTCGCGCGCGGCGACCTCGGCGTCGAGATCGGCGACGCCGAACTGCCCGGCCTGCAGAAGAAGATCATCCGCGAGGCGGTGCAGCGCCGCCGCGCGGTGATCACCGCCACCCAGATGCTGCAGTCGATGGTCGACGCGCCGGTGCCGACCCGCGCCGAGGTGCTGGACGTCGCCAATGCGGTGATCGACGGCACCGATGCGGTGATGCTCTCGGCCGAGACCGCGGTCGGGCGCTACCCCGAGCGCGCGGTGGCGACCATGGCCCGGGTCTGCCGGGGCGCCGAGCGGCAGTTCGAGTCGCGCCCGGACTTCTCGGCCCAGGACAGCGCGCTGGAACGCACCGACCAGGCGATCGCGCTGGCCGCGATGTTCCTGTCCAGCCAGGTCGGGGTGCGCGCCATCGTCGCCCTCACCGAGTCCGGCGCCACCGCCCGCTGGCTGTCCCGCTACCGCACCCAGGTGCCGATCCTGGCGCTGTCCCGCAGCCAGGCCGCGCGCCGTCGCATGGCCCTGCTGCGCGATGTCTACCCGATCGCCTTCGACGCCCCCGGCGGCAACCCGCAGCTGGCCGCCCGCGAGGCGGTGCGCCGCCTGCACGAGCTGGAATACCTGGCCGAGGGCGACCGCGTGCTGCTGACCACCGGCGACCACACCGGCGCCCTGGGCGGCACCAACACCCTCAAGCTGCTGCGGGTCGGCGTCGGCGGCATCGCCGAGGGCCTGGGCGAGCTGTAGGACGTCTGCGCCGGCGACGGTCAGGCACCGGCGCGACGCGTGGCCAGACCCCAGGCCGACAGCACCGAGACCGTCGCCGACACCCGCGCGGGATGGATGGCGCCGACGCAGTCGCGCGGGACCCATACCGGGCAGTCGCGCATGTGCGCGGCGAACGCGGTGGCCAGCACGCAGGCCTCGGCGGCGATCCCGGCCAGGACCAGGCGCCGCGCACCGAGTTCGTCGAGCACCGTCGCCAGGGCGGTGCCGTGGAAGGCGCTGTGCCGGGACTTGAGCACGAAGCGGTCGTCCGGGCCCGGCGCGAGCAGTTCGAGAACTGCCGCCCCGCGGTCCCCCCGGGCACTGGCGACCACTTCCTCCAGCCCGTGCCGCCAATGGCCGAAGCTGTCGTTGGCGAACACGCAGGCGCCGCCGGAGCGATGTGCAGCGCAGCGGCGCGCAGGCGACCGCCGTTGGGGAAGTCGAAGGTGTTGATCCTGTCCAGCACCACCAGGGCGCAGTCCGGTCCGGGGGCGAAGCGACCGGCCACGCCGGTGGCCTCAGTCCAGTCGGGGCAGGGTCTGCGCCTGCCCGAGCAAATCGGCCCACGGGTCGCCGGCCAGACGGCGCGCACGGTTGCGGGCGCTGGCCAGGTCGTAGGCGTCCGGGCCGGCGACCCGGCCCAGCTCCGACCAGCGCAGCGGCACCGCGGCCGGCGCGCCGGGACGCGCGCGCAGCGACCAGGAGGCGATCGCGGTGGCGCCGCGGCCGTTGCGCAACCAGTCGATGAAGATGCGGTCGCGGCGCCGGGCCTTGCTCATGGTCGCGACGTAGCGCCCCGGCGACTGCCGGGCCATGGCGTCGGCGAACGCCTCGCAGAACGCGCGCACCTCGTCCCAACGCGGCCCCCGGTCGATCGTCGCCACCACGTGCAGGCCCTTGCCGCCGGTCAGCCGGACCGCGCTGTCCAGGCCGGTGTCGCGCAGGCGGTCGCGGACCTCGCGGGCCGCGTCGACCAGCGCCGGCCAGCCGATGCCGGGCCCGGGATCGAGGTCGAACACCAGCCGGTCCGGGCGCTCGGGGTCGTCGATCCGGGCGCCCCAGGGGTGCAGCTCGAGGGTGTTCATCTGCACCAGCTCGAGCAGGCCCTCCAGCGAATCGATGTACAGGTAGTCGGCCTTGCCGCTCTTCTGGCGCAGGCTGACCGCATGCACGTGCCGGCCCAGGCTGTCGGCATGGTGCTTCTGGAAAAAGCAGTCGCCGTCGCGACCTGCCGGGCAGCGCAGCAGCGACAGCGGCCGGCCGGCGACCTCCGGCAGGAGTCTGCCGGCCACGGCTTGGTAGTAGTCGGCGACATCCTGCTTGCTGTAGGCGGCGCCGGCGAACATGCGGCGCCCGGGATGGCTGATCTGCATGGCGACCTCCTTGCCGGGATCGGGCGGCGCCGGAACCAGGTCGGCGACCTGCTTGTCGGGACGCAGGCGCAGGAAGGACGACTGCCGCAGCAGGCCTTCCTTGCCGAGCCCGCGGAAGGCGACCTCGGCGACCAGCCGGGGCTGCACCCAGCGCACCGATCGCTCGGGGAACGGTACATGGGACGGCAGGGTCAGCACCGGGGTGTCCCGTGCCAGGCCTGCCAGCCGCGCCTCGAGGCTGCGCAGCAGGGCGTCGTCGAAGCCGGTGCCGACCCGCCCGACGTAGCGCAGGCCGTCGCGGTCGCGGCTCGCCAGCAGCAGCGATCCGAAGCCCTGCCGGGCCCCCTTCGGCGCGGTGTGGCCGACCACCACGAACTCGTCGGTGCTGGCGTGCCTGGCCTTGATCCAGTCGTCGGAACGGCCCGGCCGGTAGGGCGCGTCGATGCGCTTGCTGACCACGCCCTCGATGCCCTGCTCGGCGGTCGCCCGGTGCATGCGCGCACCCTCGCCGACGATATGGTCGCCGAACCGCAGCAGAGGCGGTGCGGGATCGAGCAGGTCGGCGAGCAGCGCCTTGCGTTGCGCCAGGCCGACCGCCCTGAGGTCGACCCCGGCCAGGCCGGGCAGGTCGAACACGATGTAGCGCAGGGCGCCGCCTGGCCGACCTTCCAGAGCGCGCTGCAGGCCGGCGAAATCGGCACGGCCGTCGGCGTCCAGTACCACCAGCTCGCCGTCCAGGCAGGCATCGGCGACCGGCAGCGACTGCACCGCCGCGACCAGGCCCGGGAACCGCCCGGTCCAGTCCAGCCCGCCGCGCGAGCGCAGCCGGGCCTGGCCGTCGACCAGGTCGGCCATCAGCCGGTAGCCGTCCCACTTGATCTCGTGCAGCCACTGGTCGCCGGAAGGCGGCCGTTCGCGCAGGGTCGCCAGTTGCGGCGCGAAGCCTACCGGCATCGAAGCGACGCGGGCGCCGGCCAGCGCCCGGGCGCGACGCCGCCAGGAGGCGGACCGGCGCCCGGTCGGCCGTCCCGCAGGGCGGGCCTGCGTCGTACCGGACGGCCGCCGCGGCGATCGGGTGCGGGCGGCGGCCGCCGCGGCCTCGACCAGGTCGTCGGCGTCCAGGTCGGCGGCATGGCGGTCGGCGCGCTTGATCAGCAGCCATTGCCGTTGCCGGCCCTTGCGCCCGGTGCGGACCAGCTTCCAGGCCCCGGTCAGGCGTTGCCCGTACAACTCGAAGTCCAGGCTGCCGGCGGCCAGCGCCGCCAGCGGATCGACGTTGCACGACCAGTGGCCGCGGTCGAACAGGCGCACCTGGCCGGCGCCGTAGTGGCCGGCCGGGATCTCGCCCTCGAAGCCGGCGTAGTCCAGCGGGTGGTCTTCGACCTCCACGGCCAGGCGGCGGTCGCCGGGACGCAGCGACGGCCCCCTGGGCACCGCCCAGCTGCGCAGCGCGCCGTCGACCTCCAGCCGGAAGTCGTAGTGGCGGCTGCGGGCGTGGTGCAACTGCACCACGAACTGCGGCTGGGTGCCGCCCCCTGAGGCCTCCTCGCCGGACGGTTCCGGGGTCTGCCCGAACCGGCGCTTGCGCGCGTACTCGCGCAGGCTCACCGGCTCAGCCCGTCCTGCGGGCCCCGCCGCCGGTGCGCGCCGGCGGCTTCGCGGTCTTCTTCGCCGGGGCCTTGGCGGCCTTGCCGACGGTCCGGCCCGAGCTGTCGGCCCTGGCCTGCTTCGGGGCGGCACGCTTGGTTGCCGCCCGCTTCGTGGCGCCCTTCTTCGGCGCGCCCTTCTTCGCCGCGCCGCCGCCGGTCTTCTTCGCAGCGGGCTTGCGCGCGGTGCCGGTCGTCCGGCCCGCCTCGCCGCCGCCGGCCGGCGTGCGCCGGTTGCTGGCGATGCTCTGCTTGAGCAGCGCCATGAAATCGACGACGTTGGTGGCGGCGTCGTCGGCAAGCGGCCGCTCGGGCTCGTCGGCCTCCGCCAGGGCGCCCGCCGACTTCATGCGCTCGGCGATCACCGCCTGCAGGCGTTCCCGGAACTCGTCGCGGTAGTCCGCCGGCGCCCAGTCGCCGGCCATCGCCTCGATCAGCTGTCGGGCCATCTGCAACTCCTTCGCGCTGATCCGGTAGTCGCCGGTGCCGCCCTCGGGCAGCCGGTATTCGTCGAAAGGCACCAGCTCCTGCGGGTAGCGCAGCAGGTTCAGCACCAGGGCGTCGCCCTGGGCGAGCACCGCGGCCAGGTATTCGCGGGTGCGGATCACCACCCGGGCGATGCCGGCGCGCCCGGTCGCCCGCAGCGTTTCGCGCAGCAGCACGTAGCCCTTCTCGGCCTTGCGGCCGGGCACCAGCACATAGGGCTTGTCGTAGAACTGCGGGGCGATCGCCGCGGCGTCCACGAAGGCCTCGACCTCGACCGCCTCGCGGCCCTCGGACGCCGCCGAGCGCAGGTCGTCCTCCTCCAGGACCACGTAGTTGCCCTTGTCGTACTCGAAGGCCTTGACGATGTCCTTCCAGGGCACCTCCTCGCCGGTCTCGGCGTTGACCCGCTCGTAGCGCACGCGCGCGTTGTTGCGCGAGTCGAGCATGCGGAAGCTGAGGTCGACCTTGCGCTCGCCGGGCATCAGGGACACCGGGACGTTGAGCAGGCCGAAGCTGAGGGTGCCGGTCCAGATCGGTCGGGCCATGGTCATCGCTCCAGGGGTGCGGGGGTGCCCGGCCGCGCGGTCGGGCGGAGGGCATCGAGGCAGGCGGCGCCGGCGCCCTCCAGGCGCCGGTTGCGGCGGTAGATCAGCTGGCCGGCGACCGCGGTGGCCAGGAGGGCGAGGTTGGTGACCACGAACACCGTGTTGCCGACCAGCAGGCTGTAGGCCACGAAGCCGGTGCTGGCGGCGACCTGGCCGGCGAACAGCCAGCCGGACAGGCCCTGCGTCGAGCGCTCGCGCCACTGCACCTGGACCTGGCGGCCCAGGGTGGCGAGCAGCACGAACGACGCCGCCCAGCCCAGCCAGTCGGCCGGTTCCATGGCCTTCAGTGCCGGGCCTTGGCCATGCCGTCGCGGGCCTGTTCGGCCCGCGAGGCGCCGATCGCGGTCTCGACGTTCTTCACCTCCTCGGGCGGCGGCAGCACCGCGGGCAGGCCCAGCGCCTTCAGCCACAGCTCCCGGGTCCAGCCGCCGGTGTGGTAGAGGTGGTGCGCCTCCTCCTGGATGACTTCGTCATGGGCCGCGCGCAGCACGGCGACGTCCTCGCCCTTGCACTTGTCGGCGACCAGGCCGATCAGCGACCAGTTGAGGTGATCCTTGGTCTCGGCCTGGACCACGCACTCGCCGGCGACCAGCTCGGCGGCGGCGGGATCGCCCTTGGCCTTGGCCAGCTCCATGGCCTTGACCAGGGCGGCGCCGATGTGGGCGACCACGTCGCGCCCCGGGGTGCGGGTCTGCGGGTCGAGGCCGAGCTGCTCGAACACGCCGAGCAGGATGCGGTGGTGGTTGCGGGTCTCGTCCAGGTAGTCCTGCCACTCCTCGCGCAGGTCGTCGTTGCGCGCGCAGGTGAGGGCGGTCTGGTAGACGGCGATGCCGCCGATCTCGGTCTCGAGGGCCTGGTAGAGCAGTTCGTGCAGCTGCGTCTGGTCGGGGGTGTGGCGGGCCATGGTCGGGCTCCTGCTGGCGGCGGCCGCGGGGGCCGGGAGCTCGGTGACGCAAGGCACGTGCCAGCCCGGGCGGCGCGCCATCACGCGGCTTGCACGGTCGGTCGGGGCGGGACGGCAATGCAGAATGCCGGGCGCCGTCCGCGTCCTGCAAGGCGGCCGGCGGTCAGGGCCGCGTCGAGACCCGCTCAGAACCCCCAGCGCAGCTTGACCAGCACCTGGTCGGCATCGCGCAGGTCCAGGGCATCGCCGAACAGGCTGCCCATGCCGCGCCGCGGTCCATGCTCGGGGTCGTCGTCCCGGAGCTGTTCGCTGCCGCCGCGGCCGTAGACCACGTACAGCTCGCGCTGCGGCGCGAACTCGTAGCGGTAGCGCAGCTGCACGCCGAAGCGGTTCACCGTGAACGGCGCCAGGGGTTCGCCGCTCTCGACCAGTCGCCCACCCGCGCCGATCCGGTAGGCGGTCGGGCGCCAGGCGTCGATGCCGACCCATTGCACCTTGAGGCGCAGCTCGTGGCGCCGTCCCGGGTACCAGTTGGCGTCGAAGGCCAGGCGGTTCTGGCGGCGGCGGTAGCTGGCGAGCAGGGTGTCCTGTTGCCAGAGCAGCCAGTCCTGCGACCAGCGCGGCAGGAACGACAGCCGGAAGTCCAGGTGGTCCATCGGGAACCAGCGGACGATGCCCTCCGGCTGCACGGCGAAGCCGCCGTGCTCGCCCTCCTGGGTGATCCACAGCCCGGCGAACCACGACCAGCTGCCGACGCGCGGGCTTTCCAGGTAGTTGTAGAGGCTGGCCAGCCGTGGGCTGCGCGCGACGTTGCCGTTGCCCCGTGAGATCAGGTCGTCGACGCCGCCGGACTCCCAGATCAGGTCGCTGTACCAGGTCGCGCCGGCCCGGGTGGCCAGGTTGCGGCTGAACGCCAGCGCCGACGGCAGGCGGTCGCCCTGGTCGTTGTAGCGCAGTTGCGGCTCCACCGCCCAGGTCACGCTGCGCCGCCAGTCGTCGGCGGCGAAGCCGGTCTGCCGCCAGGTGCTGGTCCACTCCAGCTCGTTGTAGTCGGCGCGCCGCTGGTAGCCGACGTCGTTGAAGTCCAGGCGGCGGTCGAAATGGGTGAGCTCCAGTTCGTGCTGGAAGCGGTCGGTCGGCGTGTAGAAGGCGCGCAACCAGGCGCCGCTGCCGTCGCTGCGGACCCCGGCCTCGCGGATCCGGCTGGCCAGCACCTGGCCGCTGACCAGCCAGCGGGCGTCGGGCCGCCAGATCACGTCGACGCCGTTGACCACGGCCTGGCGGTCGCGGAACGGCCGGTCGGCGAAGGTGCCCAGCCAGCCCAGGCTGACGCCGTCGAACTCGCCCTTGAGCCGCTGCACCAGGAAGGCGCGGCCGAGGTCGTCGGCGTGGTCGGCCTCGAGCACCGCCAGGGTCCCGTAGTCGATGCCGGCCACGCTGCCGTTGAGCTTGACCGCGGCGTCGATGCGCGCGGCCTCGCCGTCCAGGTCGCTGCCGCCGCCGAACCGGCGCGTGTAGACCAGCCGGCCGCTGTCCGGCGTGCGCAGGTCGAAGATCCCCTGGTTCTCGGTGAAGAACGGCCGCTTGTCCGAGAAGAACACCTCGATGGCGCTGAAGTCGACCACCAGGTCGTCGGCCTCGACCTGGCCGAAGTCCGGGTTCAGGGTGGCGCTGAGCTGGAAGTTGCCGGACGGCTTCCAGAACAGGTCGGCGCCGGCGCGCACCTCGCCGGCATCGCCGACCAGGTCGTGCTGCGCCGAGACATAGGGCACCACGGAAAGCAGCCCGCGGTTGCGGTGGTTGTCGACCTCGATCCGGGTGAACTCGGAGACGAAGCGCGGCCGCTGGTAGCTGACCGGCGCCGCGGCGCTCCGCTCGTTGCGGCTGGCCACGACCCGGTCGAAATAGACGCCGATGGTGCGGGTCGGCGCGTCCGACTCGCGCATCGAGGCGACGCTCCAGGGGATCAGCATCTCCACCGACCAGTGGTCGTCGGCCTCGTGCAGACCCCACTGCCAGACGCCGTCCCAGTCGGTGCTGTAGATGTTCTCGTTGGTGATCACCTCGTCGGCGATGCCGCGGCCCAGGGTGACCATGAAGTTGTAGGCGATCCGGCCGTCGCCATCGAAGTCGACCGCGAAGTTGACGCGGTCGGCATTGATGCCGGAGTCGCGCGCGGCGCGCGGCCTGACCCGCGGCGTGCCGGGCGGCTGTTCGGCGACGAAGGCCACGGCCAGACCCTCGGGCAGGGCGCGCAGCAGGGCCCGGGTCGGGTGGGTCGGCGCGCCCAGGGTGTACGGCACCGTGACCTGGAAGCGGTCGAACACCTGGGCCTGCGACCACAGGGGCTCGTCGGGGATGCCGTCCAGGACCAGGCCGGCGTCGCCCCGGGCTGGCGCGGCTGCCACCAGGAGCAGGAGGAGGACTGTCGGGCGCACTGCGCGGTCCGGCCGGAAAGGGCGCACAGGGTGGGGCCGGCCGAGGTCCGCGGCAAGTCCGCTGCGACGTCCGGTGCCCCCCGCGCGCCCGGGCGTCCGGCCGCCCCCCGGCTATACTGGGCGGCCCCGCGGCGGCGGTTGCGCCGCCCCCGGATCTTCCCAAGGAGTTGCCGCATGAGCATCGAGGACCTCGAAGACATCGCCCAGGCGATGGTCGCGCCCGGCAAGGGCATCATCGCCATCGACGAGTCCACCGGCACCATCGCCAAGCGCTTCGCCGCGGTCGGCGTCGCCGACAGCGAGGAGAACCGCCGCGCCTACCGCGAGATGCTGCTGACCACGCCGAACCTGGGCGAGCACATCTCCGGCGCCATCCTGTACGACGAGACCCTGCGCCAGTCGACCCGCGACGGCGTGCCGTTCACCAGGGTCATGGCCGACGCCGGCATCCTGCCCGGCATCAAGGTCGACAAGGGCACCTCGCCGCTGGCCGGCTGCCCGGGCGAGCTGGTCACCGAGGGCTTGGACGGGCTGCGCGCCCGCCTCGAGGAGTACGCCCGCCTGGGCGCGAAGTTCGCCAAGTGGCGCGCGGTCATCAACATCGGCGAGGACATCCCGACCGGCACCTGCATCGAGGCCAATGCCCATGCCCTGGCGCGCTACGCGGCGCTGTGCCAGGAGCAGGGCCTGGTGCCGATGGTCGAGCCGGAGGTGCTGATGGACGGCGAGCACGACATCGAGGTCTGCTACGACGTCACCGAGGCCGCGTTGCGGGCGCTGTTCAAGGCGCTCTACGAGCACAACGTCATGCTCGAGGGCACCATCCTGAAGGCGTCGATGGTGATCGCCGGCAAGGACTGCGAGGACCAGGCCGACGTCGAGGACGTCGCCGACCTGACCGTGCGCTGCCTGAAGTCGGCGGTGCCGGCGGCGCTGCCGGGCATCG
>DDTN01000039.1 GCA_002344355.1 Proteobacteria bacterium UBA2363 | reverse complement strand
CCCCCGGTCCCCGCCCCCGTCAGGCCGCGCGCGCCTGCACGCCGAGGCGTTCCAGCACCTGGGCGGCGGCCCACTCGCCGGTCTCGCAGCCGCCCTCCATGAAGCCCTGGTTGTCCAGCGCGCAATGCTCGCCGGCGAAGTGCAGCCGCCCGGCCGGCTCGCCCGCCGCACCGCGAAGGCTGGTCCACTGGCCCGGCCCGTAGCAGGCGTAGCTGGCCTGCACCCAGGGCTGCGACGGCCAGTGGAAGCGCACCGCCTTCTGGCCGGCGTGGGCCTCCGCCGCCCCCGGAAAGATCCGGTCGAGGTCGGCCACCACCGACTGCGCCAGCGTCGCCGCCGGCCCGCGGCCGATCGAGCGCGCGTGCGCGCCACCGGTGAAGTTGGTCAGGATGCCGTGCCGGCCGGGTTGCGCGCGGCTGGTCTCCCAGGTGCTCTGCAGGGCCAGGTCGGTGAAGGTGCTGCCGTTGCTGTCGTGCTCGCGCCAGACGCGACGGTCGAAGCCGATCATCAGCTTGGCGTTGTCGCCATAGCCCAGCTCGGCGATGGCGCGGCGCTTCACCGGCGCCATCGGCAGGTCGATCCGGACCCGGCGCAAGGTGGTGAACGGCAGGGCCAGGATCACCAGGTCGGCGGCGACCTCGCGACTGGCCTGGCCGTCCTGGCGCAGGCCCAGCAGCACGCCGCCGTCGCTGCCCTCGCGCAGCGACTCCAGCGCCACGCCGGTCTCGATGGCGTCGGCCAGCCGCCCGGCCAGGGCGTGGACGACGAGGTCGTTGCCACCGCGCACGTGGAAGCGCTCGTCGCTCTCGCCGAAGATGCTGAAGTGGTCGCCGTCGATGGCCATGAAGTCGATCAGGTTGAGCGCCGACTGCCGCTCCGGCTCGGCGCCCATCTCGGTGGTGTAGGCGACGTCGACCAGGTTGCGCAGCCAGCCGTCCAGGCCGGCCTCGTCCAGCCACTGCGACAGCGGCGTGCGGTCAAGGTCGGCCAGGCCGTGGTCGTCGCGCCAGGTGATGGTGTCGTCCGGCAGCCGCGCCTGGTCGCGCGCCAGGGCGCGCGCCAGCGGCGCCATGGCCTCGACCAGCTCGCGCTCGCTGCGGCGCTGCCCGCCGAACCACCAGACCTCCTGGGCGAGGTCGGCGCCGTCGGCAGGCAGGTCGTCGAGCGCCAGCCCGAACTCCGCGCACAGGGCCTGGACGCGGACATGGCCGGTGTCGATCAGCTCGCCGCCCAGCTCGACCACCTGGCCGTCGGGGAAATGGTCGCGCAGGCTGTACATGCGGCCGCCGATCCGGTTGCCGGCCTCGTAGACGCGCACCGGCACGCCGGCCTGGCGCAGCCGCCAGGCGGCGGTCAGGCCGGCGATCCCGGCACCGACGATGGCGACCTCGCGGCCGCCGCGCACCGGGGCGGGCGGCGCCGGCGGCAACGGCCGGTGCGCGCAGGCGGCCAGCGCCAGGCCGCCAGCGGCCAGCCCCGCCTGGCGCAGGAAGTGACGGCGCGACTGGCTGCGTCGCTGCGCGGCCAGCGCCTCCAGCAGTTCGTCGGCGGGTACCGGTCCAGCCTGGGCGGCGCGGGCCGTGGCCAGGGCGCGGCGCAGGATGCGGAACAGGGGCGTACGGGCTGCGGCCATGGAACTCCTCCCGGTTGCTGGTGCGGTCGACGGGCCGTCCGTGGCGGTGGCGCGACCTGGTCGTCCAGGCGCCTTCCGGACCACGGACCGCGCGCTGGCGACGTGCCAGGCCGGAACCCTCCCCGACCTGCGCAGGCCCTGCCGGAGTCTAGCCCGGAAAGCGCGCGAGGCCGCCACCGCGGCCGCATCGGGCAGCCGGGCGAGCCGGCCTCTCGCGCACCTCCCGCCTCGACCGCGGGCGGGCCGGGGCGCCACCCCGTTCGGGCCACACGCCCCTGCGCCGGCCATGCCCGGCATCGTGCCCGCGCCGGCCGGCGATCCGGAGGTCGCTCAGGCCGTCGCGCGGGGCGCCGGCACGGCGTCGGCCAGGTCCTGGTACAGGGCTTCCAGGCGGCGGGCCAGGGCCGGTGCCGACCAGCGCGCGGCGTCCTGCGGTCCGGCCGCCGCCAGCGCCGCGCGCCGCGACGGATCGCGCAACAGGCCGTCGACGGCGGCCGCGAATCCGTCCAGGTCCGGTGGCGCGACCACGGCCCCGCGGGCATCGGCGAGCACGGTGGCGGTCCCCATGACCGCGGTGGAGACCACCGGCACGCCCAGCGCCGACGCCTCGATCAGGACCAGGCCCTGGGTCTCGGTCGGCGAGGCGAACACGAACACGTCGCCGGCCCGGTAGCAGTCCAGCAGCTCGCCGCGGCGGTCGAGGTTGCCGAAGAAGCGGACGTGGCCGGCCAGGCCGGGCTGGGCCGCCTGCTGCTGCAGGCGGCGGGCGTCCGGTCCCTCGCCGGCGACCAGCAGGAGCAGGTCCGGGTGCGCGTCGCGCAGCCGGCGGGTGACCTCCAGCAGGAAGCCGATGTTCTTCTCGGCCGCCAGCCGGCTGACCGTGACCAGCACCGGCCGGTCGGCCGCGATGCCGTGCCGGGCACGGAAGGCGGCGCCGTCCCCGCCGCTGAACTCGGACAGGTCCAGGCCGGTCGGCAACACCGTGACCGGCGTGGCGATTCCGTAGCCGGCCAGCACCCCGGCCATCTCGCGACTCGGCACCACCAGGTGGTCCAGGGCCCGGCAATGGCGCCGGGACAGCGCCCGCGCCCCGGCCCGGAGCAGCCGGTCGGGCAGCCAGGGCAGGTAGTGGCGGGCGTACTGTTCGAACCAGGTGTGGTAGGAGGCGACCAGGGGACGACCGGTCCGCCGCGCCACGCGCCGGCCCAGCGCGTGGGCACGGAACGGGGTGTGGACGTGGACCACGTCCCAGCGCCGGCGCGCCAGCGCGGCGGCGGCGGTGCGCACGGCAGCGCGGCCGACCAGGCGGTCCTCCGGATCGAACGGCACCGGCCGCCCGGGCAACCGGATCAGCTCGAAGGGTTCGGCCGGGGCGGTCTCGCCGTAGGCGGGCGCCACCAGGGTGACGCCGTGGCCGCGCCGGACCAGTTCGTGCGCGAACGAGCGGATCGACGAGGAGACGCCGTTCACCCGCGGGAAATAAACGTCCGACAGCATCAGGATGTCCACCGGCCAAGGCTGGCCGAACTTCGTTGCGGCGATGCGACAACGGCGGCGGTCCTTCGCGCCGGCTTCAGGGACCTGGACCGACGATCGCGCCATGAACCCGTCCCCCGCTCCCGTCGACCCCCAGGCCGCGAGGCCGCCGGTGGCGGGTCTGGACCGCCCGGCGCGGGTGCTGGTGGCCGGCGCCAGTGGCGTCATCGGCGGCGCCCTGGTGGCGGCGCTGGACGCCGACCCGGGCGTCGGCACGCTGCTGGCGGTGGGCGGACGAGCGCCGCCGCCCTTGCCGCGCCCGGATGCCCCGGGACGCCACGCCCTGGCCTGCGACCTCACCGACCCGCGGGCCCTGGCCGGCCTGGCCGACCGCGCCGGCACGCTCTCGGCCGGCGGCCTGGACCTGGTGATCAATGCCGCCGGCCTGCTCCATGGTCCCGGCATCCGGCCGGAGAAGGCGCTCGCGCAGGTCGGGCTGGCGGCGCTGCACCAGGTGTTCGCGGTGAACGCCTTCGCGCCGGTGCTGCTGGCGCAGGCCCTGCTGCCGCTGCTGCGCCACGGCGGCCCGGCGGTGTTCGCCTCGCTGTCGGCGCGGGTCGGCTCGATCGGCGACAACCGCCTGGGTGGCTGGTATGCCTACCGCGCCGCCAAGGCCGCCCAGAACCAGTTCATGCGCACCTTCGCGATCGAACTGCGCCGTGCCAACCCGGCCGCCGCCTGCCTGCTGCTGCATCCGGGCACGGTCGATACGCCGCTGTCGCGGCCGTTCCAGTCGGGGGTCGAGCCCGGCCGCCTGTTCGCGCCGGAGCTGGCGGCCGGACACCTGCTGGCGGTCATCGCCTCGGCGACGCCCGCGGACAGCGGCCGGTTCCTTGCCTGGGACGGGCAAGCCATCCCCTGGTGACCCGGGTCGCGCGCGCGCCGGGCGGCTGGCGGCATGCGGCCGTCGGACCCCGGTCCCGGCAGCGCTGCGCCGGGCTCAGCCGCCGGCACCGGTCAGCAGGGCCAGCAGCAGTGCCAGCGCCATCACGCCGAGCGCCAGCAACGGCGTGGCCGGGCGCAGGGCCGGCCGGAACGGCACGGCGTCGATGCGGATCGTCCTGGGCTTCATGCGGGGCTCCTTGCCGGCTTGAAAGGACCGGTCCAGGCCGTCCCTGACCCGGGCGATCGCGCTGTGCGGACCCGCCCGGCGGACGCAGGCGTCAGCCCTCCGGGAGGGTGCCTTCCATGGCGCGCGGCGGGCCGGGCACTTGCGCTGCCGGATGCCGCCGCTGGCCGCGACCCTAGCGGCGGTGCGCGGGGCGCATCTGCGCACTGGCGCACGCTCCGGGCCGCGCCCGGCGCTCGGCGCGGCCGGCCGTCTCGGGCACGCGCCGGAACGTGGGCCGGCCGGCACCGCAAGGACGACGGCGACCGGCGGGCAGCCGGCGCCGCAGCCTCAGGCGGCGGCCCCCGGCACCTGCCAGTCCGCCGCGGTCAGGGGCGGCAGGCCGTGCGCCAGCCGCGCGCGATCGCACTGCGGGCTCGCCATGCCGTCCTGGCCGGCCGGCTGCAGCGCCCGACAGGGGCTGGGGCGCTGGGCGTAGATGCCGCAACGGGCGCTGCCTATCTCGCCCTGGAGGGCGACGCAGCGCGGCTGACGGGCCTGGGTGCCGCGCATGACGAGCCGGTGCCGGTCGATCGGCTCGGTGAGCGCGGGCGGGACCGCGCCGGGCACGTCCGGGTCGGCCTCCAGCCAGTGGAAGGCGACGCGGAAATGGGCGCAGCAGGCACCGCAGTGCAGGCAGGGATGCGACATGGACGGTTCCGGGGCGGGGGTGCCCGGGCGCGGCGGCGGCGCGGCGGGAACCGGTGGGCGATTCTAGGTAATGTCCTGCCGGCATGGCAGCCTGGAGCCGGCGGTGCCTCCCCCGGCGGCCGCGGAGCCGTGAGCGAACCGGATGGACAAACCCTTCTCCCCCGCCTGCGAGCGCAACCGCGAGCCGATCCTGGCGGTGCTGCGCCGGCACCTGGCCGACTGCCGGTCGGTACTGGAGGTCGGCAGCGGCACCGGCCAGCATGCGGCGCACTTCGCCGCCGCCCTGCCGCACCTGCGCTGGCAGGCCAGCGATCGCGCCGGCAACCTGGCCGGCATCCAGGCCTGGCTGGACGAGGCCGGCCTGGCCAACACCCCGCCGCCGCTCGCCCTGGATGTCTCCGGTGCCTGGCCGCCAGTGCGCGCCGATGCCGTGTTCACCGCCAACACCCTGCACATCCTCGCCTGGACCGAGGTGAAGGCCCTGTTCGCCGCGCTGCCGGCGGTGCTGGCCGGACCGCGCCGGCTGATTGTCTACGGCCCGTTCCTCGTCGATGGCGAGCCGGCCGCGGCCAGCAACCTGGCGTTCGACGCCGACCTGCGGGCGCGGGCGCCGCACATGGGTCTGCGCCGGCTGGCCGAGGTCGACGCCCTGGCCGCGCGCGCCGGCCTGGTGCGTCGTGCCCGCCACGACCTGCCCGCGAACAACCTGTGCCTGTGCTGGGAAGGTGAACGGCAGGCCGGCCCGCAGGCGGATCGCTGAGCGCCCCAGCGTCCGTCCGGGGCGCCGGGTCGGCAGCATGGCGGACCGCACTGCGGCGGGCCGCTCAGGGGCGCCGCCGACGCCGTTCCGGCATCATCGTCGCCATGACCAGCCATCGCATCGCCCTTGCCCAGTTCGACTTCCCGGTCGGCGCCGTCGACGACAACGCCGCCCGCATCATCGCCCTGATGCACGAGGCCCGAGACCGCCACGGCGCCGGCCTGGTGCTGTTTCCGGAGCTGGCCCTGTGCGGCTACATGCCCGAGGACCAGCTCTACCGCGACAGCCTGATCGAAGCCTGCGAGACCGCGCTGGCGCGGATCGCGGCGGCCGCGGTCGGCGTCGAGGCGGTGGTCGGCCATCCGCTGCGGGTCGGCAAGTGCCTGTACAACGCCGCCAGCTGGCTGCGCGACGGCCGGTTGCTGACCACCTGCCGCAAGCAGGCCCTGCCGAACTACGCGGTGTTCGACGAGAAGCGCTACTTCGAGGCCGGCGACGCGCCCTGCCTGGTCGACTGGCAGGGCCTGCGGGTCGGTCTGCTGATCTGCGAGGACCTCTGGCACGAGGTGCCGATCGCCCGGGTCGTCGAGGGCGGCGCCGAGCTGGTGTTCTCGGTGAACGCCTCGCCGTTCGAGGACCAGAAGGCCGATGCCCGGCAGTCCCTGCTGACCTCGCGGGTCGCCGCCCATGGCCTGCCGCTGGCCTACGTCAACTGCGTGGGCGGCCAGGACGACCTGGTGTTCGACGGCGGTTCGCTGATCGCCGACGGCGACGGCACCGTTCATGGCCCCCCGCCGGCGTTCTCCGACGCCCTGCTGGTCTGCGACTACGACGCCGCCGGCCGGCGCTGGCGCGCCCCGGACTGGGCGCCGGCGGCGCGCGAATCCCACGAGGCCGTGGTCTGGCGCGGCCTGGTGCGCGGCATCGCCGACTACGTCGGCAAGCACGGCTTCCCGGGGGTGCTGCTCGGCCTGTCCGGCGGCATCGACTCGGCCCTGACCCTGGCCCTGGCGGTCGACGCGCTGGGCGCGGACCGCGTCCATGCCGTGCTGCTGCCGTCGCGCCACACCTCGCAGGACAGCATCGACCTGGCCCTGACCCAGGCCCGGGCCCTGGGCGTGCGCCACGACCGCATCGACATCGAACCGGCCTACCAGGCGTTCCTTGCCAGCCTGGCGCCGCTGTTCGCGGGCCACGGCCCGGACCTCACCGAGGAGAACCTGCAGGCGCGTTGCCGCGGCACCCTGCTGATGGCCCTGTCCAACAAGTTCGGCCACCTGTTGCTGGCGACCGGCAACAAGAGCGAGATGGCGGTCGGCTACAGCACGCTGTACGGCGACATGTGCGGCGGCTACGCGCCGATCAAGGACTGCTACAAGACCCAGGTCTACGCGCTGGCGCGCTGGCGCAACGCGCGCGGCGACGGCGAGGCGATCCCGCAGGCGGTGATCGAGCGCCCGCCCACCGCCGAGCTGCGCGACAACCAGCGCGACGACGATTCGCTGCCGCCCTACGAGGTGCTGGACGCGATCCTGCACGGCTTCATCGACCGCCAGCGCTCGCGCGAGCAGATCGAGGCCGATGGCCACGACGGCGCCCTGGTGACCCGGGTGATCGCCATGGTCTACCGGGCCGAGTACAAGCGCCGGCAATCCGCGCCCGGCCCCAAGATCACCGGCAAGGCCTTCGGCCGCGACCGCCGCTACCCGATCACCTCGGCCTGGCGCTGAGGCGCTTGGTGGGACCGGGGACGGCCGGGGCCAGGGGACGGTCGGGGATCGGGGACCGGGTGGGCCGTCTCAATCCCCCGCTTCCCGCTCCCTGCCCCCTGCCCCCTGCCCCCTGCCCCCTGCTCCCTGCTCCCTGTTCCCCTGCCCCTGTCCCTGTCCTCGCCTCTTGTTAAGAAGTTGTTGCGCCGAAACAACACCGTGTTGCGTTTCGCGTTGCCAGGCCGGGAGGCCGTGCTATCCTCCGGGTCGTTTTGCGCCCAAGGCCCCACGAAGCGCCTGCATGCTCCGCCAGAAGACGCTAAAGAACATCATCCGCGCCACCGGCGTCGGCATCCACACCGGGGAGAAGGTCTACATGACCCTGCGCCCGGCGCCCGTGGATACCGGCATCGTGTTCCGGCGCGTCGACCTGGCCGAGCCGGTCGACATCCCGGCGCGCGCCGACCTGGTCGGCGAGACCACCATGTCCTCGACCCTGGTCAAGGACGGCGTCCGGGTCGGTACCGTCGAGCACCTGTGCTCGGCCCTGGCCGGCCTGGGCATCGACAATGCCTGGATCGACCTGTCGGCGCCCGAGGTGCCGATCATGGACGGCTCGGCCGGCCCGTTCGTCTTCCTGCTGCAGTCGGCCGGCGTCGAGGAGCAGGCCAAGGCCAAGCGCTTCTTCCGCATCCGCAAGCCGGTCGAGGTCCGCGACGGCGACAAGTGGGCCCGGTTCGAGCCTTACGACGGGTTCAAGGTCGCCTTCGAGATCGACTTCAACCACCCCGCCTTCGACCGCAGCCACTCGCGCGCGGAGATCGACTTCAACACCACCTCCTTCGTCAAGGAAGTGGCGCGCGCCCGGACCTTCGGCTTCGTCAACGAGATCGAGGCGCTGCGCAGCCGCAACCTGGCGATGGGCGGCAGCATGGACAACGCCATCGTCCTCGACGACTACCGGGTCCTCAACGAGGACGGCCTGCGCTACGAGGACGAATTCGTCCGGCACAAGATCCTTGACGCAGTTGGCGATCTGTTTCTGATCGGCGGCAACATCCTGGGCGCGTTTTCCGGGTACAAGTCCGGTCACGCCCTGAACAACCGGCTGGTGCGCGCCGTGCTGGCCGATGCCCAGGCCTGGGAGGCGGTGACGTTCGAGGATGCCGGCCGTGCGCCGGCGGGTTACACGGCGCCGGCCCTGGCCGGCGCCTGGTGACGGGGGAGGCGGAACAGGCGACCGGCGGCAACGGTCGGACATGAGCGATTGCATGGGCGGGACGGCAGGGGCCGTCCCGGGGATCACGGCCCGGAACGGCCGAGGATCCGGGCGGCCAGGGCGAGGTGCCTGGCGGCCGATTCGGAAGGCGGTGCGGCGGGTTCCGGGGCAGGCTCCGGGGCAGGCAGGGCACCGACCTTGACCACGACCACCTCCGCATCGACGCCGAGCTGACGCGCGGCCTCGAGGACGAGTCCCTGCAGGTAGCGCAGGCGGGTCGCCCAGGCGGGGGAGGTGGCGAGAAAAACGAGCTTTCGGTCGCGCAGGTTGATGAACCTGACCTGGGCACCGAGGGCAGACGGAAGAACGCGGTCCAGCCGCGCACCCAGCTCGGCCAGACGGCCGGCATGCGCAGCCAGGCCGCCGACGTCGGAGGAGAGGACGATGTCGGCGAGCGGCCTGGGAGCGGTAGGTGGTGCGGACCTGGACATGTAGGGACGAGTTGGCTGCATGAACATTATCATCCTGTCTGACCGGCTATCGGCGCCGGTACGTCTTGCCTTCAGCGGCCGTCGCGGCATCGCGCTGGCGTCGGCCCTGGCCCTGGCCCTGTGCGGCATGGTCGCCCTGGCTTTCCTGGGCGGCCACCTCCAGGGCATGTCGCGCAACGCCGCGACCGCCGAGATCGAGGCCCTGCGCGGCCAGCTCGACCGCTACGAGGCGGAGCTGGCGGAGGCCCGGCGGGCCTCCGAGCGCGAGATCAACGCCCTGGCCCTGCGCCTGGGCGAGCTCAAGGCCGAGGCCACCCGCCTCAATGCCCTGGGCGAGCGCCTGACCGCGGTCGGCCAGCTCGACGACGGCGAGTTCAACTTCCGGGAGCCGCCGGCGATCGGCGGCCCGCAGACCATCGGCGAGCTCAGCCAGGTCGATCCGGTCGAGTTCCTGCGCACCCTGGGAGACCTCGAGCGGCAGTTCGCCCAGCAGTCCCAGCAGCTCTCGGTGATCGAGGAGTTCCTGCTCGGCCGCGAGGTCGAGCGCAGCCTGATGCCGTCCGGCTGGCCGACCCGCACCGGCTACGTGTCGTCCCACTACGGCTACCGCACCGACCCGTTCACCGGCGGCCGCGACCTGCACCTGGGCCTGGACATCAACGGCAACCGCGGCGACGACATCCTGGCCGTGGCCGACGGCGTGGTCAGCTTCTCCGGGGTCCATTTCGGCTACGGCAACATGATCGAGATCGACCACGGCAACGGCTACCGCACCCGCTATGCCCACAACGACCGCAACCTGGCCAAGGTCGGCGACGTCGTCAAGGCCGGCCAGCACATCGCCGAGATGGGGCGCACCGGGCGGGCCACCGGCGTCCATCTGCACTTCGAAGTCTGGCACAATAACCGGCCGGTCAATCCGACGACCTTCGTCAAGGCCGCCCGCGAGGACCGCGAGGCGTCTTGACAACGCTTCCGCAGGCCCCCACTTGACCCTGGCAAGGCCGCGTTGCGCGGCCTTGTCCGTTTCCGGCAGGGACCGGCGCGTCCGCGCCCCGGCCCGCCCCGGCCAGGCCGGGGCGGGCAACGGACCCCGGCCTGCCCGTCCCCAGACCCCAGGTAGCCCGCCATGCTCCAGAATGTCCTGACCCGCCTGTTCGGCAGCCGCAACGACCGCACGGTCAAGCAGCTAGGCAAGACCGTCCAGCGCATCAACGCCATGGAACCCGAACTCCAGGGCCTGGACGACGCGGCGCTGCGGGCCCGGACCGACGCCTTCCGGCAGCGCCTGGCCAACGGCGACAGCCTGGAATCCCTGCTGCCGGAGGCCTTCGCCACCGTCCGCGAGGCCGCCCGGCGGACCCTGGGCATGCGCCACCACGACGTCCAGCTGATCGGCGGCATGGTCCTGCACCAGGGCAAGATCGCAGAGATGCGCACCGGCGAGGGCAAGACCCTGGTCGCCACCCTGCCGGTCTACCTGAACGCGCTCACCGGCAAGGGCGTGCACGTGGTCACCGTCAACGACTACCTGGCCAAGCGCGACGCCGCCTGGATGGGCAAGGTCTACGAGTTCCTCGGCCTGAGCGTCGGCGTCGTCTACCCGGGCATGCCGTTCACCGACAAGCGCGCCGCCTATTCCGCCGACATCACCTACGGCACCAACAACGAGTTCGGCTTCGACTACCTGCGCGACAACATGGCGCTGTCGAAGGAAGACCGCTACCAGCGCAGCCTCAACTACGCGATCGTCGACGAGGTGGACTCGATCCTGATCGACGAGGCGCGCACGCCGCTGATCATTTCCGGTCCGGCCGACGAGTCGCCGGAGCTGTACGTCAAGGTCAACCGCATCGTGCCCTCCCTGGTCCGCCAGGAGAAGGAGGACGCCCCCGGCGACTACTGGGTCGACGAGAAGGGCAAGCAGGTGCACCTGTCCGAGCAGGGCATGGAGCACATCGAGTCGCTGCTGCGGCGCGCCGGCATCCTGGCCGACGACGACGCCCTGTACGACGCCGCCAACATCGCCGTGGTCCACCACCTGAACGCGGCGCTGCGCGCGCACGCGCTGTTCCAGCGCGACGTCGACTACATCGTCCGCGACGGCGAGGTGATCATCGTCGACGAGTTCACCGGCCGGACCCTGCCGGGCCGGCGCTGGTCGGACGGCCTGCACCAGGCGGTCGAGGCCAAGGAGGGCGTGCCGATCCAGCGCGAGAACCAGACCCTGGCCTCGATCACCTTCCAGAACCTGTTCCGCATGTACGGCAAGCTCGCCGGCATGACCGGCACCGCCGACACCGAGGCCTACGAGTTCCAGGAGATCTACGGTCTGGAGGTGGTGGTGGTGCCGACCCACCGGCCGATGGTGCGCAAGGACGAGGCCGACCTGGTGTTCCTGAAGAAGGAGGCCAAGTACAAGGCGATCATCGAGGACATCCGCGACTGCAACCAGCGCGGCCAGCCGGTGCTGGTCGGCACCACCTCGATCGAGGTCTCCGAGTACCTGGCCGGGCTGCTGCAGGAGGCGAAGATCCCGCACGAGGTGCTGAACGCCAAGCAGCACGCCCGGGAGGCGCAGATCGTCGCCCAGGCGGGCCGTCCGGGCGCCGTCACCATCGCCACCAACATGGCCGGCCGCGGCACCGACATCGTGCTCGGCGGCAACCTCGAGGTCGAGCTGTCGCAGTTGCCGGAGGACGCCTCCGAGGCCGAGCGCCAGAAGGTCCGTGGCGACTGGCAGCTGCGCCACGACGAGGTGATCGCCGCCGGCGGCCTGCACATCATCGGCACCGAACGCCACGAGTCGCGGCGCATCGACAACCAGCTGCGCGGCCGCTCGGGTCGCCAGGGCGACCCCGGTTCCAGCCGCTTCTACCTGTCGCTGGAAGACACCCTGATGCGCATCTTCGCGCCGGACTGGGTGGCGCGGCTCATGGCCTTCGCCGGCATGAAGGAGGACGAGGCCCTGCAGGACCGCATGGTCAGCCGCCAGATCGAGAAGGCGCAGCGCAAGGTCGAGGCGCACAACTTCGACATCCGCAAGCACCTGCTCGACTACGACGACGTCGCCAACGACCAGCGCAAGGTCATCTACGAGCAGCGCAACGAGCTGATGGAAGCCGAGTCGGTGCAGGACTCGATCGAGGGCATCCGCCACGACGTGGTCGAGGCGATCGTGCGCGAACACGTGCCGGCGGCCTCGATCGACGAGCAGTGGGACCTGGCCGCGCTGGAGAAGGCGCTGGAGTCGGACTTCGCCGTGCAGGTCGATGCCCGGCGCTGGCTGCAGGACGACGACGCCCTGGACGCCGACGCCATCCTGGCGCGCGTCCAGGACGCGGTCGACCGGCATTTCCGGGAGAAGGAGGCGATGGTCGGCAGCGAGACGATGCGCCAGCTCGAGCGCCACATCATGCTCAGCGTCCTCGACCAGCAGTGGAAGGAGCACCTGGGGAGCATGGACTACCTGCGCCAGGGCATCCACCTGCGCGGCTACGCCCAGAAGCAGCCCAAGCAGGAGTTCAAGCGCGAGGCCTTCCAGCTGTTCTCCGGCATGCTCGACCGCATCAAGCGCGAGGTGGTCACCCTGCTGTCGCGGGTGCGCATCCGCACCGAAGACGAGATCGCCCAGCTCGAGGCCCAGCAGCGCGCCGCGCAGCAGCGCGCGCCGCTGCAGATGCAGCATGCCGAGGCCGGCGCCCTGGGCGGCCAGCCCGAGCCGATGCCGATGCCGACCGCCCAGGCGCCAGGCACCTTCGCCCGCAACGAGCCCAAGGTCGGCCGCAACGACCCGTGCCCCTGCGGTTCCGGAAAGAAGTACAAGCAGTGCCACGGCAAGCTCGCCTGAGCGGCTGAGGCGGCGATGAGCGGACCTGGCCGCGGCGACGGCGCCGGGTCCGCGCCGGCGCCAACCGCCGGTCCGGAGGCGCCGCTGCTCGAGGTGGTGGCCGGCGTCCTTCGCGATGCCGACGGACGGGTCCTGCTGGCGCGCCGCCCGCCCGGCCGGCCGCTGGCCGGCCTGTGGGAGTTCCCCGGCGGCAAGCGCGATCCCGGCGAGTCCCTGGCCGCGGCCCTGGCACGCGAGCTGCGCGAGGAACTGGCCGTCGAGCTGCACGATCTCGCGGCGCTGGGCCACACGACCCTGGTCCAGCCCGGCCGCCGCCTGCGCCTTCATGCCTTCCAGGCGACCGCCTGGACCGGGCCGGTGCGCGCGCTGGAGGGCCAGGACCTGGCCTGGGTGGAGATCGACGATCTCGACCGCCACCCGATGCCCGCCGCCGACTGGCCGATCGCCGCCCGCTTGCGGCTGCCTTCCCTGCTGGCGATCAGCCCCGATCCCGGCGCCGCCGCCCCGGAGAGCCTGCTGTCCGGCGGCCTGCGGGCACTGGCCAGCGGCGCCGGCCTGCTGCAGGTGCGCGTGCCGGCCGCCGGCGATGCCGCCCTGCTGCCCTTGCTGACCGCCCTCGCCGGTCCCGCCCGCGCGGCCGGTGCCGTCGTCCTGGTCAACGGCCGTCCGGCCCTGGCCGCCCGCCTCGGGCTCGGCCTGCACCTGCCCTCGCGCCTGCTGGCGCCGGCACTGGCCGGCGGGCTGCCGGGCTTCGAGGCGTGGCAGGCGGGCGTCGACGACGACGGTGGCGACACCCCGCCCCGGCAGCGTCGCGCGGCGGGCGCCTGGCTGACCGCCGCCTGCCACGACGCCGCGCAACTGCGCCAGGCTTGGGCCCTGGGCTGCGATGCCGCCCTGGTGTCGCCGGTGCTGGCAACGGCCAGCCATCCCGGCGCCGCGCCGCTCGGCTGGGACGGCCTGCACCGCCTGCTCGACGACGCGCCGCTGCCCGTGTACGCGCTTGGCGGGCTCGCTCCCGGCGACCTGGCCAGGGCGCGTGCCGCCGGCGCCCATGGCGTGGCCGGCATCTCGGCGTTCTGGCCCCGGCGCTGAACCCGGCGCATGGCGGCTGCGCCGCTGTCGATTGCGCGATGCCGGGGCCTGCCGTCCACAGCGCGAGAATCCGTCGCGAGGACGGGTGGGTACGTCCCATAGCGGGTCGCTGCGCCACCGGATCCGGGCCATGAGACCGGACACGCTGCACCCCTGCCGCTGGGCGGCAACTCCCGCCTCGTCCGCGAAAGGCGCGACTATGCTGGCCCGGTGTCCGCCACCCAGGAAGCCGCCCATGGCCGCACCCGATCCCCGCATCGATGCCTACATCGCCCGCGCCGCACCGTTCGCACGGCCCATCCTCGATGAACTGCGCGCGCGCGTGCACGCCGCCTGCCCGGATGCCGAGGAGACCTTGAAGTGGAGCGCGCCTGCATTCACTTGCCAAGGCAGGCTGCTGGCGGTGATGGCCGCCTTCAAGCAGCATGTCGCCTTCAATCTGTGGCAGGGCGCCCGCGTCATGGAGCAGGAGGCCGGCAGCGAGGCCATGGGCCAGTTCGGACGGCTGGCCAGCGTCGCCGACCTGCCGCCGCGACCCGCCATGGCCGCTCTGTTGCGCCAGGCGCGCGCGCTGGGCGTGGCCGGCCAGCCGGGCGGCGGACGCAAGCGGACCGCCCCGAAGCCGTCGCCGCGGCCGCCGGCGGATCTCGTCGAGGCGCTGGCGGGCAACCCCGCTGCCCGCGCCACCTTCGAAGGCTTTCCGCCCGGCAAGCAGCGCGACTACGTGGACTGGATCGTCGAGGCAAAGCGCGAGGCGACCCGACGCAACCGCATCGAACAGGCCGTGGCCTGGCTGGCCGAGGGCAAGGCCCGGCACTGGAAGTACGAAAGCTGCTGATCGGCAGGTCGGGGCGCGGCAGCCCGGTTCAGCGGTGGCCTTCCGCCAGGGCGCGGATCTTCGGCGGTGGCAGGCCGCCCGCGCGCTTGCGCCGGGCAAGATCCAGGTACCGCGCGTGCAATTCCAGCACCCGGGCATCGAGCGCCTCGATCGGCCCGCTGGCGTCGTGGACGTCGTCGGCCAGCGCCAGGCGGGCTTCGCGGCTGGCCTGGGCGGCCAGGATCGAGCGTGCCAGGGACTCGGCGACGCCATCGCGCCGCACCAGCCGCTGGACCTGGATCTCCGGGGCGACATCGACCACCAGGACGCGGTCGACGTCGGCGTAGGCGGCGGCGTTCTCGGCCAGCAGGGGGATGGCGAGCAGGCCGTAGGGCTGCCACCAGGCGGCCACCTGCGCGCGCAGCAGGCGGCGCACGCGCGGATGGACGATCGCCTCCAGGCGCCGGCGCGCCTCGGCGTCGGCGAACACGCGCGCGCGCATGGCGACGCGGTCCATGGCGCCGGCATCATCGAGCACGCCGGGTCCGAACGCCGCGACCACCTCGGCCAGGCCCTCGCTGCCGGGCGCGACCGCCTCGCGGGCGGCCAGGTCGGCGTCGGCGACCGGCACGCCCAGGGCTTCGAAGCGGCTGGTCAGCGCGCTCTTGCCGCTGGCGATGCCGCCGGTGACCGCGACCAGCAAGGGCGGCGCCGGGCCGCCGTCGGCACTCTGCATCAACACCGCCTCGATGCCGCCGCCGCTCACAGGCCGATCAGGTTCCAGTACCAGCCGACCAGGCGTTCGCCGGCGACCAGGTACAGCCAACCGGCGATCGCCAGGTACGGCCCGAACGCGAACGGCTTGCTCTCGCCACGGTGGCGCAGGGCCAGCCAGAGGCCGCCGATCAGCGCGCCGCTGATGCTGGCGAGCAGGACGATCGGCAGGATCGCGGCAGGCCCCATCCAGGCGCCGAGCGCGCCGAGCAGCTTGAAGTCCCCGTAGCCCAGGCCCTCCTTGCCCGTCGCCAGCCGGAACAGCCAGTACACGCTCCAAAGGCTGAGATAGCCGACGGTGGCGCCCAGGATCGCCTGCGCCGGCCCCACGAAGACGCCGGCCAGGGCCAGCAGCAGGCCGGCCCACAGCAGCGGCAGGGTGATCTGGTCGGGCAGCAGCTGGGTGCGGAAGTCGATGCCGCACAGCGCCACCAGCGCCCAGGTGAAGGCCAGTGCCGCCAGCGCCTGCAGGCTGAAGCCGAACGCCAGGGCGACCGCCAGCGAGGCCAGGGCGGTGGCCAGCTCGACCAGCGGGTACTGCCAGGAGATCGGCGCGGCGCAGGCGGCGCAGCGCCCGCGCAGCAGCAGCCAGCTGAGCACCGGGACGTTCTGCCAGGCGCGGATCGGCGCCTTGCAGGACGGGCAATGCGAGCGCGCCACCACCAGGCCGGGCGGCTTCGGATCGTCGGCCGGCGCCGGCAGCGCCAGGAACTCGCGGGCCTGCTGGCGCCAGCCCCACTCCAGGCGCGGCGGGAAGCGCAGGATCACCACGTTGAGGAAGCTGCCGACGAGGGCGCCGAGCACGGCGGCGATCAGCGGCCACCAGGGCGCCAGCGGGCTGTCGGCGGCGATCAGGGTCAGATCCATGCGCGAGGTTCCCAGGACAGGACGATTGTGCGGCCTGGCGGACGACGAGGCCAGCCTGCGGCGCCAAGCCCGCCTGCCCGCCAGGGCGCACCCGGCCCCGGATGCGCGCCCGTCGAGCGCGGGATCGCGGTCGGACCGCGACCGCTCAACCGAAGAACCGGTAGCACACGGCGATCGCGGCGATCACGCCGGCGGCCTCGGCGACGAGGGCGCAGCCGACGGCGTGGCGGGCGCGACGGATGCCGACCGCGCCGAAGTACACGGCGAGCACGTAGAAGGTCGTCTCCGTGCTGCCCTGGATGGTCGCGGCCACCAGCGCCGGGAAGCTGTCGACGCCGTGGGTCTGCATGGTCTCGATCAGCATGGCGCGCGCGGCGCTGCCCGAGAACGGCTTGACCAGGGCGGTCGGCAGGGCGTCGACGAAGCGCCCGTCGGCGCCGCTCCACAGCACCAGGGCGCGGATGCCGTCGAGCAGATAGTCGAGCGCCCCGGAGGCGCGCAGCACGCCGATCGCGCAGAGCATGGCGACCAGGTAGGGCAGCAGGTCGCGGGCGACCTCGAAGCCGCCGCGGGCGCCCTCGACGAAGGCCTCGTAGACCGGCACCCGGCGCAGCGCGCCGGCCAGCAGGAAGGCGACGATCACCGCGAACAGCACCAGGTTGCCGAGCAGCGAGGACAGCGCCGCCAGCGCGGTCGCCGTCAGCGTCGCCAGCACCGCCATGAAGCCGCCCAGCAGCAGGCCGGCGCCGCCCAGCCAGGCCAGCACCACCGGGTCCCACAGGCGCAGGCGCTGCACGAACGCGACCACCAGCAGGCCGGCCAGGGTCGAGGCGCTGGTGGCGAGCAGGATCGGCAGGAACACCAGGGTCGGGTCGGGCGCGCCCTGCTGCAACCGGTACATGAAGATCGACACCGGCAGCACGGTCAGCGACGAGGCGTTCAGAACCAGGAACAGGATCTGCGCGTTCGACGCCGTGTCCGGCCGCGGGTTGAGCGTGTGCAGCTCGCGCATCGCGCGCAGGCCGATCGGCGTCGCCGCGTTGTCCAGGCCCAGACCGTTGGCCGCGAAGTTGAGGGTGACCAGGCCGATCGCCGGATGGCCGCGCGGCACCTCGGGCATCAGCCGCGCGAACAGCGGCCCCAGCGCCCGGGCCAGGGCATCGACCAGGCCGGCGCGTTCGGCGATCCTGAGCAGGCCCAGCCACAGGGTCAGGGTGCCGAACAGCAGCACCATCACCTCGACCGACAGCCGCGCCATGTCGAACAGCGCGGCGACCATGGCCGCGAACACCTCGGCCTCGCCGCCGATGAGCCAGCGCGCCAGGCCGGCCGCCGCCGCGGTCAGGAAGAAGGCCAGCCACAGTCCGTTGAGCATGCGCGCTTCCGGTTCGCCAGCGCGCAGGATGGCATGCGCGGACCGGCTCAGTCAGCGGGGCCGTTCCGGTCGCCGGGCGGCGGCGCCAGGCGCCGGCGCCGCTCGCGCTCCAGCCAGCGCTGCATGGCCCGTGCCCGGCGCGGGCCGGTGCGCGGGTCGCGCAGCACCGCCTCGACATGGCCGAGCAGGTCGTCGACATTGGCGGCGTGCGGCTCGCCGGGCTCGCGCGCGGCGCCCCACAGGTCGATCCAGTCCTCGCTGCGCCGGCCGATGCGCAGCAGGCGGTAGAACAGGGCGTCGCGGTCGCGGCGCCCGCTCAGCGCGTCCACGGCGGCCGCCGCCAGCGACAGCGGGCTCAGCGCCACATCGCGCAGGGCATCGAGCAGCAGCTTGAACTGGAACCTCAGGACGTCGCGCAGCAGCGGACGCGTCGCGCCGGGACCGGTCATGGCCGCAGCCGCCAGCCGGTGCGGAAGATCCACCAGACCAGCAGCAGGCACGCCGCCAGGAAGCCGACGATTGCCGCCAGGCTGACCACGACGTTGACGTCGGAGATGCCGTAGAAGCTCCACCGGAAGCCGCTGACCAGGTAGACCACCGGGTTGAACAGGGTGATCGTCTGCCATACCGGCGGCAGCATGCTGATCGAATAGAAGGCGCCGCCCAGGAAGGTCAGCGGCGTCACCACCATCAGCGGCACCACCTGGAGCTGCTCGAAGTTGTCCGCCCACAGCCCCAGGATGAAGCCGAACAGGCTGAAGCTGACCGCGGTCAGCACCAGGAAGGCGATCATCCACAGCGGATGGGCGATCTCGTAGGGCACGAACAGGCGCGCGGTCGCCAGGATCAGCAGGCCGAGCAGGATCGACTTGCTGGCGGCGGCGCCGACGTAGCCGATCACCACCTCGATCCAGGACACCGGCGCCGACAGAACCTGGTACAGCGTGCCCGACCACTTCGGCAGGTAGATCCCGAACGAGGCGTTGCCGATGCTCTCGCTGAGCAGGGACAGCATGATCAGGCCGGGGATGATGAAGGCGCCGTAGCTGACCCCGTCGACCTCGCCCATGCGCGCGCCGATGGCGGCGCCGAACACCACGAAGTACAGGGTGGTCTGCAGCACCGGCGAGGCGATCGACTGCATCAGGGTGCGGAAAGTGCGCGCCATCTCGAAGCGGTAGATGGCGGCGATCGCGTGGCGGTTCATGCCGCGGCCTCCCGGACCAGTCCGACGAAGATGTCCTCCAGCGAGGTCTCCGAGGTGTGCAGGTCGCGCACGTCGATGCCCTGCCCGGCCAGCCGCCGCAGCAGGTCGGCGATGCCGCTGGACTGCGCCTGGGCATCGAAGCTGTAGGTCAGCGTGCTGCCGTCCTCGGACAGCGACAGCGGCAGGTCGGCCAGCGCCGGCGGCAGCGCCGGCAACGGCGACTGCATGACCACGGTGAGCTGGCGGCTGCCCAGCCGGCGCATCAGCGAGGCGGTCTCCTCGACCACCACCAGCTCGCCGCGGCGCATCACGCCGATGCGGTCGGCCATCTCCTCGGCCTCCTCGATGTAGTGGGTGGTCAGCACCACGGTGGTGCCGCGCTCGCGCAGGCCGCGCACCATCGCCCACATGTCGTGGCGCAGCTCGACGTCGACCCCGGCGGTGGGTTCGTCCAGGAACAGCAGCGACGGCTCGTGCGCCAGCGCCTTGGCGATCAGCACGCGCCGCTTCATGCCGCCGGACAGGGTCCGCACCTGGGCGTCGCGCTTGTCCCACAGCGACAGCTGGCGCAGCACCCGCTCGACGTGGCCGGGGTCGGGCGGCCGGCCCATCAGGCCGCGGCTGAAGGCGACCGTGGCGCGCACCGTCTCGAAGGCGTCCACCGCCAGCTCCTGCGGCACCAGGCCGATCCGCGCCCGGGTCTGGCGGAAGTCGCGGACGATGTCGAAGCCGTCCACCCGTACCGTGCCGGCGCTGGCGTTGACCAGGCCGCAGACGACGCTGATCAGCGTGGTCTTGCCGGCGCCGTTCGGCCCCAGCAGCGCGAAGATCTCGCCGCGCCGGATCGACAGGTCGACGCCGCGCAGCGCCACCAGGCCGTCGCGGTAGCGCTTGCCCAGGCCCTGGATGTCGAGGATGACGTCGTCGTCCGGAATCATTGCCCCTCCTGTCGGGCCAGGTCGCGAATGCTAGTCGCCCGTCGGGCGCCCGGCCACCGGCCGATGGTCATGGCAGCGCCGCCAGGCGTTCGGACAGGAACGCGCGTTCGGGCAGCTGCCGGACCAGGCCCAGCGCGCGCTGGTAGGCGTGCCGCGCCTCGTCGGTGCGCCCCAGCCGGCGCAGCAGCTCGGCGCGGGTGGCGTGGGCCAGGTGGTAGCCGGCCAATGCTCCCTCGGCGAGCAGGGCGTCGACCAGGGCCAGGGCGGGCGCCGGGCCGTCGCGTTCGGCGATCGCGACGGCGCGGTTGAGCGCGACCACGGGCGACGGATCGACGCGCAGCAGCAGGTCGTAGAGGGCGACGATCTGCGGCCAGTCGGTGGCCGCCGCGGTGGCCGCCTCGGCGTGCACGGCGGCGATCGCCGCCTGCAGGGCGTAACTGCCCGGTGGCCGGGCGCGCAGCGCCAGCCGGACCAGGGCCAGGCCCTCGTCGATCAGGGCGCGGTCCCAACGGCCCCGGTCCTGGTCGGGCAGCAGCACCAGGGCGCCGTCGGCGCCGGTGCGCGCGTGGCGGCGCGAGGCGTGCAGCAGCATCAGGGCGAGCAGGCCGACCGCCTCGGGTTCGGGCAGCAGGGCGACCAGCAGGCGGCCCAGGCGGATCGCCTCCTCGACCAGGTCGTGGCGCACCGCCTGCGCGCCGGCGCTGGCGCTGTGGCCCTCGTTGAACACCAGGTAGACCACCTGCAGGACGCTGGCCAGGCGCGCCGGCAGTTCCGCTCGCCCCGGCACCTGGTAGCCGACCCTGGCCTGGCGCAGCTTCGCCTTGGCGCGCACGATGCGCTGCGCCAGGGTCGGCACCGGCACCAGGAAGGCACGCGCGATCTCCTCGGTGGCCAGGCCGCAGACCTCGCGCAGGGTCAGGGCGACGCGCGCCTCCGGCGCCAGCACCGGATGGCAGCAGGTGAACACCAGGCGCAGGCGGTCGTCGCCGACCGCGTCGATCTCGACCTCGGCCGGGTCGCCGTCCGCGGCCGCGACGCGCTCGGCGATGCGGCCGTCGTCGAGGTCGTAGCGGCGCCGCCGGCGGATCTGGTCGATGGCCTTGAAGCGGCCGGCCGAGACCAGCCAGCTGTAGGGATTGCCGGGCACGCCCTGCGCCGGCCACTGCTCGAGGGCGGCGCGGAAGGCGTCGTGCAGGGCTTCCTCGGCCAGGTCGAAGTCGCCGAGCAGGCGCACCAGGGTGGCCAGCGCGTGCCGGGAATGCTCGCGCCAGGCCGACTCCACCGCCGCCCGGGCGGCCGCGACGGCGGCCGGGCTCAGGGCCGGCATGGCACCGCCCGGCGTCGCGTCCTCGGCATCGCGGTCCGGCGCGCTCAGTCGGGCAGGGACTGCGCGATCGGCCGCACCTCGACGCTGCCGGTGCGCGCCCAGGGAAAGCCGGCGGCCAGGCGGATCGCCTCGTTCATGTCGCGCGCCTCGACGACGTTGAAGCCGGCCAGGTACTCCTTGGTCTCGGCGAACGGGCCGTCGGTGACCGCCAGCTCGTCGTCGCGGATGCGCACGGTGGCGGCGGTCTCGGGCTTCTCCAGCCGCTCGGAGCCGAGCAGCCGGCCGTCGGCCATCAGCTCGCCGGCGCGCTCGTAGCAGTGCGCCAGGCGGTGCTCGAACTCCTCGCGCGGCAGGGCGTCGAGCAGGGCGGCATCGTTGTAGATCAGCAGCAGGTATTTCATGGCGACGCTCCTGTAGGCGGTCTCGTGCGGCGGGCGGGTCGACCGGCGGCGGAATCCGGCGGGCGCCCCGACTGGTCGTGCGGACGCGGCGCCGATCGACCGGCGCGCGGCACCCTGCGGCAGGGCCCAGCCTGCCCGCGCCCGGACGAGGCCGCAAGCGTGCCGCCGCGCGCCGGGTCCCGGTTGCTGCGATCATTGCGCATGGATTCCTTCGATGCCCTCGCCCTCGACCCCGCCCTGCGCCAGGCGGTGGCCGCCGCCGGCTACACCACGCCGACGCCGATCCAGGCCCGCACCCTGCCGGTGATCCTCGCCGGCCACGACCTGCTGGCGATGGCGCCGACCGGCAGCGGCAAGACCGCCGCCTTCGGCCTGGGCCTGCTGCAGCGCCTGCAGCCCGGCCTGCTGCGCGTCCAGGCCCTGGTGCTGTGCCCGACCCGCGAACTGGCCGACCAGGTGGCGCGCAGCCTGCGCAAGCTCGCGGCTGGCATCGGCAACGTCAAGCTGACCCTGGTCACCGGTGGCGTGCCGGCGGCGCCGCAGCGCGCCTCGCTGGTGCAACCGCCGCAGGTGGTGGTCGGCACGCCGGGGCGGGTGCTGGAAATGCTCGAGCAGGGACTGATCGACCCGGACGCGATCGCCAGCTTCGTGCTGGACGAGGCCGATCGCATGCTGGACATGGGCTTCGCCGAGGCCATCGAGGCGATCGTGCGGCGGCTGCCGTCCGGCCGCCAGAGCCTGCTGTTCTCGGCGACCTGGCCGGACGCGATTCGCGCGATGGCGCGCACCACCCTGCGCGAGCCGGTCGAGGTCACCGTCGACGAGGCCGGCCAGCAGCCGCGCATCGAGCACGTGTTCCACGAGACCGACCCGGCCCGCCGCAACGACGCCCTGGTCGCCCTGCTGCTGGTCAACCGGCCGCGCGCCGCCGTGGTGTTCTGCAACACCCGCAAGGAGGCCGACGAGGTCGCCGTGCGCCTGCGCGACGAGGGCTTCGACGCCCTCGCCCTGCACGGCGACATGGAGCAGCGCGACCGCGACGAGACCCTGCTGCGCTTCGGCAACGGCAGCCTCTCGGTGCTGGTCGCCAGCGACGTCGCCGCGCGCGGCCTGGACATCGACGAGGTCGACTGCGTGGTCAACCACGCCCTGCCCTCCGACGCCGACGCCTACACCCACCGGGTCGGCCGCACCGCGCGGGCCGGCCGCACCGGCCTGGCGCTGAGCCTGGTGGCGCCGGCCGAGATGGCGCGCGCGCAGCGCATCCGCGACGCCCTGGGCATCGAGCCGCGCTGGGCGCCGACCGGCCTGCCGCCCGGCGGCGCCGCGCGCTCGGCGCCGCGCGCGGCGATGGCGACCCTGCGCATCGACGCCGGCCGCGTCGACAAGCTGCGCCCCGGCGACATCCTGGGCGCGCTGACCGGCGCCGCCGCGGTACCCGCCGAGGCGATCGGCCGAATCGACCTGTTCCCCACCCGGGCCTACGTCGCGGTGCGCCGCGATCTCGCCAAGTCCGCCGCCGCGGCCCTGCAGGCCGGCCGCATCAAGGGCCGCAGCCGGCGCGTGCGGCTGGTCTGAGCCCTGCCGGCAGCCGCGCAGCGCCGGGCTCGCGGCGACCCTGCCGAAGGCCCGGCGCCGCGAAGCCGGCGTCCCGCACCGGGCCGGGCCGTCGGTCGATCCGGCCCGCGCCGGTTCGACCACGGGGCGAAACCCTGCGGCGCCGCCGCCCCCTCCAGCCAGGAGCGTCCCATGTCCACCTACGTCGATGGTTATGTCCTTCCCGTGCCGCGCGCCCGCCTCGAGGAATACCGGCAGATCGCCGCCAAGGCCGGTGCGGTCTGGCGCGAGCACGGCGCGCTGTCCTACCGAGAGTGTTCCGGCGACGACCTGGCGGTGGAGGGCATGCTGCCGTTCACCGCGCTGTGCGGCGCCGGACCGGACGACACCGTGGTGTTCGCCTGGGTGGAGTTCGCCTCGCGCGCCGAGCGCGACCGCATCAATGCCCTGGTGATGAACGACCCGCGCCTGGCCGGGATGTCGCCGGAGGCCATGCCCTTCGACTGCCGGCGCATGGCCTACGGCGGCTTCCAGACCCTGGTCGCGGCCTGACGGCGCCCTGGCGGCGGATCGCGCGGACCGGCGCGACGCCGGCGCGTTCCGCTGCGCTGCCCGGACCGGGCAGCGGCCGGCTGCCGGCCGCGCGCGGCCGCGGGCCGGGTGGCACAATGCCCCGCCCGGACCCTGCGCCATGCGCCTCAACAAGCACATCGCCGCCACCGGTTTCTGTTCCCGGCGCGAGGCCGACCGGCTGATCGCCGCCGGACGGGTGACCGTCGGCGGCCGGCGCGGCGGCATCGGCACCGAAGTGGCGCCGGGCGAGGAGGTCCTGCTCGACGGCCAGCCGCTGCCGGCGCGGACCGTGCGCGCCGGACGCGCCCACGTCTACATCGCGCTCAACAAGCCGGTCGGCGTCACCTGCACGACCGAGTCCGGCGTGCGCGGCAACATCGTCGACTTCGTCGGCCACGAGCAGCGCATCTTCCCGATCGGCCGCCTGGACAAGGATTCCGAGGGGCTGATCCTGCTGACCAGCAACGGCGACATCGTCAACGAGATCCTGCGCGCCGAGAACCGCCACGAGAAGGAATACCTGGTGGCGGTCAACAAGCCGGTGACGCCGGAGTTCCTGGCCGGCATGGCGCGCGGCGTGCGCGTGCATGGCGAGCTGACCTTGCCCTGCCGCACCGCGCGGATCGCCAAGTACGGCTTCCGGATCGTGCTGACCCAGGGCCTGAACCGGCAGATCCGCCTGATGGCCGCGGCGTTCGGCTACCGGGTCACGCAACTGCGCCGGGTGCGCATCGACAACCTGAAGCTGGGCGCGCTCAAGCCCGGCCAGTGGCGCAACCTGACCGCCGCCGAGCTGGCCGGCCTGCTGCCCGGGCGCAGCGACTGGTGACCGCGGCCATGGCTTCCGGCAGGTGCGCCGGGCGCCGCCGGCACCCAGACTCGGGGACACCACTCCAGGGAGATCCGCCCATGACCCCCGCAGCCCGCCTGCTGGCCAGCCTGCTGCCCGCGCTCGCACTGGCGCTTCCGTTGCCAGCCACGGCCCGGACCGAGGTTCCCGCGATCGAGGCGGCGGCCCGCTCGTTGCTGGAATCCAGCGTGCCCGACGCCACCGGGCCGGGCATGGCGGTGCTGCTGGCCCGGGGCGACACCGTGCTGTTCCGCGGCGCCCGTGGCATGGCCAGCATCGAGCTGGGCGTGCCGCTGTCGCCCGACCACGTGTTCCGGATCGGCTCGGTCACCAAGCAGGTCGCCGCCGCGGGCCTGCTGAAGCTGGTCGACGAGGGCAAGGTCGCGCTCGACGACCCGCTGTCGAAGTACCTGCCCGACTTCCCGAACGGCGGAGCGATCACGGTCGCGCAACTGCTCAACCACACCTCGGGCATCAAGAGCTACACGGGCATTGCCGGCTACATGGACCAGGAGATCCGCCGGGACCTCGATACCGGCGCCCTGATCGCGGTGTTCGCAGACCACCCGGTCGACTTCGTCCCTGGCGAGGGCTGGAACTACAACAACTCCGGCTACGTCCTGGTCGGTGCGGTGATCGAGAAGGCCAGCGGCATGGCCTGGGACCGCTGGCTGGAACGCAGCCTGTTCAGGCCGCTGGCGATGGAGCGCACGCGCTCCGGCGCGACCCGGGCGGTCATCGCCGGCCACGCCAGCGGCTACAGCGCCGGCGGCGACGGCGGCCACACCGTCGCGGCGCCGCTGAGCATGACCCAGCCGCATGCCGCCGGCGCCCTGGTCTCCACCGTCGACGACCTGTGGCGCTGGAACCGCGCCCTGCACGGCGGCCAGGTGCTGTCCGCGCCGACCTATGCGCGGATGATCGCGCCCGAGGGCAAGGCCGCCGAGCCGCCGCAGCGCTACGGCTACGGCATCCAGGCCGGTACCGTGCGCGGCCGGCCGGTGCTCGAACACGGCGGCGGCATCAACGGCTTCATCTCCCTGCTGATGTACGTGCCCGAGGGCGACATCACCGTCGCGGTGCTGCGCAACGCCGACGCCAGCGGCGGCCAGGCGGTCGGCGTGCTGGCACGGCGCCTGGCGGCGCTCGCGCTGGGCGATCCCTACCCGGCGCTGACCCCGGTGCCGGTGCCCGAAGACGAACTGAAGTCCCTGGAAGGCGTCTACCGCCTCGATGCCGACAATGCCCGCGTGCTGCGTTTCAAGGACGGCGCGCTGACCTCCCAGCGCAGCGGCGGCATGGCGTTCCCGCTGATCCCGGTCGGCGACGACAGCTTCGCGTTCGCCGACTCGCTCAGCCGCCTGAGCATCGAGCGCGACGCCGAGGGCCGGCCGACCGCCATGCGCTTCTTCGCCGACGGCGAGGGCGAGGGCGAGCTGTGGCCGCGCACCGACGAGCCGGTCGAGGCGCGCACCGGCATCGAGCTGCCGCGCGCGGCGCTGGAGCGCCTGGTCGGCGACTACGCAGGGGAAGAGCTCGCCTTCAAGGTGTTCTTCGACGAGGCCGACACGCTGCGCGTTCAGGTGCCCGGCCAGCCGGCCTTCGAGCTGAAGGCCGAGTCGCCCAACCGCCTGTTCATCACCGAGGTCGACGCCGCGTTCGAGTTCGCCCCGGCCACCGGCGAGGTCGAGACCGCGACCCTGGTGCAGGGCTCGGCGCGCATCGAGGCCCGCCGCAAGACCGACTGAGGGCACGGGTCGCAGGCATCCGGATCGCGGGGCATCCGGCCGGGTGGGGTAGCATGTCCAGGAGCTCCCCGGTTGAGGATCCGCGTCCATGACATGCGGCAGCCCGCGACCCGCGGATGACGCCATCCGCCGCCGGACGCCGCGCCCCGGCGCGCTGGTCTGCTGCGCCGTGTTGGCGGCGTTCGGCGGGGTGGTCGCGGCACAGCAGATCGACATCGCGGCGCCGCCGGGTAGCGACCGCTTCGGCACCGGCGTGCACGTGCTCGCCAACGGCAACATCGTCGTGCGCGACTGCGGGTATTTCGGCGAGACCATCGGCGTGGTATCGCTGTACCGCCCGGACGGCAGCCTGGTCAGCACGCTCACCGGCGCCACGGTGGGCGACTGCATCGGCAGCCATGGCATCTTCGAGGTCGGTGACGGCAACTTCATCGTGCTCAGTCCCGGCTATCGCCACCAGGGCATCCAAGCGGCGGGCGCGGTGACCTGGGTCGACGGCGAATCGGGCCTGTCGGGACAGGTCTCCGCCGACAACTCCCTGGTCGGCAGCAGCGTCGACGACCGGGTCGGCCACGCCCGGGGAATCAGGGTGCTCGGCAACGGCAACTACGTGGTCCAGATCGCCCAGTGGGACAACGGTGACCTGGTCGATGCCGGCGCTGTGGTCTGGGCCGATGGCAACCTCGGCATCACCGGACCGGTCTCGGCGGAAAATGCCCTGGTCGGGACGCGCAGCCACGACGCGGTAGGGGCGTCCGAGGGCCTGTCTGCGACGATCGCCGAGTTGCCCGGCGGCGATTTCGTCATCCTCAGTGCCCTGGTGGATGCCCACGACGCGGCCAACGTCGGCGCGGTCACCTTCGCCAGCGGCACGAGCGGTGTCCGCGGCGAAGTCGGGATCGGCAATTCGCTGCTCGGGACCCGCAGCGGCGACCGGGTCGGCGCAGGCGGGATCGCCGTGTTCCCGGATGGCCGGTTCGTTGTCGTCAGCCCCGACGTCGACTCGGCCGACGCGCCGGACGTCGGCGCCCTCACCTGGATCGCCGGGCCGGAACAGCTGAAAGGCACGGTGAACCCGGAGAATTCCCTGTTCGGCATGCATGCGGGGGACCGGCTCGGCACGGGCCGGGTGCTGGTCCTGGCCAACGGCAACCTGGCCGTCGGCGTGCCGCAGTTCGGCCCGGAGGATGTCGGCGCGGTATGGCTCCTGCAGGCCGATGCCCTGCCGACCGGCGTCATCGACCCCGCCGCGGCCCTGCGCGGCAGCCAGCCGGGCGACCGCGTGGGCAGCGAGGTCAAGGCGCTGCCGAACGGCCATTTCGTGACCGCCACGCGAAGCTGGCGCAACGGCGATGCGGGGAATGCCGGGGCGGTGACCTGGGTCGACGGCTGGAACGGCCTGGCCGCCGAGGTCGGACCCGGCAATTCGCTGGTGGGAAGCCGCTTCGGCGACACCCTTGCCGAACGCGTGGAGGTGCTGCCGAGCGGGCATTACGTGGTGGTGAGTCCGTACTGGTCCTCCCCGACCGTCTCGCGGGTCGGGGCGGTCAGCGTCGGCGACGGCCTGGGCGGGCTGGTCGGCCCGGTGTCGGCCACCAACTCGCTGGTCGGCGCGCAGTCCAGCGACCTCGTCGGGTACGGCTACGTGACGGTGCTCGCGAACGGAAATTTCGCCGTGCTCAGCCCGAGGTGGCGCAACGGTGCCGCCTTCATGGCCGGCGCGGTCACCTGGATGAGCCCCGGGCAACCGGTGGTCGGACCCGTCGGCCCCGGCAACTCCCTGGTGGGCAGCAGCGAACAGGACGGCAACGGCATGCGCCTGTTCGCGCTGAGCAACGGCAACCTGGTGGCGGCGGCACCCGCCTGGGACCATGGCGACACGATGGACGTCGGGGCGATCGTCTGGATGGACGGCGACAACGGCAGGACCGGCGCCATCTCGCCTGACAACGCCCTGATCGGCAGCAACACCGGCGACTTCCCGATCGACCTGTTCTGGGGAAGCCGGGTGGTGTGGCCGCTGGCCAACGGCAACTACGTGGTCAACGCCACCGGCTGGGACGGCTGGGGCGGCCTGGTCGTGGAGCAGGGTGCGGTGGTCTGGGGCGATGGCCGGCGCGGCGTCACCGGCGTCCTTTCGGCGGAGATCGCCCTGGTCGGCACGGTGGAGGGCGATGCCCTCGGACAGGTGCACGTCCATGGCGACCATTTCGTGGTCGCGGCACCGGGCTTCGATGGCGCCGGCATCCTCAACGGCGGCGCCATCGCCCTGCTGCGCGGGGGCCATGCCACGACCGGCATGCTTAAGCCCTCCTTCGCGGTGTTCGGGACGACGCCGGCCACCAGCATCGACGACCACCTCAGGTACGCCTACGACCCGGTCCGGGATCTCCTGGTGGTCGGCCGCCCGGCCCAACGCCTGGTCACCCTGCTCCGGATCGACACCCTGATGGTTGCCGGCTTCGACTGAGGGCGCGGCGGCCCCGGGCACCGCGGCGGGGCGCGACCAGGCATCGGACGCGCCAGGCGGACCGGGACCTCAGGCGCCGGTTCAGGCCGCAGAGCGCAGCGGCGCCGCGGGGGCGCGCCAGCGCGCCAGGAGGTCCTGCCAGCGCGTCTTCGCGCGCGCCAGGTGCGCCTCCTTGACGTGGCCGAAGCCGCGGATGTCGGCCGGGATCGAGGCGATCTCCACCGCCAGCGCGTGGCGACCGGCATCGAGGCCGGCGAGCAGCTCGTCGACGGTGGCGAAGTACTCCCCGACCAGGCGCCGCTCCATGCGCCGCTCGGCGGTATGGCCGAACGGATCCAGCCAGGTGCCGCGCAGGCCCTTGAGCTTCGCCAGCAGGCTGAAGGCCTTGAGCAGCCACGGCCCGAACTCGCGCTTGACCAGGTGGCCGTCGGCGTCGCGGCGGCTGAGCAGCGGCGGCGCCAGGTGCAGGCGCACCTTGTAGTCGCCGTCGAAGGTCTGCTCCAGGCGGCTGCGGAACTCGCCGCTGGTGTACAGGCGGGCGACCTCGTACTCGTCCTTGTAGGCCATGAGCTTGGCGGCGTTGCGGGCGACCGCCTCGGTCAGCGCGGTGCGGCCGGGCGCGACCTGCTGCTCGGCGGCGCGCACGCGCTCGACCAGGGCGCGCCAGCGCGCCGCATAGGCGGCGTTCTGGTAGCCGGTCAGGAAGCGCTCGCGGCGGGCGATCAGCTCGTCGAGGTCCGACGACAGGCGCAGGTCGTCGATCGGCAGCGCGACCACGTCGGCACCGGCGTCCTCGCCGGCCGCCGCGGCCTGCACGGCGGCGACGTCGACCGCTGCCATGCGGCCCCAGGTGAAGGCCTTGCGGTTCATCTCGACCGCGGCGCCGTTGAGCTCCACGGCGCGCATCAGCGCGTCCAGGCCGACCGGCACCCAGCCCTTCTGCCAGGCATAGCCGAGCATGAACAGGTTGGCGCCGATCGCGTCGCCGAGCAGGGCGGTGGCCAGGGCGGTGCCGTCGACCAGGGCCGGGTCGCGGCCACCCAGCGCGGTGCGCACGGCCTGCACGATGTCGGCGGCCGGGAACTGCATGTCCGGCTGGCGGGTGAAGGTGCCGGGCATCGCCTCGTAGGTGTTCAGCACCACGTTGGAGCGGTCGGCGCGGATCTTCGACAGCGCCCAGTAGTCGTTGACCACGACCATGTCGCAGCCCAGCACCAGGTCGGCCTCGCCGGCGGCGATGCGCACCGCGTGGATGTCCTCGGGCCGCTGCGCGATGCGCACGTGGGTGGTGACCGCGCCGCCCTTCTGGGCCAGGCCGGTCTGGTCGAGCACGCTGGTGCCCTTGCCTTCCAGGTGCGCGGCCATGCCGATCAGGGCGCCGATGGTGACCACGCCGGTGCCGCCGATGCCGGTGACCAGGATGTTCCAGGGCTGCGCCAGCGCCGGCAGCGACGGCATCGGCAGCGCGGCCGGGTCGATCGCGCCGGCGCGCGGCTTCGGCTTGCGCAGGGCGCCGCCGTGCACGGTGACGAAGCTGGGGCAGAAGCCCTCGACGCAGGAGTAGTCCTTGTTGCAGCTGCTCTGGTCGATGCTGCGCTTGCGGCCGAACTCGGTCTCCAGCGGCAGCACCGACACGCAGTTGGACTTCACGCCGCAGTCGCCGCAGCCCTCGCAGACCAGCGAGTTGATCATCACCCGCTTGGGCGGGTCGACCATCAGCTTGCGCTTGCGGCGCCGGCGCTTCTCGGCGGCACAGGTCTGGTCGTAGATCAGCACCGTTGTGCCGGGGATCTCGCGCAGCCGCTTCTGGACCTCGTCCAGGCGCTCGCGCGGCGCGAACTCGACGCCCTCGGGGAAGATCTCCGGGCGGCTCCACTTGCCGATGTCGTCGGACAGCACGACGATCGTGGTCACGCCCTCGGCGCGCACCTGGTGGGCGATGTCGGGCACGGTCAGGGTGCCGTCGACCGGCTGGCCGCCGGTCATCGCCACCGCGTCGTTGTAGAGGATCTTGTAGGTGATGTTGACGCCGGCGGCGATCGCCTGGCGGATCGCCAGCGAGCCGGAGTGGAAGTAGGTGCCGTCGCCGAGGTTCTGGAAGACGTGCTTCTCGCTGGTGAACGGCGCCTGCCCGCACCAGGTCACGCCCTCGCCGCCCATCTGGGTGAAGGTGTCGGTGCGCCGGTCCATCCAGGTGACCATGTAGTGGCAGCCGATACCGCCCAGCGCCCGGGAGCCTTCCGGGACCACGGTCGAGGTGTTGTGCGGGCAGCCCGAGCAGTAGTGCGCGGCGCGCGGGAACACCGGCCGCGGCAGCGCCAGCTCGGCCTCCTTGGCGGCGATCCACTTCAGGCGCTGCTCGATGCGCTCGCTGCTGAAGAAACGCGCCAGCCGGCCGGCGATGACCCGGGCGATGCGCGCCGGGGTCAGTTCCGAGGTGCTGGGCAGGATCCAGTCGCCGGACTCGTCGTACTTGCCGACGATGCTCGGGCGCCGCTCGTGGTCCCAGTTGTACATGGCCTCCTTCATCTGCGACTCGATGAAGGCGCGCTTCTCCTCGACGACGACGATGTCCTCCAGGCCGCGCGCGAACTCGCGGATGCCGGCCGGCTCCAGCGGCCAGGTCATGCCGACCTTGTAGACGCGGATGCCGATGTCGCGGCAGGCCTCGGCGTCGATGCCCAGGTATTCCAGGGCCTGCAGCACGTCCAGGTAGCTCTTGCCGGTGGTGACGATGCCCAGGCGGGCGCGCGGCGAGTCGAACACGACGCGGTCGATGCCGTTGGCGCGCGCGAAGGCGATCGCCGCGTCGACCGCGTACTGGTGCAGGCGCATCTCCTGGTCCAGCGGCGGATCCGGCCAGCGGATGTTGAGGCCGCCCGGCGGCAACGGGAAGTCGCCCGGCACCACGATGTCGAGCTGGTGCGGGTCGACGGTGACGCTGGCCGAGGATTCGACGGTCTCGGCGATGGTCTTGAAGCCGACCCAGCGGCCGGTGAAGCGGCTCATCGCCCAGCCGAGCAGGCCCATGTCGAGGATGTCCTGGACGCCGGCCGGGTTGAGCACCGGCATCAGCGCCGAGACGAACTCGTGCTCGGAGCCGTGCGGCAGGGTCGAGCTGCGGCAGGCGTGGTCGTCGGCGGCCAGGGCCAGCACGCCGCCATGGCGCGAGGTGCCGGCGGCGTTGCCGTGCTTGAACACGTCGCCGCAGCGGTCGACACCCGGCCCCTTGCCGTACCACATGGCATAGACGCCGTCGTGCTTCGCCCCCGGGAACAGGTTGGCCTGCTGGCTGCCCCAGACCATGGTCGCGCCGAGGTCCTCGTTGAGCCCGGGCACGAACTTCACGGCGGCGGCGGACAGGTGCTTGCGGGCGCGCCACAGTTCCAGGTCGAAGCCACCCAGCGGCGAACCCCGGTAGCCGGAGATGAAGCCGGCGGTGTCCAGGCCGGCGGCCTGGTCGCGCATCCGCTGCATCAGCGGCAGGCGCACCAGCGCCTGCACGCCGCTCAGGTAGATCCGGCCCTGGGTGCGGGTGTACTTGTGCTCGAGGGTGTACCCGGCGTCGATCGCGGGCGCGGAGAGGCTGGCGGACATGGCGCTGGAACCGGCTTGCGGGGGTCGCGCATTCTAACAGTCCCGCCCCGGGCGACCGCCGGACGGCCTCAGGACGGGCGGCGCAGGCGCAGGGTGCCGTCGCGGAGCAGCTCGGGCAGGTGCCGGGCCAGGTCCCGGGCCAGGCCCTCGGCATCGCGACCGGCCGGCCAGACACCCCCCCAGTAGCCGGCCCAGGTGTCGCGGCCGGCATCCTTGGCCAGGTACAGCGCCTGGTCGGCCAGGCGCAGGGTCAGCAGCCAGGGCAGCGCGGCGCCGCCCTCGAACAGCGGCCAGGGGGCGAAGCCCACCGACACCGAGACCGGCACGGATGCCCCGCCCTCCACGGTCACCGGCGCGGCCGAGACCAGCGACCGCAGCCGCTCGGCCATGTCCATGGCCTGCTGCTCGGTCAGGTCGGGGGCGGCCACCAGGAATTCCTCGCCGCCCCAGCGGCACAGGCGGTCGCCGCCGCGGTCGCCGCCGCGGGTGCTGGCACGAAGGCGCTGCGCGACCGTGACCAGCACCTTGTCGCCGACCTCGTGGCCGAACCGGTCGTTGATCGACTTGAAGCGGTCGATGTCGATCAGGAACAGCACACCGGCCCGCACCGGACCGGCCTGGAGGGCGGCGGTGCCGCGGTGCGCCTGCAGCCAGTCCAGCACCCGCGTCATGTGCCGGCGGTTGGACAGGCCGGTCATGTCGTCCTTGGCGTTGGCATGGCGCAGCTGCCGGTTGACCCGGCGCTGGTGCCAGGTGGCCAGCCCGGCGGCCAGCACGATCAGCGCCAGCAGGCCGATCCCGTAGCGCCGGGCCAGGCGGTCGCGCTCGAGCTGCAGGGCCTGGATCTCGTTGTCGCGACGCAACAGCTCGAGCTCGCGACGGTCCATCTGCGAGCGCAGGCGGGCCTCCAGTTCGGCGAGCCGCTGGACGTTCTGCTCGCGCGCGAAGCGCAGGTTCATCTCGTTGTTGCGGCGCTCGGCCTGGTAGGCCTCCGGAATCCGCCCCAGGCTGGCGTAGAGGGTCGACAGCGTGTGCATGCCGTCGCGCTCGGTGGCCTCGTCGCCGGTCTCCCGGGCCAGCGCCACGGCGGTCTCGGCATCGGCCAGGGCGGCGGCCAGCTCGCCGCGCGCCTGCTCGACGCGGGCCAGCTCGAGCAGGGTCGCGCCCTCGCCTGCGCGGGCGCCGATCTCGCGGCGCTCGGCCAGGGCGCGCCGCAGGCTGGCCTCGGCCTCCTCGAGCCGGCCGAGCTGGCGCAGCGCGAAGCCGATGCTGTGGGTGACGTGGGCGATGCCGACCCGGTTGCCCTGGGCCTCGGCCAGTTCCAGCGCCCGTTCCAGCAGCGGCAGGCCGCGCCCGGGCTCGCCGTTCTGGACCAGGGACAGGCCGTAGTTGTTGAGCAGCGGCGGCTCGTGCTGGCGGTGGCCGGTGGCCTCCATCAGCCGCAGGGCCTCCTCGAAGTGCGCCTGCGCCTGCAGGCCCTCGTCGAGGCTGCCGCGGGCGATGCCGAGGTTGATGAGCAGGCCGATCCGTTCGTTGTCCAGGCCGTGCTCGTCGGCGATTTCCAGCGCCTGCACGAAGCGGTCGACCGCGTCATGGCGGTCGCCCAGGGAGAAATGCACGCTGCCGGCGCGGCGCAGCGCCGCGGTCACCACCGCCGGCGACAGGCCTTCGCGGGCGGCCAGGTCGAGCAGGCGGTCGGCTTCGGCACGCGCCTGGTCGGCCTCGCCGGTGCGCACGTGCGACCAGGCCAGGCACATCCGGGCCTGGATCTCGGCTTCCAGGGAAAGGCCGGGGGCGGCGAGCTGCCGCTCGGCCAGCGCATGGGCGGCGGCGGGGTCGGTATTGCTCAAGGCCTCGCAGTCCTCGGCCGCCGGCGGCGACTGGGCGACCGCCGTGGCGACCGCGACCAGCAGGCCGGCGAGCAGTCCGGACAGCGCCCGCAGCGCCCGGACCGGGCAGGCACGGGCGGCGCACCGATGCGCGGTCGCGTCCTGGGCGCGGACGGCAACCGCCCTCATGCCGCCCTCGACCAGGCCGGGTCCGCCAGCGCGGCGAAAAACGCCGCGACCGCGTCGCGCTGCGCGCGCGCCTGCTCGATGCCGCTGACCTGCCGCCAGAACGCCTCGGCCCCGGCATGGCTGCGGCAGTACCAGCCGATGTGCTTGCGCGCGATGCGTACGCCCGGGGGCTCGCCGTACAGGGCGTACAGCCCGTCCAGGTGCCCGAGCAGCCAGTCCCCGACCTGGGCCGGCGAAGGCGGGGCCGGCACCTGGCCGGTCGCCAGGTAGGCGGCGATCTCGGCGAAGATCCAGGGCCGGCCCTGGGCGGCGCGACCGACCATCACGGCATCGGCACCGGTGGCCTCGAGCACCGCGCGCGCGGCCTGCGGCGAGTCGATGTCGCCGTTTGCGATCACCGGGATCGCCACCGCACGCCTGATCGCCGCGATGGTGGCGTATTCGGCGCGGCCCAGGAAGCGGTCGGCGCGGGTGCGGCCGTGCACGGCCAGGGCGGCGATGCCGGAATCCTCGGCGATCCGGGCGATGCGCACGCCGTTGCGGTTGGCCGGGTCCGGGCCCGTGCGGATCTTCAGGGTCACCGGCACCTCGACCGCGGCCACCACGGCGGCCAGGATGCGCGCCACCAGCGGCTCGTCGGCGAGCAGGGCGGAACCGGCCTCGCGCCGGCACACCTTCTTGGCCGGGCAGCCCATGTTGATGTCGATGATCTGGGCGCCCTGGTCGGCGTTGAAGCGCGCGGCGTCGGCCAGCATCGCCGGATCCCAGCCGGCGATCTGCACCGCCACCGGCTCCGGCTCGCCGGAATGCTCGCGGCGCAGCGCCGACTTTCGGGTGTGCCGCAGCGCCGGATCGGCGGCGGTCATTTCCGACACGCACAGGCCGGCGCCCAGGCGCTTGCACAGCACCCGGAACGGCTTGTCGGTGATGCCGGCCATCGGCGCCAGCACCAGCGGCGGATCGATGCGGTGGCGGCCGATCTGCATGGCCGGCCATGGTAGCGGGGCGGGACGCGCCGCGGCGGGCGCGTCAACATCGTTCACGTGCGTGAAGCCCTGGTCACCCGCGGGCCGGAACCCGCCACGCCGGACCGGGGGGCACCAGATCCTCCGGAAAGGCGGCCTACTGCGTTGGCGCCCGTCTCAGCCCAACGGTCCGTTGTACGTGAGGGTGTAGTTCCCGCAGGCTGACGGTCCGCCGGCCGGCTTGACCACCAGGTACCAGGTTCCCTGCAGTTGCGAGAAGGTCAGCGGATTGCCCGCATTCCCGGTGGCGATGCAGCGGGTGGCCGGCCCGCAGGGGACCTCGCACAGGAACAGCGCCACCCCGAACGGCGTCGGCTCGGCGATTGAGAAGGCACCGGTGCGCGGCTCAGGCAGGGTGAATCGGTAGAGCACGGCTGGCGAGCGGTTGCGCGTGCTGCCCGAGGCCAGGGCCGGCAGGTCGTGGCTGCCGGTGCAGGTGCTTCCGCTCACGGAACCGAGCGGAAAGGGCACTCCTACAGGGCAGTTGGCGTCCTCGCCGGCCTCGTGGCTGATCCAGGCGAGCTGGTCGTCGGCCAGGGCGATGCGGTCGAAGCGCACGGTGCGCGTGGCCTGCCCTGCCAGGAACCCGGTGCTGGGGTTGCCCAGGCCCAGGGCCAGGCGTTCGATGCCGCCCAGCGCCACGGTGTCCAGGCCGTTCATGACCGCGGTCGGGGCATCGCTGGTCGGCGTGTCCACCCACAGGCGCAGGCTGCCGGTGCCGGCGCCTTCCTCCAGCCGCAGCGTGATCTCGGGGCGCACAGGCAGCGGCACCGACAACGTGCACTGGCCGCCCGGCTGGCCGGGACAGGGAGCGGACACGCCCAGGTTCCGGGACGTGCCCGCGATATTGCCGAACACCGACAGCGCGAACACCGTGGCGGTGCGCTGGTCGCCGCTGCCGGCGGGCTGGGCGGACACGGCGTGGACCAGATCGAATACCTGCACCGCGTTGAGACCGGTCAGCGCCGAGAGGTCGGCCCGGAAGGCCAGCTCCATCAGCGGCGCCTGGTCGCGGCGCCGCACGTGGGCCATCGCCGCCGACCCGCGCACGTTGGCATCGATGCGGACATCCAGGGCGCAGCCGTCGTCGCCCTCCAGCCAGGTCGCGGTGCCGCCCAGCTCGACGGTCTCGTTGAACGGCGGTTCCGGGCAGGCAAGGGCGGGGGCGGCGAAGGCCAGCAGCAGGGCGAGGGCGGGCAGGCGCATGGCGATTCTCCTGGGGACCGGGGAAGGCTAACACGCTGTGGAAACGGCAACGACGCTGCGGATGCGGCGATGCAGCACTCAGGCGCCGAAGCGGGCCACGACTTCGGCGCGGTTGGGCATGGCGACGGTGGTGCCGCGGCGCTCGGTGGACAGGGCGGCGGCGCGGTTGGCATCGACGATCGCCGTGCGGAAGCCGGTGCCGGGACCGGCGGCCAGGGCGGCGGCCAGGGCGCCGTTGAAGCAGTCGCCGGCGCCGGTGCTGTCGATGCTGGCCACGGCCTCGGCGGCCAGGCGATAGCAGGCCGGTTCGCCGGCGGCCCAGGGGCTGCCCCCGGCATGGCAGACGAAGCAGCCGTGGCGACCCAGGGTGACCACGACAGTGGCCACGCCCAGGCCGCGGGCGAGCCGCTGCAGTTCGTCGTCGGACAGCGCGGCCACCTGGTCCGGATCGACCTGCGCCACGCCGCAGCATTCCAGAAGCTGCGCGAACTCGGTCTCGTTCGGCGTCACCAGCGGGAAGCGGCGCAGCAGGGCGGGCGGCAGCGCGCCATCCATCGGCGCCGGGTTCAGGATCGCCGGAATGGCCAGGGCGTCGGCCAGGTCGGCGACCGCCGCCAGCGCGGCCAGGCAGGTCTCCATCTGGGTCAGCAGCAGGCGGCTGCCGGCCAGCCCGCCGGCCAGGCCGGCGATGAAGCTCGGCGCCAGCTTCCGGTTCGCGCCCAGGGCGACCGCGATCAGGTTGTTGCCGGCGCCGTCGACCAGGATGCCGGCCGCCGCGGTCGGCTCGCCGGCGACCACCTGCCAGGACGCCGCCAGCCCCTCGGCGGCAGCGAAGGCACGGGCGCCTTCGGCGCCGGCGTCGTCGCCCAGGGCGCCCACGAACAGCGCATCGGCACCCAGCCGCCGGGCGGCGACGGCCTGGTTGAAGCCCTTGCCGCCCGCGCAGCTGGCATAGCCGGCCGCCGGCGCGGTCTCGCCCGGGCGCGGAAAGGCCGGCAGCGTCCAGATGTGGTCCTGGACGTAGGAACCGATCACCACCACGTCGTGGCCGGGCATGGCCTGCAACCCCACTGCGCCGGCGCGCCGGCTAGCCCGCCATCACAGCGCCCGGCGACGGTTCCGTCAAGGCGGCGGCGCAGCGGGCCGGGAGGACTAGACTGGCCCGGCGGAGCGTTCCGCATAACGAGAATGCAAGGGAGGAGCACCACCATGGAGAACCTTTTGCCCCTGATCGTCCAGGCCATCGCCGGCCTGGTCGGCGGCAACATCGCCGGCCTGATCAACAAGGCGCGCAGCCTGGGCCCGCTGCTGAACAGCGTGCTGGGCGCGGTCGGCGGCGTCGCCGGCGCGCAGGGCGCCCAGGCCGCCGGCCTGTTCGAGATGCTCGGCATGGCCGGCACCGGCAGCGACCCGGCGGCGCTGGCCGCGCAGGGCGGCATCGGCGCGGTCGCCGGCCTGATCCTGCCGCTGATCGGCGGCCTGCTGAAGAAGAAGTGAGTGGCCGCGTCCCGGGGCCGGATGCCGGCCCCGGGACGCGTTCAGAACGAGGTGATGACGCCAGCGATGGTGGCGGTCATCAGGGTCGCCAGGGTGCCGCCGAGCACCGCCCGCAACCCGAACCGCGCCAGGTCGGCGCGGCGCTCCGGCGCGATGCCGCCGATGCCGCCGATCTGGATGGCGATCGACGAGAAGTTGGCGAAGCCGCACAGCGCGTAGGTGGCGATCAGCCGGCCCTTCTCGGTCAGCTCCGGCGCCATCTCGGCGAGCTGCACGTAGGCCACGAACTCGTTGGCGACGATCTTCTGGCCGACCAGGGAGCCGACCGCCTGGGCATCCGACCAGGGCACGCCGGTGATCCAGGCGACCGGCGAGAACAGGTAGCCCAGCATCAGGGCCAGGTCGGTCTTGACCGGCCGGCCGGCGGCCTCGCTCAGCGCGGCGGTGACGCCGGTCACCTCGCCCAGCCATTCCAGCGGGAAGTTCACCATGGCGATCAGCGCAAGGAAAGCCAGCAGCATGCCGCCGACGTTGAGCGCCAGCTTGACGCCGTCGGCGGCGCCGATCGCCGCCGCCTCGATGACGTTCTGGGCGACCCGCTCGTCGTGGATGCGCACCGTGCCCAGGGTCAGCGGCTGCTGGACCTCGGGGATCAGAAGCTTGGCCATCACCAGCGCCGCCGGCGCCGCCATGATGCTGGCCGAGACCAGGTGCTTGGCGTAGAACACCTGCTGGTCCGGATCGCCGCCGCCGAGCAGGCCGATGTAGGCGGCCATCACGCCGCCGGCGATGGTCGCCATGCCGCCGACCATCAGGGTCATCAGTTCCGAGTTGGTCATCCGGCCGATGTAGGGGCGCACCACCAGGGGCGCCTCGGTCTGGCCGACGAACACGTTGGCGCTCACCGACAGGGTCTCGGCGCCGGACACCGGCATCACCTTGGTGATCGCCCAGGCCATGCCCTGCACGATCCGCTGCATCAGGCCGATGTGGTAGAGCACGCTCATCAGCGCCGAGAAGAAGATGATGGTCGGCAGCACCTGGATGGCGAACACGAAACCGAACTTCGAGACGTCGACGAAATCGCCGAAGATGAAGCCGGCGCCGGCCTGGGTGAACGAGATCACCTTGACGAAGCCGCGCCCGAGGGCGTCGAACACCGCGGCGCCGAACGGCGTCATCAGAACGAACAGGGCGAGCGCCACCTGCAGGGCCAGCCCGGTGCCGATCAGGCGCCAGTTCACCGCGCGCCGGTTGTCGGAGAACAGCCAGGCGATGGCGACCAGCACCGACAGGCCGAGCAGGCCGAACAGCACGCTTTGCAACAGGGCCATCGCGGCGCCGCCTCTCGTGGGAACCCGGGCAGGCTAGTGGCTGGCGTCGCCCGAGGGAAGGTCCGGCGGCCGCCGGGCGGATGCCGGCAGCGCCTGGGCCGGGTCCGCGTGCGCCAGGCCGGAGGCGGGCCGCGAGCCCTTGCGCGGGCTGCGCGTGGCGAGGCCGGGCGGCCGCCGCGCCGGCTTCACCGGCGCGGTCCGTATAATCCGGGCGGTCCCCAGGAGGCCAGCCATGAGCGAGCGCGACGTGATGGAGTACGACGTGGTGACGGTCGGCGCCGGGCCGGCCGGCCTGGCGTTCGCGCTGCGCCTCAAGCAGCTCCGCCCGGAGCTGTCGGTGTGCGTGATCGAGAAGGCCTCGACGATCGGCGCCCAGGTGCTGTCCGGCGCGGTGATCGAGACCGGCCCGCTCGACGCCCTGCTGCCGGACTGGCGCAGCGCACCGCCGCCGGTGTGCGTCGACGTCGCCGGCGACCGCTTCCTGTGGCTGTCGAAGACCGGCGCGCGGCGGCTGCCGACGCCGCCGCAGATGCACAACGAGGGCAACGTGATCGTCTCGCTGGGCGCGCTGTGCGCCTGGCTGGCGCCGCAGGCCGAGGCGCTGGGCGTCGAGGTGTTCCCGGGCTTCGCCGCCGCGCAGGCCCTGGTCGAGGACGGCCGCGTCGCCGGCGTGCGGATCGGCGACATGGGCGTCGCCCGCGACGGCAGCCACAAGCCGACCTACACGCAGGGCATCGACATCCGCGCCAGGGTCACGGTGCTGGCCGAGGGCTGCCGCGGCCACCTGGGCAAGCGCCTGATCGGCGAATTCGGCCTGGACCGCGACAGCGGCCCGCAGACCTACGGCATCGGCATCAAGGAGCTGTGGCAGCTGGCGCCCGGCAAGGGCGAGCCCGGCCAGGTCGTGCACACCCTGGGCTGGCCGCTGGACCGCCGCACCTATGGCGGCAGCTTCCTCTACCACCTCGACCAGGACCGCCTGGCGATCGGCTTCGTGGTCGGCCTCGACTACGAGGACCCCAACTTCGCGCCCTACGAGGCGTTCCAGCAGCTCAAGCACCATCCGGCGATCCGGCCCCTGCTGGAGGGCGGCAGCATCCTGTCGGCCGGCGCCCGCGCCCTGGTCGAGGGCGGCTACCAGGCGCTGCCGCGCGTCGAGATGCCTGGCGCGATGCTGATCGGCGACGACGCCGGCCTGCTCAACGTGCCGAAGATCAAGGGCACCCACCAGGCGATGGCCTCGGGCATGCTGGCCGCCGAGCACGTCGCCGAAACCGGCGCCGCCGAGGGCTGGGACGCGCGTCTTCGCGCCTCGAAGGTGGTCGACGAGCTGCGCCGCGTGCGCAACATCCGGCCGGGTTTCCAGAAGGGGCTGTGGCGCGGCCTGGCCAATGCCGCCTGGGAGACTGTCACGGGCGGCCGCTCGCCGTGGACCCTGAAGCACCATGCCGACCACAGTGCGCTGCGCCGGCTGGACGCCTACCAGTCGCCGGAGCGCGACTGGGTGGCGCGCGACCTGCCGCCGCGCGACCGCCTGGCCGGCGTCTACTTCGCCGCCACCGAGCACGACGAGGACCAGCCGGTGCACCTGCAGGTCGCCGACCCGCAGGTCTGCGTGACCCGCTGCACGGTCGAGTACAACAACCCCTGCGAGCGCTTCTGCCCGGCCGGCGTCTACGAGATCGTCGACGACGGCGCCGGCCGCCGTCTGCAGATCAACGCCGCCAACTGCGTGCACTGCAAGACCTGCGACATCAAGGATCCCTACCAGATCATCACCTGGGTGACGCCGGAGGGCGGCGCGGGTCCGAACTACCAGAACCTCTGACGGCCCGCTCCGGCGCCGCGTCCGAGCGCAGGCGCAGGCGCAGGCGCAGGCGTCGCCGCGCAGGACCGCGGCCGTCAAGGCCGCGCGCCACGGAACGCCGCAGCAGGGCCACGTTCCATCCCGGGCCGGGCATCCTCGGGCGAACCCGGGGTATGCTCGGGCATCCGTAACACTGGAATGCCCCGGGAGGTTCACTTGACATCGCTTCGCCTGGGCGCGCTCGCGCTCGCCATCTCCTTCGCCGCCGGCAGCGCCGGCCTGGTCGCCGGCACCGGCACCACGACTTCCATGCAGCACGGCCCGGCGGTCGCCAACGCAACCGCCCCGCAGCTGGACTTCACGCTGGACCTGGGCGGCCTGCGCTTCGATCCGCTGGTCGCCGCACCCGCCGCGACCCGCGATGCCGGCCAGGGACCGGACCTGCGCCTGGTGCAGTTCAACGGGCCGATGCAGCCGGGCTGGCTCGACGCCCTGGCCGACGATGGCGCGATCCCGATGCAGTACGTGCATCCCTACGCGTACATCGTCTGGTCGGATGCGCAGGCCCTGCAGCAGGCCGCGCGCCGCGCCGAGGTGCGCTGGAGCGGACGCTTCATCCCCGAATTCAAGGTCAATCCGCTGCAGCGCGGGCACGGCGCGCAGGCGCTGCCGACCATGGCCCTGGTCAGCCGCCATGCCGGCGAGGCCAGCGTGGCCGGCGCGCTGCGCGAGGCCGGTGCCACCGTGCACTCGGTCGAGCCGCTGAACCGGCACCTGGCGGTGGTCCATCTGGACGCCCCCGGCGACCGCTACCTCGAGCTGGCCGCGATCGCCGGCGTCTACACCCTGCAGGCGATCCCCCAGGACGCCGGCCCCCGTGGCGAGATGAGCAACCAGTCGGTGGTCGGCAACCACGGCCCCGGCCCCTCCTGGACCATCGTGCCCGGCTACTCGAACTGGCTGGCCTCGACCGGCTACGACGGCACCGGCGTCACCGTCGGCATCGTCGACGGCGGCATCCGTACCAGCCACCAGGACCTGGCGCCGAACATCCGGCCCTGCGTCAACGGCGGCACTTCGCCGAGCAGCTGCAGCGCCAGCAACAACTCGCACGGCACCCACGTCGCCGGCGCGGTCGGCGGCACCGGCGCCTCCGGCCTCACCGATGCGGCCGGCTTCCTGCGCGGCCAGGGCGTGGCGCCGGGCGCCGGCCTGATCCAGCAGCGCTACGGCAGCTTCCTGGGCGCCGGGCCGGGCGGCATGATCCCCAATGGCATGCTCACCATCTACCGGGAATCGGCGCTCAGCGGCGCCGTCCACACCAACAATTCCTGGGGGCCGACCGGCACGCCGCAGGGCTACGACATCCCGACCCAGCAGATCGACTTCATCTCGCGCGACGCCGTGCCCGAACAGCCCGGCCAGCAGCCGGTGCTGGCGGTGTGGTCGATCATGAACGGCAACGGCGATTCCGGCGGCGCCTGCGCGCCCAGTTCGCTGGGCGGTCCGGACGAGGCCAAGAACCTGTTCGCGGTCGGCTCGACCAAGCTGCAGAACACCAACGGCACGCAGATCCCGGACATCTTCGACATCTCCGCGAACTCCGCGCACGGCAACGCCTGCGACGGCCGGCGGGTGCCGCACATCGTCGCGCCCGGTTGCCGCACCGACAGCACGTCCAGCGGCAGCGACACCGCCTTCGGCCTGAGCTGCGGCACCTCGATGGCCTCGCCGGTGGTGTCCGGCGCGGTCGCCCTGTTCGTCGACAAGTACCGCGACAACCATGGCGGCGCCACGCCCAGCCCGGCCCTGATCAAGGCCGCGTTCACCGCCGCGGCGCGCAACCTGCAGGGCTTCCGAAACGCCGACAACGGCATCATGGGCCACCGTCCGGACCGCTTCCAGGGCTATGGCCGGCTCGACCTCGACCGGGTGATGAATCCCGCGCAGCCGGTGTTCCTGAAGGACCAGGACACCGTGTTCACCGGTACCGGCCAGTCCTGGGACATCGAGCTGCAGGCCGCCGACCCGGCGGCGCCGATGCTGGTGATGCTGGCCTGGACGGACGCCCCGGGCCATGGCCTGGGCGGCAGCACGCCGGCCTGGGTGAACAACCTGGACCTGACCGTCACCGGCGCCGGCGGCAGCTTCCGCGGCAACGTGATCGGCGCTGACGGCTGGTCGGCCACCGGCGGCAGCGCCGACGACCGCAACAACCTGGAGGGCGTGTTCCTGAGCCCGGCCCAGCACGGCGGCAGCGTCAGCCTGTCGGTGCTGGCCGCCAACATCGCCGCCGACGCGCTGAACCCGCACGACCCGGGCGCGCCGGCGCAGGATTTCGCGCTGGCCTGCTACAACTGCGTGGCCGACGGGACGCCGCCGGAGCCTGCCGACCTGGGCGTCACCCTGGTGGCGACCCCGAACCCGGCCGACATCGGCGGCGAGGTCTCCCTGCTGGTCCAGGCCGGCAACTTCGGTCCCGGCCCGGCGACCGGCGTGGCGGTCGAGCTGACATTGCCGCCGGAGCTCGCCTACCTCGACGCCAGCGCCGTGCAGTCCGCGAAGTCGGGCATGCTGCAGGGCGCCGACTGGAACTGCAGCGTCGACGGGTCCGAGGTCACCTGCACCCTGGCGGCCTCGCTGCCGACGGCGACGCTGGCGCCGGCGCTCCTGGTCCGCGCCCAGGTCGATCCGCTCGCCGCCGCCGGCCCGGTGACGGTCACTGCCGGCATCGGCGGCGGCCAGCCCGATCCGGCGCCTGGCAACGACGTGGCCAGCGTCGAGTTGATGCTGGAAGGCAAGTCGGACCTGCTGTTCGCGCACGACTTCGAGTGCCAGGACGGCGTGCCGGGGTGCGACGGCGGCAATCCCGACATCGTGGTCATCGACGGCATCGACTTCGTGCCGGCGCCCGACTTCACCGGCGGATCGATCCGCTGGCTGGACGGCACCACCTGCGCCTGCGACACCACGCCGTACAACTTCAACGTCTACGGCAGCCCGACCGCGGTGCAGTTCTTCTGGCCGTTCAACGCCAACGGCAGCGAGGGCGGCGTGTCCCTGGACGGCACCACCTACGCGGTGCTGGCCAGCGGCGCCACGATCGGTCCGGCCAGCCAGTACCTGGTGGTGACGGCGGCGGCGGCCACCGCGCCCTGGACGACGCCGGGCAACGTCACCGACGGCTACCTGGGTTTCCGGTTCAACGACAACGGCACCACGCTGTACGGCTACGCGCGGATCAGCACCGGCCCGGGCGGCCGGCCGCTGACCGTCCACGCCCTGGCGTACAACAGCGCGGGCGATCCGATCACGATCCCCTGACGCGCCGCGGGGGCGGCGGCGACGCCGCCCCCGCCCCGGAAAGAACCGGTCAAGGCCGTGCTGGCCTTGACCGGCGCTGCGGGGTTCGGCACCGGTCGGTGCCCGGCTGGGATGCACCAGGCCCCTGCGTGCCTGAGCCACGCCGGCCCGTCCTTGGCCGGAGGACGGCCTGAGTGACCAGGCCTTCCCTTGCCGCTGCCGGCCGCGGCCCCGACAATGCCGGCATGCCCCTGATCGCCCTGGCCACCGCCGTCCCGGCCCTGCCGCTGGACGAGGACCTGCCGCCCCTGCTCGCCGCCCTGCAGGAGGCCGGCTGGGATGCCCAGGTGCGGGCCTGGGACGACGCCACGGTGTCCTGGCGGCGCTTCGACCTGGTGCTGTTGCGCTCGACCTGGGACTACACCGCCCGGCTGCCCGCCTTCCTCGACTGGTGCGAGACGGTCGCGGACCGCACCCGCCTGCTCAACGCCCCCGAGGTGGTGCGCTGGAACACCGACAAGCGCTACCTGCAGGCGCTCGCCGAGGCCGGTGCCCCGGTGGTGCCCAGCCACTTCCTGGCCCCGGGACAGGACGCCGCGGGCTTGCCCGACCTCGCCGAGTTCGTGGTCAAGCCGACGGTCGGCGCCGGTTCGCGCGGCGCCCGGCGCTTCCTGGCAGGCGAGCGGGAGCAGGCCGTCGACCATGCCCGCCAGCTGCAGGCACAGGGCCTTCACGTGCTGGTCCAGCCCTACCTGGACCAGGTCGACGAGGCCGGCGAGACCGCCCTGCTCTACTTCGACGGCGAGTTCTCGCACGCCATCCGCAAGGGGCCGCTGCTCAGGCGCCAGGCCGGATCGACGCGGGCGCTGTTCGCGCCGGAGCACATCGCCGCACGCACGCCGTCGGCGCAGGAGCGGGCGGTCGCCGACCAGGTGCTGGCCGCGCAGCCGTTCGGCCGGCTGCCCTATGCGCGGGTCGACCTGCTGCCCTCGCCCGAGGGCCCCCGCCTTCTCGAACTGGAACTGACCGAACCCTCGCTGTTCCTCGACCATGCGCCCGGCAGCGCCGCGCGGCTGGTCGCCGCACTCCAGCGCCGGCTGTGAGCGGCGAACCGCGGCGCCGCCGCGACCGGCCTCAACCGGCGTCGTCGAGATAGGTGTACGCGGTCAGGCCGGCCTCGAGCTGGCCGTGCAGGGTCGCCCGTTCGCTGCCGGCCAGGCCGGCCCGGTCCAGCTTCAGCGCCAGCAGCCGGCGCAGCTCGTTGACGTCGTAGCCGACGTAGCCGAGCAGGCGGTCGGCGGTGTCGCCGCGGCGCGGCTGGCGCAGCTCGAAGCGGCCCTCGGCCAGCACCACGTTGACCGAATCGGTGTCGCCGAACAGGTTGTGGATGTCGCCCAGGGTCTCCTGGTAGGCGCCGACCAGGAAGATCGCCAGCCGGTACGGCTCGCCCTCGCGCGGCGCGTGCAGCGGCAGGCTGGAGTCGACGCCCTCGGAATCGACGTAGGCGTCGATCCGGCCGTCGGAATCGCAGGTCAGGTCGACGATCACGCCCTGCCGGTCCGGACGCTCGTCGAGGCGCTCGATCGGCACGATCGGGAACACCTGGTCGATCGCCCAGACGTCGGGGATCGACTGGAACACCGAGAAGTTGACGAAGTACTTGTCGACCAGCTTGTCGTTGAGGTCGTCCAGCACCTGGCGGTGCGCGCGCTCGTCGGTCTTCAGGCGCGCGCGCACGCCATGGGCGATCGTGTAGAACAGGTCGTCGAGCGCGGCACGGCCCTCGAGCGTCAGCTCGCCGTTGGCGTAGCGCGCCTGGCCCTCGGCCAGGAAGTGCACGGCCTCGTGGTAGAGCTCCAGCGCCGGACGCCGGTCGAAGTCGGCGAGCACCGCGCGCAGGTGCCCGATCGCCGCCGGCTCGGCATCGCCGACCGGCGGGATCGATCCGGCGGGCGCCGTCTCCACCTCGCTGACGCCCGCGACCAGCACCGCATGGTGCGCGGTCATCGCCCGGCCGGCCTCGGTCAGCACGTGCGGCGGCGCCATGCCGCTGGCGCGGCAGGCCTCGGCGATCGCCTCGACCACGGTGCCGGCGTACTGGTCCAGCGAGTAGTTGATCGAGCAGTAGCTGCGCGAGCGGGTGCCCTCGTAGTCGATGCCGAGGCCGCCGCCGACGTCCATGTAGCGGATGTCGGCGCCCAGGCGCGCCATCTCGGTCATGTAGCGGGTCGCCTCGCGCATGCCGCCGGCGATGTCGCGCAGGTTGGAGATCTGCGAACCCATGTGGAAATGCAGCAGCTTGAGCGCGTCCAGCTGGCCGCAGCCGCGCAGGCGCTCGACCAGGTCCAGCAGCTGGCGCGGCGACAGGCCGAACTTGGCCTTGTCGCCGCCGGTGTTCTGCCACTTGCCGGCGCCCAGGGAGGCCAGCCGCAGGCGCGCGCCGAGCAGCGGCGCGACGCCGAGAGCGGCGGCCTCCTCCAGCGCGATGTCGAGCTCGGCCGGGCTCTCGATGACGATGAACACGTCGAGGCCGAGCTTGCGGCCGATCAGCGCCAGCCGGATGTACTCGCGGTCCTTGTAGCCGTTGCAGATGACGATGCCGCCGCGCGACAGGGCGAGCACGGCGATCAGCTCCGGCTTGCTGCCGGCCTCCAGCCCGAAGCCGGGGCGGCCATCGGCGCGGCCGACCAGCTCGCCGGCGACGCCCAGGTGCTGGTTGACCTTGATCGGGTAGACCGCGGTGTAGCCGCCGTCGTAACCCTGGGCGTCCATGGCGCGGGCGAAGGCGCCCTGCATCTGCGCCAGGCGGTCGCCGAGGATGTCGGCGAAGCGCACCAGCAGCGGCAGCTTCAGGCCCTGCTCGCGGGCCTGGGCGACGACGTCGGCGAGGGCGATCTCGCGCGCCGGGCTGCGATCGGGGCGCACCACCAGACGGCCACCGGGGCCGACGTCGAAGTAGCCCTCGCCCCAGTAGGGGATGGAATAGGTGCGGCGGGCGTCGTCCAGGCTGAAGGGGTTCATCGGCTTTCCGGGTGCGGGCCGGCGCGATTCTACAGCCCGCCGCCGGCGCGGCCGCACCGGCGGCGCCGGCGTCGACAACGGCGCGTCCTGCGGTCGGCTACAATCCGCGCCCCGTCACCGGACCGCAGCCATGACCGACGCCGCCAACCCGACCTGGTTCCACGAGGCCCACGACTACTCGGGCTCCGCCATCGGCTTCCGGGTCACCCGGCAGCTGCACGCCGAACAGACGCCGTTCCAGAACATCGAGATCTGGGAGAGCACCGACTGGGGCAACATCATGGTGATCGACGGCTGCATGATGGTGACCGGCCGCGACAACTTCCTGTACCACGAGATGATGGCGCACCCGGTGCTGTTCACCCACCCGCGCGCCAAGCGCGTGGTCGTCATCGGCGGCGGCGACTGCGGCACCCTGCGCGAGGTCCTGCGCCACGACGAGGTCGAGCGCTGCATCCAGATCGAGATCGACGAGCGGGTGACCCGGCTGGCCGAGAAGTACTTCCCCGAGCTGTGCGAGGCAAACGGCGACCCGCGCGCCGAGCTGCGCTTCGACGACGGCATCAGGTTCATGGCCGAGGCGGAGCCGGAATCGATCGACGTGATCATCGTCGACTCCACCGACCCGATCGGCCCGGCCGAGGGCCTGTTCAACGAATCGTTCTACCGCAACGCCCTGAAGGCGCTGCGCAGCGGCGGCATCCTGGTCCAGCAGAGCGAGTCGCCGCTGGTGCACACCGACCTGCTGCGCGACATGCGCAGCAAGATGAAGGGCTGCGGCTTCCACGCCCTGCGCACCCTGTGCTTCCCGCAGCCGTGCTACCCGTCCGGCTGGTGGAGCTGCACCATGGCGCGCAAGGGCGTCGATCTGGACGGCTTCCGCGAGCGCGGCGCCCAGACCAAGACCTTCCCGACCCGTTACTACAACGCCGAGATCCACCGCGCGGCGATGGCGGTGCCGGAGTTCCTGCGCGAGGCGCTGGGCGAGTAGCCGCCGCCCGCGGCAAGCCGGCGGCAGGCGTCCGGGGCCTTCCCGCCGCCGGCACCCGCAGGCCATCCCGGCTGCCGCGCAGTCCCGTCCGGAGCACGGCTGCGGCGGCGCCGGAAATGGTGCACTGCGTCTCGGTTTACCGGCGCCGGCATGCTTCCATACGGGGGCGTACCTGGCCGCCACGACGCGGCGGCCCCGACCCGGAGCCCGTCATGTCCCTGCTTTCCCATCGCAACCGGCCGCGCGGCCTGCCGCGCCTGGCCGCCCTGGCCCTGGCCGTCGCCGGCGCCCCCGTCCTGGCGCAGCCGGCGACCGTCACCGGCACCGGCCTGTCGGCGCCCGGCTCGGTCGCCTACGACGCCGAGGGCATCCCCCTGATCCGGGCGCAGTCCGACAACGACGCCGCCTTCCTGCAGGGCTGGGCGCACGCCCGCGACCGCTTCTTCCAGATGGACGCGAACCGGCGCGGCGCCAGCGGCACCCTGGCCGAACTGGTCGGCGGCGCGCGCCTGGCCGACGACGTGCAGACCCGCACCATCGGCCTGCGCCGCGCCGCGCTGGCGACCTGCCTGGCGATGTCGGCCGACACCCGCGGCTGGCTTAAGGCCTATGCCGACGGCGTCAACCACTGGCTGCGCAGCAACCCGCTGCCCCCGGAGTACGCGGCCCTGGAGATCACCCGGGTGCCGGCCTGGGAGCCGGTCGATACCCTGGTGATCGGCAAGGCGCTGGCCTTCCAGCTCTCGTTCGACCTCGACATCGAGCCGACCCTGCGCTTCGCCGCCTACCGGCAGGCCGGGGCCGCGGCCGGCTTCGACGGCACCGCCCTTTATTTCGGCGACACCCATCGCGCCGCGCCGGCCGACGACCGCGTCTCGGTGCCCGGCTTCGTGCCCGGCGGCGCGCCGGCCGGCGTGGCGACGGGCGCCGGCGCGCCGGACCCGGTCGACCTGGTGCTCGGCCACGCCGGCGGACACCGGCCGGAGATCGCCGACGACACCGTCGAGCTGGCCCGCGCCCTGCGCGACAAGCTGACCGGCATCGCAATGTTCGAGCGCGCGCTGGACCGCAAGGAGAGCCCGATCGGCAGCAACGAATGGGCGGTCTCCGGCGTGCACACCGCCAGCGGCAGGGCCCTGGTCGCCAACGATCCGCACCTGGGCCTGGGCCTGCCGTCGATCTTCATCAGCCACCACATCCACTCCACCGACCCGCGCCACGGCGCCACGCCGCTGGACGCGGTCGGGGTCAGCCTGCCCGGCGTGCCCGGCATCATCCAGGGCTGCAACCAGCGCATCTGCTGGGGCACCACCACCAATTCCCTGGACGTCACCGACGTCTACCAGGAGACCTTCCGGGTCAACACCCTGGGCCTGCCCTACGCGACCGTGCACGACGGCGTCGAGGAGCCGGTGCAGTGGGTGTTCCAGAGCTTCTTCGTGAACCGTCCGGGCAACGGCCAGCCCGACGACGTCGTCCGCGACAACTCGATCGGCTACCTCAACGGCGCGATCACCGTGATCGTGCCGCGCCGCAACCACGGCCCGGTGCTGCAGATCAGCGGCAGCAGCGGCCTGTCGGTGGCCTACGCCGGCTGGGGCCCGACCTTCGAGCTGGAGTCGTTCCGCCGGATCAACACGGCGCAGAACCTGGCGCAGTTCCAGGAGGCGCTGTCGCTGTTCGACTTCGGCTCGCAGAACTTCATCTACGGCGACGTCGACGGCAACATCGCCTACTTCACCACCGGCGAGGCGCCGGTGCGCGAGGACCTGCAGCTGCTCGGCCAGCCCGACGGCGGCGTGCCGCCGTGGTTCATCCGCAACGGCGCGGGGCCGCAGCGCCACGGCTGGCTGCCGCGCCAGAACCCGCAGCCGAACCAGGCGCTGCCCTACGAGATCCTGCCGGCCTCGGAGATGCCGTTCGTGGTCAACCCGGCCACAGGCTACGTGGCCAACGCCAACAACGACCCGTCCGGCTTCTCGCTGGACAACAACCCGCTGAACCAGGCGCGCCCCGGCGGCGGCATCCATTACCTGGACAGCGGCGGCTCCTCGTCCTACCGGATGGGCCGCATCGACCGCGAGCTGCAGCGGCTGATCGCCAGCGGCCGCAAGCTCACCCTCGACGACATGCGGACGCTGCAGGCCGACAACCGCCAGCTCGACGCCGAACTGGTGCTGCCGCACCTGCTGCGCGCCCACGAAAACGCCAGCGCCGGCGGCGCCTGGCCGCAGCTGGCGGCGCTCGCCGCCGATGCCCGGGTGGCCGAGGCGATCGCCCGCCTGCGCACCTGGGATTTCTCGACGCCGACCGGCATCGCCCAGGGCTACGACCCGGGCGACAACCCGCTGGCGCTGCCGGCGCCCAGCCAGGCCCAGGTCGACGCCAGCGTCGCCGCGACGATCTGGGCGCACTGGCGCAGCTTCGCGGTGCGCGCGAGCATCGACGCCACCCTGTCGCGGGTCGGCCTGGGTTCGGCGCTGCCCGGCAACAACGAGGCCTACACCGGCCTCAAGTTCCTGCTCGACAACTTCGAGCTGCTCGGCGGCCGCGGCGCCTCCGGCCTGGACTTCTTCCAGGTCGCCGGCGCGCCCTCGGCGGCCGCCGGCCGCGACTACGTGCTGCTCAGGGCGCTCAAGGACGGCCTCGACGCCCTGGCCAGCCCGGCCTACACGGCCGCCTTCGGGGGCTCCGCCAGCCTGTCCGACTACCGCTGGGGCCGGCTGCACCGGATCACCTTCCGGCATCCGCTGGGCGGCCCGTTCAACCTGCCCGGTGCCAACCCCTACGGCTTCGCCGACCTGGCGCCGGACCTGCCGGGACTGGCGCGCCCGGGCGGCTACGAGGTGGTCGACGCCTCCGGACACGGCGTGCGCGCCCAGGGCGTCAACGGTTTCACCTTCGGCAGCGGCCCGGCGCGCCGCTTCGTCGGCGAGATGGGCAACCCGATCACCGCCTTCCAGATCCTGCCGGGCGGCCAGAGCGGCGTGCTCGGCAGCGCCACCTACGCCAGCCAGCTCGGACGCTGGCTGACCAACGGCTACCACCCGCTGCGGATCCGGATGGCCGACGCCGCCGCGGCCTCGCCGACGGTGGTCAACTTCGTGCCCTGAGGGGCCTTTGGAGCCGGGAATCGGGACTCGGGACTCGGGACCAGGGATCACGGAGCGGGGAGCGGAGCGCCCTCCGCCCCTGACACGCCCCGTGTCCCAGCCCGTTGCCAGGCGGCGTTTCGCCAGTGCGACGGCACCGCACTTCTCCCTTCCCGTCTGCGGGGGAAGGGCGGGGATGAGGGAAGTCGGGGCGCGGGGGGTGCAGCGGCGTGTGCGGGGTTGGCCAGCGCGGCGCCGTCATGGTGCCTCAGGACCGCCGCGCGGGCGGCCCGCTCAGTCCAGCCCGCAGTCGCCCAGTCCGATCGGCCGGGTCAGGCGCGCCAGCTGCAATTCGCCTGTGCCCCAGGCGCCGTCGGCGGCCTCCCAGGCCAGGGTGGCCCCGTCGCAGCCGTGGAAGCGCAGGCGCAGGCTGCCCCAGCGTTCCTGCACCAGGTCGCCGGCGTCGAAGCGGTCGAAGCGGGTGCCGGTGGGGCGGACCACGTCCTCGACCACCAGCACGCCGTCGCCGCCGAGGCGGCCGGCGCCGAACAGCCAGGCCTGTTCGCCGCCGGTCGGCGCGTAGCCGAACCAGGCGACGGTCGCGCCACCCTCGCGGTCGACGTTGACCACCAGGCCGTGGCCCGGCTGCTCGGCCTGGTACCAGCTGCCGCTGAGCGCGCCGGGGCCGTCGCCGGTGCCGGGGCCGGCGGCGCAGTCGTGGTCGGCCTGGCCGGCGAGCTGGCGCAGCCGGCGCTCGCCGCGGCCGTAACCGGCGGGGCCTTCGAAGCGCAGCCGGGCGCTGCCGCAGCCGCCGAACACGAACTGCAAGCGGCCCCAGGGCGACAGCCGCGCCTGGCCGGCGCGGAACTGCAGGCCGAAAGCGCCGCCCCGCGTGGTGCTGGCGTCTTCGACGACGATGCCGTCCTCGGAGACCACGCCGGTGCCGAGCAGCCAGCGCTGCTCGCCGGCCTCGCCGCCGGCCGGGGCGACGAAGCCGTACACCAGGGCGGTATCCGGGTCCAGCAGCTCCACGAACCAGCCCTCGCCCGGGCGGTCCGGATCGTGCCAGTGGCCGTTATGGCGGGCGTCCAGGACCGGCATCGGCGACTGCCGGGGGCGCAGCCGCGGCGTGCGGTCCTCCACCTCGCCGGCGGCGACCCGGCACGGCCCGTCGGCTTCGCCGGCCTCCGACACCGCCAGGCAGCGCGCCTGCAGCTCGATGCCGTCCGGCTCCGGCCCGCCGGCCACGCCCCAGGCGACCAGGGCATCCCAGGCGGCGGCCAGCTCGGCCGGGCCAAGATCGCAGGACCTCTGGCCGGCATCCTCGATGGCCACGCTGGCGAACCCGCCGGCCGGCCAGCGCGCCGCCAGCCAGTCGATGTGGCCGGACGGCAGCAAGGGGTCGGCGGCGCCGTGGACGGCCAGCGCCAGGGCCCGGCTGCCGCCGCGCAGGCCGGCGCGCAGGCGGAAATCCAGGGCCGCGAACGGCTCCGCCGGCAACCGCCGGATGTCGGCGTTGACCACCGGCTGGCCGTAGTCGACCCGGGCGTTGCCCAGCGCCTGGCCGCCGGCCAGCTTGCCCGGATCCCGCGCCAGGTCGGTCAGGCCCAGGGTCGCGTGGCCGAGGGCGACCAGCAGGTGGTCGGGGTCGGCGATCCCGGTCAGGTCGAGCAGGCCCTGCAGGCGCGCCTGCTGCCCGGGCTGCCGCTGCCAGGGCGCGCGGTCGATGCCCAGGCACTGGTTGGCCGCCAGCACCACCCGTTCCAGGCCGGACGGCGTGAGGTCCTCGGCCGGCACCAGCCAGGGCCGGTCCGCGGCCACCGGCAACCGCCCGCCCTCGACGTCGGCGCAGGTCTGGTCGTACAGCAGGCGCAGGTCCAGGGCCGCCTCCCAGGCGCGATGGCCGGCGGCGACCGGGCACAGGGCGAGCACGGCGTCGATGGCAAGCACGGGGTCCTCGGCCATCTGCAGGGCGACCAGGCCGCCCATGGCGGCGCCGTAGCTGACCACCCGTCCGGGCGGGCCGACCTCGGCGCGGAACCGTTCCAGCAGCTCGCGGTTGTCGCGGCCGCTGCGGAACAGCGCCCAGCCGGCCTGGCTGTAGCCGGTGCTGGCGACCGCCCAGCCGCGCGCCAGCTGGCGCGCCAGCAGGGGCCCGAGATCCGGCGCCAGCGCCGGTTCCAGGGCGAAGTCGCGCTGGAACACCACCAGGCCGTCGCCGGCGCGCCAGCCCTCGGGCACCGCGACCCGCCAGATCGCGCCGGAGGGCAACTGGCCGCCGCGCTCCCAGGCGGCATGGGCCGCGGGCGGCAGCAGGACCAGCAGCAGCGCGATCAGCAGGCGGGACATGCGCCCGATCATCGCAGACCCGGGCCTCCGGGGTCACGCCGGGGATGCGGCCGCGGCGCGACGCGATTCAGGTGCTGCCGGTCCCGCTTCCGGGTCGGACCGTCCCGGCGCTGTGGGCCGCGCGCCAGCGCCTGGGCGCAGGCGGCCGTCACCCGTTCCGGCCGTCCTCACATGGCGAGCGGATAGAATCGCCGGATGCACGATCCCGCCTCGCAACCGGGCGCCGACGTCCGCCTGCTGGACGCCCTCGCCGGCCTGGTCGAATCCGCGCTGGGCCGGCTGCTGCGCCTGGATGCCGGCAGCGACCCGCTGCTCGCGCGCCTGGACGGCCGCCAGCTGCGCCTGGCCCTGCGCGGCGCGCCGCGCGGCCTGCGCCTGGCGATCGCCGGCGGCCGGGTGCGCCCGGTGCCGGACGACGACCGCCCCGCCGACCTGTCGCTGGCCATGGAGCCGGCCGCGCTGCTGGCCTGGCTGGCGCGGCCGCAGGCCGAGCGCGGCCTGCCGTCCGGCGCCCGTATCGAGGGCGACCTCGACCTGGCGCGGGTGCTGGAGCGCGCCCTGGCCGGCTTCGACCCGGACTGGAGCCTGCCCTTCGTCGACCTGCTCGGGCCGACCGTCGGGCCGCAGGTCGCACGCGGCCTGGCCTCTGCCCTGGCCTACGCGCGCGCGCAGGCCGGGCGCCTCGCCGGCAGCGCCGCCGAGTTCGCCACCGAGGAGGCGCGCCTGGTGGCGGCGCGCGCCGAGATCGACGACTTCAACGGCGAGGTCGACCGCCTGCGCGACGATGTCGAGCGCCTCGCGGCGCGCATCGCCCGGCTCGACCAGGCCGCGCGCGGATGAGCGCGCCGCGGGTCGCCCTGGGCGCGCTGCGCCTGCTGCGCATCGCCCTGCGCTACCGGCTCGACGGCCTGCTCAGCACGCCGCTGCCGGCGCCGCTGCGCTGGCTGCGGCCGCTGGCCGGCCGTGCCCGGCCCGACATCGAGGCGCTGCCGCCCGGCGTACGGGCGCGCCTGGCCCTGGAACACCTGGGCCCGATCTTCGTCAAGTTCGGGCAGATCCTGTCGACCCGCCGCGACCTGCTGCCGCCCGACATCGCCGACGAACTGGCCGCCCTGCAGGACCGCGTGGCGCCGTTCGACGGCGCCGTGGCGCGCGCCCAGGTCGAACGGGCGTTCGGCCGCCCGGTCACCGAACTGTTCGCGGCCTTCGACGAGACCGCCCTGGCCTCGGCCTCGATCGCCCAGGTGCACGCCGCCCGCCTGCACGACGGCAGCGAGGTTGTCGTCAAGGTGCTTCGCCCGGACGTCCATCGCCTGATCGCCCGGGACCTCGAGCTGCTGCACGCGGTGGCGGGCTTCGTCGAGCGCCGGCATCCGCGCGCCGACAAGATCCGGCCGCGCGAGGTGGTCGCCGAGATCGAAGCGACCCTGGCCAACGAGCTGGACCTGCAGCACGAGGGCGCCAACGCCAGCGCCATCGGCCGCACCTGGAACGGCAGCGGCGAGGCGGCGGTGCCGAAGGTGCACTGGCCGCTGACCCAGGAGTCGGTGCTGACCCTGGAGCGCATGGCCGGCATCCCGATCGGCGACCTGGCCGCCCTGGAGCGCGCCGGCATCGACCGCCGGCGCCTGGCCGAACGCCTGATCCACCTGTTCTACACCCAGGTGTTCCGCGACAACCTGTTCCACGCCGACCTGCATCCCGGCAACCTGTTCATCCAGCCGCGCGAGGGCGCGCAGCCGGTGATCGTGCTGCTGGACTTCGGCATGGTCGGCTCGCTGTCGCCGGTCGACCAGCGCTACCTGGCCGAGAACTTCATGGCGATGTTCACCATGGACTACCGGCGGGTCGCGCAGCTGCACCTGGAGGCCGGCTGGATGCCGCGCCACATCCGCGTCGAGGCGCTGGAGGCCGGCGTGCGCGCGGTCTGCGAGCCCTACTTCACGCGCCCGCTGTCGGAGATCAACCTCGGCGAGGTGCTGTTCAAGCTGTTCCGGATGGCGCAGCGCTACGAGCTGACCCTGCAGCCTCAGCTCATGCTGCTGCAGAAGACCCTGCTCAACGTCGAGGGCCTGAGCCGCTGGCTGGACCCGAAGATCGACATCTGGGCGGTCGCGCAGCCTGTGCTGCGCGACATCATGCAGCGCCAGTACGGCCGGGTCGGCTCGCTGCTGCGCGCGGCGCGGATCCGCGTGCCCGACTGGCTGGAGCAGGTGCCGGCGCTGCCGCGCCTGGCGCGCGAGACGCTGGAGACGATGCGCGAGGAACAGGCCCTGCTGCGCCTGGACCGGCAGGCGCAGTCGGCGCGCGCCGAGCGCGGCCGGCGCGCGCTGGCCTGGTCCGTGCTGGCCGCGGGCGCCGCGGTCGGCGCGGCGGTGCTGCAGGCCGGTGCCGCGCCGTCGCCCGTGGTGGCCGGCGTGCCGGTGCTGCCGGGCCTGGCGACGCTGATCGCCGCGCTGGCGGCGCTGATGGCCCTGCGCCGGAGCTGAGCCCGGCCTGCAGCGGCGACGGCGGCAAGTCTTCGGTCCGGCCGCCGACGGGCCGTTCAGGTGGCGCCAGGGCTGCGACATCGGTCCAGTGCGGCGCGCAGCTGCCTGCGCCAGCCGGCGTCCTCGGGCAGCGCACGGCCCGGCTCGGCCAGCCAGTCGCAGTCGTCGCTGGGCCCCGCCTGACCGGCCTGGTGCGCCTGCAGACGCACCAGGCGCAGCGTCGCCTGTGCCAGGGGGCCATGGGCTCCGTCGCTGCCGTCGGCCGACAGCGCCTGGTCCGCGGCCTGCCACGCGCGCGGCCAGTCGCCCGCGGCCGCCAGCGCCTGCGCACGCGCGACAGCGACCAGCAGACGTACCCTCGGCTGCATGGATGCCAGTGCCGGATCGCGGTCGAAGAGTTCCTCGAACAGGGGCAGGGCTGCCAGGGGGTTGCCGGCGTCGACTTCGGAGATTCCGGCCCAGGCAAGCGCGCGTGAGGTGTGCGCGGCCCCGATGGTCGGATGCAGGCGGCTCAGTCGCAGCACCTCGTGGGCGAGTTTCACGGCCTCGCCATGCCGTGCCTGGGCAGCGAGGGCGGTGCGGACGTTGTGCAGGTCGGCGATCGCGGCGTGCGAGCCCGCTCCTTCCACCTCCTGGCTGATGGCCAGCGCCTCCCGGAACAGCGCTTCGGCCTGTTCCGGCGAGCCGCCGTGGAGGTGGGCGAAGGCATGGGCGCTGATCAGGGTGCCGAGATCGTGGCGGGACACGCCGGCCTGCAGACGCGCCGCCGCCAGCGCCGGGCCGGTCACGGCCAGGGCCTCGCCCGCGCGGTCCAGGGCATTGAGCACGGTGCTGTACATGAGCACGCTGCGGGTCGCCACCGGCACGCCGCGCGCGCGCGCGCGGGCGATGGCCCGCTCCAGGTGGTGCAGGGCGCGGGGCAGGTCGCGCAGGTTGTTGTGCACGACGGTCGAGACGTGGTCGATGACGTCGAGCAGGTCGGGATCGTCGATGCCGGCCTCGCTTACCACCGCCCAGGCACGCTCCAGATGCGCCGCCGCCGCGGCACGATCCCCGGCATTGTTGGCGGCCCGCCCGAGCATGGTCAGGCTGGCGGCCTCGAGCCTCGGATCGCCGGCCGCCCGGGCGGAGACCAGTCCCTGTTCGGCCAGCGCCAGCGCCTGCGTGTAGAGGGACAGGTCGATGTGGACGCTGGCCATCATGTTGAGCAGGTTGGCACGCGTCGCGCCGTCCAGATCCTCGCGCACCAGCAGCGAGTCGGCGCCGCGTGCCAGCAGTTCGCTGGCCGGCGGGTCGCGGCCATCGGTCAGGCGGGGGTTGGCGCCCCGGAACACACCGATCAGGAAATCCGCCACGGCATCGGCCCGTCTCGCCTGCTCCTGGGCCTGATTGCGTTGCGCGCGCGCTTCCTGCGCCTGGTGCAGGGCGACCGCTGCACCGGTCAGCAGCGACACGCCGGCCAGCACCGCCAGCGAGGCCGCCAGCGCATGCCGGGCCAGGAAGCGCTCGACCAGGTAGCGCGTGCCGCCTTGGCGCGCCGCCACCGGACGACGCTCCAGGACCGCGCGGACATCCTCGGCCAACGCCCTGACGCCATCGTAGCGACGCGCCGGCTGGGGCCGCAGCGCCTTCATCACGATCGCGTCGAGGTCGCCGCGCAGGCGCTGGCGCAGCCGCGCCGGCGTGGTGTCGCGCTGGCTGGCAACCTGTTCGGGGGTCGGCGTGCCGGCGTCGACGGGCGCCGTCCGCTGCACCTGGCTGCTCGGTCTCTGGGGGTCGGTGTCGCCGGTCGAGGCCGTGCGCTGGCGGTCCTCGCCGCGCCAGGGCAGCCGGCCGGTGAGCAGTTCGTGCAGCAGCAGACCCAGCGCGTAGACGTCCACGGCCGTGGTCGGCGTCTCGCCGCGGATCTGCTCCGGCGCGGCATAGGCCGGCGTGAACGCCCGAAGCACGGTCGAGCCGGCAGCGGCCTCACCTTCGTCGCCATCGAGCAGCTTGGCAATGCCGAAATCGAGCAGTTTCACCTGGCCGTCGGCGCCGATCAGGATGTTGGCCGGCTTCAGGTCGCGATGCACCACCAGGCGCTCGTGGGCATGGGCGACCGCCGCACAGACTGCCAGGAAGCGCTTCAGGCGCCCCTCCACCGTCAGGCGATGGCGATCGCACCAGTCGGTGATCGGTTCGCCCTCCACGTACTCCAGCGCGAACCAGGGCGTGCCGTCCTCGGCCATGCCGCCGTCGACCAGGCCAGCGATGTTGGGGTGCTGGAGACCGGCCAGGATCTGCCGCTCGCTGCGCAGGCGGCGCGCCACGGCCGACTGGTCGCCGACCTGGTCGACCAGCTTGATGGCGACCTGCTGGGCGAAATCGCCATCCTCGCGGCGCGCCCGATAGACCCGGCCCATGCCGCCGCGGCCGATGCACTCGAGGATCCGCCAGGGACCCAGCCGTCGACCGGGCCAGGGGTCGAGTTCCGGGGCGCCCGCCTGCAGCAGGGCGTCGAGCAGGTCCGGCGCACTGCCGGAAACCCCGGTGGCGCCGCCGGTCACCGCGGCGTCCGCCGCCAGCAGCGCCAGCGCCTCGTCGCGCAGCCGCTCGTCTTCCGGACACAGCGCCAGCAACCGCGCACCCCAGTCCGCGGGATCGCAATCGGCGACCTGGTCGAACAGCGCCCGGACCTGCTGCCACCGGTGCGCCTGGTCGGATGCCGTCATTGCTCCCCCCGGTTCCGTTCCCTAAGCCATGGCAACGTAGCAAAGGCCGTCGACGTGACGCTACCATCGGTCCATGGACGCGCCGCGACCCCCGATCACGAGAGCGCTCGCAGAAGCAGGCAGCCCCGAGGGACGCGACCGTGCCCTGGCCCTGGTCTACGACGACCTGCTGCGGATCGCGCGCGCCGAGCTGGCGCGCCATCGCCGGGGCGCCACCCTCGACACCCGTGCACTGGTCAACGAGGCCTACCTCAAGCTGTTCAACCGCAGCGGCCTGGACTACCAAAACCGCGTGCACTTCTACGCCACCGCCGCACGCGCCATGCGCCAGGTGGTGATCGACTACGCCCGCGCCCGCCTCGCCGAACGTCGCGGCGGCGGCGCCGAGCATGTCGACCTCGAGAGCATCGAGGGCGGCGTGCTGCCGGTGGACGCCCAGGCCGAGCAGCTGCTGGCCATCGACAATGCCCTGAACAAGCTTGCCACGCTGGACGAACGCCTGGTCAAGGTGGTCGAACTGCGCTTCTTCGCGGGCCTGGAGGTCCGCGACATCGCCGAGCTGCTGGGCGTCTCGGAGCCCACCGTCAAGCGCGACACCCGCGCCGCCAAGGCGTTCCTCCAGCGCGAACTGTCCGGCGCCGACTGACTCGGGCCTTCACGGCCTTCCCGCCCCGCCAAACCGGCGGCAGGCACCCGGCACTCGAATCCGGCGAACGCGCCGATACCGCGACCCCGCGCACCTGTGCGCCTGCAACCCTACCTACGCAGACAGGACCGGCCACGGATCACGGCCGACCATGCGGGCTCGATGCCGAATCGTCGCTGATCCCTGCCCCCCCGCCACGCCGTACCCCCCTCCAGGCACGCCTTTCCGGCGCCTCGCCAGCGATCCACTGGCGCGTCGACCATCCACCGTCTGGAGAATCCCATGCTCACCGCACGCCTTCGCACCTGCCTGTCCCTGGCCCTGCTCGCGCCGACCGTCGCGCTCGCCGGACCGCCGCTGGACGGCACCCTGGACACCAGCTTCAACAACACCGGGCGGCGCATGGTCGCCTTCGACCTGCACGCCAGCGGCCTGGACGCCGGCCGCGACGTGGCGGTCGACGCGCAGGGTCGCGTCTACCTGGTCGGCACCGTGGTCGCTGCCAATGGCGACAACCAGATCGGCATCGCCCGGCTGCTGCCCACCGGCGCCCTGGACACCAGCTACGGCAACAACGGTCGCGTGGTCGCCGCGGCCGGCGCGCAGATCACCGGCATGAAGGCCGCCTTCGACAGCCAAGGCGCCCTGCTGGTCGCCGGCTCCCGCCTGATTTCCGGCACCAACGAGGACTTCGCGGTTTGCCGGTTCAGCACCAGCGGTCAGCTCGCCGCCTTCCCTGGCAACCCGCAGAGTCTGGCCTGCCTGTCCGTTTCCTTCGACATCGGCGGCAACAACCGCGACCTGCTGCGCGACATCGCCGTCGATGGCCAGGGCCGGATCTACCTGGCCGGCAATGTCGGCTTCTCCGACACCTTCGTGCAGGCCGGCGTCATGCGCCTGCTGCCGAACGGCACGCTCGATGCCACCTTTGGCAACGGCGGGCGTGCCTTCCACCTGGCCAACGGCTTCCAGCGCCACGACGTCCGGGCGATGGCGGTGCAGGACAATGGCCGCGTCTGGCTGGCGGGTGCCGCCGTGGCCAACGGCCGCACCGACACCGACGCCATGATTCTGCGCCTGAACGCGACCGGCGGCCTGGACGGCACCCTCAATGGCACCGGCATCCGCACCTACTCGGTTGGCGAGGAGCTGGCCGACATGCAGTTCAACGCCATCGTCTTCGACCAGTCCATGCCGCAGACCGACAGCCCCTACGCGCTGGTGGTCGGACAGCGCCAGGAGAGCGTGGGCAGCAGCACCCTCCGCGGGATGGCCGGCAGCATCCGCTTCGACGGCCTGCCGCGTCTGGACTTCGGCACCAACGGCTTCGACACCTATGCGTCGGGCAGCCTGGTCTTCAACGACGTGGTCCAGCACTCCGACGGAACCGCCGTCGCGGTGGGCACGGTCACCCCGGCGCCCGGCGTGCCCAGCGACTTCTTCGCGGTGCGTATCGGCAGGACCGGCGGCCAGGACACCAGCTTCAACGCACCCCAGGGCAGGATCGCCATCGATTTCGGCACCTCGGGCGGCCAGGACACCGGCCTGGCCATCGCCCACCACGGCGGCCGCTACTACCTTGCGGGCTCCGTGCTGTGGGCGGCGCCTGCCGACCTCGACTTCGGCGTGGCTGTCCTGCACCGGGAGCGCATCTTCCGCAGCAGGTTCCAGACGTCCCAGTAACCCGGACGCAAGAGGCGGCGATCGGCCGGCGACGCCTCGCGGCGGCGCGGTCCTGGGCCTGCGCCCCGGGAAAAAAAGCGCGGTGGCCGCCGGGAGGGGAGGAGGGCGGCCACCGCGACTGGACCGGGGGCGGCGAGGGACTTGCCGCTCCCACAGTAGTGAACGCAAATAGCCGCGGAAAAGTGTCACTTCGGCGCAGCCGGGACCGCGCAGCCTGGGCCTAGGGGGGTGCCCCGGGGCGGCCCGGACAGGCCGCCGGGCACCGCCGTACCCGACGCCGGCGACGCGAGGCGGGGTCGCTCAGCCGCCCGCCGGCAGCCGCGCCACGGTCCCGGCCAGGCGGTAGCCGCGCCCCTGGCCGTCGGCGAGCGCCACCGAGAAGGGCTGGCCGGCCTCGACCCGGACCTGCGGCGCGCCCACCGCCCGCCACCCGCCGGTCCCGTCGCGCCACCACAGCCGGGCGCTCAGGTCCGCCCGGCCCGGGGCGTCGGCGACCTCCTCGAGGCGCGCCTCGACGCGATAGCCGCGGGCGCCGGCCGCCAGCTCGATGCGGGCCGGCTCGCCGGCGCGCAGGCCCAGGACCGGGTTGCCGACCGGTTCGCCGTCCACGGCCAGGACCAGGTCAAGGCGCCATTCGGCGCCGGCCACCGCTGCCGTGGTCGGACCGGCCAGCGCGACCAGGCCGGACAGCAGGGCGAACAGGCACATGCTTGACATCCTGGACATCACGGCATTCTCCATTCGCGGAAGGGGTGCCGGCAGGATGCCAGCGCCTCAGCGCCGGCGCCAGCGCCGGCGGTCGCGCAGGATCTCGCGCGCGGCGTTGTGGCCGGGCGCGCCGGTGACGCCGCCGCCGGGATGGGTGCCGGCGCCGCACTGGTAGAGGCCGGCCACCGGCGTGCGGTAGTCGGCATGGCCGAGCATCGGCCGCGCGCTGAACAACTGGTTGAGCGACAGCGCGCCATGGAAGATGTCGCCGCCGACCAGGCCGAACTCGCGCTCCAGGTCGAGCGGGCTGAGCACCTGGCGGCCCAGCACGCTGGCCCGGAAGTTCGGCGCCCAGTCGTTCACCGTGTCGATGACGAGGTCGGCGACCGCCTCGCGATGGTCGTCCCAGCTCGTGCCGTCCGGTAGTTCCGGCGCGAACTGCTGGCAGAACAGGCTGGCGACGTGCCGGCCCGGCGGGGCCAGCGAGTCGTCCAGCACCGAAGGGATCAGCATCTCGACGATCGGCCGGCGCGACCAGCCGTGGGCACGCGCGTCAAGGAAGGCGCGGTCCATGTAGTCCAGCGACGGCGCCAGGATGATGCCGGCGCCGTGGTGCTCGGCGGCGACGGTGCCCGGCAGGGCCGTGAAGTCGGGCAGCTCGGACAGCGCCACGTTCATCCGGAAAGTCCCCGAGCCGCAGCGCCAGTGGCCGATCCGCGCCAGGAACGCCGGCGGCAGCACGGCCGGATCGAGCAGGCGCTGGAACAGCAGTTTCGGGTTGAGGTTGGAGACCACGCAGCGCGCTTCCAGGCGCTCGCCGGCGTCGGTGACCACACCGGCCGACCTGCCGGCCTCGACCAGCACCTCGCGCACCGCCGTTCCGGTCCGGATCTCGACGCCGCGCGCGGCGCAGGCGCGCGCCATCGCCTGGGTGATCGCGCCCATGCCGCCGATCGCATGGCCCCAGGCGCCCTTGCGGCCGTTGACCTCGCCGAACACGTGGTGCAGCAGCACGTAGGCCGAGCCCGGCGTGTACGGACTGGCGTAGTTGCCGACGATGCCGTCGAAGCCGAACAGGGCGCGCAGGGCCTCGCCCTCGAACCAGCGGTCCAGGTACTCCGCGGCCGACAGAGTGAACAGGTCGAGCAGCTCGCGCTGGCCGTCGAGGCCGAGCGGCGCCAGGCGCCGGGCCAGGCGCGCCGACTTCAGCATCTCCGGGATCGCCGCCAGCCAGCCGCCGTCGGGAAGGTTCGGCGGCGTCTCCAGGACCAGGACGCGCAGCACGTCGGCGATCGCGTCCAGGCGCGCCGCGTAGGCCGGCAGGGCGGCGGCGTCGCGCGCCGAGAACTTCGCGGCCTCGGCGGCGGTGCGGCCGTCGCCGGCCTTCAGGTAGCGGCCGTCCGGCAGCGGCAGGAAATTCGCCAGCGGCCGCTCGACGATGCGCAGGCCGTGGCCGTGCAGGTCGAGGTCGTCGATCACCCTGCGCTGCAGCAGCGACACCGTGTAGGAGGCCACCGAGTTCCGGAAGCCGGGATGGAACTCCTCGGTGACCGCCGCGCCACCGACCACGCCGCGCCGCTCCAGCACGGTCACCGACAGGCCGGCGGCGGCCAGGTAGGCGGCGCAGACCAGGCCGTTGTGGCCGGCGCCGACGATCACGACATCGCGCATGGCGGTCACCGGGCCGCCATCATTTGCCGCCATCGCGGCGCAGGCGGACGCTGAACACCTTGCCGGCGCCGTCGCCCCGCGCGACCTCGCGCAGTTCCAGCGCGGCGACGCTGCGCAGCAGGTCGCTGAGCTTCTTGTGGCCGTACAGGCGCGGGTCGAAGTCCGGGCGCACCTTGGTCAGGTAGCTGCCGACCGCGCCGAGGTCGGCCCAGCCGTCGTCGTCGGCGGCGTCCTCGACGGCCTGGCGCAAAAGCGCCAGCGGCAATCCGGCGTCGCCCTTGGCGGGCGCCGGCGGTTTCCCGGCCGCGCCGCCGGCCTTCGCCACGGCGGCCTTGCCGGCCGCCTTGCGCGCCGGCGCCTGCTTCGCCGGTTCCGGCTCGGGCCGCAGCAGCTCGGTGTAGATGAACTTGTCGCAGGCGACCACGAACGGCTCGGGGGTCTTGCGCTCGCCGAAGCCGTAGACCAGCAGGCCCTCCTCGCGCAGGCGCTGCGCCAGGCGGGTGAAGTCGCTGTCGCTGGAGACCAGGCAGAAGCCGTCGAAGCGACCGGTGTACAGCAGGTCCATGGCGTCGATGATCAGCGCGCTGTCGGTGGCGTTCTTGCCGCGCGTGTAGGCGAACTGCTGCACCGGGCTCAGCGAGTGCTTGAGCAGGGACTGCTTCCAGGCGTTGTTGGCGCTGGTGGTCCAGTCGCCGTAGATGCGCCGCACGCTGGCGACGCCGAAGCGCGCGACCTCGGAGAGCAGGCCGTCGATCACCGCCGGCTGCGCGTTGTCGGCGTCGATCAGCACGGCCAGGCGCGGCTGCTCGTCCTCGGCGGCCGGCCGGGTGCGGCGGTTGTCGGCCATGTCGGGGGTTCCTGGTGGCCGGCCGATGCTAGCACCGGGTCGCCGGCCGGCCGCGCGCCAGGGCATGACCGGGAGAATCCGGGCTAGGCTTGCGCGATGACCGTCTCCCCGCCCCTGGCCATCGTCCACGACGACGGCGACCTGATCGCGGTCGACAAGCCGGCCGGCCTGGCCGTGCACCGCAGCCGCATGGTCGGCCGCGACGACGACTACCTGGTCGACCGCCTGCGCCGGCAGGTCGACGGTCCGCTGTTCCTGGCCAACCGCCTGGATCGCGCGACCAGCGGCCTGGTGCTGGTCGCGCGCAGCCGGCCGGTGGCGCGCGCCCTGGGCGAGGCGCTGATGGCGCGCGAGGTCGCCAAGACCTACCTGGCCGTGGTGCGCGGCTGGCCGGCGCCGGACGGCGAGATCGACTACCCGCTCACGGTCGGCGGCATGACCGGCGAGCGCAAGCCGGCGCTGACCCGCTGGCGCACCCTGGCCACCGTCGAGGTCCCGATCGCGCTGGGCCGCTACCCGCAGCAGCGCTACGCCCTGCTGGCACTGGCGCCGCTGACCGGCCGCTACCGGCAACTGCGCCGCCACCTGCACCATGTCCACCACCCGATCGTCGGCGACAGCACGCTCGGCCGTGGCGAGCACAACCGCCTGTTCCGCGAGCGTTTCGGCAGCCACCGCATGCTGCTGCACGCCTGGCGGCTGGCGCTGGCGCATCCCCTGACCGGCCAGCCGCTGCGCCTGCAGGCGCCGCTGGACGCCACCTGGCAGCGGGTGCTGGCGGCGCTGGGCTGGCCGCCCGAGGCGGACCTGCCGCCCTGGCCCGAGTCGTGTCCTGCGACCACCGACCGCTGAGCGCCGGCGCCGGCGGGCCAGGCGCCCGCCCCGCTACACTGCGCCGATGCTGGAGATCACGCCCTCCCTCGCGATTGCCGACGCCGAACTGGTCGAGCGCTTCGTGACCGCCTCCGGGCCCGGCGGCCAGAACGTCAACAAGGTCGCCAGCGCCGTCGAGCTGCGCTTCGACGTGCGCAACTCGCCGTCCCTGCCCGAGGACTTGCGCGAACGCCTGCTGGCGCGCCGCGACCGCCGGCTCACCGCCGACGGCGTGCTGGTCCTGCAGGCGCAGCGCTTCCGCGACCAGGGCCGCAACCGCGAGGACGCCCGCGCGCGCCTGGCCGACTTCATCCGCGCCGGCCTGCACGTGGCCAAGGCGCGCATCGCCACCCGGCCCTCGCGCGCCGCGCAGCGCCGCCGCGTCGACGCCAAGACCAGCCGCGGCGCGGTCAAGCGCAACCGCGGCCGGCCGCGCCTGGAGGACTGAGCCGCGCCATGCGCGCCATCGCCGAACCGCTGCCGCCGAACGCGCCGCGAATGCGCACCGGCGTGTCCCGGCACCTGGGCGCCGCCTGGCTGCGCGCCACCGGCTGGCGCCTGGTCGGGCGTTTTCCGGACGTGCCCAAGGCGGTGGTGATCGTCGCCCCGCACTCCAGCAACCTCGACGGCTTCCATGGCCTGGCGATGAAGCAGTACATCGGCCTGGACGTGCATTTCCTGGCCAAGCGGCAACTGTTCTGGTGGCCGCTGGGCGCGATGCTGCGCAGCTTCGGCGCCATCCCGATCGACCGCGGCGCCGCCGGCGACATGGTCCGCCAGGCGGTCGCGCAGTTCCGCACCCATGACCGCTTCTGGCTGGGCATCGCCCCGGAAGGCACCCGCAAGCCGGTGGCGCGCTGGAAGAACGGCTTCTGGCGCATCGCCCGCGCCGCCGACGTGCCGATCATCCCGGCCTGGTTCCACTACCCCGAGCGCACCATCGGCATCGGCCCGCCCCTGCACCCGGGCGCCGACATGGACGCCGACATCGCCACCCTGCGCGCCCTGTACCGCCCCTGGCGCGGCGCCGGCGGCAAGTCGGCGGTCTGAGCCCGCGCGCGGCTGGCGGGCCGCCGGTGCGCCGCGAGGTCCTGCGCCCTACAGCCGGAACCGCAGCCCCAGGTCGACGGTCTCCCAGTCGCGGTTGCCCAGCCCCTCGACCTGCAGCAGCACCGACAGCCGCGGCGAAAGCGCATAGCGCGCCTGCAGCGCGCCCCAGGTCCAGGAGCCGGGGGGTTCGCGGGCGACCAGGTTGGAGAAGGTGAAGCCGGGTGCCTGGTTGAGGTTGTTGGCGGTGGCGAAACGCGCGTACAGGTCGTTGCGGTAGATCCGATACCGGAACGACTGGTGGTTGATCCTGGCCGTCAGCGAGAACCGGCTGGCCGGCCACAGGTCGATGCCCAGGGCGGCCACCAGGCCGTCGGCGCGGGCATGGCGGTTGACTTCGACGCAATTCGACAAACGTCTGGGCGGGATCCCCACACTGAAAGCCAGGCACCCGGCTGTGGCGTTCGCCTCGATGTCCTCCCGGGAGCGCCATTGGGTCAGGCCATAGCCCAGCTCGCCATGGGCACCGAGCCAGCCGAGCAGGTTCCACCGGTAACCGACGGCCAGGTCGAGCTGGTGATGACGATCCTGGATCTGGCCGACGCGGGGATCTGTGATGGTCTGGCAGTTGCGAAACGGGGGCAGGAACTGATTGGCCGTGACGGGACATGCGGGATTCAACGGACTCTCGTAGCGGAGCACACTTCGCGTGTAATTGCCGCGCACATACCACGGCCCGCCACTTTGCCACTGCATGCCCAGCCCGAGGCGCCGGCCCTCCTCGATGCCGTCGACACGCCGCAAAAGATCGAGCTCCTTGTTGGTCATGCCCGGTCCCTCGATATGCCCGGCACGCACATCGACCGTCCAGCCGCGCTCGACGGCGACGGCGGGGGCGGCCAGGGCCAGGGTGCAGCCCAGGGCGATCGCGCGGGCGCGCTGTTGCATGGATCCACCTCCGGAATCGGGAAGCGCCTCGCTGGCAGTGTGGAGGTGTCGCATTGGCGCGTCCAGCGCCAGCGCCGGCACGGGCTGTACGCCGGGCCGCCGGCTTTCTACACTGCGCCGGTCCAGGGAGGACCGCACATGGAACGTGATCCACGGCTCGGCGAGCATCCGCTCGACGCGCGCCTGTCCGAGGCCGGCATGCTGGCCTGGTTCGGGCCCACCTTCGCCCTGCTGGCCGGCCACCTGGCGCGGCTGGCGCCGTTCGCGCTGGCCTTCGGCGCGTTCATCTGGCTGTTGCCGCACCTGACGCTGGCCGGGCCGTTCCAGTCCGGTGGCTGGCGCGGCTTCCTGGATGCCGTTCTGCAGACCGTGGTCAGCACCGCGATCATGGTGACCGGCTTCCGGACCCTGGCCGCGGCCGAGGGCGCGCCGCACGGCGTCGGGGCGGTGCGGCCGCTGGCGGAGGCCGCCGGCACGCTGGTCGGTCTGATGGTGTTCTGGGCGGTTGCAGGCTGGGTGATGGGAAAGCTGATCGGCTCGCTGTTCCAGACGCCCGCGGTGATGCGTCTGATGTTCGGCCTGTTCAACAGCCTGGGCCTGTGGGGCATCTACGCGGTGATCATCGCCCTTTCGCCCCTGGCGATCATGCTGGCCAGCGTCAGCGCGCTGACCTACGTTCGCGCGATCCGTGCGGAGGAGCCGTTCTCCGAGGTCCTGTCCGACAGTTTCGCGGCCGTGTTCGGCCAACCTGGGCGTTTCGTGCCGGCCAGTCTGGTGATCGCCACGGTCCTGGTACTGGCTGTGCACCTGGGCGGGCAGCGCCTGGGCCAGACGATCGTGCGCCTGTTCTTCGAGTTCGGCATGCTGATCTTCGCCGTGCTGGCAGCGGTGGCGACCCTTGTCGCGATTCCCTGGTGGTTCGTGCAGGAACGCGCGCTGCGCCCGCACCTGGGCGTCGAGGCCGAGCCCGATGCCGCGACGGTGCCGGCCGATGCCGCCAGCGCGGTCGCCGCCGCGGTCGCCGCGGCCGCGCCGGTCGACCAGGGCGCGCGCTTCGCGGCGCTGGCGGCGAGCGACGGCGCCGTGCCGGCGGCGCGCCGGCTGGTCGCCGAACTGCGCGGCCGGCGCCTGGACCGGGCCGGCTTCGAGGCCGGCCTGGCCGGCCTGCCGGATCCGGCCCCGCTCCTGCCCGAGCTGGCGGCGCTGGCGGTGGCCTGGGAGGAGGCCAGCCGGCCGGGCGAACTGGCCTGGCTGGTCGGCCTGGGCCTGACGCTGGACCGCGGCTTCCTGATGGACCGCCCCGACCAGGTGCTGGCGGTCGGCAAGCGCCTGGCCCAGCAGCAGCACGTGCAGCTGGCCGGGCGCCTGCTGCTGAACTTCCTCAATCGCCACCGCCAGCACCCGGACCATGCCGAGGTCGGCGTGCAGATGGCCCGCCTGATGGCCTTCGGCCGCGACGACAGCGCCGGCGCCCGGCGCCTGCTCGAGCAGCTCCGGGGCATGCACCCGGACAATCCGGCGATCGCCGCGCTGTTGCGGCAGTTGCCTTAGGGGGGTCAGAGTGCCTTTTCCCCGAAGAGGGCTCGGGCAAGGCGACCAGGGCACGGGGGAAAAGGCACTCTGACCCCCACCCCCGTTTACCCCGCGGCTAGGACCCGATGAGGTCCCACAGGTTGCCGTAGAGGTCGCGGAACACCGCGACCTGGCCCCAGGGCTGCCGCTCCGGCGGGCGCACGAATTCGACGCCGGCGGCCAGGTAGCGGCGGTGGTCGCGCTGGAAGTCGTCGGTGTGCAGGAACAGGAAGACGCGGCCACCGGTCTGGTCGCCGACCCGGGTCGACTGCAGCGGCCCCGAGGCGCGCGCCAGCAGCAGCCGGGCACCACCGCCCCCGGGCGGCGCCACCACCACCCAGCGCTTGCCCTGCTCGGGCACCGGGCGGTCCTCGATGGTCTCGAAGCCCAGCACGCCGCAGTACCAGGCCAGGGCCTCGTCGTAATCGCGCACCACCAGGGCGACCAGGGCCAGCGCCTGCCGGGGGCCGTCGGTGCCTGCGTCCTTCGGACGGTCGTGCATGGGCATTCTCCGCTGCGGGGACACGCTGCCCGGTCGGGGCGCCGGTAGCGGAGTATCGTCGACGCCTGGCCGCCCTGCTTGCCGACCGCGGCGGCGGCACCCACCATGGCGACCGTCAACGTTCGCCGCCGGAGGGGTGCGACCCGATGCCGATCCGACCCGAGGACCTCGCCACCGGCGGCGCGCTGCTGGGCGGCGTCGCCGCCTCGCTGCTGGCCCGCGCCCGCGGCGTCGACGCGCCGCGCCCCGGCGACCGCATCGGCCCGTTCCGGATCACCGGCGAACTGGGCCGTGGCGGCATGGCCATCGTCTTCCGCGGCGAGCGCGACGACGGCGAGTACCGCCAGGCGGTGGCGCTGAAATGGATCGCCAGCGGCCGCCAGGACGACGCCGCCCGCACCCTGTTCCGCCGCGAACGGCAGGCCCTGGCCGACCTCGGCCATCCGCACATCGCCCGCCTGCTGGATGGCGGCCACACCGACGACGGCCAGCCGTGGCTGGCGATGGAACTCATCGACGGGCGCCGCATCGACGACCACGCCCGCGTCCACTGTCTCGGCCTGCGCGACCGGCTGCTGCTGTTCCTGCAGGTGTGCGCGGCGGTCTCCTTCGCCCATGCGCACGGCGTCCTGCACCGCGACATCAAGCCCTCCAACGTGCTGGTCGACGGCCATGGCAACGCCAGGCTGCTCGATTTCGGCATCACCCACCTGGTCGACGGCGAGGACGACCTGGCCAGCGCCGCGCACACGCCGGGCCATGCCAGCCCCGAGCAGCTGCGCGGCGAGCGGCCGACGGTGGCGGCCGACATCTGGCAGCTCGGCCGCCTGCTGCAGCGCCTGCTCGCTCGCGACGCCGACGAGGCCGACGCGGTCACCCGCGCCGACCCGGGGGCGAGGCCCGCCGTCGCGGCGGAGTCCGTCGCCGGGCTGCCCGCCGACCTGCAGACCCTGGTCGCCTGCGCCACCGCCGAGCGGCCCGAACGGCGCTACGCGACCGTCGACGCGCTCGCCGCCGATGTCCGGGCGTTCCTCGACCAGCGCCCCCTCGCGGCGGTCGGGCACCGGCCCGGGTACCGGCTGCGCCGGTTCGTCCGCCGCAACCGCAGCGGCGTGCTGGTCGCCACCGGCGTGCTGGTGGTGCTGGCGCTGGCCGCGGCGACCTCGGCGCTGCGCATCCGCGACCAGCGCGACCTGGCGCAGGCGGCGGCGGTGCGCGCCGAACGCGAGGCGGCCACCGCGCAGGCGATCAACCAGTTCCTCAGCGAGGACCTGATCCGCGCCGCCGACCCCTACGGCGTCAACACCCAGGATGCGCCGATCGGCGAGCTGATCGAACTGGCGATCCCGCGCGTCGAGCCGCGTCTGGCCGGGCAACCGCTGATCGCCGCCGCGCTGTACGCCGTGCTGGGCGACACCCTGCTCAACCTGGGCCGCACCGACCCCGCCGCGCAGGCCCTGGACCTGGCCATCGCCCGCGCCCGTCCGCTGCTCGGCGACAACGATCCGACCGTGGTGGCGCACCGCCTGCGCCGCGCCGACGTCGAGGAGGTCGCCGGCCGCTACGACCGCCACCTGGCCTTGCTGCAGGCGCTCGCCGGCGACCTCGCAGGACTCGACGGGCGCGACCCGCGGCGGATCGAGGTCGATCGCCACCTGGCCTGGCACGCGTTCCTGGTCGGCGACTTCGAGGCCGCCGCCCGTGGTTTTGCGGAGGTCGGTGAACGCGCCCGGCCGCGCGCCGCGGACCTCGGGCATGTGCCGCCGCTGAGCCGGGCCTACATCGCGGCCGGCCTGAGCCTGGCCCTGGCCCGTCTGGGCCGGAACGAGGAGGCGCTGGTCGCCGCCGAGGAAACCCGGCAACTGCGCGCGCAGGCGCTGGGCGCCGACCATCCCGACGCGCTGGCCGCCGGCTTCCCGGTCGCCACCGCCCTGGTCGGCGTCGGCCGCATCGACGAGGCCGTGGCGCTGCTGGCCGACCTCGACGCGCGCTTCGTGGCGCGCTTCGGACCCGGCCATCCGCAGGCCGTGCTGGCGGCGCACGAACTGGGCGTGGCGCTGGCGCGCCAGCATCGCTACGCCGAGGCCATCGCCCCCCTGCAGCGCGCCGTCAGCGGCCGCCAGGCCCGCCACGGCATCGACCATGGCGGCACCATGAATTCGATGGCGGCCCTTGCGCTGGTGCAGGCGCGCAGCGGCGACCTCGCGGCGGCACGCAGCACGGTGGAGGCGATCTGGGCGGGGGGTTACCGTTCGCGCTCCGACCAGAACCACCTCGCCGAGGCCGCCCTGCGCCGGACCATGGGCGAGATCGCGCTGGCGGCCGACAGCGCCGAGCAGGCGCTGGCCGAGTGCGACCTGGCGGCGCAGCTGCAGGCCGGCCGGCTGCCCGAGGGCCATGGCGCCCTGCTCCAGGTCGAGGCCTGCCGGACCCTGGCGCGCTGGCAGCTGGCGCCGGGCGATGCCGCGGTCAGGCAGGCACTGGTCTCGCTGGCCGAGGCCCTGCCGGCGCACCCGGGCGGCGACTGGTGGCAGCGGCGGATCGCCGCCGCGCTCGGCGCAGGCGACTGAGCACGAGGCGGCGACCGCACCCGCCATCGGCGCCGGATCGCTCTGGCGGGGACCGGGTGATCCGCGCCGTCGGTGGCCGCCCTCTCCCCCGCCCCTCCCCCGCCAAGCGGGTGAACCGCCCCGGGAATCCCGGAGGCTTTTTTGTGTGAGTCACGCCGCTTGGGCGAGCTCACGGGTTTGCTGATAGTAGGCGGCTTCTGCTTCTGCCGGGGGTATGTCACCGATCGGCCCCAGGAGTCGCCGGTTGTTGAACCAGTCCACCCAGTCCAGGGTGGCCAGTTCGACCGCTTTCAGGCTGCGCCAGGACCGACGCTGGATGACCTCGGCCTTGTAGAGGCCGTTGATGGTTTCGGCCAAGGCGTTGTCGTAGGAATCGCCGACGCTGCCCACCGAGGGCTGGATTCCTGCCTTGGCCAGACGCTCGGTGTAGCGGATCGACACGTACTGCACACCACGATCACTGTGATGGACCAGGCCGCCGGGGTCCGGCCGGCGCTCGTGCAGCGCCTGTTCCAGGGCATCCAGGACGAAGTCCGTGCGGGAGGAGGCCGACACCTTCCAGCCC
>DDTN01000050.1:50129-50264 GCA_002344355.1 Proteobacteria bacterium UBA2363 | reverse complement strand
CCGCGCTCCTGCAGCTTGGCGATCAGCGACAGCATCTGCGGGATGTGGTCGGTGGCGCGCGGTTCGTCGGTGGGCGCCAGCAGGCCGAGCGCGCCGAGGTCGCGGTGCATCGCGGCGATCATCTCGTCGGTCAGC
>DDTN01000050.1:0-50111 GCA_002344355.1 Proteobacteria bacterium UBA2363 | reverse complement strand
CGCTTGATGATCTTGTCGTCGATGTCGGTGATGTTGCGCGCGTAGCGCACCTGGTAGCCACTGGCCAGCAGCCAGCGGTAGATCAGGTCGAAGGCCATCATCATGCGCGCATGGCCCAGGTGGCACAGGTCGTAGACCGTGATGCCGCAGACATACATGCGCACCTGGCCGGGTACCAGCGGCACGAAGGGTTCGACGCGGCGCGTCAGCGTGTTGTGGATGCGCAGGCTCATGGGCAAGGGCGGCGGTCGACCCGGCGAGACTGCCGGCGGCCGGGCGCCGAACCGGGACACATCGCGGCGCCGATAGAATCGAATTCAGTATAGCGGCGCACCTGTGCGCACCTCCGTTCCGCGCACGCCTGCGCGCCCTCTTTCGCGCCCTCCCTCGCGCCCTCTCCCGCACAGCCGCGCGCGCCGCCCCGAACGCTCCGCCCGATGCCGCCCTGCCGCTCCCTGCCGCGCCTGCTGGCCCCGCTGCTGCTGGCCGCGACCGTCGTCGTCGCGTGGGCACAGGGCGGCAGCGACGCGCCGACCCCGGCGGCGCTGGAGGCACGCCTGCAGTGGGCCGAGCGCCAGGTCGCGGCCAACCCGGGCGACGCCCAGGCGCGTTTCCTCGTCGGCGTGGTGCTGATGGACCTGCAGCGCGACGACGAGGCCATGGCCCGCTTCCAGGCCCTGGCGCAGGAATTCCCGGAACTGCCGGACCCGCAGAACAACATCGCGCTGCTGCATGCGCGTGCCGGCCGCCTGGAAGCGGCCCGCGTCGCGCTGGAGACCGCGTTGCGCAACGACCCCACGCACCGCCTGGCGCGCCAGAACCTGGGCCACGTGCACCTGATGCTGGCGGTCCAGGCCTGGGAACAGGCCGCCGCCACGGGCCCGCTGGAGCCGGCGCTGCAGCGCACGCTGGAAGGCGCCCGCGCCCTGCTGGCCTCAAGGCCGCTGGCGGCCCGCTAGACTGCAGCGCCCGTCTTCGAAACCCGCTGGAGGACATCGCTTGACCGCACGCCCCCTTGCCCTGGCCGCCGCCTGCGCCGTGTCGCTGGTCCTGGCGGTGCCCGCGCTGGCGCAGACCGTGCGCCTGGCCACCAGCGCCGGCGACATCGTCGTCGAGCTCGACGCCGGGAAGGCGCCGAAGACGGTGGCCAACTTCGTGCAGTACGTGCGCGCCGGCCACTACGACGGCACCATCTTCCACCGGGTCATCGACAACTTCATGATCCAGGGCGGCGGCTACACCGCCGAGCTGACCGGCAAGGGCACCCGCGCCGCGATCATGAACGAGGCGCCGAACGGCCTGAAGAACACCCGCGGCACCCTGGCGATGGCGCGCACCGCCGACCCGCACTCGGCGACCGCGCAGTTCTTCATCAACGTGGTCGACAACCCCGCGCTCGACCATATCGCCACCACCGATTCCCGCAGCTGGGGCTATGCGGTGTTCGGCAAGGTCGTGTCCGGCATGGACGTGGTCGACGCCATCAAGGCGGTGCCGACGCGCCAGCAGGGCATGATGGAGAACCTCCCGGTGGAGCCGGTGGTGATCGAGAAGGCCGAGCTGGTCGGCGCCCAGGCCGGGACCGACGCCGGCGAGTGAGACCCTGCGGGCCGGCGCCCTGCGCGCCGGCCCGATTCACCGGTCGCGGCCGTTGCGGCCGCCGGACCCGGACGCCGCGATGACCTGCGTATTCATCTCCGACCTGCACCTGGACGAAGCCGAGCCGGCGCGCACGGCGGCCTTCGAGGCGTTCCTCGCCAGCCTCCCGGACGAGCTCCGGCGGCTCTACATCCTCGGCGACCTGTTCGAGTCCTGGATCGGCGACGACGACGACGCCGAGCTGCCGGCACGGGTCGCGCGGGCATTGCGGGTCCTGGCCGAGCGCGGCGTCCGGATCGCCTTCATGGCCGGCAACCGCGACTTCGCCCTGGGTCCGGCCTATGCCGAACGCGCCGGCATGGAGCTGCTCGGGGATCCGGCCGTGATCGACCTGGCCGGGGCGCCCGCCCTGCTCATGCATGGCGACACCCTGTGCACCGACGACACCGCCTACCAGGCGTTCCGCGCCCAGGTGCGCGACCCGGCCTGGCTGGCGGGAATGCTGGCGCAACCCCTGGCGGTGCGCCGCGCCTTCGCCGCGCGGGCGCGGGAAGGCAGCCGCGCCCACACCGCCGGCGCCGGCGAGACGATCATGGACGTCAACGCCGGGGCGGTCGCCGACGCGTTCCGCCGGCACGACGTGGACCTGCTGATCCACGGCCACACGCATCGTCCCGCCGTCCACCACGACGAGGTCGACGGCCGGCCGTGCCGGCGCATCGTCCTCGGCGACTGGTACGACCAGGGCACCGTCCTGCAGGTCGACGACGACGGCCGGATGCGCCTGGCGCGGATCGACCACGCGTCCGCCTGACCCTGCCCTGCGCGCGGCCCGGCGGCCGCTCACCCGGGGTCCGCCCGACACCCTGCGGCGCCGCCTGTCCCCGGCATCGCCGGTGGCGCGGCCGCGGGCGCCCGGCCCGCGGCGACCGCGCCGCGCGCCGGCGGGCGGCTTGCGGCGCGCCGCCGCGCCGCTACCAGACCAGCCGGTAGGTCGGCTCGTAGGCCTTGCCGCCGGGCAGCTTCATCCGGTGCTGGGCGACGAAGTCGGCGAGCATGGCGTCCATCGCCGCCATCAGCTCGGCGTCGCCGGTGATCTCGAACTTGCCGTGCCGCTCGATCGCCTGGATGCCCTCGACCTTGACGTTGCCGGCGACGATGCCCGAGAAGGCGCGGCGCAGGTCGGCCGCCAGCAGGTGCTTCTCGCGGTCGCGATGCAGGCGCAGGCCGGCCATCGCCTCGTGGCTGGGCACGAACGGGTGCTGGAAGTCCTCGGGGATGGCCAGGCGCCAGTTGAAGAAGAAGGCGTCCTGCTTGGCGATGCGGTAGTCGCGGACCTTGCGGATGCCCTGCTCGACCGCCCGCGCGGTCCGGGCGGGGTCGTCGATGATGATCTGGTAGCGCTGCGCGACCGCGTCGCCGAGCGCCAGGCGCAGGAACCGGTCGATCTGCTCGAAGTAGGCGGCCGACTGCGCCGGACCGGCGAACACCAGGGGGAACGGCACGCCCTCGTTGTCCGGGTGCAGCAGGATGCCGAGCAGGTAGAGGATTTCCTCGGCGGTGCCGACGCCCCCGGGAAACACGATGATGCCGTGGCCGAGCCGGACGAAGGCCTCCAGGCGCTTCTCGATGTCCGGCATGATCACCAGGTTGTTGACCATGGCGTTGGGCGACTCGGCGGCGATGATGCCGGGCTCGGTGATGCCGATGTAGCGGGCGTTGCCGATGCGCTGCTTCTGGTGGCCGACCGCGGCGCCCTTCATCGGCGCTTTCATCGCGCCGGCGCCGCAGCCGGTGCAGATGTCCAGTCCGCGCAGTCCCAGGTGGTAGCCGACCGCCTTGTCGTAATCGTATTCCTGGCGCGAGATCGAGTGGCCGCCCCAGCACACCACCAGGTTCGGCTCGACGCCGGTGCGCATCACGCCGGCGTTGCGCAGCAGCTCGAACACGGCGTTGGTGAGGCCGGGCGAGGACGCCAGGTCGAACTGCGGGTTCTCCTGGATCTCCATGGCCATATGCACGATGTCGCGCACCACCGCGCTGAGCAGCTCGGCGACGCCGCGGACGATCCGGCCGTCGACGAAGGCGATCGCCGGGGCGTTGCTCAGGCGCAGCTGCACGCCGCGGTCGCGCTGCAGGACCTCGATGTCGAAGTCGTGGTAGCACTCGAGCAGGGCGCGGGCGTCGTCGCCGACCCCGCCGGAGGTCATCACCGCCAGCGCGCAGCGGCGCAGCAGCTCGTGCAGGCCGGTGCGGCTGGCGTCGCGCAGGCGCGCGACCTCCTGGCGCGACAGCATGTCGAGGCCGCCGCGCGGCACGATGGTGGCATCAACGGTGGGCAGCAGGGCCATCCCTGCACTCCTTGTCTGGTCGCGGAAAAAGGCCGCCCATCCTACGGGCCGCCCGGCGCGCCGACAAGGCTGCGCGTCCGCCCCGGATGGCGGCCACGAAAAAGGGCCGGCATGACTGCCGGCCCCTGTGCTGCGTGCCGCGGGCGGTTGCGCCCGCGGCCGGTCGACACCGCCGTCAGAACCGGTAGCGGAAGCCGATCTGCGCAGCCCAGCGCGACTCGCCGGCACCGTCGCGCAGCTGGGTCTGGTCGACCCGGTTGCCGCCGCTCGGGTCGGTGAACCGGTACACGTACTTGCCGGTCGCCGGATCGATGCCCGCGTAGTAGGCGACGCCGCGCATCGACGGGAAGCCGATCTCCTCGGTGCGGCCCCAGTCCTTGTTGATCAGGTTGCCGACATTGAGGATGTCCAGCCAGATCTCCGCCTTGTTGCCGCGGAAGAAGCCGGGCAGCTCCTGGCTGATGCGCAGGTCCACGGTGTTGACCCAGGGGTTGAACTCGGAGTTGCGCGGCGCCACCTGGCCGGCGAACCGGGCCAGCTCCGGGGTCTGGTTCAGGTAGGCGAAGAACGCCGCCTCTTCCTCGGGACCGCCGGCGAACAGCACGTCGCCCGGGCCGAACGGAACGTAGAACAGGTCGTTGACGCGGCTGTCGCCATTGGCGTCGTTCAGGAAGGTCCAGCTGTACGGCTTGCCGCGGCGACCCTCGTAGAACATCGAGACCTCGGTCTTGTTCTCGCCGAACAGGAAGGTCTTGTAGCTCAGCGCCGCGCTGAAGCGGTCGCGGACCACATAGTTGCTGCGCCGCGCCAGTTCCTCGTTGGCCTGGAAGATCGCGTTGTTGTTCCAGTTCGAGGTCGCCTGGGAGCTGGTCAGCGGGTTGACCTCGGTGGCGTCGGTGTAGGTGTAGGCGACCTGCCAGAACCAGTTGTCCTCGGCCGCCATCGGCTTGGTCAGGCTGAGCGTGTACTGCTCGCCCTCGCCCTTGCCGGTGGCGCGCGCGTAGGTCACGTCGCCGATGTCCGACGGCCGGTTGAAGCGCGGCGTCACGCTGCTGCCGACGAACGAGCCGGAGGCGTTGTAGCCCCAGCGGTCCGGATTGTAGCCATTCGTGTTGTAGAACATGGTGCGGCCATCCGGGCCGATCCGGGTCGCGGTGCCGAGGTCGAGACGCTCGTAGTAAAGGCCGGTCTGGGTACGGGTCCAGATCGCCTCGGCCGAGGCGACCATGCCCCACCAGGGCAGTTCGTGGTCGAACGCCAGGTTGATCTTCCAGGCCGAGGGCTGCTCGAGGTTGCCGTCGACCAGGTCGACGGCGGCTCGCGGCGCGTTGCCGACGGTCGGCTGGCTGTCCGGATCCGGATTGAACGGCGGCGCACCGGCGGCGTTCGCCTCGTAGGCGCGAATGGTCAGGCCGTTGTTCGAGAACGGATTGCTCAGCCAGACGTTGGCCGCGGCGCCCTGGAACAGGCCGAAGCCGCCGCGCAGCTGGGTCGGACGCTCGGTGTTGAAGCTGTAGTTGAAGCCGAAGCGCGGCTGCACCAGGGTGTTGCCGTCGATGGTCTCGGTGTTGTCCAGGCCGTACAGGTCGAAGATGCGCTGGTTGAACGGCGGCTTGTCGTCGACGATCGGCGTGTCGACGCGGACGCCGTACAGCACGGTCAGGTTGTCGGTCAGGAACCAGTTGTCCTGGATGAACAGGCCGCGGTTCTTCAGGGTCCAGTCGGCGGCGATGCTGTTGAGGTCGCCGTTGGCCGCCTCGCGGTAGGAGTAGACCGTGCCGCTGCCGCTCGGCGTGCCCGCGGCGAAATCGGCGATGCTGGCGAAGTTGTAGACGCCGTTGATGTCGCGGCCGAACAGGTTGAAGATGTCGTTCTCGGTCCAGTCGAAGCCGAACTTGATCTGGTGGTCGCCCAGGTACAGGTTGCCGGCCGCGAACAGGTTCTTCTCGGTGGTCTCGAGGATGTTGGCGTGGCGGAACTGCTCGGTGCCGAGGAACAGGGCCGAGCCGCCGACCTGCACGCGGACCTGCGGCAGCCGCGACAGCGGCTGGGCGATCGCCGAGTAGTCGCGGTAGGAGGCCTTGATCTCGGTCGAGAACACCGAGTTCCAGTCGCTGAACAGCTGCACGACGTGGCTCTCGAAGGTCTTGTTCTGGTTGTACCAGTACGAGCTCAGCGACAGGTTGGTGCGGCTGAAGCCGGGCAGGATCGCCTCGACCTGCTCGGTCTTGCTGTAACGGTAGGAGGCGCGGTGCGCGTCGTTGATGTTCCAGTCGATCTTGGCCGCGTACTCCTCGACGTCGGTCTCCAGCTCGTCGGACCCGGCCAGCGAGCCGACCTCCATGCCCCAGACGTTGCGGGCGATGCTGGTGATCTCGTCGATCTGCGCCTGGGTGATGTTGACCTCCGTGGCGGCCCCGGAGCCGGCCGGACCGAACGCCGGGCCCGGCGCGGAGCGCTTGAAGCGCTCGTAGTTCAGGAAGAAGAACAGGGTGTCCTGGATGATCGGGCCGCCCAGGGTGAAGCCGTAGGTCTGCTCGTCGTTGAAGCCGTTGAACGGGTCGCCGTTCGGGTTGTCGCGGACCCAGTCGTTGTCGCGGTAGACGCCGTACACCGAACCGGTGAACTCGTTGGTGCCGGACTTGGTGACCGCATTGATGACGCCGCCGGTGGCGCCGGTGATGGTGACGTCGTAGTTGGCGACATCGATGCTGATCGCCTCGATGGCGTCGATCGACACCGGCTGGCGCAGGGTCGGCAGGTTGTTCGACTCCAGGCCGAACGGGTCGTTGGTGCTGACGCCGTCGATGTTGATGCGGTTGAAGCGGGTGTTCTGGCCGCCCACCGAGATCTCGCCGCGCTGCTTGTCGGTCTGCGAGATGCGCGGGTCGAGGCGCACGTAGTCCTGGATGTTGCGGCCGATCGACGGGAACGCCTGGATCTGCTCGTTGCTGACGCTGGTGCCGGCACCGAACTTGTCGGGGCTGAACAGCTCGCCGGCGGCGGACCCGACGACCTGCACGGTCGCGAGCTGCGTCGCGTCGCGCAGCAGCGCGTCGACGGACACCGTCTCGTTGAGCACCAGGAACACGTTCTCCTGGATCTCGACCTGGCCATCCTTCTCGATGGTGATCGTGTACGGACCGCCGACGCGCAGGCCGCGCGCGCTGTAGCGGCCGCTGGCGTCGGTGGTGGCCCGGCTCACGGTACCCGAGGGCGCGTGCAGGATGGTGACCTCGGCACCGGCGACCGGCGTGCCGGTCTCCATGGTGACGCGGCCGCCGACCGAGGCGGTTGTCTGCTGCGCGAGGACCGGGGCGGAGGCGAACAGGGCCACCGACAGGGCCAGGGCAAGCTTGGCTTTCTTGGGCAGGAACATGCAGGACACCCTTCGTGGGAGTGGAGACGGAACCGTGGAAACGGCCACCGGGAAGGCGGCCGCGACCGCCGCGGGCGGGAGAACCTCCCCGGACCCGCCAACGGCATTAGCAGGATTTTAACCTGTTTCCGTGACAGTTTTCTAACAGCCGTACGGACAGGTACGGGGACGCCCGGGCCGGCACGCGAAGCACCTGAGCCGGGCGATTCCAATCAGGGACTTGCCTGACTCTCCTGAGGCCGGACCTCGCTTTCCGGCCCCGGTCCGGCAATGGCGCGTCAGGCGCCGTGGTCGATGTAGCGGGCCCGCTTGCCCGGCTTCAGGCAGGCCAGGTCGACGCGGATCAGGCCGTCGACGCAGTTGCCGAAGCTGGGGTCGATGCCGAAGTCGAGGAAGCGCACGCCGCCGTCCTCGGGTTCGACCAGGTCGACGTACTGGCGATACAGCACCGGCAGGGTGACCTTAAGTTCGGCCAGGCGCGACTTCAGCTCGGCGAGCCCGGCGCGGGCGTCGCGGCCCTGCCAGGCCGCCTGCGCGGCGGCCGCGACGGCCGGATCGAGGCGATGCGGGTTGCGGGCGCGCGCCAGGCGGTCCGGATCCGGGTAGTAGTGGCGGTGGTAGTGCACCAGCCAGTCCCGTGCCGCCGCCGGCAGGGCGGCGCTCAGGCTGACCGGGCCGAACAGGTAGCGGACGTCGGGCCGCGCCCGCAGGTAGGCGCCGATGCCCTGCCACAGGTAGTCCAGGCTGCGGCTGCCCCAGTAGGCCGGCACCACGAAGCTGCGACCCATCTCGACGCCCTCGGCGATGAAGCCGGCCGCCTGCGGCGCGTACTCGAACAGCGACTGCGAATACAGGCCATCCAGGCCATGACGGGACAGCAGGGCCGCGCCCTCGCCCAGCCGGTAGGCCCCGACCAGCTGCACCGCCTCGGCGTCCCAGAGCACGATGTGCCGGTAGTGGGCGTCGTAGCGGTCGAGGTCGCGGCGGCCGCCGGTGCCCTCGCCGACGCGGCGGAAGGTCAGCTCGCGCAGGCGGCCGATCTCGCGCAGGGCCGGGCAGTCCGGCTGCGGGTCGAGCAGGATGATCTGCTTGCCGTCGCTGGTGGCGCCCAGCCGCTCGCCGCGGGCCAGCGCCGCGCGCACCGCCTGGGGCGGCTCGGGATGGGCGATCGCCCCGGAGGTCTGGAACTTCGGCGGCTTGCGCCGCGGCAGCCGGTAGACGTGGTGGCGCATGCGCGCCGCCACCCGCTCCGGGCGCAGGCCGGGCACCCGCAGCGCCTGGCTGGGCACCAGCTCGCCGATGTTGAGGGTGATCCGGGACTTCTCGTTGCCGAACATCTCGCGCGCCAGCATCAGCATCGACAGGGGCTTGGCCAGTACCGAGACGCCGTAGAACAGGGGCGAGTTGTGGCCGCCGACATGCACCGGCAGCACCGGCGCGCCGGTGCGCAGGGCCAGGCGCAGGAAGCCGTCGGTCCACTTCGGGTCGCGCACGCCGCCGACCCGGATGCGCGACACCTCGCCGCCGGGGAACACCACCAGCGCCTGCTCGCGCTCGAGCGCCCGGAACGCCTCGCGGGCGCCGCTGCGGGGGCCGTCGCCGTCGCCGAACACGGTCACCGGCAGCACCAGCGGCCGCAGCGGCTCGAGCTGCATCAGCACGTCGTTGGCCAGGATCCGCACGTCGCGCCGCACCGAGCCGACCAGGTCGAGCAGGGCGATCGCGTCGAGCGCGCCCAGCGGGTGGTTGGCGACGATCACCACCCGGCCGTCGACCGGGATGTTCTCGCGCTCGGTGGGCGCCACCTGGTAGGTGAAGCGCAGCTCGCGCAGGATGTGCTCGACGAAGTCGAAGCCGGCCAGACCCTGGCCGGAGGCAAGCACGGCATTGATCCGCTCCTCGCAGACCAGGCGGCGCAGGAAGGCGACCATCGGCCGCACCAGCAGGCGCGCCCGGGGGTCGGCGAGGCGGGGGAAGCGCTCGTAGAGGCTGTGTTCCACGCTGATCACGGCAGGAATTCCAGGACGCTGACCGGGCGCGATGCGGCAAGGTTAAGGCCGCCTCATGACAAAGTCACGACGCGGCGGCCGGTCGACCGCAGGCCTCGAAGTCCGACGGGGAGAGTGGACGCAGCCGCAGGAGCGCTGCCGGGCCGATCCCGGCAGGGCGCCGCAGTCATCCGGCGGCGGTCGCCGCAAGCCGGCGGCTGCCGCCAACCGCTCAGTCGTCAAGCGCCGCCAGCGCCTGGGCGAGGCTGTCGCAGGCCACCACCTCCATGCCGGCCGGGGACTTCCGGGGCGCGTTGGCGCGCGCGACGATGGCCTTGACGAAGCCGTGGCTGGCGGCCTCGCGCAGGCGTTCCTCGCCGTTGGGCACCGGCCGCAGTTCGCCGGCCAGGCCGATCTCGGCGAAGGCGACCAGCTTGGCCGGCAGCGGCCGGTCGCGGAAGCTGGACAGCACCGCCAGCAGCACCGGCAGGTCGGCGGCCGGCTCCTGCACCCGGATCCCGCCGACCACGTTGACGAACACGTCCTGGTCGTAGGCGGCGATGCCGCCATGCCGGTGCAGCACCGCCAGCAGCATCGCCAGGCGGTTCTGCTCAAGGCCCAGGGCGACCCGGCGCGGATTCGCCAGCGGGCTCTGGTCGACCAGGGCCTGGACCTCGACCAGCAGCGGCCGGGTGCCTTCGCGGGTGACCATCACCGCACTGCCCGGGCGACTGGCATCGCCGCCGGACAGGAAGATCGCGGACGGATTCGGCACCTCGCGCAGGCCGCGGTCGAGCATGGCGAACACGCCGAGCTCGTTGACCGCGCCGAAGCGGTTCTTGAAGGCGCGCAGCACCCGGTAGCGGCTGCCCGCCTCGCCCTCGAAATACAGCACGGCGTCGACCATGTGCTCGAGCACTCGGGGGCCGGCGATGCCGCCCTCCTTGGTGACGTGGCCGACCAGGAACACGCAGGTGCCGGCGGTCTTGGCCAGGCGCACCAGCCAGGCCGCGCTCTCGCGGACCTGGCTGACCGAGCCCGGCGCCGAGGTCACGGCCTCGACGTGCATGGTCTGGATGGAGTCGATCACCACCACGTCCGGCCGCTGCGCGCCGATCGCCGCGGCGACCTGCTCGATGCCGGTCTCGGCCAGGCTGAGCAGGCCGGCCAGCGAGAGATCCAGGCGCCTGCCGCGCGCGGCGACCTGGGCCAGGGATTCCTCGCCGGTCACGTACAGGCCCTTCAGGCGACCGCCGAGGCCGGCCAGCATCTGCAGCAGCAGGGTGGACTTGCCGATCCCCGGGTCGCCGCCGACCAGCACCACCGAGCCGGCGACCAGGCCGCCGCCGAGCACGCGATCCAGCTCGCCGATGCCGGTGGCCACCCGTTGCTCGGGCGAATCGGCCACCGTCGCGAGGTCGACCACCGCGCTGGCCGACTGCCCGGTCCAGCCGCCGCGGCCGCGCGCCGGCGCCGTGGCCGCGCCGCGCGCGGCAAGCGCCACCTCGGACAGGGTGTTCCAGGCGCCGCACTCGCTGCACTGGCCCTGCCACTTGCCGAACTCGGCGCCGCAGTCGCCGCACACGTAGGCCGTCGATGTCCTGCGCTTGCCGGTCGCCATCGGCGCAGCCTAGCAGGCCGACCGGCGACGCAGGAACGCATGCCGCCGCGGCTCCGGCGTGCCGCCGGCATGCCGCCGGTGCGGCGCCGTGAGACACTCGCCGGCAACGGGGAATCCGCCCCGGCCAGCATCGAGGAGCGTCCCATGGGCCTGTTCAAGTTCATCGGCAACGTCGGCGAGCGCCTGTTCGGCAGCGGCCAGATCGACGAGGGCAAGGTCCGCCAGCACCTGCTCGACCTCGGCCTGCGCCTGAATCCGCTGACCGTGGTGGCGCATCCGGACAAGCGGATGGTCTCGCTGATCGGACGTGCCGCCTCGCTCGAGGACAAGGAAAAGGCGATCGTCGCCGCCGGCAACGTCCAGGGCGTGGAGAGCGTCGACGACCGCCTGCGCGTGGGCGAGGCCGTGGCCACGGCGCCCGGGGCGCCGGCGCCGGCCGACGCCGACGCCGGCGAGGAGCCGCCCGCGGCGGAGCAGCCGACCGCGCGCTTCTACACCGTCGAGAAGGGCGACACGCTGTCGGCGATCGCCAGGCGCGAGTACGGCAACGCCGGCAAGTACCCGCTGATCTTCGAGGCCAACCGGCCGATGCTGTCGGACCCGGACAGGATCTACCCCGGCCAGGTGCTGCGCATCCCGCCCCTGTCCTGACCGGGCGCGCCGCACGGCGAACCGCCCGGGTCATCGCGGACGCCGTGCAGCCCACGGCGGGTCAGGTCCCCGGGTGACCCTGGGCAACAGGCGCTGCCCCGCCGGCCCTCTCCCCCAGCCCCTCTCCCGCTCCGCGGGAGAGGGGAGCAGATCGCGCTCCGCCCCGATCTCCCCCTGCTCCCTGCGCCCTGCTCCTGCCCCCCGCTCCCCGGACGGCGCCCTCCAGTCCGGCAACGCGCGGCGTCGCACTTCTCCCCTCCCCCGCGTGGCGGGTGAGGGGCCGGGGGAGAGCGCAGCCGCCGACAGCGCGTCATGCCGGAAGCGGATCGCGCTCCGTCCGGATCACCGCTGCTCGCCGCTCTCCGCTCCCTCAGCCCTCATCACCATCCCGCTTGGCCCGCTGCCAGAGCGCTTCCTGGTCGGCGAGCCCCAGCGCCGGCAGCGAGGTGCCGGCCTGGGCGGCGAGCGCTTCCATGGCCCGGAAGCGGCGTTCGAACTTGGCGTTGGCATGGCGCAACGCCGCCGAGACATCGACGCCGGCCTTGCGCGCGACGTTGACGGCCACGAACAGCAGGTCGCCGACCTCGTCCAGCACCCGCGCGGCATCGCCGCCGTCCAGCTCGCGCCGCAGCTCGGCGGCCTCCTCGTCCAGCTTGTCCAGCACGCGTCCGGCATCGGGCCAGTCGAAGCCGACGCCGGCGGCGCGCTTCTGCAGTTTCAGCGCCCGCTGCCATTCCGGCGCGCCCCGGGCGATGCCCGCCAGCGCGCTGCGGTCGCCGTCGCCGCGTTCGGCGCGCTTGTGCTCCTCCCAGGCGCGCGCCTGGGCGCCGGCATCGCCGATGGCGGCGTCGCCGAACACATGCGGATGCCGGCGCTCCATCTTGTCGCAGATGCCGGCGACCACGTCGCCGAACCCGAAGGCGCCCTGCTCCTGCGCCATCCGGGCATGGAACACCACCTGCAGCAGCAGGTCGCCCAGCTCGCCGCACAGGTCGTCGAGATCGCCGCGGTCGATGGCGTCGGCGACCTCGTAGGCCTCCTCGATGGTGTAGGGCGCGATGCTGGCGAAATCCTGGGCGAGGTCCCAGGGACAGCCGCGCCCGGGGTCGCGCAGGCGCGCCATGATCGCCAGCAGGTCGTCGACCGGTCGGCTCATGGGGCTGGCCCCGGTACCGCCGGTAGCAGGGCGGACAGGGCCCGCGGCCAGCCGGCGCCGGCGTCGGCGACCGCCAGGAACGGGGGATTGAGCAGGCCCTCGCGCTGGTTGTAGCGCAGCGGCCGGCCGCCGAGATCGAACACCTCGCCGCCGGACTCGGTCAGCAGGCAGTGGCCTGCGGCGGTGTCCCACTCGCTGGTCGGTCCCAGGCGCGGATACAGGTCGGCCCGCCCCTGCGCCAGCCGGATGAACTTCAGCGCCGAGCCCGCGGCCAGGGTGTCGTGGGCGCCCAGCCCCGCCAGCAGCCGTGCGGTGTCGGCATCGCGGTGCGAGCGGCTCACCGCGACCACCGGACGCGCCGGGGCCGGCCGACCGGGCAGGCGGCGACGGCCGCCGGCCTGCTCGATCCAGGCGCCCTGCCCCGCCTGCGCGTAGGCCATCTCGTCGAGCGCCGGCGCGTGGACCACGCCGAGCACAGGCACGCCATCCTCGACCAGGGCGATGTTCACGGTGAACTCGTCGTTGCGCTTGATGAATTCGCGGGTGCCATCCAGCGGGTCGACCAGCCAGTAGCGCCGCCAGCGCCGGCGCTCGTCGGCCGGCACCGCGTTGGCCGCCTCCTCCGACAGCACCGGCAGCCGCGGCGGCAGCGCCGCCAGGCCGGCGACCAGGATGCCGTGCGCGGCCAGGTCGGCACGGGTCAGGGGCGAGGCGTCGTCCTTGTGCGCGACCTCGAAGTCGGAGGCGTAGACCGCAAGGATGGCCTGCCCGGCCTGCCGCGCCAGCGCGCAGGCGCCGGCGACCAGGTCCGCGCTCACGGGGCCGGCGGCCGCCAGCGGCCTTCCAGGTACTCGCGGGCGATGAACAGCGCAGCCAGGGTGCGGCCTTCGCTGCACTCGGGGTGGCCGACCAGCGCGTTGATCCGGGCCAGCGGCCAGGGCACCACCTCGAGTTCCTCCGGCTCGTCGCCCTCGAGCTTCTCCGGGTAGAGCCGGCGCGCCAGCACCACCTGGGTGCGGTGCGCCATGTACGACGGCGCCAGCGCCAGCGGCACCAGCGACTCGATGTCGCGGGCGCCGAACCCGATCTCCTCCTTGAGCTCGCGGTCGGCGGCCTGCTCCGGCGTCTCGCCGGCATCGATGCGGCCCTTGGGCAGGCCGAGCTCGTAGCGGTGCAGGCCGGCGGCGTACTCGCGCACCAGCAGCACCGTTTCCGGGTCGCGCATCGGCACGATGATGACCGCGCCCAGGCCGCCGGACTGCAGGCGTTCGAAGGTGCGTCGGGCGCCGTTGGCGAACTCGAGGTCGATCTCCTCGACGCGGAAGCGGCCGGTCGGATCGAGCGGACGCCGGGCGTGGATGGTGGGCAGGGGGCGCATGTCGCGATTGTACGCGCGCCGCGTCGGCGCGGCCGGCGGCCCGGGACGGACCGGGCGCCCCGCCCGCGCTCAGCCGCGCCAGCCGGCCAGCGCGCGCAGCAGGTGGGCGTGCAGGGCGGGGGTCGCCGCGGCCAGGACGCTGTCGGTGGCCGGGCCGATGGCGGCGCCGTCGAGGTCGGTGAACACCCCGCCGGCCTCGGTGACCAGCAGGCAGAGCGCGGCGATGTCCAGGACATGGACATCGGACTCGATCACCGCGTCGATGCCGCCGCGGGCGAGCAGGTGGTAGTGCAGGTAGTCGCCGTAGCCGCGCATCCGCCAGGCCCGAGCGACCACCGTGGCCAGGGCCGGCCAGGCCGGCCCGCGCGCCAGCCGCTTGAGGTTGCCGGTCGACACCGCCGCCTCCGCCAGCCCGGTGGTGCCCCGGCAGCGTACCTGCGCGCCGTCGATGTGGGCGCCGCCGCCGCGCACCGCCCAGGCCAGCTCGCCGGTGGCCGGCACGCTGGACACCGCCAGCATCGGCACCCCGTCGTGCCAGAGCGCGATCTGTGTGGAGAACACCGGATTGCCGCGGACGAAGCTCTTGGTGCCGTCCAGCGGGTCGACCAGCCACTGCCAGCCGGCGCCCGCGGGCTGGCCACCGAACTCCTCTCCCCACACCGGGATCTCCGGAAAGCCGTCGGCCAGGCAGGCCCGGATCGCCCGTTCGGCGCGGCGGTCGGCGACCGTCACCGGCGAGTCGTCGGCCTTGGTTTCGACTTCCAGCCCGGCCTGGCGGAACAGCGGCGCGATCTCCCCGGCGGCGGCGCGCGCGGCCGCCAGCGCGACCGGCAGCGCCCGCGCCGGAAGCGCCGCCTCAGTCACCGGCGGCGCCGTCGGCGCGACGCCGCAGCTCGCCCTCGACGATGAACAGCGAGCCGCCATCCGGCAGCGGCTGGCCGACGTGGGGAAGCGCCTGCGCCACCGGATGCGCGGGATCGCGGGCGCGCAGGATGACCTCGGCGCGATAGCGGGTCTCGTGCAGTTCGAACTGGCCGTCGACCTCGAGCGGGCCGCCCTCGTCCTCGACCTCGCCGATCACCAGTCCCGGCCCCTGGGTCGCGAAGGTCGCGCGCACCGGCCCGAACCGGGCCTGCGCCTGGCCGGTGACACCGGCGTCGAGCCACCGCGCGCGGCCACGGGCCTCGAGAATCGCCAGACCGGCCAGGTGGGCCTGATCGACCTCGACCTCGACGGTACCGATGAAGCCGAGCGCCGGGATGTCGAGCACCGGACCGAGCAGGATCGCCGGCAGCGTCATCTGCATGTCCTCGACCCGCAGGCTGCCGTCCGGCAGGCGCGTGCTGCGCGCGCGTGCCTGCCAGGCCGGTCCTTCAAGCGCCCAGCTGGCGCCGACCTGGCGCCGGAACAGGCCGCGCCAGTCGAGTCGCCAGTCCAGGGCGCCGACCGGGAAGCCGTTGATGCGCATGTCGCCGGCACGGCCGTGGCGCACCGTGCCGCTGAGCTGCTCGAGCTGCAGCGCCGGTCCCAGGTGGTGCCCGAACTGCCGCCAGGCGAAGCCTGCCGGCAGGTACCAGGCGGCCAGGGCAAGCACGACCAGCAGCAGGAGGGCCAGCAACAGCAGGCGCACGACCAGTCTCATCAGGGGTCCTCGATCAGGAGATTGGCATCGACGCGGCCGGCGTCGGTGCGGGTGACGGCGAGCTCCGCGATGCGGACGCCGTAGTGCTGGTGCAGGCGCTGAAGCCAGTCGGCGAGCGGGTCGAAGGCGATCGCCTCGAGGCGCAGGCGGACCCTGCCGCTGCCGGCCGGCTCGATGCGGGCCAGGCCACCGGCCAGGCCGGTCTCGCGCAGGCCGGCGTCGGCCAGGGCCAGCAGGGACTGCCCGGCGCGGTCGCGCGCGACGGCGTCGCCGGCGGCCAGCGGACCGGCGCGTGCGGCCATGGCGCGCATGCCCGAAAGGTCGGCCGCGAGCCGGGCATTGCCCGCGAACAGGGCGCTCCGGGCGTCGGCCAGCGGCTTCCAGGCGAACGCCCAGACCAGCATCAGCGCCAGCACCACGGCGCCGGCGACCAGGGCATGGCGCTCGCGGTCCGCGCGTGCTCGCCACCAGGACGTCAACGCGTTCATGCGGCCGCTCCGCGCAGGCGCAGGCGGCCGCGCACCTCGGTGCCGGCCGGGTCGACCCCGGTCAGCTCGACCGCCAGGCCGAGGCTGGCCAGCGATTCGCGCAGGGCATCGAGGCCGGCGACGTCGGCGGCCACCACCTCGAGCTCGAGGGTGCCCAGGCGCCAGTCCAGGGCGTCCAGCCGGTAGCGCGCGCCCTGGCTCAGCACCGGCGCGACCCGCAGCAGCAGGGGCAGCAGCTCGTCGCCGCCGGCGCCGGCGCGCTGGCGACCGAGCTCGGCGGCCAGCTGGGCCGCCGGATCGGCGGTCATGCGCACCTGCGGCAGGGCGGCCGAGAACACCTGGGCCATCTGCGCCCGCAGCGCCGCCTGCTGCTGGCGACCACTGTGCACGGCCAGCACGGCCTCGGCCAGCGCGAGCACCACGGCCAGCCCGGCCAGTGCCGCCGCGGCACGCCAGAGACGGCGCCGTCCGGCGTCCTGGCGGCGCGCCGGAAACGTGTCCTGCAACAGGTCCGGCGCCTGCCCGGCCTGCGCCACCTGCCAGCGCGCCAGCTCGGCGCCGGCGAGCCGGGCCGGTGCCTGTGCCGGCCGCCAGCCGCCCTGGCCGTCGACGCTCAGCAGCGGCAGCCCTGGCGCCAGCAGCCGCCAGTGCGGCCAGTCGTCGCTGCCGATCGCGCAGGCCATGCCCTGGCCGGCCAGCAGCACCCGGTCCTCGACGGCGAGAGCGGCCAGCTGGCCTTCGGTGCGCGGCAGCAGGTGGGCGTCGGCGACCATGACGTCCGGGGCCAGGCCGCTGCCGGCCAGGGCGTCGAGCCAGGACTGCATGCGCGTCCGCGCCACCACGGCGACCTCGACCGCGCCGTCGGCGAGCGTCCGGCCAAGGGCGAAATGCAGGGTCTCGACCGGCTCCGCCAGGCGCTCTTCCAGGGCGAACGGCACCGCCTGGCGCAGTTCGGCGCGTCGGCGCGCCGGCAGGCGCACCGCGTGCAGGCCCACCGCCTCGCCCGGGACCACGGCCAGCACCCTGGCCTGCGCCGGCACCGCCATGCCGGGCCGCCAGCGGCTGGCGCCGGCGGCATCCAGCAGCCAGCCGTCGAGGCCGGCGCAATCGATCAACAGGGTCGAAGCCATGCGCGAAGCATAGCCGGAGCGCCCGGCGCGCAGGCCAGCGCGCTCACCAGCGCCCCAGGCTGCGGGCGACCACCCGGACGGTGCCGGTGCCCGGCTCGCGGTCGAGCAGGCTGTACAGGCGGACCGGCACCTGCGCCTGGACGATCAGGATCTCGGCCAGGAAGTGGCGGCTGCGGACGTCGATGCCCTGCGCCAGCTGCGGCGGCGGTGGCCGACCCAGCTCGCGCTCGACGGCGGCAAGGAAGTCGGCGCTGCTGGCGTGGCGGGCGCGGCCGTCCCGGTGCAGGCGGCGGGCGACCGCCGGACCGATCGCCTCGTCCAGCGCCATCAGCACCGGCACGGTCGCGGTGTTGACGTTGATCCGGGTATCGGACCCGGGATGCGCGCACACGTGCGGCAGCAGCCGCTGCAGGCTCGCGGCGTCGACGCCGGCGACCAGGGCGAGCTCGCCGACGTGCACGAAGGGGCCGTTGGCGGCCCGACGCGGCGGCTCCAGCGCGGCATAGGTCGCCTCCTCGCCGCCGCCGGCCCGGCCGAGGTCGTCCTCGTCCAGCCAGTCGACCACGGCATCGAGCAGGCGCGGATCGAGCTCGAGCACGCGCAGCAGGCGCTCGAAGCGGGCCATGGCCAGGGCGTCCGGCTGCCCGCCCGACCACAGGGCGTTGAGGTTGAGGCAACCGTCCAGCTCGCGCAGGCGGCCATGGGCCATGCCCTCGGGCAGCGGCAGCGGCGGCATCGGCTGGCTCCAGGCGTCGCCGACGGCGTCGACGCCGTCGCGCGCGGCATCGTCGCGAAGGATGCGCGCCGCCCACAGCTCCAGTCCCTGCTGCAGGGCCACCGCCTGGGCGGCGCGGCCGTGCTGCAGCGCCCGCGCCTGCCCGAGCACGCCGCGGTCGAGCAGGCCCGCCACCAGTACCGCCGCCAGCGCCACGACCAGCACCGCGGCCAGCAGCGCGACCCCGCGAACACGCGGCAGCGGGGCGCTCACGGGGCCTGCTCCGGCAACTCCACCAGTCGCTGCAGACGGCCCAGGCGCTCGTGCTCCAGGGTCAGTTCGGCCGCCCGGGGCAAGGCGCTCAAGGGCTGCCCGGCGCCCGCAGGCGGCCAGCGCGGATGCCAGCGGCCATCGAAGGCCAGGAAGCGCCAGCGCAGGGCGACGACGCCGTCGAGCAAGGGGGCGCGCTCCGGCCGGGTGCCGTCGGCACGGTCCGGGGCCGGCCAGCGCAGGCGTTCCAGGCGGCCCTCGCCGAGCCGGTAGGCGATCCGCTCCAGGCGCGCGGCACTGGCGTCGCCGGCGCCGCCCCGGCCGAGGGTGCTGAGCTCCAGGCCGCCCTCGCCGGCCAGCAGGGCCGGCAGGCGCGCGCCGAGGTCGGCGCGCACCGGTCGCGCCATCACCGCGCGCAGGTCGCGCTCGATCATCGCCAGGGCCCGCGCGGTGGCATCCACGGCGGCGCCGCGCAGGTCCAGGGCGGCGCGCGCCTGGACCACGGCGGTGAGCGCGGCCTGGGCGATCGCCGCCATGGCGGCGAACACCGCCAGCGCCACCAGCAGCTCGACCAGGGTGAACCCGTGCGCGGGCCCGGAACGGGCGCGGCGGGCGCGGCCGTCGCTCATGGCCGTCCGGCGAACCCGGTGAGCGAGGCGCGCTGGTCGCGCCGGGCCGGATCGAAGGCCACCGCGACCTCGATCCGGACGATGCCCGGCAGGTCGGTGCCGGCGATCTCCGCGCGCCAGTACAGGGTTCGACCGCCTTGCTCCTGTTGCCCCTCGCGACGCCCGGGCGCCGGCGTCGAGGGCTCCAGGCGCAGGCTGGCCAGCACGTTGCCGGCCACGGTGGTCGCCAGCAGCGCCTGCTCGCGATGGCCGGCGGCCTCGACCGCGAGTGCGGCGCTGCGACTCAGCGCGAACAGGGCCAGCGCCAGCACCGCCAGCGCCACCAGGACCTCGAGCAGGGTGAAGCCGCCCGGCCGGCCAGGCGCGGGCGGGCCGGCGGGACGATGACGATGCGGGCGCTCAGCCGGCACCGGTCCAGCTCCGGCCATCGTCCGAGGCCTCCTCACGGACGGCGCGGCCATCGGCGCCGGCACGGACCCGCTGCAGGGGCCGGTCCTGGTGCAGGAAGCGCAGCTCGAACGGTGTCAGTGCGCCGTCCGCCCCGCACAGGGCCATCGGCACCGGCTGCGCCGGCGGCAGTACCGGAAGCATGGCCCCGGGCGTCGCCAGGACCAGGCCTTCGAGCCGGCGTGGCCGGAACCGGTGGCCGTCGGGAAACGGCAACCAGCCGTCCTCGACCTCGAAGCTGAAGCCGTAGCCGTCGGCCAGGGCATGGATGCCGACGCTGCGGCCGGCCAGCTCGGCCTGCTCGCACACCAGGGCGAGCAGGGCGTGGAAGCGTTCGGCCTCGCGCGCGGCGCGGCGGGCGTCCAGGCCGGGCAGGCTGATCACCACCGCCGCGGCGAGCACGGCGACGATCACCACCACCACCAGGACCTCGATCAGCGTGAAGCCCCTGGTCGCCGTCGGTCGACGCGGGCGTCGCTGCATGGCGGCGGTCCCGGCTACAGGTTCCAGGTGCCGATGTCGGCCCCGTAGCCTTCGCCGCCCGGCTGGCCGTCCTTGCCCAGGGACCAGACGTCGAAGTCGCCGCTGCGGCCGGGAGCCATGTACTGGTAGGGCTGGCCCCAGGGATCGACCGGCAGCCTGGGCAGGTAGCCGCCTTCCTTCCAGTTCGGCGCCGCCGGGGTGCCGGTCGGACGCTGCACCAGCGCTTCAAGCCCCTGCTGGGTGCTCGGGTAGGTGAAGTTGTCGAGCTTGTAGAGGTTCAGGGCGGTGACGATGGCCTGCACGTCCTGCCTGGCCCGCACCACGGCCGCCTTGTCGGGCTGGTCCATGATCCTCGGCACCACGACCGCGGCCAGGATGCCGAGGATCACCACCACCACCAGGACCTCGATCAGGGTGAAGCCGCGGACCGGGGTCGCCGGCGCTACGCGGGTGCTAGGATTTCCGGTCATTTCCGCCAGCCAGTCCAGGGTCGTCCGGATGATAACAAAGGCGCCCGGCGGCAACGCCGGCCTGATCGCGCGCGACCTCTCGGTGCTGTGGCACCCGTGCACCCAGATGCACGACCACGAGTCCCTGCCGCCGGTGCCGGTGGCCAGTGCCGAGGGCGCCTGGCTCACCGACTTCGACGGCCGCCGCTATTTCGACGGCATCAGCTCGTGGTGGACCTGCCTGTTCGGCCACCGTCACCCGGCCATCGTCGAAGCGATCGGGGCCCAGCTCGGGCGCCTGGACCACGTGCTGCTGGCAGGCTTCAGCCACGAACCGGCGGTGGCGCTGGCGGAGCGCCTGCTCGCCATGGCGCCGCCCGGCCTGTCCCGCGTGTTCTACGCCGACAACGGCTCCAGCGCCGTCGAGGTGGCGTTGAAGATGAGCGTGCATGCCTGGCGCAACCGTGGCCAGAAGCGCAGCCGCTTCGTCGCCCTGACCGGCGGCTACCACGGCGAGACCCTAGGCGCCCTGTCGGTCACCGACCTCGGCCTGTACCGCGAACCGTACCGCCCCTTGCTGGTGGAGCCGCTGTGGGCGAACTCGCCGGACGCCTACCAGGCCGAACCCGGCGAGAGCGCGGCGCAGGTCGCGGCACGCCGCCTGGACGAGCTCGACGCCCTGCTCGGCCGCCATGCCGGCGAGGTCGCCGCGGTGATCGTCGAGCCCCTGGTGCAGTGCGCCGGCGGCATGCGCATGCACCACCCGGACTGGCTGGCCGGGCTGCGCCGGCTGTGCGACCGCCACGAGGTGCACCTGATCGCCGACGAGATCGCGGTCGGCTTCGGCCGCACCGGCACCCTGTTCGCCTGCGAGCAGGCGGCCATCACCCCGGACTTCCTGTGCCTGTCCAAGGGCATCACCGGCGGCTTCCTGCCGCTGGCGGCGGTGCTCACCACGGCCACCGTGTACGAGGCGTTCTACGACCACTGGCGCAGCGGCAAGGCCTTCCTGCACTCGCACTCCTACACGGGCAACCCGATCGCCTGCGCCGCGGCCCTGGCGAGCTGCGCGCTGTTCGACGACGGCACCGTCCTGGCCAGGATCGACGCCCTGGGCCGGCAGCTCGGCGCGGCGCTCGAACCGCTGCGCGGGCACCCCAACGTCGCCGACGTGCGTCGCACCGGCCTGATCGCCGCGGTCGAGGTGGTCGCCGACGCCGGCAGCCGCCGGCCGTTCCCGCCCCAGGAGCGGCGCGGGCGGCGACTTCACGCGCACGCCCTGGCCCATGGCGTGCTGTTGCGCCCGCTCGGCGACGTGGTCTACTTCATGCCGCCCTACTGCAGCACCGAGGCCGAGATCGACGCGATGGTGGCGGTCGCGGCCGGCGGCATCGAGACCATGGTCGCCTGATGCGCACGGTCCGCTGCCACCTCGAGGCGAACCTGGAACCGGGCGTGGCGGTGGCGCTGCCCGAGCAGGTCCGCGGCCACCTGCAGCGGGTCCTGCGCCTGGGCGCGGGCGACCCGGTGGTGCTGTTCAACGGCGACGGCCACGACTACCCGGCCGAACTGGCCGGCGCCGGCAACGCCCTCGCCGCCCGGGTGCTCCGCCGCGATCCGCCGGCGGCCGGCGAAGCCGGCCTCGAACTGGTCCTGGTCCAGGCCCTGGCACGCGGCGAGAAGATGGACTGGATCATCCAGAAGGCCACCGAACTGGGCGTCTCGCGCATCGTGCCGGTGGCGAGCCTGCGCAGCGAGGTGCGGCTGGCCGGTGAACGGCTGGACAAGCGCGTCGCGCATTGGCGACGGGTCGCGGCCAGCGCCTGCGAGCAGTGCGGCCGCGCCCGCGTCCCCGGCATCGCCGAGCCGCAGCCGCTGCACCTGGTCGCCGGCACCCTGGCGGCCGGCAGCCGGCTGGTGCTGCACCCGGACACCGGCGACGGCCTGCCGGCGTTGGCGGCCGGCGCCAGCGTGGCGGTCGCGGTCGGGCCGGAGGGCGGCTTCGATGCGATCGAGCTGGACCTGCTGGCACGCGAAGGCTGGCAGCCGGTGCGCCTGGGCGGGCGCATCCTGCGCACCGAGACCGCCGGCTTGGTCGCCGGCGCGGCCCTGTTCGCACTGGCCGGAGAGTACGGGCGCGGCGGGCGCCGAACGCCCCCCGGAACCTGAGCAGAGCCACATATCGATTGTGATTGCAATAGCCTTCGTCCCGTATTAGCGTCGTCAGTGCGCATCCGGGCGACCCCTCTCCAGGGGGGTCCTGGACCGGGTCTCCCGCCTGCGCGGTTGGCCGCCATCGTGGCGGCCTTCGGTCCCACGGGAGGCTAGTCCATGCGCACACCATTGCTGTTCCCCACCCTGATATTCGCGGCCCTCGCCGCGCCGGCGGCCCACGCCCAGCTCGACTGCGGCGCCCTGGCCAACAGCGCCGCGGCCGAACCGGCCGGCTACGCGGCCCAGTGCGGCGGTCCCCAGGCGCACCCGACCTGGCAGGCGCCCAGGCAATGGCGCGATCCCACCGACACCGGCTTCTCGTACAACATGAACACCGGGTTCGGCGGCGTCCAGGGTCTCAAGACCTATGTGCTGAACGATTTCACGGTGCAGACCCCGGTCGGCAACCCCGGGGCCAGCTTCTTCGCGCTGGACTTCGACCCAGACGGCAACGTCCTGTACGCGGTCCAGGCCGTGGTGCCGCCGGTGCTGGGCACGATCGACACCGGCACGGGCGTGTTCACGCCGATCGCCAACGTCTCGGTGACCGACTCGCCCACTGGCCTGTCCATCGACCCGGTCACCGGCGATGCCTGGTACTCCACGGCCACCAACCTGTACACGCTCGACCTGGCCACCGCCACCGCCACCCTGGTCGGACCGTTCGGAACCACCCTGATGATCGACATCGCGATGAACTGCGATGGCGACCTGTATGGCCATGACATCGGCACCGACGCCCTGTACTCCATCGATACCGCCACCGGCGCCGCGACCCTGATCGGCGGCCATGGCCTGGCCGCGAACTTCGCCCAGGGCATGGATTTCGACAACAGCGACGGCACCCTCTATGCGGCGGTCTATACCGGCGGCGGGACCTACACCTACGGCACCTTCGACCTGACCACCGGCGCGATCACCCCGCTGTCGACCAACAACCCGCCGGGCGAATGGGAGCTGGCCATCCCCACCACCTGCGGCAGCAACGGCAACGAGGTGGAACCGAACGACAGCAAGGCCGAGGCCAATGCCCTGCAGCTGCCGCCGGTCAGCACGCCCGCGGTGATGACCGGCTCCAGCCAGTCGGCCACCGGCCCCGGGCTGGACTATTTCCGGGTGACCACCGCGGCCCAGGCCACACCGGGCTTCTACCGGCACCGCCTGATCGTCACCAGCACCACCCCCGGGCATACCGCCACCATCCGCGGCCTGAACCAGGTCGCCGGCGTGATCGGCGCCACCGATACCGCGCTGCAGACCAGCTCCGCGACCACCACCCCGGCCCGCTTCGTGCAGTGGTACACCAGCGAGATCCCGGCCGACATCTACGTGCGCCTGGCCGGCACCGCCGCCACCACCGATCCCTACGTGCTGAACTACGAGATCGAAGCGGTGACCGTGGTCGAAGGCCCGGACATCACCTTCGGCAGCGACATCGACATCACCACGGTCGGCCAGACCACCACCGACACCGACATGTGGGTCTACGACAGCGACCGCCTGGCGATCGTCGACTTCGGCAACGACGACGAGCCCGCGCCGGGCACCACCCTTCGCTCGCGCCTGACCCGCACCTTCACCCCGGGCGTCTACTACCTGGCGATCTCGAACTTCAATCTCGCCAACAATCTGGCCTCGCCGGCGGACGACCGCTTCCGCAACGGCGCCGTGCTGGACTTCCCCGGCGCCATCGTCAACTCGTCGACGACGCTCAACCTGCCGCTGAACCCGCTGATCGACGGCACCGCGGTCACGGTATCCCGGCCTGACCCGTTCCAGGTCGTGTTCATCTCGTTCGGCAATGACGGTCCGCCGGACATCATTTTCCAGAGCGACTTCGAGTGCGACACCGGATTGCCGGGCTGCAACGGCGGCGGTACGCCTGGTGTCTACACCGACCTGGCGACCTTCCTGCAGAACGTCTCGCCGGGCTACTACGCCGAGGACTTCGCCAGCGTGCCGGTCGGCAACGCCGGACCGTCCCTGAACTTCAGCGGCAACGGTTTCTCCTACACCGTCACGGCCACCGGCCCCGGAAGCAACAACCTGTTCAACGACCCGGGGATCATTTCCACGGACTCGGCACTGGATGCCATCGTCATCACCTTCACCGGCGCGCCGGTGACGGCGATCGGCGGCAACTTCTGGGGCAGCGACATCAATTTCGCCCCGGTGGCCCAGACCGTGACGCTGACGCTCAGCGACAGCACGGTCGAAACCTATACCAGCTCCGGGCCGAGCGATTTCCGCGGCTTCGTCACGGCAGCGCCGATCACCAGCATCACCATCGACGTCGCCGACACGCCGGCCAACGGCTGGTCGACCATCGACAACGTGGTGGTCGGCGACTGAGGCAGGTCGGGCTGCCGGCCAGGGACGGCCGGCCCCGGCAGCACGACGCCGTCGCGCCTTCGGGCCGGCGGCGTCCGCGTTCAGGGGGCGGTGCCGGCCGTGCTGCGCGCTCCCTTGCGGCCCGGCCCCCGCGCCGGCAAAGTCGGTGTTCCGCACCGCCGCCCCGAGCCGCTCACATGCGTCTGCTGCTGATCACTTTCCTCGTCGTCAGCCTTCCCTCGCAGGCACAGACGCTCTTCCACAACGGCCATTTCCATGACACCGGCTCAGACGGGGCGGCGACGGCCATGCTGGTCGATGCCGGCGGCCGGATCGCCGGGCTCGGCTCGGTGGAATCGCTGCGCGACCTGGCAGCCGGGGCCGAGCGCGTCGACCTCGGCGGCGGCCACGTGCTGCCCGGCCTGATCGACGCGCACGGCCACCTGCTCAACCTGGGCTTCGCCCTGCTTTCCGCCGACCTGGTCGGCGCGGACAGCAAGGACGAGGTCCTGGCGCGCCTGCGGGCGTTCGAGGCCCGCCTGCCGGAGGGCGCCTGGCTGACCGGCCGCGGCTGGGACCAGAACCGCTGGCCGGGCGCGCAGTTCCCGACCGCCGCCGATCTCGACGCCGCGTTCCCGGAGCGCCCGGTCTGGCTGCGCCGCATCGATGGCCACGCCGGCTGGGCCAACAGCGCCGCCATGGCCCTGGCCGGCCGCGACCTGGCCGGCGACTGGCAGCCCGATGGCGGCCGGATCCTGCGCGACGACCACGGTCAGGCGACCGGTGTCTTCATCGATGCGGCCATGGCCCTGGTCGGTGGCGCGGAACCGGCGCCGGACGAGGCGACCCGCCTGCGCGCGCTGGAGCTGGCGCTGGCCGAGGCCTCGCGGCTCGGCCTGACCGGCGTCCACGACGCCGGCGTGAGCCTGGACACCCTCCACCTGCTGCGCCGGCTGGCCGACCAGGACCGCCTGCCCCTGCGCGTCTACGCGATGGCCGACGGCGACGCCGAGGCGCTCGACTGGCTGTGCCGCGAGGGCCGCTACCGGCATCCGGGCGGCCGCCTGCAGATGCGTTCGGTCAAGCTCTACATGGACGGCGCGCTCGGCAGCCGGGGCGCCGCCCTGCTGCGCGACTACAGCGACGAGGCCGGCAACCGCGGCCTGCTGGTGACGCCGCGCGAACGCATCGAGGCGGCCATCGCCAAGGCCGCCCGCTGCGGCATCCAGGCCAACACCCATGCCATCGGCGACCGGGCCAACCGGCTGGTGCTGGATGCCTATGCGCGCGTGCTGGACGGCGACGATGGCGCCGCGCGCTTCCGCATCGAACACGCCCAGGTGGTCAGCGGGCAGGACATCGCACGCTTCGCCGCGCTGGGCGTGATCGCCTCCATGCAGCCGATCCACGCGACCAGCGACATGCCCTGGGCGCAGGCCCGGATCGGCCGGCAGCGACTGGATGGTGCCTACGCCTGGCAACGCCTGGCCGGCGCCGGCGCCCGGCTTGCCTTCGGCTCGGATTTCCCGGTGGAGCCGGTCAACCCCTGGTTCGGCCTGTATGCGGCGATCACCCGCCAGGATGCCGACGGCCAGCCGCCCGGCGGCTGGCTGCCCGACCAGCGCGTCGACCTTGCCACGGCCTTGCGCGGCTTCACCATCGACGCCGCCTTCGCCGGTTTCGCGGAGGACGAGGTCGGCGCCCTGGCACCCGGGATGCGCGCCGACTTCATCGTCCTGCCGGCCGACCCGCACACGCTGTCGCCGGCCCGGCTGCGCGACCTCACCGTCGCCTCGACCTGGCTGGATGGCCGCCAGGTCGCGGCCGCCAGCCCACAGGGAGCAACCCGACCATGAGCCAGCCGATCCCCCGCCGCGACGCCGGCGCCTGCATCGGTGCCGCTGGCGCCCCGGCCGCCCGCCCCGACCGGACAGGCCGCGCACGCCGGCGCGGACTGTGCGCGGTCGGCACCGCCGTCCTGCTGCTGGCCACGGCGGCGGTCGCGGCCGCCCCCGAGGGCGAACCGGGCGATGCCTGGCTGCTGGCGCTCGACCGCTCCAGCGCGGCCGAGGTGGAAGCGCTGAAGCGGCACCCCGGCGTCGCCTGGTGGCTGGAGCTGGGTGACCGCCTGCTGGTCGTCGCCGAAGGCGACAGCGGCGCGTTCAGGCAGATCCTGGCCGGCGAGCGTGTCGTGGCCGAACTGGGCCGACTGGCGACATCGGACCTGGTCCTGCACGCCCGGGGCTGCGGCGAGACGGCCGACGGGGTTCCGCAAGGCTGGCTGGTCTGGCGCGGCGCCACCCACGACCTGCTGCGACGACCGAAATCGTTCGCACCGGCCCCGGCGCTCGCCGGCGGCGACGGTCCGCTCGGGCCGGCCTGGCTGCCGGTGCGGGCCAACACCACGCTCGCGCGCATGCACCGCCTCGACCGTCCCCTGGGGGTGGCCCCGGACCCGGGCATCGCGCCGATCGTCGACCGGGTCGACCAGGCGCGCTGGTTCCAGACGGTGTCGACCCTGGCCGCCTGGGACCGTTCGAGCTGGTCGCCCCAATTGCCCCTGGCGCGCGCCTGGATCGCCGGCGAGTTCGCCGCGCTCGGGCTGGCGGTCAGCGAACCCGGCTTCAACTTCCCGCCCGGCGGCACGCCGGCGCCGATCGCCAATGTCGTCGGTTTCTGGCAGGGCACCGGGGCGCCGGACGAGTGGATCGTGGTCGGCGGCCACTATGATTCCCGCAACACCAACAATTCCCCCGCGGGCGCCGCGGTCACGCCCGGTGCCGACGACAACGCCAGCGGCTGCTCGGGCGTGATCGAGGCGGCCCGGGCCATCGTGCCGTTCCGGCCCCGTCGCAGCGTGGTGTTCATGTGCTATGCCGGCGAGGAGCAGGGCCTGCACGGCAGCTACGGCCACGTCGACGCCCTCAGCGCCGCCGGCGACCTGGCCCGCGTCCAAGCCATGCTCAACATGGACATGATCGGCTGGTCGCCGGACGCCAACCTGGGCGTCAACGTCGCCACCCAGTCCAGCGCCGGCACGCCGGGCGCCAACATGGCGCTGGTCGACATCGTCGCCGACGCCGCCCTCGCCTACGCGCCGGCGCTGAACCCGTCCCTGGTGCTGCGCCAGTCGAACACCTGCTGCTCCGACCACTGGCCGTACCTGGTCGCGGGGCGTCCGGCGGTGATGAGCATCCATCGCGGCACCACCAGCTACCCGCAGTACCACAGGGTCGGGGACACCCCCACGGCGCTGGGTCCGTTCGCGCAGGCGATCGGCGGCAGCATCGTCCGGATGAACGTCGGCGCCCTGGCCCGGCTCGCCGAGGCCAGCGACCGCATCTTCGACGACGGCTGGGACTGAGGGCTGCCCGCAGGGCAGGCGCCGTCGCGGCAGGTCGCCTCTCCCGACGGGGGCAGGCCCGCGCGTCGCCCCGACGGTTCCGGACGACCTTTCCCGGCCCCCGGCACCGGGTCGACGACCGGCACGCTGGTCGCCCGGCCGGGCGCTAGTCGAGCTCGTCGGCGACCGCGGCCTCGATGGCGTCGAGGTCGGGGATGTGGGCGTCCGACTCGTCCGAGGTCAGGCGCACGCTCATGACGATGCCCGGCCGGCGCTCGGCGGCCGTGTCGATCTGCACCGATTCCGGACCGACGACGGTCAGGCGCGGGAAGCCCTGGGTCAGGATCGCCAGATAAGGAACCTGCGGCTTGCCGCTGAGGCCCTTCAGGATGGCGATCTTGACGTTGAGCAGGCTCTCGCGGCCGACGAAGCCGGCGAACGAGGCGATCGACACCAGGGGCAGCCGGTAGTTGCGCCAGTTGACCTTGCCGAGCAGCCAGGTCGCCTTGGTCGCCACCGGATCGGGACTGACGAAGGTGATGACCTCGGCGATCGCGGCGTTCGGCAGCAGCAGCCGGGTCTCGCTGATCGGCACCAGCACGCCACGCAGGTCGGTTCTGATCTCGTCCATGGGATGTGCCGGCCTTTAGTTGACGGTCTGCTCTGCGAGCAGCTCGGAGACCGCCTTGAGCATGTCGGCTTCCTGGTAGGGCTTGCCGAGGTAGCGGTTGACGCCGATCTCGAAGGCGCGGGCGCGATGCTTCTCGCCGACGCGCGAGGTGATGACGATGATCGGCACCGCGCGGAAGCGCGGGTCGTTGCGCATGTAGCCGGCGAACTCGTAGCCATCCATGCGCGGCATCTCGAGGTCGAGCAGGATGACGTCCGGCAGCCGCTCGTGGACGTGCTCCAGCGCGTCCAGACCGTCCTTCGCGGTCTGCACCTCGTAACCCTCGCGCTCGAGCACCCGGGCGCTGACCTTGCGCATGGTGATCGAGTCGTCCACCACCAGCACCAGCGGCCGCTGGCGGGCCGCCGGAGCCACCGGCGCCGCCGGCACCAGGACGTCGCCACGGTCGCGCAGGGCGGCGGCGCGGCGCAGCAGGGCGGAGACGTCGAGGATCACCACCACCGCGCCGTCGCCGAGGATGGTGGCCCCGAACACGCCGGGGATGCGGGCCAGCTGCGGGCCCACCGGCTTGACCACGATCTCGCGGCCGCCGAGCAGGGAATCGACCCGGAGCGCGACCTTGAGGTCGCCGGCGCGCACCATCAGCAGGGGCACCTGGGCGTTGTCGTCGAGCAGGGAGGGCTGCATGCCCAGCACCGCGTCGAGCTCGTAGATCTCGTAGTCCTCGCCGGCGTACTCGACCTTGGGCCGCGCCTCCCGGATGCGCTCCTTGTAATTGGCGTAGGCGAGCCGGACGATGCCCTGCACGCCGACCATCGGCACCGCGAAGGTGTGATCCGACACCCGCACCAGGACCGCCTGGCTCACCGCCAGGGTGTAGGGCAGGCGGACCCGGAAGCTGGCGCCCTTGCCCATCGTCGAGTCGATCGCCAGGCTGCCGCCCAGCTGCTTGATCTCGCTGGCGACGACGTCCATGCCGACGCCGCGACCGGCGTACTGGGTCAGCTCCGCCGCGGTCGAGAAACCGGGCTCGAGGATGAACCCGTAGAGGTCGCGGTCGCTCAGGTCGGATTCGGCCGACAGCAGCCCGCGGTCGATGGCGGTGCGGCGCACGCGCTGGGCGTCGATGCCGCGGCCGTCGTCGGCGACCTCGATCACCACCTCGGTCGCCTCGCGGGCGACCCGGATGCGCAGCTCGCCTTCCTCGCCCTTGCCTGCGCTGCGGCGCTCGGGCGGGCTCTCCAGGCCGTGCACCAGGGCGTTGCGCAGCATGTGCTCGAACGGTGCGGCCATGCGCTCCAGCACGCCGCGGTCGAGTTCGCCCTGGGCGCCCTCGACACTCAGCCGGACCTTCTTGCCCAGCGCCTCGGCCTCCTGGCGGACCAGGCGCCGCAGGCGCGGCAGCATGCTCTCGAACGGCACCATGCGCGCGCGCATGAGGCCTTCCTGCAGCTCGGCGCCGGCCCGCGACTGCTGCAGCAGCAGCGACTCGGCCAGGCGGGTGTGCTCGTCGAGCAGGCCCTGGATCGACTGCAGGTCGGACATCGACTCGGCCAGGGCGCGCGAGAGCTGCTGGAGCTGCGAGAACCGGTCCATCTCCAGCGGATCGAAGCCGGTGCTGCCGCCGCTCTGCTCCTGGACGCGAACCTCGCGGGAGAGGATCTGGGTCTCGGCCTCGATCTCCAGCTTGCGCAGCTGCTCGCGCAGGCGCATGACGGTCTGCTCGAACTCCTCCAGGCTGAACCGGAACGAGCCGACCTGCTGCTCGAGGCGGGTGCGGATGATGCCGACCTCGCCCGCGAGGTTGACCAGCGAGTCGAGCTGGTCGGCGCGCACGCGCACGAACTCGGTCACCGCCCCTTCGGCGGCGGGGATCGCGCCGGCCGTCAGGGCATGCAGGTCGACGTGGTCGGGCTTGCGCCGGGTGCCGTCGCCCGCCTTGGCGGTGTCGGCCGGCTGGCGCGGCTCCGGGGACGCCGCGACGGTTTCCGGTTCGACCTCGGCCGGCGCCTGCGTCGCCGCCGGCGCAACGCCGAAGACCAGGCCGTTCAGGCGGTCCAGGCAGCGGCCGATCAGGGTCAGGTCCTCGGCATCGAGGTCGCGCTGCTCGTTGTTCGCGGCCTCCAGCAGCGACTCCATCGCATGGCCCAGCTCGCCGGCCTCGATGAAGCCGGCCATGCGGGCGCCGCCCTTGAGGGTGTGCAGCTCGCGCGCCAGCTCCTGGGACAGCTCGGCCGGCGCGATCTCGCCCGTCCGGGCCAGGTGCTGCTCGCAACGGTCCAGGATCTCGCGGGCCTCCTCGCGGAACAGTTCGGCGAGGTCGGGGTCGACGTCGCCTGGCGGCAACGGCCGCTGGCCGTCGAGCAGCGCCCGCAGCAGGGCCCGCTCATCGCCTTCCAGGGCCTGCCAGTCGTCGTCGGCGAACGGCACGGCAGGCACCACCGCCGGCGTCTGCCCGGCGGTGGCCGGCGACGCCGGACCGACCGCCTCCCGAAGCGCGGCGGGCTCGTCCCCGGCGCCGGCCGGGGTCGCGGAACCCGCGGGCGCGCCCTGGTCCTCGTCGCTGCCGGCGGCGTCGCCGGCCTGCGCCAGGCCCGCCCCTTCCAGGAAGGCCCCTTCCAGCGCCGCGGCATCGCTGTCCTCGCTGCCCGGCGACGGCGCCTGGTCGGCGATCTCGAAATCGAACTCCATGCCCTCGTCGGCCTCGGCGGCCGCGATCAGCCGCTCCAGCTCGCCCTCGCCGAGGTCGTCGGCGGCCGGCGTCTGTGGCGGCGGCGGCGCATCGGCGGGCGGCAGCGCGTCCGCGGTCGCGGCCAGGCCGGCGTTGTCGGCGGCGGCCGTGGCTTCGGCTTCGGCTTCGGCTTCGGCTTCGGCGAGCAGCTGGTCGACCGGCGGCACCGGCTCGCCGACCAGCCAGGCGGTGTCCTCGCGGACCTCCTGCAGTTCGTCGGTGATCGCCACCAGGCGCTGGGACAGCGGCACCAGGTCGGGCAGCCCTTCGCCGGCGTCGAGACGGTCCAGCACCTGGGCGAGGCTGCCACCGGCGGCCGCGATGGCCTCGTAACCCTCTGCCGAGGGTGCGCGGCGCAGCGCGCGCAGTCGACGCACGTAGCCTTCCAGCGCGGCGGTCAGCTGGGTCACCGCCGGCAGCTCGACCGCGCCGAAGGCGCCGTTCAGCGTGTGCACCGCCCTCAGGAGGTGCTCGGGCACCGCAGCCAGCGCCGGATTGTCCCGGGCGTCGTGCAGGTAGGCGTCGATCACGCCGATGTGGCCGGCGACCTCGCTGCGCAGGATGTCGAGCAGGACCGGGTCCAGCAGGCTTTCGGTCGCCCCGGTCGCCACCGGTGCCGGTGTCGGTGTCGGCGCGACCACGATGTCGGCGGCTTCCTGGTCGTCCTCGCCGGCGGCCGCCGCCTCCGGCGTCGATTCCGGCTTGCCTGCCGCGATCGCGTCGCCCCCCGCTGCCACTGCGTCCGCCACGTGCGAGGCCTGCTCCGGAGACCCGGCCCGGACGCCGTCGTCGGCAGGCGTCGGTGCGGGCGCGGCCGGGCGCTCGGCCTGGGCCGGCGCCATGGCGTCGACCGGCAACATGAGTTCCTCGCCCTCGGCCAGGGCGGCGGCGATCGCCATGATGCCGGCGATGTCGCGCCTCGGGCGCAGGTCGCCGCACAGCGCGGCATGGAACTCGGGCAGCGTGGCGCTGGCGTTCTCCAGCACCCGCATCACCGAGGCGCTGGCAGGACGCTTGCCGGCGAGGACCCGGTTGAGCAGGTTCTCGATCTGCCAGGCGAACTCGCCGAGCACGCGGGCCCCGACCATCCGGCCGCTGCCCTTGATGGTGTGGTAGGAGCGGCGGATGGTGCGCAGCAGCTCGGCATCGTCGGGATTGCGGACGTAGCCGGGCAGATGGGCATCGAGGTTGCCGATCTCCTCGGACAGCTCCTCGAGGAAGGTGTCGCGGATCTCGGCGTCGGCGCCGGCGGCGGAGTCGGCGTCGAAACCGAAACCGGCCTCGTCGATCAGTGCCTGGAAGGGTTCGCGGCCGGCGATCTCGAATCCGGCGCTGGCGGTGGCGGCCACCGGCTGCGCCGGCTCGACCACCTCGTCGATGATCCGCTCGGGCACCGCCTCGGCCTCGGCCGGCACCGCCGTCCCCGCTGGCGCGCCCGTGCCGGCGCCGGCAGCGGCCGGCATGGCCGTGGCCAGCGGCCCGAAAAGGTCGCGCAGGGTCAGCTGCGGCGGCCAGTGGCCCAGCCGCAACAGGGCCTCGGTGACCCGCTCGAGACCGGCCTCGCCATGGCCCTGGTGGTCGGCGACCAGCTCGAGGTAGAACTCCAGACCGGCCAGGGCATCGGCGAAACCGTTGATCTCTTCGGCGGTCAAGGGCATCGCCCGGGCGTCGCGGGCGTGCAGGAAGCCGGCCAGGGCCAGCGCCCGCTCCGAGGCGGCCTCGAACTCGAGCACGCGCAGGGCGCCGGCGACGTCGCGCAGCAGCATCGCCGAAGTCACGTTGTGATCGTTGCCGGCGGTGCCGGCGAGGTGGGCGACGAACAGTTCCTTGGCCTGCTGCAGGTTGACCGCAGCCTCGCGCACCACCGCCGCGGCGAGGCGCCGGCGTTCGCCGCTGCCGGCGTCCTCGCCGGCCACGCCCAGGTGTTCCCTGTGCGACTGCAGCGAGGACTCCACGCCGATCAGCGCGCCGGCGATGTCGAGCAGCGCCTGGTCGCCGCCATGGCCGCTCTCGACCATGGCGGACAGGGCGCCGCGCTGGGCCTGGACCTCGGCCCGCTCCCGGCCCATGCCGACCATGCCCAGCGTGTCGGCGACGCGGTCCAGCACCTCCAGCTCGGCCTTGAGCAGGCCGGTGTCGGCGCGGTCGCCGCGGATGTAAAGGTCGAGCGCGTCCTTGACCTTGAGCAGCTCTTCCTCGAGCGCCTGCACGACGCTGTTCAGCAGGCTGCTGTTGCGGCCGGTGAGCGCGCCCCGCGCCTCGTCGACCTCGGCGTCGGAGCGCACCAGGTCGCCCAGCTGGAACGCCGCCTGGACCTCGCCGGTGGCGCCGCCGGCGCCGGACTGCGCCGCGTAGTAGAGCAGGCTGCGCAGCAGGTCGGTCGGCGGCGCCTGCTGGTAGAGGACCTCGCCCTGGTCGACCAGGCGCTTGATCTCGCGATCGAGCCGGCCATACAGCAGCTTGGCGGAAATGCTGGCGTCCAGGGCATGCTCGCGCATGGCGCCGGTGATCGACGAGGCGACCCACCACAGCTGCCGCGCCGGCCGCGCCGTGACCGCCGCTAGGATCCGCGAGCTGGCGTCGGCCAGGCGCGCCAGCGCCGCCTCGTTGTCCTGTCCCCGGAACCACTGCAGCAGGGCGAACTGCCAGTCGCGGCGGATCGCCGCGAGCCGGCGCTCGAGCTCGGCCGCGGCCAGGCGCTCGGCCGGCCTGGGCAGGTGCGCGGGGGGCTCGGGATCGGTCGGCGGCACCAGCAGGACGCTTTCGCTGAGCAGCTTCTCGCCGCGGCACGAGCGCAGGTCGTTGAGCAGCGGCAGCAGCACGATCGGAACGTCGCGATAGCCGCTCTGCAGGCGCTCCAGGTAGTCGGGCAGCTGCAGCGTCGCGCGCAGCAGGCTGGTCAGCGCGTCCTCGACGCGCTGCACGGCGCCCTTGGACAGGGCCACCACCAGCGCCTCCATCTCCTCCGCGACCAGGGCGGCCCCGTACAGCTCGAGCATGCGCAGGCCGCCGAGCACCTCGTGCAACGCGGCCAGGGCCTCGTCGGCACCGTCGCCGGTGAAGTTCTCCTCGGCATGGCGCTCGAGCGCCTGCCCGGCGCGCGCCAGGCTGGCGTCGATCTCTGGCTTCAGCCACGCCAGGCTGGTCTGGTCGATTCCGCTGTCGGGACGCATCGCGCTCGCTCTCAGGGGGCCTGGCGGGGTCAGTCGGCCGAGCCGTCAGGCATCGAAACCACGTCGGCGTCGAACGGGCCGTCGAACTCCTCGGAGAGCTCCGTGGGCAGCTTGAAGTCGGCGACCGAGCGGCGCAGGCCGGCGGCCAGCTCGGCCAGCTTGCCGACCGAACGCGCGGTGCGGTTGGCGCCGGTCGCGGTGTCGTCGGTGAAGCCCCGGATGGCGTCCATGGTGCCGGCGATCTCGGAGGCGCCGCGCGACTGCTGCTGCGATGCCTCGGAGATCTGCGAGATGAGCTGGGCGAGCTCCTGCGACACGTTCTCGATCTGGTTCAGGGCGCGACCGGCGTTCTCGGCCAGCCGGGCGCCGTGGACCACGCCGGCGGTGGTCTGCTCCATCGAGCCGACCGCCTCGTTGGTGTCGCTCTGGATGGTCTGCACCAGCGTCTCGATTCGCCGGGTCGCGTTGCCGGCGCGCTCGGCCAGTCGCTGCACTTCGTCGGCGACCACCGCGAAGCCGCGGCCGGCCTCGCCGGCCGAGGCCGCCTGGATGGCGGCGTTCAGCGCCAGGATGTTGGTCTGCTCGGCGATGTCGTTGATCAGCTCGACGATCGCGCCGATCTCCTGGGAGGACTCGCCCAGGCGCTTGATGCGCTTCGAGGTCTCCTGGATCTGCTCGCGGATGGTGTCCATGCCGGCGATGGTCTCGCGGACCACCTGGGCGCCCTCGGTGGCGATGCTCACCGAGCGCTGCGCGACCTCGGCCGAGCGGGAGGCGTTGTCCGACACCGCGGCGATCGAACGCGCCATCTCGGTGACCGACTGGGTGGCGGCACCGACCTGGCGCGCCTGCTGTTCCGCCGACTGCGCCAGGCGCGCGGCGGTGTCCAGGGTCTCCTGGGACGACTCGGCCACCTGCGAGGAGGTCGTGGTCAGGGTGCCGACCAGGCTGCGCAGCTGCTCGACGGTGTAGTTCATCGAGTCGGCGATGGCGCCGGTGATGTCCTCGGTGACGGTCGCCTGCACGGTGAGGTCGCCGTCCGCCAGCGAGCCCATCTCGTCGAGCAGGCGCAGAATCGCCTCCTGGTTGCGCTGGTTGAGCTCGTTGGTCTCCTGGAAGCGGCGCCGCTCGGTGGCCCAGAACGACAGGCCGAGGCCGATCAGCGAGATCAGCGCCAGCAGACCCGACGCGAAGCCCCAGAGCAGGTTCGGGAACGGCCGGCGGGCCGCCGACTCCTCCCAGACGCGGCCGTGCTGGTTGCCCGCCAGCAGCATGTTCTCGCTTTCGATACGGGCGCTCTCGGCGGCGTTGCGCGCGGCGCCGATGCTGGTGGCGCCCGCGGACAGCGCGACCAGGCTGGGCGCCAGCTGCTCCCAGGCCTGGGTGGCCTCGGCCAGGCCGGCGCGGGCGGCGGCGATGTCGACCGGGCGGATGCCGAGGTCGGCATTGCCGTTGAGCAGGGCGTCGACGACCTGGCCGAAGATCGTGCCGTCGCGGGAGACGCCCTCGGCGGCGGCATCGACGCCGCGGTTGGCGTTCAGCACGTCGCCGGTGCGCCGCAGCATGCGGTCGATCAGCAGCAGCTGGTTGGAGGCCACGAACACCTGCTGGGCGCTGCCGCGCTCGGCCAGGGCTCGGACCACGTCGTTCATCCGCTGCTGCACGACCGGCAGGCCCTCCTGCAGGGTCTGCGCGGCCTGGGTGGCGTCGAGCACCGCCTGGCGCCGCTCGAGGACCTGGCGGGCGGCGCCGCTCAGCGCGCCCCAGGCGGTGGCGAGGGTGTCCTGGCTCTGGCCGACCTGGCCGTCGCCCTGGCCGCGCACCGCGTCCAGCTCCGCGAGCGTGCTGGTGCCGGTGTTGAGGGCGGTGTTCAGTTCCTCGAAGGCCACATCGTTGCCGCGGGCGGCGCGTTCGGCGTAGCCGGCGACGCGCAGCGAGGTCACCTGCAGGCGGCTGGCGTTGGCGGTCGCGCCGGAGACCGTGGCGGTGAGCTGCTGGCCGAGCCAGAAGTTGGCGACGAAGACGGCCAGGGCGATGATCAGCAACGCCGCCCAGAACTTGAATCCGCTGGAGCGCGAGCCGGGCGTCCGTGCTTTGGAGCTAGCCATGACAGTGTTCCTCCCAGAACATGTGATCCACGCCGGCCGGGGTCAGGCCGCCGCGTCGAGAAAGGCCTGCGCCCGCAACAGGGTCGGCAGGGACAGCACCGGCCAGAAGCGCTCACCGGCGCCATCGGCGAATGCGTACGGGACGTAGGTCAGCATGCGCGGATCGACGACATCCTCGGCGACCACCGCGTCGGCCTCGTCGAAGGCGCGCTGGCCGAGCACGGCGCTGACCAGCAGCCCGGTCGCGGCGGTGCCGCGCTGGCGCACCACCAGCACGCGGTTGCGGTCGTCGTACTGGGTCGGCTTGTCGAACAGGAAGTGGCCGAGGTCGACCACGGTGAGCAGGGTGCCGCGCAGGTTGGCGATGCCGCGCAGCCACGGTTGCGCGCCGGGCACGAAGGTCAGCGACGGCGGCACCAGGATCTCGGCGATCTCGCCGATCGCCGAGACCGTCTCGATGCCCTGCACGGAAAAGCTGAGTCCGCGCCACAGCTGCGGCCCGGCCTGCTGCGAGGCCGGCGCCTCGGCGCGATGCTCGAGCGCGCGCCGCTCGTAGTCGAGCAGCACCGCATAGGCCGTGGTGGTCAGCTCCCCTGCCATCGCGTCGGCCCTAGCCGCCGAGCGCGGCGTTGACGCGCTCGATCAGGTCGTTCTCCCTGGCCGGCTTGACCAGGTAGTCGCGCGCGCCCTGGCGCAGGCCCCAGATGCGGTCGGTCTCCATGCTCTTGCTGCTCAGGATGATGACCGGGATCGCCGAGGTCTCGGGGTCCTTGCTGAGGCTGCGGGTGGCCTGGAAGCCGTTCATGCCGGGCATGACCACGTCCATGAGGATGAGGTCGGGATGCTCGCGCTTGGCGGCCGCGATGCCCTCTTCGGCATGTCCGGCCGAGGACACCTGGTGGCCGTGCTTCTCGAGGATGCCCCGGTAGATCTGGGTCTCGGTCGGCGAGTCGTCGATGATGAGGATGTGTGCCACGGGGGAACTCCTTGACGTCCCTGTTCCTGGTTTCAGCCGCGGTCGACGTTGCGGCGGATCGCGCCGAGCAGTTCGTCCCTTGTGAACGGCTTGGTGAGATATTCCTCGGAGCCGACGATGCGGCCCCTGGCCTTGTCGAACAGGCCATCCTTCGACGACAGCATGATCACCGGCGTCGAACGGTAGAGCTGGTTGTTCTTGATCAGCGCGCAGGTCTGGTAGCCGTCCAGGCGCGGCATCATGATGTCCACGAAGATGATGTGCGGCTGGTAATCGGTGATCTTGGCCAGCGCCTCGAACCCGTCGTTCGCGGTGATGACCTCGCACCCTTCGTTCTTGAGGAGGGTCTCGGCCGACCGCCGGATGGTCCGGGAGTCGTCGATGACCATCACCTTCAGCCCGGCAATGCTGCCGCTGTTGTCCATGCCTGTCGCCGGCGCCTGATCCACGTTCCGAAGTCCCCTGTCGATCGCCGCGGCAAGGCGGCGTCACGGGCTGTTTAAGGCCCTTCCCTGCTGGTGTCAAGCAATCCGGGCGCTCTGTAACGAATGTTATCCTTCTGGCCGATTCCGCCGCGCCCGGACGCCGACACCATGCCGCTCGCCATTGCCGTGCTGATGGATCCGATCCGGGCCATCAAGCCGGTCAAGGACACCACCTTCGCGATGCTCCTGGAGGCGTCGCGCCGGGGTCATCGACTGTACTACCTGGAGCAGGGCGACCTGGCCTGCGACGGTGCCGCGCCCCGGGCCCGGACCGCCGAGCTGTCGGTCCGGGAGGCTTCCGAGAACTGGTTCACACTCGGCGACCGGCAGTGGCGGGAGCTGGCCAGCATGGACGTCCTGCTGCTGCGCAAGGACCCGCCGTTCGACCGCGAGTACCTGTACGACACCCTGATCGCCGAGCTCGCCGAGCGCGAGGGCGTGACCGTGGTGAACCGCCCGCAGTCCCTGCGCGACGCCAACGAGAAGCTGTTCGCCCTGCACTTCCCGCAGTGCTGCCCGCCGACCCGGGTGGCACGCGACCCCGACCTGCTGCGCGGCTTCGTCGAGGCCGAAGGCGTCGCCGTGCTCAAGCCGCTGGACGGCATGGGCGGCCGCGGCGTGTTCCGGGCGCAGGCCGACGACCCCAACCTGAACGTGATCCTGGAGACCCTGACCGACGGCGGCCGCAGCCTGGCGATGGCGCAACGCTGGCTGCCGGAGATCGACCAGGGCGACAAGCGCATCCTGGTGGTCGATGGCGAGGCGGTGCCCTACTGCCTGGCGCGGATCCCGCAGGGCAGCGACTTCCGGGGCAACCTGGCGCGCGGCGGCCGCGGCGAGGCCCGGCCGCTGTCCGACCGCGACCGCTGGATCGTCGCCCAGGTCGCACCCGAGCTGGTCCGGCGCGGACTGCTGTTCGTGGGCCTGGACGTCATCGGCGACTGGCTCACCGAGGTCAACGTCACCAGCCCGACCGGCGTCCGCGAACTCGATGCCCAGTGCGGCCTCAACATCGCCGGCCTGTTGCTGGACGCGCTCGAGGCCCGGCGCGGCCGATGAGCCCGGACCTGTCCAGCAGCGTGTCGAAGGACGGCCGTCCTGGTCGTTTTCCGGGTCGCCCGACCGGCGCAGGTCCGGACGCGCTCCCGTCGAATCAAAGGCTTGCGCGGCCGCTTCGCCGCCAGGCCATGTCCGCCGCCACCCGGCGCCCGGCGGCGGCGCCGCCATGACCGGCCCGGACGGCGGCGGCGAGCGGCTGACCCTGACGGTGGTGTTCAGCGCCATCGTCCACGCCGTGGTCCTGCTCGGCGTCGGCTTCACGGCACCCAGACCGCCCCCGGCCACGCCGACCCTGGACGTCATGCTGGTGGCCAGTTCGACCCAGCAGGCGCCCGACCAGGCCGACTTCCTCGCCCAGGCCAACCAGGAGGGCGGCGGCACCCTCGACGAGAAGGCGCGGCCCAGCGCCGTCGCCAGTTCGCCGGTGACCCTGCCGGTCGAGGGCAGCGCCGAGCTCGAGCGCCGGCAGAGCGCGCCCCGGCCGACCGACGAGCGCCCGGCGCCGGTGGTCGCGACCCGGGCGGCGCGCCCGGAGCTGGCGCCCGCGCACAGCCCGCGCGAGCGCACCGACCTGCCGCTGCCGGAGGACGACAACTTGCAGCGCCTGCGCCTGGAACAGGCCCGGCTCGCGGCCGAGCGTGCCGAGATCGACCAGCGCTACGCGCGCCGGCCGCTGCGCCACTTCATCTCCGCGCAGACCCGCGCCGACCACTACGCCGCCTACATGCGTGCCTGGGTGGCGCGGGTCGAGCGGGTCGGCAACCTCAACTATCCCACCGAGGCGCGCGAGCAGCAGCTGCACGGCAACCTGATCCTGACCGTGGCGATCTGGCGCGACGGCAGCGTCGAGAGCATCGAGATCGTGCAATCCAGCGGCCACCGGATCCTCGACGAGGCGGCGCGCCAGATCGTGCGCCTGTCGGCGCCGTTCAATCCGCTGCCCGACCACCCCGACCCGAGCCGACGCGCCGACATCCTGCACATCACCCGGACCTGGCAGTTCCTGCCCGGCGACGTCCTGCGGCACCGCTGAGGCCGGGTGCCCGAGCTGGCCTACAATGCCGCCATGGCGAACGGACCCTACCTGACCGGGCAACTGCTGGTGGCGATGCCGGCGATGGCCGACTCCCGCTTCGAGCGCAGCGTCACCTACCTGTGCCAGCACGACGCCGACGGCGCCCTCGGCCTGGTGGTGAACCGGCCGTCCGGCATGCGCCTGGGCGACGTCCTGGAGGAGCTCGGCCTCGGCGGACACGACCGCGCGACCGGCGACCGGCCGGTGCTGTCCGGCGGCCCGGTGCACCCGGAGCGCGGCTTCGTCCTGCATGGCGGCGATGGCCGCGCATGGGACTCGAGCCTGGAGATCGGCGACGGCCTGGTGCTGACCACCTCGCGCGACATCCTGGCGGCGGTGGCCGATGGCAGCCTGGCCGGCCCCTGGCTGTTCGCCCTCGGCTACGCCGGCTGGTCCGCCGGCCAGCTCGAACAGGAGCTGCTGGCCAACGCCTGGCTGACCGTGCCCAGCCGCGCCGACCTGCTGTTCGAGATGCCGCTGGCCGAGCGCTGGCAGGCCGCCGCGCGCCAGCTGGGCGTCGACCCGGGCCGCCTGACCGGCTATGCCGGCCACGCCTGAGCCGCCGCCCCCCGTTCGCGGCCGACCCGCCGGATCCCGTCCCGTGGCCATGGCCGAGATCCCCGAGACCGTGCTCGCCTTCGACGTCGGCAGCCGCCGGATCGGCGTCGCCGTCGGCCAGCGCTTCACCGGCGACGGCCGCCGCCTGGCCGTGGTCGACAATCCCTCGCACGCCCGGGCGCTGGACCTGCTGGCGCCGCTGCTGGCGCAGTGGCGGCCGCAGGCGCTGCTGGTCGGCCGGCCGCTGACCCTGGACGGCGGCGAACAGGCCGCCAGCGACCTCGCCCGCGGCTTCGCCCGCGCCTTGCGCGCCCGCTTCGGCCTGCCGGTGCTGGAGGTCGACGAGCGCCACAGCTCGCAGGAGGCGGCCCGCCGCTTCGCCCGGGCCCGCGGCGAGGGCCGCCTGCGCCGCGGCGATGCCGACCTGCTCGATGCCGATGCCGCCGCGGTGCTGATCGAACGCTTCTACGACGACCCGGGCGCCTGGTTGCCCGCCGCCCCGCCCCCGCCCGCCTGACCGCCATGAGCCCGACCCCCGTGCTGCGCCAGCTCACCGACATCGACGACCTCGACCGCGCCACCGCCCTGGCGCTGCTCGACCGCGCGCAGGCCCTGCGGGAGGTCGCCGGCGGGCGGGCGCCCGCGCTGGACACGCTGGCCGGCCGCACCGTGGTCAACCTGTTCTTCGAGAACTCCACCCGGACCCGGGTCTCGTTCGCGCTGGCGGCGCGCCGGCTGGGCGCCGAGGTGGTCGACTTCCACGCCCACACCTCGTCGACCGCCAAGGGCGAGACCCTGCTCGACACCTGGCGCACCCTGCACGCCATGGGCACCGACGCCTTCGTGGTGCGCCACGCCGACGACGACGCGGTGGCGGCGCTGGCGGCCGCGATCGGTCCGGACGTGCCCCTGGTGAACGCCGGCAGCGGCCGCCGCGCACACCCGACCCAGGCCCTGCTCGATGCGCTGACCATGCGCCAGTGCCTGGGCGACTGGTCGGGCCTGACCGTCACCGTGGTCGGCGACATCCGGCACTCGCGCGTGGCCCGCTCCAACCTCAAGCTCCTGCGGCTGCTCGGGGTCGGCGCGCTGCGGGTGGCGGCGCCCGCGGCCCTGCACGCCGACGATCTCGACGATCCGGCCGTGCAGCGCTTCGAGCAGCTGGAGCCGGCGCTCGCCGGCGCCGACGTGGTGATGGCGCTGCGCGTCCAGCACGAGCGCATGGCCCAGGGCGGCAGTCCGGATCCGGCGGCCTTCCACGCCGACTGGGGGCTGACCACGGCGCGCCTGGCGCGGGCGGCGCCGCATGCCATCGTCCTGCACCCGGGCCCGATCAACCGCGGCGTCGAGATCGCCTCGGAGGTCGCCGACGGACCGCGCTCGATGATCCTGGCGCAGGTCGGCAACGGCGTCGCCGTGCGGATGGCGGTGCTGGAGGCCCTGCTCGCGCCGGCGCCCCGCTGAGACCGCCGGCAGCCGCCGCGACCTGGCTGCGGCCGGGCGGCCGGGCGGCCGGGGCGACGTCAGGCGGGAGGCAGCAATTCCATCGCCATCACAAGGGCGTCCTCGCGCCCGTGCGCGGCGGGGTAGTAGTTCGGGCGCCGGCTGACCAGGTGGAAGCCGAGCGCCTCGTAGAGGGCGACGGCGCCGGTGTTGCTCGGCCGCACCTCCAGGAACACGCGCTGCGCGCCCAGCCCGCGGGCGTCGTCCAGCAGCCGGGCCATCAGCGCCCGCGCCAGCCCGGCGCGGCGCTGGCCGGGGTCGACGCAGACGTTGAGCACGTGCGCTTCCCCGGCAGCCGCCGAGAGCAGACCGTAGCCGCAGACCATGCCGTCGCGGTCGACCACCCAGGCCCGGTAGCCGGCGCGCAGGCAGTCGGCGAAGATGCCGGCCGTCCAGGGAAAGGCGTAGGCGGCCAGCTCGATCGCCATCACCGCCTCGAGGTCGTCGCTGGTCATCGCCCGCAGCACGGGCAGGGCGGACACGGCGGCCACCATGGCCTCAGGCCCCCGGTGCCACGGGTGCGGCATGCGCCTTCAGGGCCAGCCAGAGGTCGCGCTTGCCGGCGACGCCCTGCCATTGCGCAGGTGCCGGCAGCTCGACCACGCCGGGTCCGGGCGCCGCCGCGAAGGCGATCGCATCGGCGGGCAGCGCCAGCCAGGCCAGGAGCTGCCGCCAGATCACCGCCGCCCCGCCGTCCAGCGGTGCCGCCGCCAGGCCGGGCGCGTGCAGCCGCAGCAGGGCCGGCGCGCAGCCCGGCTGCCGCGCCGGTTCCGGCAGCGGCGCGATGGCCGCGGTGTCCGCAGGACCGGCCGTCGCGATCGCCGCTGCCGCCGGAGCGGGCGCACCCGGCGGGGCCGCGGCGCGGGCGCGGCCACGCAGCCGCCAGCGCACCAGGCCCAGCGCCGCCAGCGTTTCCGGCCGCGGCCCGGTCACGGAACGTTCTCCCCGGGGTCGGCCGTGGGCTGCCGGCCGTGCTCGCGACGGCTGCGGCTGCGGCGCAGGTTCCAGACCGTGTAGACCGGTCCGGAAACGACGTAGATCGCGACCAGGATGAACATGTGCCGGGGCAGGTCGATCGCCAGCAGCACGAACACGCCGAGCAGCGCCAGTGCCCAGATGAACGGCACCCGGTCGTTGACCTTCAGGGTCTTGAAGCTGAAATAGCGGAAGTTGCTGACCATCAGCACGGCGGCGGCGGTGACCAGGCCGAGCGCCGGCCAGGCGACATCGGCCCCGGACAGCTCGAACTCCCGGCAGGTCCAGACGAAGCTCACCACCAGGCCCGCCGCCGCCGGGCTGGCCAGGCCCTGGAAGAAGCGCTTGTCGGCGACCCCGACCTGGGTGTTGAACCGGGCCAGGCGCAGGGCGGCGCAGGCCGCGTACAGGAAGGCGGCCGCGAAGCCCGCCTTGCCCGCGAACCCGCCCCAGTCGCGCAGGGTCGACAGCGACCAGGTGTACATCAGCAGGGCCGGCGCCAGTCCGAAGCTGACCAGGTCCGACAGCGAGTCGTACTGGGTTCCGAACTCACTCTGGGTGTTGGTCAGCCGGGCGATGCGCCCGTCCAGGCCGTCGAGCAGGCCGGCCACCAGCACCGCCACCGCCGCCTCGACCGGGCGCGCGTGGATGGCGGCCACGATCGCGTAGAAGCCGGCGAACAGCCCGCCGGTGGTGAACAGGTTGGGCAGCAGGTAGACGCCACGACGCATGCGGGGGCGGTGCTCCGGTCGACGCCGGCAGGGCGTCCTGACCGACAGTGTAGCCGGGACGCCCGGCACCCGGTCCGGCGCCGCGGCCGGGGCGGGGCCGGGCCGCCGCGGACCCGCGCCGGTCCCGCCGCCGCGGCCCGGAATCGCCGCCAGTAGCGATCCCGGGCCGCTTGCGCCATGCTAGACCCCTGTTGTCACAGGGGAAACTGGCCATGCGCCGAATGCTGCTCACCGCCGCCCTGCTCGCCGCCGCCCTGCCGGCCGGTGCCCAGCAGGTCTACAAATGGATCGACAAGGACGGCACCGTCCATTTCACCGATTCGCCGCCGGACGAGTCGGTCAACGCCGAACGCCTGGTGCTGCGCGGCGCCACCCGGTCCACCCTGGTCGAGATCCAGCCGCGCGGCATGACCCGCGACGAGGTCGACCTGCTGTACACGCCCGAACAGCGCCGGGCCGCCTGCGAGCAGGCGCGCGCCAACCGCACCACCCTGCGCAACATGACCACGGTGATGCTGGACAAGGACGGCGACGGGGTGCCCGAGGAGCTCACGCCGGAGGAGAAGGCGACCGAGCTGGAGCGGGCCGAAAGCCAGGTCCAGCTGCTCTGCCGCGACGAGGACGGCACCGGCTGATCCCGGCACACCGGGGCCGGACCGGGCGACCGCGCCCGGCGCCGGCCCCTGCCGCGCGGCCGCCGCGCCGCGCCCTAGGGGCGCCCCAGGCCAGCGCGCCTTGCCCCAGCGACCCGCCGACGGACGGCCCGCTGCCTGGCGGGCGGTTCCGCCGTCGGGACCGCCTCAGAACCAGCGCCGGTCCTCGCCGGGGGCGCCGTCGCGCACCGCCGCGACATTGCCGACGCAGCGCCCGCACAGCTCGGGGTGGGCGGCGTCGGCGCCGACGTCCGGCCGGTGGTGCCAGCAGCGCCCGCACTTGGCGTGGCCGCTGGCGCGGGCCATCACCCGGGCCTGGCCGCCGCCGGCCAGCGCCAACGCGTCGGCATCGGCAGGCGCCTGCGCCAGGGGCCGCACCGACAAGGCCGAGGTGATGAAGAAGAAGCGCAGCTCGTCGGCGACCGGCGCCAGGCGCGCCGACAGCGCGGGGTCGACGTAGAGATCGAGCTCGGCATCCAGCGAGGCGCCGATGGTGCCGGCGGCGCGCATCGCCTCGAGGACCTTGGCCGCGCCGGCGCGCAGCCCCAGCAGCACGGCGAAGTCGGCCTCCGCCAGCGGCGCCTCGGGCGCCAGCGCCGGCAGGTGCGGGTACCAGGTGGCGAACAGCGGCGAGTCCGGGCGCTCGCCGGGCATCGCCTGCCAGGCCTCCTCGGCGGTGAAGCTCAGCACCGGCGCCAGCCAGCGCAGCATCGCCTCGGCGATGTGGAACATCGCGGTCTGCGCGCTGCGCCTGCCGCGGCTGCCGGCCGGCATGGTGTAGAGCCGGTCCTTGGTCATGTCCAGGTACAGCGCGCCCAGCTCGTTGCTGCAGAACGACTGCACGCGCTGGACCACCTCCAGGAACTCGTAGCGGCCGTAGGCGCCGACCACCGCCTCCTGCACGCGACGCGCCTGGTCCAGCGCCCAGCGGTCGAGCAGCAGCAGCTCGCCCTCGGGCAGCGCATGCGCGGCCGGGTCGAAGCCGTCCAGGTTGCCGAGCAGGAAGCGCAGGGTGTTGCGCATCCGCCGGTAGCCGTCGGCGACCCGCTTGAGGATCTCGTCGGACACCGACATCTCGTTGCGGTAGTCGGTGGAGGCCACCCACAGGCGCAGGATGTCGGCGCCCAGCGCCTTCATGACCTGCTGGGGCGCCACCACGTTGCCGACCGACTTCGACATCTTGCGGCCCTGGGCGTCGACCGCGAAGCCGTGGGTCAGCACCTGGTCGTACGGGGCGCGGCCGTGCAGGGCGACGCCGGTGAGCAGCGAGGACTGGAACCAGCCGCGGTGCTGGTCGGAACCCTCCAGGTACAGGTCGGCGCGCGGCGGCGCGCCGTCGCCGCGGTCCAGCTCGGCGCGCTGGCCGAGCACGCAGTGGTGGCTGACGCCGGAGTCGAACCAGACGTCGAGGATGTCGGTGACCTTCTCGTAGCGGCCGGCCTCCTCGCCGAGCAGGCTGGCCGGGTCGAGGTCGTACCAGGCGTCGACGCCCTCGCGCTCGACCAGGACGGCGACCTGCCGCATCAGCTCGGCCGAGCGCGGGTGCGGTTCCTGGCTGGCGCGCTCGACGAACAGGGCGATCGGCACGCCCCAGGTGCGCTGCCGGGAGATGCACCAGTCCGGCCGGCCTTCGACCATGGCACGGATGCGGCCCTCGCCCCAGGCCGGGAACCAGCCCCCGGCTTCGCCGATGCGCGCGATCTCGGCCAGGGCGTCGGCGCGCAGGCCGGCCTTGTCCATCGAGATGAACCACTGCGGCGTGGCGCGGAACGCCACCGGCGTCTTGTGCCGCCAGCAGTGCGGATAGCTGTGCTCGATCTGCGCGTGCGCCAGCAGCACGCCGCGCTCGCGCAGGTTGGCGACGATGGCGTCGTTGGCCTTCCAGATGTGCTGGCCGGCGAACAGCGGCGTGTCCGGCAGGTAGGTGCCGTTGCCGGCCACCGGGTTCAGCGTCTCCAGGCCGTACTGCTGGCCGACCTGGAAGTCCTCGACGCCGTGCCCGGGCGCGGTGTGCACGGCGCCGGTGCCTTCCTCGGCGCTGACGTGGCCGCCCAGGATCACCGGCACCGAGCGGTCAAGGAACGGGTGGCGGAGCTGCATGCCCTCGAGCGCGGCGCCCGCGCAGCGTCCCAGCACGCGGGGTTCGGCAATGCCGTAACGGCCGGCCACGACCTCCACCAGGTCGGCGGCCAGCACCAGCAGCAGGCGGCTGCCGTCGCGCGCGGCGCCCTCGACCAGCGCGTAGTCGAGGTCCGGCGCCAGCGCCACCGCCATGCTCGCCGGCAGCGTCCACGGCGTGGTGGTCCAGATCGGCACCGCGACCTTGTCGTCGGGGCCCGGCGTGACGCCGAACTTCGCGGCCAGCGCCTTGGGGTCGAGGGCGTCGTAGGCGACGTCGATCGCCGGCGAGCGCTTGTCCATGTACTCGATCTCGGCCTCGGCCAGGGCCGAGCCGCAGTCGAAGCACCAGTGCACCGGCTTGAAGCCGCGCACCACATGGCCGCGCTCGACGATGCCGGCGAGCGCCCGCAGCATGTCGGCCTCGTAGCGGAAGTCCAGGGTCTGGTAGGGCGCATCCCAGGTACCCAGCACGCCAAGCCGCCTGAAGTCCTCGCGCTGGCGGTCGATCTGCTCGCGCGCATAGCGGCGGCACTCGGCGCGGAAGGCCTTCGCGTCCAGCTTCTGGCCGACCTTGCCGTGCTTCTTCTCGACCGCGACCTCGATCGGCAGGCCGTGGCAGTCCCAGCCCGGCACGTAGGGGGCGCGGAAGCCGGCCAGCAGCCGCGACTTCACCGCCATGTCCTTGAGGATCTTGTTGACCGCGTGGCCGATGTGGATGTCGCCGTTGGCGTACGGCGGGCCGTCGTGCAGCACGTACAGCGGCCGGTCGGCGGCGGCCTGCTGCAGGCGCCCGTACAGGTCGCTGGCCTGCCAGTGCGCGAGCCGGGGCGGTTCGCGCGCCGGCAGGTCGCCGCGCATCGGGAAATCCGTCGCCGGCAGGTTGATGGTGTCCTTGTAGTCCTGGCTCATCGCGTTTCCTTGCGGCCGCGCGCCCGCGCGCGCGGCATCCGATTCCGGGTTCATGCCGACGCCCGCAGCGCCGGTGCCGCCAGCACCGCCCGCGCCTGGCGGGCGTCCTCGTGCATCTGTTCGACCATCGCCGGCAGGTCGTCGAAACGGCGTTCGCCGCGCAGGTGGGCGACGAATTCCACCGACAGCCGGCGCCCGTACAGGTCGCCTTCGAAGTCGAACAGGTGCGCCTCCAGCACCGCCGGTCCGCCGCCGACGGTCGGCCGGGTGCCCAGGCTGGCCACCGCCGGCCAGCCGGCCAGCCCGGCGCCATGCACGCGCACCGCCAGGATGCCGGTCACCGCCGGCCGCCAGCGCACCGGGATGTTGGCGGTGGGATAGCCCAGCTTGCGGCCGAGCTGACGGCCGCGCACCACCTTGCCGGCGATCGCGTACGGCCGGCCGAGCAGCGCCGCGGCGCCCTCGAAATCGCCGGCCGCAAGGGCGCCGCGGATGCGCGTCGCGCTGATCCGCTCGCCGTCCGCACAGGCCACCAGCGGCGCCTCCTCGACGCCGAAGCCGAGCGCCGCGCCGCGCGTGCGCAGCAGGTCGATGTCGCCGGCCCGGCCCTGGCCGAACCGGAAGCCCGGGCCGACCACCACATGGCGCGCCGCCAGGGCGCCGGCCAGCACCTGGTCGACGAAGGCCGCCGCCGGCATCGCCGCCAGGCGCGCGTCGAAGCGCAGCAGGCCGACCGCATCCATGCCCGCCGCCGCCATCAGCTCGAAGCGGGTGCGCGCCGGGGTCAGCCGCGCCGGCGCCGCCTGCGGCGCGAAGAACTCCCGCGGCAGCGGCTCGAAGCTGAGCGCCACGGCCGCCAGGCCGCGCTCGGCGGCGACCGTGGCGGCACGCGCCAGCAGGCGCCGATGGCCCAGGTGCACGCCGTCGAAGGCGCCGATCGCCACCGCGCAACCGCACGGATCGGGCGGCTCGACCGGCAGCGAGCGGAACAGCCGCGTCATCGGCCTGCCGCGGCCACGCGGGCGGCAACGGCCGGCCGGCCGCGTCCGCCGGGCGCCGCGCCGGCCCGGCGAAGGGCGACAGGAACCGGGCGGAACCCGTGGGAAACGGGGCCGTGGCGGGGCAGGCGGATCATCCGCGCGAGTATAGCCGACGGCCCCGTCACGCCCGGCCAGCCAGACTCCCGCAATGCTACGCCACCCCTTTCTGCGCCCTGCCCTGCTCCTGCTCGCCAGCGGCCTGCTCGCCGCCTGCCAGCCCGCCCTGTTCACCGGCGTCAACCTGGTCGCGCCGAAGGCCACCGACCAGGTGGCCGACGGTCGGATGTTCGCCCCCGGGAACGGCCTGGCGCTCGACCTCTACCTGCCCGAGGACGTCGACTCGCCGCCCCCGCTGGTGGTGTTCTTCTACGGCGGCAGCTGGCGGCAGGGCGAACGCCACTGGTACGCCTTCGTGGGCCAGGCCCTGGCGCGCCATGGCCTGGCGGTCGCCATCCCCGACTACCGCAAGGCGCCCTTCCCCGCCTTCATGAACGACGCCGCCGCCGCCGTCGCCTGGCTGGAAGCCCAGGGCCCCAGCCTCGGCTACGACCCGGACCGCATCGTGCTCATGGGCCACTCCGCCGGCGCCCACATCGCCGCCCTGCTGGCCACCGACCCGCAGTACCTGGCACGCCACGACCTGTCGCCGTCCGACCTGCGCGGCGTGATCGGCCTGGCCGGCCCTTACGACTTCCTGCCGATCCGCAGCCGGCCGCTGCGCGAGGTGTTCGGCGACGACCCCGCGCGCCACCGCGCCAGCCAGCCGATCGCCCACGTCGACGGCAGCGAGCCGCCCTTCCTGCTGCTGCACGGCCACGACGACCGCCTGGTCGAACCCGGCAACAGCACGCGCCTGGCCGAACGCCTGCGCGCGCACGGGGTGGCCGTCGAGGTGCATCTTCTGCCCGACACAGGGCATGCCGGGCTGGCCTTGCTTCTGGCTCGACCGGCAGGCCGCGGCAGGGCAATCTTGGTTGCGTTGGTCGATTTCGCCAGTCAGGTGAAATCGCGAAGCGGGGCTGGGTCGGTTCCGCACCACCGATACGGATCTGCGCCTCCCTCACCGCATGCTCTCGGTCGGGGCAATACGAACCCATGAACCGCCCCGGGAATCCCGGA
>DDTN01000001.1 GCA_002344355.1 Proteobacteria bacterium UBA2363 | reverse complement strand
GCCCCGGCCGGCACCTGCGTGCTGACCGGCACCTATGTGGTCCAGCAGTCCGACGCCGATGCCGGCCAGATCGTGAATACCGGCAGCGCCGAGGGCACCGGTCCGTCCGGCCCGGTCGGCCCGGTCACCTCGACGGTGACCACCCCGATCCAGCAGAAGCCTGCCCTCTCGATCGTCAAGTCGCAGCCGACCGGCAGCCCGACGCTGGGCCAGACACTGACCTACGTGGTCACGGCGACCAATACCGGCGACGTCACGCTGACCAACGTCGTCGTGTCGGACCCGATGCTGACCCCGGACTCGATCACCTGTCCGAGCGTGGCGCCTGCCGGCACCTGCGTGCTCACAGGCACCTACGTGGTGCAGCAGACCGACGTGAACGCGGGGCAGATCGTCAACACGGCCAGCGCCGAGGGCCGCGATCCGGGCAACGCCCTGGTCGGCCCGGTCACCGACACGGTGACGACACCGGTGCCGCAGCCCCAGGTCGCGCTGTCCAAGTCGGTTTCCGACGCCAGCGGCGACGGCCTGGCGCAGCCCGGCGAGCTGCTGACCTACACCATCACGCTGGCCAACAGCAGCGTGCAGCCGGCCACGGGCGTGGCGGTGACCGATGTGCTCGACGGCAACACCAGCTTCGTCAGTGCCGACAACGGCGGCAGCCATGCCGGCGGCGTTGTGACCTGGAGCGGCCTGACCGTGCCGGGCAACGGCAGCCTGGTGCTGACGGTGCTCGCGACGGTCGTCGACCCGATTCCGGCCAACGTCGGCACGATCACCAACCTGGCCCACGAGACCGGCCTGCCGCCGCCCGACTGCACGGCGGTGCCGCAGCCGGCCGGTTGCGCCACCCTGCCGACCGCGCCTGCGCTGTCGGTCAGCAAGGCGGTCACCGGCGAGAGCATCATCCCCGACGGCATCGCCCAGCCGGGTGAGGTGCTCACCTACACCATCACGGTGCGCAACGAAGGCGGCGCCGCGGCGCAGAACACCCTGATCAACGAGTGGGTGCCGCAGAACACCACCTTCGTGGGCGGTACGCCGACCTGGACATGCGCGGCCGGCTCGGCCGGCGGCACGCCGTGCGACACGCTGGTCGATGTCCCGGCGGCTGCTGGCGGTTCGCCGGGCGTGGTCACCGCGACCTTCCAGGTCCAGGTGGTCGATCCGATCCCGGCGGGCGTGCTGCGCATCGCCAACGTGGTCGCCCTGAACGACCAGCCGCCGGTGGACTGCCAGAGCCAGCCGACCCTGCCGCAGTGCGCGGTGGTGCCGACCATCAGCCTCGACCTGGTCAAGAGCGTGCAGTCGGTGGCGACCACCGGGCCGAACATGTACCTGGTGCGCTACCTGATCGAGGTGCGCAACCTGGGAGGCTCGCCGGCGGTGTACACGCTGACCGACACGCTGGACCACACCGCGAACGGCCTGGTCTACACCGGCAACGCACGGGTGCAGAGCACCGTGGGCGTGGTCAACGGCGCCCTGCCGGGCGGCCAGTTCCCGCCCGCCAACGGCGTCACGGTGCAGATCTCCGCGAGCAGCGTGGCGATCGGCGCGGGCGAGGTGCATGGCTACTCGCTGACGGTGCCCGTCGCGGTGCTGGCCGGCGGCGTCCAGAACGGCCAGTGCACCGGGCAGCCGGGCAACGGTCTGTTCAACCGCGCCAACATCACGGGCACCTTCGCCGTCGAATCCGCCGCCTGTGCGCCGATCAGCGCCAATGGGACGGCGATCACCCTGGTGAAGACCGTGGAGCTGGGCATCGACAACAACGGCAACGGGTACGGCGATGCCGGCGACGTGCTGTTCTACGACTTCGTGGTCAGCAACACCGGCAACAGCAACCTGACCGCGATCTCCCTGCTCGATCCGCGCGTCACCGACCTGACCTGCAGCCCGCTGACGGCGCTCGGCCACCCGATCACCGTGCTGCGCGGCGACGAGCTGTTCCGCGACCGCTTCGAGCCGTTCGGGCTGGGCGACCTGGTGCCGGGCGACTCGCTGAACTGCGCGGCCAGCTACCTGCTGACCGCCCAGGACGTCGCCGAACGCCGCGTGGTCAACACCGCCACGGCGTCGGGCAGCGGCCCGGGGGGCCAGGTGGTGAGCTCGACCAGCACCGCCGTGTTCACCGGGTTCCGCTGACCATGGACAACACGACGGCGGTCGGCAACCATGCACCTGCAACCCGGGATCACCGGGATGCCCGGGAGACTTCGGAAATGAATTCGAGCACTGCACATTCCAGCGACGACCGGCAAGGCGCTCCGGCGCGGGTGGCCGGATCTGTGTTGGCGGCCCTGCTGGCGGCCCTTGCCGCCGGCAAGGCGGTCGCCGCCGCCGAGCTCTCGGTCCAGGTGGACATCGAGGCCGCGCGGCTGGCGCCGGCGGCCTCCGCGGCCACGGTGCGCATCGGAAACCCGGGCACCGTGGCGCTGTCCGGACTGCGCCTGTTCGCCGGCGGCGGCCTGGAGGTCGACTGCGAGCCGCAGACCCGCGACGGCGCGCCGTTCGCGCTGTCCGGCCAGCTCGCCGGCGGCGACGCGGTGCTCTGCCGGCTGACCGGGTCCGGGTCGGGGGCGACGAGCCAGGCCGGAATCGCGCTGTCGGCCGTGGACAGCGGAACCGGCCGGGCGCTGGTGCGCCATGCCAGCCTGCAGCCGCGCGGCGGGGTGCTCACGCCGGACCAGGGCATCATCGTCCTGCTCGCCGGCGGCATCCACGACGATGCCAACAGCGACGGCCGCCTGGATGCCGGCGAGAGCATCGACTACCACTACACCCTCTACAACGGCGGCTCGCTGGCCCTGTCGTCGCTGGTGCTGGTCGACCTCGAGGGCGTCGTGGCCTGCCCGGGCAGCACGCTGGCGGTTGCTGCCGACATGGTCTGCACGCGCAGCTACGCGGTGACCGCGGCCGATGCCGCGGCCGGCCTGGTGCTGAACGAGGTCGAGGTGGTCGGCAGCGACGTCGGCGGTGGCCCGGTCCAGGCCGGCGACCTGGTGCTCCGGCAGAACCTGGCCGGCAGTGCCGAGATCCGCGTGGTCAAGAGCCCGCTGTTGCTCGACGACGCCGATGCCAGCGGTTTCGCCAGCATCGGCGACCGCCTGCGTTACACCTTCGCGGTCAAGAACAGCCAGGCGCAGCAGCTGACCGCGGTGGAACTGGTCGAGCCTGATCCCACCCGCATCGACACGCCGATCACCTGCCAGCCGGCGACGGTGGGCGGCCAGCCCTGGTCGGGCAACGGCACCGGCACCCTGGTGGCCACGGACACCGCCCTGTGCACGGCGGAGTACACGGTACGACCCGCGGACGCGGCGATCGGACAGGCGCTCAACCTGGTGATCGCCAACGGCACGGCGACGTTCGCCGGTCCGGTTTCGGCCTCCGGCGCCTCGGCGGTGGCCATTCCGCGCCTGGGTCCGCTGCAGGTGTCGAAGGTGGCCGACCGGCCGTCGACGCCGCCGGGCGGCACCCTGGTCTACACCGTGGTCGTGCGCAATCTCGGCACCCTGCCGCTCGGCAACGTCACCATCTCCGATCCGGTGCCGGCCGGACTGACCGGGTTCGCCTGGACCTGCGCCGGCGCGGCCTGTCCGGTCGCGGCGGGCTCGGGTGCGGTCAACGTCGTGGTCGCCAGCTTCCCGGCAGGCGCCGAGGCGGTGTTCACGATCTCGGCGACGGTCTCGAGCAATCCGCCCAATCCGATCCTGAACGTGGTCACCGTGACCCCGGAGACCGGCGCCGAATGCGCCCCGGACGGTTCGCCGCCCCCGTGCCGCGCCGATGTCCCGGTCGGCATCAATCTGCCGGCGCTACCGGTGCCCCTGGGCGGCGGCCCCTGGCTGCTGCTGATGGCCGTGCTGTTCGGCCTGCTGGCCGCGGCCTCCGTGCGGGTCCAGCGCGCGCGCTGAGACGCGATGCCGGCGCCCGGCCCCGCCGCGGGCGGCGGGGAGCCGTGCCGGCGCCGGTCGCGGCGATTGGCGCGGCGAACCGGCCCGGCAGCGTCCGGACCTCCTGCGCGGATCAGCGATTCGTCGGTGGCCCGCCCACGGGCCGGGCCAGCACCGCGAGGTTCTCGCCCAGGCCCAGGCCCAGGAAGGCGTCGCGGACGCGGTGGCGCAGCTTGCGCCTGCCGGCGCGGACCGGCGCCGGTGCGGCCGGCGCCGCAGCGGCCGGTGCGATGGCGCCGGCCTCGCGGCCCGGTTCGACGAAATACTCGTCCAGCCCCATCCCGACGGTGAAGCTGTGTTCCACCTCCCAGCCGGCGGCGGCCAGGACGCGGGTCAGGGTGGCGCGGCTGTAGTAGGCCAGATGGATCGGGAAGGCACGGTAGCGCTCGTCGATGGCGAAGCGTCGGGTCAGCCACGGCAGCGCGAGTCGCGCCCGCAATGCGGCGGCGTTGGGCACCTCGATGAACAGACGGCCGCCGGGCGCCAGCACCCGCCGCACCGTGTCGAGCACGGCGCCGGGCGCTTCCAGGTGCTCGAACACGTGGTGGAAGGTCACCAGGCCGAAGCGGGCGTCGGGCAACTCCTCCGGCCGCTCGACCATGTCGAGGCCGGCGGCCCGGCAGGCGGCCAGCCCACGCCGGCCCGGCTCCAGGCCCGACGCCTGCCAGCCGCGATCGCGCACGCTCAGCAGGAAGCCGCCGCCCCCGGCGCCGTAGTCCAGCACGTGGCGCGGCGCGGTTTCCGGCAGGTGGCGCTCGATGATCGCCATCAGGTGGTCGGCGACGGCGCCGGCCGAGGACGATCCGGAGGTGTCGTGGCAGTCGTAGGTGTCGCCGGCGTAGAAGGCCGCCAGGCGCGTCGACGAGGGTCGCGGATTGACGAACACCAGGCCGCAGTCGCGGCAGCCGGCCAGGCCCAGACGGCCGGCGAGCGGCGCGAACACCTCGGTTCCGATCCACCGGCCCGGCGTGGCCAGGCGACGGTGGCGACCCCCGCCGCAGGCCGGGCAGGCGGTCAGGGTGACGACGTCGGCATCGGCCGGCGACGAAGCGGCATCCATGGCAGGCCTCCGAAGTTGCCGGTCTGCGCGCGGACATGCGCAGCCGGTCGGTCCGAAGGCTGACATGGCCGGCGACCGTCGGCAACTGCGCGCCGGCCGCACCCGGGCAGCGGGACCGCGGCGATCGGCATGGCGGTGCCCGGGCACCCCGGGCCGCGGCCCGGACCGTTCCGGCTGCCGCGGGGCGGGGCGAGATCCGGCAGTGCCGCTCCGTTGCGGCCGCGTGCCGTCCCGCCGTCCCGGTTCAGGGCGCGCCGCAGCCGGCCGGCGCCTGCAGCGGCCAGCCGTTGCCGGGCTGCCATTGCTGGATCAGGCAACCGTTGGCGTAGACGATGACCTCCTGGTTGCTGGCCAGGCCGTTGAAGCGGCGCGCCGGGCCACCGTTCGGGAAGCGAACCTCCAGGTCGATGGTGGCGTTGCCGCCCAGGCCGGTGTGCAGGTGGGTCTGCGGATGCTGCTCGCCGGCCAGCACCGGCATGTGCGACACCAGCACGTTGGTCCCCGGCCGGTACCAGCGGACGCTGGCGCCGATGCCGTCGCTGTTGCCGCCGCCGCCGCGCACGCGCACCTTCATCCAGCGCGCGCCGTCGGTGGCGGTCAGGTTGCGGAACAGGCCGACGTTGGAGAGGAACTGGGTCTTGATGATGTCGAGCTTGCCGTCGTTGTCGAAATCGCCGACGTCGGCACGGGGCGCCGCCGACTGCCATCCGCCGGGGCCCTGTCCGGCGGCCTGCCCGAAGTCGATGCCGGTCGCGGCGGTGAAGCTCAGGTTGCGGTTGTTGCGGTACAGGCGCACCGAGCCGCCGACCCCGGACACCAGCAGGTCCTGCCAGCCGTCGTTGTCGAAGTCGGCGGCGATGATGTTGCCGTAGTCGCTGCTGGCGACGTTGGCCAGCCCGGACCCGGCGCTGACGTTGCTGAAGCCGCCGTTGCCGGTGTTGCGGAACAGCAGGCCGCGGTCGCTCGGCGAGAACTGCTGGCCGTCGAGCAGGAACAGGTCTAGGTGGCCGTCGTTGTCGAAGTCGGCGAGCAGCATCTGCATGAAGCGGCCGCCGGTGAACGCCGGCACCGCCACCCAGGTCAGGTTGCCGCCGTCGTTGCGCCAGTAGCCGCCGTTGGCCGGCTGCACGATGTCCGGCCAGCCGTTGCCGGTGACGTCGCCGACCACCTGGTAGGCGGCGTTGCCGCTGGCGGGCCGCAGCACCTGCCGGGTCATCATGTGCTCGATGCGGCGGTTGTTGTGGACGATCTCCAGGTTGCCGCTGCCGGTGATGTCGGCGAACGCGCAGTAGCCCTCGCAGGCGTTCTCCTTGCCGGTGAACCAGGGCAGGAAACCGCCCTGGCTGCCGTTGCGGTAGCGCGCGCCCATCGCGTTGCCGTGGCGCGACCAGTAGTCCTGGCGGCCGTCGCCATCGAAGTCGAGCGCGGCCAGCCAGCCGGAGGCCAGCGGGTTGCTCGCGGCGGCGATGTTGTGGTTGACCTGGCTGTTGCTCGCGTAGGTGAAGGTGCCGGTGCCGTCGCAGCGGTTCAGCCACAGGCGGCTGGTCGCGCCCCAGTCGGCGTGCGAGAAGATGAAGGCGTCCTTGCAGCCGTCGTTGTTGAAGTCGACGAACAGCGCATCGAAGCGGTAGTTCGAGTCCAGCATCTGGTCGATGCGCTGCGCGGCCTGGTTCTGGAAGGCCAGCGGCCCTGGGCTGGGCCCGGTCCAGGACTCGAAACCGCCGGCGAACACGGCGTCGGGCCCTTGCGCGGACAGCAGCGGCGCCGCCGCCAGCAGGGCCGAGGCCAGGGCACGTCGGGCGCGGATCATTGCTCGAGCAGCCATACGGCCTCCGGATTGCGGTGCTGCCAGTTGAACGCGCGCGCGGTGTGGGACGCCGCGGCGCAGGACAGGTTGAGATACATGGACAGGCGCGCGATGCGCTGGTCGAACTGCGCGCGCCAGCCGGGATCGGTCTCGAACCGGCGCGCCGCCGCCATCACCATCAGCAGTTCCGGGTTGTGGCTGTCGGCGCCGGAGCCGTTGCTGTTCTGGATGGCGATGACCGCCGACTGCGGGGCGATGCCCGAGGAGAAATACCAGCCGATGGTGCCGCCGCTGTTGCAGCTGCTGCGCCAGTTGCCGGCGAGGGCGTCGGGCGCGAAGCCGTGCTGCTCCATGTAGCGGCCGAAGTCGCGCAGCATCGCCGGGATGCGCGGGTCCTGGGTGACCCGCCAGGCCCGCCACAGGCCGCCGACGATGTTGGCGCTCATCCAGGGCGAGCCGCCGCGGACGTCGGTGGCGGCGTTGTAGGTCATGCCCTCGTGGGTCTGCCAGGAATGGGTCCAGGCCCCGGTGAACGGGTCGCCCGGCGGCGTCTGCTGGTGCGCGTGCAGCCAGCCGACGATGTTGACGATGTGCTGGCGCCAGGCCGGGTCGCCGGTGATCTCCCAGGCGCTGACCACGTGCTCGAGGGCCAGGCCGATCTTGCGCTCCGTCCAGGCCTGGCTGCCGCCCTGGTAGGCGCCGATCACGCCGGCCCAGCCGCCCTGCATCTGGTTGTGGACCATGTGGGCGAGCGTCGCCGGGCTGATCCGGGTGTCGTCGCCGGCCAGCGCGATCAGCAGCAGGTGCGGCATGGCATAGGAGTACTTGGGATCGCAGGCGTTGACGCCGTCGAATACCCAGCCACCGGTGCAATCCGGCCAGCCGCCGCCATTGCCGGTGGTCTTGATCTTCGAAAGGTAGAAGGTCGCCGAGTTGTAGAATTCCGCGAAGTAATCCGGCCGGCCATTGCGCACGTACTGCAGGCCGATCACCGAGGCGCGGTCGAAAAGGAAACCGTGGACGCCGGAATAGGCGGTGTTCTGCGCCCACTGCCACTGGCGGTCGACGTAGCGGTCGTACCAGTGCTGGCCATCCCAGGGACGCTGCGGGCCGGCGACCAGCGAGTCGACCAGCCAGCTGCGGTCCAGGGTGGCCAGCAGGCGCGGCACCGGGGCGTTCTGCTTGCCCGGGCGGGTGCCGGCGTCGTAGGGCTGCTCGGCGAGGTGCAGGCTGCGCGGCGCGCCGGTGTCGAACCGGTACTGCCCGGCCGGGTCGGCGAAGAACTGCACCTTGACCGCCCGGATGCTGTTGTCCAGCCAGTGCCAGCGCAGGGTGGGCCGGACGAAGGCCGCGACTTCGGCGCCGTTGCCGTCGAGGATCCGCACCAGGCCGGCGTCGTTCAGCGCGCCCGGCGGGAACGGGATGCCCATCGACACCAGCTCGACCGGCGCCAGGGTGGCGTTGCCGGTCAGGGTGATGGTGCGGACCGCCGCCGGCGGTGCCCAGGGCTCGAAGCCGCCACTGAACACGCCATCGCCGGCCTGCTGGGCGACGGCGGTCGGCACGGGAACAGAAAGCTGGCCGGCAAGGCCGGCCAGCAAGAACCAAGCAATCGCGGCAAAACGCCGCAAGCAAGACATTTCCATGATATTCCGTAAACCCCCACGGTCCGGCGGAATGGATGGCGGGCGGCGCAGTGCATGGCCCACGGGACGGGCATTCTAGGTCGGGGCGGGCGCCCGTTTTCGTGATCCATTTCACGGCGGCGCATTTATTTGCGGGATTTTTTCGGGACGACCTGCGCAGGTTGGACACCGGCGGGTTCGTGATTAACGCGTGACGCCGTGCGCATTGGCGGGGAATAATGCCGGCCGGGGCGCATGCCGGGCCGGATTGCGGCAGCGCCGGCAACCCGCCGGGCGCGGTAGCGGTCCCGGCGGGTCGGTCCGATCCCGGCGGCAGCGGGAGGGCCGGCCCGGCCCCGGCCGTGCCCTGCGCGGCGGCCGGGACGGGCTGTCCGACGCGTCGCCGCCCGCGCCGGCGGGCGCAGCCGTGCGGCCAGCGGCTACCATGGGCCCCGGTCCGGCAGGGAGCGCACCGTGTCACAGGCAGAGGGTCAGGGCGTCGCGGCGGCGTGGCCGCGCGACGACGGCGGGGAATGGCTGGTGGGTGGCCGCCCGCTGTCGCGGGTGGTCGCCGAGGTCGGCGGAACGCCGTGCTACCTGTACGACCGCGGCCGGCTGGACGAGCGGGTGGCGGCGCTGCGCCGCGACCTCGACGACCGCATCGACCTGCACTACGCGGTCAAGGCCAACCCGATGCCGGCCCTGGTCGGGCACCTGGCGCGTCGGGTCGATGGCCTGGACGTGGCCTCGGCCGGCGAGATGCGGGTGGCCCTGGATGCCGGCATGGACCCCGCCCATGTCAGCTTCGCCGGACCGGGCAAGCTGGACGCCGAACTGGCGCAGGCGCAGGCCGCCGGCATCCTGGTCAATCTCGAGTCGTTCCGCGAGGTCGACCTGCTGGTGGCCGCCAGCGAGCGCACCGGCACGCCGGCGCGGGTCGCGGTCCGGGTCAACCTGCCGTTCGAGCTCAAGGCCTCGGGCATGAAGATGAGCGGCGGCGCCAAGCAGTTCGGCGTCGACGCCGAGCAGGTCCCGGACCTGCTCGCGCGGGTCCGGGCTGCCGGGCTCGCCTTCGAGGGCTTCCACTGCTATGCGGGTTCGCAGAACCTCAGCGCCGAGGCGATCGTCGAGGCCCAGCAACGCAGCTACGACCTGCTGCGCGGCTGGCTCGACCTGCTGCCGGCGCCGGTGCGCAGCCTGAACCTCGGGGGCGGCTTCGGCATCCCCTACAGCGATCGCGACCGCAGCCTCGACCTGGTCCCGGTCAAGCGGGCACTTGCCGACCTGGCCGGGCGCTGCGAGGCCGATTTCGGGGCCCAGGCGCGGATCGTGATCGAACTGGGCCGCTACCTGGTGGGGGAAGCGGGCATCTACGTGTGCCGGGTGATCGACCGGAAGCTCTCGCGCGGCCATCCCTTCCTGGTCACCGATGGCGGCATGCACCAGCACCTGGCGGCCTCCGGAAACTTCGGCCAGGTGATCCGCCGCAACTATCCGGTCGCCGTCAACGGCCACCGCCCCGGCAGCGGCACCGTGTCGGTTGTCGGGCCCCTGTGCACGCCGCTGGACCTGCTCGGCGACCGCGTCGAGCTGCCGGATGCCGGGCCGGGCGATCTGATCGTCGTGTTCCAGTCCGGCGCCTACGGGCGTACCGCCAGTCCCCGGCAGTTCCTGGGCCATCCGGACGTGGTCGAGGCGCTCATCTGAGTGCCTGCGGCCGGCGCACCGGCCCGGGCGGGCCCGCCGCCCTGGCCGTCGTCGGCAACCCTCCGGGCACGCGTTCGCTGCCTGGGCAGCCCGCGACGATGCGCGCCCGGACCGACGCCGGTCAGCGTCTGCCGTCCAGCAGCCGCCGGTACAGCGCGAGGAAATTCAGGGCGTAGCGGTCCCGGCTGAAGGCGGAGGCGGCATGCCGGCTCGCGGCTGCCGCCATCGCCAGGCGTGCCGGCGGGTCGGCCAGCAGCCGCGCCAGGCTGGCGGCGAGATGCTCGGCGTCGGCCGTTGCGGCCAGCAGTCCGGTCGCGCCATCGACCACCACGTCGGGAATGCCGCCCACCGCGGCGGCGACCACCGGCACGCCGCAGGCCTGGGCCTCGGCCAGGACCAGGCCGAAGGCTTCGTGCCGGGCACCATGCAGAAGCACGTCGAAGCCCTGGAACCAGCGCTCCGGATCGGTACGGAACCCGGCGAAATGGATGCGTTGCGCCGCCTGCGGCCGGACCCGGGCGCGCACCAGGCGCTCGTGGTCCGGGTCGCCGCGGCCCAGCACCACCAGATGCAGGGGCTGGTCGGGATGCGCGGCCAGCACGCGCTGGAAGGCGTCGATGGCGAGATCGACGCCCTTCTCCGGCCCGAAGTGGCCGACGCAGCCGACCAGCAGCGCGTCGTCCGGCAGGTCCAGCTCGGCGCGGAGCGCGGCGCGGCGATCGGGATCGGGCGCGAAGCGCTCGAGATCGATGCCCAGCGGGATGCACTCCACCTTGGCCGGACTCACCCAGTTGCTGCCGATGAAGTGGTCCCGGCGTTCCCGGGAGGCGGTGACCACGGCGCCGACGCGCAGGCCGACCACGGCGTTGCGGATGCGGTCGCGCAGGCGCGCCGACTCGAAATTGCGGGTCCGGTGGAAGCTCATCAGCAGAGGCGTGCCCGAGAACGGCATGGCCAGCGCGCAGGTCGCCTCGCTGGCGGCGTCGTGGGCATGCAGGATGTCGATGCCGTGGTCCGCGCAGTAGCGCGCCAGCCGGCGCAGCGCACGCAGGTCGAACAGCTTGCGCCGGTCCAGCGCGAAGGCATCGGCGAACACGGCGCGTTCCGCCGGCGTCGAGTCCAGGCCGTCCAGGCAGCACAGGCTGCTGCTGACGCCCTGGCCGGCAAGGCCGGCGGCGAGCGCGGCGATCGCCTCGCGGCGCCCGCCGTTGGCGAACGACAGGGTGACGTGAAGGACCCTCACGGGCGCCGGTCCAGCGCCGCCGGGTGCCCCGGGGCGGTGCCCGGCTCGGGGAAGTTCCGGCGCAGCCACTGCACCACCGCGCTGCCGCGATGGTTCCAGTTGAAGCGCCTTGGCGTCGCCGCAGAGGCCGCGCAGGCGGTCGACCAGGAGTGCGCGACCAGGTCCAGGCGGCGCTCCAGCGCACGGGCCTGGTCGGGGTCGGACTCGAAGAAGCGGGCCAGGGCCACCGGCAGCGCCAGCTGCACGGTGTGGGCGTCGCTGTACCAGCCCTCGGAATCCTGGATGGCGATCAGCTGGTCGAGGCTGGCCTGCGAGGAACCGAAGTACCAGGCGATCTGGCCGCGCGGGCCGCTGCAGGGATCGCGCCAGGAGTGGCCGGCCTTCCGGAACGCCTCCTCGCCGATCCAGCCGTGCGCCTCGAGCCACCGCCCGAAGCCGGTGAGCATGGCCGGGATGCGCTCGTCGCCGGTCGCCAGCCAGGCCTGCCAGAGGCCGTCGATGATGTTCTCGCTCATCCACGGCGAACAGCCGCGCACGTCGGTGGCCGGATCGTAGTTGCTGCCCTCGTGGCGCTGCCAGCTGTGGCGCCAGCAGCCGTCGTCGCCGAGGCCGTCGGGGTTGTCCTGCTGGTGCGCCTGCAGCCAGCCGATGCGCTGGTCGACGCTGCGCCGGTAGCGCTCGTCGCCGGTCAGCTCCCAGGCCTTGACCAGGGCGACCAGGCCCAGGCCCGCCTGGCGCTCGGTGAAGTCCTGGTCGGCGCGCAGGTAGGGGCCGCGGATGCCGCTCCAGCCGCCCCGGTCCCACAGCGAGGCCATCGACTCGACCAGGGCGTCGTCGTGCAGGGTGTCGTCGCCGGTCAGCGCCAGGTGCAGCAGGATCGGCTCGATGTAGACGAACTTGACGTCGCAGGGATTGACGCGCTGGAACTTCCAGCCGCCGGTGCACTGCGGGTTCTCCGGATCGCGGCCGCGCACCAGCTTGCCCATGTAGAAGCGGTGGCTCTCGATCGCCGCCGCCAGGTGCTCGGCGGCGCCGGTGCGCAGGTACTGCTTGTACAGCGTGCTGGCGCGGTCGAACAGGAAGGCGATGGCGTCTTCCGAGGGCAGCGGCCCGGCCCACTGGAACTGCCGTGCGAAGTAGGCGTCGTAGGCGCGACTGTCGCGACCGGCCGGCAGCTGCGGGCCGGCGATGCCGGAACCGCTCAGCCAGGCCGGGTCGAGCAGCGCGAGCACCCCCGGCACCCGCACGCCGTTGCCGCCGTCGACCAGACCCTCGGCGTAGGGCACCGGCGCCGGATCCGGCAGGGATCGGGGCTGTCCCAGCGCGAAGCGCAGCGAGCGTCCGCGGTCGGGCAGCTCGACCTGCAGCTGCACCCTGATCGCCCGGAGGCTGTCGTCGCGGAAATGCCAGCGCAGGGTCGGCGTCACCGACGCCGGCAGCTCGTCGCCTTGTTCGTCGAGGATGCGCAGCGCGCGGGCGTCGGTCAGGGCGCCCGGCGGCAGGGGGATGCCGAAGGTGGCGGTGACCGTGGTGCCGACCGCGCCGTGGCGGCGCAGTTCGATGGCGCCGCCGGTACCCCCGGTTCCGGCAGCCACCGGCCGCAGTCGGGACACCAGGGAGGCCAGGCCGGCGATGCCGCCGGCGGGCGCCGTACCCGCGCCGGGCGCCGCTGCGGCGTCGATCGGCAGGCCGCGACGCGGACAGTCCGCCGGCGCGGTCATCGGCCAGCCCCGGCCCGGCTGCCAGCCCTCGATCAGGCAGCCATCGGGGAACGCGACCACGGCCTGGCCGGCGGCCAGGCCAGGGAAGCGCCATGCCGGCCCGCCATGCGGCCAGCGCACCTCCAGGTCGGCCTGCCGGGCCGCGCCGAGCCCGGCATGCAGGACCCGGGCGGGATGCCCGGGGCCGACCTGGACCGCCGAATGCGCCAGCAGGTCGCGGCTGCCGGCGGCGAACCAGCGCGCGTCGGCGCCGACGGCATCGCTGTTGCCGCGCGGACCCCTCAGGCGCACCTGCATCCAGGCGCCGCCCGCCGCGCTGACGTTCCGCCACAGGCCGAGGTTGCTGCCCGCCTGGGTCTTGACCAGGTCCAGGCGGCCATCGAGGTCGTAGTCGGCCAGGTCGGCGCGGGCGGCATGGCCCTCGCTGCCGCGGCCGGTGGCGCCCAGGTCCAGGTCCTGCCGGCGGAAGCGCAGGCCGCCCTCGTTGCGGAACACCAGCACCGGCTGCCGGCGTTCCAGGCTGGTCAGCACCAGGTCCGGCCAGCCGTCGTTGTCGAGGTCGCCGGCGATCGCGTTGCCGTACTCGGCGTGCCAGCGCTGCACCGGCAGGCCGGCCAGGCCGCTGTCGGCGGTGACCTCGGAGAAGCGCCCGTCGCCGTCGTTGCGGAACAGGTGCAGGCGGCCGTCGCCGGTCTCGCCGGCATCGGTGATGGCGAGCAGGTCGAGGTGGCCGTCGCGGTCGAGGTCGGCGGCCAGCAGGGGCCGGTCGCCGGCCAGGCCGCCCTCGACCCAGGTCAGGCGGCCCGCCCGGTTGCGCCACCAGCCGCCGGCGGCGGGCTGCACGATGTCAGGCCAGCCGTCGCCGTCGACGTCGAAGACGATCGCCTCGCCGCGCGTGCGCGCCGGCCCGTGCAGCTGCCGGCCGCTGGCGATGTCGACCACCCGGCGGTCGGGGTGGATGCGGTCGAGCCGGCCGTCGCCGTCGATGTCCGCGAACACGCAGGCGTCGTCGCAGGCGTCGTGCTTGTCGGCGAAGCGCGGCACGAAGGCGCCGGCCTCGCTGCCGTTGCGGTACCAGCCGGCCAGCATGTTGGCGTGGCGCAGCCAGAAGTCCTCGCGGCCGTCGCCGTCGACGTCCAGCACGGTCATCCAGCCGGCGCCGAGCGGCAGCACCGGCGGGTTGATGTAGTGCCGGACCGCGTCGTTGCCGACCAGCCGGAAGCGGCCGCTGCCGTCGCACAGGTTCAGCCACAGCCGGCTGGTCGCCGGGTCGGCGTGGCCGAACACGAAAGGGTCCGGGCAGCCGTCGCCGTTGAAGTCGGTCCACACCGCATCGAAGCGGTACTCGGAATCGGCCAGCGCGTCGACCGACGCCGCGGTGACATCGTCGAAACGGATCGCCCCGGCGCCGCCTGCCGGTGCGGCCAGGACCTGCAACGCCGGCAGCAGCAGGAGGGCCGCCAGCCGCACCGCGGCGGATCCGGTCGGGCGGTACACTTGACGCATCGGGACGGGCCTGGACGGAGTGGCAGCGTGGAGGATTCTAGCGGTTCGGCGATGACCGCCGGCGTACCGGCGCATTTCCATCGCGACGCGCCGCAGGACGCGCACCAGCGGCGGCGCCACAGGGCGGTGCTCGACATGGTCGCCCGGGTGCCGCCGGGCCGGGTGCTCGACTACGGCTTCGGCTGGGGCGACATCGCCTGGGCGGTGGCGCGCAGCCACCCCGACATCGTCGGCGTCGACGTCGAGCAGCGCCGCGTCGACTTCGCGCGCCGCGAGTACGCGCCGTTGCCCTTCGAGCGCTGCCGGCCCGACGGCCTGGATTTCCCGGACGCCGCCTTCGACCTGGTGCTGTCGGTGGTGGTGCTGCCGTTCGTCCCCGACGACGAGGCGTACCTGGCCGAGGTGCGCCGGGTGCTGCGCCCGGGCGGCCATCTGGTGCTGGCGACCAAGACCTCGCCGCTGCTGACGCGCCTGTGGCGCCGCCTGACCGGCCGCCGCGCGCTGGACCGCAATCCCAGCCCCGGCATCCGCCACCACGACGCCGGCGATGCCGCCGCCCTGCTGCGCCGCCACGGCTTCACGATCCTGCGCCGGCGCGCCTTCTACGACCCGCCGTTCGAGGCGCGCAAGAACCTCGTCGACCTGGCCAACGGCGTGGTCGAGCGCGTCGGCGAATGGGCCGGCCTGGTCGCGCCGGCGCCGTACCCGCTGTTCCTGGCCCGGCGCGACGACTGACCCCGGCACGCCGCAGGGCTCGCCCGCCGCTGCCGGCGCGGTGCCGCGCCGCGCCGGGCACGGGTCGTGCCCCTGCCTCCGGACGCCCGCAGCCGCCGCGGCGGGGATCCGGCTCAGGCCGGTGCCCGGCGGTAGCCGCCACCGTCGGCCAGCCGACGCTCCCAGGCCAGCGCGCTGGCGACGATGAAGTCGAGGTCGTCGTGGCGCGGCCGCCAGCCCAGCACGTCGCGCAGGCGCTCGCTGCGCGCCACCAGGCTGGGCGGGTCGCCGGCGCGCCTCGGCCGCTCGACCACGTTCAGCGCGGCGCCGCTGGCGCGGGCCACCGCGTCGATCACCTCGCGCACGCTGTAGCCATGCCCGTAACCGCAGTTGAGCAGCAGCGGCTCGCCGCCGGCGCGCAGGTGGTCGAGGGCGCGCAGGTGGGCATCGGCGAGGTCGTCGACGTGGATGTAGTCGCGGATGCAGGTGCCGTCCGGCGTGTCGTAGTCGGTCCCGAACACGGCAAGCTGGTCGCGCCGGCCGACCGCGTGTTCGCAGGCGACCTTGACCAGCAAGGTGGCCTCTGGCGTCGACTGGCCGATGCGCCCTTCCGGATCGCAGCCGGCGACGTTGAAGTAGCGCAGGATGGCGTAGCGCATCGCCCCGGTCGCGGCGAGATCGCGCAGCATGTGCTCGCTCATCAGCTTCGACATGCCGTAGGGGTTGATCGGCACGGTCGGGGTGTCCTCGTCGGCGACCCCGGAGGCCGGCATGCCGTACACCGCGGCGGTCGAGGAGAACACGAAGCGCGCGACGCCGGCGGCCTGGCAGGCGGCGAGCAGGCTGCGCGTTCCGCAGGTGTTGTTGCCGTAGTACTTGAGCGGGTCGGCCACCGATTCCGGCACCACGGTGTGGGCGGCGAAATGCAGCACCGCCTCGATGCGGTGCCGGCGCAGCAGCGCCTCGACCAGGGGCCGGTCGGCCATGTCGCCGACCACCAGCTCCGCGCCGACCACCGCCTGCGCGAAGCCGGTGCTGAGGTTGTCGAGCACCACCACGCGCTCGCCGCGGGCGGCCAGCTGGCGCACCACGTGGCTGCCGATGTAGCCGGCGCCGCCGGTGACGAGCAGGCCCTGCGCCATCAGCGGGTATAGGTCACGGCCACGTACCAGATGTTCTGGTCCGCGCTCAGCCCGGTCTCGCTGCTGTCGCGCTCGTACCGCGTGTAGCCCATCCGCGAGCTCCAGTGCGGCGTGTAGCTCCGGTGCAGGAAGGCGGCCAGGTAACGGGTGTCGTTCTCGATCCCGGTCTCGAGGAAGCGCAGGCGCTCGATCCGGCTCTCGATCTCCAGCCGGTGGTTGCTGCTCAGGCGCCAGCCGAAGCCCAGCTGCACGCCGCGGCCGGTCTGGTCGGGGCCGTCGTCGGCGACGTAGTCCAGGCGCCGGTGGAAAGGCCCGGCGGCGACGGTGGCGCGCGCGCCCTCGTAGGCCCAGGTCAACTCGAAACTGGTCTCCCGGTAAGGCAGGGCGTTGATCGCGGCGTCGCCGCTGATGGCGCCGGGCGGCAGCGTGGGTGCCGGAATGGTGCCGTCCAGGCTGACCGGTTCGATCAGCGATTCGGCGGTGTCGGAGAACCGCCGCATCGCGGTCGCCGCCAGCGAGGTCCGTTCGCTGGCGCGCCAGGCCGCCATCGCGCGCAGCAGGGGGCTGCTGCGGCTGCCGCCATCGTCGAAGTCGAGCCACGAGTAGCCGGCATCGAACTCGAGGTCGAAGCTGCGCAGGTTGCGCCGCCAGCGCAGGAAGGCGTCGTAACGGTCGTAGTCCGGCGCCAGCCCGGCGTCCTCGATGTCGACGCGCTGCGCCTGCAGGTTGGCGGACAGGGTGCTGCCGGGGCCGATCTGCTTGGCGCCGCGCAGCGCCAGGCTCATGCGCTGGCTGTCGAAGCCGGCGCTGTCCTCGGCCCAGGTGTCGATGTAGCGCAGCTCGGCCTGGCCGTTGACGGTGGGACCCATCCGGAAGAACACGGTGGGCCCTGCGGCGAAGATGTTGATCTGCTGGCGGTTGGACGGCGCGTCCGGCGCCGCCAGGCTGACCGGCTGCACGGTCAGCCGGTCCTGCACCACGAAGTGCAGGCGTCCGGGGATCGCCACCCAGTTGAGCATGCCGTCGAACTCGGCGAGCAGCTCGCTGCCGTAGGCGTTCTCCAGGTAGTTGCGGTGCTCGACGACCCCGGCCAGGCGCGCCTGCACGGCGCTGCCGTCGTTGCGCAGGTCGAAGCCCAGGGCCGGCGTCGCGATGGTGTCGCTGATCGGGTCGGTCTCGGAGAGCAGGACGTTGTCGTTGTGCTCGAGGGCCAGCTCGAGGAAGTAGTCCAGGCGCCAGGCCTGCGCCGGCGCCGCGGCGAGCGCGGCGGCGACGCCCAGCGCGAGGGCGGCCTGGCGGGCGGCGGGTCCTGGCTTGTTGCGGGCTGTGCTCATCGGCGTTCCCACGGTTGCGGTGACGCGCTGCCTGCGGTGACCTTCAGACGCGCTGGTTGAACACGACGCCGGCCAGCTTCTCCGGGTCGAACCGGGCGACCGCCTTCTCGACCGCCTGGGGAAGCACGCGCCCGTAGCCGGCCACCAGGACCACGAAGTCGGCCAGCTCGGCGAGGATGCGGGCGTCGGGCGAGCTGACCGCCGCCGGCCCGTCCAGGATGATGTAACGGTCGGTGTAGCGGCTGCGCAGGGAGTCCAGCATCGCCCGCATCCGGAACGACGAGAAGTATTCGCCGCCGGCCTCGCGCTGGCCGCCGGCGGGCAGCAGGCGCAGGCGCGGCACGCCGACCGGGTACAGCACGTCCTCCAGGTCGGCGTCGGCGCGGTCGAGGTAGTCGACCAGGCCGCCCCGCTCGGGCTTGACGTCCAGGGCGACGTGCTGGCTGGGGTGGTGCAGGTCGCAGTCGATCAGCAGGGCCGTCTTGGACTCGTCCAGGGCGAACGCGGCGGCCAGGTTGCGGGCGACGAAGCTGCCGCCACAGCCGTGGCCGATCGGCGCGACCATGGTGATGAAGTTGCGCGCGCCGCCCAGTTCCAGCAGGCGGGTGCGGATCTCGCGGAAGGCGTCGGCATGGTGCCGGACCGGATCGCTGCGGTGGATCAGCCGGCGCTCCTCGAGCTTGCGCGGCGTCAGCTCGAAGCTCTCGCTGTAGCGGGCGATCGGCCGCGCCGGCGATCCGTGGTCGGCCATGTTCCCTCCGCTGCCGTCGTTGCCGGCCATCAGCCCTGTCCCTGTCGCAGCCAGTAGGCCAGCAGGTAGGCGCCGAACACCAGCGCCACCATCAGCGCGACCAGCGCCCAGCGCATGTGCGCGCGGACCCGGTCGCGCCGGGTCAGGTACGGCGGCACGGTGGCCAGCACCGGCACGCCCAGCCGCTCGAGCTGGCCGGCGGTGCGCACCCGCGGGTCGAAGCGGGCGGCCACGAACAGCAGGCCCAGCGGCACCGCGAAGGCGGCCGCCAGCCCGGCCCCGGCGACGTGCATCAGGCGCAGGCCGGTGGGCCGCAGCGGGATCACCGCGGGATCCTGGATGCGGAAGGTCAGGCCGCGCTGCTCCTGGTCGAGGACCATGGAGACGCGGGCGTTCTCGCGCCGGCGCAGCAGGTCCTGGTAGATGTCGCGGTTGACCTCGTAGTCGCGGGTCAGCTCGGCCAGCACGCCCTCGGAGGCGGCGATCCGGCGGGCGCGGTCGAGCTCGGCGGAGAGCAGCGACTCGGCGATCGACAGCCGCGACTGCGAGGCGGCCAGCTCGCGGCGGACCTCGGCCAGGCGGGTGCGCAGCTCCTGGTAGAGCGGGTTGAACTGGGCGTTGTCGAACGGCGAGTCGCCGCGCTCGCCGCGCTCGCGGCGGCCCTGCTCCTGCTCGAGCTGGCGCTGGATGTCGGAAATCTGGTGGCGGGTGCGGACCACGTCCGGATACTGGTCGGTGTAGGTCAGCAGCAGGCGGTCGAGCTGCGCCTGCAGCTCGAGCAGCTGGCCGCGGTACAGCGATTCCCGGGTGGCGACCGCGGTGACCTCGGATTCGCCGGCCAGCTGGGCCTCCAGCGACTGCGCGCGCGACTGCTGCTCGAGCAGTCCCATGCGGGCCTGCTCGACCTGGGTGCGCAGGGCGTTGATGCGGGCGTTGACGTCGGCCTCGCTGCCCGGGTGGGCGTCGACGTTGCGCGAGCGGTACTGCAGCAGGGACTGCTCGGCTTCGGTCAGCTTGGCGTGGTAGTCGCGCACCTGGCTGTCGATGAATTCGTAGGCGTCGCGGCTCTCGCGCTGCTTGGCTTCGCGGCTCTCCTCGATGAACAGCCGGGCGAAGGCGTCGGCGACCCGGAACGCGCGGGTCGGGTCGTTGTCGCGGTAGCCGATCAGTATCAGGTTGGGCCGCGGCGCCGACACCTGGGTGCGGCCGCGGATCGACTCCATCAGGCGGTCCTGCTCGATCGGCGACGGCGTCGCCGCCATCCAGCCGCCGACCTCGAGGATCTCGGACATCACCCGGCGGCCGAAGATCACCTGGCGGGCGATGCCGGCATGGTCGACCACCCCGGTCGCCACCGCGCGGCCCTCCAGCAGCGGCTGGATGATGTCGCTCTGCTGGGCCAGGATGGTGGCCGAGGATTCGTAGCTGCGCTCGAGCACGAACAGCCCGAACAGCAGGGCGAACAGGGCGATCACCGAGAACACCAGCGCCAGCAGCAGGTTGTGCCGGCGCGCCTCGCGCACCAGCAGCGGCGCCAGCTCGCTGACCGGGACGGCGTCGCTGGCGGTGACGGTGGGGTCCTTGCCGAACATCAGGGTGCGTCGATCCGGGTCAGAAGGTGCGCTCGGGGACCGTGATCACGTCGCCCGGCTGCACCGCGTGGTTGGTGGCCAGCTCGCCGCGCTTGAGGATGCGGTCGAGGTGGACCGGGTAGGCGCGGCTGCCGCCGCCGGCCTTGCGGTGCAGCAGGGTGCGGTCGGCCGCCGCGAACTCGTTGGGGCCGCCGGCCTCGAGCACGGCGTCGAGCACGGTCATGCCCTGCCGGTAGGGCACCGAGACCGGCGAGCGCACGGCGCCGGTCACCCGCACCCGGGCCAGGTACTCGTGGCTGCGCAGCTCGGTGAGGATCACCGTGACGTTGGGGTCGCGCAGGTAGGACGACAGCTTCTCGCGGATGCTCTCGGCCACTTCCTGCGGCGTCCGGCCGCCGGCGGGCACGTCGCCGGCCAGGGGCACCGAGATGTTGCCGTCCGGTCGTACCGGCACCTCGACGTTGAGGTCGGGGTTCTGCCAGACCGACACGCGCAGGATGTCGTCGACGCCGATCCGGTAGACCTCGACCGCCTGGATCGAGGGGTCGGCGGTCGGCACCTCGCCCGGCCTCGGTCCGGCGGCGCAGGCGCCCAGCGCCAGGACCAGGCCGATCAGCGACACAACCCTTGCCAGCACGTTCATGGGAACCCTCCTCGGTCGAAAACGCTCAGAATGTGAACGCTATCACACTTCGCCGGCCATCCCACCGGGCGCTCAGCACCCGAAATAATCCCGGTACCAGGCCACGAAACGCCGCACCCCCTCCTCGACCGGCGTGGCCGGAGCATAGCCGGTATCGGCGGCCAGCTCGGCCACGTCGGCATGGGTGTCCGGGACGTCGCCGGGCTGCAGGGGCAGCAGGATCTTCTCGGCGCGCCGGCCCAGACAGGCCTCGATCAGTTCGATGTACGTGGAAAGCTGGACCGGGCGGTCATTGCCGATGTTGTAGACCCGGTAAGGCGCCGCCGAGCTGCCCGGGTTGGGCGCCAGCGGGTCGAACCCCGGGTCCGGGCCGGGGACGTGGTCCAGGCTGCGCACCACGCCCTCGACGATGTCGTCGATGTAGGTGAAGTCGCGGGTATGCCGGCCATGGTTGAACACCTGGATCGGCTCGCCCGCCAGGATCGCCCGGGTGAACAGGAACAGGGCCATGTCCGGCCGGCCCCAAGGGCCGTAGACGGTGAAGAAGCGCAGGCCGGTGGTGGGCAGGCCGTACAGGTGGCTGTAGGTGTGCGCCATCAGCTCGTTGGCCTTCTTGGTCGCCGCGTACAGGCTGACCGGGTGGTCGACCGGGTCGCGGACCGAGAACGGCAGCTTGCGGTTGGCGCCGTAGACCGAGCTCGACGAGGCGTAGACCAGGTGCTCGACGCCGCCGTGCCGGCAGGCTTCCAGGATGTTGACGAAGCCGACCAGGTTGCTGTCGACGTAGGCGTGCGGATTGGTCAGCGAATAGCGGACCCCGGCCTGGGCGGCCAGGTTGACCACCCGCTGCGGCCGGAAGCGGTCGAACGCCGATTGCAGGGATTCGCGGTCCTCGAGGGACGCGCGCACCAGCGAGAAGCCCGCCTGCGGCAGCAACCGCGCCAGCCGCGCCTCCTTCAGGGTCGGGTCGTAGTAGTCGTTGACGTTGTCGTAGCCCAGCACCTCGTCGCCGCGCTCGAGCAGCCGCTCGGACAGCCGCGCGCCGATGAATCCCGCCGCCCCGGTCACCAGCACCCTCATGGCCGCGCCCCCAGGTCCCGGGGGCGCGTCGGCGGGAATCCGGGGCCACCGGGGCGCGACCGGGCCACGGTCGCGCGCCCCCTGTTCCGTGCTTCACAGCCGGTCATCGACCGACTCCCGCGGCAGCACCTGCTTGACGTCGAACAGCACGCAGTCGGGCTTGCCCAGCGCGCGGATGGCGTCGGCGCCCATCGCCAGGAACTGGCGGTGCCCGACCGCCAGGATGATCGCGTCGTAGTGCCCGGGGCGCAGCGCGTCGACCAGGGACAGGCCGTATTCGTGCTGCGCCTCGGCGGCGCTCACCCACGGGTCGTGGACGTCGACGTTGGCGTGGTAGCTGCGCAGTTCGGCGATCACGTCGACCACCCGGGTGTTGCGCAGGTCCGGGCAGTTCTCCTTGAACGCCAGGCCCAGCACCAGGATGTTGGCCTGCGAGGCATGGATGCGGCGCCGGGTCATCAGCTTGACCACCCGCTCGGCGACGTGCGCGCCCATGCCGTCGTTGATGCGCCGCCCGGACAGGATGACTTCCGGGTGGTAGCCGATCTGCTGGGCCTTGTGGGTCAGGTAGTAGGGGTCGACGCCGATGCAGTGGCCGCCGACCAGGCCGGGCTTGAACGGCAGGAAGTTCCACTTGGTGCCGGCCGCGGCCAGCACCTCGCTGGTGTCGATGCCGAGGCGGTGGAAGATCAGCGCCAGTTCGTTGACCAGGGCGATGTTGAGGTCGCGCTGGGTGTTCTCGATGACCTTGGCGGCCTCGGCGACGCGGATGCTGGACGCCTTGTGGGTGCCGGCCCGGACCACCACCCGGTACAGGGCGTCGACGAAGTCGGCGGCCTCCGGCGTCGAGCCCGCGGTGACCTTGGTGATGTTCTCCAGGCGGTGCTCGCGGTCGCCGGGGTTGATCCGCTCCGGGCTGTAGCCGGCGTAGAAGTCGACGTTGAGGCGCAGGCCGGATTCGCGCTCGATGATCGGCACGCACACCTCCTCGGTGGCGCCCGGATACACGGTCGATTCGAAGACCACGGTGCCGCCGCGCCGGATCGCGCGGCCGACGGTCCGGCTGGCCGATTCCAGCGGCCGCAGGTCGGGGCGCCGGGCATCGTCGATCGGCGTCGGCACGGTGACGATGTAGACGTCGCGACCGACCAGGTCGGCCGGGTCTGCGGACACCGTCAGTTGGCTGGCGTCGCGCAATTCCTCGGCGCTGACCTCCAGGGTGTCGTCCTGGAAGCGCCGCAGCGCCTCGACGCGCGCCGTGTTGATGTCGAAGCCCAGGGTCGGCAGGCGCCGTCCGAACGCCACCGCCAGCGGCAGGCCGACATAGCCCAGGCCGATGATCGCCAGCCGGACGTCCTCGAGGCGGGGCAGGGAAGCCACGGTCATGCGTCGTCGTCTCCTCTCGACCGGCGCAAGTCTAGCCGGGATGCCGGTTGCCGGGCGCGGGCGTCTCCCGCGCGGGGCGGTCGCGGCAGCGCGGCCGGCGGCCCCTGCTACACTGGCGCCGCTTCGAGGTGCCCGCCACACGGCGGGTGAAACGGGAAGCCGGTGCAAGTCCGGCGCTGCCCCCGCAACGGTAAGCGATTCGAAGCCGGCCATCAGCCACTGGGACCCCGCGTCCCGGGAAGGCGGCCGGCGCTGACGGTGCCCCGCACCGCCACGATCGCCAGCCCGGAGACCGGCCTCGTCGAGTGCCCGCCGCAACCGCGGCGGGCGGACTGAGCGTTGCGGCGGGCGACGCGGCCAGTGCGAGCCGGCATCGCCGCGTCGATGTCCGGCCGTCCTCGCCGTCGGGACCTCCGCACGTTCGCGGGTGAGCGAACAAAGACACGGAGCCCTACCGATGAGAACCCTTTCCCTGGCCCTGGCCGGCAGCCTGCTGCCCGCCGTCGCCCTGGCCCAGGCGCCGACCCTGGCGCCGACCACCGTCACCGCCTCGCGCAGCAGCGAGACCGTCGATGCCGCCCTGGTGCCGGTCACCGTCATCGACCGCGAGGCGATCGAGCGCAGCCAGGCGCGCGACCTGCTCGACCTTCTGCGCCTGCAGGCCGGCATCGACCTGGCCCGGACCGGCGGGCCGGGCGGCGCGACCTCGCTGTTCCTGCGCGGCACCAATTCCAACCACGTCCTGGTCCTGGTCGACGGCGTGCGCGTGTCCTCGTTCAACACCGGCGCGCTGGATTTCACCAACCTGCCGCTGGTCCAGGTCGAACGCATCGAGATCGTGCGCGGGCCGCGGGCGGCGTTCTGGGGTTCCGACGCGATCGGCGGCGTGATCCAGGTGTTCACGCGCCGCCCGCAGGGCGGCAGCGCCGCCGTGTCCTACGGAAGCTGGAACACCCGGCGCCTGGAGGGCGCGCTGGGCAGCGACGGCGCGGTGCGGGTCTCCGCCGCGGTCGCCGACGAGCGCAGCGACGGCTTCTCCGCGCAGAACGAGAACGGCTTCGGCTACTTCCCCGACGACGACGGCCAGCGGCAGCGCTCGGCCAGCCTCGCGCTCGGCGTCGACCTGGGCCGCCAGGCGCTGGAGGCGCGCGTGTTCCGCGCCGACACCGACGCGCAGTTCGATGCCGGCGCCGCCGAGGCCAGCTTCGGACCGGCCGAATCGGAAGCGCGCACGCAGACCCTGTCGGTGTCCCTGGCCGGGCCGCTGGCGCAGCGCTGGTCCCACCAGCTGGTCGCCGCCGAGGGCCGCAACGACCTGGTGACGCCGATCAACGGCTCGGACTTCCGCACCCGGCGTCGTTCGCTGGACTGGCAGAACGCGTGGCAGCTGCAGCCCGGACAGCACCTGCTGTTCGGCCTGAACTGGCTGGACGAGAAGGGGTCGGCATTCAGCGGTTTCGGCGAGCCCTACGCCGGCGACCGCCGCAACCGCGCCGCCTATTTGGGCTGGCGGGGCCGGGCCGGGGCCCTGGACGCGGAAGCGGTCGGCCGCCATGACGACAACAGCGACTTCGGCGGCGAGACCACCTTCTCCGGCGGCCTGGGCTGGCGGGTCGCCGAAGGCCTGCGCCTGTCGGCCAGCTTCGGCGAGGGCTTCCGGGCACCCAACCTCAACGAGCTGTACTCGCCCGGCTTCGGCGGCTTCTTCGCAGGCAACCCCGACCTCGAGCCGGAGCGCTCGCGCAGCCTCGAGCTGGGCGCCGATGTCGCGCTCGGCGTCGCCGGCGAGCTGCGCCTGCGCGCGTTCCGCACGGACCTGCGCGACCTGATCAGCTTCACCGGCGGCGGCGTCTCGCAGGCGGAGAACGTCGCGCGCGCCCGCATCGAGGGCGTCGAGGCCGAGTACGGCTGGCGCGGCGAGCGCTGGCAGGTGGAGGCCACCGCCACCGTGCAGGACCCGGAGAACCGCGAGACCGGCCAGCCCCTGCTGCGCCGCGCCCGCCAGAAGGCCGCGCTGTCCGTCGACCGCGCCCTGGGCGGGCGCTGGCGCATCGGCGGCGAGCTGGTCGCCCTTGGCGGTCGCAAGGACGCCGGTTTCCCGGAGGCCATCGACCTGCCCGGCCATGTCCTGGCCAGCTTGCGGGCCGCCTGGCAGGTGCATCCGGACTGGCGGCTGGAACTGCGCGGCGACAATCTCGGCGACGTCGACTACGAGCTGGTGCGCGGTTTCAACACGCCGGGGCGCAGCGTGTTCGCGACCGTGCGCTGGCAGCCCGGCGGCTGAGTCCTGAGGATGCGCCCGTGGCGCAGGCGCGCAGGCGCCCGCGCCACGGTGCCTGGCCCGCACCCGGGCCGGGCACCGGCGCAGCCGGCCAGGGGACAGGCACAACTTGATCGGGCGGGGGTTTGCGTCAGAATCCGGGCATGGACCACGCCAGCCACACGCCGCTCGCCAGCCTCTATCCCGCCCACCTGGCCCGCGTCATGGCGAGTGCCGACGCCGCACTGGCGGCGGCCGGCAAGGACCACCTGGTGCTGCCCTCCGGCAGGGTGCGTTACGCCTTCCAGGACGACCGCCCCCTGCCGTTCCGGGCCAACCCCAATTTCCTGCACTGGCTGCCGCTGACCGACCTGCCCGATTCCTGGCTGGTGCACAGCCCGGGACGCCGCCCCACCCTGGTCTACTGCCAGCCCGACGACTACTGGCACCTGCCGCCGGCGCCGCCGCACGGCTACTGGCCGGAGCATTTCGAGGTGGTCGTGGTGCGCGACGCCGCCGAGGCCGCCCGCCACCTGCCGCCGCCGGCGCGCTGCGCGATCGTCGGCGATCCGGACTGGGCGCTCGGCGAGCACGTGCCGGACAACCCGCAGGCCCTGGTCGGGCGCCTGCACTGGGACCGCGCCTGCAAGAGCGAGTACGAACTCGAGGCCATGCGCATGGCCAACCGGCGCGCGGTGCGCGGCCACCTGGCCGCCCGCCAGGCGTTCCACGACGGCCGCTCCGAACGCCAGATCCATGCCGCCTACCTGGAGGCCACCGGCCATGCCGAGCCGGACCTGCCCTACGGCAGCATCGTCGCGCTCAACGCGCACGCGGCCGTCCTGCACTACCAGCACCAGCGCCACGACCTGCCGGATGCCCACCGCAGCTTCCTGCTGGATGCCGGCGCCGAGGTCGCCGGCTACGCGAGCGACATCACCCGCACCTGGCACGACGGCGATGCCACGTTCGCGGCCCTGGTCGCCGCCGTCGACGCCGTGCAGCGGGCCCTGTGCGCGAGGGTGCGCCCCGGCGTCGACTACCGGGACCTGCACCTGGAGGCGCACCGGCGGCTCGCGGCGGTCCTCGAGGAGCTCGGCATCGTGCGGATGGCCGCCGACGAGCAGGTGGCCAGCGGCGTCAGCGCGGTGTTCTTCCCGCACGGCATCGGCCACCTGATCGGCCTGCAGGTGCACGACGTCGGCGGCTTCATGGCCGGACCGGGCGGCGGCCGCACCGGGCCTCCCGAGGGCCATCCCTTCCTGCGCCTGACCCGTCCGTTGCTGCCGGACATGGTGGTCACCATCGAGCCGGGCCTCTATTTCATCCCGATGCTGCTGGAGCGGCTGCGCGCCGGCCCGCATGCCGGCCGGGTCGACTGGGCCCTGGTCGGGCGCCTTGCGCCCTACGGCGGCGTGCGCATCGAGGACGACGTCCGGGCCGCGCCGGACGGTGCCGAGAACCTCAGCCGCGACGCCTTCGCGCAGGCCGTGGCCTGAGCCATGACGCCGGCCGACGTCCAGGCCCGGCTGGCGCACTGCTACGAGCTGGACCTGCCGCTGGCGGTCGACGCCGTGCTGACCAGCGATCCGGCGCTGGCGCGTTCGCTGTTGCCTCCGGGCAGCCGGCAGCCGCGCGAGCAGCTGCTGGTGCGCCAGGACGGCGAGGCGGTCGAGCTGGCCCTGTTCCTGGACGAGGATGTCCTGGAGACCCTGCGCCGGAACGATCCGCGGGTACGCCTGGGCGCCGCCAACCTGGCCGAGCTGGCCCTGCTGGCCGAAGGCGTCAGTCATTTCGTCTGCCTGAGCTGGCACGGCCACCACGACCGCCCGGTCAGCGCCCTGGAGCTGGAGCTGCAGGCCGAGGTCGACGTGTTCGTGCTGGCCACCGAGCTGGCCGGTCCCGGTCGCGGCGAGGCCATCGTCAACGCCCTGTTCGAGCGCGTCCGCTTCAGCCCCGACCTGGATGCCGAGGAGCGCAGCCGCTACCGGACCGCGCACCGTCTGGCCGCGCGCTATTGCCTGGACCTGCTGCGCCGCCACGGCGACCGCCTGCAGCAGCCGGCCGTGCGCCGCCGCCTGCGCCGCTTCTACCGCCTCGACCGCGCCGGCAAGTTCGCGGCGATCGGCGGCGCCTGAGGCGGCATCGCCGTTCCCGGTTGCGGCGACCGGCGCGGCGCCGCGCGATCCGTTCCCCGCTGGCCCCGGGCGCGTGACGCGCCGCCCCCGAGCCGCCGGGGCTCAGCCCGCCAGCTCTGCCTCGATCTCGGCGGCCTCGACGGGCAGCGCGGCGCTCAGCACCTCGGGGCCGTCGGCGGTGACGTGGACGTCGTCCTCGATGCGGATGCCGATGCCGCGCCACTTCGGGTCGACCGGCGCGTCGGCGGCGATGTACAGGCCGGGCTCGACCGTGCACACCATGCCCGGCTCCAGCTCGCGCCAGTGGCCGTCGATCCGGTAGTCGCCGACGTCGTGCACGTCCAGGCCCAGCCAGTGCCCGGTCTTGTGCGGATAGAAGGGCAGGTGGCGGCGCTCGCGCAGCGCGCTCGCCAGCGGACCCTCGACCAGGCCCAGGCGGACCAGGCCGTCGGTCAGCACCCGCACCGCGGCCTGGTGCATGGCGTCGAAAGGACGGCCCGGCCGTGCCTCGTCGATCGCCGCCCGCTGCGCGTCCAGGACCAGGTCGTACAGGCTGCGCTGGGCGCGGTTGAAGCGGCCGCCGACCGGCACCGTGCGGGTGACGTCGGCGGCATAGCCGCGGTATTCGGCACCGGCGTCGACCAGGACCAGCTCGCCGCGGCGCAGCTCGGCGTCGCCGGCCGGGTGGTGCAGCACGCAGGCATTGGCGCCGGCACCGACGATCGGCAGGTAGGCGGCGACCGCGTCGTTACCGCGGAAGGCGGCCTGCAACTCGGCCTCGACCTGGTACTCGCGGCGGCCCGGCCGGCTCGCCTGCCAGGCGCGCCGGTGCGCGGCGACGGTGATCCTCGCCGCCTCCCGCATCAGTTTCAGCTCGGCACGCGACTTCACCAGGCGCAGCTCGTGCAGCAGGGTGCCGAGGGTGGCCATCTCGTTGGGCGGCACCGCGCCGCGCCGGGACTGCGCGCGCACGCGGTTGACCCAGCCGAGCAGGCGCTGGTCGAACTCGGGGTCGCGGCCCAGGTGGTAGTGGATGCGGGCGCGGCCCTCGATGAGCCCGGGCAGGATGTCGTCGATGTCGCCGACCGGGTAGGCATCGTCCATGCCGTAGCGGTCGACCGCGCCCTCGAGGCCGGCGCGCGGACCGTCCCAGCGCTCGCGCTCGGGATCGCGCTCGCGGCAGAACAGGATGCACTCCCCCGCCGCCCGGCCCGGCACCAGGACCAGCACCGCCTCCGGCTCCGGGAAGCCGGTCAGGTAGAGCAGGTCGCTGTCCTGCCGGTACGGGTGGAAGGTGTCGTGGCTGCGCACCCGTTCCGGCGCCGCCGGCACCACCACGATGGCGTCCGGCCCGATCAGCCGCATCAGCTGCCGGCGCCGGCGGGCGTGCTCGCGCAGGGCGGCCGGAAGGCTCAAGGGGTGCCCCTGTCGCAAGGCTGCCGGCGCGTCGTGCGCGGACGATCCGCCGAGGGAGGCCGGGTCTGGCGGCGGCCGGCACGGACCGCCACTCTCAGTGCCGGGTGGCATCGGCCGGCGCCGCCGCCGGCCCGGATTCCTGGCGCAGCAGCATCACCGCCATGCGCACGTACTCGACGATCTCGGCGAAGGCGTTCTCGTCCTCCTCCGCCTCGCCGGCCTCGTAGCCGAAGTGGGCGATGCGGTCGAGGTCGCGCAGCGCGTCGCGGCCTTCCTCCGACAACCGTCCGGCTTCGACGGCGCCGGCCAGGCCGAAGCCGCCGATGAAGCCGGCGCACCAGGCGGCCAGCGCCACGACCCGGTCGGCCATCGCCACCTCGTCGCCCGGCAACAGCGGAGAGAAGCGCAGGTCGGGGTCGTCGAGCAGGGTCTGGGTGGCCGCGCGCAGGGCTTCCAGGGTCGGCCGGCTGCTGGCCTCCAGCGCCGTCGAGTCCAGGCAGAGCTGGTCCAGCCAGTGCCCGGGATGCGGCTGGCCGCCGGCGCACAGGAAACCGCACAGGCCGCCGTGCAGTTCGGCCGGGGTCAGCGCCAGGGCCGCCACGGCACGGGCCAGGGCCGGGTAGTCGATCGGGTAGGGAGCGTCGGTCATGATCGGTCGCACGCGCCGGGGCGGCGTCCGTGCCCCGGGCCGGCAGTGTGTCACAGGCGCCGGTGCTGGCGGAACCGGCGCGACCGGCGCACACTCGCCGTCAGACCGTGGCGGGTCGGACAGGAGGTCCGGATCCTGCGCCGGTCGGAAGGCGGTGCCGCCGTCGCCGCGGGGCGGCCGCGCGCAGGGCGCGACTGCGGCCGGGCCGGCACGCCCGCGCCGAGGTCGACGGCGCCGACAGGGAGCAGGCATGAACCGGAGCAGGCAGGCGTCCGCGACGCAGTCGGCCCGCCGCGCCAGGCGGTCCCGGGCGCGCCGGTGAGCACGGTCCGTCCGCGTCTCCCGCGCCGGGCCGCCGGCAGCCTGCAGCTCGCCGACCGCGCGGGCTTCCTGGCGGCGCTCGCGCGCTGCTGCCGCGATCGCGGCGAGCACGGCGTCGCCGTCCTGTGCGCCGACCTGGATCGCTTCAAGCACGTCAACGCCGCGTTCGGACACGGCTTCGGCGACGCCATCCTGCGCGCGGTCGGGATCCGCCTGCGCACCGGACTGCCGGGTGCCCTGGCGGTCGCCCACCTGGGCGGCGACGAGTTCGCGGTGGCCCTGCCGGTGGCGGATGCCGCCGCCGCCCTGGCCGCGGCGCAGGGCCTGCGCGAACTGTTGTCGGCGCCGCTGCACCTGGGCGAAGGGCCGAGCGTGCGGGTCACCGGCAGCGTCGGGGTGGCACTGTGCCCGGACCACGGCAGCGAGCCCGAGGCGCTGCTGAACCGGGCCGACATCGCCGCCTGCCACGCCAAGGAGGGTGCCGACCGCCATTGCCAGATGTACGGGAGCGAGCTGGAGCGGCGCCCGCGCGAGCGCCAGGAGCTGCTGCTGGCCTTGCACGAGGCGCTCGAGCAGGGGCAACTCTCGCTGGCCTTCCAGCCCAAGCTGCGGCTGGCGGACCGCGCCTACGTGGGAGCCGAGGTGCTGGCCCGCTGGCTCAGCCCCGCGCTGGGCGAGGTGCCGCCCGGCCGCTTCGTGCCGGTCGCCGAGGAGGCCGGCATCATCCAGTCGATCGGCGACTTCGCGTTCGCCCGGGTCGCCGAGCTCGGTGCCGCCTGGTCTTGCGCCGGGCTGCAGGTCGGGCGCCTGGCGCTGAACGTGTCGGCCGCCCAGCTGCGCCGCGACGATTTCGCCCAGCGTGTCGCCGAACTGGTCGCCGGCGCCGGCGGCGTGCGCTTCGACCTGGAGATCACCGAAAGCGCCCTGGTCACCCGGGTGCAGGCGGCGGCGGGCAAGCTCGGGCAGCTGCGCGAGCTGGGCGCGACCGTCACCCTGGACGACTTCGGCACCGGCTACTCCTCGTTCTCCCACCTCAAGCACCTGCCGATCGACGCGATCAAGATCGCGCCCGAGTTCCTGGTCGGCCTGGCCGCGGATCCGCCGGGCCAGCGGCTGGTGGCGGCGATCATCGCCATGGCCCGCGCCCTGGGACTGAAGGTGGTCGCCGAGGGCATCGAGACCGAGGCGCAGGCCCGGTTCCTGGTCGACGCCGGCTGCCACGAGGGCCAGGGCTACCTGTTCGCGCGGCCGATGCCGGCCGGGGAGTTCGCCGCCTGGCTGCAGGAACGGCCGCATTGACCGTGGAGGCACGCGCTTCCTATGCTGGCCGCCATTGCCGCGGACGGGACCGACATGGCGACCGAACACGATGTCCATGCCCTGGTCGAGCAATTGACCGCGCGGATCGACCGGCTGCTCGCCAGCTGCACCCGCCTGCGCGAGGAGAACCGGGTGCTGCGCGCCAGCCAGGAGGCCTGGACCACCGAGCGGGCCAACCTGCTGGCCAAGAACGAGCAGGCCCGGGCCCGCGTCGAAGCGATGATCGCGCGCCTGCGGCAACTGGAGACGCACTGATGAGCGAGGCCAACACCGTCAGCGTCAGCATCCTCGACCGCGACTACCTGGTGGCCTGTCCGCCGGACGGCCGGGACGCGCTGCATGCCGCCGCCCGGCTGCTCGACGGCCGCCTGCGCGAGCTCCGCCGCAACGCCCGCAGCGCGACGCTGGAGCGGCTGGCGATCATGGTCGCCCTCAATCTCGCGCACGAGCAGCAGCAGGCCCGCAGCGAGGCCGATGGCGTCGCCGGCGGGATCGACCGCGAACTGCGCCAGCTGATCGGCCGGCTCGACGCCGTCCTCGCCGACGGCTGAGCGCAAGCCGCCTGAACGTGGCCGCCGGCGATTCCCGGCAGGCCGTTGCGCGCGCCGCCGTTCGGGTCCAGAATCGTCCCAGGTGTCCTCTGCGGTGCTCGGCAACACACTGCATATTTGCCTTGACCCGTTAAGTCGGCCCTTTGGGACAGCGACAAGCGAGCGCCGGTGTGCAGGTCCGCCCTGGCAGCGGAAAGCCTTAAGGCCTCGTGAGCTTTCCCCCCTGTGATCAGGGATCAAGGTCGTCGATGTGTACCGGCACGGCGGAGGATGCCCCTAATTGACCATCCGGCCCGACAAGTCCGCGCTGCGCCGCCAGGCGCGCGCCGGTCGGCTCGGGCTGGCCGCCCCGGACCGGGCGGCGGCGCAGCGGCGCGTCGCGGAGCTGCTGGAGCAGCGCCGCCGCGCGCAGGGCTGGCGGCGGATCGCCGGGTACCTGGCGGTGCGTTCCGAACTCGACCTCGCGGCCTGGCTCGAGGCCCTGCCTGCCGACGTCGAGCTGGCGCTGCCGGCGATCGCCGCCGACGGCCAGCTCCGGTTCCGCGCCTGGCGCGCCGGTGACGCCCTGGAGCCGGGCGCCGGCGCCATCCCGCAACCGGCCGCCGGCGCCGCCGAGGTCGCGGCCGGCGAACTCGACGTCATCATCCTGCCCCTGGTCGGCTTCGACGCCGCCCGCTACCGGCTGGGCAGCGGCGCCGGCCACTACGACCGCGCGCTCGCCTTCCGCGCCGGCCGGCCGCCGCCGCCGCTGCTGGTCGGTGCCGCGTTCGCCTGCCAGCGGCTGCCGCCCCTGCCGCACGATCCCTGGGACGTGCCGATGGACGCCGTGGTCACCGAGGCCGGCTGGTCCTGATCGTCCGGCGAAGGACCGTCCGCCGCCCCCCCGCGAAGTCGCGCTGCAAGCGCCCGATGTGCGGCGTGCCGATCCGGGCGGGTGCCGCAGCCGCGCCCTGAACGCGCACCGGTTCGGCCGCCTTCCCCGACCGGGTTGCCGGGCGCTTTCGCCGCAGGCCGGTTCGAGCGACGCGCCGGATGCCGGCGTCACCGGGTCCGCCGAGGGGGCCCGGCGCGCGGCGTCGCCCTTCGCGGCGGGCGATGGACGCGGCCGACGTCGAGGGCGCGGCTCGCGTCCGGCCGGCTGCTACCCTTGCGCACCCCGGATCCGGACCCAGACCCCGATGGCGCCCGCGCGACGCTACTGGCTCATGAAGACCGAGCCCGACGCCTTCTCGATCGACGACCTCGCCCGCGCCCGGCGCGAGCCCTGGAACGGCGTGCGCAACTACCAGGCGCGCAACTACATGCGCGACCACATGCGGCCCGGCGACGGCGTCATGGTCTACCACTCCAACTGCAGGCTGCCCGGCGTCGCCGGCCTGGCCCGGGTCGCCGGCGACAGCTATCCCGACCCCAGCCAGTTCGATCCGCGCTCCGACTACCATGACCCGAAGGCGACGCCCGAGGAGCCGCGCTGGTTCCTGGTCGACGTCGAGTACGAGCGCCATCTGGCGCGGGTGGTCGGCCTCGACGAGCTGAAGGCGCTGCCGGCCCTGGAGGATTCCCCCCTGGTGCGGCGCGGCAACCGGCTGTCGGTGCTGCCGCTCGCCGCCGCCCACTGGCGCGCCATCCTGGCGCAGGAGAAGAAGCAGCCATGAACGACGCCGAGGCCGGCAAGCGCGCCGCAGCGGAACGGGCGCTGGCCTATGTCGAGGACGGCATGGTGGTCGGCGTCGGCACCGGCTCCACCGTGCGCTGGTTCATCGAGGGCCTGGCGGCGGGCCGCCACCGGCTGGCCGGTGCGGTGTCCAGCTCGGAGGCGAGCACGGCCCTGCTGCGCCGGCACGGCATCGAGGTGCTCGACCTCAACGCCGCCGGGCCGGTGCCCCTGTACGTCGACGGCGCCGACGAGTGCGACGGCCGAAGGCGCCTGGTCAAGGGCGGCGGCGGTGCCCTGACCCGCGAGAAGATCATCGCCGCGGTCGCCGGGCGCTTCGTGTGCATCGTCGATCCGGGCAAGCGCGTCGAGGTCCTGGGCCGCTTTCCGCTGCCCGTGGAGGTGATCCCGATGGCGCGCAGCCATGTCGCGCGGGAACTGGTGCGCCTGGGCGGCCAGCCGGTCTGGCGGCAGGGCACGGTCACCGACAACGGCAACTGGATCCTCGACGTCCACGGCCTGGCGATCCGCGAGCCCGAGGCGCTGGAATCCGAGATCAACCAGATCGTCGGCGTGGTCAGCAACGGCCTGTTCGCCCGGCGCCCGGCCGACGTCGTCCTGATCGGCAGCGACGGCACGCTGTAGCCGGGGGCGCGCCGCCGGTGCCGGCGACGATGCAGATCATGGCCAGCCCCTGCCCTCTCCCGCCGGCCCCGCCCATAGGCCTGGTCAGCATCGTGTCTCAGCCCGCTGCCAGGCGGCGTCTCGCCAGCGCGACGGCACCGCACTTCTCCCCTCCCCCGCCTGCGGGGGAGGGGCGGGGGAGAGGGCCGCCCCGGCCAGCGCGCGCCGCTGGGCCGGCGACGATGCAGATCATGGCCAGCCCCGGCCCTCTCCCCCGGCCCCTCTCCCAGAGGGAGAGGGGAGCACAGCGCGCTCCGAATTCCGAGCATCCAGCACCCGGCATCCAGCACCCAGCACCCGGCACCCGGCACCCGGCACCCGGCACCTAGCCCCCCGGCTTCGCGGAGGCGTCGGTCAGCAGGGGCAGGGCCTGCGCAGCGGTCGCGCGCCAGCACAGGTCGGCTGCGCCCGACAGCGCGGTCGGCGACGGGTTGATCTCGACCACCCGGGCGCCGTGGCGGCGGGCGATCGCCGGCAGGGCGGCGGCCGGATGGACCAGGCCCGAGGTACCGACCACCAGCACCAGGTCGCAGGAACGGGCGGCGGCCTCGGCCGCCTGCCAGGCCGGCGCCGGCAAGGCCTCGCCGAACCAGACCACGCCGGGACGTACCGCACCGCCGCAGCGGCGGCAACGGGGCGGCGGCTGCCGCAACGCGGGCGCCTGGCCGGCCGCCGGCAGGGCCGGCAGCGCGGCCGGCGCCGCGCAGGCGGCACAGCGCAGCGCGAACAGCTCGCCGTGCAGGTGCACCACGCCGGCACTGCCGGCGCGCTCGTGCAGGTCGTCGACGTTCTGGGTGACCAGCTGCAGGTGCGGATGGCCCCCGGCCAGCGCCGCCAGCGCCCGGTGGCCGGCATGCGGCAGCGCGGCGCGCACGCCGGCCATCCGCCACAGGTACCAGGCCCAGACCAGGTCGGGATCGGCGGCGAAGGCCTCCGGGGTCGCCAGCCGCGCCGGATCGAACCGCGCCCACAGCGCCTGGTCGCCGCCCCGGAACGGCGCGATGCCGCTTTCCGCCGACATCCCCGCCCCGGTCAGCACCAGGCAGCGCCGGGCCCCGGCCAGCCAGCCGCGCACGCGCGCCGCGGCCGCCGTCGCGTCCGCGTTCACGCCGGTGGCGCTAGAATCGCCGCGTATCGTCATTGTCCGTCCCCCGCCGGAGGACCGAGGAGTCGCCATGGCCCTGCTTGAGATTCTCGAGTTTCCCGACCCGCGCCTGCGCACCCGCGCCCGGCCGGTCGAGGCCGTGGACGATACCCTGCGCCGGCTCATCGACGACATGTTCGAGACCATGTACGCGGCGCCCGGCATCGGCCTGGCCGCGACCCAGGTCGACGTCCACCGGCGCCTGGTGGTGATCGACGTCAGCGAGGACAAGGACCAGCCGCTGGTCCTCATCAACCCGGAGATCGTCGGCCGGCGCGGCAGCCAGACCCACCAGGAGGGCTGTCTTTCCGTGCCCGGCATCTTCGCCGACGTCGACCGCGCCGAGGCGGTCGACCTGCGCGCCCTGGACCGCGACGGCCGCCCGTTCGAGCTGACCGCCGACGGCCTGCTGGCGGTCTGCATCCAGCACGAGCTGGACCACCTCGAGGGCAAGGTGTTCGTCGACTACCTGTCGCCGCTGAAGCGCGAGCTGGTGCGCAAGCGGCTGGCCAAGGCCCGCCGGGAACGCGCGCGCAGCGCCGCCTGAGCCCGGCAGCCCCGGTGCCTTCCACGATGCGGCTGGTCTTCGCCGGCACGCCCGAATTCGCCGTCCCCGCACTGGAGGCCACGCTGGCCTCCGGGCACACCCTGTGCGCCGTCTACACCCAGCCCGACCGGCCCGCCGGGCGCGGCCGGCAGCTGCAGGCCTCGCCGGTCAAGCGCCGCGCCCTGGCCGCCGGCATCGAGGTCAGGCAGCCGCAGGGCCTGCGCGATCCGGAAACCCGGGCCGCGCTGGCGGCGCTGGCGCCCGACCTGATGGTGGTGGTCGCCTACGGCCTGATCCTGCCGCGCGCCGTGCTGGCGATCCCGCGGCACGGCTGCTGGAACATCCATGCCTCGCTGCTGCCGCGCTGGCGCGGCGCCGCGCCGATCCAGCGCGCGCTGGAGGCCGGCGACGCCCGCACCGGGGTGTGCCTGATGCAGATGGCGGCCGGGCTCGACACCGGCCCGGTCCTGCTGACGCGGCAGACCGCGATCGGCGACGAGGACACCGGCCAGAGCCTGCACGACCGCCTGGCCGTGCTCGGCGCCGAGGTCCTGGCCGAGGGCCTGGCGGCGCTCGCTGCCGGCACCCTGCCGGCGGCGGTTCCCCAGGACGACGGCGCGGCCACCCATGCCGCCAAGCTCGACAAGGCCGAGTCCCTGCTGGACTGGGCGCGGCCGGCAGCGGAGCTGGCGCGCAAGGTGCGCGCCTTCGAGCCCTGGCCCGGCACCGAGGCCGAGCTCGCCGGCGAGCGGGTGCGGGTCTGGCGCGCGCAGGCGCTGGCGCAGGCGCACCAGGCGCCGCCCGGCACCGTGCTGGGCGCCAGCCGCGACGGCATCGACGTCGCCTGCGGCGAGGGCGTGCTGCGGTTGACCGGCCTGCAGCGGGCCGGCGGCCGCCGCGTCGATGCCGGTGCCTGGCTCAACGGCCGTCCGGCCCTGCTGGCCCGCGGCTGAGCGGGCCATGGCCACGGCCGACACCGATTCCGGCGCGCTGCGCCTGGCCGCCGCCCGGGTGGTCGCCGAGGTGTTCGGTGGTCGCTCCCTGAAGGCGGTGCTGGGTCCGGCCGAGCAGGCCTTCGCGGAACCGCGCGCACGCGCCAGCCTGCATGCCGTGGTGCTGGCGGCGGTGCGCGGCAGCCTGCGCTGGCGCGCGGCCCTGGCGCGCCTGCTGGCGCGGCCGTTGCCGGCGCGCGCCCGCGCCGTCGAGGCCGCCCTGGTCTGCGCGCTCAGCCAGATCGAGGACCTCGGCGCGCCGGCGCATGCCGTGGTCAACGACACGGTCGCCGCCGTGCGCGCGCTCGGCCAGCCGGGCCTGGCCGGGCTCGCCAACGCCGTGCTGCGGCGCTGGCTGCGCGAGCGCGAGGCGCTGCTGGCGGCGCTCGAGGCCGACGAGGTCGCCCGGCTGCTGCACCCGGCCTGGCTGCTCGAGCGGCTGCGTGCCGACTGGCCCGGCCACTGGCAGGAGATCGTCGCCGCCGGCAACGGCCCGGCGCCCATGTGGCTGCGCGGCAACGCCGCCCGGATCGGGCGCGACGACTACCGGGCGCGGCTCGCCGCGGCCGGGATCGCCGCCGCGGTCCCGGGCGATGCCCGGCTCGACCAGGCGCTGCGCCTGGAGACGGCCCTGCCGGTGGCCCGCCTGCCGGGCTTCGCCGAGGGCCTGGTCAGCGTCCAGGACGGCGCCGCCCAGTACGCCGCCGCCCTGCTCGATGCCGGCGCCGGCCAGCACGTCCTGGACGCCTGCGCGGCCCCGGGCGGCAAGACCGCGCACCTGCTCGAGCGGCAGCCGGGCCTGGCCGGCCTGGTCGCCCTGGACAAGGACCCGGCGCGCCTGGCCCGGATCGATGCCGGGCTGGCGCGGTTGCAGCTGGCGCGCGACCGCGTCCGCTGTCTCGCCGGCGATGCCGGCGACCCGGCGGCCTGGTGGGACGGGCGCCGCTTCGACCGCATCCTGCTGGACGCGCCCTGTTCGGCCACCGGCATCGGCCGCCGCCAGCCCGACGTCCGCCTGCACCGGCGCGCCGCGGACATCCCGGTGCTGGCGGCCGGCCAGGCGCGCATGCTGGCGGCGCTGTGGCCGCTGCTGGCGCCCGGGGGGCGCCTGCTGTATGCGGTATGTTCGGTGCTGCGCGAGGAGGGCGAGGCGGTGGTTTCCGGCTTCCTGGCCCGCCAGGACGATGCCCGCGCGCTGCCGCTGGACCTGCCGGGCGGCCAGCCGCTGGCCGCCGGCGTGCAGCTGCTGCCCGGCAACGAGGGAATGGACGGCTTCTACTATGCCCTGCTCGAACGCCAGTGACGGAGCCGGTGGCGGCCGCGTCGCGCGCGCCGGAACCGTGCTGGCCGCGGTCGTCCTGGCCGCCTGCGCCGGCGGCGAGCGCGGCGGCATCGAGCAGGCCGGCCTGCAGCGCGGCGACGGCCGCGCCGAGCTGGTGCTGGCGGTGCGCCTGGCGCCGGCCCTGCGCGAGGGACTGGAGCGGGGCGTGCCGCTGAACTTCCTGGTCGAGGTGACCGCGGGCGGCGAGCGCCGGGAAAGCCACCGCGAGCTGCGCTACCTGCCGCTGACCCGGCAGTACCGGTTGCGCGAGCCCGGGCTCGACTACAGCCGCAGCTTCGCCAGCGCCGCCGCGGCGCTGGCGGCGCTGGAGCGCTGGCCCCTGCCGGCGCCGGCGCACGAGGGCACGGTCAGCATCCGCGTGCGCCTGGACCGGACCCGGCTGCCGGCGCCGCTGGTGCTGCCGGCCGTGTTCGACCGGCGCTGGCGCCTGGACAGCGGAACCCGGACGTGGCCAGCGCCCGCCTGATCCGCTGGCTGTCGGCGGCGCTGGTGCTGCTGACCGTGCTGGCGCTCAGCACCGCCGGCCTGCACCTGGCCAGCGACGCCACGGTCGGACGCGCGCGCCTGGGTCCCTACTACCCGGCGCTGCTCGGGCTGGCCGGGCTGATCGCCTTCGTGCTGGCGGTGGTGATCGCCCTGCAGGTCCTGCGCCTGCTGCGGGCCCTGCGCCAGCGCGCGCCCGGCGCGCGCCTGTCCGCGCGCCTGTCGGCGCTGATCGCCGTGCTGTGCCTGCCGCCGGCGCTGCTGGTGTTCGTGTTCGCGATGAACTTCCTGTTCGGCGCCGTCGACAGCCGCTTCGCGGCGCCGGTGGCGGCGGCGCTCGACGACGCCCTGGAAGTCGGACGCCTGTACCTGGAGGAACGCCGGGACGGCGCCGAGCGGGCGGTCGCCGAACTGGCCGCACAGCTGGGCGAAAGCGATCGCGGCCAGTGGCCGGCCCAGGTCGACCAGGCGATCGACCGCCTCGGCGCCCTGCAGCTGGCGGTGTTCGCCGGCGACGGCGCGGTGCTCGCCAGCGCCAGTGCCGATCCGGACTGGCTGCGCCCGGTGCAGCCCAGCCAGCAGCAGCGTCTGCGCGCCGGCACCCTCGGCGTGGCCGGCGAGGTCGTCGGCGCCGGCGACGAGATCGTGCTGCAGGCCCAGGCCGTGGTCGACGAGCCCCTGCCGCCGGCGGCGCGCGCGCTGCTGCAGGCGGTGTTCCCGGTGCCGGCCCGCTACGTGCCCCTGGCGCAGCGGATCGAGGCGGCCAGCGCCGACTACCGCCAGCTCGAGTTCCTGCGTGGCGCGCTCAAGCTCAGCATGGCCCTGGTGCTGGGCCTGGTGCTGCTGCTGGTGCTGCTGGCGGCCCTGCTGCTGGCGCTGCGCGCCTCGCGCCGCCTGGCGATGCCGGTGGCGCGGCTGGCCGAGGCGACCACGCGGATCGCCCGCGGCGAATTCGGCGCCACGGTCGGCGCCGTCGCCGGCGACGACGAACTCGGCGACCTGGTCGACGCCTTCAACAGCATGAGCCACGAACTGGCGCTGGCCCAGGCCAGCGTGCGCGGCACCCAGGCGCTGATCGAGTCGCAGCGCGCCTACCTCGACGCCGTGCTGACCCGCATCTCCAGCGCCGTGGTCGGCCTGGACGCCGGCGGCCGCGTGCGCCTGCTCAATCCCGCCGGCGAGCGCCTGCTGGGGGCCGAGGCCGGCCAGCTCCAGGGCCAGGACCTCGAGGCGCTGGCGGCGCTGCGCCCGGACCTGGCGCCGTTCGCGCAGCGCATCGGCGAGCGCCTGCGCGCGCACGCCTCGGGCTGGCGCGAGGAGGTCCGGCTGCCGGAGGCGCCGGGCGCGCCGATCCTGCTGCTGCGCGGCAGCGCCCTGGTCGAGCCGGACGGCGGCCGCGGCCACCTGGTCGTGTTCGACGACGCCACCGTGCTGCAGCGCGCCCAGCGCGAGGCGGCCTGGGCCGAGGTCGCCCGGCGCCTGGCCCACGAGATCAAGAACCCGCTGACGCCGATCCAGCTCGCCGCCGAACGCCTGCGCCGGCGCTACCTGGGGCGCATGGCCCCGGACGATGCCGAGGTGCTGGAGCGCGCGACCGGCACCATCGTCAGCCAGGTCGAATCGCTGAAGGCGCTGGTCAACGGCTTCTCCGACTACGCGCGGCCGCAACCGCCGCGGCGCCTGCGGGTGGCGCTCAACGCCCTGATCGGCGACGTCCTGGACCTGCACGCCCAGGATCCGCGGCTGACGCTGGAACGGCGACTGGCCGTCGCGGAGATCCTGGTGGAGGCCGATCCCGATCGCCTGCGCCAGGTGCTCAACAACCTGCTTCGCAATGCCGTCGAGGCGATGGCCGCCGGCACCGACGGCGGCATGCGCCTGGAGGTCGCCAGCGCGGTCGAGCCGCACGAGGGCCGGGCGATGGCGGTGGTCGAGATCCGCGACCACGGTCCGGGCCTGCCGGCCGGCTTCGACCTGGCGGCCGTCGAGCCGTACCGCAGCGACAAGCCGCGCGGCTCGGGCCTGGGCCTGGTCATCGTGCAGCGCATCCTCGAGGAGCACGGCGGCTGGCTGGAGGCGGACAGCCCCGGGGACGGCGGCGCCCGCTTCCGGATCCGGTTGCCGGTGCTGGCCTGAGTCGCGTGGCCCGCCCGGGCCCGGTCAGCGGCGGCCGTCGGCGTCCCGGTGCAGCGCCGGCAGGCGGGCCAGCATCGTCGCCGCCTCCGGCAGGCCATTGCCCAGCCCGGCCATCGCGATCGCCCGCTGCCGGCGCAGGCGCAGCGCCGGGTCCGCAGCGAGCCGCTGCAGGCACGCGGCCGTGGCCTCGAGGCTGGCGCCGGCGGCGCAGGCCAGGTCCTGCCTGGCCATCCGCAACACCCGCTGCTGCTGCTCGGCCTGCCAGGGCACCGCGACACAGGGCACGCCCTCGGTCACCGCCTGCACCAGCAGGCTGCCGCCGCCGACCAGGGCGGCGCGGGCCAGGCCGGCCAGGGCCAGCAGTTCCGGCTGCTCGACCCGGTCCAGCCGATGCGTTCCGGCCGGCGCCGCCGGCGCGGCCAGGGCCAGCACCGGCAGGCCGAGCCGCGCGCCGGCCAGGGCCGCCGCCTGCGCCAGCCACTCGCCGGAGGCCAGGCCGTCCCTGCGATAGCCGCCGCCCCCCGGGCAACTGAGCAGGAACTCGCCGGGCGCCAGGCCCAGGCTGGCCAGCCGCCGCGCCGCCGCGCCCGGGTCCGGGGCAAGGTGCAGGCTGGACCAGCGGGTGACCCGGCTGCGCCCGGACAGGGCCCGGCGCAGCTGCCGCAGCAGGGCGGCCATGCCGACCGGCGGCAGCGCCTCGACCAGCCAGACCTCGTCGAAGCGCCCCGGGCGTTGCAGCGACAGGGCGCGGCGCACGGCGCGCGGCCGCGAGGCGATGAACACGGTGCCGATGCCCTGGCGCCGGGCATGGCGGAGCACCGCGGTGCGGGCGTTGCTGTCGAACACCAGCCAGTCGGGGCGGAAGCGGTCGATGGCCTCGGCCAGTTGCGCCGGCGCCCGGGTCGGCGACGCCGGCAGGCGCAGCCAGTCCAGTTCCGCCAGGCCCGGCGCCACCGGCCCGGCCAGGGCCTGCACGGCACCGGGCGCATGCCGGGCCACCGCCGCGGCGACCGCCTCGCAGCGCACCCGTTCGCCGCTGCCCTCGCCGCCGGCCACCGGCGCGTACAGCACCCGCGGCGGCCGTGTCGTGGCGGTCGCTTCGATGGCCGGTCCTGCGCCGGTGCGGCCGTCCGCGGCCGCCTCGGCAAGGGCGAGGTCGGGCGGGCTCACGGGCTGCCGCCGGCCTCCTCGTCGAGGTTCCAGATCGGCAGCGGCGGGATGTCCCCGGCCGGGGTGAAGCCGAACACGCGGCCGTAGAAGTACAGCTCGGCCTCGTGCGCCCGGATGATGTTCTCCGCCTTGCGGAAGCCGTGCTGCTCGCCCTCGAACTCCAGGTAGGCGACCGGCACGCCGCGCTCGCGCAACGCGTCGACGATGGCGCGCGACTGCTCGGGCGGCACGATGCGGTCCTCGCTGCCCTGCAGGGTGATCAGCGGCTCGTCGAAGCGGTCCAGGTGGAACAGCGGCGAACGCGAGCGGTACAGGGCCTCGTCCGGCGGCCCGACCAGGGCGACGTCGTAGTTGCGCTCGAACTTGTGGCTGGTCGCCGCCAGCGCCTTGATGTCGGAGACGCCGTACCAGTTGGCGCCGGCCGTGAAGCGGTCGCCGAAGGCCAGGGCGCTGAGCACGGTGAAGCCGCCGGCGCTGCCGCCGCGGATCGCCACCCGCACCGGGTCGACCCGGCCGGCCGCCACCAGGTGGTCGACCGCGGCCAGGGCATCGGCGACGTCGACCACGCCCCACTGGCCGTTGAGGCGCTCGCGGTAGGCGCGGCCGAAGGTGGTCGAGCCGCCGTAGTTGACGTCGACCAGGGCGAAGCCGCGCGAGGTCCAGAACTGCCGGTTCAGCGACAGCGAGGACTTCGCCACCGAGGTCGGTCCGCCGTGCACGGTGACGATCAGCGGCGGCAGCGTCCCGTCCGGACCGGCGAAGTCCGGATTCGTGGGCGGATAGAAGAAGGCGTGCGCGGTGCGCGGACTGCCGTCCGGCCCCGGCGCGGTGGGGAACTCGATGGCCTCGGCGCGGGCGATCAGCGCCGGCGGCAGGTCGCTCGGCACCGGCCGGTGCAGCACGCGGTGGCTGCCGCTGGCCAGGTCGACGGCGACCAGGGCGGTGTCCTCGTCGACCGCGCCGGCGAAGGCGGCGGCGGTGCCGGCATCGAGCAGCACGATGTCGCTGAACGCCACGAACGGCAGGTCGAGATCGCGCAGGGCGCCGGTCGCCAGGTCGAGCACGCCGAGCCGGTCGATGCCGGCCAGGCTGGTGCGGACCACCGCCCGGCCGTCGCCGGTCAGCGCGTAGCTGCGGGCGCCGTGCGACCACAGCGGGCCGCCGAACTCGCGCGCCATCGGCGCCACCGCGGCGACCTCGCCGTCGCGCCAGCGGTACAGGTTCCACCAGCCGTCCGGGTCGTCGACGAAGTACAGGCTGCCGTCGTCGTCCCACTGCGGCTCGGTGACCGCGCGGCCGGGCCCGCCGGCGATGACGCGGGCCGGCCCGATGCCGTCCTCGCGCAGCTCGGCCAGGTGCAGCGTACTGCTGTCCCAGGGCATGTCGGGATGGTTCCAGGCCACCCAGGCCAGCCAGCGGCCGTCCGGGCTGGGCCGCGGATAGGCGACGAAGTCGCTGCCGGTGACCAGGACCTGGCCGGCGGCATCCCCGTCCGCGTCCAGGGCCACCGCGACGATCTCGTTGCGTTCCTCGCCGTTGGCGGCGAGCGTGGCCCCGGTATGGTCCTCGCGCACGCAGACCAGGCGCGCACGCCGCGGGTCCGGCACGCAGTCGGCGAACCGGTAGCCGGCGCCGGTCAGCGGCCGCGGCGCCGCGCCGGCCGCGGCCAGGTACAGGCGCTGGTCCGGGAAGTGGCTGTAGACCAGGCCCGCGTCGGTGGGCAGGTAGGAGGCGCCGCCGTACTCGTGGACACGGGTGCGCACGTAGGCGCCGTCCGGGCCGAGCTCGTCGATGCCGCCGTCGGCAGCGCGCACCATCAGCACCTGGCGGCCGCCCTGGTCGGGCCGGCTCTCGCGCCACCACAGCCGGCCGTCGGCGGCCCTGAGGTCGCTCATCGCCACCGAGGCGCTGGCCAGGCGCGCCGCCCCGAGCGGGCTGGTCCAGCTGCCCCAGGGCGCCTGCACCGGCTGCGCGTCGCCGCTCGGTCCGCCCCCTGCGGCGCACCCCGCGCTCATCGCCACCGCCACCGCCAGCGCCAGCAACGACGCGATCCTTCCGGTCCCGGACACATTCTTCCCCCTCGCGCCTGGCAGGCGCCCGCCGACCATGGAACCGCCGCGGCGACGCGGCGTCAACCGCGCCCGGCCGCGGCGACGCTCCGCTATGCTGGCCCGTCCCCGCACGGGCAGCAACGAACCGCATGGTTTCCGGCCACCTCCTCATCGTCGACGACGAAGCCGACATCCGCACGGTGATCGCCGAGATCCTGGGCGACGAGGGCTATCGCGTGGTCGCGGTCGACAGCGCGCAGGCGGCCCGGGCCAGCGTCCGCGGCGAGCGCCCGGCCCTGGTCCTGCTCGACATCTGGATGCCGGGCGAGGACGGCCTGAGCCTTCTGCGCAGCTGGGCCGAGCCGGGCCTGGACTTCCCGGTGGTGATCATGTCCGGCCACGGCACCATCGAGACCGCGGTCGAGGCGACCCGCCTGGGCGCCTGGGACTTCATCGAGAAGCCGATCGCCCTGGCCAAGCTGCTGCTCACCGTGGAGCGCGCGCTGGAGGCCAACCGGCTGCGCCAGGAGAACGCCGGCCTGCGCGCCCAGCTCGCCTGGCCGACCGAGCCGGTCGGCGGCAGCGCCGCCATGGTCGCGCTGCGCGGCCAGCTCGAGCGGCTGGCCGGTCATGCCGCGCCGATCCTTCTTCAGGGCGAGGTCGGCTGCGGCAAGGAGGGCCTAGCGCGCTGGCTGCATGCCCGCGGCCCGCGCCGCTTCGGGCCGTTCGTGGTGGCGGCGCCGGCCAGCCTGGCCGAGGCCGACCGCGCCGCCAGCCTGCTCGGCCGGGAAACCGGCGGCGAGGTCCAGCCCGGCCTGCTCGAACGCGCGCACGGCGGCACCTTGTACCTCGACGAGGTCGGCGACCTCGACGACGACAGCCAGGCCCTGCTGGCCGACGCCCTGGCGCGCGGCGAGCTGACCCGCATCGGCGGCACCGAGCCGGTGCGCTTCGACGTGCGGGTGGTCGCCGCCAGCACCCAGCCGCTGGCGGCCGGCGGCCCGGGCGGCGTCCGCGAGGACCTGTACTACCTGCTCACCGTCCTGCCGCTGCGGGTGCCGCCGCTGCGCGAGCGCAGCGAGGACCTGCCCGAACTGCTCGCCTACTACGGCGACTTCTACGCCAGCCGCGACCGCCTGCCCTACCGCCGGTTCGCGGTCAGCGCCCAGAACCGCCTGCGCCAGCACGCCTGGCCCGGCAACCTGCGCGAGCTGCGCAACCTGGTGCAGCGGCTGCTGCTGCTCGGCGGCGGCGACGAGATCGGCCTGGCCGAGATCGAGGCCGCCCTGGCCAGCGGCACCGCGACCGTCGCGGCCGCGTCGCCGGACGCGGCGCCCGCGCCGCTGCCGATCGATCTCGGCAAGCCGCTGCGCGAGGCGCGCGAGGACTTCGAGCGCATGTACCTGCAGCAGCGCCTGCGCGAGGCCGGCGGCAGCGTCGGCAAGCTGGCCGCCCTGTGCGGCCTGGAGCGCACCCACCTGTACCGCAAGCTCAAGGACCTCGGCATCCAGGCCGGCGGGCGGGAATGACCGGCCGGCCGGCAGGCGTCACGACGCTGCACTTCTCCCCACGACGTGATCGGGGCGCCGGCTTCTCTCAGGTGCGACGGCGGCGCACTTCTCCCCTCCCGCGAGCCTGATTGGCGTCGTGTCTCAGCTCAGGATCGGGGACCAAGGACCAGGACTCGGTGTTCGGTGAGCGGAGCGCGCTGTGCTCCCCTCTCCCTGTGGGAGAGGGGCCGGGGGAGAGGGTCGGGGCTTGCCATGATCTGCATCGTTGCCGGCCCAGCGGCATGCGCTGGCCGGGACGGCCCTCTCCCCCGCCCCTCCCCCGCAGGCGGGGGAGGGGAGAAGTGCGGTGTCGTCGCACTCACGTAAAGCCGCCTGGCAACGGGCTGAGACACGACGCCAATCAGGTCCCGCGAGCGGGTGAGAGCGTGGCCGTTGGTCGAGGCTCTCAGTCGCCGCCGCGGTGCCGGGCGCTGCGGGTCAGCGGGCCGTAGCGGGGCGGGGCGCCGGGCGGCGCCCAGCTGAAGCGCTTGTAGGTCCAGGCGTACTGCTCGGGGGCCTGGCGCACCAGCGCCTCGATGGCGGCGTTCATGGCGGTCGCGGCGACCACCGGATCGGGGTCGGCGATCGCCGCCGGCGCCGCGTGGATGTGGATGTCGAAGCCGGCGCTGCCGGGCAGCCGGCGCGCCCAGGCGAGCAGGGTGACGGTGCGCTGGGCCAGGCGCGGCGCCAGGGTCATGGTCAGCGCCGGCACCCCGAAGAACGGCGCGAACACGCCTTCGCCGACCTTGGGCTGCTGGTCGGGCAGGATGCCGACCAGCCCGCCCGCGGCCAGGGCCCGGATCACGCTGCGCGGCGCGTTGCGGTCGGCGCGGATCTGGCCCATGCCGAGCGCGCCGCGGGCGCGCAGCAGCACCTGTTCGAGGGCGGCGCTGCCAGGCGGCCGGTACAGCACGCTGCCCGGCCCGGTGCCGGCCAGGTGCAGGTTCAGCAGCTCCCAGGCGCCCAGGTGCGGCGCCAGCAGCAGCACGCCGCGGCCCTGCGCGCGGGCCTGCGCGAGCAGCTCGGCGCCGTGCACCTGGCGGATCCAGCCCAGCGCCCGGCGCGGCCGGCTCCAGATCCGGAACACCTCGAACATGCTGCGCCCGGATTCGGCCAGCACCTCCTGGCGCAGCGCCGCGCGCGCCTGCGCCGGCAGCGACGGGAAGCACAGCGCCAGGTTGGTGTCGACGATGTGCCAGACGCGGCCGCGCCGGCTGCGCCCGACCAGGGCGCCCAGCGCGTGCAGCCAGCGCAGCGGCAGGCCGCCGAGCAGCCAGACCAGCGCCCGCAGCGGCAGCGCGGCCAGCCGTTGCGCCACGCCGGGTCGTCCGACCGGGGGCGAGGAGCTGGTCGGGGGCTGGAGCGGCGGGGGCGCAGTGCGTGCCACGGGTGGGCGGGACGAAGGTGCGGACGACATGGCGGATCGGCGGCGGACAGGCCGCCGTGAGGGTAACCCGGATGCCGGCACGGATGCCGTGGGCGCAATGCCGCTGCCGCGATGCGGATGGCCGCGTGTGCGCCGCTCAGTCCTCGCGGGGATACAGGCCGGTGCCGCCCACCGAGACCAGGTCGCCGGCCCTGAAACCGCACCGGTAGGTCAGCCCGCCGGCGCTGCATTCGCCGTCGCCGTGCGGTTCGCCGCGCTGGAAGGATCCGCGCCAGGTCACCACGGCGGTCTCGTCGCTGCCGCGCAGCGGCCTGCTGCCCTCGACCAGGTGGCCGTGCTCGAACCGGCCTTCCTCGACATGCTCGCCGCCTTCGCCGTGCAGGCTGGCCAGGCGCCCGCGGCCGTGGCGATGGCCGTGCAGGAAACCGCCCTGGTAGATCGCCTGGCCGTCGGCGCCCAGGTAGGCGCCTTCGCCGTGCGGGAGACCGTCCCGGAACTCGCCGGTCAGGCGGCTCCCCCCGGGCAGGTGCAGGCTGCCCCGGCCGTGCGGCCGGCCGTCCGCGATCCCGCCCTGGTAGCGGCTGCCGAACTGCCAGGCCAGGGTGCCCGTTGCGTGGCCGTCGCGCGCGCCCGGCGGATCGATGGCGCGCAGCGGTCCGAGCAGCAAGGGCTGTCCGGCCACCGCCGACGGGCGCTGCGGATCGGGTCCGATATGCAGCATCGCGTCCTCGCAGCGCGCCTGCCAGCCCAGCGCGTCCAGCGCCTGCGCGAACATCAGGCTGGGCGGCGCCTGCTCGACGAACGCGCCGACCAGTGCGCCTTCGGCGAGGCCGTCGTCGAAGGCCAGCGTGGCGCCGGCCATCTCGGCGAGCATCATCAGCAGGGCGCGCGCATCGGTCGCGGCGAAGTTCAGGGTCAGGCTGTCCTGCACGGCGCCGGCATCGGGCAGGGTCGCCGCCAGCGCCGCGTGCAGGCGCGCCTGCGCGCCGTCCGGATCGGCCAGGGCGGCCGCCTCCGCCGCCCGGATCGTATCCAGCACGCGCGCGTGCCCGGCCAGGTGCGCCGGGCAGGTGCCGGTGCCGTCCGCCGGTTCCGGATCGGGATAGGCCGGCGGGTCGGCCAGCAGCGCGGCATGGCTGCGGAAGCTGCCGTCCAGTTCGGCGGCCTGCCAGGCTTCGGCGAGTCGGTCGGAGGCCGGCAGCTGCGGCAGCTGCGTCACGTAGGCGGACATCGCCTGCACCGCGTGCGGTACGCCCTGCCGGGCCAGGGGCACCAGCAGGGCCAGGCCGGCCTCGGGGTCGACTGGGCCACCCTCGCCCTCGAGCAGCAGGGACGCCAGCGTCATCGCCAGGAGCCGGCGCTGTGAGGCCTGCAGCGCGGAGCCGCCCGTCTCCGGCAGCTGGCTGAGGGTGTCCTGCAACAGGAGCCGGGCACGGCCGTTCTCGCCCTGTGCGTGCAGGCGCAGGGCGATGGCGGCGCGGGCGGTGACATCGCCCGCCCGCGCCGAGGCGAGCACCTGTCCGGCGCGCTCGCCCAGCGAGTCGGGCAGGTCGGCCTCGGCCAGGGCCTGCCAGGGATCGGCGCGGACCAGCGCCGGCAGCAGCAGGACGGCGATCGGCAGGCAGCGGCGCAGGCAACGGCCCCAGCTGGCTGTGGTGGAGGTTGCCTGGACAGTCATGTGTCGCTCCCTGAAGACGCGCTGGCCCGATGACGGGACCGTGGTTCCTGCCCCGGCCCACCCTGGTCGACAAATCCACGCCGCACCGGAAAGCGAACAGCCGGGCCGGCCCTGCCTGCTCAGTCGCGCGGCACCAGGAAGGCCGCCATCCGGTCCAGCGCCTCGTCCAGCGCCGCGGCAAAGCCGGCATCGCGCGGCGCGCGTCCGGTGACATAGCCGAGCGCCGGCGTGAGCACGCCGTCGCGCCAGGTGAGGTTGGCCCAGCCGATCGCCTCATCGCGCCAGAGCAGGGGCAGGGCGTAGTAGCCGCGCTGGCGCGCCGCGGCCGGGGTGTAGGCCTCGAAGCGGTAGGCCCAGCCCCAGAACGCCTCGAAGCGGCGGCGGTCCCAGACCACCGGGTCGAAGGGCGCCAGCAGGCGCACGGCGTCGGGCACGACGTGGCGCTTCGAGGCCGGGTTCTCGCCGGCCGGCCAGTACCAGGACAGTCCCTCGACCTGCGCCGAGGGCAGGCGCTGCCGCGCCCTTGCCAGCGCCGCGGCGCGCTGCGCGCGCCACTGCGGCGCCGCGGCACCGGTCAGCCAGGCGACGAACTGGCCGAGGGTGGCGGCCGGCAGCGGCGCATACAGCGCCACCGCCACGTCGACCAGGCGGTCCAGCGCCGCGGCGGCGGCGGCCGGGTCGCGGGCCGGGCCGGCGTCGGCATCGTGCACCGCATACAGGCGGGTGCCCGCCTCGCGCCGCGCCACCCGCAGCAGGCCCCGGTAGTGCATGCCGTCCAGCAGTTGCGTGCTGCCCCGGCTGGTGCCACCGAACCCGTTCCGCACCCGGCCGTGCCGGAAGCGTTCGTCGACCTCGCGCGGGTGCACCACGCCGCGCTCGCGCACGAAGTCGCGAACCGCGCGGGCCTGCTGCCAGCGCGCCCGCGGCCAGGCATGGCGCTCGGCGCGCGGGTGCATCAGGGCGTGGCTGGCGCGCGGCAGGAAGCCGTAGTTGACGAAGAAGTCCTCCTCCACCGCCAGCGCCGGGTAGCGGCGCTCGAGGTCGCCGGCGCGGTAGCCGGCGACGCGCTGGTGCAGGACCAGGTCCTGGGCGCGCGCCGGCGCGCGGATCGGATCGGCCTGCACGAAGCCCAGCCGGGCGATCGCCCGGGGCAGGGTGGTGGCGGCGAACAGGCTGCGCGCGATCGCGTGGCGGCGCAGCGCCGCCAGGGTCGGCGCGGCGGGCATGGCCGGCAACATAGCGGCAGGACCGGCCGGCGCGATACCCTGCCGCGCCCGTTCCGAAAAGCGCCCATGATCAGCCTGATCCAGCGCGTCGCCCGCGCCCACGTCGAGGTCGACGGCGAGACCGTCGGCGCCATCGGCCCCGGCCTGCTCGCCCTGGTCGGCGTGCAGCCGCACGACGACGAGGCCGCCGTGCAGCGCATGCTGGCGCGCCTGCTCGACTACCGGGTGTTCCCGGACGACAGCGGGCGCATGAACCTGTCGCTGCGGACCACCGGCGGCGGCCTGCTGCTGGTGCCGCAGTTCACCCTGGCCGCCGACACCCGCAGCGGCCTGCGGCCCAGCTTCAGCACCGCGGCGACGCCGGCGCAGGGCCGGCAGCGCTTCGAGGCCCTGCTGGCGGCGGCGCGCGCCGCCCATGGCGAGGTCGCGGCCGGCCGCTTCGGGGCCGACATGGCGGTGCACCTGGTCAACCAGGGGCCGGTGACCTTCTGGCTGGAAGTCTGAACCGCCCGGGCGGGGCGCCCGGCCTTGGCGCCGCCGGGCTTGCCTTGTGGCCGGCCGCCCCCACTACTGCCGGTTGAAGGACGCCTGCCGGCGGTGGCCATGGACGGCCGTGCGGCGGAGCGACTGCGCAAGCGCCTGATTCCAGGGCCGCCGGTCGGGTCGGCCGCCGCACCGGCGATCCGGACGGCGGCCGGGCGGGTCGTTTCCCGGCAGGCCGCCCGGGGACCGGGCCGCGCTGACGGCGTTCCGTGACCCGATCGATCTTCTTTTCACGTCTAGTGAAGCTGAACGCCCGTCGCGCCGGACGGGCACCTCGTCCCGCGCTGCTGGTCAAACCCTGGCCAACCCCATAGACTACGCGGTTCTTTTCGCCCGCCGTTCGCGCGAGGACTCCATGGAGCAAAACGAGCAGCCCACAGACTTCAAGTCTTTGATCATCAAGGGCAAGGAGCAGGGTTTCCTGACCTACGCCGAGGTCAACGACCACCTGCCGGACGACATCGTCGATCCCGAGCAGATCGAAGACATCATCGGCATGATCAACGACATGGGCATCGAGGTGCACGAGGAGGCGCCGGCCGACGCCCTGCTCGTCACCGGCGGCTCGACCTCGGTCGACGACGACGTCACCGAGGAGGCGGTCCAGGCGCTGGCGGTCACCGATGCCGAGGTCGGCCGCACCACCGACCCGGTGCGCATGTACATGCGCGAGATGGGCACCGTCGAGCTGCTCACCCGCGAGGGCGAGATCGCCATCGCCAAGCGCATCGAGGAAGGCCTGACCCAGGTCCAGAACGCGCTGGCCAGCTTCCCGTGGTCGATCCAGCTGCTGCTCGAGGCCTACGACCAGCACCGCGAGGGCCGGCGCCGGATGAGCGAGGTGGTCGCCGGCTTCGCCGACTTCGAGGCCGCCGCCGAGCTGGCCGCCGCCGAGGCCGAGGCCGCCGCCGCCGAGGCCGGCATCGACCCCGATGCCGAGGCCGACGACGACGAGGACGACGACGCCGGCGACGAGGAGGAGACCGAGACCGTCTCCGGCCCGGATCCCGCCGAGGTCGCCCGGCGCATGGAGCTGCTGCGCGAGCACTACGGCAAGTTCCAGGCCGGCCATGCCAAGCACGGCGCCGAGCACCGCACCACGGTGCGCGCCCGCGACGCGATGGCCGACGAGTTCCTGAAGCTGAAGCTGCCGGCGGTGATCATCGACGAGCAGGTCAAGAAGCTGCGCGAGGTGGTCAACCGCGTGCGCGCCCACGAGCGTCGGATCCACGACATCCTCGTGCACAAGGTCAAGATGCCGCGCAAGGACTTCCTGCGCGCCTTCCCGACCCAGGAGACCAACACCGACTTCGTCGATTCGCTGCTGCGCAAGCGCCAGAAGTGGGCGCCGACCCTGCGCGAGTACAAGGACGACGTGCTGTCCGAGCAGGACGGCCTGCTGCAGGTCGAGAAGGCCCTGTACCTGACCATCCCCGAGCTGAAGGACATCAACCGGGCGATGTCGATCGGCGAGGCCAAGGCGCGCAAGGCCAAGAAGGAGATGGTCGAGGCCAACCTGCGCCTGGTCATCTCGATCGCCAAGAAGTACACCAACCGCGGCCTGCAGTTCCTGGACCTCATCCAGGAGGGCAACATCGGCCTGATGAAGGCGGTCGACAAGTTCGAGTACCGGCGCGGCTACAAGTTCTCGACCTACGCCACCTGGTGGNNATCACCCGCTCGATCGCCGACCAGGCGCGCACCATCCGCATCCCGGTGCACATGATCGAGACCATCAACAAGCTGAACCGGATCAGCCGGCAGATGCTCCAGGAGATGGGCCGCGAGCCCACCCCCGAGGAGCTGGCCGAGAAGATGGAGATGCCCGAGGACAAGATCCGCAAGGTCATGAAGATCGCCAAGGAGCCGATCTCCATGGAGACCCCGATCGGCGACGACGAGGACTCCCACCTGGGCGACTTCATCGAGGACACCAGCGTCGAGTCGCCGCTGGAGACCGCCACCGAGACCGGCCTGCGCGAGACCGTGCACGACGTGCTGGCCAGCCTGACGCCGCGCGAGGCCAAGGTGCTGCGGATGCGCTTCGGCATCGACATGAACACCGACCACACCCTCGAGGAGGTCGGCAAGCAGTTCGACGTCACCCGCGAGCGGATCCGGCAGATCGAGGCCAAGGCGCTGCGCAAGCTGCGCCACCCCAGCCGCTCCGAGCAGTTGCGCAGCTTCCTCGACGTCGAGTGAGCAGCGGCCGGGGCCTGGCGCCCCGGCCGGAGAGACCAGGCGACGGCGATCGCGCCGTCGCCGTTCCAGGCCCGGCAGGCCGTCACCCGCCGGGCCAGGGCGGCCCCGAGCGGGTCGCCCTGCCGCTGGCGGCGCTCGACCTGCCGCAGCCCCTGACCTTAGGCACGCAGCCACCACGCGCGCGCCTGCTAGAAACCGGCGTCATCGCCGCGACCCCCTACGGAGAACCGCCTTGAGGAAGACCCTGATCAGCCTGGCCGTCTGCGCCGCCCTGCCGCTCGCCGCGCCGCTCGCCGCGCACGAGGGGTGCACGCTCGACGCCGCCGGCAACCACCTGCTGTTCGCCGCCGCCGACGAGGCCGCCGGCGGTGCGAGTGCCGCCAGCGCCGCCGCCACGGTCGCGCCGATCGCCGCCACCCGCTTCGGCGCCTGGGGCATCGACACCGACGGCATGGACAGGGACGTGCGCCCGGGCGAGGACTTCTTCGCCTTCGTCAGCGGCCAGTGGGACCGCACCACCCAGATCCCCGCCGACCAGTCCAACTACGGTTCCTTCCTGGCGTTGCGCCAGCTCTCCGAGCAGCGCGTGCGCCAGCTCGTCGAGGGCTACCCGCAGGGCGACCCGGCCAGCGACGGCGACGGCGCCAAGATCGCCGCCCTGTACCGCGGCTTCATGGACGAGGCCGCCATCGAGGCGGCCGGCGCGGAGCCGGTCAAGCCGCTGCTGGCGGCGATTTCCGCGGCGGAGGACCGCGACGCCCTGGCGGCCCTGATGGGCGCCCGTTCCGGCGGCTTCGGCGGCAGCTTCTTCGGCGCCTTCGTCAGCGACGACCAGCGCGACCCGGACCGCTACACCCTGTACCTGGGCCAGGGCGGCCTGGGCCTGGGCGACCGCGAGCTGTACCTGGACGAGCGCTTCGCGCCGCAGCGCGAGCGCTACCTGGCCTACCTTGAGCAGATGCTGACCCTGGCCGGCTGGGACGCGCCGGCCGAGGCCGCCACCGCGGTGATGGCGCTGGAGACCGAGATGGCGCGCGCCCACTGGACGCGCGCCGAGAGCCGCGACCGCGACCGCACCTACAACCCGATCGAGGTCGAGGACCTGGCCGGGCACTCGCCCGGCTTCGCCTGGGACCGCTACTTCGAGGCCGCCTCGCTGGGCCACGTCGAGCGCGTGGTGCTGCGCCAGGACAGCGCGATGCCCAAGCTGGCGGCGATCTTCGCGCAGGCCGAGCTCGACACCCTGAAGGCCTGGCTGGCCTTCCAGACCGTCGACGACGCCGCGCAGCTGCTGTCCAGCGCCTTCGTCGACGCCCACTTCGAGTTCCGCTCGAAGTTCCTGTCCGGCCAGCCCGAGCAGCGCGAGCGCTGGAAGCGCGGCGTCGCCTTCGTGGAGGCGGCGATGGGCGAGGCGATCGGCCGCGACTACGTGGCCCTGTACTTCCCGCCCGACGCCAAGGCCAAGATGGACGCCCTGGTCGCCAACGTGAAGGTGGCGATGGGCGAGCGCCTGCGCCAGCTCGACTGGATGAGCGACGACACCCGCGCCGAGGCCCTGGCCAAGCTGGAGAACTTCGGCCTGAAGATCGGCCATCCGGACACCTGGCGCGACTACAGCGCCCTGGAAGTGCGCAACGGCGACCTGTTCGGCAACGCCCGGCGCGCCCGCGCCTTCTTCTGGGAGGACCGCGCCGCCAAGGTCGGCCAGCCGGTCGACAAGGGCGAGTGGGGCATGACCCCGCAGACCGTCAACGCCTACTACTCGCCGGTCAAGAACGAGATCGTGTTCCCGGCCGCCATCCTGCAGCCGCCGTTCTTCGATCCCGACGCCGACCCGGCGGTGAACTACGGCGCGATCGGCGCGGTGATCGGCCACGAGATCATCCACGGCTTCGACGACCAGGGCCGCAAGTCCGACGGCAAGGGCGTGCTGCGCGACTGGTGGGCCGCCGAGGACGCCGCGCGCTTCGAGGTGCAGGCGACCCGCCTGGGCGCCCAGTACGAGGCCTTCGAGTTCCCGCAGCTGCCCGGCATGCACATCAACGGCCGCGTCTCGATGGGCGAGAACATCGCCGACCTGGGCGGCCTGACCATCGCCCTGGAGGCCTACCGGCGCTCCCTGGACGGCAAGGAGGACCAGGTGCTGGACGGCTTCACCGGCGAGCAGCGCTTCTTCATGGGCTGGTCGCAGGTGTGGCGCATCAAGTGGCGCGACGACGCGCTGCGCCAGCAGCTCATCAACGGCCCGCACTCGCCCGGCCAGATCCGCGCCTTCGCGCCGCTGCGCAACATCGACGCCTGGTACGCGGCCTTCGACGTCACCGAGGACGACGCCCTGTACGTCGCCCCCGAAGAGCGCGTGCGCATCTGGTGAGCCCCAGCGCGGCCGCCCCCGCGGCCGCGCCCCTCACCGCCCCCGCCGCCACGGCACCGCGCTCGATCCGACCGCTCGCCCCGACACCGCACTTCTCCCCTCCCCNNGAGGGGCCGGGGGAGAGGGCCGCCTGGCCCAGCGCGAACCGCCCCAGGATCGCGCTCGATCCAGACTGCTCGCCGCGGCACCCCACTTCTCCCCTCCCCCGCCTGCGGGGGAGGGGCCGGGGGAGAGGGCCGCCCCGCCCAGCGCGCACCGCCGCAGGATCGCGCTCAATCCAGACTGCTTGCCGCAGCACCGCACTTCTCCCCTCCCCCGCCTGCGGGGGAGGGGCCGGGGGAGAGGGCCGCCCCGCCCAGCGCGAACCGCTGCAGGATCGCGCTCGCTCCGGATTGCTCGCCACGGCACCCCACTTCTCCCCTCCCCCGCCTGCGGGGGAGGGGCCGGGGGAGAGGGCCGCCCCGCGCGAAGCGAGTCCCTGTCCGCCCACCGACAATGCCGCCCTCAATCCGCCAGCCGCGCCTGGTAGAACGCCGACAGCGCGGCCAGCCGCGGTTCGATCCGGAACCCCGCCACCGCCTCATCGCCATCCCGGCGCGGCGTGCCCAGGGCCCTGCCCAGCGCCGCCGCCAGCGCATCGTCATCGTCCACCGGCACCAGCGCGCCGCCCAGGTGCGATGCCAGGTGCCGCGCCCCCTGGCTGGCCGTCGCCACCACCGGCAGGCCGGCCTGCAGCGCCTCCAGGAACACCAGCCCGAACGGCTCGCTGCGCGCCGCGCTGACGAAGCAGTCGAAGGCCGCCAGCCAGTCCTGCGGCCGCGCCGCGAAGCCCGGCATCACCACCTCGGCGGGCGCGCGCCGGCGCAGCGCCCGCCAGGCCCGCCCCTGGCCGACGATGGCCAGCCGCGCGCCGGGCAGGGCGGCCCGCGCGAACGCCTCGGCCAGCACGTCCAGCCCCTTGGAGTCCTCCACCCGGCCCAGCGCCCCGAACAGGTAGTCGCCCGGCGCGATGCCATGCGCCGCGCGCAGCGCCTCGCGCGCACCCGGCGCCGGCGGCGCCGGCCGCGTCCAGTTGTCGACCTGCACGCTGCGCGCCCGCAGCGGTTCCGGGATCGCCGCCATCTGCCACGGCGCGATCGCCACCAGCCCGTCCAGGCGCGCGTGCTGGCGCGGCTTGTAGGCGATGTGCAGGGTCGCCACCCGCGCACCCGCGCGCCGGCAGCCCGCCACCGCCCGGCAGCCGGCGCTGAGATGGCCATGGGCGACGTCCGGCGCCAGCGCGTCCAGCCGCCGCCGCCCGTGCCAGGCCGGCAGCCAGTCCGGCACCGCATGCACCACCACGCCCGGCCCGACCCGGTGGCCCAGGGCATCGGGCCGCGCCTGCAGCGCCCGCCGCCGCAGCAGCAGGTGCACCTCGTCGCCGGCCGCCGCCTGCGCCGCCGCCAGCTCCAGCGCATAGCGCTCGCTGCCCGCGAACCGGGAAGTCAGGATGACGTGGGCGATGCGCATGGGCCTCGGCGCCGGGGACGGCGCATTGTGCGGCGGCGGACCGGTCGCGCGACAGGGGCCGCGGTTACACTTCGTGGCAGGCGTTCACGGAGCGGATCGGCGCGTCCGGCCGTCCCTGATAGGCGCGACAGCGCCGGCGGGGAAGCCCTCCCGGTCCGCCCTGGGGCAGCGAAGCGGCAACGGATGGGCCTATAGCTCAATGGTCAGAGCAGGGGACTCATAATCCCTTGGTTCCAGGTTCGAGTCCTGGTGGGCCCACCAACCAAATCTCCTTTGGAACCGTCCAGGCGCCAGTTCCGGAGAATACGCCGCCATGAGCAAGGCTGAAGCGCGAGGGCTCCCCAGAGGTCGGCCAGAGCACACAGTCTGGCCTTCAGGAAACACGATAGCCTCTCGTAAGCTCCCCCATCCGGTAGACACCCCATAGGTAGAACTTTCTGGCATGTTCCCCCTGCCAGGAGGTTCCATGAAGAAGTCCCGATTCACCGAGAGCCAGATCGTTGCGATCCTGAAGCAGGCCGATGCCGGCCTTCCCGTCAAGGACATCTGTCGGCAGGCCGGGATCAGCGTCCCGACGTACTACCAGTGGAAGTCCAAGTACGGCGGCCTGGAGGCCTCCGATCTCAAGCGGGTCAAGGAGCTGGAGGCTGAGAACAGCAAGCTCAAACGGATGTATGCGGAGCTGGCGCTGGACAACGCGGCGATGAAGGACCTGACTGCAAAAAAACTGTAGGGCCGGCGCAGAAGCGCGAGGCGGTGC
>DDTN01000010.1 GCA_002344355.1 Proteobacteria bacterium UBA2363 | reverse complement strand
GTCCTTGAAATCAGGGGTGGCCCAAGGTGACCGATGCGTCGCTCGGCCTGGTCGCGCATCCAGTGGCCATACCGGCGCACGTCTTCTGCGAGGCCTTTAGCGCCCGACCAGTCGCTGTAAAGTTTGCCCTGCTTCTCCCCCACCGGAATCGGCCCCACCGGCGCACGACCAGCAAACCTGGGCGGGAACTCGATCATCGCCTTGTTGATCAGCACCGCCACCGGGTTCAGGTCGGAGGCATGCGCTTCGAGCCCTAGACGCTGAGCCTCAAGCGGAATCGCGCCGCTTCCGCCGAACGGGTCGTAGAAGGCCGGCAAGACATCGGGATTGAACAGAGTCGATGCTTGGGGGTGCTTCTCATTTAGCTTGCATGTCTCCTGCCAGCTTTTCCTGATCTCTTCGCGCGCCGCATCGAGCACCGCTTGGTTGTTGGTGTTCTCCCAAAGCACCAATTTGCGAATGATCTCGAACAACCTCTCGCGCTCGGTGGCCGCGAGCTTCTTGTTGACTCCGCGCTGGAACCCACCGCCAGACTCGTAGCCGGGATCATTGACCAACTGCGCAAAGAGCACCGCGCGCGCAGCCGCCGGAGGCCGCTGTGCCCACCACTTGTGAAGCGCGGTCGGGTATCCCGCGGGAGCCTTCCGCTTCCTGAGCGCAGCCTCCTCGTTGATATCGTCCAGCGGGAGCGCGACTTCGATGAGCTTCTTTGGCGAGCGGATGGTCGACATCAGGGTGTTCGGCTTCCAAGCAACGCGTGACGAATGACCGTCACGAAGGGCAAGTGGGCGGTGGCGGCAAGCTCCTGATCAAGCAGCGGCAGCCACTCGGATTCGTCAAACTCTTGAGCAAACTGCATGAACTCTTCGGCGGTCTGCAGGTAGCCCATTGCGGCCAGGCGCCGCATTTGGCGCAGGGCGCCATGGGAAGCGTCCAGATTGAAGATCCTGAGGGTCTCCACGGCACGCTCCTTGCGACTTGGCGAGAGTCCCGCTCGCAGGGCGATGGTCCCGTCACTGACGAATACGAAGTAGTCGTCCGGATCGTCTTGGTCTGGTTTGATCAAATGGGCGTGGTTGTAGGGACCACAGGAGTCCTTGTGCTTCCCACAACTGTTCGTGCGGTTGCAGGATCCAAACAGGTTGCTCCAATCGAACGTGCCGGCCGGATGCCGGGACCGTTGCCGGAAGTGCTCGATATGCTTGTCGTCAGGCACCAAGGTAGCTTCGCAGTAGGCGCATCGCCCCAGTTGCATCGCATCGAGACATGCCCAGATCTGGGACTTCTCGGGTCCTGTGGGTACTCCATTACTCCATTGGTGGTGCCCGTGGTGGTAGTGGGTCAAGCACGCCGGGGCGGCGCCGCGATCAAGCAGATGCATGCGCTCAGGCCTCGCCGCTCTCTGAATTGGTACCGACTCTGGATCGCAGGGAATTGCGATATGACTGGAGGCGAACCAGGCGGTCGCACTCAAGCATGGCGGGATGGTCTTCGCCGAAGTGCTTCATCAACCGCGATCTAAGTTCTACACCGTCCGCAGACTCCTGGCTTCCCTGCTCGATGAGCGCCTGATATCGGCTGAGCCACTGCGCTGGCTCGATATCCGGCACCGGGTCAGTGTCCATGACTTGGGCGAGTACAGTTGAGCTGGCAACACCCTGCGTTTGAACATGGAACTCGCGAACCGAGGTCACTGGCTTGCCGGTAGTCTCATCGATATCCGCCTGAAGCAGGCGAATGGACTCGACCGGCGCGGTAGTCAGCACTTGCGGGCTATGCGTCGTCACGATGAACTGCAGGCGCGGAAACGCCTCCTTCAGCGATGACAGGACGGTCTGCTGCCATGCGGGGTGCAAGTGCATGTCAACTTCGTCGATCAGCACGATCCCCTGCGTCTGTGTTGCCGCAAAGGGACCCAGGTTCGGATTGAGCTTGACTGCTCTGAAGGCGATGTCGGCCACCAAGGTCAGCATGCTGCGGATACCATCGCTCAGCATGCCTACGGGAAGTTCGCCATGAATCGGGTGGCGAGCGACGATCTCTTCGCGCTCGACACTGAAGTCGAGGTCACCCCAGCCTGAGGGCTCCAAGCAGAGGTTGATCGCCGTGCGCACGGCTTCCAGCGCGTTGTCGAACTCACTGGGCTCCGGCTGCGCGCCCGCTTGCTGCGCTTTTAGCCGCTGGTTGAGCGCGTTCATGCTCCAGTAGCGAAACCACTCGGCCATCAGATGGAAGTCCGAGCCGGATTCGAGGCAGTGTGTGTAGCCCACCATCCGCGAAGTCCGGGGGAGCGGCTTGTACGGCAAACGCCGGATGTTCCACAGGCGGTCGGTAGGGTAGTACGCGACCATTGGTAGGCAGGTGCCTGAGACATGCCCCTCTGCTTCCTTGCGAACTGCGCTCTGCAATTTCTTCGCGAAGTCGGAAAGTAGCTTGGCCTCCTTGCGAGTCGTCCGAGACTTGGGGCCAGCGAGGCGGCGACTCCACGGCAGGCTGTAGTAGTCGATCAGTCCGCGGGCCTTGATCAGCACTCCGCCGTCGGCAAGCTCCATGCGGTTGGTTTCACCCACCTTCAGCAGTCGAATGTCGTCGCGCTCGAAAGTGCAGTCCTTGCCGTCGTCGAACCCTCCCACAAACGGCCCGAGGGCAGTCGCAATGGCGTCGAGAACCGCGGTCTTTCCAAATCCGTTGTTCGCGACAAGCACGGTAAGCCGCTCGTGGAACGAGATCTCGAGATCGGCAAAGCACCGGAAATTCACCAGATGGAGGCGCTCTAGCCGGAGGCTGCTATCCCCCTTAGGAAGCTTCTGAACGTTCAGCACTGGAGATCACCCTTTGGCTTGGCTCTGCGGCTGACGGGGATCTCACTGCGCTGCTCGGGCACGCGGAGCAGGACGCTCGGTCCTTGAGTCCACTCAGAGATGCGGTACTCATTCATGATTTGGTCTACCTGCAATCGATGATCGCCGCAACAGCTCTTCCAACTCGAGGTTCTTGCTCACCTCAGCCCAATCCGGCGCTTGGGTAACGGGGCCTTGAAGGTAGTACGGCCCTTCAGCCTCGTCGTTCTCGCCGACCAGAACGATGGCCAGCCAGAACTGCGTGGGCTTGTTCAGCGCCGCGATGATCTCGTTCTTGGTCAGCGTGATGGTGGTCGCGCCCTTGGCGCGTCCCTTGACCTCGATCAGGCGGTCGTCGGGCAGCGCATCGGATCTCGCGGGCGGGCGCGACGTGATGTCGTAGCCGCACTTGAGCGCCGAGTCGTCGCGGGGCTGATTGCCCATCGCTCGCTCGGCCTCCATCACGGCAGCCATGGCGATCCTCTCGAATCGCGCGCGGGCTTCGGGGTCCGCGCTGAAGGTGGCCGGTGCGTCCGCGCTGTCCTGCTGGAACCAGCCGCTGGGAACAACCAAGGCACCGCCGACGACGCGCGGGGTCACCGAGACGATGTGACTCTGGGCCTCCAGTGCTTTGTCGCGTGCAGCGAGCCGAGCGGACAGCTCTTCGGCGCGACGCTTGAGCATCTCGGGCTGCATGCGCGGCTGGCGACCGGCGCGCACCTCCTCCTGCAGCATGATCGCCCGGTGGGAGAGGTGGTTGATCTCCTTGGTCAGGCGTTCATGCACCGCCTTCCGCACCTTCTCGATGTGACGCAGGCGACGCTCGCGCACTTCACCAAGGTGTCGCGGCGCCAGTTCACCGCTGGCCCAGGCGAGTGCTCGGCGTTCGAGGTCCTGGTTGAGCCAGGGCTGCTCGAACAGGGGCTCCGCCTGCGTGGCTTCGCCTTCGGTGGCCGGGCGCAGATCGAGGTGCGGCGCCCAGCCGGCGAATCCGGTCTGTCCCTCGGGTGTCACCCGCAGGTATTGGAGCTGGCGGGAGATGACGCGCTCGCTTTCCGCGCTGCCCTCGCGAATGGCGTGGTCAACGATCAGCAGCAGGTGGGGCTCCGTACCGGAATCCGCTGGGTCGACCAGCACGCTGCCTTGCTTGAGCGCCGGCTCGCGACCCTCCAGGGTGAGGTCGATGACCGATGCCATCAGAGGATGTGCGGGGTGGACCAGGTCGGCCAACGGGCGGCCCGATACGCGCATCTGGGACTTGTCGAAGCAGATGCGTTCGTAGCTGCGCAGGACAGGCTGCCGGGTGGCGCCGATCTGGCGATCACGCTCGCGAATCGACGCCGGCACGTGCGGGAGTTCGTAGCGGCCGGCTTCCCTCGCGCGTGCCTCGCCGCCTATCTGCTCGAAGGCCTGCAGGAAGAAGGCGCGGATGAAGTGTGGCTGCAGCTTGCGCGCCTCGGCACGGTCCATCTCCTCCTTGATCGCGTGCAGGGTGTCGAGCCCCATGTGGTCCTCGACCAGCGCGTTGCGTCGGAAGATCTCGCGCAGGTGATTGGCGTCGAGGGAGTTGTCGATCACCTCGAACAGCTGCCGCTTGACGTCCTCGCGTTCGCCGTAGCGGATGGCCCGCAACAGGAGGTCCTTGAGCGACATGTTGGAGAAGGCTTCGCCGAGCACGTCGAAGACACGACCGCCAAGGGCCTTGCGCTCGGTCTCGATCTTCTCGAACAGCCGCTGGAACACGGCGCCTTCACGCGTTTCGCTGGCCACCAGGTTCCACAGGTGGCAGACCTCGCGCTGACCGATGCGATGGATGCGTCCGAATCGCTGCTCCAGACGGTTGGGGTTCCACGGCAAGTCGTAGTTGACCATCAGGTGGGCGTTCTGAAGGTTGACGCCTTCACCCGCTGCGTCGGTGGCCAACAGCACCTGGACCTGCTTGTTCTGGCGGAACTCTTCCTGGATGCGCCTGCGCTCGTCCCGGTTGGTGCCGCCATGGATCTGGACGATGGCATCGGGCCGCCCAAGCAGCCCGGCAATCTTGTCGCGCAGATAGCTCAGGGTATCGCGATGCTCGGTGAAGATGATGAGCTTGCGCTGATGGCCGTTGCCATCACGCATCAGCGGCTCGTCCTGGAGGATCTGCGACAGCTCGCGCCACTTCTGGTCTTCGCCACTGTCGTGCAGGCGCTTGGCCTCGGCCTCGAGCGCACGAAGACTGACGAGCTCGGCCTCCATCTCGATGATGGTCTCCGCCGCTGAGGCCTGTTCGACCATCTGGTCGGCGACCGCCTCGAAGTCCTCGGCGGCCAGCGCCTCCTCGGCCTCGTCGAGGTTATCGGGCACGTCGATCGGTACGAGCCGATAGGTCGGCTGGGTCTGCGCGATCCGATTGCCACGCGCAAGCAGCTTGGCCTCTTCGAGCTTCTCCTCGCGGCGCTTCCGACGGCGGTGCAGGGACTGGTAGATCGCCGCCGGGCTCGATGCGAGGCGGCGCTGGAGTTGAGTGAGGGCGAAGCCGACCGCGTTCCTGGTCTTGCCGTCGAGCCGCTCGGCGCGATTCATCTCCGTGCGCACGTACTCGGTGACGTTGTGGTACAGCCGCGCCTCGGCATCGGAGAGCTCGAAGTTTGCCGTGTAGGCGCGGCGCTCCGGAAACAAACGGGTGCCGTCGAACTTGAGCAACTCCTCCTTCACCAGGTGGCGCATCAGGTCGGAGACGTCCTCGCGGCGGGCACCGTCGCGGAACTTCCCGTAGAAGCGGTCGCCATCGAGCAGCGACAAGAAGAGCTGGAAATCCTCCTCCTTTCCGTTGTGCGGCGTGGCCGTCATCAGCAGGAAGTGGCGGCAGATAGAGCCGAGCAGTTCCCCGAGTTCGAAGCGCTGTGTCTTCTTGACCTCGTTGCCGGTGAAGCTGGCCGAGAGCTTGTGGGCCTCGTCGACAATGATCAGATCCCAGTGGGTGGCCTTGAGCTTCTCCCGCAGTTCCTCGTTGCGGGAGAGTTGATCGAGGCGGGCGATGAGCTGGTCATGCTGGGCGAAGGCATTGCCGGTGGAGGAAAGCTCCTGGTGCTCGCGGCTGAACAGGGTGAATTCCAGCCCGAACTTGTCGCGCAGCTCGTCCTGCCATTGGCCGCAGAGCGAGCCCGGGGTGACGACCAGGATGCGCTGGGCATCCGATCGCATGATCAGCTCGCGAATGAGCAAGCCTGCCATGATCGTCTTGCCCGCACCCGGATCGTCGGCGAGCACGAATCGCAGCGGCTGCCGGGGCAGCATGGCCTCGTACACCGCCGAAATCTGGTGAGGCAGCGGCTCGACGTCCGACGTGTGCACCGCCATCATCGGGTCGAACAGGTGCGCGTACTTGATCCGGAGGGCCTCGGCGGCGAGCTGGAAGGCCTCACCGCTGGCACGGAACGACCAAGGACGGGTCGCGGTCGCCTCGGCGAGACGGGGCTCCTCGCTGCGAAGCACCTGACGTTCGCCGATCAGCCCTGCGCCGGTGCGATAGATGAGCGTGACCGAGTCCACCCCGGCGGGTTCGCACGCCACGACCTCGACCGGTCCACCCGGATCGACCCCGAGCAGTCTCTGGCCCCTTGCGATGTCTTCCAGCTTCAACGCAACGCTCCCAGGATGCCCCACCGGATTCTAGGGGGTGCCGTCTCAGGGAGCGAGACGGTAGCAAGATTTCGCGTCCGGACGCTTGTGGGCAGCGTCTGGCAATACCCGCTGCCTACTCGACCGTCACCGACTTGGCGAGGTTGCGCGGCTGGTCGACGTCGGTGCCGCGCAGCACGGCGACGTGGTAGGCGAGCAGCTGCAGGGGCACGGTGAACACCGCCGGGGCGATCAGGTTGCCGCCGGCGGCGACCTTGATGATCTGGCCGCGGGTGCCGTCCATGCTGAGGTCGGCGCCCTGGTCGGCGAACACGAACAGTTCGCCGCCGCGCGCGCGGACCTCCTCGAGGTTGCTCTTGAGCTTCTCCAGCAGCTGGTTGTTGGGCGCCACCGCGATCACCGGCATGTCGTCGTCGACCAGGGCCAGCGGGCCGTGCTTGAGCTCGCCGGCCGGATAGGCCTCGGCGTGGATGTAGGAGATCTCCTTGAGCTTGAGCGCGCCCTCCAGGGCCACCGGGTACTGCACGCCGCGACCCAGGAACAGGGCGTGGTGCTTGTGCACGAAGCGCTCGGCGAGCTTGGCCACCACCGGCTCGATCGCCAGCACCTCGCCGATCACCCGCGGCAGCGAGGCGAGCTGGGCGACCAGGCGGGCGTGCCGTTCCGGGGCCAGGCCGTTGAGCCGGGCCAGCTCCAGGACCAGCAGGCCGAGCGCGGCGAGCTGGGTGGTGAAGGCCTTGGTCGAGGCGACGCCGATCTCGGGGCCGGCGCGGGTCATCAGCACCAGGTCGGCCTCGCGCACCAGGGTCGACTCGGGCACGTTGCAGACCGCGAAGGCGGCGACGTAGCCGCGGTCGCGGCCCTCGCGCAGGGCGGCCAGGGTGTCGGCGGTCTCGCCGGACTGGCTGATCGCAACGAACAGGGTGCCGGGCGGCACCACGGTGTGCCGGTAGCGGTACTCGCTGGCGACCTCGACCGCGCAGGGGATGCCAGCCAGGCCCTCCAGCCAGTACCGGGCGACCAGGCCGGCGTGGTAGCTGGTGCCGCAGGCGACGATCTGCACGAACTTCACCTGCGACAGCAGGCGCGCGGTGTCGGTGCCGAAGATGTTGGGCAGGATGCGGTCGCCGGCGATGCGCGCCTCCAGGGTGTCGCTGAGCGCGCGCGGCTGCTCGTGGATCTCCTTGAGCATGTAGTGCCGGTACTCGCCGCGCTCGACGGCGTCGGCGCTCAGCTCGCTGGTCTTGACCGCGCGCTGCACCGGCGCGCCGGCGCGGTCGTAGACCTGCACCGATTCGCGGCGCACGTCGGCGACGTCGCCCTCGTCCAGGAAGATGAATTGCCGGGTCGAGCGGATCAGCGCCTGGACGTCGCTGGCCAGGTAGTTCTCGTCCTCGCCCAGGCCGACCACCAGCGGGCTGCCCTGGCGGGCGCCGATCGCGCGCCCCGGCTCCGCGGCGCTGACCACGGCCAGGGCGTAGGCGCCGTGCAGGCGGGCCAGGGCGGCGCGGGTCGCGGCCAGCAGGTCGCCGCCGTCGCGCAGGTTGGCGTTGATCAGGTGGGCGACCACCTCGGTGTCGGTCTCGGACTCGAACACGAAGCCCTGGCCGCGCAGTTCCTCGCGCAGCTCGGCGTGGTTCTCGATGATGCCGTTGTGGACCACGGCGACGTCGCCGGAAGTGTGCGGGTGGGCGTTGCGGGTGTTGGGCGCGCCGTGGGTGGCCCAGCGGGTGTGGGCGATGCCGGTGCTGCCGGCGAGCGGCTCGCGGCCGAGCAGGGCCTCCAGCTCGCGGACCTTGCCCTGGGTGCGGGCCCGGCGCAGGCCGCCGTCGACCTCGACCAGGACGCCGGCGGAGTCGTAGCCGCGGTACTCCAGGGCCTTGAGGCCCTCGATCAGGAGCGGCACCACGTCACGCGAGGCGCAGGCTGCGACGATTCCGCACATGGACCGCTCCGGCAGGTTGGACGCGGCGATTATAGGTGGCGGCCGGCACCCCCTGCGGGGCGCCGCCGGGACCGGCGTTCAGGCGGCGGCGGGACGGCCGCAGCGGCGCTGCCGGAGGGCCGCGGCTACTTCCTGGGCCGACGGTAGCCCGGCACGGTGACCTGGCGCGCCCGCGCCACGGTCAGCTCGCCGGGCGGCGCGTCCTTGCCGATCACCGAGCCGGCGCCGATGGTGGCGCCGGCGCCGATCTCGACCGGCGCCACCAGGGCGCTGTTGGAGCCGATGAAGGCGTCGTCGCCGATCACGGTGACGTGCTTGCGGGCGCCGTCGTAGTTGCAGGTGATGGTGCCGGCGCCGATGTTGACGCCGGCGCCGATCCGGCTGTCGCCCAGGTAGCTCAGGTGGTTGGCCTTGCTGCCCTGGCCCAGCATGGCGGCCTTGGTCTCCACGAAGTTGCCGATGTGCACGCCGTCGGCCAGGACCGTGCCCGGGCGCAGGCGGGCGAACGGGCCGACCGTCACCGCGCCCCGGGCGTCGACGCCCTCCAGGTCGCAGTGCGCGCGCACCAGGCTGCCGGCGGCCAGGCGCACGTCGCGCAGCCGGCAGAACGGCCCGATGCGCACGCCGTCGCCCAGCTCGACCTCGCCTTCCAGCACGACGTCGACGTCGATCTCGACGTCGCGGCCGACGCGCACGCTGCCGCGCACGTCCAGGCGCGCGGGATCGGCCAGGCGGGCGCCGGCCCGGCACAACGCGCGCGCCTGGCGCAACTGGAAACGGCGCTCGAGCTGGGCGAGCTGCCAGGGATCGTTGGCGCCCTCGGCCTCGAGCGGTTCCAGGCAGGCGGCGGTGAGCGCCGGCCGGCCCTCGGCGGCGGCCATCGCGAACACGTCGGTCAGGTAGTACTCGCCCTGGGCGTTGTCGTTGCCCAGGGCCGCCAGCCAGCGGCGCAGCGCGGCGGCCGGCGCCGCCAGCACGCCGGTGTTGATGCGCTGCACTGCGCGCTGGCCGGCGTCGGCGTCGCGCTCCTCGACGATCGCCGCGACGCGCCCGTCGCCATCGACCAGGACGCGGCCATAGCCGGTGGGGTCGACGAGGGTGTCGACCAGCACCGCCAGGCCGTCGCCGGCGGCGGCGAGCAGGGCTTTGAGGGTGTCGACGGTGATCAGCGGCACGTCGCCGTACAGCACCAGCACGGTGGCCTCGTCGGGGACGCCGGGCATCGCCTGCATCACCGCATGGCCGGTGCCGAGCTGCCGGGCCTGCTCGGCCCAGGCCAGGGCGGCGTCGCCGGCGAAGGCGGCGCGCACCTGGTCGCCGCCATGGCCGTGCACGACATGGACGCGCGCCGGCGCCAGGGCCTGCGCCGCGGCCAGCACGTGCGCCAGCATCGGCCGTCCGGCGACCGGCTGCAGCACCTTGGGCAGGGCCGAGCGCATGCGCTTGCCTTCGCCGGCGGCCAGGACGATCACATGCAGGGGCTGGTCCATCCTTGACTCCCGGGGTTGCGCGCCAGGGCCCTTGGCAGGCCACCGCGTCGGCGTCGACGACCGGCGCGGCGGATCGGAGCGGGTCTCCGGACCGGATGCCAGGCACGACGCAACGCGCGCCCGGCGGCCGGACCGGCTGCGCAGTATCCCACCGCGGCGCCGGCGCCGCTCAGCGCACGGCCGCCGTCGCGGCCACCGCTCCGTGCGGGCTTTCCGCGCGGCCAGGGCCGGCGCCCGGCGCGGCTGGCGCCGGCGGCGCCGGCAACCAGGCCATCAGTTGCCGGATGCCCTCGGCATGCTCCTGGCAGCGGCGGGTGCCGAACTCCAGCAGGCCGCGGCCGATCGCCGAGGCCTGTACGAACATCTGCGAGTCGCGCACCGTCGCGACCAGCGGCCAGGGCGACGAGGCCAGTTGCGCGGCCAGCTCGCGCGAGCCCAGGGTGTTGGCGCGCAGCCGGTTCGCGACGATGCCGACGCGCGGCCCGCCGTGGCGCATCTCGTGCAGGCGCGACAGCCGGTCCAGGTAGTCGAGCGTGACCGCGAGGTCGAGCGCGGACGGCAGGCAGGGCACCAGCAGGTGGTCGCAGCGGCGCAGCAGCTCGCCGAGCTGAGCGCCCTCGCAGCCGGCCGGCGCATCGATGACCAGCACCTGGGTGCGCGGCGGGATGCACAGGCTCCACAGCGCCGGCGCGCCGAAGCGGGTCGGCAGCATGGGCTGCACGGCCAGTCCCGGCAGGCCGGCGACGCGGCGCGCGTACCAGCGCTCGCTGGCCGCCAGCGGGTCGCAGTCGACCAGGACGGTGGCTTGGCCGCCATGCGCGTAGGCGGCGGCCAGGTTGGTCGCCAGCATGGTCTTGCCGCAGCCGCCCTTCGCATTGGCCACCAGGATGCGCAGCATCGCTTCTCCGGCCCCCCTGCCGTGTCGGTCGATCGCAGGGCACAGGGTAGCCCAGGATGGCACCGGGAACAGCGGTCGCCTGCGTGGCGGGTGCACGGACCGCACGGATCCGGGGGCCGGACGGCGGTCCTGGGGGCGGGCCTGATGCCCTTTCGCAGCCGCCGCGCGCGGCGGACCGGGGCGGCGGCCGGCCCGCGTCCGAACCGGCCCGACGTTCCGGGCCGCCCGGACAAGGCAACCGGCGCGCGGGCCGCGGCCTGGCCGGCGCCGCGCCGGCCGGGGGCCTCAGTGCTTGAGGTTCTTGCGCAGGCGCTCGAGCGCCTGGAGCTGGGCCATGGCCTCGGCCAGCCGGGCCTGGGCCTCGGCGACGTCCATGCCCTCGCCGCGGTTGGCGAGCGCCTTCTCGGCCTCGTCCTTGGCATGGCGGGCGGCCGCCTCGTCCAGGTCCTTGGCGCGGATGGCGGTATCGGCCAGCACGCTGACCACCTGCGGCTGCACCTCGAGGATGCCGCCGGAGACGTAGAACTCCTGCTCCTCGCCGTTCTCGCCGACGACGCGGACGTAGCCGGGCTTGAGGCGGGTGATCAGGGGCGCGTGCCGGGGCGCGATGCCCAGCTCGCCCATCTCGCCGGTGGCCACGACCAGGGTGGCGTTGCCGTGGAAGATCTCGTCCTCGGCACTGACGATGTCGCAGCGGATGGTGGTCATGGGGAACTCCAGGGAGCGGGGTGGAGGGAGCAGGGGGCAGGGGAAGGGCGGGTCAGCGGCGGAGGCGGAGATCCTGCATCGACCGGCGCCTGCCTGCGCCCTGTTCCCTGTTCCCTGCTGCCTGCGTCACGGCCTTCAGGCCGAGACGCCCATCTTCTTGGCCTTCTCGACCGCCTCGTCGATGCCGCCGACCATGTAGAAGGCCTGCTCGGGCAGGTGGTCGTACTCGCCGTCGACGATGCCCTTGAAGCCGCGGATGGTCTCCTTCAGGGACACGTACTTGCCGGGCGAGCCGGTGAACACCTCGGCGACGTGGAACGGCTGGCTGAAGAAGCGCTCGATCTTGCGCGCCCGCGACACCGCCAGCTTGTCGTCCTCGCTCAGCTCGTCCATGCCGAGGATGGCGATGATGTCCTTGAGCTCCTTGTACTTCTGCAGGGTCGCCTGGACCCGGCGCGCGGTGTCGTAGTGCTCGTTGCCGATCACGTTCGGGTCGAGCTGGCGGCTGGTGGAGTCCAGCGGATCGACCGCCGGGTAGATGCCCAGCGAGGCGATCTGGCGCGACAGCACGACGGTGGCGTCGAGGTGGGCGAAGGTGGTCGCCGGCGACGGGTCGGTGAGGTCGTCGGCGGGCACGTACACGGCCTGGATCGAGGTGATCGAGCCGGTGCGGGTCGAGGTGATGCGCTCCTGCAGCACGCCCATCTCCTCGGCCAGGGTCGGCTGGTAGCCGACCGCGGAGGGCATGCGGCCGAGCAGCGCCGAGACCTCGGTGCCGGCCAGCGTGTAGCGGTAGATGTTGTCGACGAAGAACAGCACGTCGCGGCCCTTGCCGGAGGCGTCCTTCTCGTCGCGGAAGTACTCGGCCATGGTCAGGCCGGTCAGCGCGACGCGCAGGCGGTTGCCCGGCGGCTCGTTCATCTGGCCGTAGACCATCGCCACCTTGGACTCGGGGAAGTTGTCGGGCTTGACGACGCCGGCCTCGATCATCTCGTGGTAGAAGTCGTTGCCCTCGCGGGTNNNNCCGGCGCCGCCGAACAGGCCGACCTTGCCGCCCTTGGCGAACGGGCACATCAGGTCGATGACCTTGATGCCGGTCTCCAGCAGGTCGCTGCCGCCGGCCTGCTCGTCGAAGCTGGGCGCCGGGCGGTGGATCTCCCAGTGGTCCTTGGCGTCGATCGGGCCGACCTCGTCGATCGGCTCGCCGAGCACGTTCATGATCCGGCCCAGGGTGCCGGCGCCGACCGGCACCGCCACGGCACGGCCGGTGTTGGTGGCGACCAGGCCGCGCTTGAGGCCGTCGGTGGAGCCCAGCGCGATCGCGCGGACCACGCCGTCGCCGAGCTGCTGCTGCACCTCCAGCGTGATCTGCGTGCCCTCGATCTTGAGCGCGTCGTAGATCTTGGGAACGCTGGCGCGCTCGAATTCGACGTCGACGACGGCGCCGATGATTTGGACGACCTTGCCCTGACTCATGTGCATTTCCTCGAATAACCGGTAGCTTGGAACCTCAGACCGCCGCGGCGCCGCCGACGATCTCGGAGATCTCCTGGGTGATGGCCGCCTGGCGAGCCTTGTTGTAGCTGAGGTTGAGCGTGTCGATCAGCTTGCTGGCGTTGTCGGAGGCGGCCTTCATGGCGACCATCCGCGCGGCGTGCTCGGACGCGAGGTTCTCGAGCACCGCCTGGTAGACCAGCGACTCCACGTAGCGCGTCAGCACCTGGCCGAGCACGGTCTCGGCGTCGGGTTCGTACAGGTAATCCCACTCGTGGCCATGGCCCAGGGCCTCGCCCGGCGGCAGCGGCAGCAGCTGGTCGACCGTCGAGCGCTGCACCATGGTGTTCACGAAATCGTTGTAGGCAAGGAACACGCGGTCGAGGCGCCCCTCGCTGAAGCCGTCGAGCATCACCGTCATCACGCCGATCAGCTGCTCGAGCTGCGGCCGCTCGCCGAGGTGGGTGACCGAGCCGAGCATGTCGACCTTCAGGCGGCGGAAGAAGGCGGTCGCCTTCTGGCCGATGCAGACCACGTCGACGGCCACGCCCTGCGCCTGCCACTGGCGCATTTCGGCGAGCAGCTTGCGGAACAGCGTGGAATTCAGGCCGCCGCACAGGCCGCGGTCGCTGGACACGATGATGTAGCCGACCCGCCTCACCTCGTCGCGGGCGGTCAGGAACGGGTGGCTGAACTCGGTGTTGGCCTGCTGGATGTGGCCGATCAGCTGGCGCATCAGCCGCGCATAGGGGCGCGAGGCCCGCATCCGGTCCTGCGCCTTGCGGATCTTGGAGGCCGAGACCATCTCCAGCGCGCGGGTCACCTTGCGGGTGTTCTGCACGCTCTTGATCTTGGTTTTGATTTCCCTGCCGCCTGCCATGTCATTCTCTCGGGACTCGGGACCCGGGACCCGGGACCCGGATCCCGGCGTCCCTGCGCATCCCGCGTCGTCTACAACCATCCGGAAGACCTGGCTTCCCGGACCGACGGAACCCGCTTTCGCGGGTCCCGGGTCCCGGGTCCCGGGTCCCGGCTCCGTTACCAGCTTCCGGTCGCCTTGAAGTCCTCGATGACCTTGCGGAACACGGCCTCGATGTCCTTGTCCCAGGCGCCGGTCTCGACGATGCGCTTCTCCAGCTCCGCCTGCTCGTGGCCGAAGTGGGCGTGCAGGCCGGCCTCGAAGGCGGCGACCTTGCCCAGCGGCTGGTCGTCCAGGTAGCCCTCGTTGACCGCGTAGATGGACAGCGCCATGCGCGCGATGTTCATCGGCGCGTACTGCTTCTGCTTCATCAGCTCGGTGACGCGCTGGCCGCGCTCGAGCTGCTTGCGGGTGGTCTCGTCGAGGTCGGAGGCGAACTGCGCGAAGGCCGCCAGCTCGCGGTACTGCGCAAGCGCGATGCGGATGCCGCCGGACAGCTTCTTCATGATCGAGGTCTGCGCGGCGCCGCCGACGCGCGACACCGAGATGCCGGCGTTGACCGCCGGGCGGATGCCGGCGTTGAACAGGTCGGTCTCCAGGAAGATCTGGCCGTCGGTGATCGAGATCACGTTGGTCGGCACGAACGCGGAGACGTCGCCGGCCTGGGTCTCGATGATCGGCAGCGCGGTCAGCGAACCGGTGCGGCCCTTGACCTCGCCGTTGGTGAAGCGCTCGACGTACTCCTCGTTGACGCGAGCGGCGCGTTCGAGCAGGCGCGAGTGCAGGTAGAAGACGTCGCCCGGGTAGGCCTCGCGGCCCGGCGGGCGGCGCAGCAGCAGGGAGATCTGGCGGTAGGCGACGGCCTGCTTGGAGAGGTCGTCGTAGACGATCAGCGCGTCCTCGCCGCGGTCGCGGAAGTACTCGCCCATCGCGCAGCCCGAGTAGGCGCTGATGTACTGCATGGCGGCCGACTCGGAGGCGCTGGCGGCGACGATGATGGTGTGGTCCATCGCGCCGTTCTCTTCCAGCTTGCGGACCACGCCGGCGATCGAGCTGGCCTTCTGGCCGATCGCGACGTAGATGCAGCGGACGCCGGAACCCTTCTGGTTGATGATGGTGTCGATCGCCAGCGCCGTCTTGCCGGTCTGGCGGTCGCCGATGATCAGCTCGCGCTGGCCGCGGCCGACCGGGATCATCGAGTCGACCGACTTGTAGCCGGTCTGCACCGGCTGCGACACGCTCTTGCGCCAGATCACGCCCGGCGCGACCTTCTCCACCGGCGAGCTGGTCCTGGCGTTGATCGGGCCCTTGCCGTCGATCGGCTCGCCGAGCGCGTTGACCACGCGGCCGAGCAGCTCCGGTCCGGTCGGCACCTCGAGGATGCGGCCGGTGGTCTTCACCGAGTCGCCCTCGCGCAGGTGCTCGTAGTCGCCCAGGATGACGACGCCGACCGAGTCGCGCTCGAGGTTGAGCGCCAGGCCGAAGGTGTCGTTCGGGAACTCGACCATCTCGCCCTGCATGACGTCGGCCAGGCCGTGCACGCGGGCGATGCCGTCGGACACCGAAACGACGGTGCCTTCGTTGCGGGCCTCGGCGCCGAGCTTGAACTGCGCGATCCGGTTGCGGATCAGCTCGGAGATCTCGGACGGGTTGAGTGTGCTCTGCATGGCTTCTGGCCTCTGGTCCGGCGCCGGAAGTCCGGACGCCGCGGTTTCATCGGGAATTCTTGTCGGGTCAGTGGGAAAGCGCCGTGCCCAGGCGGGCCAGCCGGCCGCGCACGCTGCCGTCGATCACCGTGCCGTCGGCATCGATCACCGCGCCGGCGATCACCGAGGCGTCGATCTCGTTGCGCAGCTCGACCTGGCGACCGAAGCGCCGGCGCAGCGATGCGGCCAGCGCCTCCGCCTGTCCGGGATCGAGCGGCACCGCGGTGCGCACCACCGCCTTGACCACGCCCTCGTCCTCGGCGCGCATCACCTCGAACTGGGCGGCGATGTCGGGCAGCACCGGCAGCCGGCCGTTGCGCGCCAGCGTCGCCAGGAAACGGCCGTAGACGCCGTCGGCGGTGTCGCCCTCGGGCAGCATCAGCGCCACCTGGGCGGCGCCGTCGAGCATCGGCCCGGTCAGCAGCGAACGGACCACCGGCTGGTCGGCGACCTCGGCCGAGAACGCCAGCCGGCGCGACCAGTCGGCGAGCAGGCCGTCGCCCTTGGCGAGGTCGAAGGCGGCACGCGCGTACGGCCGTGCCAGGGTCTGGGCGTTGCTGCTCATCGGCTCAGATCTCGTTGGCCAGCTCTTCGATCAGCGCGCGGTGCGCGGCGGCGTCGATCTCGCGCCGGACGATGCGCTCGGCGCCCAGCACGGCCAGCGAGCCGAGCTGGCTGCGCAGGTCGCTGCGGGCCGCCTGCAGCATGCTGGCGATCTCCGCCTCGGCGGCCGCCTTCTGGCGGGCACCCTCGGCGATCGCGTCGACCTTGGCCTTCTCGACGATCTGCCCGGCCTGCTGGTGGGCGCGCTCGAGGATCTCGGCGGCCTTGGCGCGGGCGGCCCGCACCTCCTGCTCGGCGCGCTGGTCGGCGTCGGCCAGTTCGGCCTTGGCGCGGTCGGCGGCGGCCAGGCCCTCGGCGATCCGCTTCTGGCGCTCCTCGATGGCGTTGACCAGGGGCGGCCAGACGAACTTCCAGGAGAACCAGAGCAGGATCGCGAAGGCGAGACCCTGCCCGATGAGTGTGGCGTTGATGTCCATGCGCTTGTTCCGCGGTGTGCGACGTTGGGGCCGGGCCGCCGTCGCCGGCGACCCTCGACCGCGGCCCGGCGCGGGCGCCGGGCCGTCCTTTCGTCAGGAACCGGTCAGAGGCCGGCGGCAGCCGTCAGGGCCGAGCTCAGCAGCGGGTTGGCGAACGCGAAGAACAGCGCGATCGCCAGGCCGATGATGAACGCCGCGTCGATCAGGCCGGCGAGCAGGAACATGCGGCCGGACAGCATCGGCACCAGCTCCGGCTGGCGCGCCGCCGACTCGAGGAACTTCGAGCCCATGATGGCGATGCCGAGGCAGGCGCCGAGGGCGCCCAGGCCGATGATCACGCCGATGGCGATGGCGGTGCTGCTCTGGATGGCGGAGATGAGTTCCATGGTGCGTGGTCCTTTCGGAAGACTGAAGGTTGGTGGGTGGAACGGAATCCGGGGTGGGATCAGTGGTGCTCGGTGGCGATCGACAGGTAGACCACCGTCAGGATCATGAAGATGAACGCCTGCAGGGTGATCACCAGGATGTGGAAGATCGACCACGCGGCGCCGGCGACGACCGCGCCGAGGAAGGCGAGCGAGCCGCCGATCCAGGAACCGGCGCCCGCCTGGGACATCAGGAGGTTGCCGCCGGCCATGCCGAGCAGGGCGATCAGCAGGAACACCAGCTCGCCGGCGTACATGTTGCCGAACAGCCGCATCGCCAGGCTGACCGGCTTGGACAGGTACTCGATGACGTTGAGGCCGAAGTTGGCCGGCGCCAGGACCAGCTTCATGACCGGGCCGTCGGCGTGGAACGGCGCGGTGAACAGTTCCTTGGCGAAGCCGCCGGCGCCCTTGGCGGCGACCGCGAAGCCGAGCATCAGCAGCAGCACCGCCAGGGCCATCGCCGCGGTGATGTTGAGGTCGGTGGTCGGCACCGCCCGGAAGTACTCGGAGCCGGCCGCGGCGGCGATGCCCGGCGGCAGGTCGACCGGGATCATCTTGACGGCGTTCATCAGGAGGATCCAGACGAAGATGGTCAGCGCGATCGGGCCGACGAAGCGCCGGCTGCCGTGGTAGACGTCGCGCACCTGGCCGTCGATGAACTCGATGACGATCTCGATGAAGGCCTGCAGCCTGCCGGGGACGCCGGCGGTGGCGCGGCGGCCGACCAGCCAGAACAGACCGAGGCCGAGCACGCCCAGGGCGACCGACATCGCCAGGCTGTCGATGTTGACGGTCCAGAACGCGCCCTCGCCCACCGACACCTGCAGGTGCTTGAGGTGGTGGGTGACGTACTCGCTCGGGCTATCGCCGGCGGCCTTCAGGAAATCGATCATCGGAGCAACCAGGGCAGACAGAACAGACTGGCCAGGTACGCGACAAGCGCGCCACCGAGCACGGAACCCGCGGGCAATGCGGCGACCGCCATGGCCGTGGCCAGACCGGCGCCGATCACCAGCCATTTCAGCAGCGACCCCAGCCACAGCCTGGCGAAGGCCCGGCCGGCCGGCACCACCTGCGGCCGCATGACCGTGCGCCAGCCGTACACCGCCTGTCCCAGCGCGATCACAACGGCACCGGCCGCGAAGCCCGCCGCCTGCCGCCAGCCGGCTATGCCGGCCAGCAGGCCGGCGCCGACCACCCCTGCCAGGACCTGGGCCAGCGGCAGCGCGATCAGCGCGCGGCGGGCAGGATCCAGGAACCGGACGGGGCGGTGGGATGGCGGCTGCAAAGCCGCGAAAGTATAGCAGCCCTGTCCAGCGGCGGGGAAGAGCCGGAGGGCCCCGCCGGTCCGCCCGCGGGGCGGCGCCGCTGCACGATCACCGGCGGGCCTTGATCGCAAGCGACGGCAATCCCGGGCCGCAGCGGGAGGAACCGCGCGGCTCAACCGGCAGGCGCCCCGTCAACCGGGGGCCGGAAAGGCGCGTGCGAGAGGTCCGGACCGCCGCCGGGGCGGCAGGTCCGGGCCCGCCCCTGTGCGGGCTCAGCCGCCCGCAGTGAACAGCGAGAACGGGCGGGTGCCCGCGTAGCTGCCGCCCAGGCTGGCGCGGCGCCGGCGCATGCGGTCCATCAGCTCCTCGCGGCGCTGGGCAAGCCACTCGTCGCGGGTCACGCCGGAACCGCCGGCATCGGAGGCGCGATAGACGCAGAACTCCTCGTAGGCCTCCAGCTCGTGGCGCAGCTCGCGCATGACCAGCTCGATCATGATCGCGTCGTCGAGGAAGCCGAACACCGGCACCGAGTCGGGGATGTCGTCGTGCGGCTCCGAGAAGTAGCTCAGGGCGGCCAGGACCCGCGCCTTGTCCTCGCCGTCGAGGTTCCAGGCGGCGTCCTGGACCATCGCCGTGAGGCTGACCAGGTGGCGCATGCGGTCGGACACGAAGTCCGGGACCCGGCGCGAGCGCACCTTCTCCAGCAAGGCGGTGGCGTGGGCGCAGATCTCCGCGGCGCTGAGCCCGGCGTTGCGCGTACGCGCCTGCTCCATGGCCCGGCGGAAATGGTTCAGGTCTTCGTCGTTCAGGGAAATCTTGATGTCCATGGGGTCCGGCCGGCAGCGGGTGGGCAAGGCGGTCAAGCCTATTGCCCACGCGCCGGCAGCGTCAACGCGGCGGCGGGATGGCAGGCAGCGGCGGCGGGCCGCGGCGCCGGATGCCGGCACGGGCTGGCGGGACGGCGCCGGGCGCCGTCCCGCGGCCGGCTGACTGAACGGCACGGCGGTCCGTCCGGGTGCCGGGCGCTGCGCCCCGCCGCTGCCGCTATAGTGGGGGCCGGCTTCCTTCACGATGCATCGACAATGATCGACACCCTGCTGACCTTCCTGGACGGTGGCCTCACCGGCGCCAGCCTGCCGTGGATGCTGCTCTGGTTCGTGGTCGCGGCCCAGCTCACCATCCTCTCGGTGACCCTGTACCTGCACCGCTGCCAGGCGCACCGCGGCGTCGACCTGCACCCGGCGCTGGCGCACGTGTTCCGGTTCTGGCTGTGGCTGACCACGGCGATGGTCACCAAGGAGTGGGTGGCGGTGCACCGCAAGCACCACGCCCGCTGCGAGACCGAGGAGGACCCGCACAGCCCGGTCGTGCACGGCATCGGCAAGGTGGTCTGGCATGGCGTCGCGCTCTACTCGCAGGCCAGCCGCGACCGCGCCTCGGTCGAGCAGTACGGCCACGGCACCCCCGACGACTGGATCGAGCGCAACCTGTACGCGCGCTTCGCGCCGCTCGGCCCCACCCTGCTGCTGTTCGCCTACCTGGCCGCCTTCGGGATCGGCGGCGTCGCCATGTGGGCGCTGCAGATGCTGGTGATCCCGATCTGCGCCGCCGGCCTGGTCAACGGCCTGGGCCACTGGTGGGGTTACCGCAACTTCGACACCGACGACCGCTCGCACAACCTGGTGCCCTGGGCGGTCCTGCTGGGCGGCGAGGAACTGCACAACAACCATCACGCTTTCCCGAGCTCGGCCCGTTTCGCCCTGCGCCGCGGCGAATTCGACATCGGCTGGTTGCTGCTGCGCGGCTTCCAGCGCCTGGGCCTGGCCCGCGTCCGGCGGGTCGCGCCGGCGCTCGAGCAGGTCGAGGACGTCTCCCAGGCCTGCCCGGAGACCCTGCGCGCGATCATGGTGCACCGCTTCCAGGTGATGACCGACTACTTCCGCAACGTGGTCGTGCCGGTCGTGCACGAGGAAGCCGAGCGCGCCGGGGATTCCCTGCGCCGCTGGCGCCGGCAGGCGGCGCGCGCCCTGTCGTTCCAGGGCCGGGCCGAGGGCCGCGACAGCCGCTGGTTCGCCCAGCGCCCGTCCCTGGCCACGGTGTACGAGTTCCGGCAGCGCCTGCGCGCGCTGTACGAGCGCCGCGGCGTCGCCCCCGAGCAGATGCTGCGGGCGTTGCAGGAGTGGTGTCGCGATGCCGAGGCCACCGGCATCCGCGCCCTGCAGCAGTTCGCCACGCGCCTGAAGGGCTATCGCCTGGCCGGGCAGCCGGCCCTGGTCAGCGCCGGCTGAGTCCCGGCGGCGACTCCCCGGCCCGGTGCCGGGGAGACGCAGGCCCGCGGCAACGGGACGGGCGGGCCGGCAGGCGCGCGCCTTCCGTGCGCGTATCGGCGGCGCCCACGCCCGGGGCCGCCGACCTGCCCGCTCGGGCCGCCACCGGATCGCGCCAGCCCGGCACCCGACCCGCAGATCCGGAACGCGCGCGGCCCGGCAGCGGCATCCGGCCCGCCCATGCCATCGCGCCGTGCCCCCCCCTGGCGCGAACCTGGCGGTCGTTGCAGCCCGGCGCCCGCAGCAAGCCAGTGCCCGGCCACGCGCTGCGACCGCGCTTGCTGTACCCGGCCGCAGTGGGACAAGGCAGGTCCCTGAAGCGCAGGACGCAGGACAACTGGCGTGCCGCAGCCGAATACCCCGGCTGGCGCAAGACGATGCGGTGACCCGGGTCGAGGACAGGGGTCGCCGGGGGCAGCCCGAACCGCGCTGCCCTCCCGCCGGGGGATCGGATCAGCAACGAACACGGCCAACCCACGGCCAGGCGCACGCCCTGCCCGGCGCGTGCCGCCCATGCGTCGACCCGGCGGCGGCACGCCCTCGAGGAAGCGGCATCGCGGGCCCGGCTGCGGCGCGTGGCTGGGCTGCCGCCCCTGTCCGGCGGAGGGGAGCCCGGAGGTTCCCCGGCGCCGCGCGCGGGCGCGCCGGAACCGTCGGGCACCGGAAACGACAAGGCCCGCCGGGGGCGGGCCTTGTCGCTGGTCCCGGCGAGCCGGGACGGGGATCGAGCGGGGCGCCGGGGCGCCTTACTTGATCTTGCCTTCCTTGTAGATCACGTGCTTGCGGACCACCGGATCGTACTTCTTGATCTCGATCTTGTTCGGCGTGTTCTTCTTGTTCTTGTCGGTCGTGTAGAAGTGACCGGTCCCCTCGGAGGAGATCAGGCGGATCTTGTCGCGCTTGGAAGCCATGGCGGGGTCCTCAGACGTGCTCGCCGCGGGCGCGCAGTTCGGCCAGCACGGAGTCGATGCCGCGCTTGTCGATGGTGCGCAGGGCGTGGTTGGAGACGCGCAGCTTCACGAAGCGGTTCTCGCTCGCCACCCAGAAGCGGTGCTCGTGCAGGTTCGGCAGGAAGCGGCGCCGGGTCTTGTTGTTGGCGTGCGAGACGTTGTTGCCGCTCTGGGCACGCTTACCGGTCAGTTGGCAAACTCGGGCCATGGGGATACCTCGGACAGACGAAAAAGCCGCCGACGCGGCAGCAAGACGCGGGATTGTGCAACGGATCGCCGGTCAGCGCAAGCGCCCGGCCCGCTTCGGGGCCGGGGCGATCCCGGGCGTCAAGAGCTGACGCCCGGCCAGGTCATTCAGGAACAGGGGGAAATCCTTAGGAACCGTGGGGTGGCCGGGCGTCAGTGTCCACTTGACCATTGACGGGTGGACTATACGCCCGCCTCACGACCGCTTCTGCAAACAATTGTGTCGCTGCGCGGAGGGCGCCGGGGCCGGTGCGGGACCGCTGGCGGTGCCTGGAAAAGCCGCCGCAGTGCGGTTTCCGGGCGACCGGCCGGCGCCCGCGCACGAGCCCACCCGCAGCGCCGCGGACCGACCTGCCGGGCGCCGACCGGCGGCGTCCGGGAGGGTGCGGAGGCGAGCGGGACCGCCCTGCACCGGCTTGGGACCCACGCCTGCGGCGTGCCTTGCCTGCAGGCGACCGACCGACTGCCGGCGGCAACCTGGCAGCCGGTCGTCTTTCGACAAGCCGCCGGCAGGCTGTTGAAAATCAGCCTGCCGGCGGCGGCCATGGATGGCCGCTCGGCGAAGCAAGTGCGTAAGCAGTTGATTCGACGGGAGCGCGTCCGGACCTGCGCCGGACGGGCGACTTGAAAAACGACCAGGACGGTCGTTTTTCAACAAGCGGCTAGTCGCGTCCGCGCCTGGGCACGTCGCGCTGCAGGCTGCCGCGCTCGGGCGCCGCGGGCCGGCCCAGGGAGGGCCCGCCACGGTCGGGCCTGGCGCCGCGATCGGACCAGTCCGGGCTGCGGGCCGGGGCCGGCGCGAACGCCGGTCCGGCGGGCAGTTCGCCGCGCCGGGCCGGTGCCGGTCCGCCCTCGCGTCCCGACCGGCCGGCTGGCGGCACCGTGAACTCGCCGCGGCCTCGCTGCACCGGCGGCGCCATCGGTACCGGCGCCAGCCCACCGTCGCCGCGGCGGTGCGGGGCACGGTCCTGGAAGCGGTCGCGCGGCAGCGCGTCGGGCATCGCCGGCGCGCGACCCTCCGGCTGCCAGCGCACGCTGGCCGGTCGCCCGGTGGCGATGCCGCTGTCGAAGCGGCCCAGGCCATCGAGGCCCCGCCGCGTCGCGGCCATGCGCTCGGCGGCGTTGCGGGCGCTGCCGTAGCGCTGCGGGTCGAGGGTGGCGTGGCCCCCGCCGCGGTAGCCGGGGCGGCGCGGCGTCCGGTCCCAGGCGTAGTAGTGGTCCCACCAGCTTCCGTACCACGGCGAGTACGGGTGCCAGCCGCGCCAGCCCCAGTAGCCGCCGTAGTACCAGCGCGGGTACCAGGTCACGCCGTAGTGGAAGTAGGGGAACCAGAACGGATCCCAGTAGCTGTAGCGGACGCCCCAGAACAGGGCGTCGTAGGGGTCGTACCAGCCGGCGCCGTAGCCGACGCCCACCGACCAGCGCGGCGCGCTGGCGTAGCCGTGGTAGTAGTCGCCGCCGGCGCCATCGCGGTAGTAGTAGCCGTGGTCGCGGGTGCCATGGCTGGCGCAACCGGCCAGGACGAAAACCAGCAGCACGCTCAACAGCCGGATCGGGCGCATGACGGACACCTCCACGACGGAGGCTCACCCTAGCGGAAACGCGTTGAATTCGCCCTGAAGCCGCGACCAGCCGCCAGCGGCCCCGGCCAGGCCGGTGCTATCGTCGCCGCCTTCTCCGGAGCCCGCCATGGCGCTGCATCGATCCTCCGGCCGCTGGCGCCTGGGCCTGGCCCTGGCGCTGGTCACGGCCGGTTTCTGGGCGACCCTGCCGGCGGCGCTGAAGATCGCCCTGGATGCCGTCGATCCCTGGACGCTGACCTGGATCCGCTTCCTGTTCGCCTTCGTCGTGCTGGGTGCCTGGCTGGGCCTGCGCGGCGGCCTGGCCGGCTTCCGCGGGCTGGCGCGCGGCCACTGGCTGCTGCTGGCGCTGGCGGCGCTGGCGCTGACCGGCAACTACATCCTGTACCTGCTCGGCCTGCACCGGACCACGCCGGGCAACGCCCAGCTGCTGATCCAGGCGGCGCCCCTGCTGATGGCGCTCGGCGGCCTGTGGCTGTTCCGGGAGCGCTATGGCGCCTGGCAATGGCTGGGCATGGCCGGCATCGTGGTCGGCCTGGGCCTGTTCTTCGCCGACCAGATGCAGGCCCGCGGCGACGCCGGCTACCTGACCGGAAGCCTGCTGGTGCTGCTGGCGGCGATCGCCTGGGCGGTCTACGCACTGGCCCAGAAACAGCTGCTCGAGCGCCTGGGTTCGGCGGCGATCCTGCTGTTCATCTACCTGTTCGCGAGCCTGGCCCTGCTGCCCCTGGCCGACCCGGCGGCCCTGCTCGCGCTGCGCGGCCTGCCCCTGCTGATGGTGGTCTACGCCTGCCTCAACACCCTGGGCGCCTACGGTGCCTTCGCCGAGGCGCTGGCGCACTGGGAGGCGTCCCGGGTCAGCGCGATCCTGGCGCTGACGCCGCTGCTGGCGGTGGCCACGGTCGAGGCCGTGCATGCGCTGGCGCCCGAGCTGCTGGCCGCCGAACGGATCACCACGCTGGGCTGGATCGGCGCGGCGATGGTGGTGGCCGGCTCGGCGATGACCAGCCTGCTCAGGCACCGGGCCGCCGAGCTTCCGCTGGCGCCCGACCCGGTGCCTGACGATGCCGCCGCCCACCTCACCCCCAGCCAGGCCTGCCGCCCATGAACAACGACACCGCCATCGCCCTGGTGCAGTCCTACTACGACGCCTTCAACCGGGGCGACTGGCCCGCCATGCTCGAACTGCTGGCCGACGAGGTCGTGCACGACCTCAGCCAGGGCCCGCGCGAGACCGGCCGCGAGGCCTTCGCCGCCTTTCTCGACGAGATGGCGCGCTGCTACCGGGAGCGGCTCGGCGACATCGTCGTGATGGCCGGCGCCGACGGCCGCCGCGCCGCCGCCGAGTACACCGTGGACGGCGTCTACCTGGCCACCCAGCCCGGATTGCCGGAGGCCCATGGCCAGCGCTACCGGCTGCCCGGGGGCGCCTTTTTCGAGATCCGGGACGGCCGCATCGCCCGGATCAGCAACCACTACAACCTGGGCGACTGGCTGGCGCAAGTCGGCGCCTGAGCGGACGCCGCCCGGGCCGGCCAACCGCGGCTGAACGCAGCGCCCCCGGGGTGACAGGCCGGCGCCCCGGATTGCGTCCTTGATCCGGAGAGCGGCAGGCCCTGCGGGTCGCGCCGCCCCGTCCCGCCGGACGGCGTGCAGGCTAGAATCGGTCGACCGGGGCTCACCCGGGGCGGCCGGGGCAACGCCGCGACCGGATCCACCGCAGCACACAGGGAGTAACTCAGATGAAGCGTTTCTGGATGGCCACCGCGCTGGCGCTGGCGACCGTGTTCGCAGCCGGTCCGGCGCTGGCCCAGGGCGGCAAGCCCTCGATCGGCGTGGCCGAATTCCGCAACCAGAGCGGCGCCGGCTGGTGGCGCGGCGGGGTCGGCTGGGAGCTGGCCGGCATGTTGTCCAACGAGCTGTCCTCGACCGGCGCGTTCCGGGTCGTCGAGCGCAGCAACCTGGGCTCGGTGCTGCAGGAGCAGGACCTGGCCGCATCCGGCCGCGTCCGCCAGGGCACCGGCGCCGCCACCGGCGAACTCACCGGCGCGCAGTACCTGGTGATGGGCACGGTCACCGCCTACGAGGAAGGCGCCTCCAACACCGGCGGCGGCATCAGCGTGCGCGGCATCTCGCTGGGCGGACGCCGCAGCGAGGCCTACCTGGCGGTCGACGTCCGGGTGATCGACACCACCACCGGCGAGGTCGCCTACTCGCGCACCGTCGAGGGCCGCAGCGCCAGCGGCGGCGTGTCGGTGGGCGTCTACCGTGGCGGCTTCGGCGGCAGCCTGGCCAACGAGAACAACACCCCGGCCGGCAAGGCGATCCGCGCCGCCCTGGTCGAGATCACCGACTACCTGCAGTGCGCGATGGTCGAGCGCAGCCGCAACTGCGAGGGCGAGTACCAGGCCAAGGAAAACCGCCGCCGCGACAGCAACCGGCGCGGCCTGCGCCTGGACTGACCGGGGTTCCGCGGCGCGGTCCCGGGTCCGCGCCCCGGTGGCTCGCCCGGCCTAGCGGCCGGGCCGGCGCCTGATCGCGCCGACCGGCACGGTGGCGATCTCGCCCCCGGCGCTGCGCCGCGGCCGGCCGGGCTCCGGCGCCAGCGCCCGCAGGTAGATCACCTCGTAGCTGGCCGGCCAGCGGCCAGCGCCATCGACCAGGCCGGCGTAGGCGGCGCGCATGCGCCGCCAGGCGTCCTTGCCGGCCAGGCCGCGCGGTCGGTCGCTTCGCGCGTTGTTGGCGCCGATCGCGCGCAGGTCGCGGAGCAGGCCGTCCAGGTCGGGATAGTCGAGCACGAACAGGTCGCGATCCAGCACCGGATCGCCGAAGCCCTGCGCCAGCAGCGCGCCGCCCAGCGCCGCCATCGGCACGAACTCGCTGACGTGGCCGCGGTCGTCGGCGGCGGCCCAGGCCTGCCGGAGTTCGGTCAGCGTCCCGGGACCGAAGCTGCTGGCGAGCAGGGTGCCGCCCGGACGCAGCACGCGCGCGAACTCGGCCAGGCCGGCCCCGGGGTCGTCCAGCCACTGCAGGCACAGGCTGGAGAACAGCAGGTCGACGCTGGCGTCGGGCAGCGGCAGGCGGCAGGCGTCGGCGCACACCACCGGCAACCGCCGCAGCCAGCCGCGGGCTCGGCGCGCCTGGTGCAGCATCGGCAGCGCGAGATCGAGCCCGACCACGCGCGCGCCGGGCCAGCGCCTGGCCATGGCCGCGGTCGCCCGGCCCGGCCCGCAGCCGACGTCCAGCACCGTCGAAGGCGCGCCGGCGAGGCCGTCGAGCTGCTCCAGCAGGCGTGACTCGGCCTCCTGCTGCAGGCGGGCGACCGCGGCGTAGCCGGGCGCGGCACGTCCGAACCGGCGGCGCAGCAGGGCCTGGTCGAAGACCCCGGTCATGCCGGCGCCCGGACCAGGCCGGCCAGGGCCGCCGCGACCTCGCCGGCATGGTGCAGGAAGGGTGCATGGCCGGCGCCGGCGATGGTCCGGACCTGGCCGCCGGGCGCCAGCGCGGCCGCCGCCGCCAGCGCCGCCGGCGGCACTAGGCGGTCGCGGCGACCGCCCAGCCACAGGCTGGGCACGGCCAGCGCCGGCAGGCGCCCGACCAGGTCGGTTCCGGAGAGCAGCGCCAGGCCTTCGGCCAGCACCCGAGGCGCCGGCTCGCCATGGTCGAAGACGTGCGCGCGCAGATGGCGCAGGTCGTCCTGGGCGGTCCGGCTGCCGACCACCTCGAGCGCCAGGAAGCGCTCGACCGTGCCGCGCCAGTCGCCGGCCAGCTCGTCGCCGAAGCGGTCGAACACGGCGGCCTCGACGCCGTGCGGCCAGCCGGCGCCGGCGACGAAGCGCGGCGTCGCCGCCAGCGCCAGCAAGGCAGGCACCCGCTCCGGCGCCTGCAGCGCCGCCTGCAGCGCGACCAGGCCGCCCAGCGACCAGCCCAGCCAGGGCGCCACCGGCAGCTGCCCGAGCAGGCGCCCGGCCAGCGGCGCGAGGGCCAGCGGGGTGTCGTCGTCGCGGCTGCGGCCATGGCCGGGCAGGTCCACCACGTGCACGGTCCAGTCGTCGCGCAGCGCCTCGACCAGGGGCGCGAACAGGCCGCCATGCATGGCCCAGCCGTGCAACAGGACGAGATCCGGTCCGGATCCGGTGGTTTCGACGTGCAGCATGCGGGGCGGGATCGAGGGGGCGATGATTCTAGCCGGTCCGGGTCGGGCGCCCGGCGCCGCATCAAGGCCGGGGTCCGTGCGGGTGGGCGGCTCCGGCCGGTCCCGGCAGCGGCCCGGGGCGGCGAGCCGGCCGGGGGGCGGGCGGCAGTGTGCGACCGGGGTACCACGGTTCCGACCGCGGCGGAACGCGCCGGGGCGGGGCCTCAACCGGCGGTTCCGTCCTCCAGCACCTGCGCCAGCGCCGCCAGCAACCGGTCGACGTCGGCCCGGGCATGGGCGGCGCTCAAGGTGATGCGCAGGCGGGCGCCGCCCACCGGCACGGTCGGCGGCCGGATCGCCACCGCCAGCACCCCGCGGGTCTCCAGCGCCGCCGCCAGCGCGCTGGCCCGACCGGCAGCGCCGACCAGCAGCGGCTGGATCGGCGTTTCCGATGCCGCGAGCGGCAGGCCCAGGCGCTGCGCACCGGCGCGGAAGTGGGCGACCAGGCCGGCCAGGTGTTCGCGCCGCCAGTGCTCGCGACGGGCGATGCCGACCGCGGCGGCGGTGGCGGCGGCCAGCGCCGGCGGCATCGCCGTCGTGTAGACGAAGGTGCGCGCCGCCTGCACCAGGCCTTCGACCAGGTCGCGGCTCCCGGCCACGAAGGCGCCGGCGGTGCCCAGCGCCTTGCCCAGGGTCGCCATCAGCACCGGCACCGCCCCGGCGTCCAGGCCGGCCGCGGCGACGCTGCCGGCGCCGTCGGGGCCGAGCACGCCCAGGCCGTGGGCGTCGTCCACCATCAAGGTGGCGCCGGCATCGGCGGCCACCCGCGCCAGGGCCGGCAGCGGCGCGACGTCGCCATCCATGCTGAACACGCCATCGGTCGCCAGCACCGCCACGCCGCCCTCGCCCGGTTGCGCCAGCTGCCGCGCGGCGGCGTCGGCATCGCCGTGCCGGTAGCGGCGCAGCGCGCAGCCCGCCAGGCGCGCGCCATCGAGCAGGCTGGCATGGTTGAGGCGGTCCTGGACGCACAGGTCGCCGGCGCCGAGCAGGGCCTGCAGGACGCCGAGGTTGGCCATCCAGCCGGTCGAGAACAGCAGCGCCGACTCGCGCCCGGTCCACTCGGCCAGCAGCGCCTCCAGGGCCGCGTGCGGCCGCCGGTGGCCGCACACCAGGTGCGCCGCGGTGGCGCCGGCGCCATGCTCGATGGCGGCCTCGCGCAGCGCCGCGACCACGGCCGGATGGCCGGCCAGCCCGAGGTAGTCGTTGCCCGAGAAGTTCAGCAGGCGGCGGCCGCCGAGCACCACGTGGCCGCCGTCCGCGCGTTCGAAGGTGCGCAGCCGGCGCAGCAGGCCCTCGCGCTCGCGCGCCGCGCGCGCGCCGACCAGGCGGGCGATGGCGGCCGGGTGGTCCACGCCGGCGGCGACTACTTCAGGACCGTGCCCGGCTGGCTCCACCAGGGCCGGACCTCGCACGCCAGGCGGCCGGCGGCGACCGCCGGGTCGCGCGCGCAGATCGCCTCCACCTCCTCGCGGCTGCCGGCGTCGTAGATCTGGATGCCGCGCCAGTCGCCGTCGTCGCCGAACGGCCCGGCCAGCACCAGGCGGCCCGCCGCGTGCTCCTGCGCCATGTGCGCCATGTGCCCGCGCTGCAGGGCGGCGACCTCTTCGTCGGCCATCGGCTCGGCGCGCCGCGGTCCCCGGCTCAGCATCACGAACCAGTACTGCTTCATGGCCGGCGGCGCCTCCGCGGCCGCAGGGGGAGCGGGATCGTCCGCGGGCTCCGAGGCCGCCGCGGACGCCTGCCCGGACGGCCACAGCAGGGCCAGCGCCAGGACCAGGAAGAGGCTGCGAGAGAAGATCATTGCGGTACCTGCGGCGATGGCGGGCGCCCGTTGCGGGCAGGTGGCCATCCTAGCCCGCATTTCCCCTGCCCGGCCTGCCGCGGCTTCCGGAACGGGGTCGCGACGCAGGTGTGCGGGAAGACGCGGGCGGGTCCGGCGGCCCGCCCGGGGACTTGGCGACGGGGCCTCAGGCGGCCTCGGTGATGTCGGCGTGGCAGGTCCGTCCCGATGCCGGCGCCTGCGCCGGCGCCGGCATCGCGACGATGCCGAGCCGGGCGAACAGGGCCTCGTCGGCGGCGGTATCCGGGTTGCCCGTGGTCAGCAGCTTGTCGCCGTGGAAGATCGAGTTGGCGCCGGCCAGGAAGCACAGCGCCTGCAGTTCGTCGGACATGGTTTCCCGGCCGGCCGACAGGCGCACCATCGAGGCCGGCATCATGATCCGCGCCACCGCGATGGTGCGCACGAACTCGAACGGCTCCAGCTCGGCCTGGTCGGCCAGCGGCGTGCCCGCGACCCGCACCAGACGGTTGATCGGCACCGAGTCCGGATGTGCCGGCAGGGTCGCCAGCGCCACCAGCAGGCCGGCGCGGTCGGCGCGCGACTCGCCCATGCCGACGATGCCGCCGCAGCAGGTCTTCAGGCCGGCATCGCGGACGTGGGCCAGGGTTTCCAGGCGGTCGTCGTAGGTGCGCGTGCCGATGATCTCGCCGTAGAACTCCGGCGAGGTGTCGAGGTTGTGGTTGTAGTAGTCCAGCCCGGCGTCGCGGAGCGCCTTCGCCTGCTCGCCGGTGAGCATGCCCAGGGTGGCGCAGGTCTCCAGGCCCAGCGCCTTGACCCCGGCGACCATGGCGGCGACCTGGGGCAGGTCCTTGTCGCGCGGGTTGCGCCAGGCGGCGCCCATGCAGAAGCGGCTGGCGCCGGCATCGCGCGCCTGGCGGGCGCGGGCGAGGACGTCCTCCAGCGGCAGCAGCCGCTCGGCCTTCAGGCCGGTGCGGTAGCGCGCGCTCTGCGGGCAGTACGCGCAGTCTTCCGGGCAGGCGCCGGTCTTGATCGACAGCAGGGTGCTGACCTGCACCTGGCCGGGATCGAAGTGCGCGCGATGCGCCTGCTGGGCGCGGAACAGCAGGTCGGGGAACGGCAGGTCGAACAGGGCGAGCGCCTGCTCGCGCGTCCAGTCGTGGCGCGGGGTGGCTTCGGTCATCGGGAGGACGGCGGCGGTAGACTGCGGCCAGTGTGGAAACGCCCGGCAGCGAAGTCAACCTGGAGTCCCGGTCGGCGCGAGGCTGGCTGGGGCGGCTGCTGGCCCGCCTGCTGCCGCCGCGCTGCGCGCTGTGCTCGGCGGCGCTGCAGGACTCGCCCGCGCCGCTGTGTGCCGGATGCCGGGGCGAGCTGGCCGACAACCTGCCGTGCTGTCCGCGCTGCGCCGAGCCCCTGGCCCGGGCCGAGCCGGCCTGCGGCCCCTGCCTGCAGCGACCGCCGCCGTTCGCCGGCGCCTTCGCCGGCTTCCGCTACGCCTGGCCGCTGGACGGCCTGATCACCCGCTTCAAGTTCGGCGGCGACCTCGCCGCCGGCCGGGCGCTGGCGCTGCTGCTCGCCGAGCGCGTCCGCGCCGCATCGCCGGCGCGGCCGGACCTGCTGGTGCCGGTGCCGCTGCACGACGACCGCCTGCGCCGGCGCGGCCACGACCAGGCCCTGGAACTGGCGCGCGACCTCGGCAGGACGCTGGCCCTGCCGGTGGCACCCGACCTGCTGCGCAGGACCCGGGCGACCGCGGCGCAGACCGAGCTGGATGCCGTGGCGAGGCGGCGCAACGTCCGCGCCGCCTTCCAGGTGCAGCCCCGGGCGCTGGCGCGCGCCCGGACCGCTGGCCATCGACGCCTGGTACTGGTCGACGACGTGATGACCACCGGCGCGACCCTGGCCGAATGCGCCCGCACCCTGCAGCAGGCCGGCTTCGACCGCGTCGAGGTCTGGGTGGTGGCACGCGCGGCGCGCGGCCCGCACTGACCGCGGCGCGCCCAGGGCGCTGCCGCGACCGGAGCCGCAGGCACGGGGGCTGCCCGCGGCAGGCTCAGCCCGTCTGGCCCAGGCCGATCGCCAGGCCCAGGAACAGCACCATGCCGAGCCAGTGGTTGTCGCGGAACGCCGCGAAGCAGCCCGCGCGGTCGCGCCGGCGCGCCCGCCAGAGCTGGGCCGCCACCAGCAGCGCGCCCAGGCCCAGTGCCAGGTGCATCGGCGTGCCCAGTTCCAGGCGCTGGCCGACCAGGGCCATGGCGAACAGGAAGGTGCCCTGAAGGATGCCGATCGCGACCAGGTCGAGGTCGCCGAACAGGATGGCGGTGGAGCGGGCCCCGGCGCGCAGGTCGTCGTCGCGGTCGACCATCGCGTACAGGGTGTCGTAGGCGGTCGCCCACAGGACGTTGGCCAGGAACAGCAGCCAGGCCAGGCGCGGCACCTCGCCCTGGATCGCCGCGAACGCCATCGGGATCGCCCAGCCGAAGGCGACGCCCAGGTAGATCTGCGGCAGCGAGGTGTAGCGCTTCAGGAAGGGATAGCTGGCGGCCAGCACGGCGCCGACCACCGCCAGCTTGATGGTGAGCGCGTTGAGGAACAGCACCAGCACGAGGGCCGCCAGCATCAGACCGCCGAACAGCGCCAGCGCCTGGCGCGGCGCGACCTCGCCGGCGGCCAGGGGCCGGCCGCGGGTGCGCTGCACCTGAGGGTCCAGCCAGCGGTCGGCGTAGTCGTTGATCACGCAGCCCGCCGAGCGCATGACCACGACGCCGAGCGTGAACACCACCAGGATGCCCAGCGGCGGCGGCCCGCCGGCGGCGGCCCACAGCCCCCACCAGGTCGGCCACAGCAGCAGCAGGTAGCCGATCGGCCGGTCGATCCGGCACAGGCGCAGATAGGGATCGGCGGCGGCGCGCCAGTGCCGCCAGCCGGATGCCGGCCGGGTGGTTCCGGCGGCGCGGCGCGCGCTGCCCGACGCCGACCTGGACACGGATCGGGCCGTCGAGCGCGGCGGCGTTCCGGAGGGGGCCTGACCGGGCGGCGCGCCGACCTTTCCCTCCTGATGCCCGGGGACCCGTGTCGCCGTCGCCCTGGAGGCGCCGGCGGGCGGGCGGGCACCACCGGAAGGCCCGCGCTGCCCGGCCGAAGCAGGGCCCTCCGCGGCCGCCCTGGCGGATTTCGCGGCCGGACCGGGCTTGCCCGCCTTCGGCGCGCCCCCGGTGGCCGCCGCCGTCTTGCGAGGTGCCGCGCGTTTGCCGGCAGTGCCTGGCGCTGCGGCCGCCGCGGCATCCGTCGCAGCCGGGGCGGTCCGTGGCTTCGCCCGCGCGCGCGGCTGCGCCGGCACCTCGGCGCCGGCGTCGGCGGAACTGCGCTTGCGCGGCGCGCGCGGCTTGCTGGGGCGGTCCTCGGTCATGGTCGCTGGCGCGGGGGCGGATGCCGATGTTCGCACGAGCCGGCACGATGCGAACGTGCGCGCGTTCGCGCGCTCCGGGGGCGGGGAGCCCGGCCGGTACAATCGCCGCATGGATGTCTCGCACCTGCTCGATGCGCTGAACCCGGCCCAGCGCGAGGCCGTCACGACCGGCCGCGGCCACACCCTGGTGCTGGCCGGTGCCGGGTCCGGCAAGACGCGGGTGCTGATCCACCGCATCGCCTGGCTGCTCGAGGTCGAGCAGGTCTCGCCCTACGCGATCCTGGCGGTGACCTTCACCAACAAGGCCGCCGCCGAGATGCGGCTGCGCTGCGAGAAGCTGGTCGGGCACGGCACCCGCGGCCTGTGGCTGGGCACATTCCACGGCCTGGCCCACCGCCTGCTGCGCCAGCACTGGCGCGAGGCGAAGCTGCCGGAGACCTTCCAGATCATCGATGCCGACGACCAGGTGCGCCTGGTCCGGCGGGTGGTGCAGGCGATGGGCCTGGACGAGGCGCGCTTCCCGCCCAAGCAGGCGACCTGGTTCATCAACGCGCAGAAGGACGAGGGCCGCCGCCCGCAGCACATCGACCCCGGCCACAACCCGGTGCACCAGGCCTTCGTCGAGGTCTACCGCGCCTACCAGGCCGAGTGCGAGCGCCAGGGCCTGGTCGACTTCGCCGAGCTGCTGCTGCGCAGCCACGAACTGTGGCTGGGCGATCCGGTGCTGCTGGCGCACTACCGGCAGCGCTTCCGCTGGCTGCTGGTCGACGAGTTCCAGGACACCAATTCGCTGCAGTACGCCTGGCTGCGCATGCTGGCCGGCGAGACCGGCCAGGTGTTCGCGGTCGGCGACGACGACCAGGCCATCTACGGCTGGCGTGGCGCCCGGGTCGAGAACGTCCAGCACTTCCTGCGCGACTTCCCGGACGTGCGGGTGCTCAAGCTGGAGCAGAACTACCGTTCCACCGGCACCATCCTGAAGGCCGCCAACGCGGTGATCGAGCGCAATGCCGACCGCATGGGCAAGAACCTGTGGACCGACGGCGCCGAGGGCGAGCCGATCGCCCTGTATGCGGCCTTCAACGAGCAGGACGAGGCGCGCTACGTGGTCGAGCGGATCCGTGCCCGGATCGCCGACGACGGCCGGCCTTCAGACTGCGCCGTGCTCTACCGCAGCAACGCGCAGTCGCGGGTGCTGGAGGAGGCGCTGGTGCAGGCCGGCATCCCCTACCGCGTGTACGGCGGCCTGCGCTTCTTCGAGCGCGCCGAGATCCGCGACGCCCTGGCCTGGCTGCGCCTGGTCGGCAACCGCGACGACGACGGCGCCTTCGAACGCGCCATCGCCGCGCCCAACTGCGGCGTCGGCGGCCGCAGCCTCGAACTGCTGCGCCAGGCCGCGCGCGCCGGCGCCACCTCGCTGTGGCAGGTCGCCGCGCGCGCCAGCGGCCGCAGCGCGCCGTTGCCCGGCGGCGAGCCGCTGGTGCTGGCCGGCAAGGTCCGCAATGCCCTGTACGCCTTCATGGAGCGGGTCGACCTGCTGGCGGCCGAGGGCGCCGACATGGACCTGCACGAGCGCATCGACCACCTGATCGCCCGATCCGGCCTGCGCGAGTTCTACCAGCGCGAGGGCCAGGCCCAGGCCGAAGGGCGGCTGGAGAACCTGGACGAGCTGGTCAGCGTCGCCAGCCGCTTCGAGCTGTCCGCCGAGGACCGCGAGGCCGGCCTGTCCGAGCTGGCCGCCTTCCTGGCGCACGCCACCCTGGAGGCCGGCGAGACCCAGGGCGAGGCCTGGCAGGACTGCGTGCAGCTGATGACCCTGCACGCCGCCAAGGGCCTGGAGTTCCCGCTGGTGTTCCTGACCGGCCTGGAGGAAGGCCTGTTCCCCAACCAGAAGTCGCTGGACGAGGAAGGCCGGCTGGAGGAGGAACGCCGCCTGGCCTACGTCGGCATCACCCGCGCCCGCGAGCAGCTCACGCTCAGCTACGCCGAGACCCGCCGCCTGCACGGCGTGGAGACCTACAACCGCCCGTCCCGCTTCCTCGCCGAGATCCCGCCCGCCCTGCTGCACGCGGTGCGGCCCAAGGTCGAGGTCCAGGGCCTGCGCCAGGTCGCCGGCAGCCGCGCCGCCTGGCAGCAGGATGCCGCCGCCGGCGCCGGCTTCAGCCTCGGCCAGCGCGTGCGCCACCCGCAGTTCGGCGAAGGCCTGATCGTCGACGCCGAGGGCGGCGGCAACCATGCCCGCGTCCAGGTCCAGTTCGAGGACGCCGGCGCCAAGTGGCTGGTGCTGGCCTACGCCAACCTCAGCGCGGCCTGAGGGGCTGGCCCCTCCGCAACTGCTTCATGCCCCTTGGGACCCGCCGCCCGACCTGGCCCATCTTGCCGAGGGCCTGGCCTTCGGCCTGGCCCGCAACCCTCCGTTCGTCGACGGCAACAGGCGCACGGCCGCGGTCGCCTGCGGGGTCTTCATCCTTCGCAATGGTGCGCGCCTGGCCGCGGAAGACCATGAGCTGCACCCGCTCTACGTGGGTCTCGCCGAGGGCACGGTGACGGAGGCGGAGTTCGCCGCCTGGCTTCGCCAGCGCCTCGCCCTGGCGCCGACCAGGCGCGTGCAGGAGCCCGGATCGGGCGCCCGCGGTTGACCCCCTTTCGGCCCCGTCGTCTGATCGGCTGATCAGGGCAGATCGACGGAGCGCAACGGCGTGACGCGGCTTCCGTCCCAGGAAGCCTCGACCAGGCGCGGGCCGCTGAGCGCGAAGATCCGCGAGTCGAAGAAGAACAGGCGGGCGTTGCCGTACCAGTCCTCGCAGCCCCAAGGGTCCTTGCATTTCGGGGGCGTACGCGAATGCTGCATGTCGATGACGTCAGCCAACCCAAAGGAATGGCCGTCCCACCGGAACAGGGCAAGGTCCGATACCTGTCCCAGTCGTCGCCAATGAAGCTCAGACCAGGGAACTGCATCGTCCGGGGGACTTACCGGCCAACCCAGCAGCGCGGTGCCGTCATGCCAGCGGGTGTGGTTGAAGGCGTGGCTGCGTCCTTCCGTCTGCTCGATTCCCGGCACTGTCAGCGTGTGTGGAACCAACGCCGAGGCGCGCGGGGCGAGTATGGAAACGGTCCACCGACCCGTCTGATCCCGACCGGAGAGCGCCACCCCGCCATACACGGACTCGACCTGGTCGGCGGTGTGCCCCGTTTCGATGATTCGAGCCGGCGCACCGTCCAGGCGTTGCAGCAATAGGGGCGGCATCCGTGGTAACGGGGGATGGCGGCTCTTGTGGAAGGCATCGAACTCGGTGAGTTCATCCAGAAGCGCCCCGCTGTGGGGACCGATCAGCAACCCGTGATCGGTGAACCGGAAGGTGAGGTGTGAGGGATCCAGCGAGACTCGGGCATCGATCCGGGCATGGGCGGCGGCGTCCGGATCCGAGCCGAACGCGCCGGTGGCGATGGACTGCAGCAGGAGCACTCCCGCCTCACTGGATTCCGGGCCGGGCTTGGTGAGCGCGGCATGAAGTTGCGAGTTGCGCTCGACGAAGGTGAACTGGCTGCCTGCAAGTCCCTCGAACAATGCGAATCCGATGCCTTCTTCGGCAGCGAAGGGGAACCGGTAGATGATGGTGGAGCGCAGCCCCTTGTGGCGGTTGCGCCAGTCAAGATGGTCGACTTCCGGATCCAGCAACGCGCTCGGGGGCCAGTATTCGACAGCCAGGTAGACGGCGCTGGGGCTCACGTAGGAAATGGACCCCCGCTCCCCGACCACGCCGGTTGTCGCGCATGCCAGGGATTCTCCGCGCAGTTGCCGAAAGGGACACCGCACCACCATGTGGATGACTGGATTCACAGGGACGGCAACGGGCAGGTGCACGGCCTCCAGGTCCACCAGCGGTTGCCAGACGCCCGCGCCATCGTCCCGGTTCGACCACGCCGGCCAGCGGTTGCCAGCCTGATCATCCAACGGCATGGTGAGGACCATGAGCAGGTTTTCGCCCTCGATGCGGCCGAGGTAGTTGCTGGCGGAGTAGTAGTCCGGAACCCGTATCCAGTAGCGCGCCTCGCGCTGCAGCCGGCCGGAATGGTCGATCGCGTAGCTGAGCAGCTCGGCCACTCCTTTTTCAAAGTTGTAGCCGATCAGCACCAGGCGGTCGCCGAACGCCAGGATCTCGTCGTACCAGACCGTCTCGCCGGTCGGGTCGGTGGCGACCTGCAGGCTCTGCACGAGCGCCAGCGCGGGCGATGCCGGCGTACCGGTGTCCACCACGTGCAGCCATCCCTGCCGCAGCACGAAGAGGAAGCGTCCCGACTTCTTGACGATGTCGCCTTCGTCGACGCCGGACTCCTGGTTGTTGGTGATGACGTCTGCGGCACTGATCCGCGAGCCGACCACCTCGATCCGGTCCAGACTTCGGCGATCGTCCGGAATCAGCCCCAGCCGCCGGCAACTGTGCAGGTCGCCAGTACGGCACAGGTGCTCAAGGTGCTGCTGACGGAGTGCCTCGCGCAACGCCGTGCTTCGAGCACGGAACTGCTCCAAGGCACCCGCGTTGCCGATGATGTCGAACGCCGAGCTCGCCAGCTGCGCATGGACCGCTTCGGCGGGCGCTCGTTGCATTCTCGCTCCCGCTGAAGCGCAACCGGCAAGGGTGGCCGCCAGCACCGGCAGCAGAGCGGCCGTGCTGTAGGCTGCGAGGATGCCGGGCCGGCGGATGAACCCGCCCCGCCCATCGGTTTCCGTGCGCCCATGCCGTCTCATCCGCCCATGACCTCCCGACCCGTGCTGTACAAGATTACCTTTCTTTCCCAGGGCAAGAGCATCGAGCTGTACGCCCGCGAGGTGGCCAGCAGCGGCCTGTGGGGCTTCGTCGAGGTCGCCGGGCTGGAGTTCGCGCCGGCCGGCGAGGGCCTGGTGGTCGATCCCACCGAGGAGCGGCTGCGCGAGGAGTTCGGCGGCACCCGCCGCCTGCACCTGCCGATGCACGCCGTGGTGCGGGTCGAGGAGGTCGAGCGGCGCGGCACCTGCCGGATCCGCGACGCCGCCACCGGCGAGAAGGTGATCCCGCTGCCGCTGCCCGGCAACCGGCCGGGCGGCGCCTAGCAGCTTGTCGAAAAACGACCGTCCTGGTCGTTTTTCAAGTCGCCCGTCCGGCGCAGGTCCGGACGCGCTCCCGTCGAATCAACTGCTTACGCACTTGCTTCGCCGAGCGGCCATCCATGGCCGCTGCCAGCAGGCTGTTCTTCAACAGCCTGCTGGCAGGCCGTCCTTCAACCGCTCCCTGGACGCCGGGCGCTCACGTCCCGCGGTCGCGCTCCGGTGCCGGCTCGCTGGCGCCGCCGCGACCGGCGGGCGGTTTCGGGCGCAGCACGGGATCGGCGGCCATCGCCGCCTTGGCCATCAGGTGCGCGCTGATCGGCGCGGTGATGAACAGGAACACGGTGATCAGCAGCTCGCGCAGGCCCAGGCCCTGGTCGAGCAGGGCGTGGTGCACGATCGAGGCGATCAGGATGCAGCCGACGCCCAGGGTGCTGGACTTGGTCGGGCCGTGCAGGCGCTTGAGGAACTCCGACAGCTTGGCCAGGCCGAACGAGCCGACGAACACGAAGAAGGCGCCGACCACGACCAGCGCCACCACCACCCAGGCCGCGATCGCGCTCATTCGACGATGTCCCCGCGGATGAGGTACTTGCACAGCACCACGGTGCCGACGAAACCGAGCATGGCGATGATCAGCGCGACCTCGAAGAAGATCGCCGAGCGCAGGTACATGCCGAACAGCATGAGCATGGCGATGGTGTTGATGTACAGGGTGTCCAGGGCGAGGATGCGGTCGGCCACGGTCGGCCCGCGCAGCAGCCGCCACAGGCACAGCAGCATGGCCACGCCGACCACGCCCAGGGCGGCGACGACGACGGAGTGGATCACGGGAAGATCTCCTTCAGCGGCGCCTCGTAGCGGGCCTTGATGGTCGCCACCTGGCGCTCGGGGTCGTCCAGGTTGAAGCAGTGCACCAGCAGGTGCCGGCGATCCTCGGTCAGTTCGGCCGACAGGGTGCCGGGGGTCAGCGTGATGATGCTGGCCAGCGCGGTGATGCCGTGGATGCTGGTGATGTCCAGCGGCAGCCACAGGAAGGCCGGCTTGAGCGCCTTCTCGGGCCCGAGGATGCGGCGCGCCACCTCGATGTTGGACAGCACCATGTCCCACAGCACCACCGGCAGCAGGCGCAGCGCGACCCGGGCGCGCCCGAAGCGCGCCGGCTCCGGCCCCAGCAGGCTGGCCGCCAGCGGCAGCGCGACCGCCAGGACCAGCGCCAGCAGCATCTGGCCGATGCCGAAGTCGGCGACCAGCAGCAGCCACAGCACGAACACCGCGACGCTCAACGGCAGGGACGGCAGCAGACGCTTCATGGCGACGGGGCCCTCAGTCCGGGCGCGGTGGCGCGCACCTGGTCGATGTAGGCGGCCGGGTCCAGCACCTGCTCGGCGGCGGCCCGGGCGTAGCGCAGCATGGGATCGGCGAAGACCGTCATGGCCACGCCGTAGGCCAGCAGCACGCCGATGGCGGTCAGCTGCAGGCGGTGCGGCGGCGCCGCCGAGGCCGGCCCGGCGACCGGCTCGGCGCGCCAGAACACCTGGCTGCCGGCGCGCGCCAGGGCGACGATCACCATCAGGCCGGTGACCAGCAGCAGGCCCCACAGCCAGCCGGTGGCGGCGCCCTCGGGCACCGCCGCCATCAGCAGGAACTTGCCGATGAAGCCGGACAGCGGCGGCAGCCCGGAGACCAGCACCGCGGCGACAATGAACAGGGCACCGAGCAGGGCCCGCTGGGACAGCGGCGCCAGGCGCTGCAGGCGATCCTGGGCCGTCCCGCGGCGGCGCCGCACCAGGTCGATGAGCAGGAACAGCGCGGCGGTCGCGAAGGTGCTGTGCGGCAGGTAATACAGGCCGGCGGCGACCGTCCCCGGCTGCGCCAGCGCGAAGGCGATGAACAGGGTCGCCGCCGAGGCGACCACCAGGTAGGCGGCCAGGGCGCGCAGGCTGGCGGCGGCCAGGGCACCGAGCGTCGCCAGCGCCAGGCTGGCGGCGCCGGTCCACAGCAGCCAGTCCCAGGCCCAGCCGGCCAGCGGACCGGCGATCTCGCCGAACAGCAGGGCGTAGACGCGCAGCACCGCGTAGATGCCGACCTTGGTCATGATGGTGAACATCGCCGCCACCGCCGCCGGCGCCCGCGCATAGGTCTCCGGCAGCCACAGGTAGAGCGGCAGCAGGGCGGCCTTGGCGCAGAACACCACCAGCAGGATGCCCGAGGCGGCGCGGATCAGCGGCAGATCGCCAGGCTCGGCGCTGGCCACGCGCAGGGCCATCTCGGCCATGTTGAGCGTGCCCAGCAGGCCGTACAGAAGGCCCAGGGCGATCAGGAACAGCGTCGAGGCGGTGATGTTGAACACCACGTAGTGCAGGCCGGCGCGCATGCGCGGACCGCGGCCGCCGCTCAGCAGCAGGCCGTAGCTGGCGATCAGCAGCACCTCGAAGAACACGAACAGGTTGAACAGGTCGCCGGTCAGGAAGGCGCCGTTCAGACCGGCGAGCTGGAGCTGGAACAGGGCATGGAAATGCAGGGCGCGGCGGTCCCAGCCGGACCCGGCGTAGAGCAGGCAGGGCACCGCCAGCAGGGCGGTGGTCATCACCATCAGCGCGCCCAGGCGGTCGGCCATCAGGGCGATGCCCAGGCGCGCCGGCCAGTCGCCCAGCAGGTAGACCAGCACCGGTCCCTGGTCGGCGGCGACAACCAGCAGCCCGGCGACCAGCAACAGGGCGGCCAGGCCGAGCCAGGACAGCAGCCGCTGCAGGGCCAGGCCGCGACGGCCGGCCAGCAGGACCAGGGCGCCGGTGACCAGGGGCACCAGCACGGCGAGCACCGGCAGATGGCTCACGGGCTGTCCTCCGGGGCCGGCGCGTCGACATGGTCGTCGCGGTTGTCGGCGCGTGCCCGGACCGCGACCACGATGGTCACCGCCGTCATCGCGAAGGCGATGACGATGGCGGTCAGCACCAGGGCCTGCGGCAGCGGGTCGGCATGGTTGGCCAGGGTCGGGTCGAGGCCCGGCTGCAGCACCGGCGGCTTGCCCACCACCAGCCGGCCGGCGCTGAAGATCAGCAGGTTGGTGGCGTAGGACAGCAGGGTGAGCCCGAGGATCACGTCGAAGCTGCGCGCCCGCAGCAGCAGGTAGGTGCCGGCGGCGGTGAGCACGCCGATGGCGCTGGCGAGGGCGAGTTCCATCAGCGGGCCTCCTTGCCGGCGATGTGGGCGACGGGCGGCTTGACCGTGCCCAGCATGGAGAGGATCAGCATGGCGCCGCCGAACACCACCAGGTAGACGCCGATGTCGAAGCCGATCGCGCTGGCCAGCGGCACGGTGCCGACCAGCGGCAACTGCAGGTCGTAGTGGCCGCTGGTGAGGAAGGGATGGCCGAACAGCATCGGCACGATGCCGGTGGCGGCCGAGGCCAGCAGGCCGATGCCGATGCAACGCGCGTAGTCCAGGCCCAGACGGACCTCGACGTGGCGGGCGCCCTGGATGACGTACTGCAGCAGCAGCGGGATCGCCAGCACCAGGCCGGCGATGAAGCCGCCGCCGGGCTGGTTGTGGCCGCGCAGGAACAGGTAGGCCGAGACCGCCAGCGCCAGCGGGAACAGCAGCTGGGTCAGGTTGGCCGGCATCGGCAGGCGGTCGCGCGGGCCGGGCACGACCCGCTCGGGCGCCACCCGGGCGCGGCGCAGCAGGGCGTGCACGACCAGGCCGGCGATGCCGAACACGGCGATCTCGCCCAGGGTGTCGAGGCCGCGGAAATCGACCAGGACGACGTTGACGACGTTGGTTCCGTAGGCCTCCGGCAGGGAGCGCGCCAGCAGCTCGCCGGCGATGGTGTTGGTCGGCCGGGTGATCACCGCGTAGGCGAGCGCCGCGACGCCGCCGCCGGCGGCCAGCGCGATGGCGCCGTCGCGCCAGCGGCGCAGGCGCGAGGGGCCGGTCGCCGAGGTCGGCGGCAGGTAGTTGAGCGCCAGCAGCATCAGCGAGATGGTCACCATCTCGACCAGCAGCTGGGTCAGCGCCAGGTCGGGCGCCGACAGGAACACGAAGATCAGGCTGACCGCCAGGCCGACCGCGCCGATCACCACCAGCGCCAGCAGCCGCTGCCGGTGCAGGACCACGGTGCCGATCGTCGCGGCCACCAGCACCGCCCAGGCGACCCAGCCCAGCGGCGGCAGCGGCTGGGCCTGCGCCGGTGCGCGCGCCGCCATCTCGCCCAGGAAGGGCGCCGCGGCCAGGACCAGGGTGGCGAGCACGGTGAACAGCAGGTAGCGCTGCAGGCGACCGTTGGCGATCGCCTCGGTGAAGCGCCGGGCCAGCGCGAACAGGGCCTCGACGTTGACGTGGAACAGGTGGCGGCCCAGCGAGCGGCGGACGATCGCGTGCAGGTCGAACAGCCGGCGCAGGCCGAAGTACAGGGCGATGCCGCCGATCACGCCGCCCAGGCTCATCAGCAGCGGCCAGTTGATGCCGTGCCAGATCGCCAGCGAGTAGTAGGGCAGCTCCGGGCCGAGCACGCCGCGGGCGGCGGTGGCCAGCACCGGCGCGATGGTCAGCGCCGGCGCGATGCCGACCGCCAGGCACAGCACCACCAGCACCTCGACCGGAATCTTCATCCAGCGCGGCGGCTCGTGCACCTCGCGGTCGACCCGGCGCGGCCCGGTGCCGAAGAAGGTGTCGTGCACGAAGCGCAGGCTGTAGGCGACCCCGAACACGCCGGCCAGGAAGGCGGCGACGGTGATCGCCAGGCGCATGCCGGCGTGGCCCTCGATGCCGAGCGCCTCGGCGAAGAACATCTCCTTGCTCAGGAAGCCGTTGAGCAGCGGGATGCCGGCCATCGCCAGGGTCGCGACGATCGCCAGCGCGCTGGTGAACGGCATCAGTCGTCGCAGGTTGCCCAGGTGGCGCATGTCGCGGGTGCCGGTCTCGTGGTCGATGATGCCGGCGGCCATGAACAGTGAGGCCTTGAAGGTGGCGTGGTTGAGGATGTGGAACAGGCCGGCGACCACCGCCAGCGGCGTCGACAGGCCGAACAGCAGGGTGATCAGGCCCAGGTGCGAGATCGTCGAGTAGGCCAGCAGCCCCTTGAGGTCGTGCTGGAAGATCGCGAACCAGGCGCCGACCAGCAAGGTCGCGGCGCCGATGCCGCTGACCACGTAGAAGAACAGGTCGGTGCCGGCCAGCGCCGGGTGCAGGCGCGCCAGCAGGAACACCCCGGCCTTCACCATGGTCGCCGAGTGCAGGTAGGCCGACACCGGCGTCGGCGCCGCCATCGCGTGCGGCAGCCAGAAGTGGAACGGGAACTGCGCGCTCTTGGTGAAGATGCCGAGCAGCACCAGGCCAAGCACCCACGGATAGAGTTCGTGGCCGCGGATCAGGTCGCCCGAGGCCAGCACCACGTCCAGCTCGTAGCTGCCGACGATGCGGCCGATCAGCAGCACGCCGCCGAGCAGGGCCAGGCCGCCGGCGCCGGTCAGGGTCAGCGCCATCTTGGCGCCCTCGCGGGCGTCCTCGCGGTGGCTCCAGTAGCCGATCAGCAGGAAGGAGCTGATGCTGGTGAGTTCCCAGAACACGACCAGCATCAGCAGGTTGCCGGCCACCACCAGGCCGAGCATGGCGCCCATGAACAGCAGCAGGTAGGCGAAGAAGCGCGGCGCACTGTCCTTGCTGCTCAGGTAGTAGCGCGCGTACATGACGATCAGGCCGCCGATCGCCAGCACAAGCAGGGCGAACATCCAGGCCAGGCCGTCCAGGCGCACCGACAGCGACAGGCCGGCCTGCGGCAGCCAGGCCAGGGCCGCCTGCGGCACCTGGCCGGACATCACCGCCGGCGTGTGCGGCAGCAGCAGGGCCAGGCCGGCGATCGGGCCCAGCGCGGCCAGCCAGCCGGTGGCCCGGCGCGACAACCGGTGGCCGAAGGCGACCAGGAGGGCGGCGAGGAACGGGGTGGCCAGCAGGGCGAGCAGCATCGGCATCCTTGGGCGAGAGGGACACAGGCGCCGCGGCCTGTACCGGCCACGTCGCGCCCGCGGCGCCGGCGTCGCACGGCGTCGGGCCGGGAATCTTAGCGCATGGTCGTGAGCGGTCCGTGGCAGCGGGTGTCCCGCTCGCCGGACCTGCGGCGGCCGTGGGCGCCGGCGTGTACGCTTCACCCCCCTTCCCTTGCGCAAGGCCCGGAGGCCGAGCATGAAGACCGCCCGCCGCCCTCCCGACGTCCCGACCTGCGGCCGCACGGGCCGGAGCGCGCGGCCCGCGCTCGCGCTGCTGGCGGCGCTGGCGACCGGCACCGCGGCCGTTGCGGAGGACGACACGGCCCGGGAGGAACGCCTCTGGGCGGTCGCCGCGGCCCTGGCGACCGCCGACGCGGTGCGCGAGCACTGTCCGGCGCTGGCGGTCGACGAGGGAGCCGAAGCGCGCCTGGTCGCCTCCACCGGCCTGGATGCCGCTGCCCTGCGCGGCCACGAGGGCTATCGCGACCAGGCCGCCGCCGAGGCCTGGATCCGGGCCTACGCCGCCGACCAGGGGACCGGGCTGGCCTGCGACAGCGCCCTCGCCACGCACGAGGCGCTCGCCCCTGACCTGGTGCGCCTGCGCTGAACGCGTCGCCGGCAGTCGGTGCGGGGCGCGGCCTGGCCCGGCGGGCTGGCACCGGATCGCCGGACCTGTTCCTGTTGCGCCCCCCACGTCGATGGAGACCGACCATGCCGCAACGATCCGGATTCCACCCGCACAAGAGGGCCCCGCGGCAGCCCTGGTTGCTGGCCCTGCTCGCGCTGTCGGCAGCCCTCGCCGGCGCGGCCGCCGCCCACGAGGGCCGGCCCGGGGAAGCGCGCGTCCGCGCGGCGGCCGCCGCGCTCGCCACCGTCGACACCGTGCGCCTGTCCTGCCCGGACCTGCAGGTGGATGCCGGAGCCGAGGCCCGCCTGATCGCCGCCAGCGGACTGGACCGGGCCGGGCTTCGCAAGCATCCGGCCTACCGCGACCAGGCGGTGGCGGATTTCCGGATCCGCTTCGCCGACGGTCGCAGCACACAACCCTGCGACGCCACGCTCACGGCGCACGACGCGATCACCCCGGGTCTGATCCGGCGGCGCTGAACCCGGCCTCACGACGACGATCGCGCTGCCCGGGCGGGCCGGCCACCGTCCGCCCCGCGGGCGGACGCGACGCCGCGCGGCGCTACACTGCCGCGCCCGCATCCATCGCGATCCCCATGAGCCAGCCCGAGCTTCTGCCCTGCGTCGTCCGCGAGACCGGACCTTCGCCCGCTGCCGCGATCGTCTGGCTGCACGGCCTGGGCGCCGACGGCCACGATTTCGAGCCGATCGTCCCGGAACTGGTCGACCCGGCCTGGCCGGCGCTGCGCTTCGTGTTCCCGCACGCGCCGGTGCGCCCGGTCACCATCAACATGGGCATGCCGATGCGGGCCTGGTACGACATCAAGGCGATGAGCCTGGACCAGCGCGCCGACGACGCGGGACTGACGGCCTCGGTGGCCCAGGTCGAGGCCCTGCTCGCCGACCAGGTGCGCCGGGGCATCGCGCCCGGCCGCCTGTTCCTGGCCGGCTTCTCGCAGGGCGGCGTGGTCGCCCTGCAGGCCGGCCTGCGCCATGGCGCGCCGCTGGCCGGCATCATCGGCCTGTCCTGCTACCTGCCAATGGCGCAGGCGCTGGCCGATGCCCGCGCGCCCGCCAACAGCGCAACGCCGGTGCTGCTGATGCACGGCGAGCAGGATCCGGTGGTGCCGCTGGCCCTGGGCGAGCATGCCCGGGCGACCCTCGCCGGCTGGGGCCAGCCGGTGCAGTGGCACACCTACCGGATGCAGCACAGCGTGTGCATGGAGCAGATCCTGGACCTGCGCCGCTGGCTGGGCGCGCGCCTGGCGGCGATCGCCTGAAGCGCGCTGTCCGGTCCGACCGGCGCCCGTCCCGGGGGGCGCCCGCCGGCCGGGCGCGTGTCCGGGGCCGGGCGCGCCGGCTTACACTGCCGGCATGGCGATCCGCAACGGCGAACCCTGGCTGCCCGACTTCTGCCGCGCACCCATGCTGTTCGCGGCCTTCCTGGTCGCCGAGTGCGTGGTGCTGGCGGCGTGGTTGATGCCCTCACCGGCGGCCTTCGATGTCGCAGGCTTCGGCCTGGCCAGCCTGTTCGCGCTGTGGCTGACCCTGCTGGCCTGCACCGCCCTGTGCCTGCTCGGACCGCACCTCAACCGCCTGCCGGCCGCCAGCGGCGCGCCGCTGGCGCTGGCCATGGTGGTGCTGCTGGCGCTGGCCGGCGCCCTGGTGGTGCGCTGGCTCGACCACCAGCTCGACCTCGGCATCACCGGACCGGCGGGCACCGGCCGCTTCGTCGGCTCCACCGGCATGCTGGCGGCCATCTTCGGCGCCCTCACCCTGCGCTACGTGCTGTTGCAGGAACGCTGGCGCCAGGCCGTGCAGGCGCAGGCGCGGGCACGCTTCGATGCGCTGCAGGCGCGCATCCAGCCGCATTTCCTGTTCAACACGCTGAACACGGTCAGCGGCCTGATCCAGTCGGCGCCGGCCCAGGCCGAGGAGGCCGTGCTCGACCTCGCCGACCTGCTGCGTGCCGCCCTGGCCCGCGAAGGCGGCCGTACCCGGCTGCGCGAGGAGCTGGACCTGGCGCGCCGCTACCTGGCGATCGAGCAGCTGCGTCTGGGCGATCGCCTGCGCGTCGACTGGCAGGTCGCAGACGACCTGCCGCTGGACATGGGCCTGCCCACGCTCACCCTGCAGCCGCTGGTCGAGAACGCCGTGCTGCATGGCATCGCCCGCCTGCCGGCCGGCGGCACCGTGTCCCTGCAGGCCCGTCGCGAGGGTACCGGCGTGACCGTCCGCGTCCGCAACCCGCTCGCCGCACCGGTCGCCGCCAGCCGCCCCGGCCGCACCCAGGACAACATCCGGCATCGCCTGCGCCACGCCCTGGGCGCCGGCGCGCGGCTGTCGCTGGATGGCAGCGACGGCCACTACACGGTGACCCTGTGGCTGCCGGTTCCGGGGCGCCGGCCATGAGCGCCGCCGGGCCGGTGCTGAGGGTGCTGGTGGTCGACGATGAGCCGGCCGCGCGCCAGCGCCTGCGCGGCCTGCTCGCGAGCTGCGCCGGCGTCGAGCTCGCCGGCGAGGCGGACAATGGCGAGGCCGCGCTCGCCCGCTGCGGCGACGGCGGCGTCGACCTGGTCCTGCTCGACATCCGGATGCCCGGCCTGGACGGCATGGCGACGGCGCAGCGGCTGGCCGCGCAGGCGCAGGCGCCGGCCGTGGTGTTCCTGACCGCCTGCGACGACCGCGCCCTGGACGCCTTCGAGACCGGCGCCGTCGACTACCTGCTGAAGCCGGTCCGGCGCGAGCGGCTGGAGCAGGCGATCGAACGGGTGCGGCGGCAGCGGCCCCGTACCGAGGCGACCGCGCGGCGCCATTTCAGCGTCCGCCGCGCCGGCGCCATGCTGCGGGTGCCGGTGGAGTCGGTGCTGGCGCTGCGCGCCGAGGACAAGTACGTGTGCCTGGTCACCGGCGACGGCGAGCACCTGGTCGAGGAATCCCTGGCGGCGATCGAGCGCGAGTTCGGCGAGCGCTTCGTGCGCATCCATCGCAATTGCCTGGTCGCCGCCCGGCACCTGGCCGGCCTGGTCCGGCAGCCGGACGGCAGCGAGCGAGCGCGCGTCGACGGCCTGGCGCAGACCCTCGACGTCAGCCGCCGCAACCTGCCGGCGGTGCGCGCCTGGCTGCAGGGGCGGGGGGGCTGAGGGATCGGGAGCCGGGACTCGGGACTCGGGAGCAGGGAGTTCAGCGAGCGGAGCACGGCCGCAGCAGGCAGACAGCCCCGGAGATCGGGCGCCTGACCCCGGTGCGTCGCGTTCAGTGGCCGAGCAGGCGGCCGGCGCCCTGGGCCAGGAGTTGCTCGGCGACTTCGGCGGCGAGCGCCTCGGCGGCGTCGGCGGCGCCTTCGGCGTGGCCGCGCAGGACCCGGCCGCCGGCGGCGTCGCCGACCATGCCGTGCAGGCGCATCCGGCCATCGGCGCGCTGCGCGTAGGCGCCGATCGGCACCGTGCAGTCGCCGGCCAGGATGCGGTTGAGCGCGCGCTCGGCACCGCAACACAGGGCGGTGTCGGCATCGTGCAGGGGCGCCAGCAGGGCCGCGGTGGCGTCGTCGCCCTCGCGCAGCTCGATGGCGATCGCGCCCTGGCCGACGCCGGGCAGCCAGTCGGGCGGCGTGAGCCGCTCGCGGATGCGCCCGCCCAGGCCCAGCCGCTGCAGGCCCGCGCAGGCCAGCACGATGGCATCGTGCTCGCCGGCGTCCAGCCGCGCCAGCCGGGTGTTGACGTTGCCGCGCAGGTCGAGCAGCACCAGGTCCGGGCGACGTGCGCGCAGCAGGGCCTGGCGGCGCAGCGAGGAGCTGCCGACGCGGGCGCCGTGCGGCAACGCGTCCAGGCTGTCGTGACGGTTGCTGACCAGGGCGTCGGCGGCATCGGCGCGGGCCAGGATGGCGCCGAGGGCGAAGCCCGGTTCCAGCCGCGCCGGCACGTCCTTGAGCGAGTGCACGGCGAGGTCGGCGCGGTCCTCGAGCAGGGCGTGCTCGAGTTCCTTGAGGAACAGGCCCTTGCCGCCGACCTGCGCCAGCGGCCGGTCGAGCAGCTCGTCGCCGCGGGTGCTCATCGGCACCAGGACCACCGCCAGGCCGGGATGCGCGGCGCGCAGGCGGGCGGCGACGTGTTCGGCCTGCCACAGCGCCAGGGCGCTCTTGCGCGTGGCGATGCGCAGCTCGGTTCGGTCGACGGTCATGGCGCCATTCTAGTGGCGACTGCCGCGGCCGCCCGCCCGGCCGCGCCGGTGCCCGCCGACCGTCACCCGACCCGGGCCGCGCGGCAACGCGCGGCGCGCGCGGCATCCGGATCGGCGCCCGCGCCCTCGCGGCGCGGGCGCGCCGGCCTCAGCGGAAGTCGTAGACCAGGTTGACCGTGGTCAGCCGGTCGGTGCGCCGGCGCTCCGGCGGCACGTCGGTGTTGTGGCGAACCTGCAGGCCGGCCTTGATCGCGAAGCGGCTGTTCATCGCCACCTTCACGCCGAAATCGTTCTGCACGAAGGTGTTGTCGCTGCCGGCCTCGACCAGCAGGGTATCGACCAGCGAGGTGTTGGCGGTGAGCGCGGTCTCGAACTCCATGCGGCCGCGGCCGATGACGTCGTTCTCGACCACGCCGGTGACCGCGTCCTTGCTGCGCCGGTAGCCGGGGCCGACCTCGAAGGCCAGCTTGGTGGCCTCGGTGCGGATCGCCTGGTGGCCCCAGCCGATCGACATCGTCGCCTGGTAGTCGTACGGCGCGAAATCGTCGTTCTCGTAGCGCAGCGAGGTGTACAGCGAGTTGCGCTCGTCCAGCTTGCGGGCGGCCGAGCCGTCGAGCTGGTAGCGGTTGGCGTTGAGCTGCAGCCGGCGGGTGGCGCTGTCCGGGTCGTCCGGGTCGGCCAGGACCACCACCTCGCCCTTCTGGCGGAACGCGGCGGCGCCGAACGCGTACTTCCAGTCCTCGTCCTCGAACTTCAGGCCGAGCTTGGCGTTGATGCTTTCCGAGCGGCTGTTGCCGCTGGACGACACGAAGCCGAGCTCGCCGCTGCCGGTCCAGCGCGGCGCCGGATCGGCGTCCTGGGCGAGCACGGAAGGACTGGCCAGGGCCAGGGCGATGCAGGGGGCGAGCAGGCGCATGACGTTCTCCGGACGGGCGGTGAAGGGCGCCAGTGTCGCGGCCGCGACTGAAGCGGCGCTAAACCCCGGGGCCCTGCGGCGCGTACCAGGTCATCACCAGGTGCCGGGCCTGGGCGAAGAACAGCCAGCGCTCCAGCGCGCAGGCGACCAGCACGCTGCCGGCGACCAGGGCGGCCGCCGGCGGGCGCAGCCACGGCCAGGCCCAGGCCAGGGCCAGGGCCAGGGCCGGCAGGACCACGAGCAGGACCAGGCACAAGCGGCGCAGCCGGGCGCCGTGCTTGCGCGCCAGCGCGAAACCCATCTCGCGCAGCAGGAAGTTCGCCTCGGTGTGCGGCGCCTCGAAGCTGCGTACGGCGCTGCCTGCGGGCAAGGCCAACGCCGCGGCGGGGTCGACGCCGCCGGGATGGCGGTCGATGTGGCGCCAGTAGGCCCACTTCACGGCCGCGGCCAGCGCCAGCAGCACCAGCAGGACCACGCCGTCGCCCCGGTGCGGCGGCAGCGCGAACGCCAGCACGCCCAGCGCCCACAGCAGGGCGCCGCCGCTGGCCGCCGCCAGCGCCAGGAAGCCGGGCAGCACCCAGCGGTTGTGCCAGGCCGGGATCGGCCGCAGGGTGTCGTAGATGCGCGCGGTGCACACCAGGGTGAGCAGGGACGCCGGCACCAGGGCCAGGGCGAAGGCGTCGCGCAACGCCGGTCCCGCCCCGGCGAGCACCGCCCAGCCCAGGCCGAGGATCGGCACGAAGCCGGCCAGCGCCGCCACGCCCTCGCGCGACAGCCAGGAGCTGCGCCACTGGCTGAATGCGCGCCAGGCCCGTTCCGGCCGTCCCAGGTGCGCGAGCGAGGCCAGCAGACCGGCGGCGACCAGCGCAGCGCCGAGCAGCAGGGCGGTCAGCACCAGCGCCGGCGAGCGGCCGGCCTGGCCGAAGCCCACCAGCAGGCCCAGCCACACCAGCAATCCATAGCCGGCGCCGCTCAGCGTGGTGAAGGCGATGACCGACGCGGCCGGATGCATGTCAACGGGTCAGGACGCGGTCGAGCCAGCGCAGCAGCGGCGAGGCGCGATCCGCATCGAAGCCGTGGCCGTCCTCCAGGCGCGCCGGGGCGCCGGTGTCGCCGGCCTTGTTCCGGCGCGGCCGGGGCGGCAGGTAGCGGTTGACCGGGCGATAGCCGAGTTCGGGCAGCAGCGCCTGGCCGTCGCGTTCGGCGACCAGACGCGACACCGCGGACTCGGGATCGGCGAGGTCGCCGAAGTGCCGGGCGCGGGTGGGGCAGGCCTGCACGCACGCCGGCTGGCGGTCCTCGGGCGCGAGGTCGACGTTGTAGATGCGGTCCGCGCAGAGCGTGCACTTCTTCATGGTCTTCTGGACCGGATCCAGCTCGCGCGCGCCGTAGGGGCAGGCCCAGGCGCACAGCTTGCAGCCGATGCACGTGTCCGGGTCGACCAGGACGATGCCGTCGTCGGCGCGCTTGTGGCTGGCGCCGGTCGGGCACACCGTCACACAGGCGGCGTCCTCGCAGTGCAGGCACGAGCGCGGGAAGTGCAGGGTCATGCCGGTGCCGTCCGGCGTGGTGACGTCGTAGCTGTGCACGCGGTTGAGCCAGGCGCCCTCGGGGCGCGGGCCGGAACCGTCGACGTCGGGCAGCGGGCCCCATTCGCCGATGTCGTTCCACTGCTTGCAGGCCACCGCGCAGGCATGGCAGCCGACGCAGGTGTCGAGATCGATCACCAGGCCGAGCTTCTTCGGGGTCGCGGCGGGCAGCGCGGTCATGGCCGGGCATGCTACCGGATGCCCCGGTCCGCGGCGCCTGCGGCCCGCGCGGATGGCACGCGCCGGCCTGGGCGTCCGCTCGCGATTCCTCCACGATCGGCCGGCACAATGGAACCCCGGCACGGCGATCGCGGTCCACGATCGCTGCCGACCCGCCAACAGCGAGCCCGACCCGTCCATGTCCGAGTCCCCGACCACGCCCGCCGCCGGCATCCGGCCGCCCAGCCGCCGCATCGTCTCGCCCGAGCCGCGGCGGCGCCGCCTGCGGCCGGTCCATGGGCTGGTCGGCGTGGCCGCATTGCTGGCCGCCTGGTTCGGCTGGCAGGCGCTGCGCGACGACCCGGCCGTGGGATGGCGTACCGCCCAGGTCGACACCGGCACGGTGCGGGTGTCGATCGCGGCGACCGGCAAGCTCAGTGCGCTGTCGACGGTCGAGGTCGGCTCCCAGGTGTCCGGCCAGGTGCTGGCGGTGGAGGTCGACTTCAACGACGCCGTGCAGGCCGGCCAGGTGATCGCCCGCATCGATCCGGCCAATTTCCGGTCGCGCGTTGCCCAGGTCGAGGCCGACCTGGCCAGCGCCCTGGCCAACCTCGATGCCGCGCGCGCCAACCACGGCGAGGCCGTGGCCGCGCAGCGCAACGCCGAGGCGGCGCATGCGCGCGCGCAGAGCATCCTGGCCCGGCAGCTGATCTCCCAGGCGGATTTCGACAGCGCGGTGGCGGCGCGCGACCAGGCACAGGCGCGGGTCGCCTCGGCGCAGGCGGCGATCCAGGTCGCGCAGTCGCAGGTGGCGCAGCGGCGCGCCGCGGTGGAGAGCGCGCGGCTCGACCTCGAGTACACCGTGCTGCGCGCCCCGGTCGACGGCGTGGTGCTGTCGCGCCAGGTCGAGCCCGGGCAGACGGTCGCGGCCAGTTTCCAGACGCCGGTGCTGTTCACCATCGCCGAGGACCTGCGGCAGATGCAGATCGAGCTGACCGTCGACGAGTCCGACGTCGGCCAGATCCGGGTCGGCCAGGCGGTCCGGTTCACGGTCGACGCCTTCCCCGGGCGCGACTTCGAGGGCGAGGTGCGCCAGGTCCGCCTGGCCGCCAGCGAGGCCTCCACGGTGATCACCTACCCGGTGATCGTCGACGTCGACAACGCCGATCTCGCCCTGCTGCCCGGCATGACCGCGAGCGCCGAGGTGCTGGTCAGCGAGCGCGAGGGCGTGCTGCGCGTTCCGAACGCGGCACTGCGCTTCCGGCCACCCGGCGCGGCCGCCACGGCCGAGCCGGCGCCGTCCGGACCGCCCGATGCCGCGGCGATCGCCCGGTTCCGCGAGCAGGCGCAACGCCAGGTCGACGAACTGGCCGACCGGGTCGGCCTGGACCCCGGCGAACGGGAACGACTGGGCGAGGCGATGGCCCAGGTGCGCCAGCAGATGATGGCGCAAGCCCGCGCCGGCAACCTGCCGCCTTCCGAGGAAGCCCGCCGCCGGCGCAGCGCCGAGGCCACCGCCGCCGCCCTGCAGCCGTTGCGGGCCGACCTCGACGCGCAGCGCCGCGCGCGCCTCGACGCCGAGCTGGCCCTGCTGGCCGCCAGCCGCCGCGCCAGCGTCCATGTCCTGCGCGGCGGCGCGCCGGTCGAGGTGCCGGTGCGGATCGGCCTGGCCGACGCCAGCCACAGCCAGGTGCTCGACGGCCTGGCCGAGGGCGATGCCGTGCTGGTCGGCGTCGAGCGGGGCGGCTGATGGACGCCGGCGGTCCCCGCCCCGAGGCACCGGTGCCGGTCATCCAGGTCGAACACCTGGGCAAGGTCTACAACCCGGGCACGCCCGGCGAGGTGCGCGCACTGAGCGACGTCAGCTTCCGCATCGACGGCGGCGAGTTCGTCGCCATCATGGGGCCGTCGGGCTCGGGCAAGTCGACCCTGATGAACCTGATCGGCTGCCTGGACACGCCCAGCGAGGGCCGCTACCTGTGCGACGGCGTCGACGTCGCGACGCTCGACGCCGAACAGCGCGCGCGCCTGCGCCTGGCCAAGATCGGCTTCGTGTTCCAGGGCTTCCACCTGCTGCCGCGGATGAGCGCGCTGGAGAACGTCATGCTGCCCCTGGTCTACGCCGGCGTGCCGCGCGCGCAACGCGAGCCGATCGCCCGCCAGGCGCTGGCCGACGTCGGCCTGGCCGATCGCGCCGGCCACCGGCCCACCGAGCTGTCCGGCGGCCAGCAGCAGCGCGTGGCGATCGCCCGCGCCCTGATCAACGCGCCGCCGGTGCTGCTCGCCGACGAACCCACCGGTGCGCTCGACAGCCGCACCGGCGAGGAGATCCTGGCGCTGTTCGAGCGCCTGCGCGACGCCGGCCACACGGTGGTGCTGATCACCCACGAGGCCGGGGTCGCCGCGCACGCCGACCGCACCCTGACCATCCGCGACGGCCGCCTGGTCGAGGGCGGTGCCGAGGTCCAGCCATGAAGCACACCGACATCCTGGGCATGGCCCTGTTCGCGCTGCGCGGCAACTGGCTGCGCAGCATCCTGACCGCGCTGGGCGTGATCATCGGCATCGCCGCGGTGATCGTCATGGTCTCGGTCGGCCAGGGCACCCAGGCCGAGCTGGACCGGATCATGGCCAGCCTGGGCTCGAACCGGCTGGAGGTGTTCCCCGGCGGCGGCCGCGGCGGCGGGGTGCGGATGGCGGCGGGTTCGCTGCCCTCGCTGACCACCGGCGACATGGAGGCGATCCGCGACGAGATCCCCGAGGTCCAGTACGTCGCCGCCAACGTCCGCGGCGGCGGCCAGGTGGTGTTCGCCGAGCGCAACTGGTCGACCAGCTGGCAGGGCGTCAGCGAGGACTTCATGACCGTCAACGACTGGCGGCTGGATGAGGGCGAGGGCTTCACGCCGCGCGACTACGGCACCGCCGGCAAGTCGGTGGTGCTGGGCGCCACGGTGCGCCGCGAGCTGTTCGGGGAGGGCGAGGCGGTCGGCGCCACCGTGCGCATCGCCCAGGTGCCGATGACCGTGGTCGGCGTGCTGGCCGCCAAGGGCCAGACCGGCTGGGGCGGCGACGCCGACGACGTCGTGATGGTGCCGCTGGATACGGCACGACGGCGCCTCCTGGGCGCGGGCAACCCGGCCGCAGCGGCGGCTGCCGCCACCGCAGCCAGGCCGGCGGCGCTGATGCCCACCGACCGCGTCAACCAGATCACCGTCACCGTCGCGCGTGCCGAGGATCTGGAGTTCGTGCAGGAGGAGATCACCACCCTGCTGCGCCAGCGCCACCGCATCCAGCCCGGCGCCGAGGACGACTTCAGCGTGCGCAACCTGTCGCAGATGGTCGCCACCCGCACCCAGACCACGCGGCTGATGTCGCTGCTGCTGGGTGCGGTGGCCTCGATCTCCCTGCTGGTCGGCGGCATCGGCATCATGAACATCATGCTGGTCTCGGTCACCGAGCGGATCCGCGAGATCGGTTTGCGCATGGCGGTCGGCGGCGGGCCCTCCTCGGTGCGCCGGCAGTTCCTGGCCGAGGCGATGATCATCTCCCTGGGCGGCGGCGCGATCGGCATCGCGATCGGCATCGCCGGCGCCCTGGCCACGGCGCGCTTCACCGACCTGCCGGTGGTGCTCGACCACAACGTGATCCTGATGGCCACCGCCTTCTCGGTCGCCACCGGCCTGTTCTTCGGCTACTACCCGGCCCGCAAGGCCTCGCGCCTGGATCCGATCGAGGCGCTGCGCATGTAGCTCCGACCCGGCCGGCACGCCGGCAAGGCGACCGGGCGACCCGGCCAGGAACACGAACGCGCCCCGGATGGGACTGCCCTCTCCCCCAGCCCCTCTCCCGCGCCGCGGGAGAGGGGAGCCCATCCCGCCCCGTATCCCGTATCCCGTACCCCGTATCGCCCGGTCCTCGACCTCGACCTCGATATCGAACTCAATTTCGTCCGCGTCATCGACCTCGACCTGGTCCTCGTCCTGGTGCTGGTCCTGCTCCCGAATCCCGACGCCTGAATCCCGAGTCCCGAGTCCCGAGTCCCGAGTCCCGATTCCCGATTCCCGATTCCCGATTCCCGATTCCCGATTCCCGAGTTCCGGGTTACGGGTTCCGATTCCGGAGATCGCCGGCCGGACGCGCGACCACCGGTGGCCTGGCCGCGGCGCCGCACTTCTCCCCTCCCCCGCCTGCGGGGGAGGGGCCGGGGGAGAGGGCACCCGGTCGCCGCAAAGCCCCCCACGACGAGCGCCCCTCTCCCACCCGGGACCCGGATCCCCGTTCCGGGATGGAACGCGACCGGCCAACCGGTGCGCGCAACGCAAGGCCACGACCCTAGGTGTCAGGGCACCGACTGTCCGGCTGCGACTGCGCCGCCGCCGGCATCGTCTCGGCCAGGAAGTCGATGAAGGCGCGCACCGCCGGCAGCAGGCCGCGTCGGTGCGGGAACACGGCGTGGAACACGCCCTGCGGCAGGCTCCACTCGGGCAGCACCTGCTCCAGGCGGCCGCTGGCGAAGCCCTCCGCGGCCACGCTGCGCGGCAGCAGGGCGACCCCCAGACCGGCCTGCGCCGCGGCCAGCACCACGTCGAACTGATGGCAGCGCAGGCGCGGCCGGAGCGCCACCTCGGCCTCCTCGCCCGCCACGTGCCGCAAATGCCAGACCTGCCGCTCGGGCGCGGGGATGAAGCTAAGCGTCGGCAGGTCCTGCAACTCGCGCGGATGGGCCGGCCGGCCGGCCTGGTCGAGCCAGCCTGGACTTGCCACCAGCACCTCGTGCAGGTCGGCGAAGCGACGCATCACCAGGCCGTCCTCGCCGCTCGGCACCGTGCGCACGCGCAGCGCCACATCGAAGCCTTCGCCCAGCACGTCGACCCGGCGGTTGTCGACCTCCAGCGCCAGCCGCACCTGCGGGTGGGCGGCGAGGAAGCGCGGCAGCACCGGCGCCAGCATGGTCGAGGCCACCGCCACCGGGCAGGCGACCCGCAGCAGGCCGCGCGGCTGGGCGCTGGCCGATTCGACCACCTCGAAGGCGGCCTCGGCCTGGGCCAGCATCGCCTGGGCATGGCCGTACATCTCCCGGCCCAGGTCGGTCACGACGAAGCGCCGCGTCGAGCGTTGCAACAGGCGCACGCCCAGGCGGCGCTCCAGGGCATCGACGTGGCGCGACAGCCGCGACTTCGGGATGTCCAGCGCGCGTCCCGCGGCCGCGAAGCCGCCGTGCTCGACCACCTTGGCGTAGTAGTAGAGGGCATCGAGATCGGATGCGGGATCGGGGATCGGCATGGCTGGACTCCTGCAGGCGGCGGATTGACCCCATGGATGGAACGCAGGATCGCATTTTTCCGGCCTTATCTGGGATTGTCGTCACCCATAGATTCAAGGGCACCCATCCAGCAACCGGAGCCCGCCATGAAACTGCTGCACATCGACGCCAGCGCGCTGGGCGAGAAAAGCGTCAGCCGAACCCTCACCGCCGCCGTGGTCGCGCGCTTCCAGGCCGCCGATCCGGCCCTGGAGGTGCTGCGCTGGGACCTCGACGCCGAACCGCTGCCGCACCTGACCGCCGCCAGCCTGGCCCAGGCCGACCCGGCCGAGGCCGCCCGCGCGCAGGCGGCGCTGGCCGACTTCCTGGCCGCCGACGTGCTGGTGATCGGCGCACCCATGTACAACTTCAGCGTGCCCTCGACCCTGAAGGCCTGGATCGACCGCATCGCGGTCGCCGGCAAGACCTTCCGCTACACCGACAAGGGCGCCGAGGGCCTGGCCCGCGGCAAGCGCGCGATCCTGGCGATCAGCCAGGGTGGCGTGCACGAGGCCGGCGGCGCCAGCGACTTCCAGGAGAGCTACCTGCGCTTCGTGCTGGGTTTTTTGGGCGTCACCGACATCGAGGTGGTGCGCGCCCGGGGCGTCAACCTGTCGCCGCAGCAGCGCACGCAGGCGCTGGAGCATGCCCTGGCCAGCCTGCCGGCGGCGCTGCCCCGGGCAGCCTGAGGACCACGATCTGGCGCGCCGGCAAGGCCGGCCGGCGCGCCCTGCACGCGATCGCGACGCTTCCTGGACGGTCCGCAGACACCGGCGCCGCCGAGAATCGCTGGTCACTTGCGAAGCACGCCCATGTCCGACCTCGTCCGCATCGTCTACCTCAGCCAGGCCAGCTTCGACGGCGACCGTGGCGACGGCATCCACCCCGAAGTCTCCCGTATCCTGTCGCAGTCGCGCCGCAACAACGCGCGCACCGGCATCGTCGGCGCCCTGCACTACGCCGACGGCCATTTCCTGCAGGTCCTGGAAGGGCCGCGCGCCGCGGTCGAGGCCCTGGTCCAGCGCCTGGCCCGCGACCCGCGCCACCAGCGCTTCACCGTGGTGCGCTCGCAGGCCATCGACGCCGCCAGCTTCGCCTCCTGGTCGATGAAGTTCGTGCCCTCGGCCGCCGACGTGCGCGCCCTGCTGGCGCGCACCGGGCAGGAGCGCTTCGACCCGTTCGCCTTCGACGCCGCCACCCTGGACCGCTTCGTCGGGCTGCTGCACGGCGAACCGGCGGTCGATCCCGCCGATGCCGCCGCCGCGGGCGGCGGCCGCCGGGCCTGGCCGCTGCTGCTGGTCGCCGGGCTGGCCCTGGCCGGTGCCGTGGCGCTGCTGGCGCTGCGTGGCGGCTGATTCGAGCAGGGGCGGAAGCCGCGCAAAGCAGCGCGGTCCTACCCGCGCGTCTCGTGGGCGCTTCCCCTCGCGGTTTGGCTACATCGTGTCGATCGTGCCTTGGCTCCTCATCCAGATCGATCCCAACGACAAGGCGTGGCTGGACCACGAGGCCCGCTCACGCCAGATGCCCTCAAACGAGGTTACTCCGCGAAGCAATCCGCGCCCACCGGCTGGCGCTTTCGCGCCCGGTCGGGCGCGCCGAGATGCTGCGGGAAGCCGTACTTTAATGAGGCCGCGGCGTGATCCTGCGGAGAACCGACGGGCGCGAGGTTGTTGGCGAACGGCGCGATGTTGCTTCAATGAGGCCGCGGCGTGATGCCGCGGAGAACCAGGCGCTTCAGCACCGCATGCCCGTCCATGCCCTCGCTTCAATGAGGCCGCAGCGTGATGCCGCGGAGAACACCGCGAACCGGTGCGACTCGGGCGCGAACTTGTCGACGCTCAAATGGGAGCACGGCATGATGCCGCGGAAAACCAACCACAACACCATCCTGCACCCGATCGAGGTGGAGCTTCAATGAGGCCGCAGCGTGATGCGGCGGAGAACTCGGCGCAGTACCCGCCTCGGGATCGCCGCCCTCGATGCTTCAATGAGGCCGCGGCGTGATGCCGCGGAGAACCGTCACACCTCTGGGTACGGGGGGGTCGTGTAGGCCCTTCAATTAGGCCGCGGCGTGATAGCGCGGAGAAGAGCACCGACCATGCCGGCGGTGTCGCGCACGGACTCGCTTCAATGAGGCCGCGGCGTGATGCTGCGGAGAACACAAGGGGGCCGGCAAGGTTGGAGCACTGGGGGTCGCTTCAATGAGGCCGCGGCGTTATGCCGCGGAGAACCCTCGACGCGCTTGGGGCCGCGCTTGTGCCCGTGGTGGCTTCAATGAGGCCGCGGCGTGATGCCGCGGAGAACCGGGGTTTCCGTCTTGACGGTCATGTCACTTACCTCCGCTTCAATGAGGCCGCGGCGTGATGCCGCGGAGATCCGAACTGGGCAAGATGGGAGCGTCCCGTCTCGTGGTCGCTTCAATGAGGCCGCGGTGTGATGCGGCGGAGTACCTCCTTGAACACCCGCAGCGTGCCGATCGGGCGGTAGCCTCAATGAGGCCGTGGCGTGATGCCGCCGAGAACGATCAGGTCCTCGCGGGACGTGGCGCGGTGCAGGGTGCTTCAATGAGGCCGCGGCGTGACGCCGCGGAGAGCTTCCTGGAATACACCACCGTCGCCGGCGGCCCGACGCTTCAATTTGGCCGCGGCGTGATGCCGCGGAGAGCCGTGCTTTCTGACACCGATGCCGGCTGGTACCTGATGTTTCAATGAGGCCGCGGCGAGATGCCGCGGAGAACCCTCGAAGATGCCCTGATAGGCGCCCACGCCGCCGTAGCTTCAATGAGGCCGCGGCGTGATGTCGCGGAGAACCCGAAGATCGGCACCTGCTACGACGTCGACTACCTGCTTCAATGAGGCCGCGGCGTGATGCCGCGGAGAACCGGAACCAGCCGGGGCTGCCGGTGGACGACCGCGCTTGAATGAGGCCGCGGCGTGATGCCGCTGCAGGCTGGTTGGACAATCGAAGCGATGCAGGACATGCTTCAATGAGGCCGCGGCGTGATGCCGCGGAGAACTAGCGATGTGCTCCCGGCCTTCCTCCGTGGTCGCGTCGCTTCAATGAGGCCGCGGCGTGATGCCGCGGAGAACTCAGGCCGCCGGGATGGCCTTGTAGAGATCGACCTCGCTTCAATGAGGCCGCGGCGTGATGCCGCGGAGAACCCGCGCTCGCCTACGGCGACATGCAGGCCCGCGTCACGCTTCAATGAGGCCGCAACGTGATACCGCGGAGAACCAGGCGAGAAGCCGGCGCTGACGCTGCGCATTGTCGGGCTTCAATGAGGCCGCGGCGTGATGCCGCGGAGAACATGGCGTCGATGGTCTCCGCGCCGCCGTGCGGCTGGCTTCAATGAGGCCGCGGCGTGATGCCGCGGAGAACGAGTTCACCGGCGAGCGCGTGAGCATGGACCTCATGTCGCTTCAATGAGGCCACGGCGTGATACCGCGGAGAACTGGGCGGCTTCGTGGCGCGGCCCTCGGTCGGGATCCGGCTTCAATGAGACCGCGGCGTGATGCCGCGGAGAATCTGGCACAGGGCCGACCCGCGATTGCGCATCTCGCAGCTTCAATGAGGACGCGGCGTGATGCCGCAGAGAACCCCACCCCGGGCAGGCTGCTGAGCTCCTGCCGGATTTCGCAGCAGCTACGAGCGCTGGCGGGACGACGAGGCGACCTGCGTCCCGCCGGTGAAGTGGGGCGTACGGATACGCATGTATTCCTCCAATTTCAAAGAACCTGCCGTCGGCTAGGGCTGGCCGGCATTTCGTTCATCACCTCGGCCCTTGCAAGCGTCAGCCGGCGCCCTTTCGGCTCAGTAGCTGCCGCACCGGACGCTACACGATCGTGGGTTCCCTGGCGACCGGATCGATGCGCTCGCCCAATTGACCACGCGGAGCTTCACCTTGTCGGCCGGACCCAGGGCGATGATCAGCAACGCATCGACATTGCTGTTGATGACCTCGACCAGAGAACCCCTATCGGCTTGAAGACCCGCCGCCGGCGACGGGACCGAGGCTTGCCAACTCCCACAAACTACGACGACAACCTGCTGGTGGACTCCACTTCGACGTCCTGATTTCCCTCGCAGCGTAGGAAACGTCGCCACCATTGACCCGTTCCGCCTCCCTGACGATCAAGCGGGCACACCCATGGTGAAGTTCCGGTATTTCTCAACGGTCAGGCGCTGGCTCTTGAAAACCGCTTCTACGCCCATGCGTCTCAGCGCCGCCTCATTGGTGCTTGCCTGGCGCACGCGCTGGCTCGCCAGAAGGCTTTGGACCACGGGCATTGAGATCGGCCGGGACCAGATCGGCCATCGAAACCAGGTGCCCCTGCTTCCCGCGGTGACGAAACCGGTGGTTTCCAGACGAGTTCCACGCGGCATGACGGGGAACAGCGGCAGCGCCTCGATGGCGAGACGATTGGCGCCCCTTACGGTCCTAATGGGATCGCTGCTCGGCTCGTTCCACCTCAGAGCATAGCGGCGGTCGTCAATGGGATCCCAGCGCATGCTCGGCTTGTCGTCTTCGTACCGCCATTGCTCGAAAAGCGCGCGCTCAAGATGGTCCTGCTCGGTGCACGCAGCCAACTGGCGCATGAACCCGAGAAAGTGCTGATGCCCCGCACCACTCATGGTCCGGAATGCCGTGTCGCACACCACAACCCCCTTTTTCGCATCGACCTCAGTGATCGCATCGCAGGCGAACGCCGCGACGAACTCCGCCGCGGTCGGATCGGCGGTGGACGCGCGCGCAGCTGCAGCCAGTGCATGACTGCGGAAGTCGCCGGCTTCGACATTGAGGTTGTCCGAAAACCTCCAAGCCTCATGATCCACCATCGACCTCAAGGCCTCATCGAGACGAGCCACGAGTTCGGGCCGAGATAGGGCGATCTCGGTCGTAAGCGCTGGGCGCCATGCTCCGCTGTGGACTTGCCAGGCGAGGCGTGGTCGGAGCGCATCTTCCGCCCTGAATAGCGTTCGAAGCACACCCAGCGCAGCCAGAAAACCCAGCGGATTGGCCCCATCAATGCCGGGCAGAAGGAGGGTCGAGCAGGTCACAGACTGTCCTCCATTCCAAGCTGCTCCGCTTCGCTGCGGCGGTGGTCGGCCAGCACGTGTATGGCCTCCAAATAGGCCAATCCCCACCAGCCGTAGCGTCGAACGAGGGTCCAGAAGCGCTCGGCCTGTCCGCTGTCGAGACGCTCCAGTTCGGTGTCGGTGGACGCACTCAATCGGCGACCGTCGATCTCGAGGTCGACCGACCGGGGTTCAGGATCCATGACGACTGGGGCGAAGGGCCGGCAGCGCCCGTGATGACTGGCGATCAGGTGCAGGACCAGCTCGGGATCGTGAGCCTGCGTCAACATTTCCGGATTCGATTCCACGAGCCGGACGGACAAGAGTTCGTGGCGTCCGCCCTCCGGGTAACCGGCGCGTTCGCGAGCGCGCCGAATCGCCGCGGGGCTGCTGGCGCCCCCGGACTTGGCCAGCATAGCGCCGTACTGCACCGGCACTGGGTAGGGCACGCCGCCCCGCAACCACGCCTGAAACCGGGGGTCGGCTTTGCCGAGATCGTGCAGGGAGGCGGCCAGCCTGAGGTCTTCGATCAGAACCTGTTCAAGGCCGCAGGCACTTGCGAACCGCTCGACGAACTGCGCAACGCCTTCGAGGTGATCGGGCAACGGAACAGCCACAGTGAACGAGGCGGAATCGTCTTCGGCGCTGAAGACTTCGTTCGGTACGCGATGTCCTGTCGTCAGAACCTGGTCGGGGCGCAGGCACCGCCGCGCGGTCAACACGAGTCCTCCCGAGGGATGACGATCGAGGTCGAAGCCGCTGCGACTACTGGTCAGTCCAGCGATGGCGACGCGGAGCCAAGTCCAGTCCCGTGCCTGCGATGCTGGATGGGGAAGGCCATCCGCAACGGCGCGCAGGGCGTCCTTCAGCGCCATTCTGTACTCCCCGGTCGCGCTGCGTTGCTCGATTTCCTCTGCGTCGAGCAGCTTCCTCAACGCGTCGCACGCATCGCTCGGCGGCCAGGAATCCAGCAGAGCTGGTACCAGCCGAAGCACTGGACGCAAACGTGCTGTCAGTTGGACCTCGTCGGCGATGTCCAAGGCCAGCGGTCGACCGTCGGCCTGCTGGACGACGGCCCCGAATACCGACCAGCCCCCCGCACTCGCGGGCAGCACCAGGGTGTCTCCCGGACGCAGGTCATACAGTTCGCCGATGGTCGAAAGCACCAGGACATCCGACGCACCCCGCCAGCGCACAACCCTCTGCCGAAGGGTCTCGGAAGCAGCCGTATCGCTATCCAACTCGTGATCACCCAGGTCGACATCGCCGCCCGCGTCCTCCGGTACGCCGTAGCGCAACCAACGCTTTAGCGCGCGCATCGGCACGCTCATGCATTCGGCCGATCCTGGCGCAACCAAGCTCACCAGCTCCGGCCACTTTCCCGTGTCCTGAGTCGCATCCAGATCCTGACGCCAGCAAACCTGCACCTCGGCGACGCCCTTGCGTGGTCCGTGCAGAAACAAGGCGGGTTCGGGGTCAGGCCAGGGCGCGGGGCTGGTCTGTGCCCAGGCATCCACATGGGCGGGGAGCATGACCGGCGCATCCGGAACGCGAACGACCAGTTTTCGCTCAGCGAGCAGAGAGGCGCGTGCGTGCGGCTCGACAGGCAGCAGGGCATCGATGGCGTCCACGCCAAGGTCGACCAGGCCATCGGTGGCGTGCTCAGCAAGCCAGCGCCAGGTGGTCTCGATCGCCTCTCCATAGATGGGGTCGTCTTGGCGCGGCTCCGGTTTCGGCAGGACGATGGCCGCCACTTGCTCGTTACTGCGTTCGTCGACCCCGCTTCTGCCGAGACGGAACAAGCGGCCGAAGCGCTGACGCAAGGCGTCAAGGCTGGCGCACTCGGTCACAAGGGCGTCGAAGTCGAGGTTGGCGCCAACTTCAAGGCATTGTGTGGCAACAGCGAAGCAGGACGATTCCAAAGCTTGGCGTTGTGGATCGGCCGCGAATGTCGGTTGCCACCGCTCGAGCAGGCGGTCTCGATCCCATGGCCGCATGCGGCCGATGAAGAGCGCGCGCCTTTCAACCGGTACGCCCAGCTCCCCGAGCATTTCATGAACCTCCCGGGCGGTGGCGATGCGATTGACGATCACGCCAACCCGCCGGGCGCCTCGCCTGGCGAACTCGATCGCCTCCCCGGCGATCTGTCGGGAGAGTGCCGTGGTAGCGGTCTTTCCCTTGCCTTCCACCAGTCGAGCCGGCTTGCTGGCCGACAACCGGGCGGATAGGGTGGGATGGGCGCGGTCCTCCGCATCAAGCTGAAACGAGTGGGTGCCGATGTTGCCCGCTGGGGTTGCGCTTAGGACGACGTGCGCGAACGGGGTCGGACACGGTTGCTTCGCCCAGGCGCGATAGCGCGCGATGGCATCCAGCGTCTGCCGGAAGGGCTCTGCGCAATGCGCCTCGTCGAGCAGGACCAGTGCATCGTTTGCCGCCAAGCCTGCGTGCAGGGGCCAGGCATAGGGACTGGACCCATAAGAGCGGAACAGCAGCCGCGAGCCGATCTGGTCGACCGTCGCGCATACCACCGTGGGCTGCGCGGGCGAACGGGCCCAGGCATCGTCGCGGTAAATGCCACCACGCAGTTGAAACACCGCCAACGGTGCGTCCGCACTCCCGCCGATGTGGCAAAGCGCTTGGCGGACTTCGCCAAGCACGCCGTCTGCTTCGGTCGCCAGTGCGGAAGCGATCCGTCGCGCGCGGACGAAGGCCTCATCGACGATGACACGGCGATCCACCACGAAGAAGATGCGACGGATGGCTTGAGCCGCCTGGCAAGCCAGCGCAAAGACGGCGATGTCGATGCAGGCGGTCTTGCCGCTCGCTGTCGGCAATCCCAGCGTGGCTGGCCACTGTCCGTCCAGCACTTGGTTCAGCAGTCGGGTCTGCCAGGGAAACGGCTCGTGCCCGTGGATAGCCTGGAAGTACTCGGAAAAGCGCTCGGGTCCGAGGCTCATCGACCCAGCCCTCCGTGGGGTGGCCAGGGACGGCACAGTCCATAGCCGCGGAATCGGCCTGCGCCGACCAGCACGGGTCCCTGGATCGGCTTCTGGAACGTGAGTACTGCGTGCACGTGATGCCGCCGCCCGCCGTCCTTTCGCAACAGGTGTGGATACGCGCCGCGCTTGCCACCCGCCGGTGGAGCGCCAATGAATTGGCTGACCGGCCCTAGCACCACATGCTCTGGGCGCGGCAGGCCGGCACGCTCGCATGCCGTTGCCACCACGTCCTCCGCTTCCAGCCAGAGATCCTTGGACCGCCCGTGGCGGTCGAGCACGATCGGAGTGACTGTGGCCCACGTCCGGCAGCCTCCCTTTGGGCCAACCCACGTGTCCTGCCGAAGGGCCCGGGCCGGATCGTTGGCCAAGTCCAACTGGAGCTCGATCTCGAACTTTTGTCCGGCATAGAGTCGGAATGGCTTGGGCAACCCGGTCTGGTCATCGAGTTCCAGCAAGGGAGCCAGACACTTGCCGACCTCGTGCGCAGGTACGTCGACCGGCAGCACAAGGGCCACGCCCAACAGATGACCCTGGGCGTTGGCATGGCCGACGTGAGGCAATGGAAACGCGGCAAGGTGAGGGGCCCGGCTTGGCGTCCCATCTCCCGCATGCCCACTCAGCCACTCCGGTGGCGGCTGTGCCGGACAGTGCGACAACAGGCAGTCGCGCAGGGACTGCGTCAGATGCAGCGTGCTTTCAAGGCCCAAGCGGGTTCCGGCGGTCTGGCGGAGAACAAGCAATCGGGGGCTGAACACGCCTCCGGCCAGATCAGCTGCTTTACGGGACTGCATCGGCTGCGCGTACCCTGTCCAGAAGCCGGCCGGCGGACGGCGCGGCTTTGGTGGGCGGTCGTCGAAGCGGCGCTTGCGTTCTGCCTTGAGCGCAGTCCTTGCTTGCCCCGTGGCTTGCGTTATGGATCGATCAAGTTCCAGCCACGCGGTCTGGGCGGCCTCGTTGTAGGCGTCCTCCAGTGCGGCCAGGCGACCAGGAACAGGCACGCGGAAGTTGTGTGTGCTGCCCTGTCCGGTCGGCCGCCAGGTCGGCGCTGGCGTCTGATCGGCAACCCACATCTGGACCAGTGACGCCGAATGGCCGATGCAGGTGACGTTCGCACAAAGGAACTCCAGTTCTGCTCCGAGTTCGCCGGGCGTCTTCACGCTCGGCCACATCAGATAGACGGTGTCGTCGAAGGGGATGGCGACCGGAAACTGGCGAGGTTGTCTGGACCGGTGCTCATGCAGCAGCGAGAGGCCAGCGCGAAACTGCGCATCTGAGACTCCGGCAGCCTTTTCGGGATCGATCGAGGGTGCCGTGGCGTCGTTGACCGGTACATAGTGCGTCGCGACGGTGCGCACCTCGCACTCGCTGGCGGCAATCGCTGGCGGCGGGAGGGACTCAAGCCATTCCAGAACTGCCCGCGTCGTTTCGCGGCGTTCGGTCTCGAAGTGGGCGGCGGCCAGCGCCATGAAGACGCGGTCCGGGTGCGGCGGCCACTCGGCCGCTCCCTTTTTGGACCCGTCGGCTGCCGCCATCGCCCACCCGTTGAGGTAGCGGATACCCAGGGCGAGCATCAGTCTTCTCCATCGGGCTCGGCAAGGTCGGCAGCGAGTTCCTGGCTGCGCCGCACCAGCGCGACGAGCTGCGGGGATGGGGCAAGTTTCAATTCCTGGTCCAGCCAGGGAAGCCCTGCCGCTCTGGCCGCGGCCACGGCCTCGGAAAAGAGGGCAATCGCTTCGTCCGGTTCAAGCTCGAACTGTTCAGGTGGCTGTCCGGGACGATCGATCAATTCCCAGGTACTGGCGGACTCGGCGACCAGGTGGCAGCGCGAACGCAGGTCGCCCCCCATGTCGCGGGCCAAGGTGGCACCGCACAACCCCAATGCCGCCAACACGACCCGGCCAGCCTGGTCACGCCGCATGTCGTGCTCGTCCCCAACCGGGAAGCGAAGGCGGCGCAAGGCCGGCAGGGACAGCGTGGTGGTGCGGCGGGCATGGTCGATGGTGAATCCGCCCGTTCGAACGTCGACGCTTGGGGTGATGTTCCCGTGATTGACCTCGGACGGCTTTCCGTCCTTGCCGACCTTCACTGGTTTACCCTTTTCCGTACGCGCGGCGGCGACATCCACAGTCCAGTCGCCTTCCTTCGTTGCATAAACGGGACCTGCCCCCAGCATGATTTGTGCCGGATCGATTCGACTGCTGGACTTGACGCCCGGCACTGCTTCGATTCCGACGATCTCCGACACCATCGCTCTGGCGAACTTGGCACCCAAACCGCCGCGCGGACCGGTCGAGTCCCACAGTCCCAGCACCAGTGCAGTGGGACACAGTTCGAAAAGCGCGGTCGCGTTTTTCATGTCAACGTGGTCGAGCGCCTTTCCGCGCGTCGATTTGCGGAACGGCACCCCATCCAGAAGGCTGTCGCGCAACAGTGCATCGGCGATGCGATGTGGCGCCTCCAGGCTGGTCACGCGCAAGGGCTTGAGCAGGCCCTGACCCGCGAAGTCGACACTGACTACAGGCAAGGCCAATTGGCCCCGCTCCCACGCTTCCAGCAGCGCGAGTTCCATGCGATTGGCCTGGGACTGCACCGAGTCGAGCAGGACGCAGTCCACTGGCTGCTCACGTCCGGGAAGTCGCCGCATTTCCGTCGCATAGGTTCCCCCACTGTAGGTCGGTGGAAACACCTTGTCTCCCGGACCACCCGTGGGCTGCATACGCGTGATCGAACGGAATGCGGCTGCACGGCCGTTGATGGCTTCGCGCAGACGGTCGAGGTCAAGCACCTTGCTCATGGATACTTCTCCCAGGTCGGGGTAGGGCGCGGTTCGACGGTTGATTCAACAGGACAAGAAATCCGAAGTCAGGCTACTTGAGCAGCCTCCACAATCGTAATTCGTTTCTTGCGTAGCTTGAACGATTAGAGAGAGTATCTATGTTCAAGGCGTTTGATACGCCATGCCTGTCTCCCATTCTGAGACGGCCGGTACAAAGATGCCTCCGCGAGTTGGACGAGGTGAATTCCCTAGCGCGCCCGCCCGACAGGTTACACATAGGTCAGAATCCCATGCGTCAATCTGATCAACGCAACGGAGCCCGGGGCAGAAGCGAGTGTCTGGAGTTCCGAGGCGCGATGAGTGCGGCCCCGGGCATAGCCGTGCGAAATTCAAGGAATCACACCCGAGCTCCTCCGGGTGGTTTCAACGGCGCGTCACCCTGCCCGCTCAGGCGGCCCGCGTTCCGCTCCCCATCCGCCGCAGGTGCACCAGCAGCAGCGAGATCGCCGCGGGGGTGACGCCGGCGATGCGGCCGGCCTGGCCGAGGGTGTCGGGGCGGGCGGCTTCCAGCTTCTGGCGCTCCTCGGCGCCGAGGCCGGCAACGGCGGCGTAATCGAAGCCGGGCGGGATGGCGGTGGCCTCGTGGCGGCGCGCGCGCTCGACCTCGAGCTGCTGGCGCTCCAGGTAGCCGGCGTACTTGGCGCGCACCTGCACCTGCTCGGCGACCAGCGGGTCGTCGGCGCCGGGCTGCAGGTCGCGCACCGCCAGCAGGGCGGCGTAGTCCAGTTCCGGGCGGCGCAGCAGGTCGAGCATCGAGGTCTCGCGGCTGACCGCGATGCCGAGGTCGCGCTCGACGGCGGCGGCCAGGGCGTTGCCGGGCGCCGCCCACAGCGCGCCCAGGCGGGCGTGCTCGGCGTCGATGGCGTCGCGCTTGCGGGCGAACGCCGCCCAGCGCGCGTCGTCGACCAGGCCCAGTTCGCGGCCGGCTTCGGTCAGGCGCAGGTCGGCGTTGTCCTCGCGCAGGTGCAGCCGGTACTCGGCGCGCGAGGTGAACATGCGATAGGGCTCCAAAGTGCCGTTGCCGGTCAGGTCGTCGACCAGCACGCCCAGGTAGGCCTGGTCGCGGCGCGGCGTCCATGGCGCCTGCCCGTGCGCGGCGCGCGCGGCGTTGACGCCGGCCAGCAGGCCTTGCGCGGCGGCCTCCTCGTAGCCGGTGGTGCCGTTGATCTGGCCTGCGAAGTACAGGCCGGCGATGGCGCGGGTCTCCAGCGAGGCGTGCAGGGCGCGCGGGTCGAAGTAGTCGTACTCGATGGCGTAGCCGGGCCGGGTCAGGTGGGCGGCCGCGCAGCCGGGCAGCGAGCGCACCAGGGCCAGCTGCACGTCGAACGGCAGCGAGGTCGAGATGCCGTTGGGATACACCTCGCTGCTGTCCAGGCCTTCGGGCTCCAGGAACACCTGGTGGCTGTCGCGTTCGGCGAAGCGCACCACCTTGTCCTCGATCGACGGGCAATAGCGCGGCCCGCTGCCCTCGATGGCGCCGCTGTACATCGGCGAGCGGTGCAGGGCGGCCCGGATGATCTCGTGGCTGGCGGCATGGGTGTGGGTGATCCAGCAGCTCACCTGGCGCGGATGGTCGGCGGTGCTGCCCAGGAAGGAGAACACCGGGCGCGGCTCGTCGCCGGGCTGCTCGGCCAGGCGCGAGAAGTCGATGCTGCGGGCGTCGATGCGCGGCGGCGTGCCGGTCTTCAGGCGCCCGGCCGGCAGGGCCAGCTCGCGCAGGCGCGCGGCCAGGGTGGTGGCCGGCGGCTCGCCGGCGCGGCCGCCGGCCTGGCTGGTCTCGCCGACGTGGATGCGGCCGGCCAGGAAGGTGCCGGTGGTCAGCACCACGGTGCGCGCGTGGATGTCCAGGCCGGTGGCGGTGCGCACGCCGGCGACGCGGCCGGCCACCAGCAGCAGGTCGTCGACGCCCTGCTGGAACAGCGACAGGCCCGGCTGTGCGGCCACCGCGCGCTGGATGTAGGCGCGGTACAGGGCGCGGTCGGCCTGGCAGCGGGTGGCGCGCACCGCCGGACCCTTGGAGGCGTTCAGGCGCCGCCACTGGATGCCGGCGGCGTCGGCGGCGCGCGCCATCACCCCGCCCAGGGCGTCGATCTCGCGCACCAGGTGGCCCTTGCCGATGCCGCCGATCGCCGGGTTGCAGCTCATCGCCCCGACGGTGTCCAGGCTGTGCGTGAGCAGCAGGGTGCGGGCGCCGGCGCGGGCGGCCGCCAGCGCCGCCTCGGTGCCGGCGTGGCCGCCGCCGACGACGATCACGTCGAAGGGTCGGGACAGGTCCATGGCCGGCATTGTAGGACCGGCGGTGCCGCCCGGGACCGGGCGTGCCCGCGATTCAGCCCGACGCCGGCTCCGGCTCGTAGCGGTAGCCGACCCCGTAGACGCTGTGGATCAGCGTGCGGCCCGGCAGGGCGTCGTCGAGCTTGCGGCGCAGGTTCTTGACGTGCGAGTCGACGGCACGGTCGGAGACGTCGCGCCAGTCGTCGTAGATGCGGTCGAGCAGCTCGGCGCGGCTGAACACGCGGCCGGGCCGTTCGACCAGGGCGGCGAGCAGGCCGAACTCGACCGCGGTCAGCGACACCGGCCGGCCGCCGACCACCACCCGGCGCGACTCGGCATCGATCTCGACCACCGCCTCCGGGCCCGGCCCGCCGCGGCGGGCCTCGCCCCGGCGCAGCACCGCCCGGACCCGGGCGATCACCTCGCGCGGGCTGAACGGCTTGCAGATGTAGTCGTCGGCGCCCAGCTCCAGGCCGAGCAGGCGGTCGATCTCCTCGACCCGCGCGGTGACCATCACCACCGGCAGGTCGGAGTGCCGGCGCAACGCGCGGCAGACCTCGATGCCGTCCATGCCGGGCAGGTTGAGGTCGAGCAGCATCAGCGCCGGCCGGTGCTCGGCGACGGCGGCCAGCGCCTGGTCGCCGCGCTCGACGATGACCGGTTCGTAGGCGGCGGCGCGCAGGTAGTCGGCCAGCAGGCGGGCCAGCTTGGGTTCGTCCTCGACCACCAGGATGGTCGCCGGTTCCTGCGTCGTGTTCATGCCGCCTCCGCGGTGTTCGGCAGGTCGATGCGCAGGGCCAGGCCACCGAGCGGCGAGGCAGCGGCGACGATGCTGCCGCCGTGCGCCTGGACGATGCGGCGCACGATCGCCAGGCCCAGGCCGGAACCGCGCCCGCCGCCGGCCTCGTCGCGGCCGCGCGCCGGATCGCCGCGCACGAACGGCTCGAACAGCTGTCCGAGCATCGCCTCGGGCACGCCGGGCGCGCTGTCCTGCCAGTCCAGGCGCACGCCCGCAGGACCGGTCGCCAGGGCCACGGCGATGCGGCCGCCGCGGTCGGTGTAGCGCAGGCTGTTCTCCAGCAGGTTCTCGACCAGTTGCCGCAGCCGCCGCGCGTCGCCGTGCACGCGCACCGCCTGCGGGGGGCGCATCCACTCGACCGCCAGGCCGTGCTGCGCCAGGCGCCCGGCGTTGGCCGCCAGGCACTCGTCGACCAGCGCGTCGAGCGCCACTTCGGCCATCCGGTAGTCGAGCGCGCCGAGGTCGGCCAGGGCCAGCTCGCGCAGCTCGTTGATCAGTGCGCCCAGGTGGGTGGCCTCGGCGTGCAGGGAGGCGATCGCCGAGGCGTCGAGCGGGCGCACGCCGTCGAGCAGGGCTTCCAGTTCGCCCTTGAGCACCGACAGCGGCGTGCGCAGTTCGTGCGCGGCATCGGCCATCCAGCGCCGGCGCGCGGCGTCGGCCGCCGCCAGCGACTGGCCCAGAAGGTCGACATCGCGCGCCAGCACGCCGATCTCGTCGCGCCCGGCCGGGCCGACCCGCGCCGAGAGGTCGCCATCGGCAAGCCGGCGGGCGACCGCACCGATCCGCCGCACCGGGCCCGCCCAGGCCCGCGCCAGCGCCATCGCCGCCAGCGCCAGCGCCACCAGCAGGACCAGGGCGGCGACCACCAGGCCGCGCCGCTGGTCGGCCAGGAAGGCCTGGCCGAGGCGGCCGCTGGCGCGCTCGAGCTCGACCAGGCCGACCCAGCCGACCTGCCGGCCGTCGACCTCGATCGCCAGGCGCCGTCCGGTGCGCTCGAAGGCATGGCGGCCCAGCACCGGCGTGCCGTCGGGCTCGTGGATGGCGACCCGCGCCCACAGCGGCGTCCACGGCGGCCCGCCCTCATGGCCATGGCCGTGGCCGGGCGGGCGCTGCCGGCGCGCGCGCGGCTGCCGCGACGGCGGTGCCGGCGACAGTGCCACCTGGCCCGATTCGGCGGCATCCTCCAGCGCCCGGACGCGGGCATGCAGGGCGCGCCAGGCGACGCGCTCCGGACGCGCGCGCAGGCCGTCCCAACCGCCGTCCCGGCGCCAGACCTCGGCGGCAGCCAGCGCCAGCGGCGCCAGCCGTTCGGCATCGGCGTCGTTGATGTAGGCGACGAAGCCGCGACCCAGGCGCCAGTCCAGCGCCAGGGCAAGCGCCAGCAGGGCGAGGGTGCCGGCGGCCACCATCGACAGGGCCAGCTTGGCGTACATGCTCATGCCGGCACAGTATCGGCGCGGACCGTGGACGCTTGATGGAGGGCGACCGGGATGGGCCGCCGGGGCCGCCCCGGCCGGGATCGCCGGCCGGGGCGCACCAGGCTCAGGGCGCGCGCGGCCGCAGCCAGCGCAGCAGGGCCGGCATCACCAGGATCGCGCCCAGCATGTTGGCCAGGAACATGAAGCTGAGCAGGATGCCCATGTCGGCCTGGAACTTCAGCGCCGAGAAGATCCAGGTGCCGACGCCCACCGACAGGGTCACCGCGGTGAACAGCACGGCGGCGCCGGTGGTGCGCAGCGCGCGGAAGTAGGCCTCGGTCACGCCGATGCCCGCGCGCAGGTCCTCCTGCATGCGCGAGTACAGGTAGATGGCGTAGTCGACGCCGATGCCGACGCCCAGCGCCGCCACCGGCAGGGTGTTGACCTTCAGGCCGATGCCGAGCTTGGCCATCACCGCGTTCGACAGCATCGACACCACGGCCAGCGGCACGACGATGGCGATGGTCGCCGACAGCGACCGGTAGGTGAGCAGGCACAGCAGGATCACCGCCGCGTAGACCCACAGCAGCATCGGCCATTGCGCCGCCTGCACGGTCTCGTTGGTGGCCGCCATGACGCCGGCGTTGCCGGTCGCCAGGCGCAGGTTGACGCGGTCGCCGGCGCCGTCCTCGCCGTCGGCCAGGGCCTGCGCCTGGGCCTCCCGGAAGCCCGGGCGATAGGCGTCGTTCTCGGCGCGGAAGCGCTTCACCGCCTCGACCACGCGGTTGATCGTGGTCGCCTTGTGGTCGGTCAGGAACAGCATCACCGGGATCGCGCTGCAGTCGCTGTTGAGCAGGCCGGAATCGGTCTCGAAGCCCTGGGTGGCGACGCGCAGCTGGTCGCTGCCGCGCGGCAGCGCGCGCCAGCGGATGTTGCCTTCGTTCCAGCCGGCGTTGACCATGGTCGCCGCCTGCGGCAGCGACATCACCTGCTGCACGCCCTCGACGTTGGCCATGTGCCAGGCGAAGCGGTCGATGGTCTCCATCACCGGGTAGCTTGCCGTGCAGGAATCCGGTGCGGCCTCGGCGATCACGTAGATGGAGTCGATGCCCAGGGCGAAGCGCTCGGCGATCAGCGCGGCGTCCTGGTTGTAGCGGGACTCCGGGCGCAGCTCGGGCACGCCGGCCTCGGAATCGCCGATCTGCATGCCCTGCCCGATCCACCAGCCGCCGGCGCCGAGGACCAGCGCGACGACGATCACCGCGAGCGCCGGACCGCGGCCGGTGCTGCGCGACAGGCCGCGCCAGACGCCGTCCATGCCCTCGCGGCGGCCGGCCAGCGCCCGGCTGGCGCGGCGCACGTAGGACAGCAGCACCGGCAGCAGCACCAGGTTGGTGAGGATGATCAGGGCGACGCCGAGGCTGGCGGTGATCGCCAGCTCCTGGATGATCCGGATGTTGATGAACAGGATGGTGACGAAGCCGATGCAGTCCGAGGCCAGGGCGATGATTCCCGGCACCAGCAGGCGCTGGAAGGTGGCGCGCGCGGCGGTCTCCGGGTCGTCGCCGTCCAGGCGCTGGTTCAGCCAGCGGCTGATCATCTGCACGCCGTGGCTGACCGCGATCGCGAACACCAGGAACGGCGTCAGGATGTTCATCGGGTCGATGCCGAAGCCGAGCAGGCGCAGGGCGCCGAGCTGCCAGACCACGGCCACCAGGCCGCAGGCGATGACCAGCGCCGACAGGGTCAGCGAACGGCAGTAGAAGTACAGCAGCAGCAGGGTGATCAGGATCGCGATGCCGAAGAAGGCGACCACCGACTTGGCGCCGTCGCTGACGTCGCCGACGATCTTGGCGAAGCCGATGATGTGCAGGGTGTGGCGGTCGTCCTCGTAGACGCCGCGCAGGGCCTCCAGGCGCTGCGCCAGCGCCTGGTAGTCCAGGCCGGTGCCGGCGTCCTCGGGAATGAGGTCGGCCCAGACCATGGTGCCGCCGAAGTCGCGGGCCACCAGCCGGCCGACGATGCCGGCCTTGACGATGTTGCCGCGAATGGTCTCGAACTCGCCCTGGTCGGCGACGTAGCCCTCCAGGTTGGGGGTGAACGACTGCGGGATGACGTTGCCGCCGGCGAAGCCGTCCTCGACCACCTCGACGAAGCGCACGTTGGGGGTGAACAGCGAGCGCACGCGGGCGTCGTCCGTCTCGTCCAGCGCCATCACGTCGGAGGTCAGCCGCTCCAGCGCGGCCATGTAGTCCTGGCTGAAGATGTCGCCGTCGCGGGCCATGAGCGCGACCAGCACTCTGTTGGCGCCGCCGAACTCGCGCTCGTAGTCCAGGAAGGTCTGCATGTACTCGTGTTCGAGCGGGATCTGCTTCTTGAACCCGGCGTCGACGCGAAGCTGGCTGGCCGCCCAGAGCATCACCACGGTGACCAGGGCGAACAGCACCAGGACCACCGGCCGGGCGCCGAACACCAGGTTTTCCAATGCGCGCTTCATGGCTGACCTCCGTGGCGGACCTGCCCGTACTCGCCCAGCAGCAGGACGCCGTCGGCGCCCAGGTCGACGACCGCGGCCAGCACGCCGGCCTCGGCCAGGGTGGTGGCCCGGAACCCGCCGGCGCCGGCGTCGCCCTCCAGCAGCAGGCCGTTGGCCCCGACCAGGACGATGCCGTCGCCGCGACGCACGCCACCGAACAGGCTGAGGTCGGTGCCGGTGCCGACCTCGGTCCAGGTTTCGCCGTTGTCACGGCTGAGCAGGGCGTTGCCGCGCAGGCCGTAGGCCAGCACCCGGCCCTGGCCGAGCGACAGCAGGCCGAACATGGAACCGTCGTAGGGCAGCGCCGTCCGGCGCCAGGTCTCGCCGTCGTCGTCGGAGACGAAGGCGGCGCCGCGTTCGGCGACGATGAACAGGCGACCGCCGTCGAGGCGGGCGATGGCGTTGAGGTGGGGATCCTCCTCGGCATCGAGCATCAGTTCGGACTCGTCGAACAGCAGCGGGTCGCCGCCGTCGTCGACGCCCTCGTCCGCGTCCGCCGCGGGCTCGTCGCCCGCATCGGCGCCGGGCCCGGGCCCGGGCCCGGCGGCCAGGGTCTTCGGTCGCCAGGTGGCGCCGCCGTCGTCGCTGGCCAGCAACAGGCTGTAGGCGCCGATCGCCAGCACGCGGTCGGCGTCCAGGTACAGGATGTCGAGCACGGGCGCGCCGCTGGTCGGATCGTCGCTCATCGGGTCCCAGACGCTCTCGCGGACCCGACGCCAGCTCGCGCCGCCATCGCCGGAGTGCAGCAGGACGCCGTCGTGGCCGCCGGCGACGATGCGCTCGCCATGCGCGGCGACCGCGGTGAGCGTCGCCCGGGTCGGCACCTGCGCCTGGTCCCAGGTGGCGCCCTGGTCGGAGGAGGTCAGGATGTGGCCGCGCTCGCCGACCACCAGCAGGCGCCCGTCGTCCAGTCGCGTGCCGTCCAGCAGCAGGCCGGCGGCGGCGCGCGGCATCGTTTCGGCGGGCGTGGTGGCGGTGTCCGGCCAGGCCGCCAAGGCGGCGGGGGCGGCCAGCAGCAGCGCAATCAGCGCGGCCCCGGCATGGGTGGTAGCGGTCATGGCTTGGCCTAGCCTCCTTGGCTGACGCGTCTTGGCGGTCCGGCGAACCGGCCCCGCCCGGATTTGACCAGATTCCCGCCACGCCGGCCATGGTGCGGCCGGGCGCCTTCCGGGCTCCCGATGTGCGACCGGCCGCGCTGGGGCGGCCGGCCGGTATTGCCCTGCTGCGCTGCCGCGGTCAGCGCACGCCGCGCTGGCGCAGGTTCTGCGGCGAGAACTGGTCGGCGGAGAACTGGATCCGGTAGTCGATGGTGCGACCCTCGGTGTTGTCCAGGCCCGAGGCCAGGTAGCGGCCGTTCTTCAGGTCGTGGTGGTTCTCCAGGGTCGACCAGAACAGCGGCATCTCGTAGTAGCTGATCGACGGCGCCTCGGAGTAGCGCCAGATGTTGCCCTCGCCGTCGTAGTGGTCGATGACCAGGATCTGCCAGCTGTCCTCGTCGACGTAGAAGGTGCGCCGGCTGTTGATGTGGCGGGCACCGGCCTTGAGCCGGGCGTCGACCACCCACACCCGGTGCAGCTCGTAGCGCAGCATGTCCGGGTTGATGTGGCCGGGGCGGATCAGGTCGCCGATCGGCGCCGAGTGCGCCTTGTAGCTGTTGTAGGGCACGTACATCTCGCGCTTGCCGACCAGCTCCCAGTCGAAGCGGTCCAGGGCACCGTTGAACATGTCGGTCATGTCGTTGGTGCGCAGGTTGTCGGAGGCGGTGCCGGGGTTGTCGTAGGCGACGTTGGGCGCCAGGCGGACGCGGCGCTGGCCGGGGTTGTACACCCACGCGCGGCGCGGCGACTCGGCCTGGTTCAGGGTCTCGTGCACCAGCAGCAGCTGGCCGGCCAGGCGCGGCGGCGATTCCACCGACTGGTAGAAGTACAGCAGGATGTTGTTGATGTCGGCGATCGTGCGGCCCTCGATGAAGTAGGGCGCGTAGAAGTCCTCGCGCAGGCGCACCAGGTTGTAGCTGCCGCCGGAGGTGACCGGCGCCTGGTTGTTGTAGCGCATCGACGACACGCCCTTGAACTTCAGCTTGTGGTTCCAGATCACCTCGTTGCCGTTGGCGGGAATCGGGAACGGCACGCCCTCGGCGGCGTCGGCGACGCCGTCGCCGTTGCTGACCAGCCGGGCGGTGGTGGCGTTGCGCCGGGTCATCTCGTAGATGCGCTCGGGGAACGCGGCGCTGCGGCGGGTCGGGTAGACGTTCATGCGGAACGTCTCGTAGCGCTCGAACATGGCGCGCTGGCCGACGCTCAGCTGCTCGGCGTGGTCGGCGAGGTTGTCGCGGGTGATGGTGAACTGGATCTGGTCGTCGGCGAACGGGTCGGGATGGAACTCGCCGAAGCTGTAGCCGGACGGCGCGCTGCGCACGCCGCCTTCCCAGGCCGGGATGGCGCCGCCGTTGCCGGCCATCTCGGCGCCCATCGGGGTGAGGTCGCGGCCCAGGCGGTCGGCCTCGGACTGCGGCACGGCCGCGACGCCCGGCAGGGCCACCAGGGCCGCCGCCAGCGCGCTCGTCAGAAGGGTGTGTCGGATTGCCATGGTCTGGTCCTCAGAACGAGTAGCGGGCGGAGATCGAGTAGAAGTCGCGGTCGGCGAGGGTATTGAACATGCCGGCGCCGAAGAAGCGCGTGTAGCTCAGGTCGACCGCCCACTGGTTCAGGTAGTTCGCCTCGACGCCCAGGGTGTAGGACTTGCGGTCCTCGACGAAGTTTCCGCCGGGGCCGGGGGTCGTTCCGTTGACGTCGTGGTTGAAGGCGATGCGCGGCGAGACGACGAACGGCGTGCCGAAGGCGTTGCTGTAGTCCGAGCGCATCGCCATGCGGTAGCCCCAGGAGAACTCGGTGGGGAAGCCGCCGACCTGGGTGATCGGGTTGCGCAGGGCGCCGCTGGTGACGTCCGGGCCGCCGCCGGTGTCGGTGCCGTCGCCCTGGTAGCGCAGCACGCTGGGGTCGGGCAGGTCGCGGACCTTGGTGGCGCCGACCTCCATGACCGCCGAGATCTGGTCCGAGCCCAGCCAGTTGCCCGGCCCGAACACCTTGGTCAGGGTGAACTGGCCCTGCCAGACCTTGTGCCGCTCCCAGCCCTGGATCTCGGCGCCCGGCGCGAACTGTCCCAGCTGGCTGCGGAAGCGCAGGCCCGGCTGCGGGATCAGCGCGTTCAGCGGCGACAGGCCGGCGAACAGCACCTCGACGTCGTCGATCTGCAGGGGCACGCCGGTCTTGTGGCTGACCTCGCCCTGGAAGGCGACGCCCCAGGGCAGCAGGGTGTTGGCGCTCAGGCCGACCATCTTGATGTCTTCGGGATACTCCACGAAGACGCGCCCGCTGTTGGCGTTGGCGTTGGTCACCGCGTTGCCCGAGATCAGCGGCAGGCGGCTGGAGTAGTTCATGTAGTACAGGCCGAACTCGGTGCTGTTGAGGTTCTCGGCGAAGTAGCGCATCGCCAGGCCCCAGTCGCCACGGTCGCGCGGGTAGCGGTCCGGCGCGCGCGGCAGCGCGGCCTGGCAGGCGACCCGGTACAGCGGGATCAGCGCGCCGCCGGGGCCGGCCGGGACGCCCTGGTTCATCGCCGCGATGTCGCTGGGCGTGTTGCCGTAGCACACGTCCCAGAACAGGTCGGGGTTCAGCACCGGCTGCGGCACCGTGCCGAAGTTCAGCATCGCGTAGGTGCCGCCCAGGGTCGCGAAGTCGTTGGTCGAGAAGAAGGTGCCGACCGGCTCCGGCTCGGTCTGCTCGAACTCGAGCAGGTACATGCCCTCAACCGCCAGGTTCTGGGTGAGGTTGACCGAGGCGAACACCATGTTGACCGGCAGGAAGGCCTCCTTCAGCTCGGCGCCCGCGACGCGCAGGCGCGACACGTCGACCGGGTTGATGACGTTGATGCCGTTCTGGATGAAGGTGTTCTCGCCCCAGCTCACCACCTGCTGGCCGACGCGCAGCGCGCCGTTCAGTCCGCCCGACTCGCCGAAGTTCCAGTACACGAAGGCGTCGAGGATCTTCGCGTCGCGGCCGACCTTGTCGCGGGCGAAGCGCGAGATGTCGTCGCGGCCCTCGTATTCCCAGTCGTAGAAGGCGGTGCCGCGCAGGAAGGCGCCGAAGTTGCGCCAGGTCAGCGAGAACTCCGAGGTGATCTTGGCGGTGTTGGAGACGACGTCGCCCTTCTCCCACTTCAGGTTGGCGTCGTCGCCGTTGACCGACCAGCGGCCGGGCGCCGCACGCTGCTGCGGGTTGCTCAGGCCGAGCAGGGGGAACAGCGGGTTGAGGTTGGCCTTGCCGACGGTGGTGTCGTTGGGGTCCTCGGCGCGTACCGAGACGCCGTAGCTGACCGTGGTGTCCAGCGAACCGGACCACTCGCCGCTGGTGAAGTCCAGGGCCGCGGCGCCGGAGGCGGCGCCGGCCAGCGCCAGAGCGATGGCGGTGCTCAGGGAAGTGCGCATGTTCATGGAATCGGGCTCCTGCCGGTCACTGCTGGATGACGCTGGTGTTCTGGACCAGCACGGTGGTGCCGTTGCTGGCGATGAAGCTGGCCGCCTGGCCCTGCATCTCGGCGGTCACCGCCATCGACGCCGTCGGGTCGAGCAGCGAACCGTGGCTGCCGGCGGTGAAGCGCACCGCGCCGCGGATGCCGGCCGGGTTCTGGGTGGTGGCGGTGATCGGCGCCAGGCCGAGCACGCGGATCATCGGCTCGGTGCCCGACAGCGGTGCGCCCGGCACAGCGTTCGGCACCACGGTGTCGCCGGCGACCTGGTGCAGCAGCACGCGGTTGGCGGCGGTCACGAAGCCCCAGTTGATCGGGTCGCCGGAGTCGACCACGGTCTGGGTGATCAGCAGGAACTGGTCGAAGTTGGCGGTGCCCGGCTGCACGCCGGCCGCGGCCAGGCCGGCGCGGATGCGCGGCCCGAAGGTCTGCGAGCCTTCCAGCAGGCGGGCGATGCCGCCGCCCGGCACCGACAGGAACCCGGTGTTGACGGTGTCGGACAGGGCCAGGAACGGGGTACCGACGATGCCGCCCAGGGACAGGCCGGCGAAGGCGATCCGCGAGCCGTCGGTGTCGGCGCCGGCGGCGCCGTCCAGGTTGAACAGCGGCACGGTCGCGGCCAGGGACAGCAGGTCGACCTCGCCCTGGCGCAGGTTGTCGCGCGAGGTCAGCAGGCTGCCCAGGTTGACGAAATGGGTGCCGGAGGCGTCGACCTGGCCGTCCGGGCAGACCGGCGCGCCGCCCGGGCAGGCGCTGCCGTCGTTGGGCAGCAGGTCGACGTCGAAGGTGCGCTCGCGCGCCACCGCGCCGAACGGGCTGTTGCCGATCGCCAGCGGCGAGGTCGGCGGCAGGCCGTGCAGGGGCAGGTCGATGGCGACCGTGACGAAGCCCTGGGCGGCCAGGGTGGCCGCCAGCGGCAAGGCCTGGCTGCGGTTGCCGGTGATGCCGTGCTGGAAGATCACCACCGGCCAGCCGGCGGCCGGCTTGCTGCGGCCGGAATTGGCGTTCGGCACGGTGACCAGGACCGGCACGCGCTGGCTGGACTTCACGCGCGGGAACGGATTGGCGAAGGTGAGGTTGGTCGAGGTCGGGTTCAGCCCCAGCCCGTTGAACGGCGGCACGTAGGCGCCGGGGTTGGCCTGCCAGAACCCGGTCAGCACGCGCGTGTTGGTCTGCGGGTTGCCGGCCTCGGGCGCCTCCAGGTAATAGGGCAGCTCGATGAAGCCGATGTGGATGTCGGCCACCGGCGGCAGCGGCAGGCCGACGTTTCCGGTGTTGAAGGGGGTGGGCGCGAGCTGGTGGGCGCGCGGCTGCACGGTGCTCTTCACCGCCTGCAGCACCGGGGTGATGCTCTGGGTGGTGGCCACGAAGCTCAGCACGATGTCCTCGCGGGGGATGCCGCGCGAGGCGGCGGCCGCCTCCTGGCTGTTGACCAGCTGGCGCAGGCCCTCCAGCGAGGGGCAGCTGGTCGGCGGGATCAGCGGGTCGAGCACCTGGGCGCCGTTGCACACCGGGCTGGTGCGCTTGGCCAGGAAGTAGGTCTGGTCCGGCGTGGCGTCGTTGCCGTTGGCGTCGGTCACGCCCTCGGTGATCACCGCCATGTAGCTGGTGACCTGCTTGAGCGGCACGGTCGGCACGATCGCCATGGTGCGGCCGGTGGTGTCGGTGGGCGACAGCGCGACCACGAATTCCTGCGGCGCCAGCTCGCGCACCACGCCGGTGACGCCGCCGCCGGGCCCGGTCAGGGTGACCTCGAACAGGCGCACGCTCTGGCCGGCGACCAGGGTCGCCGGATTCGGACGCACCGACCAGCTCATCGACCAGGGCGCCACCGTGCTGAAGCCGTCCAGCGCGCTGAGCGCGACGGCCGGATCGGCGAAGTTGTTCGGGTTGGCGACCGGCGGGTTGAGGGTCAGGTCGGTGGTCCCCTGCAACAGCAGGTTGCTGGGGAACGGGATCACGCCGGCGCTGGGATCGAAGCGGGCGGTGATCACGCCGGTGACCGGCGAGCCGTTGTTGTTGGTGGCCGGCGGCGCCGGCACCGCACGCGGGCTGTTGCTGCCGCCGCCGCAGGCGACCAGGCTCAGCGCCAGCAGGCCGGCGGACAAGGATTGCGTGACTCGCATGACGTTGGACTCCCTGGCGTCGCGATGGGTATTCCCGGAAACGGTGGGCGGGCGCGGCCTGCGCCGCGCCGCCCCCCGACGGTGCCGGCGCGGTCGCCGCTGGGCGCCCCGCACGTCGGGCAGCCGGCTGGCTGCTCAATACGCCGCCGTATCATAGGCAGCGGCTGGCGCGCTTGGCAATGCAAAGAATTCGTAAAACCGCCGGCCGATCAGCATGTTGCGCTGCAACATTCACGGCGGCGGAAAGTCCGCGGGCGTCGGCCTGAAGGGGAGGTCGTCCAGGCCGAGCAGGCGACGCGCCGGTCCGCGGTCGAACACCAGGGGCTCGCGGGTGCGCGCCAGGGCGGCGGCCAGCGCGGCCGGCACCAGCCCCAGCGCGGCGGCGGCGCGTGCCGCCGGCGCCAGACCGGGCAGCGCGACCACCCGACCCGGCGGCGCCACCGCAGCGGCGACCCGGCGGGCCATCTCCCGGTAGGCCAGGGTCTCGCCGCCGGGCAGGTCGAGCGCGCAGTCGTGCACGTCGCGCGACGAGAGGGCGGCGACCAGCGCCGCCGCCACCTCCCGGGCGTGGATGGGCTGGCGCCCCCCCAGCGCCCGCGTCGGCAGCGGCAGGCAGCGCCAGCGGCGGGCCAGCGCGGCGAGCCGGGACAGGTTGCGGTCGCGTCCGTCGCCCCAGATCAGGGTGGGACGCAACACGGTCCAGGCGATGCCGCGCTGCCCGCACAGCGTGGCCAGCCTGTCCTGCGCCTGGTGCAGGCGTTCCGCCAGGGCGCGTTCGGCCGGATCCAGGGAGCCTCGCTTGCCGGCCTCGCTGGTCGAGCCCAGTGCCACCAGTCGACGCAGCCTCGATCGCGGGGTCCGTTCCAGCCAGTCGGGCAGCGGCGCCAGCGGGCCGGCGCTGGCCAGCACCGGCAGATCGGGCCAGGGGCCCGTGCCGTCCTCCAGCGCGAAGGCCGGGCCGCAATGCCAGTGCGCAAGGGCCGCCAGCGCGGGCGGCGGCGCCGCCGACCGGGTGGTGGCATGCACGGTCACTCCGGCGCCGGCAAGGCGGCGCAGCAGGTGGTTGCCGACCAGGCCGGTGGCGCCCAGCACCAGCACCGGCCCGTCGATGGGCTGGACAGGCGGGGCGGCTTGCGGCGAAGGTTCGTCCATGTCCGGGCAGCCTATCAGCCGGTTGAGCAGCGCCGGTCCCGGCCGGGGTCGCGGTGTGCCGTGCGGGTCGCGTCGCCCGGGGGGCGCCCGTTTCCGCCCGTGCGCGAGCACGGGCGGCTGCCGACGCGACCGGGCCGCGACGCCGGCGCGCGCCGGCGGCCGAGCATGAACGGCGGCGAGGCGCCCGCCGCCGGCGGCCGGCGCGCGCACCTGCTCTGGCTGATCCCGCTGCTGGCCCTGGCGACCGGGGCGCTGCTGCACCGCGCCGGCATGCCGGCGGCGATGGCGATCACCGTGGCGATGACCGTGCTGTGCGCGGGCTGGTGGATCGGCGAACCGGTGCCGGCGCCGGTCACCGCGCTGGCGCCGATCGCCCTGCTGCCCCTGCTCGGCGTGCTGACCCCGGTCGAGGTCGCCCAGGCCTACGGCAACGACCTGATCCTGCTGCTGATGGGGGGCTTCATGCTGAGCAAGGCCCTGGAGGCGCAGGGCGCGCACCGCCGCCTGGCGTTCGGCATGGTGCGGCTGTTCGGCGGCGACAGCGGCGGCCGGCTGCTGCTGGGCTTCATGGCGGCCACCGCGGCGTGCAGCATGTGGATCTCCAACACCGCCACGACCCTGATGATGATCCCGGTGGCGCTGGCGGCCCTGGAGCGCTATCCGGATCCGCGCCTGCGCCTGCCGCTGGTGCTGGGCATCGCCTACGCGGCCTCGATCGGTGGCATGGGCACGCCGATCGGCACGCCGCCCAACCTGGTGTTCATGCGCACCTACGAGCAGGCCACCGGCAGCGCCTACAGCTTCCTGGACTGGATGCAGGTCGGCGTGCCGGTGGTGATGGTGTTCATTCCCCTGGCGGCGCTGTGGCTGGGCCGGCGCCTGGCCGGCACGCCGGCGGCGCCGTTGCCGGTGCTGGGTGGCTGGAGTCCCGGCGAGCGCCGGGTCCTGGTGGTGTTCGCGATGACCGCCCTGGCCTGGGTCACCCGCACCGAGCCGTTCGGCGGCTGGCGCGCGTGGCTGGGGCTGACCCAGGCCAACGACGCCTCGGTCGCCCTGCTGGCGGTGCTGGCGATGTGCGCCCTGCCCGACGGTCGGGGCGGCCGCCTGCTGCGCTGGGAACAGGCGGCGGCGATCCCCTGGGGCGCGCTGATCCTGTTCGGCGGCGGCATCGCCCTGGCCACCGCCTTCGAGCGCTCCGGGCTCAGCGCCGCGATCGCCGGCGAGCTGACCGGCCTGCACGGCGTCCCGCCCTGGCTGCTGCTGGTGGCCGTGTGCCTGGCCATGACCCTGCTCTCGGAGATCGCCAGCAACACCGCCAGCGCGGTCCTGGTGATGCCGATCCTGGCCGCCGCCGCGGTGGCCATGGAGGTCGACCCGGCCCTGCTGATGCTGCCGGCGGCGATGACCGCGAGCTGCGCCTTCATGCTGCCGGTGGCCACCGCCCCCAATGCCGTGGCCTATGGCTCCGGCCTGGTGACCTCGCGCGACATGCTGCGCGAGGGCGCGGTCCTGAACGCCATCGGCCTGGCGGTGATCATCGCCATGAGCTGGCTGATCCTGCACTGAGCGCGGAACGGCCCGGGGGCGTCTTCCGGCCACCCGCCCCCGCACCCGGGAGCGACATCACGGCAAGCGCCGGCCCTCTCCCCTCCCCTGCACGGCGGGGGAGGGGAGAAGTGCGGTGCCGTCGCATGAGAGGGGCATCCGTTCGCCCCAATGGTGCTGTCGCTTGAGGCGGACAGGAGGTCCGCGCTCCTCCTGGGGCCCCATGCGGTCCGGCGGGGCGCGGCCGGATCAGCCGCGCCGCAGGTGGGGATGGCCCTCGAGCGTCGGCACGGCCGTGGCACGCGAACCCCACGGGCGGGCTGCCCGTGGGGCGGATCGCCCGGGGCGCCCTTGTCTTTGGCCACATTCTCTTGGGTGAGCAGGAGACAACCAGCTCGGCGCACAAGGATGGGCGACGAAAACGCCAGGGACGGCTCCCGCACGCCAGCGCGACCGCCACAAGCCGCAGGGGAGCCCATCCCCCTCGATCCGGCGACAGTGAAGGCCCTGGCCGACGTCGGCCCGCCTGCCCGACCCCACTGCCGGAGGAAGAGGGCAGGTGCCCCTCGGCGGTTGGCCGCGGAGCCGCGCTGCCTGCACAATGGCGGCCCGCACCCGCAGTCGGCAGGACAGGTCATGGCGCAGATCAAGGAAGCGAAGGTCCCGGACATCGGCGACTTCACCGACGTGCCGGTGATCGAGCTGCTGGTCGCGGTCGGCGACAAGGTCGTCAAGGACCAGGGCCTGGCGACGCTGGAATCGGACAAGGCGACCATGGAAGTGCCGGCGCCCTTCGCGGGCACCGTGCGCGAGTTGAAGATCAAGGTCGGCGACCGCATCGGCGAGGGCGCGGTGGTGGCGATGATCGAGGTGGCCGAGGCCGGCAGCGACGACGGCAAGGCGGCCTCCGCGGCCGCGCCGGCGCCGGACCAGGCCGCCGCGCCGGCGAAGGCGCCTGCCCCCCCGCCTGCCGCCGCTGCCGACGCCCTGCCGCCGGCCCCGGCCCGGGCCGCGTCACCGGCCGCCGCGACGGCGCCTGCGCCTTCCGCCGGCACGCCCGCCTCGCCCCCGGTCGCCTTCGGCGCCGACGCCGTGGCGCCGGGCAAGGTGCCGCACGCCTCGCCGGCGGTGCGCGCGTTCGCGCGCGAGCTGGGCGTCGACCTGGGCCAGGTGGCGGGCAGCGCCCGCGCCGGCCGGATCACCCGCGAGGACGTCCAGGCCTTCGTCAAGCAGGCGCTGGCCGGCGCGGGCGCACGCAGTGGCGGCGGCAGCGGCGGCGGCCTCGACCTGCTGCCCTGGCCCAAGGTCGACTTTGCCAAGTACGGCCCGGTGCGAAGCGAGCCGCTGTCGCGCATCAAGAAGATCTCCGGCGCCAACCTGGCGCGCAACTGGGCGATGATCCCGCACGTCACCCAGTTCGACGAGGCCGACATCACCCTGATGGAGGCGTTCCGGAAGGAGCTGGCCGGCGAGCACAAGGACGTCAAGATCACGCCCCTGGTGTTCCTGATCAAGGCGGTGGTCGCGGCGCTGAAGGCCTTCCCGCGCTTCAACGCCTCGCTCGACGCCAGCGGCGAGAACCTGGTCCTGAAGGACTACTTCCACATCGGCATCGCCGTCGACACGCCGGACGGCCTGGTCGTGCCGGTGCTGCGCGACTGCGACGGCAAGGGCCTGGTCGAACTCAGCCGCGAGCTGGCGGCGATCTCCGCCAAGGCCCGCGACCGCAAGCTCGGGCCGGGCGACATGGCCGGCGGCTGCTTCTCGATCAGCTCGCTGGGCGGCATCGGCGGGACCGCGTTCACGCCGATCATCAACGCCCCCGAAGTGGCGATCCTGGGCGTGTCGCGCTCGTCGACCCGGCCGGTCTGGGACGGCACGGCCTTCGAGCCGCGCCTGATGCTGCCGCTGGCGCTGTCCTACGACCACCGCGTCATCGACGGCGCCGACGCCGCCCGCTTCACCAGCTTCCTGGCCCGCACCCTGGGCGACCTGCGCCGGCTGCTGCTCTAGTTCCCGCCAAGGAGTGACGATCGACCGTGCGCCGCCGGTCCGGACGGGTGGCGGCGCCCTGGTCGACACCCCAGGTCCCGCCCGCACGGCCCGACCGACCGGAGGCCGGCGTCGACGATGCGATCCCGACGCCGGTGGCGCGCGCCTCGCGCCGCTCCGACGGCGCAGCCGCTCCGCTCATCGCATTCGCGCGACACGCGCACCGCCCGCCCGGCACGATGCCCGCGCCGGGCTGGCAGGCCCCCGCCGATCCGGGCGGTCCGGCGGAAGCGACGGGGGCACGCCATCGTTGAGGAATCCAGCATGAGAAAGTCATTGACCATCGCCATCGGCGCGGCACTGGCCGGCAGCCTCGCGGCCAGCCAGGCCGGCCTTCCCGACCTGATCTTCGCCAACGGCTTCGAGGCGCCACCGGCGGTGACCTGTGGCTGGGACACCACGCTGGGAACGCCGGGCGGTTCGCTCAACACCATCGGCCGCTGGGGCAACGACCTGTACGTCGGCGCCTCGGGGGCCGGCAGCTTCGGCGGCGTGCCCGGCGGCGTCGCGCGCGTCGACCTGGGCACCGGCGCGGTGTCGCCGCTGGCCACCACCGAGCTGGTCGACGGCTTCGTGACCAGCTTCGTGCCGTACACGACCGCAGGCACGGAACGCCTGTACCTGGTCGGCGCCTTCAACGGCATCCGTTTCGGCGGCACCGAACTGCCCGATTCGCGCGGCGTGGTCGCCTGGGACGGTTCGACCACCACCACCCTGCCCGGCTCGCCGTTCGCCCAGCCGCTGGTGTTCGGCCAGGCCGGCACCACCTGGAACGGCCGGCTGGCGCTGGGCGGCGCCGGCGGCGCGGTCGATCCGCCGCAGAAGCCGGTGCTGGCGCTGTGGGACGGCAGCGACTGGCAGGTCTGGCGCGAGGAGTTCACCGGCACCGTGGCGCCGGTGATCCTGGCCATGGAGGTGTTCCAGGGCGATCTCTACTTCGGCGGCCGGTTCAACGACATCACCGTCCCCGATGGCGCGGGCACCACGACCACCACCTCGAAGAACGTCATGGGCTTCGACGGCGAGAGCTTCTTCGCGCTGGCCGCCGGCCTGGACCGGGCGACCAGTCCGGTCTCCCAGGTGCTGGCGCTGAAGACCTTCGACGACGGCACCGGCGAGGCGCTGTACATCGGCGGCCGCTTCGACCGCGCGATCGGCATCGGCCCGGTGTTCGCGGTGGCGCGCTGGGACGGCACCACCCTGTCGGCGGTCGGCGCCGGCTTCCCGATGCCCAACGAGGTGCGCAGCCTGGAGGTCCACGACGACGGCAGCGGGCCGGCCCTGTACGCGGTCGGCAACTACACCGCCGATACCGCCGCCGTGCCGATGCGCCGCGTCGCCCGCCTGCGCGACGGCGAATGGGAGGAGGTGGCCGGCGGCGCCGGCGCCAATCCGAACAAGGCGCTCAGCCTGCCCGACGGCAGCCTCGGCATCGCCGGCAACTTCACCGAGGTCGGCGGCACCGGCGTGCCGGGCAGCGGACCCAGCAGCGGCTTCGCCGCCCTGGTCTGCGTGCCCGAGGTCGACTGAGGGCCCGCGTCGCAGCGGCGGCGGCACGGCCCGCCCACGCGGGCCCCGTGTCGCCGTCCCGGCCGGCCGCGGCGGGGCGGGCTTCAGGCGCGCCGGGCTATCCTGCCCGGCCCGACCTACCGGAATCCGCACCGTGAGCGAATCCCCCGCCCCCGCAATGCGCAGCCTGCGCGTGCGCAACGCCACGGCCGCCGACACCGACGCCGTCGCCGCCCTGACCGAGCGGGTCTACGGGCCCAAGCTGGGCTACACCACCGAGATGCTGCTCGGCCAGATCGCCCGGTTCCCGGAAGGCCAGCTGGTCGCCGAGGCCGGCGGCCAGGTGGTCGCCTACAGCGCCAGCTTCCGGATCGCCGAGCGCCTGGCGATGGCGCCGCACGACTGGGTCGGCATCACCGGCGGCGGCTTCGCGTCGCGCCACGACGTCCGTGGCGACTGGCTGTACGGCATGGAATCCTGCGTCGACCCGGCCTTCCGGAACCTGCGCATCGGCCGCCGCTTCTACCAGCGCCGGCGCGAGCTGTGCGAGGACCTCAACCTCAAGGGCGTGGTGTTCGCCGGCCGGGTGCCGGGCTTCCGGCGCTGGCGCCGGCGCCACGACGGCAGCATCCAGGACTACGTCGACGAGGTCCGGGCCGGCGCCGTCCGCGACCGGGCCCTGACCTTCCAGCTGCGCAACGGCTTCGAGCTGGTCGGCATCCTGCCCGGCTACCTGCCCTCCGACCGCGATTCCGAGGGCTTCGCCGCCCACCTGGCGTGGCGCAACCCGCGCTACCGCGACGCCAGCACGCAGCCGGGCGAGCGCAACCGCCTGCCCGACGCGGTGCGGGTGGCGACCATCCAGTACCAGCAGCGGCGGGTCGCCTCGTTCGAGGAGTTCGCCACCCAGGTCGAGTTCTTCGTCGAGACCGCCTCGGACTACCGGGCCGACTTCACCGTGTTCCCGGAGCTGTTCACCCTGCAGCTGCTGTCGGTGGAGAACCGGCCGCTGTCGCCGGCCGACTCGCTGAAGGCGCTGACCAGCTACACCGGGCGCTTCCAGTCGCTGCTCGCCGAGCTGGCCATGCGCTACAACACCAACATCATCGGCGGCTCGCACCCGACCATCGTCGAGGACGGCGACGTCCACAACATCTGCTACGTGGCGCTGCGCGACGGCAGCATCCACACCCAGGAGAAGATCCACATCACCCCGAACGAGCGCAACTGGTGGGGCATCAAGGGCGGCGACCTGGCGCGCGTGATCAACACCGACTGCGGGCCGATCGGCGTGCTGATCTGCTACGACAGCGAATTCCCCGAGCTGGCCCGCCACCTGGTCGACCAGGGCGCGCAGATCCTGTTCGTGCCGTTCTGCACCGATACCCGCGAGGGTTACCTGCGGGTGCGCTATTCCTGCCACGCGCGAACCATCGAGAACCAGTGCTACGCGGTGCTGTCCGGCAACGTCGGCAACCTGCCCGGGGTCAACAACTTCGACATCCAGTACGCGCAGAGCTGCATCCTCAGCCCCTGCGACTTCCCGTTCGCGCGCGACGGCATCGCCGCGGACACCACGCCCAACGTCGAGCAGGTGGCGTTCGCCGACCTGCGCCTGGACACCCTGGCGATCGCCCGCAGCGAGGGCACCGTGCAGAACCTCAAGGACCGCCGCCACGACCTCTACCAGGTGCGCTGGCGGCGGCGCTGAGGCGCGGCGGGCGGGGCGACCCTGTCCACCCGTCGCCCGCGGCTGATACGCTTGCCGCACCGTCGAACCGAGTCCGCCCGCCATGACCAAGTGGATCGCCCTGCCCTGCCTGTGGCTGGCCGCCGCCCTCCCCGTCGCGAACGCCACCGAGTCCGCCGGGCGCAGCCCGGAGATGGCGGCGGCGGTGGAGCTGCTGGCGCTGATGGACATGGAGACCATGGTCGCCGGCATGCAGGAGCAGCTGCACGGCATGATGCGGGCGCAGATGCAGGAGCAGCTCCGCGGCTCCGCGGCAGACGTCGACTGCCCGGCGGTGCGGACCGTGGTGGACAGCTTCGCCGGCGACACCGCCCGGCTGATCGGGCAGTCGCTGAGCGGCGACGCGTTCCTGTCCGAGGTCGCGCAGGTCTACGTCGACGTCTTCACCCTCGACGAGATCGAGGCGGTCGCCGAGTTCTACCGCACCCCGGTCGGCCGCAAGATGCTCGACAAGATGCCCGAGCTGATGCAGCGCTCGATGGAGATCTCGCAGCGGATGGTCGCCGACATGATGCCCGGCATCGAGTCCCTGGTCGGCCGCTTCACGGACAAGATCGCGACCGCCGAAGCCGTCTGCGCCAGCGCCGACTGAGCCGCCACCCCGGCAACGCACGGCGCCGTCGCCGCTGCCGCCCAGACCACAGCACCCAGGCACGACCATGGCCAAGACGATCGAGATCAAGGTTCCCGACATCGGCGACTTCGACCAGGTGCCGGTGATCGAACTGCTGGTCCAGCCCGGCGACACGGTGCGCAAGGACCAGGGCCTGCTCACCCTGGAATCGGACAAGGCGACCATGGAGGTGCCGTCGAGCGCCGACGGCGTGGTGCGCGAGCTCAAGGTCGCAGTCGGCGACAAGGTCGGCGAGGGCAGCGTGGTGGCCGTGCTGGAGGTCGGTGCCGAGGCGACTGCCGCGGCCGAAGCGCCGGCACCTGCGCCGGGCGTCGTCGCGCCGGCTGCGGCGGCGACCGCGCCGGCAGCGCCTGCGCCGGCCGCACAGGCCGCCGCCGGCAGCGGCCGCAAGGCCGACCTCGAGTGCGCCCTGCTGGTGCTGGGCGCCGGCCCGGGCGGCTATACCGCGGCGTTCCGGGCCGCCGACCTCGGCCTGGACACCGTGCTCGTCGAGCGCTATCCCAGCCTGGGCGGCGTCTGCCTCAACGTCGGCTGCATCCCCTCCAAGGCCCTGCTGCATGCCGCCGCGGTGATCGACGAGGCGGCCCATGCCGCCGACTACGGCATCGATTTCGGCGCGCCGAGGATCGGCCTGGACGCGCTGCGCGCCTACAAGGACAGGGTGGTCGGCCAGCTCACCCGCGGCCTGGCCGGCATGGCGAAACAACGCAAGGTCCGGGTGCTGGAGGGCACCGGACGCTTCGTGTCGCCTCACGAGATCGAAGTCGCGGGCCCGGACGGCGCGAAGCTTGTGCGCTTCGGCCAGTGCATCATCGCCGCCGGCAGCCAGCCGGTGAAGCTGCCGGGCTTCCCCTGGGACGACCCGCGGGTGATGGACTCCACCGACGCCCTGATGCTGGCCGACATCCCGAAGCGCCTGCTGGTGGTCGGCGGCGGCATCATCGGCCTGGAGATGGCCACGGTGTACCGGGCGCTGGGCAGCGAGGTCACCGTGGTGGAGCTCATGGACCAGCTCATGCCCGGCGCCGACAAGGACCTGGTCAAGCCGCTGGCCGACCGCCTGAGGAAGCTGGGCGTCACCGTCCACCTGAAGGTCAGGACCGGCGCGGTCAAGGCGCAGAAGAAGGGCATCGAGGTCGCCTTCGAGGGCGAGGGCGCGCCGGACCCGCAGCTGTTCGACCGCGTGCTGGTCTCGGTGGGGCGGACGCCGAACGGGTCCCGGCTGGACGCCGGGAAGGCGGGCGTGGCGGTGACCGAGCGCGGCTTCATCCCGGTCGACCGCCAGATGCGCAGCAACGTCCCGCACATCTTCGCGATCGGCGACCTGGTCGGCCAGCCGATGCTGGCGCACAAGGCCACCCACGAGGGCAAGCTGGCCGCGGAAGTGGCGGCCGGCGAGAAGCGCGAGTGGCTGGCGCGGGTGATCCCCTCGGTCGCCTACACCGATCCGGAGATCGCCTGGGTCGGTGTCACCGAGACCGAGGCGAAGGCCAAGGGCCTCAAGGTCGGCGTCGGCAAGTTCCCCTGGGCGGCCTCCGGGCGTGCGATCGGGATCGGCCGCACCGAGGGCTTCACCAAGCTGCTGTTCGACGAAGCCAGCCATCGCGTGATCGGCGCCGGCATCGTCGGGCCGCATGCCGGCGACCTGATCGCCGAACTGGCGCTGGCCATCGAGATGGGCTGCGAGGCCGGCGACATCGGCCACACCATCCACCCGCATCCCACGCTCAGCGAGTCGGTGGCGATGGCTGCCGAGGTCTACGAGGGCACCATCACCGACCTGTACCTGCCGAAGCCGAAGCAGGCGCGCGCGGGCGGCTGAGCGCGGCGCTCCCGACCAGGGCGCGCCGCCCGCGGGCCTTCCGGTCCGGGCACCTGTCCGGCCGCCGCGGCTGCCGTCAGCGCGTCACCACCTCGAAGTCGGCCAGGTCGTTGTTGGGACCGACGGCGAAGTCCGGGCAGCTGGTCGCCAGCAGCGGGAAGTAGGCGTCCAGCGCGGCGCGCAGGGCGGGCATGCGGGTTCCCCAGCCCAGGGCCCAGCCCAGGTCGGTATCGCCACCATGGGTCAGCAGCACGCCGTTCTGGGTGAGCCGGCTGTAGCGCAGCGCATAGCGGACGATGCAGGTCTCGAACTGCGTGAGGTTGAGCGCTTCGGGATACCAGTGGTTGGCCAGGTCGTGGTGCTTGCAGGCCATGTCCATCGCGTCGGTCGGGCCCTGGCCGACCGCCCAGCCCCAGTAGTGCGGGACGCCCGCGCCGCAGAAGCGTCCGTAGACTGGTGCCGGCGCCACCACATGGACGAACGGATAGCACTGCGGCTGGTCCTGGCATCGCGCGTGTTCCCGGTCGTAGCTCGCCAGCGTCGTGCGGTAGGGCGGCGATGGCACGCTGACCAGCGGGTCGTACTGGCTCACGCCCGGGCCGTACGCCGGCGTCTCGACCCATGTCCCCTGCACGCCCGAGCGCACGCGCAGGCGCCCGTCCTCGTGCATCAGGGCGACCATCGTGTTGCGGAGCTGGAACGACTCGACGCCGCTGCCGGCCGCGGCCATCATGTTCCAGGGGCCGGTGTGGGTCTCCTTGATCCTGACCCGGCCATCGGCATGCAGCACGCCGATGTGGATGCGCGGGTCGTTGGCGTCGCGGTGCGGGTTGGCCTCGATCTGCAGGTCGACGACGCCGGTCGCGGCGTTCGACCAGGGGCCGTTCACCGTGTACTTCAGGTACAGGTCGCCGCCGTCGCGGAGCACGCCGATGTAGGGCCGGTAGATGCCGCCCGGTTCGGCCTGGACCGCGATCCGGAAGGCGTCCACGCCCGAGGAGGCCAGCGTGGTCCAGGGGCCGAACATGCCGTCCTTAATGATCAGCCGGCCGTCGTCGAACAGCACGGCGATGTGGTTGCCGTCGACCTGGAAGGCGCTCGCGCCCGAACCGATGTCGGTGAGGGTATGGAAGCTTCCGTTCAGGCCTTGCCTGATCCGGAGCCGGCCGTTCTCCTGGAGGACGGCGATGTAGTCGCCCTCGAGCTGGAACGCGCGCACGCCGGCGCCGGCCGCGGTGAGCGCGACCCAGGGACCGCTGACGCCGTCCTTGGCGATCAGGCTGCCATCGGCCAGCAGCACCGCGATCCGGGCGCCGCGCAGGCGGAAGTCGACGGCATTGCCGATCACCAGCGTCCGCCATTCGCCGTGGCGTTCGCGCACGCGGAAGGTGCCGGCGCCGTCGGCGACATCGGTCAGCAGGCCGATGGTGTTGCCCTCCCACTGGAACCTGGCGACGGTGGCGCGGACCTCGTCGATCGGCTGGTTGGCCGCGTCGAGCCGGCCGTTGTCCGGCCAGGGGCGCGTCGGCCGGGCATGGGCCGTGTAGAAGCCGGGCAGCCAGGCCAGCTTGAAGTCGCCGTTGCGCAGGATCGCCGGCGCCTTGTCGGTGCGCGCGAACCATGTCGTGTACATCAGCTCGGGCGATGCCGCGCCGTCATGGACGATGTTCAGCGATGCCGCGCCGGTCACCGGACCGGCGGCGGCCTGCACCTGGTGGACGCCGCCGGGCGACATCGCGGTGGCCAGGCCGTCGGCGGTCACCGCCACGGCCGGTCCGCTGGTGGACCAGGTCGCCGCCACCGGCAGCGGCCGGCCGTTGGCGTTGGTCACGCGCGCGGTGAACTGCTGCCGGGCGCCAACCCAGGCGTCCTGCCAGAGACCGGGGACGATCTCGACCCGGGCCGGCACCTCGTCGTCGATCTCGAAGCAGTTGCTGAACACCCAGTCCTCCTGGCCGCGGCCGGCCTCGCCCCGCGCGGGCGGGGCGGCGCAGGCGAGCGCGAATGCGGACACGACGAACAGGTGCGCAAGGGCCGAGCCTGGCAGGCCGGGCGGCGATCGATGGTTCATGGCGGAACTCCCTGCAGCGGTCGGGCGACGCTGGGCGCCACCTTCCGGCAGGTCCGATGGAGGCCGGCGACGGTCACCGGGTGCCGGAGGACCCCCGGCAGGCCCGTAGGGCCTTACCACATTGCCGATCATAATGCAAGGAACCGCATCACGTTTTCTGGGCCGATCCTGCCGGTTCAGACTTCGCCCGGCTTGCCCGAGGGTGCCCCCCGGGGCCCGGCGGGCCGACCCACCGGCGCCGTCCCGTTGACCGCCTCCCGCCTGCCCTTGGGGTCGATTCGCCAGGCTCCCATCCCGCCGGGGCAAGCTGCGGCCGGGCCGTGCGCCGCCCCGGAGGCGGCGACGGGCCGCGGCATGACGCTGCGCCGGCAGGCTCAGTCCGGGACCAGGATCGGTTCGGTCAGCCGATGGTCGGCACGAACGCGGGCACCGGCGAAACCGGCTGCGGGGCGACGGGCTGCCACGATCGCGCGGACGGGCCGCGGCGCGGCTGCGTGGACCGGACAAAAGTCGCCCCCGGGATCCCGCCGGATTCCTCGGGGGCGTTCAATGTGTTTCACGCTCAAGTGAGGACACGCGGTCCGGTTCACCCGTTGGAGACCGTGGCACGCAGGTGCGACGGAACCCGGGTGCAGGATGCCGGCGCCACGCGGCAAGGTAGACTCCCGGCTGGGACTTGACAGAACGGGACCGACCTGATCCATGGCCGACTGGGACTCCACCCTCGCCGCGCTCTACGAGGGCACCCTGCACCCCGACCGCATGGCGGCGTTCGGCGGCGAGCTGGCGGCCCTGACCGGCAGCAGCCTGGTGACCCTGGTCAGCCACGACTTCGCGAGCGCCAGCGGCACCGCGACGGCGCTGGCCGGGGCGGGCGCCTGCGAGCCGGGGCGCTACGCCCGCGAGCATGCCGCCGACAACCTCTGGCTGCAGCGCTGCGGCCACGCCGTGCGCACCGGCGCCCTGGTCCACAGCGACGACCATGTCGGCCGGGCGGAATTCCGCGCGACCCGGCTCTACGAGCAGGTCCTGCGCCCGCTCGACCGCATCGACAACGCGCTGGGCCTGGTGGCGCTGCGCGAGGGCGAGGAGGTCGTGCTGCTCAGCCTGCACCGGCCCGGACGGATGCCGGCCTGGGACGGCCACGAACTGGCGGTGCTGCGCCGGCTGTCGCCGCACTGGGTCAATGCCTGGGCGCTGCACCGCCGGCTGGCCTGGCTGGAGGAGCAGGCGACCACCCTGGACGCCGCGCTGGACGTACTGCCGACGCCGCTGGTGCTGTTCGATGCCGGCGGCCGCATCGGCAAGCTCAACGAGGCGGCCGCGCGGCTGCTGCAGGACGGCAGCCTGCTGCATGGCAAGGCCGGACTGGTCAGCGCCCGCCACGACGGCAGTGCCCTGGCCGCCGCGATCGGCGCCGCCTGCCGTGGCCGCGCGGGTGGCGACGGCGCCCGCGAGCGTGCGCGCCAGCGACTGATCCTCCACGACGGCGACGGCCAGGCGGCTGCCAGCGTCGACATCCAGCCCCTGCCGGCCTCGCTGTCGGCCGACAGCTTCGCCGCCGTGATGTTCGTGCAGCCGGTTTCCGCGCCCGCCGGATCCGAGGCCGGCGAGGTGCTGCGCCGCATGTTCGACCTGACCCAGGCCGAGGCGGCGCTTGCCCTGGCGCTGCGCCAGCACGGCCAGCTCGGCACGGCGGCGGCGGCGCTGGGCATCACCCCGGGCTCGGCGCGAACGCGCCTCAAGGTGGTGTTCGACAAGGTCGGCGAGCGCAGCCAGGCGGCGCTGCTGCGGGTGCTCGACGCCGTGCTCGGGGGCTGAGCGGCGCACCGCGGGCTGCGGCGATCGCGCCACGGGCGGAAACCGGCGGCCGCAGCGGCATCCTTGCGACGGCGCCGGGCTAGTCGACGGACTTCCGGTCGACCGTGGGCGGCGATTCCGGCGGCGATTCCTGGAGTTTCGTCGCAGCCAGCAGCTCCAGGGCCTGGCGCAGGACCGGATCGCCGCCGGCACCGTCGTCGCTGTCGGCGACCAGCCGGTCCGGGATCACGCCTTCGTCCTGGATCGAACGGCCGGCGGGGGTGTAGTAGCGCGCGGTGGTCAGGCGCACGGCATGGTCGGGATCGAGCGCGAACACGTTCTGCACCGAGCCCTTGCCGTAGCTGCGCTCGCCCAGCACCTTGGCGCGGCCGTTGTCCTGCAGCGCGGCGGCGATGATCTCGGCGGCCGAGGCGCTGCCGCGGTCGATCAGCACCACCACCGGCAGCGTCTCCCAGGGCGAACCCGGGCGGGCGTCGTAGCTGCGGCGGGTGCCGTCCAGGCGGCCGTCCATGGCGACGATGCGGCCCTCGGCAAGGAACAGGTCGGCGATCGCCACGGCGGCGTCGAGGGCGCCGCCCGGATTGCCGCGCAGGTCCAGCACCAGGCCCTTGAGCGGCCCGCCCTCGCGCTCGAGCCCGCGCAGCCGGCGACCCAGCTCCGGGACCGTCTGCGCCTGCACCATCGAGACGCGGACATGGCCCCAACCGGGCGCGGCCAGGTCGGCGCTGACGCTGCTCAGGCGGATGCGCGCGCGCAGCAGTTCCAGCTCGCGGGCGTCGTCCTCGCCATCGCGCTCGACGGTCAGCCGGATGCGCGTGCCGGGCCGGCCGCGCAACTTGCGCAGCGAGGCCTCCAGGTTGCCGCGGCCGATCCGCTCGCCGTCGATGTGGGTGATGAAGTCGCCGGCGCGCAGGCCGGCGCGGTCGGCCGGGGAATCGGGCATCGCCGAGAGCACCTGGATCACGCCGTCGCCGGACAACACCTCCACGCCCAGCCCGTCATAGGCGCCCAGGGTGTCGTCGGTGAGCACCGCCAGGGTGTCGGCATCCAGCCAGGCGCTGTGGTCGTCGAGGCCGGCCAGCATGCCGGCGATCGCCAGCTCGATCAGCTCGGCGTCGTCGACGGTGTCGACGTAGGCGGACTTGACCAGGTGGTAGACCTGGGCGAAGCGCGCCAGCGCCTCCAGGCCGGGTCCGGCACCGTCGGTCGCGGCCGTCGGCGATTCCGCCGCGGCCTCGGCGTCGGGCACTGCCGGCGGCTGTGCCGGTGCGGGCAGGGCGATCAGGGCCAGCAGGCCGCAGAACAGGACGGAACTCAGGGAACGCAAGGGGCCATGGCCGGCGATGGAGGAGGACGCCAGTGTAGGCCAGCGCCGTCGGTGGCGCGTCAGCGCCGCTGCAGCCAGGCGCGGGCATCGACCGGCCTGCCGCGCTCGCGCAACTCGAAGTGCAGGCCGTCGCGCAGGCCGCCGCCGCTGCGCCCGACCCGGGCGATGGCATCGCCGGCCTGGACCCAGGCGCCCTCCGGCTGCAGCAGCGCCTCGTTACGGCCGTACAGGCTCATCCAGCCCTCGCCGTGGTCGATGATCAGCAGCAGGCCATAGCCCTTCAGCCAGTCCGCGAAGGCGACCCGGCCATGGGCGACCGCCCGTACCGGCGTGCCGGTGTCGGCGGCGATCAGCACGCTGCCGTGGTCGCCGGCCTCGGCGCGGCCCGCCACCGGCCAGGGCAGGCGGCCACGACGCTCGCGGAACGGCTGCTGGCCCTCCAGGGATCGCGGCAGGTCGGCGAAGATGTCGCGCAACTGCTCCAGCAGGCGCAGCATCGCCTGTTCGTCGCGGTCGAGCGCGGCCAGCCGGCGGCGGTCGTCGGCCAGCCCGGCGCGCAGCGCCTGCAGGGCCGCCTCGCGCCCGGCCGCCGCGGCCTCCAGGGCCAGCAGGGCCTCGCGCGCGGCGGTCTCCTCGGTGGCCAGCGCGGCCAGCGCCTCGCCCTCGGCGTCGGCGAGACGGCCCCACTCGGCCAGGCGTTCGGCGTGCTCGGCGATCTGCCGCAACCGGCTGCGCTGCAGCACCTGGCCGTAGCCCAGCGCCCGGGCCAGGCGCGGGGCGTTGCCCGGGTCCAGCAGCTGCCGCGCCGGCGCCTGCCGGCTGCGCGCATAGCCCAGGCGCAGCAGGGCCGACAGGGCCTGGCGCTGCCGGGCAAGGGCCTGCTCGACCTCGAGCTGGCGCGCCCTGACGCCGTCCAGGGCCGCCTGCTGCGCCTGGCTGCGCTGGCTGATCGCCGCCAGTTCGAGCTGGTGCGCCGACACCGCCCGTTCGGCCTGGGCCAGCGCCCGGGCGGCCTCGGGTTCGGCGCGCGCGCGCTCGGCCAGCGCCGCCTTGAGCGCGGCCAGGTCGCGGCGCAGCGCCTCGAGCTGGGCCTGGGTCGCCTGGGCGCGCCGGCTGCGTTCGGCCGGATCGTCGGGGATCGCCTGGGCGGCGACCGGTACCGGCGCCGGCCCGCCCAGGACCAGACCGGCGCAGAGCGCGAGCGCGGCGCGGGCCGCGCGGGCGGGCCGCCGCGCCATGAGCGTCAGTCCGTCCCGGCCACCAGGCTGCGGCCGCTCATCTCCGGCGGCGCCGGCAGGCCCATCAGCGCCAGCACGGTCGGCGCGACGTCGCGCAGGGCGCCGCCATCGATCAGGCGCGGCGCGCGCCGGCCGACGTGCAGCAGCGGCACCGGCCCCGCCGTGTGCGCGGTGTGCGGCTGGCCGCTCTCGTGGTCGCGCATCAGCTCGAGGTTGCCGTGGTCGGCGGTGACCAGCATCTCGCCGCCGGCCGCCAGGACCGCCTGCTCGAGCACGCCCAGCGCCCAGTCGACGGTCTCCACGGCCTTCACCGCCGCCGCGAACACGCCGGTGTGGCCGACCATGTCCGGATTGGCGATGTTGCAGACGATCAGGTCGAAGCGGCCGGACGCGATCGCGTCCTGCAGGCGCCCGACCAGCTCCGGGCAACTCATCTCCGGCTGCAGGTCGTAGGTGGCGACCTGCGGGCTGGGCACCAGGATGCGCTCCTCGCCCGCGTAGGGCGCCTCGCGGCCGCCGGAGAAGAAGAAGGTGACGTGCGCGTACTTCTCGGTCTCGGCGATGCGCAACTGCCGCAGGCCCAGCGCCGCCACGTACTCGCCCAGGCCGTTGCGCAGGACCTGCGGCGGGAACGCCACCTGCGCCGGCAGGCCGGCCTCGTACTCGGTCAGGGTGACGAACGCCGACAGGTCGGGGCGGCGGCGCTCGAAACCGTCGAACTGCGCGTCCAGGAAGGCATGCGCGAGCTGGCGCGCGCGGTCGGCGCGGAAGTTCATGAACACCACGGCGTCGCCGTCGCGCACCGGCACGCCGCCGGCGATCGTGGTCGGCGCCACGAACTCGTCGTTCTCGCCCCGGGCATAGGCGGCGTCCAGCGCGGCCAGGGGATCGCCGCTGTCGTGGCCGGCGCGCGCCTCGACGATCGCGGTCCAGGCCTGCCCGACGCGCTCCCAGCGGCGGTCGCGATCCATGCCGAAGTAGCGGCCGCCGATGCTGGCCACCACGGCGCCGGTCCGGGCGCAGACCTCGGCCAGCGCCTGCAGGGAGGCGCGCGCGCTGCGCGGCGGCGTGTCGCGACCGTCGAGGAAGGCGTGCACGGCGACCCGTCTCGCGCCGCGCGCCGCGGCCAGCCGCAGCAGGGCGAACACCTGCGCCTCGTGGCTGTGCACGCCGCCGGGGGACAGCAGGCCGAGCACGTGCAGGGTGCCGTCGACGCGCACCGCGTCGATGGCGGCAAGCAGCGCCGGGTTGCCGTCGAAGCTGCCGTCCTCCAGCGCCGCCTCGATCCGGGTCAGGTCCTGCCAGACGATGCGGCCGGCGCCCAGGTTCATGTGACCGACCTCGGAATTGCCCATCTGCCCCTCGGGCAGCCCGACAGCGCGGCCATGGGTATCGATGAGGGTGTGCGGACGGGTCGCGCGCAGGCGCTTCCAGTTCGGCGCGTCGGCGGCGGCGATGGCGTTGTCGGCCGGATCGTCGCGGTGGCCGAATCCGTCGAGGATCAGCAGCAGCAAGGGCTTGGGGCGTTCCACGGGCGGGCGGCGGGGCGGCAGGGGGGACGGAAGTCATGGTAGCCGATGGCCCCTGACCGCCGGCACATGCGGATCGATGGCGGAGGCGCGAGGCTGTCGTCGTGCCAACCCGCGGTGCGGTCCGCGCATCGAAGCCGTCGTCCAACCACGGAGATCCGACATGAGACACGCCTCGCCCCTGAAGCGCCTGCCGGCGCTTGCCCTGTTCGCCATCGCAGCGCTGGCGCTGGCCGGCGGCCTGGCCGCCCAGGCCGGCATCAGCAAGGTCAACGGCAGCATCCGCCTCTCGTCCGGCGAGCAGGCCGGCGACCTGAGCACCGTCAACGGCGGCATCAGCCTGGCCGAGCAGGCGGCGGCCGGCCGCATCGAGACCGTCAACGGCGGCGTGCGCCTGGAGCGCGGCGCGCGCGCGGCCGCCATCAATGGCGTCAACGGCAGCATCCGCCTGGCCGAGAACGCCCAGGTCGAGGGCGACCTGCAGGGCGTCAACGGCGCCATCACCCTGCTCGAGGGCGCCCGCGTCGGCGGCGACCTCGGCAACGTCAACGGCACCATCAGCCTCGAGCGCGCCCAGGTCGGCGGCGGCCTCACCACCACCAACGGCTCGGTGCTGGTCGGCGCCGGCAGCCGCATCCAGGGCGACCTGCTGGTCAAGCGTCCGCGCGGCACCTGGAACGAGAGCCGGCCGCCGCAAGTGGTGATCGGCCCGGATGCCGAGGTCGCCGGCAGCCTGCGCTTCGAGCGGCCGGTGCGCCTGTACGTCCACTCCAGCGCGCGCACCGGCCGCATCGACGGCGCCACGCCGGAGCGCTTCGACGGCGAGCGGCCGCCCGCCGACTGAACGTCGCACCTGCCCGTGGTCGCCATGGGTGCATGCGGGGGACCCGATCGGCGTCGTCACCCGCCCATCCCAACAACCAGGCCCGCACGTCCGCCAAGCGCGCGCCGCCGGTGCGGCGGCACCGCGCGCCTCTCCCCCGCCAGCGGGGGAGAGGCGCGAGAGAGGACTGCCCCGGCCAGCACGCGCCGCTGGGGCGGCAAGGATGGAGATCAGGGCCAGCCCCGACCCTCTCCCCCGGCC
>DDTN01000016.1 GCA_002344355.1 Proteobacteria bacterium UBA2363 | reverse complement strand
CTCGCTGCCCGCTGCCCGCTGCTCGCTGCTCGCTGCCCGCTGCTCGCTGCCCGCTGCCCGCTGCCCGCTGCCCGCTGCCCGCTGCCCGCTGCCCGCTGCTCGCGAGTCGGGATTCGGAGCCGGCGACCTGGGAAGTGGAGCGCGACGTGCTCCCCTCTCCCTCTGGGAGAGGGGCCGGGGGAGAGGGTCGGGGCTGGCCTGGATCTGCATCGGTGCCGGCGCAGCGCAGCGCGCTGGCCGGGGCAGTCCCCTCCCCCGCCCCGCACCGGAGGCGAGCGAAGGCGGGCGCGGCACCGGCCGGGCGGGCGTCGGTCGCTCAGGTGCCGCAGAAGGTGCGGTAGGGCTGCCCGGGCGACGGCGGCACGGCGGCCAGGTCTGCGAAGTCGGGGTCGTCGTCGTAGGGACGGGCCAGTGCCGCCTGCATTCGCCGGAAGGGGGCGAGGTCGCCTTCCAATCCGGCGGCCAGCGCGGCCTCGACCAGGTGGTTGCGCGGGATGCGCGCCGGGTTGACGGCGTGCATCGTCGCGGCGCGGCGGTCGGGGCCGATGCCGTCCAGCGCCAGTCGCGCATGCCAGCGCGACAGCCAGGCGGCGAGGCCGTCGCCGTGGCCGTCGAACAACGCGCGCAGGCCGGGCCAGTCCGGCGCTTCCAGCAGCGACTGGCCCAGGCGCCGGAAGGTCGCGGTCCAGTCGGCGCCGGCGGCCTGCATCAGGGACAGCAGGTCGGTCGCCAGCAGCCAGTCGGATTCCGTGGCGGCAAGGCGCGCATCATGCGGCGTGCCTGCACCCTCGCCCGCTGCCTGCGGGTCGGCCGACGCGGCATACGCCAGTCCCAGCTTGCCGAGCAGCCGCGCCTGCCACAGCGCCTCCAGGCGCGTCGGGAAGCCGTCGAGCACGGCCTGCGCGTCATCCAGGTTGCGATCCTCCTCGAGCTCCAGCAGCGGCCGCAGGGCCATCGCCAGGCAGCCGAGGTTCCAGTGCGCGATCGCCGGCTGCCGGCCCCAGGCGTAGCGGCCGTGGCGGTCGATCGAGCTGAACACGGTGTCGGGGTGGTAGGCGTCCATGAAGGCGCAGGGGCCGTAGTCCAGGGTCTCGCCGGAGATCGCGACGTTGTCGGTGTTCATCACGCCGTGCACGAAGCCGAGCGCCAGCCAGTGCGCGACCAGGGCGGCCTGGGCACCGGCCACGGCGTCGAGCAGGCGCAGCGCCGGCGGCCGGTCGCCGCCAGGCTCCGGGTAGTGCCGCGCCAGCGCGTGATCGACCAGGCGCGCCAGCGCATCGACCTGGCCGCGCGCGGCCAGATACTCGAAGCTGCCGATGCGGATGTGGCTGGCGGCGACGCGGGTCAGCACGGCGCCGGGCAGCGGGCGTTCGCGCCAGACCTGCTCGCCGGTGGCCACCGCCGCCAGCGCGCGGGTGGTCGGCACGCCCAGCGCCGCCATCGCCTCGCTGACCAGGTATTCGCGCAGCACGGGGCCGAGCGCGGCACGGCCGTCGCCGCCGCGCGAGAACACGGTCGCGCCCGACCCCTTGAGCTGCAGGTCGTGGCGACGGCCGTCAGGACCTTCCCGCTCGCCCAGCAGCAGGGCGCGGCCGTCGCCCAGTTGCGGCACGAAGTGGCCGAACTGGTGGCCGGCATAGGCCAGCGCCACGGGTCGGGCGTCGGCGGGCAAGGCGGTGCCGCTGAACACCTGCGCCAGCAGCACAGGATCGCCGTCGAGCGCGGGGTCCAGCCCCAGCGCGCGCGCCAGGCCGGTGTTCCAGGCCAGCAGGCGCGGCGCCGGCGCCGGCTTCGGCCGGGCCGCCGCCTGCAGCTCGGGCAGGTCGCTGGCCAGGCCATGGCGAAGACCGAGCGCGGGCGCCGCCGGCATCCCGCCGGGTTCCTGCGCCGGCGGGCCGCCGTCGCGGCCGGACACCGGGGCTTCGCCGTTCACCGCCATGGCCGCATCCGCCGGCTCATTCGTTCCAGGTCGCGCTGATGCAGCGCCAGTCGCCGTCCTCCTCGCGCCAGCCGCTGTCGATGCGGAAGCGGCGGCCGGCCTCGGGCAGCAGGCCGCCGGCGCTGCCGGTGGCGACGACGTCGACCCGGACGCTGGCGCGGCCGCCCTCGTGCATCGTGATGTCGAGCGGTCCCAGCACCACCGAGACGCGCTGGTGACGGAGCGCCATGGCGCGCAGCAGGGCGTGCAGGCTGCGGCGGTCGTACTGGCCGCCGTTGCCGGTGAACTCGCTGCTGACGCCGTCCAGGAAATCGTTGACCTGGTTGGCCTCGATCGCCGTCTCCATGGCGGCGATGGTGTCGCGCAGGCGCTGCTCGGCCGGCGCCCGGGCGCAGCCGGCGGCCAGGGCGAGGAACAGGACCAGTACCAGCGGCGGCAGGACGCGCATCGGCGACGGATCTCGGGACGGCGGGAATCGTCTTTCTACCATGCCGCGGCTATGCTGCCCGTCCACGTCCAGCGCGAGCGTCGCCATGTCCCGCACCCCCTTCCGCATCCCGGCCGCGACCGGCCTGGCCCTCGGCGCCGCCCTGCTGGCAGGCTGCGGGGGCACCACCACGCCACCGCCGGCCATCGAGCCGCCCGCCGCGCGCACCGAGGCCGCGGATGCCGGCGCCCTGGTCAAGCGGCTCAACGACGAGTTCCGCGCCGCCTTCCCGGAGACCGCCGCGGCGCAGTGGATCGCCAGCACCTACATCAACCAGGACTCGCAGCTGGTCGCCTCGCGCGCCAACGAGCGCTACCTGGCCTGGCTCAGCGAGGCGAACGCCCAGGCCCGCCGCCACGCCGACCAGGCCCCGAGCCTGGCGCCGGCGGTGCGCCGCAGCCTGGACCTGCTGCGCCTGGCCACCGCCATGCCGGCGCCCTCCGATCCGGCGCGCCGCAGCGAACTGACCGAGATCGCCGCGCGCCTGGAGGCCACCTACGGCAGCGGCAAGCACTGCCGCGACGAGGCCGACCCGGCCACCTGCCGCGACCTGGGCGAACTGTCCCAGGTTATGGCGCGCGAGCGCGACTGGGACGCCCAGCTCGACGCCTGGGCCGGCTGGCGGACGATCTCGCGGCCGATGCGCCGGGACTACGCGCGCTTCGTCGCCCTGGTCAACGAGGGCGCCGGCGAGCTGGGCTACGCCAACGCCGGCGAGATGTGGCGCGCCGGCTACGACATGGCGCCGGCCGACTTCGAGGCCGAGACCGACCGTCTCTGGGACCAGGTCAAGCCGCTGTACGAGCAGCTCCACTGCCATGTCCGCGAGACCCTGCGCGAGACCTACGGCGAGCGCATGCCCGCCGACGGCACCATCCCGGCGCACGTCACCGGCAACATGTGGGCGCAGGACTGGAGCGCCCTGTACCCGATGCTGGCGCCCTACCCCGGCGCCTCCAGCCTGGACGTCGACGCCGCCCTGGCCGCCAGCGGCATGGACGCGAAGGCGATGACCCGGCTGGCCGAGGACTTCTACACCTCGCTGGGCATGCCGGCGCTGCCGGAGTCGTTCTACCAGCGCTCGCAGTTCACCAAGCCGGCCGATCGCGAGGTGGTCTGCCACGCCTCGGCCTGGGACATGGACCTGGCCGGCGACGTGCGCATCAAGATGTGCATCCAGCCGACCGAGGAAGAGTTCACCACGATCTACCACGAGCTCGGCCACATCTACTACTACCTGGCCTACAACCCGCTCGCGCCGCTGTTCCAGGCCGGCGCCCACGACGGCTTCCACGAGGCGATCGGCGACACCGTGGTGCTGTCGCTGACGCCCCGGTACCTGGCGCGCATCGGCCTGGCCGGCGATGCCGGCGCCGGCGAGCAGGCGACGCTCAACGCGCAGATGAAGATGGCGCTGAGCAAGGTCGTGTTCCTGCCGTTCGGCAAGCTGATCGACCAGTGGCGCTGGGCGGTGTTCGACGGCCGCGTGCCGCCGGAGCAGTACAACGCCGCCTGGTGGCAGCTGCGCCAGCGCTACCAGGGCGTATCGGCGCCGCTGCCGCGCAGCGAGGAGGACTTCGACCCGGGCGCCAAGTACCACGTGCCNNACGCCCTACACCCGCTACTTCCTGGCGCACATCCTGCAGTTCCAGTTCCAGCGTGCCCTGTGCGACGCCGCCGGCCACCAGGGCCCGCTGCACGAATGCTCGATCTACGGCAGCAAGGCGGCCGGCGAGCGCTTCTGGGCGATGCTGGCCAAGGGCAACAGCCAGCCCTGGCAGGACACCCTGTTCGAACTCACCGGCACCCGCGAGATGGACGCCAGCGCCATCCTCGACTACTTCGCGCCGCTGATGGCCTGGCTTGAGGAACGCAACGCCGGCCGCCAGTGCGGCTGGCCCGACGCGGGCGGCTGAGGCGACTGGATCAGGGCAAGCCCCGACCCTCTCCCCCGNNGAGAAGTGCGGTGCCGTCGCAAGGACGTACGCGCTGGGTGGGCGGTGGCCGGAAGGCGACGCTGATCAGGTCGCCAGAAGGAAGCGACTCCGCTCAGGTCTCCAGGAGGACGCGGTGAGCGCGGAGCCTAGAGCAGCGTGTTGGCGAGCAGGCCGGCCAGGGCCATCAACGACAGCACCACCAGCAGGCCGGCGCGCAGCGCGAACACCAGCACGAAGGCCAGCGCGACCAGGCCGGCGGCGACCGGATCCAGGCTGGCGGGTACCGGCACGGCGATCTCCAGACCGGCCAGCCCGACCGTGCCCTGCTGCGCGAACAGCACGTTGAGCGCGAACCACAGGGCGAGGTTGAGGATCACCCCGACCACCGCCGCGGTCACCGCCGCCAGCGCCGCCGAGACCCGCCGGTTGGCGCGGATCGCCTCCACCCAGGGCCCGCCCAGGAAGATCCACAGCAGGCAGGGCACGAAGGTCACCCAGGCGACCAGGAGGGCGGCGGCCAGGCCGGCGAGCAGGGGCGAGGCCAGGGCCGTCTCGTGGCCGTGCGCGACCAGGAAGCCGACGAAGGGCAGCACCAGCACCAGCGGGCCGGGCGTGGTCTCGGCCAGGGCCAGGCCGTCGAGCATCTGGCCGGTGGACAACCAGCCCGAGGTCTCCACCATCGCCTGGCCGACCCAGGCCAGCACCGCATAGGCGCCGCCGAAGCCGAGCACGGCGATCTGGCTGAACAGCAGGCCCATCTGCGTGAGCACGCTGTCGCTGCCGGTCAGCGCCACCACGGCAAGCACCGGCAGCCACCACACCGGCAGCCAGATCGCCAGGGTGCGCAGGGCGCGTCCTCGCGAGGGCACGGTGTGCCCGAGCCGCCCTTCGCGCAGGGCGCGGTCGACCAGGCCCTCGCGATCGCCCGCCGGCGCGCCGTGCGCGGACGGGCGGGCCGGCAGCCAGCCGGCCAGGCCGACCAGGGCGGCGCCGGCGACCACCAGCGGGAACGGCAGCGAGAACACGGCCAGGGCCAGGAAGGCCGCGGCCGCCAGCAGCCAGGCGCGCGGCCCGTGCAGCACGCGGCCGCCGATCCGCAGCACCGCCTGCACGACGATCGCCAGCACCGCGGCCTTGAGGCCTGCGAACACGGCGGCCACCGGCGCGAGCTGGCCGTGCTGCACGTAGAGCACGGCGAGCGCCACGATCACCAGCAGGCCGGGCAGCACGAACAGGGTGCCGGCGACGATGCCGCCCAGGGTGCGGTGCATCAGCCAGCCGACGTAGGTGGCGAGCTGCATGGCCTCCGGGCCGGGCAGCAGCATGCAGTAGTTGAGCGCGTGCAGGAAGCGGCGCTCGCCCAGCCAGCGGCGCCGCTCGACCAGTTCGCGGTGCATCAGCGCGATCTGGCCGGCCGGGCCGCCGAAGCCGAGCAGGCCGATCTTCAGCCAGACCGCGGCGGCGGCGGCGAGACCGATGCGCTCCGGCGCGGGCGGTGCCGCGTCGGTGCCGCCCGCCACCCCGGTCATGGCGTCAGGCCGGTCCGCCGTGGGACGGCATGCCAGGGGACGAAGTCGTCCGGCGGCGGCGCCGACGCCTCCCGGCGGCCGCACCGACGCGGGAGCAGGCGCGCGGGCACCGCACTCAACCGCCCTCGCCCTCGTCGTCGTCCTGGTCGCCGTCGCCGTCCGCCGTGGCGTCGGCGGCGTCGACCAGGCCGACCCGCAGCAGCTCGCCGCGCGGCGAATCGGTCAGCAGGTAGAGGTAGCCGTCCGGCCCGACCCGCACGTCGCGGATGCGCTGCTTCAGGTCGAGCAGGATGCGTTCCTCGTGGACCACCCGCTCGCCGTCCAGCTCCAGGCGCGCCACCAGCTGGAACGCCAGGGCGCCGACGAACAGGTTGCCGCGCCAGGCCGGGAAGCGGTCGTGGTCGTAGAAGGCCATGCCGCTGGGCGCGATCGAGGGGTTCCACAGGTGCAGCGGCTGCTCCATGCCCTCGCGTTCGGTGCCCTCGGTCTCCGGGATCGGCCGGCCCGAGTAGTTGATGCCGGCGCCGATCACCGGCCAGCCGTAGTTGCGGCCGGCGCGCGCGATGTTGATCTCGTCGCCGCCGCGCGGGCCGTGCTCGTGGGTCCACAGCTCGCCGGTGGCCGGGTGCAGGGCGGCGCCCTGGATGTTGCGGTGGCCGTACGACCAGACCTCGGCCAGGGCGTCGCCGCGGCTGGCGAAGGGGTTGTCGGCGGGCACCATGCCGGAGGACTCGATACGCACCACCTTGCCCTGGCCGCGGTCCAGGCGCTGGGCGTCGGCGCGCTGGTTGCGGTCGCCGGTGGTGACGAACAGCCGGCCGTCGCGGGCGAACACCAGGCGCGAGCCGAAGTGCACGTCGACGCCGGAGACCGCCGGCTGCTGCACCCACACGCGCTGCACGTCGACCAGGGCGTCGCCGTCCAGCCGGCCGCGCGCCACCGCGGTGGCGGCGCCGCGGCCGTCGGGCATCGCGTAGGAGAGATACACCAGGCCGTTGCCGGCGAAGCCGGGATCGAGCGCGACGTCGAGCAGGCCGCCCTGGCCGCGGGCATGCACCTCCGGGACGCCGGCGACCGGTCCGGACACCTGGCCGTCGGGCGTGACGATGCGCAGCCGGCCGGGCCGCTCGGTGACCAGCATGCGGCCGTCGGGCAGGAAGGCCAGGCCCCAGGGATGGGCCAGGTCGCCGGCGATGCGGGTCACCTGCAGGCGGCCCTTCTCGCTGTCGAAATGACGGTCCTCCGCGGCGGCCGCCAGGGGCAGCAGGGCGAGGACGAAGGCAAGCAGTCGGGTCATGGCGTTCTCCGGCAGGGCAGCCGCCAGCCTAGCCCAGCGGCGCGCCGGCCGTCAGCCCGTCCGCTGCCGCCGGCCATCGAAGCCGCCCGACGACCGCGCTCCGCGCGCCCCTCTCCCCCGGCCCCTCTCCCTGAGGGAGAGGGGAGCAGGGCACGGCGGCACCGCACCGCTGTGGTTCGACTTGCCGACCGCACCGCGCGTCCCCGCCGACCCTGTGGGGGGTCCGGCGTTTCGCTGCACGCCTGCACGGCACCGGATTGCTCCCGCGCGCGTCCGCTGCGCCGCACTTCTCCTGCACGTGTCCGCGCCGCCGCACTTCTCCTGCACGCGCCCGCGCCGCCGCACGTCTCCCGCACGCGCCCGCGCCGTCGCACTTCTCCCGCACGCGCCCGCGCCACCGCGTGAACCGCCCCGGGAATCCCGGA
>DDTN01000009.1:376-5838 GCA_002344355.1 Proteobacteria bacterium UBA2363 | reverse complement strand
CCCCGTTCCCCGTTCCCCGTTCCCTGGTCTCAGGTCCCCTTGCCGCCGATCAACTGTCCGCCAACCACTCCGCCAGTGCCGCCTCGGCCCGTTCGCGACCGAGCCCGATGAGTTTCCGCGCGCAGTCGAACTCGTAGAACGTGCAGGCATCGCGGGGCACCCGGATCAGCAGGTCCGGGGGCTGCGCGGCCAGCTTGTAGCGGGTCAGCGTCGCCTGGACCACGTCCAGGGAGCGCGCGGTCAGTTCCAGCTTGCCCGGCTCGACGGCCGATTCGGGCGGTGGGCCGTTGCCGCCGGGCAGCAGTTCGTCCACGAAGCGGGAGATGCGCTGGCGCAGGGAGGCCAGGCGACCGTTGTCGGTGTCCGCGGCGTCGGCGTCTGCCGGCGTGCCGGCGCCTGCGGTGCTGGCGACGCGCTCGGGGCCGCGCGGCCCGGGTGCCGCATTGACGTCGACCGCGATGGTGAACTCGGTCTGGTCGCCCAGCGTGGCCGACACCGGCACCGGGTTGAGCAGGCCGCCGTCGACCAGGGTGCGCCCGTGCCAGCTCACCGGCCGGAACACGGTGGGGATGGCGATCGAGGCGCGGATCGCATCGAACAGCGGGCCGCGCCGGAACCAGACCTCGCGACCGGCATCGAGGTCGGCGGCGACCGCGGTGAACGGCACCGGCAGGTCCTCGATGTCGAGGTCGCCGACCAGCTCGCGCAGCACCGCCATGATCCGCTCGCCCTTGATGAAGCCGCCTCCGGACAGGCCGATATCGACCAGGCGCAGCACGTCGAAGCGGGTCAGGGCCAGCGCCCAGTCGCGGTAGGCGTCGAGGCGGCCGGCGGCATGGATGCCGCCGACCAGGGCACCCATCGAGCTGCCGGTGATCGCGGCGATGCGCAGGCCGGCGGCCTCGATGGCCTCGATGGCGCCGATGTGGGCATAGCCGCGGGCACCGCCCGAGCCCAGCACGAGCGAGACGGAGGGCGCGCGCTCGCGCGCGCCTCCGGGAGCCGCCAGGGCGGGATCAGGTCCCGCCACGGCACTGCCGCACGGTCACTGGCGCTGGCCGGCCAGGATCTCGCCCGCGGCGCGGAATTCGCTCTCCGCCGACCAGGCCGGCCAGTCCGTGCCATCGGCGATGCGCCGGCCGACCTCGAACAGCGCCTCGAGGTCCTGGACCACGCCGCGCAGGTCCCAGGACGGATCGAACTCGTCGGCGGGCTTGTGGTAGCGCAGCCGGTTGTACTCGGCCGCCATCGCCTGGCCATGTTCGACGCCCTTCTCGACGTGGTCCGGGCCGCCCTTGGCGTACAGCGCCGGCACGCCCTTCTTGGCGAAGTTGAAGTGGTCGGAGCGGAAGTAGAAGCCGTTCTCCGGAGTCGGCTCCGGGCGCGGCTCGCGTTGCTGCGGGACCAGCGACTCGCGCAGCGTGTCGTCCAGGCTGGAGTTGCCGTAGCCGACCACGGTCATGTCGCGGCTGGGGCCGATCACGCTCATCGCGTCGAGGTTGATCGCCGCCGCGGTGCGCTCCAGCGGGAACACCGGGTTCTCGGTGTAGTAACGCGAGCCGAGCAGGCCGGATTCCTCCAGCGTCACCAGCAGCAGGATCACGGAGCGCTTCGGCCGCTGCTGCATGGCCGCGAAGGCGCCCCCGATCTCCAGCACGCCGGCCACGCCCGAGGCGTTGTCGACGGCACCGTTGTAGATGCCGTCGCCGTCGCCGCCGGGCGAGGAGAAGCTGCGCCCCAGGTGGTCCCAGTGCGCCATGTACAGCACGTATTCGTCGGGCCGCTCGCTGCCCTCGATCAGGCCGATCACGTTGTTGGAGCTGGACTCGCGGATCTGGTTCTTGATCGTCGTCGAGACGTTCGCGCCGGCCAGCGGCACGGACTTGAAGCCGCGCTGCTTGGCGGCCTCGACCAGGGCCGGCAGGTCCTGGCCGGCGGCGCTGAAGAGGCGTTCGGCGGCCGGACCGCTGATCCAGCCCTGCACCTGCAGCTTGGGCGAGGGGTCGACCGAGGACGGCAGGTCGTACTGCGGCCCGGACCAGCTGTTGAACACCACGTCCCAGCCGTAGGAGGCGGCCGCGGTCTCGTGGATGATCAGGGCGGCGGCGGCGCCCTGGCGGGCGGCCTCCTCGTACTTGTAGGTCCAGCGGCCGTAGTAGGTCATCGCGTTGCCGCGGAACAGGGCCGGGTCCTGGGTGGCGAAGCCGGGGTCGTTGATCAGCACGACCACGGTCTTGCCCTTGACGTCGAGGCCCTCGTAGTCGTTCCAGCCCTGTTCGGGGGCGTTGATGCCGTAGCCGACGAAGACCAGCTCGCTGGCCTCGATGCGCGCCTCCGGCACGGTCTGCCGGCTGCCGACCACCATGTCCTCGCCATAGGCCAGGGTCTGGCTGCTGCCGTCGGCGAAGCGGATGTCCAGGGTGGTCTCCGGGCTGCCGGTGATCTCCACCATCGGGACCGCCTGGAACCAGCTGTCGCCGTTGCCGGGACGGGCGCCCAGGCGCTCGAGCTGCTGGACCAGGTAGGCGGTGGTGCGGCGCTCGCCGACGGTGCCCGGGCCGCGGCCCTCGAATTCGTCGGAGGCGAGCGACTGCACGTGGGCGCTGAAGTCCTCGGCGCGGATGGCGGCGTCGAAGTCGTGCTCGACGACGCCGGGGATGGCCTCCGGCGGGCTGCCGGCGGCGGTGGCGGCGCTGTCGGCCGGGGTGGGCGGGGCCTCGGGCGTGGTGGGCGTCTGTTCGCGCTGGCAGCCGGCGAGCAGGCCGGCGGCAAGGGCGCAGGCAAGAATGGAAAGGCGCATGGATCCCTCGTGGTCTGGCGTCCGGCCCGGCAGGCGCCCGGCAGGGACGTCGACGGGGACGGACGGAAATGGAACGGGTGGTGGCCCGATTGTAGGCGGGCCGCCGGGGCAAACCCCCGATCGCGGCCAGTTCGTTACAGGGTAACGATCCGCGCGGGGGCGGCGCCCACCCGCGGGCACGTCCGGGCCCTTCCAGGCGGCGGCCTGCCGCAGCACCGGCGCCGCCGGTGGTCGGTGCGCCGCCGCTCGCCCGCGCGGGCGTGCCGCCCGTCCCGTCCCGGCGACCGCTCGTGTAGTTTCGCCCCCTTCCCGGGTACGGGCCAGGGACACTGGGCGCACCCCGTCAAGCTGGAGCCGACCATGAAGCACCACCGCACCGCCCGCATCGCCGCCCTCGCCCTGGGCCTGGCCCTGTCCGGACCGACCGTCGCCGCTCCCCGGGATTTCCAGGGTCTGGCGGTCGAGGTCCGCGGCGAGGGCCGCCCGGTCCTGATGATCCCCGGCCTGAACTCCCCGGCTTCGGTCTGGGACGACACCTGTGCCGCCCTTCAGGCCGACGGTGTCGCCTGCCACCTCGTCCAGTTGCCGGGCTTCGCCGGGCACGCAGCCCTGGCCGACGCCAGCGACGAGACCGGCTTCCTGCAGCCGATGCGCGATCGCCTGCTCGCCTACGTGGCGCACGCCGGGCTGGACAAGCCGGCCGTGGCCGGCCACAGCCTGGGCGGGGTACTGGCGCTGATGATGGCGATCGAGTCGCCGGCCTCGGTGGGCCCGCTGCTGATCGTCGACTCGCTGCCGTTCTTCCCGGCGGCGATGAACGCCCAGGCGACCGCGCAGACCATGCGGCCGATGGCCGAGTCGATGCGCGCCGGCATGCGCGCGCAGACCGACGAGGACTACGCCGTGCAGGCGCGCGCCCAGGCCGGCATGGGCATGAGCAACGATGCGGCGCGCACCGCGCGCATCCAGGACTGGACCGGCGCCAGCGACCGCGAGACCACCACCCGCGCGATGTTCGACATGTTCAGCACCGATCTGCGTCCGCAGCTCGACCAGGTGCGCAGCCCGACCCTGGTGCTGGGCGCCTGGGCGGCCTACGCGCCGATGGGCTCGACGCTGGACAGCACGCGCGGCATCTTCGAGGCGCAGTACGCCACGCTGCCCGGGGTGCGCATCGAGATGAGCGAGGCCGGCTACCATTTCCTCATGTTCGACGACCTCGACTGGCTGCTCGGCAACGCCCGCAGCCACCTGCTGAAGTGACCACCCAGGTCGCCGTCGCGGCACCGGGCTGGCGCGGGCACCTGCCGCGCCAGCTCGCCCATGCCGTCATCTGGGGCGGTTTCGGGGCGTTGAGCGTCTGGCTGTTCACCGCCAATGCCGGGCTCCATTCCGGGCTGGTGGCGATCGCCGTGGTGCTCTCTGCCGGCCTGTGGGCCGGCGCCGAGGCGACACGTGCCGTGGTGCTGCGCCGTGGCTGGCTGACCCTGCCGCCGCTGGCCCTGGCGTGGCGCCTGATCCTGGTCGTCGCCGTGCTGGCGGCGGCGATCCAGGCGCTCATCCACCTGGCCCTGGCCACCGGCCTGACGCTGGGCTGGCTGCGCATGCCGGCCCAGGCCGCCGGCTACGGCCCGGGCGCGATCGCCGTGTACTGGTTCAACACCGCGGTCATGCTGCTGCTGTGGACCGCGGTCTGGGCGGGCCAGGCGGCGCAGCGGCAGTCCCGGCGGGAATCCCTGGGCCGGCTGCAGGCCGAGGCCGAGCGGCGCCGGCTGGAGCTGGACCTGCTGCGCGCCCGCCTGAACCCGCACTTCGTGTTCAACGCCCTCAACAACGTGCGCGCCCTCATCAACGAGGATCCGGCGCGCGCCCGCGAGCTGGTCACCCGCCTGTCCAACACCCTGCGCCACGCCCTGCAGCACAGCCAGCGCGAGCGCGTGACCCTGGCCGAGGAGTGGGCCGTGATGCAGGACTACCTGGCCGTCGAGGCGGTGCATTTCGAGCAGCGCCTGCAAGTCGACGCCCGGCTCGATCCGGCAATGGCCGGCTTCGAGCTGCCGCCGATGTTCCTGCAGCTGCTGGTCGAGAACGCGATCAAGCACGGCGTCGCGCGCACGCCGGGCGGCGGGCTGCTGGAGGTCGCCGCGCGCCGCGGCGAGGCGGGCGGCCTGCACCTGACGGTGGAGAACCCGGGGCACCTGGACCCTTCCGACGACGCTGCCCCCGAGCCCTCGCCCACCGGCGGCGTCGGCCTGGCCTGGCTGCGGACGCGGATCGCCGGGCTGGGACCGGCGGCGCGCTTCCGGCTGTGGTCGCCGCAGCCCGGACGGGTCCGCGCCGAACTGGCGCTGCCGGCATGAGGCGGCTGCGTACCCTGCTGGTCGACGACAGCCGGCTGGCGCGCGGCGAACTGCGCACCCTGCTGGCCGCCCATGCCGAGGTCGACGTGGTCGGCGAGGCCGACGACGTCGAGGCGGCGGTGGCCGCTGTGGCGGGGCTGCAGCCGGACCTGCTGCTGCTCGACATCCAGCTGCCCGGCGGCAGCGGCTTCGACGTGCTCGAGCGCCTGCCGCGCGCGCCGCACGTGGTGTTCTGCACCGCCTACGACCAGCACGCGGTGCGTGCCTTCGAGGCCAACGCGCTCGACTACCTGCTGAAGCCG
>DDTN01000009.1:0-371 GCA_002344355.1 Proteobacteria bacterium UBA2363 | reverse complement strand
CGCCGCTGGCCGCCGGCGACCCGGTATTCCTGCGCGACGGCGAGCGCTGCTGGTTCCTCAAGGTCGGCGAGATCAGCCACATCGAGATCGACGGCAACTACGCCCACGTGCATTTCCGCGGCCAGCGGGCCCTGGTGCAGCGCTCCCTTGCCCTGCTCGAGGAACGCCTCGACCCGGCGATGTTCTTCCGGGCCAGCCGCGGCGTGCTGGTCAACCTGCGCCAGGTCCGCAACGTCGAGGCCGGCGTCGGCGACGGCTACACCCTGCACCTGGAGGGCGGCACGCAGGTCGAGGTCTCGCGCCGGCAGGCACGCGAGTTCCGCGAACGGCTGGCGCTTTAGGTGGGTGAGCAGGGAGCAGGGAGCAGGATT
>DDTN01000048.1 GCA_002344355.1 Proteobacteria bacterium UBA2363 | reverse complement strand
GAAGTCCACGGTGCGGCCCTGGCCGTCGGTCAGGCGGCCGTCGTCGAGCACCTGCAGCAGCACGTTGAAGACGTCCGGATGCGCCTTCTCGACCTCGTCGAGCAGCAGCACCGAGTAGGGCCGGCGACGCACCGCCTCGGTCAGGTAGCCGCCCTCCTCGTAGCCGACGTAGCCCGGCGGCGCGCCGATCAGGCGGGCGACGCTGTGCTTCTCCATGAACTCGCTCATGTCGATGCGCACCATCGCCTCGTCGGTATCGAACAGGAACTGCGCCAGCGCCTTGCACAGCTCGGTCTTGCCGACGCCGGTCGGACCCAGGAACAGGAACGAGCCGTTCGGCCGGTTCGGGTCGGACAGGCCGGCGCGCGAGCGGCGCACCGCGTCGGCGACCGCGCGGATCGCCTCGTCCTGGCCGACCACCCGCTGGTGCAGGGCGTCCTCCATGCGCAGCAGCTTGTCGCGCTCGCCCTCCAGCATCTTGCTGACCGGGATGCCGGTCCAGCGCGCCACCACCTGGGCGATCTCCTCGGCGGTGACCTTGTCCTGCAGCAGGCGGAAGCCTTCGGCCTCGGCCTTGTGCGCGGAGGCGAGCTGTGCCTCCAGCTCCGGCAGGCGCGAATGCTGGAGCTGGCCGGCGGCCGCGTAGTCGCCCTCGCGCAGGGCGCGGTCCAGGGCGATGCGCGCCTGCTCGATCTCCTCCTTGATGCGGGTGACGCCCTGCACCGCGGCCTTCTCGCCCTTCCAGACCTCCTCGAGGTCGGAGAACTCGCGCTCCAGGTCGGCGATGTCGCCCTCCAGGTCGGCCAGGCGCTGCTGGCTGGCGGCGTCCTTCTCCTTGCGCAGCGCCTCGCGCTGGATCTTGAGCTGGATCAGGCGGCGCTCCAGGCGGTCCAGCTCCTCGGGCTTGGAGTCGATCTCCATGCGGATCCGGCTGGCGGCCTCGTCCATCAGGTCGATCGCCTTGTCGGGCAGCTGGCGGTCGGCGATGTAGCGGTGCGACAGGGTCGCGGCGGCGACCACGGCCGGGTCGGTGATCTCGACGCCGTGGTGGACCGCGTACTTCTCCTTGAGGCCGCGCAGGATGGCGATGGTGTCCTCGACGCTGGGCTCGCCCACGAACACCTTCTGGAAGCGCCGCTCCAGGGCGGCGTCCTTCTCGATGTACTTGCGGTACTCGTCCAGCGTGGTGGCGCCGACGCAGTGCAGCTCGCCGCGCGCCAGCGCCGGCTTGAGCATGTTGCCGGCGTCCATGGCGCCCTCGGCCTTGCCGGCGCCGACCATGGTGTGCAGCTCGTCGATGAACAGGATGATCTGGCCCTCGTTCTTCGCCAGGTCCTTGAGCACGGCCTTCAGGCGCTCCTCGAACTCGCCGCGGAACTTGGCGCCGGCGATCAGTGCGCCCATGTCCAGGCTGAGCACGCGCTTGCCGCGCAGGCCCTCGGGCACCTCGTGGTTGACGATGCGCTGCGCCAGGCCCTCGACGATCGCGGTCTTGCCGACGCCGGGCTCGCCGATCAGCACCGGGTTGTTCTTGGTGCGCCGACTGAGCACCTGGATGACCCGGCGGATCTCCTCGTCGCGGCCGATCACCGGGTCGAGCTTGCCGGCCTCGGCGCGGCCGGTCAGGTCGATGGTGTACTTCTCAAGCGCCTGGCGCTGCTCCTCGGCGGCCTGGTCGGAGACGCTCTCGCCGCCGCGCATCGCGGCGATCGCCTGCTCCAGGGCGGCCTTCTGCACGCCCGCGGCCTTCAGGGCCTGGCCGGCCGCGCCCTTGTCGTCGAGCAGGGCGAGCACGAACAGCTCGCTGGCCACGAAGGCGTCGCCACGCTGCTGGGCCAGCTTGTCGGTGAGATTGAGCAGGCGGCCCAGGTCGTTGCCGATCGACAGCTGGCCCTCCTGGCCCTTGACCTGCGGCAGGCCGTCGAGCAGCTCGCCCAGGCGCTGGCGCAGCGCCGGCACGTTGCCACCGGCCTGGGCCAGCAGCGGCCGCACCGAGCCGCCCTGCTGGTCGAGCAGGGCGACCAGCACGTGCACCGGCTCGATCAGGTTGTGGTCGCGCCCGACCGCCAGCGACTGGGCGTCGGCCAGCGCCTGCTGGAAGCGGGAGGTCATCTTGTCCATGCGCATGGCGGCGATCCGGGACGCCGGCGGCGCGCCGGCAACGACGGCTAGGTGCGGCCGGGACGGGCCGGATTCAAGCCGCGCAGCCGGCGGCCGGGCGCCCGGTGCCGCGGACGCTCCCTGCGCCCGCCCCGCCGCTCCGCCTGCGCGCCGGGCAGGCAGCCGCCAGGACCTGTGCTAGCGTCGCGGCGCCCCCGCGATTTCCACATGCGCATCGACCCCCTCGCCACCGCCGTCATCCTGCTGGTCCTGGCCTCGGCCATGGCGACCGCGCTGGTCGACGCCGCGCGGCGGCAGCCGCGGCCGCTGGCGCCGGCCCTGCGGCAATGGGCGTTCGCGCTGGTCGCCGGACCGCTGGGCTGGTGCCTGCTGGAGCTGGCCGGGGACACCCTGCCGGCGGCCGTGGCGGTACTGGCCAAGCCGCTGATCATGACCGCCTTCATCGGCCACCTGCATGCGGTGCTGGTGCTGCGCGGCACGATCGCCCCGGCCGCGTGGCAGTTCCTGCCGGTGCTGGCGGTCGCCCTGGCGACGCTGGGCTGGTACCTGCTCGCCCCGGACACGCCGATGCGCACCGGCCTGCTCAGCCTGATGTGCGCGCTGGCCGCTGCCGCCACCGCCCTGCTGTGCCTGGGCGACGTGCCGCGCCGGCGCCGCCTGGAGGTGCCGATGGGGCTGCTGGCCACCTCTTTCTGCCTGTCGGCGCTGCTGCTGGGCGGTCGCGCCGCCATCCTGCTGCTGGCGCCGGAGGCCGCCTGGCAGCGCACCTGGCTGGCGCAGCCGACCAGCCACAGCCTGGTGCTGGGCCTGGCCCTGCTCGGGCCGCTGATGGCGACCATGGCCTTCGTGCTGGCCGGCACCGAACGGGTGGTGCGGCGCTGGCACCGCCAGGCCACCGTCGACGAGCTGACCGGCGCGGCCTCGCGCACCGCCTTCATCGAGGCGGCCCAGCGGCGCCTGCGCCGCGCCGCGCCCGGCAAGGCCTGCCTGCTGCTGGTCGACCTGGACGGCTTCAAGGCGATCAACGACCGCCACGGCCATGCCACCGGCGATCGCGCCCTGGCCGCCCTGGTCGCCTGCCTGGAGCGCTACCTGCGGCCGCGCGACCTGATCGGCCGGCTGGGCGGCGACGAGTTCGCCGTGCTGATCTCGGGGGGCCATGCCGGCGCCGGCGCGGCGATCGCCGAGCGCATCCGCCAGGGCGTGCAGCACGAGTGCGCGCGCGACGACCTGGCCGACCTGACGGTGTCGATCGGCGTGGCCCGCAACCGCGCCGGCGACGACCTCGACAGCCTGCGCGAACGCGCCGACCGCGCCCTGTACCTGGCCAAGGCGGGCGGCCGCAACCGCACCGTGCAGTGCCCCGAGGACGATGCCGGCACGGCGGCCAGGACGCGCTGGCAGGACCGCGCCGACGCGGGCGCAGGGCTGGGCCACCCGGGCGGCTGAGCCGGTCGCCGGCCGGCGGGTGCGCGGGCGGTCGCGACGCCGGCAGCCAGCCGCGGCCCCGGGTCGCCGCCGGGCGCAACGGCCGCGCGCGCGGGCGCGCCAGAGCCCGTCCGGACCTGCACCGGGCGGTGCAACGGAAGAAGCCACCCGTGACGCCTTCAGGGAACCGGCAGGACCGCCGCCGGATTCGGCGCGGCGTCGCGGTCAGCCGGGGCCCGCCAGCCAGACCAGGCTCGCCTGGCGCCCGCTGCCCGCGCCGTCGCGCCGGAAGGAATGGAAGCGGACCGGATCCGCGTACGTGCACAGCCCGCCACCGTGCACGGACGCGATGCCGGCGGCCGCCAGCCGGCGCCGGGCGAGCGCGTACAGGTCGCAGGTCCAGTGCCCGGGGCGGGTCGCCTGGAACGCCGATGCGGCACCGGCATCCACCGCCAGGAAGGCGTCGCGCACCGTGGCGTCGACCTCGTAGTTGCGGGCGCCGATCGCCGGACCCAGCCAGGCCACCAGGTGGGCCGGGTCGCAGGCCATCGCCGCCACGGTGTTCTCGAGCACACCTGCGGCCAGGCCACGCCAGCCGGCGTGGGCGGCGGCCACCACGGTGCCCGCGCGGTCGGCGAGCAGCACCGGCAGGCAGTCCGCCGACAGCACCGCCAGCACCACGCCCGGGTCGCGGGTGACGGCGGCATCGGCGACCGGTTCCCGCTCGGGACCGTGTGCCGGCCCCGGCGCCGCCTTGGCGACGTGGACCCCGGTGCCGTGCACCTGCTGCAGCCACACCGGCGGAGACGGCAGCCCGAGCGCGGCGACCAGGGCGGCGCGGTTGCCGGCGACCCTGTCGAGGTCGTCGCCGCTGCGGATGCCGAGGTTGCACGGGCCGAACGGCAGCGCCGACCCGCCCGGGCTGCAGCGCAGGGTCGCGACCGCCCGCACCCGGGCCGGCACCGGCCAGTCCGGACGCAGCCAGTCGCGGCGCTCAGCCATCGCGCAACACCGCCAGCAGGGCCTGGAAATCGGCCGGCGGCGGCGCCTCCACCTGCACTTCGACGCCGCTGGCGGGACTCTCGAACCGCAGGCGCCAGGCGTGCAGGGCCTGGCGGCGGAAACCGCGAAGCGCGGCACGCACCGCCTCGCTGGCGCCGCGCGGCAGCTTCAGGCCGCCGCCGTACAGCGGGTCGCCGACGATCGGCAGGCCGATGTGCGCCAGGTGGACCCGGATCTGGTGGGTACGGCCGGTCTCCAGTGCCAGCTCCAGCAGGCTGTGATGGCGCAGGCGTTCGCGCACCCGGTAGTGGGTCCGGGCCGGCCGGCCGTCCTCGCGCACGGCCTTGCGCAGGCGGTCGCGCGGGTGGCGGCCGATCGGGGCGTCGATGCTGTCGCCGGCGATCACCACGCCGGTGACCAGGGCCAGGTAGTCGCGATGGACGTCGCGCCGTTGCAGGGCGGCGACCAGGGCGGTGTGCGCGGTCGGCGTGCGCGCGACCAGCAGGGCGCCGGAGGTGTCCTTGTCCAGCCGGTGCACCAGACCGGCACGGGGCAGCGCCGCCAGGGCCGGCTCCCGGTGCAGAAGGGCGTTGACCAGGGTGCCGGCCGGCTGCCCGGCGCCCGGGTGGACGGTCAGCCCGGCCGGCTTGTCCAGCACCAGGCAGGCGGCATCCTCGTACAGGACCGACAGCGCGATGTCCTCGGCGCGGTCGTCGCCGGCGGGCCCGAGCACGGCGTCCAGGCGCAGCGTCTCGCCACCGGCCAGGCGCAGCCCCGGCTTGGCCGGCAGGCCGTCGACCCGCAGCGCGCCGTCCCTGATCCAGGCGCCCAGCCGGCTGCGCGAATGGCCCGGGAACAGCTCGACCGCGACCTGGTCGAGCCGGCGCCCGGCATCGGCGTCGGCGACCGTGGCCTCGCCCTGTACACGCCCGGCCGCGCCGTCCGCGCCAGCCTGAACGGGGCCGGCACCCCGGCCCGGGTCGTTGGGGGTTTCCGCTATCATCGCCGCTCCACTCGCCCGATGGGATCCGTGCGCATGATGCGTTGCCTGCGCCTGCTGCCGCTACTGCTGTTGCTGCTCGTCGTCGCCGCCTGCGGCCGCGGCTCGCGTGGCGACCGTGCCGACACCTTGCCGGTGGACCAGCTCTACGAGCTCGCCCAGCAGTCGCTCCAGCGCGGCAACAACGACCGCGCCATCCGCTACTACCAGCGCCTGATCGCGCGCTTCCCGTTCGGCCTGTACACCGAACAGGCGCAGCTGGAACTGGCCTTCGCCCAGTACCGGGGCGGCAAGCCGGACGAGGCGATCTCCACCGTCGACCGCTTCCTGAAGACCTACCCCGCGCACGGCAAGGCCGACTACGCCCAGTACCTGCGCGGCGTCGTCAACTTCGACCGCGACATCGGCTTCATGGACCGCTTCGTCAAGGTCGACGCCAGCGCCCGCGACCAGGGTTCGACCCGGCAGTCCTACATCGACTTCTCGCGCCTGCTGCGCGACTTCCCGGAAAGCGGCTACGCCGACGACGCGCACCAGCGGATGATCTACCTGCGCAACCGCATGGCCCTGCACGAGATCAACATCGCCCGCTACTACCTGCGCCGCGGCGCGCCGGTGGCGGCGGTCAACCGCGCCAAGTACGTGCTCGAGAACTACGAGCAGGCCCCGGAGACCGGCGACGCCCTGGCGGTGATGATCGAGGCCTACCAGCGCATGGGCGAGCAGGAGCTGGCCGACGACACCCGCCGCGTCCTGCAGGCCAACCACCCCGACCACCCCTACCTGGACGGTCGCCGGATCGACCGCGGCAAGCCGGTCTGGCGCCGCCTGGTGCCGTTCGGCTGAGTCGCCGCGCGATCCGCGCGGGGCGCACGCGGCCGGCCGTCCGGTCGACCGCGGGGATCGGCGCAGGCTGCGCGTCAGGGTGCGGCGAGCTGCGCCTCGAGTGCCGGCCAGACCGTCTCCAGCAACCGCGGCTGGGCTTCCGCGGTGGGGTGCAGCCCGTCCTCCTGCATGAGGCCGGGCGCCAGCGCCACGTCCTCGAGCAGGAACGGCACCAGGCCGGTGCCATGGCGCCGCGCCAGCTCGGCATAGACGTCGCGCAGGGCGCCCCGGTAGCGCGGCCCGTAGTTGATGGGCAGCTCGATGCCGACCAGCAGCACCGCGGCGCCGGCCGCCTGCGCAAGTTCGACCATCGCCTCGATGTTGTCGCTGATCTGGGCGATCGGCAGGCCGCGCAGGCCGTCGTTGGCGCCCAGTTCGAGCACCAGCAGGCCCGGGCGGTGTTCAGCGAGCAGCCCGGGCAGCCGGGCCAGACCACCGGCGGTGGTCTCGCCGCTGATCGAGGCGTTCACGACCCGGCCACGGCCGCTGTCGGACAAACGCCGGTCCAGCAGGGCCACCCAGCCGGCTTCGACCGGTATCGCGTGGGCGGCGCTGAGCGAATCGCCCAGGACCAGGACCACCGGCACGTCCGCGCGGGCGGGGTGCGCTGCCAGGATGGCAAGGACGACGACGACGATGAAGCAACGGAGTTGGGACATGGCGGATGCTGATGTGGGTGGCGGCAACCCGATCCTGGTCGCCCAGGGCCTGGGCAAGCACGTGGACGGCCCGGATGGCGGGCTCACCATACTCGACGGGGTCGACCTGACGCTGAACGCCGGCGCCAGCCTGGCCATCGTCGGCCGCTCCGGGTCCGGCAAGACCACCCTGCTCAGCCTGCTCGCCGGCCTGGACGTGCCCAGCGCCGGCCGGGTGCTGCTCGACGGCAACGACCTGTCGGCGCTCGGCGAGGAGGCGCGCGCCGCCCTGCGCCGGCGCCGGGTCGGCTTCGTGTTCCAGTCGTTCCAGCTGATTCCGACCCTGGACGCCTACGAGAACGTGCTGATCGCCGCCGAGCTGGCCGGCATCGCCGACGCCCGCGAGCGCAGCCGGCAGGTGCTGGAGACGGTCGGCCTGGGCCGCCGACTGCACCACCTGCCGCGCCAGCTGTCCGGCGGCGAGCAGCAGCGCGTCGCCCTGGCGCGCGCCTTCGTGCACGCCCCGCCCCTGCTGTTCGCCGACGAGCCGACCGGCAACCTGGACGGCGAGAGCGCGCGGATCGTCACCGACCTGCTGTTCGACCTGCGCCGGCGCGCCGGCACCACCCTGGTGCTGGTCACCCACGATCTCGACCTGGCGGCGCGCTGCGAGCAGCGCCTGGCCCTGGTCGAAGGGCGCGTCGCCGCCGCCGGCACGCCGGCATGAACCTGCCCCGCGTGGTGCTGCGCGGCCTGCGCGCCCAGGTCCGGCAGTCCGAGACGCGCCTGTTCCTGGTGGCGCTGGCGTTCGCCATCGCCGCGCTCACCACCGTGCAGCTGGGCGCCCAGCGCACGCTCGACCTGCTGCTCGCCAAGGCCGCCGAGATCAACGGCGGCGACCTCAGCATCGCGTCGCGCAGCGAGCTGCCGGCGGGCTTCGTGGACGGCGCCGCCGAGCGCGGACTGAGCTCGGCGCTGACGCTGTCCTTCCCGAGCATGCTGTTCGCCGGCGAGGCCCAGCAGCTGGCCGACGTCAAGGCGGTGTCGGCCGGCTACCCGGTGCGCGGCGAGCTGCGCGTCCGCGACCCCGGTGCCGAGGCCGACCGCACGGGCGCGCCGCCCGGTGCCGGCCAGGCCTATGCCGACCGCCGCCTGCTGCTGGCGCTGGGCATCGAGCCCGGTGCCCGCATCGAACTGGGCACGCTGGAGCTGGAGGTCGCCGCCGAGCTGGTCGAGGACCCCGACGGCAGCCAGCTGTTCGCCCAGGCGCCGCGCCTGCTGGTCGGCATCGACGACGCCCGCGCCGCCGGCCTGCTGGGCCCGGGCAGCCGGCCGTCCTGGCGCCTGCTGCTGGCCGGCCGCGCCGACGCGGTGCGCGCCTACACCGAATGGCTGCGGCCGCAACTGGTGCCCGGCCAGCGCCTGAGCCGCATCGAGGATGCCGCCGAGAACCTGCGCAGCGCCTACGACCGCGGCCGCAGCTTCATCGACCTGGCGGTGCTGCTGACCCTGGCCCTGTGCGCGCTGGCGATGTGGCTGGCGCTGGCGCGGATGGCCGAGCGCGAGGCCGACAGTTCCGCCCTGCTGCGCTGCCTGGGCGCCAGCCGCGCCGAGGTGCTGCTGCTGCCGCTCGGCCAGGTGCTGCTGCTGGCCCTGCCCGCCGCCCTGGCCGGCTTCGCCCTGGGCCTGGTCGCCGAGGGCCAGGTCAACCGCGTGCTGCAGGCCCGCTTCGCCCTCGAGGCGCCGCCGGTCGATCTGGCGGCGGCCCTGCCCGGCCTGCTGGTGCTGGTCGCCCTGCTGCTGGCCTGCGTGCTGCCGCCGCTGTTCGGCCTGCTGCGGGTGCCGCCGCTGCGGGCGCTGCAGGCCTCCTCGGCGCGGCCGGGGCTGCCGGTGCGCTGGCTGTTCCTGCCCCTGCTCGGCCTGCCGGTGGCCGGCCTGATGATGGGCGGCGACCGCACCCTGGTGCTGGTCCTGCTGCTCGGCCTGGCCAGTGCCGCCGCCGTCTGCGGCCTGCTGGTCTGGCTGGTCCTGCGCCTGCTCGCCCGGCTGGCGCGCAGCCGCGCCGGCCTGACCCGGCTGGCCCTGCTGCGCTTGGTGCGCAAGCCGCTGCTGGTGCTGCTGCAGGGCGCCGCGCTGACCATCGCCCTGACCGCCCTGCTGCTGTCCTCGCGGGTCGCCCCCGACCTTCTCGGCCAGTGGCAGCGCACCCTGCCCGCGGACACCCCGAACTGGTTCGTGCTCAACATCCAGCCGGACCAGCGCACCGCCTTCGAGACCGAGCTCGGGCGCATCGGCGCCCGGACGATCACGGTGTCGCCGGTGGCGATCGGCCGCCTGGTCACCATCAACGACAGGCCCGCCAGCGAGCATCCGGTCGCCGACCCGGGCATGGCGCGCTGGCGCGACGGGCCCTTGAACCTGAGCTGGAGCGCGCAGCTGCCCGGCGGCAATTCCCTGGCGGAGGGCGCCTGGTGGGACGCCGCGGCGCCCGGCAACGGCGTCTCCCTGGAACAGCGCTTCGCCGGCCGGCTGGGCGTCGGCCTGGGCGACCGCCTGGGCCTGCGCATCGGCGAGCAGGAGGTCGAGGTGACCGTCGCCAACCTGCGCGCCACCGACTGGGATTCGTTCCGGGTCAACTTCTTCATGGTCCTGGAGCCGGCCGCCGCCGAGCGCGTGCCGCACGGCCTGATCGCCAGCTTCAACCTGCCGCCCGAGCGCGCCGACGGCATCCGCAGCCTGGTGCGCAGCTTCCCCAACCTGTCGCCGGTCGACGTCGGCGCCATCCTCGACCGCATCCGCGACCTGGTCGGCGAGCTGTCAGCGGCGGCGCGCGCCCTGCTGGCGCTGGCCCTGTTCGCCGCCGCCCTGGTGCTGCTGGCGGCGCTCGCCTATGCCCAGGCCGAGCGCCGCCGCGAAGCCGCCCTGCTGCGCGCCCTGGGCATCTCCCGCGGCGAGCTGGCCCGCCTGATGACGCTGGAGTGGCTGGTCCTGGGCCTGGTCGCCGCCGTGGTGGCCTCGGGCCTGGCGGCCTTCACCGGCTGGCTGCTGGCCCGCCAGGTGTTCCAGTTCGCCTACGCACCCGGCCTGTCGCTGCCGGTGCTCGCCGCCCTGGTGGCGCTGGCCGTCTGCGCGCTGGCCGCCTGGGCCGCAGCCCGCACCGCCACCCGCACCCCGCCCGCCGAAAGCCTCCGGGCGTGAGGGGTCAGAGTCACTTTCCACCCCGGCACTTCGGGGCCTGCGAGGACTGCGCGCGGAAAGTGACTCTGACCCCGGTGTTCCCGGTCGCCCCTAACCCGCGGGCAGCGGCGTACCGCGCCGAACCACCGAACCCTCGACGGCGCAGCAGCCGCCTGGCTGGCACCCGTTAACACCCCGCCCTGGTCCCGACAACCCATAACAGCCGCGATCCGGGGCTGAAGGGCGTTGACGATCGCCGCTCCCAACCCACGCCGTCCTCCGCGAAGTGCCTGATCGCGCGCCGTAAAGTTCCCATTGACCCGCCCGCCACAAAGCTGAACAATCAGCCCGTAACCCCACGACCCGGGGCAGAAATGGCGTTAGGCCTCATGAAAAGACTCTCGCAAGCCGTAAGGAAGCAGGTCGCAATCATGTTCCCGGCGAACGAACAGGTCGAAGTGCTTGGGCAACTCAGCGCACTGGCCGCGCCTGCGGCTGAGGCAGACTGGGCAGAAGCTCGAGAGCGGGTGCAAATGGCCGCGCTGGTTCTGTCTGGCGGCGACTCGGCCCAGCTGAGTAGCGCCTTGGCTTTGGCGGCCTTGGACTGGCGCGACCTATTGGTGGCAGCCGGGCTAGCCGACAGCGATTGGCCGGAAGTCCTTCGGCGTGCCTTGGCGCGTGACGTACCGCAGAATGAGGCCTAACTATGTGCTCAAGCCGACCGCCGGGGAGTCCTCGCGTTTCAACGTACCGCTGTCGGCTGGCGGCGGCTTAGCACGGCGTTAGGCGGCATGGCACACGATCCAAGCGACGTGCTGGTTGTCTACCTGGGCGCTGACGCTTCCGGCGGCTATATGCCCATGGGTCGGGAGGAGCGATTGAACGCAGCCTTTCCTCGCGATGCCCAATCTGCGCGTAAGGCAATAGAAAAGTATTTGCAGTTTCCGGACTACCCTCCGGCTGAATGGACTAGTAACAATTTGGCCGAAGCACAGTGCGAGTATGAGCGCAGGCTAGCACGTGCATTTCCAGAATTAACCGCCCGCGCAGTTAATGCCCTGGCGTGCAGGTGGTCTTACAGTTGGAGGTAGTACTCTTGAACCAAGCGTCGATAACGCCTAACAGCTCGTTCGAGCGGACGCGTGATAGATAAAGTGCCAAGCTCATGCGGCCGCGTGCGCGCCGCTCAACTCAACCGCTAGGCGCTCTCCCGTCATGAAGTCTCCGGCACTTCCCTTGGCAGCATTTCTCTTCGGAATACTCGTGGCGTGGAGCTGGCACCACCTGAAACGTGAATTCGTGACTGTGCGTGTAATAGATCGACAGGACTGTGCGGACCCTGAGTACTACTTGGAGATGGTCAACCAGACGATCTCAGTGAAGGGCGACCAGATCGGGCAGACTGACACACAAATGATGGCTGCGAAGTTCGAAGCTTTCATTTATGCCGCTCAGGTTCCCTCTCTGCAAGGCGAAGTGCGCTATCGGCTTCGAGCGAGCTACTCAGACTGTGCAGACGTTCTAGGCGACGAGCGAGTAGCGAAAGAAGGATGGATTCTGTACGAGACGATTGAAGGTGGTTCCATCGATCACGTCGTGAGGTCAAAGTGACGCATGGCGGCTTTGCGGAGCTCGCGGTGGCCGAAGTACCTGCCGCGCTGCTTAACTCGGCAATCAAGCGGACCGACGGCAACCTGCGCGTTTTTCGCCCTGCTTGGGCGCGCGGCGGCCACTTGGCTCCAGGTTGGCCACAGGGGTCAGAGTCACTTTCCGCCCCAGGAATACGCGGGCTGGCGAGGACTGCCGCGCGGAAAATGACTCTGACCCCGGTTTCAGTCGAACCCGTTCGCGAAGATCACGTCGTTGAACGGCTCGAAATCCAGGGTGATGCCGTCGAACCAGCCGGTGACGGTCAGCGGCGCGGTGCCGCCGTTGTCGTTCACCACCAGCGAGACGGTCAGGGAGCTGTTGACCGTCCAGTCCTCCGGCGCCAGTTCGACCAGGGCGGGCGTAGCGGGCTGGGTCCAGTTGCTCGAGCTGGTCAGGAAGTGGTCGGCGCTGGCGTTGGCGGGGCCCTGGGTGCAGGACTCCGCGCCGTCGTGGCGCAACTGCCAGTTCAGCAGGATGCCGTCGCGGGTGGCGGGCGTGCCGATGCCGGCGCGGCCCCAGCCGTTGAGGCGGTAGCGCCCGCCGGCGGGCAGGTGGACGCACTGGCTGCGCACGACCACCCGCGCCTGCGGCACCCCTGCCTGGTTGACGTGCAGCGAGCCCGAGCCGGCACCGCCGACGGCGTTCTGGCTGCCGTCCCAGGTCGAGGTGACACCGCCTGCGGACGTCCACAGGTTCAGGTCGGAGGCGAAATCGCCGTTCAGCACCAGCGGGCTGATCGACTGCCGCTCGTAGGCGCCGGCATCGCGCAGGCGCAGGTCCGACCAGGGCACCGGCAGGGCGACGTCGCGCGGGCGGCTGTCGGCATCGCCGGTGCTGTCCGGATCGGCCGGGGCGTGGTCGATCGCCGGCGAGGCGGCGCGCAGCCGGTAGTCGCCGCGGTCCGGGTCGATGAAGCGCGGCCCGGCGATCTGGAGCGCCCAGGGACCACCGCCCAGGCTGGCCGCCTCGTTGGCCATCGACCAGCTGACGATCCGGCTGCCGCCGCCGTGGCTGAGCACGGTCTTGCCCGGTTGCCACACCAGGCCGGCGGTGAGCCCGAAATCGCCCTGCACCGACATCACGTGCGAGCCGTTGATGCTGTTGCCGGCGACCGTGCTGTCCCTGATCTCGACCTGCGAGCCGCCCCCGGTGGCGCGCAGGACCTGAAGGCTCAACGCATTGCCGTGCATCACCGCGTTGCGCAAGCGCACCACCGAACCGTCGTTGTTGTCGGCGACGTCGATCAGCCGGCCCGCGGTGTTGTCGGTGAACAGCACGCCGCCGCCCTGGGACGGGGGTGCACCGGGTACTGCGTTCCAGTTGGAATAGAAGCGGGTATCCCGGTTCATCCGGATGATCGCGCCCGTGGTGGGCTCGTTGCTGGCGTTGCGGGTCTGGTTGCCGGCGATGCGCCCGCAGTGGCGGATCGACTGGCAGGGCACCGCGCCGGACGGTGGACCGTTCATGCTGCCCCCGTTCCAGCTGCTCCACCAGGAGTTGATCCACAGGTGCGCACCCCAGACCATTCCGAACGAAGAGTCGTCTTCGAGGTAGACAGCGGCGCCGTCCGGCGCGACGTTGAGCAGCAGGTCGGCATTCCAGAGCGTCGAAACCGAATCGCCGACGGTCAAGAAGCCGGATTCGCGATAGGGTCTGCCGTAGATGCCACCCCCCACCACCGAGGCGATGTTGTCGCGGATCGAGGTGCGCTGCGAGGCGTCGGTGCTGAACAGGTCCAGGTGCGCGATGCGACCGATGGATTCCGCGATCGCCGCCACGCCCCCGCCGTAGCGCGCGCTGTTGCCGGCGATCGTGCCCAGGCTGCCGATGCCGTTGCTGCCGACCAGCGCGCGCGCGCTGCGGTTGTTGGCGCGGATGATCAGGCCGCCGCCGAAGCCGCGGTCGGACAGGCCCTGCGCGGTGTTGTTGAACAGGATGCTGCCAGGCGCCTCCATGCGCATGTTCATGTCGTTCAGGTAGATGCCGCCACCGCTGTAGCGCGCGGTGTTGCCGGCGATCACGACGTCGTTCGACAGCAGCAGCTCGGCCTGGTCGCCCTGGCCGTCGGCGTAGATGCCGCCGCCATAGCCGGCCGTGTTGCCGCTGACGTCGGTCTCGATCAGCTCCAGGCGGCCATTGCCCAGATAATGGATGCCGCCGCCATGGCCTTCGCCGGCGGTGTCGCCGCCGGTGATGGTCAGCAGCCGGATGCGGATCACGGAACCGGTCTGCCCGGTGATGGTGAACACCGGCACCAGTGCGCCGCCGGCGCCGCTGACCGTGGTCCTGGTGCCGTCGCTGGCGGCCTGGCTGCAGGTCGCGAAGCCGCCGACGATGCTCAGGTCCTGCGCCGTGTTGACGGTCAGCGCCTGCTGGGTATAGCCGAGGCTGCGGGTGACCCGGATGGTGTCGGCGCCGGGGTTGGCCTGGGCGGCATCGATCGCCTGCTGGATGGTCGCGTGGGTGCAGCCGGTGCCGACGCCGACCGTGAAGATGTCGGCTGCGGCGTGCGGGGCGGCCAGGACGAGCGCGGCGACGAGCAGGGCCGGCGGTGCGGTTCGGTGCAGGGGCATGGAGGGACTCCCGGAGGGCCAGGGGGTCTGGCTGATCCGGGTAACGAAGAGGAGCCGGAATCTGCGACAGTGGTCAGGGAAACCGGGGTCAGAGTCACTTTCCGCATGCCAGACCTGGCCCGATCCGGAAATCCTGAGGCGGAAAGTGACTCTGACCCCTGACTTCTGGAGATCCTGAGGCGGAAAGTGACTCTGACCCCGGTTTCCGCTACGGACACATGCCCCGTTGCCGCCAGTGCCGGTCGGCTTCCTGCAGCCAGGGCGAACCGGCATTGCCTGCCTGCCGGGCGGCAGCGGCGATGTCCGCGCGAACGGTCCGTGCGGTGACGCAATCGCCGCCTTCGGCCAGCGCCGCCGCCAGCCAGGCGCGGGCGGCCAGGACCTGCGCCTGGGCCGGATCCAGCTCGCCGGCGGTCTGCTCGAGCGCCGTCCGGGCGAGCGCTGCGGCCTGGTCGGGATCGCCGTGGCCGAGCGCCCGGCGCGCCAGCGCCGTGCGCGCCGGCAGGGCACGCGGGTCGCCCGGCCAGGGCAGATGCGCGAGCGCATCGGCGAGCTCGCTGGCCAGGCCCTGGCAGGGCGGTTCCAGCGGCGCGTCGATGCAGGCCAGCAGCAGCAGGCTGCGGGCCGGCAGGTCCTGCGTGTCCGCCTGGCGGTGGACGGCGCCCTCTTCGAGCGCCGCGCTGGCACGACGCCGCGCCGGGCCGGCTTCGCCGGCCAGCCAGGCGAGCTGGGCCCGGACCAGCGCCACACCGGCTCGTCCCCGGGCATGGCCGGGACCGTCAGAAAGCTGCGCCGCCGCCCCGTCCAGCATCGCCGTGGCTTCGTCCAGCCGACCCAGCTCGAGCAGCCGCTGCGCCTCCATGCGCAGGGCGTAGGCCATGAACAGGCCCTCGCCACCGGTCATCTCGCGGGTCACCGCCAGCATGCGACGGCAGGACGCCTCGGCGTCCGCCGGAAGGCCCCAGGCGATGTCGATGCCGCACAGCTTCTGGCTGTTGAGCACATGGCCCATGCGGGCCCGTCCGCCGAGCGTGGCGAAGCCCGCCTCGGCCTGGGCCAGCAGCGCGCGCGCCTCGCGCACCCGCCCGGCCTGGTGCAGCGCCCAGCCCCAGTTCGACAACGCAGAGAGCACGTCGTAGCTGTGCTCGGGCCGGAAGCGGCGGTCGATCTCCCAGGTCTGCCGGTAGGCCTCCACCGCCTCCTCGAAGCGGCCGACGCCGACCAGGCCGTAGGCCAGGTTGTTGTAACCGGCGGCCATGCGCTCATCATCCGGGCCGTAGTGGCGCAGGCGCAGCGCCAGGGCCTCGCGCGCGTGCCGCAGTGCCGTCCCGGCGTCGCCCAGGTCGGTGGCGGCGACCGCCTGGGTGTCCAGGACCGCGATCAGCACCGGGTCGTCGATGCGCCGGGCCCGCGTTGCCGCCTCTTCTAGCAGCACGGCGCCGGCCTCGGTCTCGCCGTCGCGCACGAGGCGGATGCCGCGCAGCGCCAGTGCGCCGACCGCGGCCGGATGCAGGGGGTCTAGGGATTCGCCGGCCAGCGTATCCGCGGCGATGGCCAGTTCGCGGGCGCGGGCGGTCTCGCCGATGTTGGCGTGCAGCCGGGCGAACATCATCAGCAAGTCGACGCGCTGCGGTGGCGCCAGGCCGGTCTGCTCGTCCAGCGCCTCGGCACCGCGCGCGACCAGCTCGACCACGGTCGGCTGCCGACCCTCGGCGATGCCCTGCCGCACCGGCCGGAACATCGATTCCAGGAAGTCGCGCACCGCACTGGCACGGGCCGCCTCGCGCTGCGCCAGCTGCGCCTGCTGGCGCGCCTGCTGGGCCTGCCAGAGCGCCACCCCGAGGCTGGCCAGCACGCCGATGGCGAAGGCCGCGGACAGGGCCACGCCGCCACGATGGCGCTGCACGAACTTGCGCGTCCGGTACCAGGCCGAGGGCGGGTGGGCGCGCACCGGTTCGGCGCGCAGGTAGCGTTCCAGGTCGTCGGCGAGTTCGGCGGCGCTGGCGTAGCGTCGCCCGGGCTCGTCGGCCATCGCCTTGCGGATCACGGTGCCAACGTCGCCGCGCATCGCGGCGCGCGCAACGGCGCGCGGACGGGTGGTGTCGCCGGGCCCGGGCGCTGCCGCCTCCGACGCGGCGGACGCACCCGACCGCACGGCCGGCCGCTCACCGGACAGCAGCTCGTGCAGCACCACGCCGAGCGCGTGGACATCGGTGGCGGTGGTGACCGGGCCGCCCGCGTACTGCTCCGGTGCGGCATAGCCGGGGGTCAGGGCGGCCCAGCCGGTTCGGGTCGACTGCTCGCCGTCCAGCAGCTCGTCGTCGAGCAGCTTGGCGATGCCGAAGTCCAGCAGCTTCACCTGGCCCTCGGCGGTCACCAGGATGTTGGCCGGCTTCAGGTCGCGATGCACGATCAGGTTGCGGTGCGCGATCGCCACCGCCCGGCAGACCCGGATCATCAGGCGCAGCCGGGACGCCAGGGCCAGCGAGCGCTCCTGCGCGAAGCGGGTGATCGGCACGCCGTCGACGAATTCCATGGCCAGGTAGGCCTGGCCGCCCTCGGACACGCCGCCATCGACCAGGTGCGCGATGTCCGGATGCGACAGCGCGGCCAGGGCCTGGCGCTCGCGCCGGAACAGGCGTCGCGCCTCCGGCGAGACCAGGCTGCGCCGCAGCAGCTTGAGCGCCACCACCTGGCGGGCGCCATCGAACTCGCGCCAGGCGCGGAACACCTCCGCGGAGCCGCCCGAGCCCAGCAGCTCGCCGAGCCGGTAGGGGCCGACCGTCTGTCCCGCCTGCCAGGCCGTGTCCTCTGCGGACTCGCCGATGGCGCTGGCGAGGTCCGGTGCCGCCCGCCGGGGCAGCGCGCCGGCGGCCTCCTCGGCGGCGTCGTCGGCGGCGAGCAGGCGCAGCAGGCGGGCGCGGTCCGCCGGATCGGCACAACGGCTCGCCACGAAGGCGTCGCGCTCGCCCCGCGGCAGGGCGAGCGCGGCCTCGAACAGGTCACGCAGCGTCGGTCGACTGTCCCATTCCACGGTCGGTATAACGCACCATTCCCCAGGCTTGCGACATCAGTCCAGCTCCGCCTTCAGGAAGGCCCGCGCCCACCGCCAGTCGCGGTCGACCGTGCGCCGCGCCACGTCGAGCGTGCGGGCCACTTCCTCCAGGGTCAGGCCGCCGAAATAGAGCAGTTCGACCACCTGGGCGGCCCGGGCATCCTCCCGTTCCAGGCGCTGCAGGCCCTCGTCCAGCGCCAGGGCCTGCTCGGCGCTGGCGATCGCCAGGTCCGGATCGCTGCCGGTCAGGGTGACCTGCAGCCATTCGCCGCCGGCCCGCTGGCTGAGCCGGACCCGTGCCCGGTCGGTGAGCAGGTGGCGCATGGCGCGCGCGGCATAGGTGAAGAACTGGGCGGGATGGCTGAAGCGCAGGCGCTCGCCGGCATTCATGCGCAGGTAGAGCTCGTGGACCAGGCCGGTGGTGTCCAGGGTGCCGCGGGGGCCGGCGGCCAGGCGCCGGCCGGCCATCGCCTTCAGGCGGTCGTAGACCTCGACGAACAGCTGGTCGGCCGAGCGCGGCGCGTCGGCATCGAACGCGGACTGCGGTTCCCTGGCTGGATCCATGGCCTGGCCTCCGGGGTCCATCCTAGGGCCGGATGGGGTCAGAGTCACTTTCCGCTGGGTGCCCGGGAGGGGTCAGAGTCACTTTCCGCTGGGCAGTCCTTAGCATGGCTCCGGAATCCCGCGGCGGAAAGTGACTCTGACCCCGGTTTCCGGACCCCGGACCTCCCCGCCCGCCGCTATGCTCGCGCCGCCCTGCCCCGCCCGGTACCCGCCATGGCCAGCCTGCACGCCTACCTGACGCCGATCGCCCTGCTGCTGGTGTCCAACATCTTCATGACCTTCGCCTGGTACGGGCACCTCAAGTACAAGGCGGCGCCGCTGCTGCTGGTGGTGCTGGCGAGCTGGCTGATCGCCCTGCCCGAGTACCTGCTCGCGGTGCCCGCGAACCGGCTGGGCCACTCGGTCTACTCGGCGGTGCAGCTGAAGACGATCCAGGAGGTGATCACCCTGGTGGTGTTCATCGCCTTCTCGGTGCTGTACCTGGGCGAGGCGCTGCGCTGGAACCACGTGGCCGGCTTCGCGACCATCGCCTTCGGGGCCTGGCTGGTGTTCCGGTAGGCGGGGAGAGCGGGGTCAGAGCGGGAAAGGGGGTCAGAGTCACTTTCCGGTCGACGTCGTGTCGCCATTGCGACCATCTGCGCCGGAAAGTGACTCTGACCCCCTTTCCCGGACCCCCTTTCCCGCGGGCCGGAATTCGACTCTGACCCCGTCAGGTCAGCGAAGCGAACTTCTCGACCTTCTCGGTCGGCCCGGAGACGATCAGCAGGTCGCCGGCCTGGACCAGGGTCTCCGGGCGCGCGTAGGTGAAGTCCTCGCGCGGCCGCTTGATGCCGACCACGGTGACGCCGTGCTTCGTGCGCAGGCCGGAATCGGCCAGGGTGCGGTTCTGTGCCTCGATCGGCGCCCGCGTCTTGACGATCGCGAAGCCGTCGTCGAACTCGATGAAGTCGATCATCTTGCCGGTCACCAGGTGGGCGACGCGCTCGCCCATCGCCGCCTCGGGATAGACCACGTGGTGGGCGCCGGTGCGCTCCAGGATGCGGCCGTGCTTCTCGCTGGTCGCCTTGGCCCAGATGTCGCCCACGCCGATCTCGTGCAGGGCCAGCACGGTCAGCACGCTGGCCTCCAGGTCGCTGCCGATGCCGACCACGGCATGGCGGAAGTCGGCGATGCCGAGCTCGCGCAGCGCGTCGTTGCTGGTCGCGTCGGCCTGCACCACGTGGGTCAGCCGGCTGGACCAGCGCTGCACCAGGGCGAGGTTCTCGTCGATGCCCAGCACCTCGTGGCCCAGCCGGTACAGCGACTGCGCCACCGAACCGCCGAACCTTCCCAGACCGATCACCACCACGCTGTCGCTGCTCTTCATCGTCTCCTGCTCCGGTGCGGGGTCAGCCGACCAGCGGCCGCTCTTCGGGATAGCGGTAGCTGCGCTGCCGGCGCTGCAACGCCAGCGCGGCCACCACGGTGATGGTACCGACCCGGCCGACGTACATGAGCGCGGCCAGGACGCACTGGCCGGCGCCGGACAGCTCGGCGCTGAGCCCGCTGGACAGGCCGACCGTCGCGAACGCCGAGACCACCTCGAACAGCGCCCACTGCAGCGGCGCGTCGCTCAGCCACAGGATCGCCAGGGTGCCGGTGCCGATCATCGCCACCGCCATCAGCACCACGGCCAGGGCCTGGCGCTGCACCTGCGGGCAGATCCGGCGCCGGAACACCACGCTGTCGGGCTCGCCGCGGATCTCCGCCCAGACCACGGCGCCGAGCAGGAAGAAGGTGGTCACCCGGATGCCGCCGGCGGTGCCGGCGCTGCCGCCGCCGATGAACATCAGCAGGTACTGCACCAGCACGCTCTCCTCGCGCATCGCCGCGACCTCGATCGTGTTGAAGCCGCCGCTGCGGGTCATGGCCGAGTGGAAGAATGCGCCCAGCAGCTTCCCGGCACCGTCCAGCCCCCCCAGGGTTGCAGGGTTGCGCCACTCGTAGACGGCGATCAGCAGCATGCCCAGCGCCAGCAGGGTGGCGGTGCCGACCAGGGTGAGCTTGGCGTGCACCGACCACCGGGACGGCCGCAGCGGTTGCCGGCGCAGTTCGTAAAGCACCGGGAAGCCGAGCCCGCCCAGGATCACCGCCATCGCCACCGGCAGCAGCACCGCCGGGTCAGGGGCGAACTGCGTGAGACTGTCGGTCCAGGTCGAGAATCCGGCATTGTTGAACGCCGATACCGCCTGGAAGACGGCATGCCAGGCGGCCTCGCCGACCGCCATGTCGGGCGATCCGCGCAGCCGGAGGAACAGCCATCCGGCCAACGCCGCCTCGACCAGCAGGGTCACCCCCAGCACCAGTCGCAGGATGGGAATGACCTCGCCGACGCCCAGGCTGCGGGTCTCGACCTTGGCCAACAGGTGGGTGGACAGCCCGAGCCGTCGGCTGACCAGCAGGCCGATCAGGGTGGCGCCGGCCATGATGCCCAGGCCGCCGATCTGGAACAGCAGCAGGATCACGCCCTGGCCGAAGCCGCTCCAGTAGGTGGCGGTGTCGACCACGGTCAGGCCGGTGACGCACACCGCCGAGGTCGCGGTGAACAGCGCCTCGACGAAGCTCGCGCCGCCCTGCCCCGCGCGCGCCGCCGGCAGCATCAGCAGCGCCGTGCCGATCGCGATCGCCACCAGGAAGGCCAGCGGGATGATGCGCGCCGGGTGGCGCAGGCCGGCCTGCATCCTCAGGGGTGGTGTCCGTACATGGCCGGCAGCATACGCCGCGCCCCCGCGCGGTCAACCGAAACCGGGGTCAGAGTCGATTTCCGGCACGCTCGGTTCCGCAAGTGCGGGGCGGGAGGGGCCGGATATCGACTCTGACCCCTTGCCCCGCAGGCATCAGATCTCGACCTGGTGGTAAACGGGGTCAGAGTCACTTTCCGGCCCGGAAGACCTGGCCCATGCGTAGTCATCCGCGCCGGAAATCGACTCTGACCCCTAGATCTCGACCTGCGTCCCCAGCTCGACCACCCGGTTCGGCGGGATGCGCAGGAAGTCCATGGCCCGGGCCGCGCCCCGCCACATCACCGCGAACAGCTTCTCGCGCCACAGCGGCATGTCCTCGCCCTTGGTGCAGACCAGGGTCTCGCGGCCGAGGAAGAAGGTGGTGTCCATGGCGTCGAAGTGCATGCCGTGCGCCTCGCACAGCGCCAGGGCATGGGGCACGTCGAGGTCCTCCATGAAGCCGAACCGTGCCACCACACGGAACAGGCCTTCGCCCAGGTCCTGGATGTCGACCTGCTCGTGGTCGTCGACCCGCGGCACCTCCTCGGTGACCAGGGTCATCAGCACGACGCGCTCGTGCAGCACCTTGTTGTGCTTGAGGTTGTGCAGCAGGGTGTGCGGCAGGCCCTCCGGATCGGCGGTCAGGAACACGGCGGTGCCCTGGACGCGGTGGATGCCGTCCAGGTTGGCCAGGAACAGGTGCAGCGGGAAGGTGGCGTTGTGCAGCTTCTCGTGGACGATCTCGCGGCCGCGCCGCCAGGTGGTCATCAGTAGGAACAGCAGGCTGGACAGGACCAGCGGGAACCAGCCGCCGGTCGGGATCTTCAGGGCGTTGACGCCCAGGAACACCAGGTCGATGGCGACGAACAGCGCCATCGCCGCCATGCCGGCGGTGCCCCAGTGCCAGAGCCGGCGTGCCACCACCACGGCAAGCACCGTCTCGATCGCCATGGTCAGGGCCAAGGCGATGCCGTAGGCGGACACCAGGTTGGACGAGGTCTGGAAGGACAGCACCAGGCCGATCACGCCGACCAGCAGGAAGCGGTTCACCGCCGGCACGTAGATCTGGCCCATGGCGCTGGCCGAGGTGTGGCGGATCTCCAGGCGCGGCAGCAGGCCAAGCTGCACGGCCTGGCGGACCACCGAGAAGCTGCCGGTGATCACCGCCTGCGAGGCGATGATCGCCGCGCAGGTGGCCAGCGCGACCAGCGGATACAGCGCCCAGGACGGCGCCATCAGGTAGAACGGGTTCTCGGCGGCGCCCGGCTCGCGCAGCAGCAGGGCCGCCTGGCCCAGGTAGTTGAGCATCAGCGCCGGCATCACCAGGCCGAACCAGGCGCGCCGCATCGGCGCCCGGCCGAAGTGGCCGAGGTCGGTGTAGAGGGCCTCGCCGCCGGTCACCACCAGGAACACGGCGGCAAGGATCACCATCCCGGCGGTGCGGTGCTCGGCGAAGAACAGCACCGCGTAGTGCGGGCTGAGCGCGCGCAGCACCTCGGGGTTCTGGACGATGCTGGACACGCCGATCGCCGCCAGCACGGCGAACCACAGCACCATCACCGGGCCGAACAGGCTGCCGACCCGGGCGGTGCCGAAGCGCTGCACCGAGAACAGGCCGACCAGGATGACCAGGGCCACCGGCACCACGTAGGGCTCGAACACCGGGGTCGCGACCTTCAGGCCCTCGACCGCCGACAGCACCGTGATCGAGGGCGTGATCAGGCCGTCGCACAGGAACAGCGTGGCGCCGAAGATGCCGAGCAGCACCAGCCAGCGCCGGGTGCGCGCGCTGCCGCCCCAGTTGCGGGTGGCCAGCGCCATCAGCGACAGGATGCCGCCCTCGCCGCGGTTGTCGGCGCGCAGGATCACGGTCAGGTACTTCAGGCAGATCACCAGCACCAGCGACCAGAACAGCAGCGAGACCACGCCCAGGATGTTGAGCTCGGTCGGGGCCATGCCGAACGGGCCGCTGAAGGCCTCGCGCATGGCGTACAGCGGGCTGGTGCCGATGTCGCCGTAGACGACGCCGGTGGCGGCGACCATCAGCGGCAGCATGCGCCTGGGCGCGTGGTTGGTGTGGGTGTCCACGAACGTGGCGTCGGCGGCGGGCCGTCAGGGGAGGATGATGCGGCGCTGCACCATACGCCCCTGTCCGGGGCGAATCAAGCCGGCCCGAACTCGCCGGCGGCGGCGGCCGGCGCGGTCAGGGGAACAGCCGCCGCTCGTGCCATTGGCCATCGTCGCCGGCCTCGAACAGGAAGCGGTCGTGCAGGCGGTGCTCGCGGCCGTGCCAGAACTCCAGGCGCTGCGGCAGCAGCCGGTAGCCGCCCCAGTGCGCCGGCCGCGGCACCGGCACGCCCTGGAAGCGCGCCTCGACCTCGCCGATGCGCTGCTCCAGCGTGGCGCGGTCGGCCAGCGGCCGCGACTGCGCCGAGGCCCAGGCGCCGATCTGGCTGCCGCGCGGCCGGCTGGCGAAATAGGCGTCGGCCTCGGCCGCGTCGACCGCCTCGACCGGGCCCTGGGCGCGCACCTGCACGACCTGGTCGAGATGCTTCCAGAGGAAGCAGATCGCTGCCCGCGGCTGGCCGGCGAGCTGCCGGCCCTTGTCGCTGTCGGTGTTGGTGTAGAAGCTAAAGCCGCGCGCGTCCAGCGCCTTGAGCAGCACCACGCGCACCCAGGGCTGGCCCTGGTCGTCGACGGTGGCCAGGCTCATCGCCGTGGGTTCGGGCTCACCCGCCGCGGCGGCGGCGGCAAGCAGCTCGTGGAAGCGGTCGATCAGTCGCTGCGGCAGCATGGCCGCCTCCTGCACGGGTCGGACGCGCAGGATACTGCGCCGCGTGCCCGGCCGCGGCGCTCAGCCGCGCTCGCCGTTGCTGACGAACTTCTCCAGGCGGTAGCCGTGCTGGTAGACGGCGACCAGGCGCCAGCCGTACATGCCGTCCAGCTGCAGCTTGCGGCGCAGCCGGCTGACGTGGGTGTCGACGGTGCGGGTCGGCACGTTGGCGGCGATCTGCCAGACGCTCTCCAGCAGCGTCTCGCGGCGGATGATGCGGCCGTGCCGCCTGAACATGTAGACCGCCAGCTCGAACTCGCGCTGGGTCAGCTCGGTGTCGCGGCCGTCGATGAGGATGCGGGCGCGTTCGGTGTCGATCTCGTAGGGACTGAGGTCGACGTCCTCGCCGGCGCCCGGCGCGAGCTGGGTGCGCCGCAGCACCGCCCCGATGCGGGCCAGCAGCACGGCGCGCAGGGTCGGCTTGACGATGTAGTCGTCGGCGCCGGTGCGCAGTCCCTGCACGACGTCGTCCTCGTCGGCGCGGACGGTGAGCATGATCACCGGGGTGGCGGCGGTGGCCGGGTCGCTGCGGATCTCGGTCAGCAGGGTCAGGCCGTCGCTGTCGGGCAGCTCCCAGTCGAGCAGGACGAGGTCGGCCGCATGACGGCCGCGGCCGCGACGGAACTCGGCGGCGGTGCCGTAGTGCAGGCACCGGTAGCCGGCCGACTGCAACCACTGCACCAGCAGGTCGGCCTGGTCGGGGTCGTCCTCGACCAGTCCGATGGAAACCGGGCCGCTGCTCACGACGCGCGCGGAGCCGCGGTCACTCGACGATGAAGGTCAGCTTGAGGTTGACCCGCCACTCGGACACCTTGCCGTCCGGGCTGGTCACCACCTTGATTTCGTTGACCCAGGCGCCCCGGATGTTGTTCACCGTCTGCGCGGCCTTCTTCAGGCCCTTCTCGACGGCGTCCTCGATGCCCTTGGGCGAGGAGGCGAAGATCTCGATGACTTTTGCTACCTGCGTGGCCATGACGCTACCCCCTTCCGGTTTGCCATGTCGTGCCGCGCAGATTAGCAGGATCGAAAGCGGCTGCGGAAGCCGCCGGCGCGCGCCCCCGCGGCGAGCGGACCGGGAACCGGGTCAGGCCAGCGCCGGCGCAGCCGGCAGGGGCCTTGGCCGGCCCAGGTAGCGCAGCCACAGCAGCCAGACCACCAGGGCGTCGAGGATGATCAGCGCCTGCCAGATGTAGAGGTGGAACCACTCGAACGCGGTCATGCTCCACTGGCCCAGGTAGAACAGGCTGATGATGCGCACGATGTTGAGCGCCTGGATCGCGACCAAGCCGATCGCCAGGCCGGCCAGCCGCTGCCGCCAGGTCGCCGGGAACGCCAGCACGCCGGCGGCCAGCACGATCATCGCCTCGATGCCGTTGCAGCCCCGCTCGATGCTGATGCCGAAGCTGCCGTCGAGGGTGCGGATCACCCTGCCCTCGGTCAGGGCGTTGCCGTCGAACAGGGAGACCAGGGCCGTGCACACCTGGGCCAGGATGGAGGTGAACGGCTCGACCACGGTGCGTTCGACCGGCGGCAGCAGCGACAGCGTGAACAGGCCCAGCAGCAGGCCGGTGAAGGTCAGGGTGAAGCGCAGCATGGCGGTCGGTCGGGGGCGGCGGTCGGCGGACGGGCCAGTGTAGCCGCCCTCGTCCCGGGATCCGCCGGCACCGGCCGGGACCACGGTCGCCGCGGGCGCCCGCGCACCGGCGCAGGCACGGCGCCGGCGCACCGGCCGGAAGCCCGTTGCACGACAACCGTCGCGGTCGTTCTTCGGCCCGCCCGTCCGGCGCAGGTCCGGGCGGGCGCCCGGCGAATCGGCCGCCCGCGCAGCCGCTTCGCCGGGCGGCCCTCCACGACCGCGACCGGCAGGCGGTTTCCGACAGCCTGCTAACCTTGCCGGCCGATGGAACCGGCAACCCACATCGCCCTGGTCGGCCCGACCGGCGCCGGCAAGAGCAGCATCGGCCGCGCCCTGGCCGACCTGCTCGGCCGGCCTTTCGTGGACCTCGATCAGGCCATCGAGGCCGCCGCCGGCGCCACCGTCGCCCTGATCTTCGAGCACCAGGGCGAGGCCGGCTTCCGGCGCCGCGAATCGGCGGCGCTGGCGCAGGCGCTGGCGGCGCCGGCGCCGACCCTGATCGCCTGCGGCGGTGGCATCGTCCTCGACCCGGACAACCGCGCCCTGCTGCGCCGGCACGCCGTGGTCGTGCACCTGGCCGCCACCGTCGAGGAACAGCTGACGCGACTGGCGCGCGACCGCCTGCGGCCGCTGCTGCAGGTGCCGGACCGGCACGCCCGGCTGCAGGCGCTGGCGCGCGAGCGCGAACCCCTGTACGAGGCGGCCGCGCACCTGCGCTTCCATCCGTCCGGGCCACCGGCCCAGGCGGCGCGGGCGCTGGCCCGGCTGCTAGCGCAGCCGGCCGGCGCCGCCGGCGGGGCGGCGTCGTGAGCCGGCGCATCGAGGTGGCGCTCGGCGAGCGCGCCTACCCGGTGGTGGTCGGCGCCGGCCTGCTCGGCGACGACGGCCTGTGGCGATCGCTGCGCCCGGCCGGACCCTGCCTGGTGGTCAGCGACGGCAACGTCGCGCCGCGCTATGGCGCCGCCGTGCTGCAGCGGCTCGGCCTCGAGGCCGACGCCCTGCACGTGGTGCCCGCCGGCGAGGCCAGCAAGACGCTCGAGCGCTGCGCCGGGATCTTCTCGGCGCTGGCGGCGCGCAGGGCGACCCGCGACGCCACCGTGGTCGCCCTGGGCGGCGGCATGGTCGGCGACCTCGCCGGCTTCGCCGCCGCCTGCTGGATGCGCGGCGTGCGCCTGCTGCAGGTGCCGACCACCCTGCTGTCGATGGTCGACTCCTCGGTCGGCGGCAAGACCGCGGTCAACCTGCCGGAGGGCAAGAACCTGGTGGGCGCCTTCCACCAGCCCGCCGCCGTGGTCGCCGACACCGACACCCTGGCCACCCTGCCCGATCGCGAGCTGGCGTCGGGCCTGGCGGAAGTGGTCAAGTACGCGGCGATCGCCGATCCGGACCTGATGGCCTGGCTGGAGCGGCACGCGGAGGCGCTGCTGGCGCGCGAGCCGGCCGCCCTGTCCGAAGCGATCGCCGCCAGCGTCGGCCACAAGGCGGCGATCGTCGCCCGCGACGAGCGCGAGCGGGGCGACCGCGCCCTGCTCAATTTCGGCCACACCTTCGGCCACGCGATCGAGGCCGAGGACGGTTACCGGCACTGGCTGCACGGTGAGGCGGTGGCGGTCGGCATGGTCCAGGCCGCGCGCCTGTCGGCCTTCCTGGGCCTGGCGCCGGCCGGCGACGGCGAGCGCCTGGCCGCCCTGCTGGCGCGCTTCGGGCTGCCGGTGCGCGGCGACCCGGCGATGGCGCCGGACGCCCTACTCGGCCACATGCGCCTGGACAAGAAGGCGCAGGCCGACGGCCTGCGCTTCGTGCTGTGGCGGGGCGTCGGACAGGCCCGGGTGGTCGGCGGCGTTACCGAGGACGCCGTGCGGGCGGCGCTCGCCGCCGCCTGAGCCCTGCCGGGCCGGGGGCCGGACGCGGCGGCCGGCCGCCATCGGCCAGCGCCCCGGCCCCGGGACCGGCTCAGCCGGGCCAGGGGATCCGGTCGCTCTCGCCGGGCACCGCCGGGAAGCGGTCCTGGTCGTCCGCCTGCCAGGCCGCCGCCGCGGCCTCGATGTCCGCCAGGCGGCTGGCCACGAAGTTCCAGCGCAGGTGCCGGGGCTGCCGCGCCGAGTTCTCCGCGCCGAGGTCGAGCGGCTCGCCGCCGACCACCACCGCCAGGCTGCCGGTGCCGGCCACCAGCGCCGCCGGACCCGGGGGCAGTGCCAGCAGTTCGCCGGGGGACAGCGTGGTGCCGGCCACCGCCAGCCGGCCCTGGGCGCAGTAGACGGCGCGCTCGGGGTGGTCGGCCGGCAGCTCGAGCGTGGCGCCCGCCGCCATCCGCAGCGACAGGTACAGGGTGCGGCTGCGCACCGGCACCGGCGAACGCAGGCGCCAGGCATCGCCGGCGACCACGGTGGCCTCGAAGCCGTCGCCGGTACGCCGCGGCAACTGGTCCGCCGGCACGTGCACGAAGGCCGGCGCCATCGCCTCGTCGGCCAGCGGCAGGGCCATCCAGGTCTGGATGCCGTGCAGGCGCTGGCCGCGCTCGCGCAGGGCCGGGGGCGTCCGCTCGGAATGCACGATGCCGCGGCCGGCGATCATCCAGTTGACGGCGCCCGGCTCGATGTCGAGCGCGCTGCCCAGGCCGTCGCGGTGGCGGATCGACCCATCGAACAGCCAGGTCAGCGTGGCCAGGCCGATGTGCGGGTGCGGGCGCACGTCCATGCCCTGCCCGGGCGGGAAGTCGACCGGTCCGAAGTGGTCGAGGAACACGAACGGGCCGACCGTGCGCAAGGGTGCCGCCGGCAACAGGCGGCGGACGACGAAGCCATCGCCCAGGTCGCGGGGCTGGGCGGCGATCCGGATCGGGGTCATTGCGGCACTCCGGGGGCGAGGGCGCCAGTGTAAGCGGCCGTCGGAATCGTCGCCCGCGCGCGCGGGACCGGCGCCGGCGCGGTCCCGCGCGGGCCGGCCCGCGACCCGTGCGCGCGGCCGGGAACTGCCCGGGCGAAACATCCCCGCTAGACTGCGCGCATGCGCATGTTCCTGCAGCAGCAGCCGGCCGCCGGCGCGCCCCCCCGTTTCTGCCAGTTGATCCTCCAGGCCGACCTGCTGGGGGGCTACACGCTGATGCGCGAGAGCGGCGAGATCGGCGGCCGCAGCCAGGTCCGGCGCAGCGTGCATCCGGACCGCGACAGCGCGATCGCCGCCTTCGAGGCGGCGCGCGACCGCGAGATCCGGCGCGGCCTCCGCGTCACCTTCGCCGAAGGCGCGCAGCGGCCGCAGGACTGACCGCCCCACCCGCCTTCCCTACCACCGCGACGGCCAGCCGTCGCCCGGCCCCCGCCCGGGCCGTTCCGAGCGCCACGACATGACCAGCCATCCGCCCCTGCTCAACGACCGCCTGCTGCGCGCCCTGCGCCGGCAGCCCGTGGACCGCACCCCGGTGTGGATCATGCGCCAGGCCGGCCGCTACCTGCCCGAGTACCGCGCCAGCCGCGAGCGCGCCGGCAGCTTCATGGCCCTGTGCCAGACCCCCGAACTGGCCTGCGAGGTCACCCTGCAGCCGCTGGCGCGCTTCCCGCTCGACGCCGCCATCCTGTTCTCCGACATCCTGACCATCCCCGACGCCATGGGCCTGGGCCTGTCGTTCGTCGAGGGCGAGGGACCGCGTTTCGCGCGGCCGCTGCGCAGCGCCGCCGACATCGAGGCGCTGGCGGTGCCGGATCCGGCGGTCGAGCTGCGCTACGTGATCGACGCGGTGTCGCTGATCCGCCGCGAACTGGCCGGCAAGGTGCCGCTGATCGGTTTTTCCGGCAGCCCCTGGACCCTGGCCTGCTACATGATCGAGGGCGGCGGCGGCACCGACTTCCGGCGCGCCAAGGCCCTGCTCGCCGAGCAGCCGGAACTCATGCACCGCCTGCTCGACGTGCTGACCCGCGCGGTCATCGACTACCTGGCCGCGCAGCGCGCCGCCGGCGCCCAGGCCCTGCAGGTGTTCGACTCCTGGGGCGGCGTGCTGGCGCCGCACCACTTCCGCGAATTCTCGCTGCGCTACCTGGAGCGGATCGCCGCCGCCCTCGGCCAGGGCGACGCGCCGGACCGCGTGCCGCTGATCCTGTTCGCCAAGGGCGCCAACGGCAGCCACCTGACCGCCCTGGCCGACACCGGCGCCGACGCCCTCGGCCTGGACTGGACCCAGGGCCTGGCCGAGGCGCGCAGGCTCACCGGCGACCGGGTCGCCCTGCAGGGCAACCTCGATCCCGCCCTGCTCTACGCCGAACCGGGCGCGATCGAGCGCGAGGCGGCGGCGGTGCTGGCCGACTACGGCCGCGGGCCCGGCCATGTCTTCAATCTGGGCCATGGCATCACCCCGCAGGTCCGGCCCGAGCACCTCGGCGCCCTGGTCGACGCGGTGGCGCGCCTGAGCCCGCGCTGGCACGCCCCGGCGGACTGAGCGCGGCGGCGCGCGCATCGGAAAATTCCGATGCCGGACGAGGGCCGATTCCGATAGGTGAGCGGACCCGCGCCGCCTAGTCTGGGGCGATGCCGACGAGGATGTGCCTGCTGTGCGCGCTGCTCCTGCTGGGCGGTCGCCCGGCGGCCGCGGCGGAGCCCGCGCCACCGCCGGAGCGGCCGCTGTTCCGGCTGCTCGGCAGCGCCGACGGCCTGCCCTCCAACACCGTGCACCGGCTCGCCCAGGACCGGGCCGGCAACCTCTGGCTGGCCACCCTGGACGGGCTGGCGCGCCACGACGGCCACGCGATCCGGGTCTGGCGGCACGATCCCGACGACCCCGGCAGCCTGCCCGGCAACGACGTCCAGCAGGTGCTGGTCGATCCCGAGGACCAGGTCTGGCTGTCGGTGCACGACGCGGGCGTCGCCCGCTACCGCCCGGAAAGCGACGATTTCGAGCACTGGCGGCAGCAGCCCGGGCGCCCCGACGGCCTGCCCGGGGACCGCATCTGGGCGCTGGCCGCCGATGGTGCCGGCGGCATCTGGCTGGGCGGCTTCGGCACCGGCCTGGCGCGGCTCTCCCGCGACGGCGCGATCACCCGTTACTGGGCCCTGCCGGGGCGCACCGGCAGTTCCTGCCCGGAGCACGTGACCGCGCTCGATGCCGACGCCGACGGCAGCGTCTGGGTCGGCGGCACCGACGGCCTGTGCCGGTGGCACCCGGAGACCGGCCTGGCGCCGGTGCCGATGGCCGGCGCCGGTACCGGGGCGGCGGTACCGATCATCGCCGACATCCGGCGACACGGTGGCCTGCGCTGGCTGTCCACCGATGCCGGGCTGCGCGCCCTGCCCCTGCCCGGCGGCGGCGAGGTGGCGCTGCCCACGGCCCTGTCCGAGGTGCCCGGCTGGGGCGTCGCCATGGATGCCGACGGCAGCCTCTGGTACGCCAGCATCGACGGCATCCGGCGCTGGCACCCGGCGAGCGACCAGGTGCATGTGTTCCCGGCGCGCCCGGGGCGCAGCCGCGCGTTGCCCTCCGGCATGGTGCTGGACGTGCTGCGGGACCGCGAGGGCAGCCTCTGGTTCGCGCTGGAAGGCGGCGGCATCGCCCAGCTGCCGCCCCGCTGGCGCGCCATCCGCAGTTTCCTGCCGGACCACGAGACCGGCCCCGAGCACGCCTCGCCGGGCAGCCTCAGGCTGGTGCAGCCGGACGCCCGCGGCCGGCTGTGGCTGGCCGGCCAGCCGGCGGGAGGACTGCTGGAACTCGACCCCGGCACCGGGGCGATCCGGCGCTGGACCAGCCAGCGCGAGGGCGGCGTGCTGCCCGACACCCGCATCCGCAGCGTCGCCGCCAGCCGCGACGGCAGCCTGTGGACCGGTCACCAGGGCGCCGTGCACCGCTGGCATCAAGGCCAGGGGCGGCTGCTGCGCCAGGACGACGCGGGACGGGCCTTTCCCTCGACACCGGCCTGGCGGATGGCGGAGTCGCCGGGCGGCGACCTGGTGGTCGCCTTCGGCGGCGGCGGCCTGGCCTGGTTCCGGCCGGACCTGTCGGCGGTGCGCTTCCTGCCCCTGGGCGATGGCCAGGACCTGCCCTGCGCGGAGATCCGGGACATCCGCTTCGACCGTCGCGGCGGCGCCTGGCTGGCCTGCGAGCGCGGGCTGCTGCGTGCCGGGCCCGGGCACTGGCAGGTCGAGGCCGTGCCCGGCAGCGGCGACCTGCCGGTGTTCGGCCTCGACTTCGCCCCGGACGGCAGCCTCTGGCTGCACCGGCCGGGCACGCTCGCGCATTTCCGCGTGCTCGCCGACGGCAGGCTGGAGGCGGTCGCCGAGGTCACCGCCGGCGAGGGGCTGCCGGCCGTGGCCGGCGGCGGCGTCCTGGTCGATGCCGACGCCCGGGTCTGGTTGACCACCCAGCGCGGCCTGTTCGCCTGGCTGCCCGAGCGCGGCGAACTGCTGGCCTACGACGAGAACGACGGCCTGCCGGGCGTCGAGTTCGCGCGGACGCCGCCGCAGCGGCTGGCGGGCGGCCTGCTGGTGGCCGCGGTGCAGGCCGGCGTGGTGGTGGTGGACACCCGCGCCCTGGTGGCGCCGCTGCCGGAGGCGCGCCTGCGCTGGCATGGCGCCAGCGTCCAGCGCGACGGCCGCAGCGTCGCGCTCGACCCCGGCGCCGGCGCCCTGCGCCTGCGCCATGGCGACCACGACCTGCGCCTGGCGGTCCGCCTGGACAGCTTCCACAAGCCGTCGGGGCAGCGCTTCCGTTTCCGCCTCGACGGCGTCGATGGCGCGGACGACGCCGGCGGCCCGGAGCGCGTCTTCGAACGCCTGGACAGCGGCCGCCACCGGCTGCGGGTGACCGCCAGCAACAGCGACGGCCAGGCCGCGCTGGCGGCGCTGGAGCTGCTGGTGGAGGTCGAGCCGCCGCCGTGGCGCAGGACCCCGGCGCTGGTGCTGTACGGCCTGTCCCTCGGCCTGGTCGCGCTGGCCGGCCAGCAGGTCCTGCGCCGTCGCCTGGCGCGCCGCCACCGGCGCCTGCTGGCCGCGGAGCGGCAACGCTGGGCGAGCCAGGCCAGTGCCGCCAAGACCCGCTTCCTGGCCCGCATCGGCCACGAGCTGCGGACGCCGGTGGCCGGCCTGCTGGGCATGAACGCCCTGCTCCAGAACGGCCCGCTGGCGCCGCGCCAGCGCCACTGCAGCCAGAACATCCAGCAGGCCGGCGAGCACCTGCTGCGGGTGGTCAACGACCTGCTCGACCTGGCCCGCATCGAGGCCGGCACGCTGGCGCTGGTGCCGGCGCAGGTGCCCCTGCTGGAACTGCTCGACGAAGCCCTGGGCGATGTCGAGGCCGCCGCCGCCGGCAAGGGCCTGGGCCTGTCGGTGCGGATCGCGACCCCGGTGCCGGCGACCGTGCGCACCGACCGCCAGCGGCTTCGCCAGGTGCTGGTCAACCTGCTGGGCAACGCGGTCAAGTTCACCGCCACCGGCCGGGTCCGGCTGCATGTCGAGCACGACGGCAGGCAACTGCGGTTCGTGGTCGAGGACGACGGCCCCGGCCTGTCGCCGGCCCTGCGCGAACGCCTGTTCCAGCCGTGGAGCCAGGACCGGCGGGGACAGCGTGCCGGCGGCGCCGGCCTGGGCCTGGCGATCTCCGGCGAACTGTGCCAGCTGCTGGGCGCCGACCTGGGCGCCCACGACCGCAGGGAAGGCGGCAGCGCGTTCTGGGTCGGCCTGCCCGTCGACGCGCCGGGACAGCGCCTGGCCGCCGGCCTGCCGTCCCTGTGGCTGGCCGACGGCGACGGTGAGCGGGCCGACGACCTGCAGGCGAGCCTGGTCGCCCTGGGCGCCGTGGTCGCGCGCGCGGCAGCGGGCGACGACACCGCCGGGCAGCCGCCGGGCCTGCTGCTGGCGGCGGTCGACGATGCCGCCGCGCTTGCCACCCTGGCCGCCGGTGCCGCGGCCGGACGGCCGGTGGTCCTGTGCCTGCCGCTCGACCTGGACGCCGGCGAGCTGCCAGCCGCCTGGTCCGTTCTGCACGGCTGCTGGCGGCCGGGCGCGCTGCTGCGGGCCTGCCGCGCGCTGGCGCAGCCGGACCGGCCGGCGCCGGCGCCCGCGGCGGGCGCCGGCACCGACCTGCACGGCCTCTACCTGCTGCTGGTCGAGGACGATCCCGCCCTGCGCGAGGTGCTGACCGAGCGGCTGGCCGCGCGCGGCGCCGAGGTGGTCGGCGTCGACAACGGCCTGGCGGCGCTGACCCGCCTGGAGGTCGCGCGCTTCGATGCGGTGGTGCTCGATCTCGATCTGCCAGGCCTCGATGGCCAGGGCGTCCTGCGCGCGCTGCGCCACGCACAGGGCGCGCGCATGCCGCCGGTCCTGGTGGTCACCGCCGGGCACGGTCCCGAGGTCGTCGAGGCCTGCCTGGCCCTGGGCGCGCGCGATGTCCTGGCCAAGCCGGTCGATCCGCTCGACCTCGCGCGCCGGCTGCGCCAGCAGCTCCAGGCGACGGACGGCGACTGACGACGGCACCACGCCGGAGGCCGGCGCCCGACCCGCCGACCAATTCATCGCTATATCGCGATATAGCGATTGACAGGCCCTCCGGTCCGCCGCTAGGCTGCCGCCACCATCGAGACCGGCAGAGGGACAGGCCCGACGAAGCCGGGGCAACCCGACGGCAGCAACGCTGCCGTCGAAGGTGCCAATTCCTGCGGCAGGGCGGAACGGCCCGCCGGCAGATGGAACGTGTCCCCGGACCGCCACCGGCGCCGGATCACGGACCTCCGCACCCCGCTCGATGGCGCGTTTCCCCAAGCCCTTCGAAGGAGTGCCGCGATGACCGACCCGATTGCCCGCACCGGCGCCCCCGGTGCGCCGACCCCCGTCGACTGCGCCGCCGAGCGCGGCGAATGCTGGTTCACCCTGCCCCTGCGCCACGGCGGCGAACGCGCCGTGCGCGTGGCCTACGAGCTGGTCGGGCCGCGCACGGCCCCGGTGATCGCCGTGCTCGGCGGCATCTCCGGCGACCGCCACCTGCTGGCCACCCGGCGCTATCCGGAGCCGGGCTGGTGGCCGCGCCAGTGCGGCCCCGGCCTGGCCCTGGACACCCATCGCTTCCGACTGCTCGGCATCGACTGGCTGGGCCGTTGCGGGGGCATCGACCAGGCCATCGACACCGCCGACCAGGCCCAGGCGCTGGCCGCCGTGCTCGACGCCCTGGGCATCGCCCGGCTGCACGCCCTGGTCGGCGCCTCGTACGGCGCAATGGTCGGCCTCGCCTTCGCCGCCGGGCACGGCGAACGACTCCAGCAACTGGTGGCGATCAGCGGCGGCCACCGGCCCGACCCCTGGGCCAGCGCCTGGCGCGGCCTGCAACGGGCGATCCTGCGCCAGGGCATCGCCTGCGGCCAGTCCGGTCCGGCGCTGTCGCTGGCCCGCCAGGTGGCCCTGCTCGGCTATCGCACGCCGCACGACCTGCGGACCCGCTTCGACCTGCCGCCGGTCCGCCAGGCCGACCGCTTCGAGGTCGCCAGCGAGGCCTGGCTGCGCGGCCATGGCGAGGCCTTCGCGGCGCGCTGGCCAGCGACCGCCTACCTGCGCCTGTCGGAGTCGCTCGACCTGCATGCCGTCGACCCGGCGCGCATCCGGGTGCCGGTGACCGTGGTCGGCGTCGACCAGGACCAGCTGGTGCCGCTGTCCGGCCTGTATGCCCTGGTCGAGGCCCTGGCCGGTCCGGCACGGCTGCTGACGGTGCGCTCGGCGCATGGCCACGACGCCTTCCTGAAGGCCCACGCGGCGATCGCCGAGGCGCTCGGACAGGCCCTGGCGGCGGCCCGCGAGGTGGCGGCATGAACACGCCCGGCCTGGCCACCCGCGCCGTGCGCGGCGGCATCGACTGCGATGCCGCCCATGGCGCGGTGACGCCGCCCCTGCACCTGAGCAGCACCTTCAGCTTCGCCGGCCTCGGCCAGCCTCGCCGCTACGACTACGGCCGCAGCGGCAACCCGACCCGCGACCTGCTGGCGCAGACCCTGGCCGGCCTGGAAGGCGGCGCCGGCGCCGTGGTGACGGCCTCCGGCCTGGCGGCGGTCACCACGGTGCTGGCCCTGCTCGGACCGGACGACCTGCTGGTGGCGCCGCACGATGGCTATGGCGGCTGCTGGCGCCTGTTCACCGCCCTGGCGCGTCGCGGCCAGCTGCGCCTGGCACTGGTCGACCAGCGCGATCCCGGTGCGCTGGCGGCGGCACTGGCGCGGCGGCCGCGCCTTTTGTGGCTGGAGACGCCGAGCAACCCGCTGCTGCGCCTGGTCGACATCGCCGCGCTGGCGCGGGCCGGCCACGCCGCCGGCGCCCTGGTCTGCGTCGACAACACCTTCCTGTCGCCGGCGCTGCAGCGGCCGCTGGCCCTGGGCGCCGACCTGGTCGTGCACTCGACGACCAAGTACCTCAACGGCCACAGCGACGTGGTCGGCGGCGCGGTGGTCGCCGCCCGGCCCGGGCTGGTCGACGAACTGGCCTGGTGGGCCAACGCCCTGGGCCTGACCGGCAGCCCGTTCGACAGCCTGCTGACCTTGCGCGGCGTGCGCACGCTGACGCTGCGCATGGCGCAGCACCAGGCCAATGCCGCCGCGGTGGCGCAGCGCCTCGTGGGCGCGCCCGGGATCGCCGCGGTGCACTGGCCGGGCCTGCCCGGCCACCCCGACCATGCCCTGGCCCTGCGCCAGCAGGACGGTCCCGGCGCCATCGTCAGCGTCGAGCTGGCCGGCGGCGAGGCGGCGGTGCGCGCCTTCCTGGCCGGCCTGGCCTGCTTCACCCTCGCCGAGTCCCTGGGCGGCGTCGAGAGCCTGGTCGCGCACCCGGCGACCATGACCCATGCCGCCATGTCCGAACAGGCGCGCGCGCAGGCGGGCATCGGCCCGGGCCTGCTGCGGCTGTCGGTGGGCATCGAGGACGCTGCCGACCTGCTGGCCGACATCGACCGGGCGCTGGCCCGGATCGCCGCCGTGCCGGCGCGCGCGGTGGCGGCATGAACGCGCCGGCCAGTTGCCCGGCGCTTGCGCCGGCCGGCGACGCGCCCGCCGCCGACCTGGTCCTGCTCGGCTGCGGACAGGTCGGCCGCGCCCTGCTGCGGCGCCTGCACGGGCAGCCGGCGGCGGCCCGCCTGCGTCTGCTCGCGGTCGCCACCAGCAGCCGGCACCTGCATGCGGCCAGCGGCCTGGTGGCCGGCAGCGCCGCGGACGCGCTCGACCGTGTGGCGCCCGGCGCGGCGCCCGCCGATCCCTTGGCGTGGCTGGCGCCCGACGGCAGGCGCGCGGCGATCGTGGTCGATGCCAGCGCCAGCGAGGCACTGGCCGCCCGCCACGCCCGCTGGCTGGCCGCGGGCGCCCACGTGGTCACCGCCAACAAGCGGGGCCTGGGCGCCGGGCAGGAACGCTGGCTGGCCATCCGCGACGCCCAGGCCCTGACCGGCGCCCGCTACGGCGCCAGCGCGACGGTCGGCGCCGGCCTGCCGCTGCTGCCCGCCATCGCCCGCCTGCGCGCCGGCGGCGACCGCATCCACGCCCTGGCCGGGACGCTGTCGGGCACCCTGTCCTGGCTGCTCGACCGCTACGACGGCAGCCGGCCGTTCTCGGCGCTGGTCGGGCAGGCGCGCGCGCTGGGCCTGACCGAGCCCGATCCCTGGCAGGACCTGGGCGGCCTGGACGTCGAGCGCAAGCTGCTGATCCTGGCGCGCGCCGCCGGCCATGCCCTGCCCGCGAGCGCGGTGCGGCGCCGCCCCTTGCTCGACCCCGCCAAGGGTCCCGATGCCGCGGCGCTCGATCGCGCCATGGCCGGCTGGCTGGCGCGAGCCCGCGGCGCCGGCAGGGTCCTGCGCCATGTCGCGCGCCTGGACGCCGACGGCGCCGCCCGGGTCGGCCTGGAATGCCTGGCGCCCGACGACCCCCTGGCCAGGCCCGGATGCGAAAACCGGCTGGCGATCCACTGCGACCGCTATCCGGAGGCGCCGCTGACGCTGTCCGGCCCAGGGGCCGGTCCGGCGGTGACCGCCGCAGGACTGCTGGACGACGTCCTCGCCATCGCAGCTGCGCCGGGGGCCGGACGGCTCGCACCGCCGCCGGGTTCGCGATCCTGAACCCGGGCACGCGAACGGGCGCCCGGCTGGCCGCGAACGCGGACCAGGCCGGCGGGCGGTCCGGGCCCTGCGGCCGGCAAGCCCCGCATCGACAGGACTGGCACACAGGTTGCGCAGGGTCGGGCAGGTTTCCCCGGAGTGTCCCCATGTCGATCCGCCCGCTCGTCCTGTCCCTGGCCCTGGCCAGCTCCTCCGCACTCGCCCTGCCCGGCGACACCGACACCGCGTTCGGCAGCCAGGGGTGGGCCGGCCCCGGCACCGCCTATCCGGCGCAGGTCACCGGCATCCATGTCGGCGCCAACGACCAGCGCATCTACCTGGTCGGCGAGAAGATGCCGCCCGACGGCCAGTCGCAGTCGCCGCTGGGTTGCTTCGTGGCCCGCCTCACCGCGACCGGCCAGCTCGATGCCGCCTGGGGCAACGGCGGCCGCGTCGAATTCCTGCTCCAGGCCGGCGGCGGCTCGCTGAACAGCTGCCGGGCCTCCCTGCTGCTGCCCGACGGCAGCCTGGTGGTCGGCGCCCGGATGCCGCGCGCCGGCATCGGCCACGAGGCGGCGTTCGTGCGCATCCTGGCCAATGGCGCGCTGGACGCCGGCTTCGCGCCGGGCGGCGTGTATCTGCCCGAGCCGCTGCCGCTCAATGCCAACGAGCATGCGCCCGAACCGCTGCACCTGACCCGCCTGCCCTCGGGCGAGGTCCTGGCGACCGGCACGATCAGCAACATCTACGGGGCCGTGGCCTGGACCTTCGCGGCCGAAGGGCCGGCGCAGCCCTCGTCGTTCGCGACCCGGCGCATCGCCAATGCCGGCGGCGGCGTCACCGTGCGCACCGGCGACCGTGTCGACGTGGTCGGCCTGATCGGCGGCCACCTGACCCGCTACGAGAGCAACCTCCAGGACGGCGACGCGCGCGGCGCGCTGTTCGCGGCGTCCAGGGCGGCGGCCACCGGCAGCCTCCTGCAGCCCGACCTGGCGGTGCTGGTCGCGGCGACCGCCTGGAACGACGGTGTCAACCCGATGCTGGAAGCGGTGCCGGCGGGCCGCTGGTCTGCGGCAGGCACGCCCGATGCCGGCTTCGTCGGCGGTCCCGGGGCGCAGGCGGGCCAGTCGCTGATCGACCTGCTGCAACGCGGCTATGTCGCCACACCGACCAGCGACGGCCGCAGCGCGATGGCGCTGCTGCCGACCGGCCGCAGCGTGCAGGTCGGCACCGTGCGCGACCGCCACGGCACCGCGCGGCACGGCCTGGTCGCCGCGCGCCGCAGCAACGGCGCCGCGGAAACCACGTTCGCGATCGGCGGCAGCCGGGTGCTGCAGGCACCGGGCAGCGCCGACACCCGGCTGGAGGCGGTCGCCGTCGACGGCGCCGGTCGCATCCTGGCCGCGGGCCATACGCGCGGCACGCTCAGCCGGCGTGGCGTGGTGGTCCGCCTGCAGGCCGACAACAGTTCGCCGCACTGGGGCACGCGGCCGGCTCCGCTCGCCATCGCCCCCCGCAACGATGCGCCGCGCAACGCCTGGGTGGTCTCCGACGCCGCCACCGTGTCCGGCCTGGATGCCGGCCTGCACGTCCCGGTGCTGGTCGAGGGCGGCCAGTACCGGATCAACGACGGTGGCTGGCTGTCGGGGCCGGGCTGGGTCCGCAACGGCGACCGCATCGCGCTGCGTCACCTCACGCCCGGCGCCGGCAACGCGGTGACCGAGACCTCGGCCTCGGTCGGCGGTCTGTACGACCCGCGCAATGCGATGCGGGTGGTCGGCCAGCGCGAGACCCTGCTGTTCCGGAGCAGCACCACCGGCTCGCTGCCGGGCATCCGCTGCTCGAACAACGGGCTGTGCAACAGCAACGCGCCGATCCCCGACAACGCGCCCCTGGCGCCGGTGACCTCGACCATCCAGGTGTTCGAGTCCTGCAACTTCGTCACCGCGATCCGGGTCGGCCTGGACATCACGCACACCTACGTCGGCGACCTCAACATCTTCCTCAGGCCGCCCGGCCGGCCGGCGATTCCGCTGATCCAGCGGCCGCGCGGCACCGGCATGCCGGGCGCCGGCAACTGCTCGCAGGACGACATCCTGGCGACGCTGGAGCTGGGCGACCTGCCCAACGCCCAGGCGATGTGCGGCCAGCTCGGTCCCGGCCTGCGCGCCCTGGACGGCAGCCTGCGCCCGGGCGCCGGCTTTCCCGGGATCATCGGCGGCGCCGGCCAGGGCGCCTGGACCCTGACCGTCAGCGACAACGCCGCCCAGGACACCGGCGTGCTGCGCGACTGGTCGCTGGACATCCGCTGCCAGGCGACGCCGCCGGCGCTGGCCGACCTGCGCCTGGCCCTGACCGCGCCCGCCAACCTGGTCGCCGGCGACCCGCGCTTCTGGACCCTGGCGGTTAGCAACGACGGGCCGGCGCGGGCACCGCAGGCGCGCTTCACCGGGCAGCTCGGCCGCCACCCGGTCACCGCCCAGCCGCTGTTCAATCCCCACGCCTGGCGCTGCGTCGCGCCCGCAGGTTCCAGTTGCACGCTGCCCGCCGGCTGCGCCGGCCCCTGGTGCAGCATGGAGCACTTCCAGCCCTCGCTCGACCTGGCGGCGGGCGCCACCGCCACCATCGAACTGCTGGCCACGCCCGATCCCTTCCTGGACCAGGGCCAGGAGGTCGCCTTCGATGCCGGCACCTGGATCCCGCTGGCGATCGGTGGCGTCATCGATCCCGACGACAGCAACGATCGGATCGGCTACCGCCGCGACGTCGTGGTCAGCCGCAACCTGGGCCTGGAAGCGGGCACCGCCACGCGCATCGGCAACGAGGTCGACGTCGCCTTCGAGCTGGTCAACCTCGGTCCCTCGGCCGAGCTGGGCGGCAGCCACGTCGACATCCAGTTCCCGGCCGGCTACCTGCTGGGCAGCGACGCCGAATGCACCCAGGGCGGACTGCCCTGCCCGGGCACGCTCGAGAAGCTGGCCGACAACCCGACCCGCTACCGCCTGCGCGGCTACGTGGTGGGTCCGGGCGCGGCGCCGCTGATGGTGCGCGTGCGCGCGGTGTTCAGCGGCCTGACGCCGCCGCCGGCGCCGGTCTCTGTGGCGATCGGCCAGGTCGTCAACGACCACGACCCGAGCAACAACACCCTCAGCCTGGTGCCGGATTCCGGCCCGGTCGACCGCATCTTCGCCAACGGCTTCCAGTAGCGCCGGCATACGCCCGGCGGGGCACCCGGCGAACCCTCGCAGCCAGGGGGCTCGCCGGGAACCCGTCGGTATCCGCGCCGGCGAGGCGATCCGGAAAACGACCCGGCAGCAGGAGCGCCGGGCTCCCAGCCGGCCGTCCCTACGGCCGGCGTCCCCGGCGGGGGACGATGCGTCAAGGGACCCGCTGGGCGGCCCGGACGTGGTGTCGCGCCGACCCCTTCAGCACTCGATGACGTTCACCGCCAGGCCGCCGCGCGAGGTCTCCTTGTACTTGTCCTGCATGTCGCGGCCGGTGTCGCGCATGGTCTTGATGACCTTGTCGAGCGAGACCTTGTGCTTGCCGTCGCCGCGCAGCGCCATGCGGCTGGCATTGATCGCCTTGACCGCGCCCATCGCGTTGCGCTCGATGCAGGGGATCTGCACCAGGCCGCCGATCGGGTCGCAGGTCAGGCCGAGGTTGTGCTCCATGCCGATCTCGGCGGCGTTCTCGATCTGGCCGGGGCTGCCGCCGAGCGCGGCGGTCAGACCGGCCGCCGCCATCGAGCAGGCGACGCCGACCTCGCCCTGGCAGCCGACCTCGGCGCCGGAGATGCTGGCGTTCTCCTTGTAGAGGATGCCGACGGCGGCCGCGGTCATCAGGAAGTCGCGCACGCCCTGCGCGGTGGAACCGGGGATGAAGCGCTCGTAGTAGTGCAGCACCGAGGGGATGATGCCGGCGGCGCCGTTGGTCGGCGCGGTCACCACCCGGCCGCCGGCGGCGTTCTCCTCGTTGACCGCCAGGGCGTACAGGTTGACCCAGTCCAGCGTGGTCAGCGGATCGCGCAGCGCGGCTTCCGGGCGCGACGACAGTTCGGCGTGCAGGGCCGGCGCGCGCCGGCGCACGTGCAGCCCGCCGGGCAGCGTGCCGGACTCGCGGATGCCGCGGGCGACGCAGGCCTGCATCGCCGCCCAGATCGCGTCGAGGCCGGCGTCGATCTCGGCGCGGCTGCGCCAGACCTGCTCGTTCTCGTACATCAGGGCGGCGATCGCCAGGCCGGTCTCCTGGCAGCGCGCCAGCAGGGCGTCGCCGGAAGCGAACGGATGCGGCAGCTCGGTGGTGTCGGCGACGATGCGGTCCTCGGCGGCCTCGTCCTGGTTGACCACGAAGCCGCCGCCGACCGAGTAGTAGTCGCGCGTCGCGATCTCGGCACCGGCCTGGTCGTAGGCGGTGAAGCGCATGCCGTTGGTGTGGAAGGGCAGCTTCTGGCGCTTGTTCATCACCAGGTCGTGCTTCTCGTCGAAGCCAATCTCGTGCCGGCCGTGCAGGCGGATCCGCTTGTCGGCGCGGATCCGCTCCAGCGCCGCCGGGATCAGGTCGGGATCGATGCGGTCCGGCCAGTGGCCCTCCAGGCCCATCAGCACCGCCTTGTCGGTGCCATGGCCGCGGCCGGTCAGGGCCAGCGAACCGAACACCTCGGCTCGGACCCGGGCGGTGCGCCCAATCTCGCCGTTTTCGATCAGCCAGCGCTCGACGAAGCGCGCGGCCGCGCGCATCGGCCCGACCGTGTGCGAGGACGAGGGTCCGATGCCGATCTTGAAGAGGTCGAAGACGCTGACGGCCATGATGGGAGCAGGGAGCAGGGAGCAGGGAGCAGGGAGCAGGGAGCAGGGCTAGCATGGCGTCGCTGGGCGCCCCGCACAAGTCGGCACTGCCGCGGCAGCGGCCGCTGTGAGCGCCACGGCGGTGTGCAGCGCACTTGCGCCTAGAATGCCGCCATGAATGCCGATCGCCGTGGACAGGACGCCGAAGCGACGACGCTGCAGCTGCTGCTGCGGCCGTACTGCCTGCTGTGCCTGGAGGCCGAGCACATGCTGGCCCTGGCCGGGGTCGCCGCGTTCGAGCGCGTCGACATCGAGCGCGACCCGGCGCTGGAGGCGCGGTACGGCACCGTGATCCCGGTGCTGCGGCGCGCCGACGGCGCCGAGCTGGCCTGGCCGTTCTCGCCCGCCCAGGTGCGCGCGCTGGTCGCGTTCGCGCGCTGACCGGCGCGGGCGCGCCGCGCGCCGGCCGTGCTAAGGTCCCGGCGTCCGTGGGGACGGACATTCTTCACTACGGGAGACCTGCATGAGCCTTCGCTTCCGGGCGGCCTGCGCCGCCGCCATGCTGCTGGTTCTGTCCAGCGCCTTCGCCGATGAACGCTGCACGCTCGGCTTCGACGCCGGCAGTTTTGATGCCTGCGCGCAGCGCGCCGCGCTGTTCGACCATGCCCTTGCCGCCCTGCCGGGCGAGGCGCGCGGCGCGCGGCACAGCTGGTGGGTGGTCAAGTTTCCCGGCCCGATCGGCGCGACCGAACGGGCCGCCCTGCAGGCGATCGGCGCCGAGGCCGTGGACTACCTGCCGCACCACGCCCTGCGCGTGCGCATGGCGCTCGACGCCGATCCGGCCGGCCGGGTCGCCGGCGCGCTCTGGACCGGCCCGATGGCTGCGGCCTGGAAGCTCAGCGGCGGCCTGCCCGAGCTGCTCGAAGGCGGCGAGCGCCCGGCCGCCCTGCCCCTGTCGGTCGGCCTGCACCCCGGCGCCGACGCCGCCGACCTGCTGGCGCGCTGGCTCGACATCGACGGCGTCGTGCACGGCTTCGAGGTCGAAGGCACCTCCTCGCCGCGCGTCGTGCTGAGCCTGGTCGGCGCGCGCCTGGAAGGCGTGCTCGCCGCGATCGCGCCGCAGGCCGAGGTCGCCTCGATCGGCCTGCGCAAGCAGATGGCCTTCCTCAACGCGCGTGCCGGCTGGCTGCACCAGAGCGGCAGCCCCGGCCAGCTGCCGGTGTTCGACCGCGGCCTGCTGGGCTGCGGCCAGGTGGTCGGCGTGCTCGATTCCGGCGTCGACTTCAACCATTGCGCGTTCAACGACACGGTGCACGGCGATCCGCCGATCAGCGACTGCGGCGACGGCGCCGCCTGCGCGCCCGGCCTGCCCGACCTGCTGCAGCGCAAGACCCTGCACTACTACAAGTGGTCGGGCGCGGGCGACGCGCTCGGCGACAACGCCTGCAGCAGCAGCACCGGCGCCGGCCACGGCACCCACGTCGCCGGCTCGATCACCGGCAGCGATCCGGCCAATCCGGTCGACTGCGCCGCCGGGACGCTGGCGGCGACGCCGGGCAACCTCGACGGCACCGCGCCCGGCGCCCGCCTGGTCGCCCAGGAAATGGGCGAGAGCCTGCAGTACGTCAACAACCTGGGCGGCTCGATCTACCACGCCGCCACCGTCGCCCACGCCAACGGCGCCCGCATCCACTCCAACTCCTGGGGCGGCAGCTGCTGCTTCCTCGGTCTGTTCTGCCTGCCCGGCTGCACGGCCAGCTACGACGAGTTCGCGCGCGACGCCGACCAGGCGACCTGGGACTTCCCGGAACTGCTGGTGGCGATCGCCGCCGGCAACAACGGCACCTGCTGCGCCAGCAGCGGCGGCGCGGTCGGCTCGCCGGGCCTGGCCAAGAGCGCGCTGACGGTCGGCGCCTCCGGGGCCGGCGCCAGCGGCGCCAACGCGGCCAGCTTCTCCTCGCGCGGCCCGACCCTGGACCGCCGCACCAAGCCCGACGTCATGGCCCAGGGCGACGGCATCGTCTCGACCGCCAGCGACGGCAGCACCAGCACCGGCGGCTGCGCCACCTGCACCTTCAGCGGCACCTCGATGGCGACGCCGACCGCCGCCGGCCTGGCCGCCCTGGTGCGCGAGTACCTCAACCGCGGCTTCTACCCCGGCGGCAGCGAGAACGCCGCCGACGCCATCGCCGAACCCTCCGCCGCCCTGCTCAAGGCCCTGCTGGTCAACGGCGCGCGCGACATGACCGGCACCGGCGCCGCCGCCGCGGCGCCCAACCAGGTCGAAGGCTGGGGCCGCATCCACCTCGACGACGTCCTGCACTTCAGCGGCGACGCCCGCCGGCTGTGGCTGCACGACGCGGCCGCCGGCCTGGCGACCGGCGAGCAGGCCGGCTTCGCGCTCGAGGTCGGCGCCGGCCAGCCGCTCAAGGTCACCCTGGTGTGGAGCGACTTCCCCGCGGCGATCGGCGCCAATCCGCACGTGGTCAACCGTCTGCGCCTGGAGGTCGAGGACCCCGACGGCGGCGTCTGGACCCAGAAGCTGCCGGCCACCGGCACCCCCAACCCGACCCAGAGCACCGCCGATACCGGCCACGACGACCGCAACGTCATGCACCAGTTGCTGTTCCCGACCCCCGCCGCCGGCACCTGGCAGGTGCGCGTGCGCGGCATCAACGTGCCGATGGCCGACGGCGGCCAGCGCTACGCGGTGGTCGCCACCGGCGACGTCGCCGCCCCGGCCGGCGGCAGCAGCGCCGACCTGGCCCTGGCCATCGTCCCCGGCGCCGCGCCGGTCGAGCCCGGCGGCCTGGCCCGCTGGCTGGCGAGCGTCGACAACCTGGGTCCGGATGCCGCCGGCATCGTCGCGGTCACCGCCACCCTGCCGGTGCCGGCCACCGAGGCCCTGGCGCCGCCCGGCTGGCAGTGCGAGATCGTCGTCGCCACGGTGATCTGCACCTTCGATGGCGGCTTCCCGGCCGGCAGCAGCGCGGGACTGCAGTTCCACGCCACCGCGCCGGACAGTCCCGGCGTGCTGACCGCCCTCGCGGGCGTGTCCTCGGACGTCGCCGATCCCGATCCGGCCAACAACACCGGCAGCGCCGACGTGCTGGTCGGCGCCCGCGACCTGGCGCTGGCCAAGTCCGCCTCGACGGCCACGGTGGAGGCCGGCCGGCCGTTCGACTGGCTGCTGGCGGTCGCCATGGATGCGCCCGGCGCGGTCGACGTCGTGGTCGCCGATCCGCTGCCTGCGGGCACCTGTGTGCTGGCCATCGACGCGCCGGGCTGGACCTGCGAACTGGACGCGGACACCGTCGAATGCGCGCAAGCCGGCCCGCTGGCCGTGCCGCCCGCACCGGTCCGGCTGACCGTGCTGGCCCCGGACAAGGGCGGCGAGCTGGCCAACACCGCCACGGTCCAGGCCGCCAACCCCGATCCGGCGCCGGCCGACAACAGCGCGCAGGCCTCGGTCACCGTCACCGGTGCGCCCGAGGACCGGGTGTTCCGCGACGACTTCGAGGCCAAGCCGGCCTGCCTGGACTGACGGCTCGCCGGCCGCGGCCAGGGAGGGCCGCCCGGCGAACCGGCTGCGCCGGCGGCCGCCGCCGCACCGTCCGTCCGGATCGATGCCGGACGGGCGCCATGAGGAAGGACCGGCACGCGCGTCGTTCGATGGTCCGCCGGTGCAGCGCCACGCGACACCGAGAACGCGGACCGGGCCAAGCTCGCGCCGGACCCACAGCGCCGCTCAGCCGCGCCGCGCCGGCCGCCGGATGCGCGCCAGGATCTCGGTGCGCGCCTCGCGCAGCACCGAACCGCGGTCCAGGCTGTCGAGGATCTCGCGGACCACCCGGCCGGGGCCGTCCGGACCCCACTGCCGGCCCTGCAGCAGCCAACGCTCGACCACCCGGCCAACCACCAGGGTCGCGTACCAGCCCAGGGCGCCCTGGGCGCCGGCGGTGACCGCGGTCGACAGGCCGGCGCTGACCGCCTTGAGCGCCGAGGCGCCGAGATTGATCGCCCACAGCCCGGCCATCAGGCCGGCGAGCTGGGCCCCGATGGTGGCGATCACCCGACCGGCCTCGCGCCGGCTCAGCGGCTGGCCGTAGACCCGGCCCAGGTGCACGACCAGGGCGATGTCCAGGCCGGCGGCGGCGACCAGATCGGCGACCGGCACCGGGTTCAGCGCCACCGCCACGCCCTTGGCCAGGCAGTAGCCGCGGATCACCCGCGCCGCCTGGTCGCGGCGCAGCGCCGAAACCCGCTGGGCGACCTGCTCGACCAGCTGGCCGGCGAACAGGCCGGCATTGAGCGCCGCCAGGCTGCGGCCTTCGCGTTCGAGGATCTCCAGCAGGCGCGACTGCAGGGCGGCGATCTCCGGCTCGCGCGCCTGCGCATGGCGCCGCTCGCCACCACGGGCATCGCGCTCGATGCGCGCCAGCGGCGCCGGCAGCGCCGCCACGGCGACCACGTTCTCGGCGGGCAGGGTCGGGCCGGCCAGCTCGCGCAGCCGGGTCAGCAGCCGGGCGCGGGTCTCCGGCGGGAAGCGGTCGGCCTTGTTCAGGACCAGCAGCAGCGGTCGCTGGAGGGCCAGCAGGCGCGCCAGCGCCTCGCGCTCGACGCGCACCGGATCGCCCTCGACCACGAACAGCAGCAGGTCGGCGCGACCGGCGACCTCGAAGGCGAGCCGCTCGCGGGCGTCGCCGTCGAGCTCGTCGATGCCGGGGGTGTCGACCAGCACCACCTTGCCGGCGCCGGACTCGCGCCAGTCGGCCAGGCTGTGCACGGTGGTGGTGCCGTGCAGGACGCCGACCTCGAACAGCGCGCGGCCGGCCAGGGCGTTGAGCAGGGCCGACTTGCCGACGCTGACGCGGCCGAACACGGCGATGTGGATGTCGCCGCGCTCCAGCCGGCCGAGCAGGGTCTCGACCTCGGCGAAGTCGGCGGCGAGCTGCTGGCGCACCGCCGGCGGGATCGCCGGATCGTCGCGCAGTGCCGCCAGGCTGGCGCGGGCGCGGTCGCGGTGGCGCTCGCCCGGCGCCGGCGCCGTCCCGCCGCCCGGTGCCGCGCGGCGCCGGCGTGGCCAGGGCAGCTTCAAGGCGCGGGCGCGCGCCGCAAGGGCAGCTCGACGCGCACCTCGACCTCGTTGGCGATCAGCGCGGTGTCGGCCCATTCGCCGGTGCCGACCCCGAAATCCAGGCGCTTCAGCGTCACCTTTGCCGTGAGCACGGCGCGCTCGCCGTCGATCCCGAAGGCGAACGGAAAGGCCAGCGGAACGGTGCGGTCGCGCAGGGTCAGCTCGGCGTCGGCCAGGTAACCTTCGCCCTCGACGCGCAGGTTGCGGGCCACGAAGCGCGCCTGCGGGAACCTCGCGCTGTCGAAGAACTCCGCCGACTGCATCGTGCTGTCGTAGTCCTCGACGCCGGTCGCGGCGCTGGCCAGCTCGATGTCGACCTCGATGCCGGAACCGGCCAGGTCGTCGGGGTCGAAACGCACCTGCGGCGTGAAGCGCGCGAAGCGGCCCTCGAAGGCCTCGCCCTGGTAGCTGCCACGGAACGCCAGCACCGCCTCGCCGTCCGGCAACCAGGACGGCGCCTGCGCGCGCGCGGTGCCGGACGCCAGCAAGGCCGGCAGCAGCGCGGCCGCCAGCAGGGCGCCGGCGGCGCCCCTGCGCAGGCGCGGCAACATGCTGCGCAGGACGTTGTCGCGATACTGGAAGTGGTGCGCCAGGGCGGCGCCGGCGTGGACGAGCACCACCAGCGCCAGCAGCAGGGCCAGCGCGAAATGGATCTCGCCGGCCAGGTCCTTGAGGCCGCTGTCGCGGCCGCTCAGCGCCGGCACCGGGAACAGCCCGAACCAGCGCAAGGGGAAGCCCGAGGCCGAGTTGTACAGCCAGCCGGACAGCGGCATGCCGATCAGCGCCACGTACAGGAACACGTGGGTGAAGGCGGCGGTGGCGCGCTGCCAGGCCGGCATCGGCGGCAGCACCGGCCGGCGCCGGTCGACCAGGCGGATGGCCAGGCGCAGCAGAGCCAGTACCAGCACCGTCAGGCCGGTCGACTTGTGCAGGTTGTACAGGCCGATCCGTTCGACCTGGCTGAAGTCGCCGTACTTCATCACGAAGCCGAAAACCACCATCGCCAGCACCGCCAGCGCCAGCAGCCAGTGCAGGATCTTGATCGGGGTGCTCCAGTCGGTGGGTCCGCTGCGCCAGGCCATCATCTCTCCTCCGGGTCGTCGCCGGCCGGCGCGGGCGCCAGCTCGGCCTCAAGTTCGATCACGATCTCGACCGCGTCGCCGATCAGGGTCGGATCGCGGGTCATGCCGAAGGCGCTGCGCGAGACCGTCGCGGTCGCGCTCACGCCCAGGCGCCGCTTCAGGGTCAGCGAGAAGCGGCGCACATCGTTCACGGTGAAGTCGAAGACCACGTCCCGGGCGACGCCGCGCACCTCCAGCTCGCCGTGCAGGCGGCCGCGATCCGCGTCCAGGCGTTCGATCCGGCGCGAGCGCAGGCAGATGTCCGGATGCCGTCCGGCATCGAAGAAATCGCGGCGGCGCAGGGTGTTCTCCCAGGCGCGGTCGCCCATGTCCAGGCTGGCCAGCGGCAGGCAGACCTCGACCCGGCTGCGCGTCCAGTCCGCCTCATCGAACCACAGGCCGCCCTCGACCGGCCGGAACAGCCCGATGCTGCGCGAGAAGCGCGCGTGCTCGACGAAGAACAGGATCCGGGTGTGCACCGGGTCGATGCGGTACCAGGCCGGCTGCGCGGCCAGCGGCGCGGCGAACATCGCGGCCAGCAGGACGAACGTAGGCAACCGCGGGGTCATGGCCGGCTCTCCTCGCGCGCCTGCGCGCGATCGACGACGCGCTCGGCCAGCACCGCGCCGAGCAGGCCCAGCACCGGCGGCCGCGGCGTGGCGCGCAGGGTGTCGGCGAAGGCGTCGGCGGCGGCCTGCGCGTCCAGCCGCCCGGACTCGGCCAGGGTCGCCGCGACCGCCCGGCCCAGGCTGTCGAAGATCATCCCGTAGGCGACCGCGTGGGCCAGGCCGCCGCCCAGGGTGCCCAGGCCGGGAAACGCCTTGGCGGCGTTGCCGGCGATCGCCAGCACCACCGCCGTGGTGGTGCGCAGGGTGCCGGTGGCGCGCGCCACCAGGGCGTCGATGTCGATCTGCCGGACCGGCACCTCGTGGATCGCCGCCAGCTCGCGGACCAGGCCGGTGGCCAGGGCGCCCTGGATGACCAGGTCGCTGCCCGGCGCCACCGCGGCCAGGGCGCCGACCACGGCGCGCCGCGTGTACTTGCCGACGGCGGCCTCGCAACGCGCGGCGCGGTCGGCGGCCTCGACCTGCGCGAGGCGCTGGTCCAGGCCGCCCAGCACCGCCTGGCTGCGCGCCGCCTCCAGCGCCTGCGGACCGGCCGCCAGGCGGCGCGCCAGCAGGGCCTGCAGCGGCGCGACCTCGGGCGGTCGTTGTCGCCAGGCCAGCACGCCGTCCTGCTCGACCGCTTCCTCGCCGCCGGCGCTGACCGTCACCAGCGGGGCGTCGACACGCTCGCGCAGCCGCCGCTGCAGTTGCACCAGTTCCTCGGGCCGGTAGCGGTCGGCCTGGTTGAGAACAAGGGCGAAGGGCTTGCCGAAGGCCTTCAGCCAGTCGACCTCGGCGGCCTGGCTGCGGCTGAGGTCGCCGGCGCACACGTACAGGACCCAGTGGGCGCGCAGCACCTCGTCGCGCGCCAGCGCCTCGCGGCCGGGATCCTCCTGGGTGCCGGGCACGTCGGCCAGCACCAGGGGGCGGCCGTCCGGCAGCGCGCCGTGCACGTGCTCGACCGCCCGCGTGGTGCCGGCCAGGGCGTCGCTGGCGGTGGTCGCCTGCGGTGCCAGCGCGCGCACCAGTGCGCTCTTGCCGGCGTTGACGGCGCCGAACACCGCCACCCAGACGTGGCCGGAACCCGCCCGGCGGTCGAGTTCGGCCAGCTCCCCGGCGACCTCGGGCGCCGTGGCGCCGACCTCGGCGAGGCGTTGCGCGCGACGCTCGATGTCGGCGCGGGTCACCGGCGGCGGGGGCGGCCGGCGACGCGGCCGGCGACGGCGCAGCAGGCGCCAGCCCAGCCAGGCCACGCCCAGGCCGGCGGCGCCCAGCAGCGCGCCATACAGGTATCGGAAGCCGGCCGGCAGGCCCTGCAGTCGCTGCCAGACCGACAGCGAGGTGTCGACCGCCAGCAGGGCCAGCAGCAGGGCGCCGCCGACCGCCGCGGCGAGCAGCGCGAACAGGAGCCAGCGAAGCAGACGGGTGGAGACCATGCCCGGCCATGGTAGCCGGCGCCGGGTTGACCGCGCGTGAGCCGGGTTGCCGGGCCAGGCCTTGCCGGCTACCTTGCCGGCTCAGCCTTCGGGGAAGGGCTGGAACACCGGACCTTCCCGCGAGCCAGGGATGGCTCGTGCTGCCCGCGAGCGGGCGCCTGCGAGTCCGATCGGCCCAGGGACGGGTCGGCCGGGCCTTTCCGAGGGAGCATGCATGGCCAGCTTTTCCACCGACCTGCACTACTGGACGCGGCGCGCCGCCATCGGCGGCATCTCCGGCCTGACCCGGGCACTGCCGCCGGTCGGCAACTACCTGCGCGTGCGCTTCCACATCGACATCGTGTTCTGGCTGTGCGCCGCGCACGGCTACCCGCTGCGCAACCCGGACATCCTCGACCCGTTCTCCGGGGCCGGCATCAACATGTCGCACGGCTATCTGGAGCGGGTCAACAGCGCGCACCTGTGCGACATCAACGAGGACTACATCCGGCTCGCCGGCAAGCTCGGGCCGAAGGTGCGCACCACCCACGGCGACAGCTTCGCGATGATGAACCAGGGCGACCCGCGCCTGGGCCGCTACGACCTGATCATCCTCGACAACAACCTGGGCGGCGTCTACGCCGGCTTCTGCGAGCACTTCGACGCGATGCCGGCGGTGTTCCGCTACCTCAAGGACGATGCCGGGTACGCGGTGCTGGCGCTGAACTTCATCACCGACCCGGACCTGATGGATTCCGACCCGCGCTTCCGCACGCCGCCGGAATCCTTCGCCGAGCAGATGCGCCGGCGCGCGGTCTTCTACGGCACCGACGAGCGCCGTATCACGCCGCGCATCGGTGCCGCCGCCTACGACCGCGAGGCGCGCAAGGAGGGCTGGACCGTGGCCGACTACGCGCTGGCGCCGCGCGCGGAGTTCTTCCATTTCCTTCTGCTGTTCCTGCGCCGGGCCTGATCCGTGCGCTCCGGCCCGCCCTGCCTGGCGACCGTGGCGAATGCGGTCGCCGGCCGCACCGGCCGCGATCCGGGACTGCCGCGCAGGCGCGCCGCGCGCGCTGGCCGGCGGTGCGGGATAGGGCGAGGCCTGAGATGACCCCGGCGCAGGCCAGCCGGCATCGATCCGGGCGCGCCCGCGGCGCCCTGATGGCGCTGGTCGCCGGCCTGTGCGTCACCGGCGTGGCGCCGGCCAAGCAGCTCTACGAGTACGTCGACGAGCACGGCATCCGCCACTTCACCGACGTGCCGCCGGTCACCGACGCGCCGGTCAAGGCCACCCGCGTGCGCGTCGACCCCTCGCCCCTGGTGCGCCTGGAAACCCGCGGCGACGGCGGCCAGGCCAGCACCGTGTGGGTGCACAGCCGCTTCGCCGGGCCGCTGGAGGTGGAGCTGGCGCTGACCGAGGTCCGCAACGCCCTGGCCGAGCCGCTACTGCCGCGGCGGGTGGTGCTGGCGCCGCGCGGCAGCGTCCAGGTGACCCGGGTTCGCTCCCACGATCCCTACCAGGACGCCGCCTGGCGGGTGGAAGTGGTGGCCGTGCCCGGCGATCCGCGCAGCGCCCCCGACCCGACCGCGCGCTACCGCCTGCCGCTGCCCTCCGGCACCCGCTACGCGATCGCCCAGGCCTTCGGCGGCGGCTTCAGCCATGGCGACGAGCAGAACTACCACGCCGTCGACCTCGGCGTCGCCGAGGGCACCCCGGTGCTGGCCGCCCGCGACGGCATCGTCATCCACGTCGAGCGCGACTTCTTCGAATCCGGCCAGGACCGGCGTCTGGGCGACCGCGCCAACATGGTCCGCGTCCTGCACGAGGACGGCACCATGGCGGTCTACGCCCACCTGGCGTTCGAGAGCGTCCTGGTGCGCGAGGGCAGCGTGGTCCTTGCCGGCCAGCGCCTGGGCGCGGCCGGCGCCACCGGCTTCGCGACCGGCCCGCACCTGCACTTCGTCGTCCAGCGCAACGAGGGGTTGCGCCTGGTCTCGATCCCGTTCCGCTTCGACGGCCCGGACGGCGCCTGGACCCCGGAGGCCGGCGAGCGCTGGCGGCTGGCGCCCTGAGGCGCATGGATGATCCCCGCGTGCGGGGTTGGCGGCCCGGCCGGTGCGTGCCCCTGGACCGGCGGCGATGCGGATCATGGCCAGCCCCGACCCTCTCCCCCGGCCCCTCTCCCGGAGGGAGAGGGGAGAAGTGCGGTGCCGTCGCGCTGGCGAGACGCCGCCTGGGAGCGGGCTGAGACACGACGCAGATCAGGTCTCCCGGAGGGAGAGGGGAGCAGATCGCGTTCCGCTTACCAGGTGTTGCAGGTTCCAAGTTCGGAGTTTCAAGTTCGGAGCCCGGAGCCCGGAGC
>DDTN01000011.1:22423-22590 GCA_002344355.1 Proteobacteria bacterium UBA2363 | reverse complement strand
CCCCGGTCCCCGCCCCCCCCCCAAACCCCAACCATTCCCATTCCCGTTCCGCCCCGGCGAATCCATCCCCGCTACCCTGACCGCCTGCCACGCATGCCAGGAGGCCCGCAATGAAGGGTGACGCCAAGGTCATCGAGCACCTGAACAAGGCGCTCTACAACGAACTG
>DDTN01000011.1:0-22410 GCA_002344355.1 Proteobacteria bacterium UBA2363 | reverse complement strand
ATCGACGAGATGAAGCACGCCGATCGGCTGATCGAGCGCATCCTGTTCCTGGACGGCCTGCCCAACCTGCAGAGCTTGGGCAAGCTGCGCATCGGCGAGAACCCCGAGGAGGTCTTCCGCTGCGACCTGGCGCTGGAGATGCAGGCGATCCCGGACCTCAAGGCCGGCATCGCCCACTGCGAGCAGGTCGGCGACTACGTCAGCCGCGAGCTGCTCGAGGACATCCTGGAAAGCGAGGAAGAGCACGTCGACTGGCTGGAGACCCAGCTCGCCCTGATCGAGCGCCTGGGCGCGACGCCCTACCTGCAAACCAAGATCGAGAGCTGAGTCCGGACGCGGCTGCTGCGACCGGCACCGGCCCGGCACCGGCACCGGTTCCGGTTCCGGTTCCGGTTCCGCCACCGGCGCGGGCTGAGCTGGCTGGCAGGCCGCGGCCGGCGACCTGGCACCGAGTCCGGTGCCCCGCCGGCCCTGCCCTTGCCTGGCCGACCGGCGGGCCCGGGCCGGGTCCGTGACCCCTGCCCTTGACCTGGTCCGCCGCCTGGCGGCCTAATCGTCCCCTTTCCGGTCACCTGCCCGCCATGTCCCTCTCCGGCCACACGCCGATGCCGAGCCTGCGCATCGTCGATCCGCAGCGCGTGCGCCGCCAGCGCCTGCTGCTGCTGGCCGGCTGGCTGCTGACCGTGCTGGCCGCCTACGTGGTCGGCCGTTACGTGATGATCCCGCAGGCCGGCACGCTGGCGGCCGATCTCGCGCAGTCGCAGGCTGCCCTGGAGGTCAACCGCAGGCGCCTGGCCGATATCGAGCAGCGCCTGGCCGTGGTCGAGCGCTCCGAGCAGATCGCCCGCCTGGCCAACGAGAACGTGCAGGGCGCGCTGGCCGCCAAGGACGACGAGATCGCCCAGCTGCGCCGCGACCTGGCGGTCTACGACCGCCTGATCGGGCCGGGCGCGCAGCGCCAGCCGCTGGACCTGCACGAACTGGTGCTGCGGCCGTCCGAGGACGGCTCGGTCGCGTTCAGCGCCCTGGTCACCCAGTCCAGCGACCCGCGCGGCACCACCACGGGGCGCCTGACGCTGGCGGTCGAGGGCCAGCGCGACGGCCGCACCGAGCGCCTGGACTGGCCCTCGCTGGTGCCGCCCGGCAGCGCCGAGGGCCTGGCCTTCGATTTCCGCTACTTCCAGCGCCTCGAGGGGCGCATCACCCTGCCCGGCGACTTCCAGCCGCACACCGTCCGCATCCGCCTCGCCCCGCGCGGCGGCACGGCGGTCGAGCGCACGCTGGCCTGGAGCCGGGCGGCACAGCAAGGGACATCGTGATGTTCGGAGGCAAGCAACCGGCCCGGCAGGGCGGCAACGGCCAGGTCGACACCCTGATCGGGCGCAACACCCGGGTCGAGGGCGACGTGCATTTCACCGGCGGCCTGTACGTCGACGGCCAGGTCAAGGGTTCGATCCTGGCCGAGAAGGGCGGCGAGGCGATGCTCTCGATCAGCGAGCAGGGCCGCGTCGAGGGCGAGGTGCGGGTGCCGCACGTGGTGGTCAACGGCCATCTGGCCGGCAACATCCTGGGCGCCGAGAAGGTCGAGCTGCTGCCCAACGCCCAGGTGCAGGGCAACATCCACTACAAGCTGCTGCAGATGGCGGTCGGCGCCGCGGTGACCGGCCAGCTCGTCCAGGAGCGGGAACCCCCCCGGCAGCTGTCCGGGCCCGACGGCGAGCCTTGAACCCCGGCGCCGGCGCCCCGATCATGGCGGCCATGGACGTTGCCGTGCCCGCCCCGCCCGAAGGCCTGATCCAGGTCACGCCTGCCGCTGCCGCCAAGGTCGGCGCCCTGGTGGCCGAGGAGGGCAACCCGGGCCTCAAGCTGCGGGTCTACATCACCGGCGGCGGCTGTTCGGGCTTCCAGTACGGCTTCGCCTTCGAGGAGGCCGCCGAGGACGACGACCTGGCGGTGCGCCGCGACGGCATCACCGTGCTGGTCGATCCGCTCAGCCTGCAGTACCTGCAGGGCGCCGAGATCGACTATACCGAGGGCCTCAGCGGCGCCCAGTTCGTGATCCGCAACCCCAATGCCCGCACCACCTGCGGGTGCGGCTCGTCGTTCTCGGCCTGACCGCGGTGGCGCCGGCGCCGCCGCGCGTGTCGCCCGGCAGCCTGCCCCGATGAGCCGGCCTGCGGACGTCCCGGTCGACGCGCCCGGGCCGCCCGGTTACGCCTTCGCAAGCGCCGACCTCGACCGCTGTGCCGAGCTTCGCGAACGCGACGACCTGGTCGCCACCCTGGCGATGGCGGCCGAGGCCGACTGGCTGTTCCTGCGCGAGGACGGCGCGGCGGTGCTGACCCCCGAGCGCCGCCTGGCCCTGGTGCCCGGCGACGCCCTCGAAGTGCTGCCGCCGCAATGGCTGTTCCTGGGCCGGCGCGCCGGCCGCGCCCTGTTCGCCGCCCAGCAGCCACAGGTGGCGCCGGTGCCGGCCGGCGCCTGGACCGGGCTGCGCGAGGCCGCGGCGAGCCTGCCGGCCAGCGAGTCCGGCATCCTCGCCGCGGCGCGCGGCCTGCTGGCCTGGCGCCTGCGGACCCGCTGGTGCAGCGGTTGCGGCGGCCTGCTGCAGGTCGCCGCGGCCGGCCACCGGCTGCAGTGCCCGGCCTGCGGCAGCGTCCAGTTCCCGCGCACCGATCCGGCCATCATCGTCGCGGTGCGGCATGGCGACGCCTGCCTGCTCGGCCGCCAGGCCGCCTGGGCGCCCGGACGCTGGTCGACCCTGGCGGGCTTCGTCGAGCCCGGCGAGACCCTGGAGGCGGCGGTGGCCCGCGAGGTCCACGAGGAGGCCGGCGTCAGGGTGACGTCCGCGCGCTACCTGGGCTCGCAGCCCTGGCCGTTCCCTGGCTCGCTGATGCTGGGCTTCGAGGCGCGTGCGCAGGACCGCCGCATCGCCGTCGGCGAGGAACTGGACGATGCCCGCTGGTTCGACCCGGACCAACTCGCCGCCGGCCTCGCCGAGGGCACCGTGGTGCTGTCGCCGCCGCTGTCGATCGCCCGCTGGCTGCTGGAGCACTGGCACCGCGAGGTCACCGGGCGGCCGATCCCCGACGGCCGCGCCTGGTAGCCGGGCGGAGGCGCCCACCGCGGCCCGCCAGGCCGCGCTCCGGCGGCCGGCGGGACCGGACGTCCTGGCGGTGGCCGTCCGGCAGCTTGCCGCCGGGCGGCGCCGGGGCCGGGCAGGCTCAAGGCAGCCGGGCGAAGGCCGAACGTCCCGCGTGTTCTTGGTCGCGCCTGTCGGGCGCAGGTCCGGACGGCCTGTCGGCAGGCCGTCCGTTCGCGCGAATGCCGCGCCGGGCGCCTCGCCATGGCCGCCGCCGGCAGGCCGGGCCTGGACCGCCCGTCAGCTCAGCACGCCGTCGATCTCGACCAGCAGGTCGTGACGGCAGATGTCGCCTTCCAGGAACAGGATGCGGGACAGGTCCAGGCCGGCGCCGGCCAGGCGGTCGCGCACGACGTCGAGGTCGCCGGCGTGGCGCAGGTAGGCCTTCAGGCAGATCTCGCCGTGGCTGAGGGTGCGGCCCATGCCGGCCTGCGCGACCAGCGCGTCGAGGTTGCGCAGCGTCTCGTCGGTCTGCTCGGCGACGGTGTCGTGGACGGTGGCGTGGCCGACCACGCTGGCGGTGCCCGAGATCAGCAGCGACGGCTGCGGGGTGGCCAGGCGCATGGCCCGCGCGAAGCTGGGCGGCACCGGACCGTACTGGCGCGGATAGCGGTAGGCGCTGACCTGGCGGGGATTCTCGACCGGATGGCCGGGCGCCTGCGCGGCGAGCGCGAACACCACCAGCTCGCGCTCGCCGTCGACCCGGCCGATCGCGGTGGCCGCCGGGTAGTCGCTGCAGTCCAGCCGGGCGATGCCCTCGGCGCGGCCGATGCTGAACTGCCGGTAGCGCTCGCGGTCGTCGGTTCCGTCGTTGATCGCGTCCAGGTAGTTCCAGCAGCGCAGCAGGCAACGGTGCCGGTGCCGGTCCATGGCGTCCAGCAGCAGGCGGTAGGCATGGGCGGCGGCGCCGCGCGGACCGCCATGGCCGGCTTCGGCGACCACCACCGACAGCAGCAGGTAACCGCCACCGCAGCTCCAGGCCAGTTCGCCATCGCCGCCGTGGCGCACCTCGCCGGCGACCGACCAGCGCTCCACCGGCGGCGGCCGGTCCAGGGTCCGCAGCGGCACCCGCAGGCGGCGCGGATCCGGGTCGCGGCCGGGACCGGTGCCGAAGCCGACCACCGCCAGCGTGTCCGGGCGGTCCAGCAGCTCGTCTCCCGGCGTCTTCAGGCAGTCGAAGCGGATCGCCGGCAGGGCCGGCGTGGTGCGGGGCACGGCGACCATCAGGCGGCCCCGCTGCCGATGCCGTCGCGCTCGACGGCGGCGGGCGCCTGGCGCCGATGCCGGCGCGCCTGCAGCAGGCGCTGGCGCAGCGTCGCCAGGCTGAACAGGCCGTGGATGGCCTTGAACGCCAGCAGGCGCCGCCGCACCGGCCGGCTGTCGAAGACGTCCCCGGCCAGCATCGAGATGACGCCGCGACGCAGCTCGAAGGCATCGGTGGGATGCGCGAGCAGGTGCCGCATCGCCGGCGTGTTGAAGCGGTAGATGAACCAGGAGAAGGCGCGCACGCCGCGCCGCACGCGACGCTGGAAGCCGCGCTGCAGGGCGCGTTCACGGGCCGGCGCGCGCAGGCTGCCGTCGACCACGTCGACCGCCAGGCGGGCGCTGTGCATGGCCAGGAACACGCCCGAGGAGAAGATCGGGTCGACGAAGGCCCAGGCGTCGCCGACCATCAGCCAGCGCGGGCCGGCCATGCGCCGGCAGGCGTAGGAGTAGTTGCCGGTCGCGTGCACCGGCGAGGCCAGCGCGGCGCCTTCCAGGCGGGGTCCGGCCTCCGGATGGCTGCGCAGGGTGTCCAGCAGGAAGTCCGCCTGGTCGCCCCGGCGGCGCCGGAAATGCTCGGGGCCGGCGACCACGCCGATGCTCATCAGGCCGTCCGGCAGCGGGATGAACCAGGCCCAGCCGAAATCGAAGCGGTAGATGCTGATGTTGCCGGCGTCCTCGCCCGGGCGCCTGGCGACGCCGTCGAAGTGCGCGAACAGGGCGGCGCTGGCATGCCGCCGGTTGCGCCGCTTGCTGCCGAAGCGGCTGCCCAGGAAGGTGTCGCGGCCGGAGGCGTCGACCAGGTAGCGGGCGCGCACGCTGATCCGCGCGCCGTCGTCGCCGCGGCAGTCGGCGACCACGTCGTCGCCGACGAAGGCCACCTGTTCAACGCGCAGGCCGTCGCGGGCGTCGACGCCGCAGGTCCGGGCATGGTCGAACAGCAGGGCGTCGAACTGGTCGCGGCGGACCTGGAAGGCGTGGTCGGGGGTGTCGCCCAGCACGTCCTCGAAACGGAAGGTGCTGTAGCCGCCCGGCGCGCCCGATGGAAAGTCCGCGCCGCGCTTGACCAGGCCGATGCCGCGCACGGCGTCGAGCACGCCCAGCTCCTGCAGCAGCGGCAGGTTCGCCGGCAGCAGCGATTCGCCGATGTGGAAGCGCGGGTGGCGGTCCTTCTCCAGCTGCAGCACGCGCCAGCCGCGCCCGGCCAGCAGCGCCGCCGCGGTCGACCCGGCCGGGCCGCCGCCGACCACGAGGATGTCGCAGTGCTGGGGGGTTGCGTCCTGCATGCTGGGCTGCCCGTCAGCCGGGTCCGGAAAACGGCCCATGATACACTTCCGCCGCTGCCAGGCCCGCCGCAGGACGCGGCCGGCCACCCATCTCCCATGCGTTCCCCGGAGGGATCCACCGTGTCGGTCACCACCACGCAGAGTCCGGCCGAGCACGCGCTCGCGCGCCTGATCGTCGAATCGCTGAACCTCGAGGACGTGGCCCCGGACGCGATCGACCCGGAGGCGCCGCTGTTCGGCGAGGGCCTGGGGCTGGTCTCCATCGACGCCCTGGAACTGGCCCTGGCGATCTCCAAGCAGTACGGCTTCCAGCTGCGCTCGGACAACCCCGACAACCGGCAGAACTTCGCCTCGCTGCGGGCGCTGTCCGCCCACGTCGAGGCCAACCGCAGCGCCTGAGCCGACGTGCCCGGCCGGCCTGCCCGCGACGAGCGCGGCCGCGGTCCGCGGGCACCGGTGGCCGGGCGCTGCGCCGTTCCACACGGCACGGCGCGGTGCCGCGGCGCCGCCGGGACCGCGCCGTGATCGCGCTGCTCGCCTCGGTCGCCTACATCGGCCTGGTCCATGCCGCGGCGCTGACCGGCCGCATCGAGCTGCGCTACGCCGCGCTGGCCCTGCTGGTGGTGCTGGCCCTGTACGCCCTGCGCGCCCTGCCGCGGCTGCAGGTCGCCCTGGCCGTGGCGCTGGCCGCGGTGGCCCTGTTCGCCCGCGACGGGCTGCTGCTCCTGCTCTACGCGCCGCCGGTGCTGGTGCCCCTGCTGCTCGCGGCGCTGTTCGGGCGCACCCTGGCGCCCGGACGGCAGCCGCTGATCGAGCGCATCGTCTGGCACATGCACGGCCGGCCGGACCGTCTCAGCGACCGCCACATCGCCTACACCCGCGCGGTCACCGTCTACTGGTGCGTGATGTTCGTGCTGATGGCCGCGGTCAACGGCGTGCTCGGCCTGCTGGCGCCGCCGGCGCTGTGGTCGTGGGTCGGCAACATCGGCACCTACCTGCTGCCGCCGGTCGCCCTGCTGGCCGAATACGCCTGGCGCAAGCGGGTGTTCCCGGTGCAGCAGTACCGCAACGTGTTCGACTACCTGTGGCGGATCGTCAGGCTGGGCCCGACCTTCGCCGTGGAACTGGCCCGCAACCCGCTCCGGAGTCCCGCCGATGCGCCGCCTGCCATTCCGGGTTGAGCACGGCGCGCCCTGCCTGGACGGCCATTTCCCGGGCCGTCCGGTGGTGCCTGGCGTGGTCCTGCTGGACGCCGCGCTGGCGGCGCTGGCCACGGCCGGGCCGCTGCGCATCGAACAGGCGAAATTCCTGCGGCCCTGCCTGCCCGGCATGGACCTGGAGCTGGTGCTGGCGCCGCGCCCGGACGGCGGCACCGACCTGCGCGTCGAGCACGCCGGCCAGCTGATGGCCAGCGCCCGGGTGCGAACCGCGCAGGGGGAGCCCGGCGATGGCTGAGACCGCGCACTGGCGGGCGCGGCCGGAGGGCGGTGGCCGCTTCGCGATCTGGCTGATCCGCACCATCGTCCTGCGTCTGGGCCGGCCGGTCGGGCGCGCCCTGCTGTACCCGATCACCGCCTATTTCCTGCTGCGCCGGCCGGCCGAGCGGGCCGCCTCGCGCGCCTGGCTGGCGCGCGCCCTCGGCCGGCCGCCGCGCTGGTTGCAGGTCGCCCGGCACATCCACACCTTCGCCGCGGTGATCCTCGACCGGCCGCTGCTGCTGACCCGCTCGGTGGACGACTACCAGATCCGCACCAGCGGCCTCGACCCCCTGCACGACAGCATGGACCGCGGCCGCGGCGTGCTGCTGCTGGGCTCGCACCTGGGCAGCTTCGAGGTGCTGCGCGTGCTCAGCCAGAAGCGTCCCAACGCGCGCGTCGCGGTGCTCCTGGAGCGCAGCCAGAATCCGGCGCTGACCCGCCTGCTCGACGAGCTGAACCCGGACCTGGCCTGCCGCATCATCGACCTCGGCCTGCCGCCCGCCGAGCTGATGCTGAAGATCAAGGACGAGGCCGAGCGCGGCGCCCTGATCGGCCTGCTCGGCGATCGCCGCCGGCCCGGCGAGCCCGGCCTGCCGGCCCGCTTCATGGGCGATCCGGCCTGGTTCCCGACCGCGCCCTGGCTGATCGCCAAGGCCCTGCAGCTGCCGGTGCACCTGTGTTTCGGCCTGTACCGCGGCGGCCGTCGCTACGACCTGCACTTCGAGACCTTCGCCGAGCGCGTCGAGCTGCCGCGCGGCGACCGCCAGGCGGCCCTGGCCGACCTGGTGCAGCGCTATGCGCAGCGCCTCGAGCACCATGCCCGCAGCGCGCCCTACAACTGGTTCAACTTCTACGACTTCTGGATCGCCGATGCCCCGTCCCCGCCTGCCCGTCGCCTGGCTGATCGCCCTGTGCCTGCCGCTCCCGGCGGCGGCGGATCCGCTTGACGACCTGCTCGCCGCGCTGCGCCGGCCGGCGCCGGCCAGCGAGGCCTTCCACGAGATCCGCCACCGGCGCGCGCTGAAGGCGCCCCTGGTGCTGTCCGGGACGCTGGAATGGCGCGGCGGGGAGGTGTTCGTGCGCGCCGTCGAGCGGCCCTACCGGGAGTCCTCGGTGCTGGAGGGCCGCACCCTGGTGGTCCGGCGCGGCACCGGTCCGGAGCGGATCATCCCGGTCGCCCGCGCACCGGAGCTGGACGTGCTGTTCGGCGGCCTGGCGGCGCTGTTCGCCGGCGACGGCGAGGCGTTGCGGCGGCAGTTCACACCGGCCCTGACCGGCGCCGGCCGCTGGCGCCTGACGCTGGAGCCGCGCGATCCGGCACTGCGCGCCCGGATCCCGGCCCTGGTGCTGTACGGCCAGGACGACCGCACCCGCTGCCTGCTGGTCGAGCAGCCCGGCGCGCGCAGCCTGACCGTGTTCGGCGCAGGTCCGGCGCCGCAGCCGCTGGCCGGTCCCGACGAGGAGGTCCAGGCCCTGTGTCCGCAGCCCTGAGTCCCCGGCTGCGCGCCGCCCTGGTCGCCGGCGTGCTTCTGCTGGCCGGCGCGCTGGCCGCGGTCGGCCTGCGCCTGGACAACGACCTGGCGCGCTTCATGCCGGTGCCCGAGCAGGCCGATGCCCGCCTGCTGGTCGGCGAACTCGGCCGCGGCCCGGGCGCGCGCCTGCTGGTGCTGGCCATAGACGCGCCGACCCCGGAACGGGCGGCGGCGCTCAGCCACGCGCTGGCGGCGGCGCTGGCCGAGGTGCCGGGCATCGAACGCGTCGCCAACGGCCGCTTCGACGAGGTCGAGGCGTTGCAGGCCCTGCTGCCGCTGCGTTTCAGCCACAGCCCGGCGATGGCCACCGCGCGCTTCGATGCCGAGGGCCTGGCCGAGGTCCTGGCCGAGCGCCTGGCCGATCTCGGCGGGCTGGGCGGCGAGGCCTTCGACCTGCTGCTGGCGCACGATCCGCACCTGCTGACCCTGGATCTGGTCCAAACCTGGCAGCCGCGCAGCGAGCCGGCGCGCGTCGACGGCGCCTGGATGGCCGCCGACGGCCGCGCCCTGCTGCTGGTGGAGACCGCCGCGGCCGGCTTCGATCCGGCCGCCCAGGCCGGCGCGATCGCCGCGGTGCGCGAGGCCTTCGCGGCCCTGCCCGAAGCCGGCGGCGCCGGCCTGGTGCTGAGCGGGCCGGGCAGTTTCAGCGCCCGCATGGGCGAGACGGTGCGCCGCGAGGCCAGCCTGCTGGGCGCGCTGGCGGGCGTCGGCACCCTCGTCCTGCTGCTGCTCGCCTACCGGACGCCGCGCTTCGTGCTCGCGGCGGCGCTGCCGCTGGCCTGCGCCGCGGCGGTCGGCCTGGTCGCCCTGCGCCTGGTGTTCGGCGACGTGCACGGCATCACCCTGGCGTTCGCCTTCACCCTGATCGGCGTCGCCCAGGACTACCCGGTCCACCTGCTCAGCCACAGCCATCCCGGTCAGCCGCCGGCGGTGGCGGCGCGCGCGATCTGGCCGGCGCTGCGGCTGGGCGTGGCCAGCACCGTGCTGGCCTACCTGACCCTGTTCACGGCGCGCGCCGAGGGCCTGGCGCAGCTCGCCGTGTTCACCGTCACCGGCCTGCTCACCGCCGCGGCGGTGACCCGCTGGCTGCTGCCGGCCCTGCTGGCGCGCGGCGGCCGCGACGTCGCCCGCGGCCGGCTGCTGGCGGCCCTGGCGCGCCGGCTGGACGGCCTGCGCGGCGCGCGCGCCGGCCTGGCCGCGGTGGTCGTGTTCGGGTTGCTGCTGGCGGCCGCGCTGCTGAGCCAGCAGCAAAGGTCCTGGTGGAACGACGACCTGGCCAGCCTGACGCCCTTGCCGCCGGCCTGGCTGGCCGAGGATGCCGCGCTGCGCGCCGAACTGGCGACGCCGGACGCGCGCCACCTGCTGGTGCTGGAAGGCGGGGACGACGAGGCCGTGCTGCGCCTGTCCGAGGCCCTGCAGCCGCGCCTGGACGCCCTGGTCGCCGCCGGTGCGCTGGCCGATCACGGCCTGCCGTCGCGCTGGCAGCCCAGTGCCGCCGTGCAGGCCTGGCGGCTGGCGCGGCTGCCGGCCCCTGAGACCCTGCGCGCCGCCCTGGCCGATGCCGCCGAATGGACCGGCTTCGATCCGCGCTTCTTCGAACCGATGGTCGCCGACGTCCGCGCGGCACGCTCGGCCGAGGGCGCGGCGACCCGCGCCGCCGCCCAGGCGGACAGCCCGGCGGGCAGCCGGGTGGCGGCCGCGATGCGTCGCCTCGACGAGCGCAGCCTGGCCCTGGTCGAACTGTCCGGCATCGCCGACCTCGCGGCCCTGCGCGAGGCCATCGCCGACCAGCCGCAGGCGCGCCTGGTCGACCTCAAGGCGACCGCGCAGTCCCTGGTGGTCGCCTTCCGCGACCGCGTGCTGACCGGCCTGGTGCTGGCCGCCCTGGCCCTGCTCGCCCTGCTGGCCCTGGCGGTCGGCCCGGCGCGCACCCTGCGCGTGCTGCCGCCGGTGCTGCTCGCGGTGGCCGCGACGGTGGCGGTGCTGCGCCTGCTCGGCGTCGAGCTGACCCTGTTCCACCTGGTCGCGCTGATGCTGTCGGCCGGCCTGGGCCTGGACTACGCGCTGTTCTTCGGCCATGCGGGGGCGCGCGATGAGGCCGACCGCACCCTGCATGCCGTGCTGGTCTCGGTGGCCTCGACCGCCCTGGTGTTCGGGCTGCTGGCCAGCTCGTCGATCCCGGTGCTGCGCGCCCTGGGGCTGACCGTGGCGGTCGGCGTCGCCAGCCAGTTCGCCTTCGCCCTGCTGCTCTCGCGCGGCGCCCGCCCGGAGCCCGCCCATGCTTGAGCGCGCCGGGTTCGGCCACCTGCTGCCGCACCAGGGCCCGATGGCCCTGGTCGAGCGGGTGCTGGCCTTCGATGCCGACGAGATCCGGGCGCAGGCGGCGGCCCCCGACGCGCTGCACCATCCGCTGCGCCGCGACGGCGGGGTGGCCGCCGTGCACCTGTGCGAGTACGGCGCCCAGGCGATGGCCGTGCACGGCGCCCTGCTGGCGCAGTCGACGGGCGGCCGCGCCCGGCCCGGCCTGCTGGTGGCGCTGCGCGCCGTGGACCTCCTGGTGGATCGCATCGACGGCCTTTCCGCGCCGCTCGACATCGTCGCCCGCCGCGAGCACACCGACGACCAGGTCTGGCGCTACCACTTCGAGATCGCCGCCGGCGGCCGCGTGCTGGCGCGCGGCCAGGCCATGGTGATGCTGGAACCGGAGAAGACCCCATGAACACCCGACGCAGGCGCGCCCTGGTCACCGGCGGCAGCGGCGACCTCGGCAGCGCGATCTGCCAGGCCCTGGCCGCCGGCGGCCTGGAGGTGCTGGTGCACGGCAACAGCCGGCTGGCGCAGGCGCAGGCGGTGGCGCAGGCGATCGTCGACGCCGGCGGCAGCGCCCGCGCCCTGTGCTTCGACGTCACCGACCCCGCCGCCTGCGAGGCGGCGCTCGAGGCCGAGCTGGCCGCCGGCCCGATCGATGTCGTGGTCAACAACGCCGGCATCCACGACGACGCGCCCATGGCCGGCATGTCGCAGGACCAGTGGCGGCGGGTGATCGAGGTGTCCCTGCACGGTTTCTTCAACGTCACCCGGCCGCTGCTGCTGCCGATGGCGCGCGGCCGTTACGGGCGGATCGTGTCGATCTCCTCGGTGGCCGCGGTCACCGGCAACCGCGGCCAGGCCAACTACGCGGCCGCCAAGGCCGGCCTGCACGGCGCCACCCTGTCGCTGGCGCGCGAGATGGCCAGCCGCGGCATAACCGCCAATGTGGTGGCGCCCGGCATCATCGCCGGCAGCATGACCGACGGCCTGTTCCCGCCCGAGGTGGTGCGCCAGATGGTGCCGGCCGGCCGGGTCGGCACGCCGGCGGAGGTCGCCGCCGTGGTCGCCTTCCTGGCCTCGCCGGCGGCGTCCTACGTGAACGGCCAGGTGATCGGGGTCAACGGCGGCATGGCCTGAGCGCTGCGGCGCGCGGCACCGGCCACGCGGGAGGCGGTGCCCATGCGCATGGCCGGAGGCCGCCTTGCGTTGCCGCCGCAGCCGGCGCCGGGCACCGCCGGGAGCGGCCGTCGCCGTGTCGCCCGGCGTGTCGCCGCCGTCCGGATGTGGCAAGCTCGCCGCCGGCCCCGGGGGGAGGGCCCGTCTCCGTTTCAATCGTTCCAGGGAGGAACCGATCCATGCGCAATCGCCTCATCGCCCTCGCCGCCGGCCTGGGCCTGGCCGGCGGCGCCGCCGCCCAGGCGCCGGTGGTCATCGACGGCCACGTGCCGTTCGCCGACGACCGCAGCATCCAGCGCAAGGTGCGCGAGGAATGCACCCAGCTCAACACCCAGCTGCCGCAGTTCGTCCTGGAGTTCGCGCCGGCCAGCAACGTCGAGGTGCGCGTCGGCGACGCCTCGGCCGACAGCGGCCGGGTCCTGCGCATGGTGATCACCCAGGCGATCAGCCAGGGCAACGCGTTCATCGGCCACGCCAAGAGCAGCTCGGTGCGCGGCGACCTCTACGAGGACGGCCAGCACGTCGCCGGCTTCGACGCCACCCGCAACTCCATGGGCGGCGCGTTCGCCGGCTACAAGGGGTCCTGCTCGGTGCTCGGCCGCACCATGCGCGCCCTGGGTCGAGACATCGCCCAGTGGCTGGCCAATCCGGTCGACGGCGCCGAGCTGGGCGACCGTTGATGGCTGGCGCGGCCGGCCCGCATGTGCCGCCGGACGTGCCGGAGCGGCCGGCGGTCACGCGCAGCAACGCCTTCTCGCTGCTGGTCGTGCTGGTCCGGGCGGGGGCGCTCTACATGCTCGTCGCCGCCCTGACCCGGATCGCGCCCCTGCTGTGGGACAACGTGCGCCTGGAGATGCTCGGACCGCTGCTGACCGGCGTCGCGGTGCTGGTCGCGGTCGCGGCGGTGCTGTGGCTGTTCGCCGACCTGGTGGCGCGGGCCGCGCTGGCCGGCCCCGACGCGCCGCGCATCGACAGCACGCTCGACTACGGCCAATGGCAGGCGCTGGCGTTCTCCTTGCTGGGCCTGTGGCTGGCCGCCACCGGCCTGCTCGACCTGGTCTGGAACGCCGTGGCGGTCTGGTGGGCCAGCCGCGAGTCCGGTGCCGGGGCCGAACGGTTGGGCGCCGACCAGCTGGCTGCCTTCGTCGCCGGCGCGCTGCAGGTGGCGCTCGGCATCGCCCTGCTGCTCGGCCACCGCGGCCTGGTCGCCCTGCTCGCGCGCTTGCGCGGCTGATCGGGCCCGCCGCTCAGGCGGCGTGGTCGAACAGGTCGAGGGCGGCGGCGGCGGGAGGCAGGGGCGTGGCGGCGACGCCGGCCTGGTGGCGGATGCGCGCCGCCAGGGTCTCCAGCAGGGCCAGGTTGTCGCGCAGGCGCTGGCGCACGCCGGCATCGTCCAGGGGTTCGTGCAGGCGGGCGTTCATGGCATGGAACCAGTCCAGGCCGCCCTGGTCGAGCATCCGTGCCGGGTTGTCGCCGCCGTCGCGGTGGTGCCAGTCGCGCAGCACGGCCTGCATCTCGCGGTTCAGCGCGGCGGCCCGTTCCAGCTCGCCGCGCATTTCGCCGAGCAGGGCGATGTCGGTCAGGCGGTCCTGGAACACCAGCACGCACAGCACGCCCCAGTAGTACGCGTAGTCCCAGATCACCTTGACCGGCATCACCGTGGCGTTGCCGAACAGTGGGTACTGGTCCTGGTAGAGCGACAGGGTGTTCTCGTAGAAGGAGAAGTAGAGCTGCTCGTACAGGCGCGCGTAGGGCGCCACGCGGTCGCCGGCGCGGTCGTGGCCGATCAGCGCGGCGATGTAGGTGTTGGCGATGGCGATGAAGTCGCTGCCCGGCGAGTAGAAGGGGTCCAGGAACACGCCGGCCTCGCCGGTCAACGCCCAGCGGTCGCCGGAGAACACCTGCCGGCAGCCGTAGGAGAAGTTCCGGAAGAACAGGAAGTCCATCAGCGCGTCGCGGTTGGCCTCGACATGGTCGGCGACCAGGGGCTGGTGGCGGCGCAGCCAGTCCAAGGCCTTGTCGAAGCTGTTCATGCCTTCCAGCGGGTGCCGGTCGGCGTCGCAGACGATGCCCACCGAGTGCGCGCCCGAGGACAACGGGATCAGCCACACCCAGTAACCCTCGCCGACCAGGTGGTTGGTGGAACGCCAGCGCTCCGGCGGCTCGCAGGCGCCCTGCCAGGCCGGGTCCTGGCACCAGGCGTCGAGTTCCAGCCGGGCATCCAGGCGGAACCAGACGGCATTGGCGTTGTGGCTGTTGTCCTGTGCCAGGCCCAGCTTGCGCTTGACCAGGCCGGCGCGGCCGCTGGCATCGACCAGCCAGCGCGCCGACAGCGCCTTGTCCCCGCCGGCGTGCTGGTAGCGCACGGTGTGGTCGGCGTCGTCGGCGCCCAGGTCGAAGCCGCGCACCACGGCGCCTTCCTCGACGACGATGCCGCGCCGGCGCGCCTCGAGGGCCATGTGGTTCTCGAGGATGCCGCGGTCGATCTGCCAGGTGGGCACCGGCAGCACCTTGCGCACGCCCAGCTCGGTGACGCCATGAAGATCGCGGCGGCCCTCCGACCAGAAGAAGCGGAAGCCGAACTTGCGGATGTGCTCGGCGTCGAGGTGGCCGCGCAGGCCCAGGCTGTCGGCCAGCCAGTGCGCGCCGATCTCGACGGTCGATTCGCCGACCTTGTGCGCGGCCGCCGGCAGCGGATGGGTGCGGCGCTCCAGCACGCGGATGTCGAGGTCGGGGAAGCGGCCGCGCAGTTGCAGGGCCAGGCCCAGGCCGGCCAGGCCGCCGCCCATGATCGCCACGTCGCAGCGGGCCGTCGATGTCATTCCTGCGTCCTCTCGTTGGCGGCGTTCATCAGCCCGGCACGCCGCCGGGCTGGTCTGAGTGGCCGGCATCGGCCGAAACCCCTTGGGGGTCGACCAGCAGCGGCGTGTCGCGTCGCGCCCGCCGGTAATTGCCCAGCAGGAAGCCGCGCCGCACGATCTTGCCGATCACCCGGCAGGTGATCTTCATGAAATCCGGCACCGAGCGGAAGTGGCTGGCCCGGAACTCGCCGTGGTAGCGCGACTCGATCGGCACGGCGGCGATGCGCAGGCCGCGCTGCCAGTTGGCCTCGATGAGGATCTCGCTCTCGAACACGAAACCCTCGGTGTCGATGTCGGCGAGCTCGAGGGCGGCGCGCGGGTAGTAGCGCTGGCCGCTCTGGGTGTCGATCACCGCCTGGCCGATCGCCCAGCCGATGCCCCAGTCGCCGAAGTTGTTGGCGCGCCGCCGGTAGGCCGGCTGCCGGTGGCGGTTGAGCACGCGGGCGCCCAGCACGATGTGGCCGGGGTGCTGGCGCGCCGCGGCCAGCAGGCGGGGCACGTCGGCGGCGACGTGCTGGCCGTCGCCGTCCATGGTCACCACCGCCGGGAAACCCATCGCCAGCGCCTTGCGGAAGCCGGCGCGCAGCGCCTCGCCCTTGCCGCGCGGCTTTTCGTGGCGGATCAGGGTCACCGGCAGGTCGGCGATGCGCTCGACGGTGGCGTCGGTGGAGCCGTCGTCGACGACGATGACGTTCGGGCAGATCGCCAGCACCGAGCTCACCACCTCGCGGATCGCCGCCTCCTCGTTGAGGGCGGGGATCAGCACGGCGATCGCGTGCGGATCGGTGGCGTCGGTCATGGCAGGCGGTCCAGCACCAGGTCCAGGGCCGGCGACAGCGGCAGGCGCGCGGCGCCGGTCGCCTGCCCGGCCAGCAGCGCCAGCAGGGGCGCGGCGCCGGCGGCGATCGGGTTGTCGGCGGCCAGTGCCGCAAGGGCATCGGGGACGGCGCCGGCCGCGCCGGTGGTCGCCGCTGCCGCGCGCAGGCGCGAACCCTGCGCACCCGCCGTGTCGGGGGTCAGCACCAGGGCGCAGGCGAACGAGGCGCGGCACCCGGCGATCGCGCCGACCGGACCGCAGCCGATCGCGTCGTAGGCGACCAGCAGGACCGGCTCGCCGCTGTCGGCCAGCTGCACCACCGCCTCGTGCAGGGCGGCGGCGAAGGTCTCGCGGCCGGCCGCCAGCGAGGTCGCCGCCGCCATCGCGCCGGTGGCGATGCTCCAGTAGCCGGAGGGCGCGTTGTGCACCGAGTTGTGGAACTTCGTGGGCGACATCTGCGCCGGATCGTCGCGCAGGGTGGCGCACATGTAGTCGTTGATCGCCAGGTCGCCGAACACCGAGGCGAACACGCTGGCGACCGTGGCCGGGTCGGCGCCGGCCGCGGCGCAGGCCTGCTCGGCCACCGCGAGCGCCATCAGCACGCTGTCCGGCGCGCGCCGGCGCTCGTTGGCCGGCATCAGCGACGGCGTCGGCCGGCCGCCGGCCGCTTCCGGCCAGGCCGCCGCGCCGGTGAGCACGGCGCGCGCCGCCGGCCAGTCCGGCAGGCCGGGCGTCCACAGGCCGATGCCGGCGACCGCGAACTCAGTCATGGCCGATGCCCCGGGTGAACACCAGGCTGGCGTTGCTGCCGCCGAAGCCGAACGAATTGCTGAGCACGGCATCGACCGGATGCCGGGCGTTGTCCAGCAGCAGTTGCGGGCCGCAGGCCGGGTCCGGCTGCGTGCAGCCCAGGGTGCCGGGCAGCAGGCCGTGCTCCAGGGCCAGCAGCGAGATCGTCGCCTCCAGCGCGCCGGCGGCGCCCAGGGTGTGGCCGGTCCAGCCCTTGGTCGAGCTGGCCAGGGTGGTGGCCGGGAACAGTCCGGTGACCATGGCCGCCTCGACCTCGTCGTTCAGGCGGCTGGCGGTGCCGTGCAGGTTGATGTAGCCGATGTCGGTGGGCGCCAGGCCGGCGCGGCGCAGGGCCTGGAGCGTGGCCATGCGCGCGCCCAGGCCTTCGGGGTGCGGCGCCGACATGTGGTGGGCGTCGGCGCTTTCGCCGTAGCCGGCCAGGTGCGGGGCGTTCGCCGGATCGTCCTCGCCGGCGCGCACCAGGATCGCGAACGCCGCGGCCTCGCCGATGCTGATGCCGTCGCGGCCGGCGTCGAACGGCCGGCATGCCTGCGGCGAGGTGAGCTGCAGCGAAGCGAAACCGTGCAGGGTGCTGCCGCACAGGCTGTCGCAGCCGCCGACCAGGACCGCGTCGCACAGGCCCTGCTGCAGCCAGCGGGCGCCGGCCGCCCAGGCCTTGGCGCCCGAGGAGCAGGCGGTGGAAATGGTCAGGCAGGGCCCGTGCCAGCCGCTCGCCTCCTGCAGGAAGCCGGCCAGCGAATGCGGCTGGTGGATCTCCGGCCGGCGCAGGTCGGCCGGGAAGCCGCCGTCGGCGTCCAGTTCCCGGTAGGCGCGTTCGGTCTCGGCGATGCTGGCGGTGCTGGTGCCGACCGCGATGCCCAGCCGGTGCGCCGGCAGCCGGGTGCGCAGTTCCAGCAGGGTGTCGAACAGGCCGTCCTGGCGCAGCCCCAGCCAGGCCAGGCGGTTGTTGCGGCAGTCCCAGCGCGCCCAGTCGGCCGGCAGCGGCGCGCCTTCCAGGCCGGGCACCCGGCCGATCGCGGTCGCCAGGGGGGTGGCTGTCCAGTCGTTGGCGGAAAGGCCGGAGCGGCGGGCCGCCAGGGCCTCCAGGTGCGCGGCGCGGCCGCTGCCCAGGCAACTGGTGGCGGTGTGGACGAGGATGCGGCAGGCCTGCACGGACGGAAGCGGGGCGGACGGATGGGCCGCGAGTATAGCCAGTGGCCCGCGCCGGGGCGTGCAGGCAGGGCGCCGCGGGTCGGTGCGCGCGGGCATTTCCCGGTGACGCGGTACCGGCCCTGGCCGGCCGTTAGCGGCGGCAGCGGCTCGCCCGCGCCACCGGCATCGGCGAAAATGCCGCCATGGCATCCCCGGTCGACGGCAATCCCCGCTGGCGCAACGGCTCGCCCTGGCGCGACCCGGACGTGCTGCACGTGCTGGCGGTCGGCATCGGCGCCACCGTCCTCACCGCCGGCGGCGTCTACGCCTGGCACCTGGCGCGCACCGTCGGCGTCGCCCGGCGGGCGCCGCGCGACCCGGGGGCCGTGGCCAGCGTCGTGGTGTTCGGCAAGCGCCTGGTGGAGGGCCGGCCCGACGCCGAGTTCCGCTGGCGGCTGCGCCACGCCCTGCGTCTGCTGCGCGCCGACCCGGACCTGGTGGTCCTGCTGACCGGTGGCAGCGGCGGCGGGCCCGGCGAGCCCAGCGAGGCCGAGGTGGCGCGCCGCTGGCTGCTGCGCCGGATGCCGGAGGCCGCGCCGCGCCTGCGCGTGGAGCCGCGCTCCCGCGACACCGTCGACAACTTGCGCGAGGCCCGTGCCCTGCTGCCGCCCGGTCCGGTCGCCCTGCTCAGCAACCGCTACCACCTGGCGCGCTGCCTGGTGCTGGCGCACACCCTGGGCATCGACGCCCGCGCCTGCGCCGCCGAGCCGGCCCTGCGCACCGGCCGCGGCGGCCTGCGCCGCCTGCTGCTCGAGGCCGGCTACCACACCCTGTTCGTGGTTGGCCTGCGCTGGGCCCGGCTGATCGGCCACCGGCGGATGATCGGGCGGGTGACTTGAGGGCAGGGAGCGGGGCGCAGGGCGCAGGGAGCAGGGAGCAGGAGCGGGAGCGGGGGGCAAGCGCCAGGGGCCAGGTGCCAGGCAGCAAGGGTCGGCAATCGGGATCCGGGAAGCGGAGCGTGACGTGCTCCCGTCTCCCTCCGGGAGATCTGAACAGCGTCATGCCTCAGCCCGCCGCCAGGCGGCGTGTCGCCAGTGCGACGGNNGGCCGGGGGAGAGGGCCGGGGCTGGCCATGCGCTGCATCGCCGCGAGTCCGGGGGCGCGCGCAGCCACTCCCCAGCCAGCCCGATGGCATACTCGCCGCCATGCACCGAACCGTCCCCGCCGTGGCCCGCCGCGCCACCGCACGCGCCTGAGCCATGGCGAAGAAGCGCCGCGCCACGCCGCCAGCCGCCGCGGCCCCGCCACCGCCACCGCCACCGCCGCGCGCGCCGCGCCGTCGCTGGCCGTGGCTGCTCGGCAGCGGCGTCGCCGCCGTGCTGCTGGCCCTGGCCTGGACCCTGTGGCGCGCCGAGGCCTTCGAATCCGGTTTCGACGCCGAGTACGTCGGCAGCGCCGTGTGCGGCGACTGCCACACCATCGTCCACGGCCAGTGGCAGGTCTCCCCGCACGCCAACATGATCCGCGACCCCTCGCCCCAGGCCGTGGTCGGCGAGTTCAACGAGGGCGAGTACCGCCTGCCCGCCGACAGCCCCGACCCGCTGGCCGGCCAGGTGGTGGCGCGCACCTACACCCGCACCGGCCGCTACTTCATGGCGCTGCGGCACCCGTCCGAGGACCGCTTCGTCGAGTTCCCGATCGCCAAGGTGGTCGGCTACCAGTACCGCCAGGAATACCTCACCCCCGAGGCCGACGGCGTGCTGCGCCGCCTGCCCCTGCAATGGTCGACCGCCCTGGGCGAATACTTCCCGTACTGGAACGTCCAGGAGGGCAGCCCGCAGACCCTGGACGACCTGTGGGCGCAGATGACCTCGCTGCACTCGGCCTGGAACCTGTACTGCGCGCGCTGCCACACCACCGACCTGCAGGTGCTCGACAAGGACGAGTGGCACACCCGCGCCGAGGTCCGCTGGCACGAGGACGGCATCACCTGCGAGTCCTGCCACGGCCCGGGCAGCCGCCACGTCGACTACATGAACGCCACCGCCGCCAACCGCCTGGCGATGTGGATCGGCAACCACCTGCACGGCCGGCCGGTGGCCTATGTCGCCAGCGCCGCCAAGATGCCCAAGGAACAGGCGCTGTCGGTGTGCGCGCGCTGCCACGGCGCCGACATCTTCGCCCGCAACCAGGACTTCTACCGGCTGTACCAGCCCGGCTACAGCACCACCGGCAAGATCAACGACCTGTCGCCCTGGTTCCGCGAGGCGCCGCTGACGCCCGGCCGCACGGACCCGACCATCGAGATCTGGGAAAACGGCCGGCCGCGCGGCATCGGCATGCTGTTCCGCTCGTTCGTGGAATCGGCCTGCTACGAGGAGGCCGAGGTGCGCTGCTACGACTGCCACAACCCGCACGACAACAAGCGGCCGGCCCAGCGCGGCATCCTGTCCGCCTCGGCGACCTCGAACGCGTACTGCGGCGAGTGCCACCAGGCTATCGCCGCCGAGCCGACCGGCCACAGCCGCCACCAGACCGGCCAGCCCGGCAGCTTCTGCTACGACTGCCACATGCCCTGGCACATCACCAAGCTCAACCGCGGCATCTGGGAGCGCGCCCGCGGCCACGACATGGGCTCGATCCCCAACCCCCAGGACAGCGTCCGCTTCGGCCTGGACAAGGCCCCCAACGCCTGCACCGACTGCCATGCCGAACAGGGCCCGCAGTGGGCGGTGGACGCCATGGAGGCGTGGTGGCCGGGCTCGACGGCGCGCAGCAAGCCGACCAGCGGCGGCGCGCATCCGGCGCCCTGACCCGGCGATCCACACGGCGTCCGCACGGGCGGTGGCGCAACGCCCGTCGCCCGTCCGTCAGGGCCGCGCCCGGCCTGCCTGGGCCCTCAGCTTGGCGATCGCCGATTGCAGCACCGGCAAGGTCGCGCGGTCGCTCTGCATCGCATACAAGCGGAACGCCGTGACGATGCCCAGGGCCGCCGCGAACGCCGGTCGCGCGTTCAACATCAGGCCGATACCGACCAGCACGCCAGCCGGTATCAGATAGGCCATCTCGAAGGCGAGCCGGCCGGCGTTCCCCTCGTTGAGGACGCGGGAGATCATGTGCTGCTCTGCGGCGGTGAGTTCGATGTCGGGACTTGGCATGTCGGGCAGGGGCATGGGACGGCGCTCGAGGGAAGGGATGGGCAGGCCAGGACGCGCGGCATCGGGGCGCCTGCGCCCGGGCCGGGTCGGCCGATGCCGGCCGGCTGGAGTCCCCTGCGGATTCCGGCCCGGGGTTGCCTCATCGGGCCGGGCGGATCCGACCCCGCCCGGCTGCCGGAACGCGCCGGACTGCCGGCGCCAGGCCGGCCCGCGCCCGCCCTACGCGCGTGCCCGGTGCTGCAGGCCCACGCACAGCAGGCAGGCGATCAGCAGCACGCTGTATTCGGCACCATTGCGGCCCAGCCCGACCACGAACCAGCCCGCCGGCGCATGGACCAGGACGATGCCGGTCGCGTAGACCGCGGCGAACGCCACCACCAGCGGCCGCACCAGCCGGCCCAGCGCCAGCAGCACGGTGCCCAGGATCTCCAGGCCGGTGATCGCCACCGCCAGCGCCAGGCCGAACGGCAGGCCCTGGCCCTCCAGGAAGGCCCCGAACGGCGGCACCGCGCCCGCCGCCCAGCGCCCCCAGCCGTGCACCGCGATCAGCGCCGCGACCACCAGGCGCAGGCCGATGCGAGCCAGCCGGTCGCGAGCTTCGGCATCGCCGATCCGGGGTGCGCGGGCGGGGGGCGGCAGGGAGGTTGTCATGGCGTATGGATCGTTGGAGGGGGAGGCGAGGGTAGCGCCTGCCGGCGGCCGCCGGAGACAGGACGTTTGGGCTTCGAGTGAGGTGCCAGCAGCCTTGACGGGCTGCGGCACAACAGGCCGTCCGCGAACGGCGCAAACAGCGCCGGCATCCGGTCTACGCCCGACCCGAGCTGCTCGCCCAAGAACCGAACCAGTTGTGGTCCTGGGACATCACCAAGCTCAAGACCACCGTCAAGTGGATTTACCTGTACCTGTACGTGGTGATCGACGTCTTCACCCTATACGTGGTCGGCTGGACGCTCAGCACCCGCGAGTCCGCCGCACTGGCCTGGGAGCTGGTCGAGTGCAGCATCGAGTGTGAGGCGGTGCCGCACGGACAACTGACCCTGCACGCCGATCGCGGCGCGCCGATGCGCTCCCGGACCCTGGCCGAACTGCTGGTCGACCTGGGCATCGAGGACAGCTTCTCACGACCCCGCACCAGCAACGACAACCCGTTCAGCGAAAGCCCGTTCAAGACCACCAAGTACGCGCCGGCCTTCCCAGGGGTGTTCACCGGCGTCGAGCACGGCCGGGAAGTGCTCACGCCGTTCTTGGAGCACTACAACCACCACGACCGCCACACCGGCATCGGCCCGATGCCGCCTGTCGCGCTCCACCGCAGCCAGGCAACGGCCATCGCTGCCACCCGCGCAGCTGCCCTCCAAGCCGCGTTCGAGTGCCACCCGGACCGGTCCGAGGGCCGGACGCCAAGACCGCCGTGCGTACCCGACACCGAGTACATCAACCCCCCCC
>DDTN01000004.1 GCA_002344355.1 Proteobacteria bacterium UBA2363 | reverse complement strand
GGGTCTGGGGTCTGGGGTCTGGGGGCTGGGGTCTGGGGTCTGGGGACTGCGGACTGCGGACTGCGGGGTGCGGGGTGCGAGCCGGGGCTACGGGCTGGGGGCTGGGATGAAGGTCCGGAGACTGGGCGTCGGGGGCGGGAACGCGGGAAGCGGGGCTTGCTCTGCGGAGCGCGAACTGCGCCCCAGCTTTCCCCGGGCGCGCCGTTCGGGGTGCCCTTGGCCGCGACGACGACGCGGCGGCCGGCCCGTGCCGGCCCTTGTTGCGGCGCGCCATCCGGACCGCTAGCATGCCGGCCATGTCGTCCTTCCCGACCCGCGTCATCGGCGTCACCGGGGCCCGCCTGGCCTCGGGCATGACTTCGCGCGCGCGCCGACCGCACGCCCCCCGTTCCGGCCGGTCCTGAGCGCCTTCCCGCGTTCGCCCTGACAGACCCGGCCCGCGTGCCGGGTCTTTTCGTTTCCAGCCCACCCCATCTCCAGCAGGACCGACGCCATGGCGATCCGACATTTCCTCAGCACCCAGGACCTCTCCCGCGAGGAACTGGCGCACCTGCTCGACGTCGCCGCGGCCTTCAAGAAGCAGCCGGCCGGCGACGCCCTGCGCGGCAAGGCGGTGGCCCTGGTGTTCCTGAACCCGTCGATGCGGACCCGCACCTCGTTCGAGATCGGCACCTGGCAGCTCGGCGGCCATGCCGTGGTGCTGGCGCCGGGCAAGGACGCCTGGGGCATCGAGTTCGAGCCGGGCGTGGTGATGGACGGCGAGGCCGAGGAGCACGTCGCCGAGGTCGCCCAGGTGCTGTCGCGTTACGTCGACCTGATCGCCGTGCGCGCCTTCCCGAAATTCGTCGACTGGAACGAGGACCGCCAGGACAAGGTGATCCGCGCCTTCGCCCGGCACGCCACGGTGCCGGTGATCAACATGGAGACCATCGTCCATCCCTGCCAGGAGCTGGCGCATGCGCTGATGCTGCGCGAGCGCCTGGGCACGCCGGACTTCCGCGGCCGCAAGTACGTGCTGACCTGGACCTACCACCCCAAACCGCTGAACACCGCGGTCGCCAACTCCTCGCTGCTGATCGCCACCCGCCTGGGCTTCGACGTCACCCTGCTGTGCCCGACCCCGGACTACCTGCTCGACCCGATGTTCATGGACCAGGCGCGCGGCAACTGCGCGGAGTCCGGCGGCTCGCTCACGGTCAGCCACGACATCGAGGCCAGCTATGCCGGTGCCCACGTCGTCTACGCCAAGAGCTGGGGCGCCCTGCCCTGGTTCGGCAACTGGGGCCCGGAGAAGCCGGTCCGCGACGCGCACCGCCACTTCATCGTCGACGAGGCCAAGATGGCGCTGACCGACGGCGCGGTGTTCAGCCACTGCCTGCCCCTGCGCCGCAACATCAAGGCCACCGATGGCGTGATGGACGCGCCCTACTGCGGCGCCATCGACGAGGCCGGCAACCGCCTGCCGGTGCAGAAGGCGGTGATGGCCTGGCTGGCCGGCCAGGCACGCGGCCGCTGACTCCCCTGCCCTTCCTTCGAGGATTCCCCGTGAGCGCCAACGCCCCCAGCCCCGGCACCCCGATCGTCCTGGCCTTCTCCGGCGGCCTGGACACCAGCTTCTGCGTCCCCTGGCTGCGCGAGCGCGGCTGGGCGGTGCACACCGTGTTCGCCGACACCGGCGGCGTCGATGCCGACGAACGCGCCTACATCGAGGCGCGCGCCGCCGAGCTGGGCGTCGCCAGCCACGTCACCGTCGACGGCGGCCCGGCCCTGTGGGAGGGCTTCGTGAAGCCGTTCGTGATGGCCGGCGAGGGCTACCAGGGCCAGTACCCTCTGCTGGTCTCCGACCGCTACCTGATCGTCGAGGCGACCCTGGCGCGCGCCACCGGACTGGGCACCCGGGCGATCGCCCACGGCTGCACCGGCATGGGCAACGACCAGGTGCGCTTCGACCTGGCCGTGAAGGCCGATGGCGACTGGACGATCGTCGCGCCGATCCGCGAGATCCAGAAGGAGCACACCCAGACCCGCGCCTACGAGCAGGCCTGGCTGGAGCAGCGCGGCTTCGCGGTGCGCGCGAAGCAGAAGGCCTACACGATCAACGAGAACCTGCTCGGCGTGACCCTGTCCGGCGGCGAGATCGACCGCTGGGAGCAGCCCGGCGCCGAGGCGCGCGGCTGGTGCGCGCCGCGCGCGAAGTGGCCGGCGGCGCCGCTGCAGGTGCGGATCGGCTTCGAGCGCGGCGAGGCGGTCAGCCTGGACGGCGAACGCCTGCCCGGCGCCGAACTGCTGGCCCGCCTCAACCGCGCCTTCGCGGCCTACGGCGTCGGCCGCGGCCTGTACACCGGCGACACCACGATCGGCCTGAAGGGCCGGATCATCTTCGAGGCGCCGGGTCTCGCCGCCCTGCTCACAGGCCACCGCGCCCTGGAGGAGGCGGTGCTCAGCAAGCTGCAGAACCGGTTCAAGCCCGAGGTCGCGCGCAAGTGGGTGGAGCTGGCCTACGAGGGCTTCTGGAACGACCCGCTGAAGGCCGACCTGGAGGCCTTCCTGCGCTCCAGCCAGTCCTGCGTCACCGGCGAGGTGCTGCTGGAGACCGCGGGCGGCCGGGTCGATGCGGTGGCGGTGCGCTCGCCGCACCTGCTGCACGCCAAGGGCGCCACCTACGCGCAGTCGGCCGACTGGGGCGTGGCCGAGGCGGAGGGCTTCATCCGCCTGTACGGGATGAGCTCGACCCTGTGGGCGCAGGTCAACGCCGGCAAGGGCGACTGACGCCATGCTCGATGCCGTCCTGCGCCACCTCGAGGCCCTGGTCGCCTTCGACACCCGAAACCCGCCGCGGGCGATCGGCACCGGCGGCATCTTCGACTACCTGCGCGCCCACCTGCCCGGCTTCCGCATCGAGGTGGTCGACCACGGCGCCGGCGCCGTGCACCTGCTGGCCGTGCGCGGCGCGCCGCGGCGCCTGTTCAACGTGCACCTGGACACCGTGCCGGACTCGCCGCACTGGCAGGGCGACCCGCTGCGCCTGCGCGTGGCGGGCGACCGGGCGATCGGCCTGGGCGCCTGCGACATCAAGGGCGCCGCCGCCGGCCTGCTGGCCGCCGCGGCGCAGACCGCGGGCGACGCCGCGTTCCTGTTCAGCAGCGACGAGGAGGCCAACGACGCCCGCTGCATCGCCGGCTTCCTGGCCGGCGACCACGGCTTCGCCGAGGCGCTGGTCGCCGAGCCGACCGGCTGCCGGGCGGTGCTGGCGCACCGCGGCATCGCCTCGGTGCTGATGCACTTCCACGGCCAGGCCGGCCATGCCTCGGACGCCCAGGCACCGACCGCCAGCGCCCTGCACCAGGCGGTGCGCTGGGGCGACGCCGCGCTCGACCTGGTCGAGGGCCATGCCGGCGACCGCTTCGGCGGCCTGACCGGACTGCGCTTCAACATCGGCCGCGTCGAGGGCGGCATCAAGGCCAACATGATCGCCCCCGCGGCCGAGCTGCGCTTCGGGTTCCGGCCGCTGCCCAGCCACGACATCGACGAGCTGCACGCGCGCCTGCGCGCGCTGGCGGTCGACGGCACCGGCTACCAGGAGACCTTCCGCGGCCCGTCGCTGCCGGCCGGCGACGTCGCCGGCGCCGAGGCCGCCCGCCTGCGCGCGCGCGACCTGGCCGATGCCCTGGACCTGCCGGTCGGCAACGCGGTGGACTTCTGGACCGAGGCCTCGCTGTTCTCGCAGGCCGGCCTGACCGCCCTGGTCTACGGGCCCGGCGACATCGCCCAGGCCCACAGCGCCGACGAATGGGTGGCGCTGGACCAGCTCGCCGCCTACGCCGGCACCGTCCGCCGCCTGATCGCCTGAGCCCGCCATGAGTCCCGCCCGCACCGCCGCCACCGACCTGCGCCCGACCATCGTCCGGCTGCTGTCCAACATGGCCAGCGCCAAGGAGATCCAGCAGTACCTCAAGCGCTTCTCGCAGCTCGACGCCGCCCGCTTCGCGGTGGTCAAGGTCGGCGGCGCGATCCTGCGCGACGAGCTCGGCGCCCTGGTGTCGTCGCTGGCCTTCCTGCAGCAGGTCGGCCTGACGCCGATCGTCATCCACGGCGCCGGCCCGCAGCTCGACGAGGAGATGGCCGCCGCCGGGATCGAGAAGAAGACCGTCGGCGGCCTGCGCCACACCACGCCCGAGGGCCTGGCCGTGGTGCGCCGGGTCTTCCAGCAGCAGAACCTGCGCCTGGTCGAGGCCCTGCAGGCCGAAGGGGTGCGCGCCACCTCGATCCTGTCCGGCGTGTTCGAGGCCGACTTCCTGGGTCGCCGCAAGTACGGCCTGGTCGGCAGAGTCGCCCGCGTGCACACCGCCGGCATCCAGGCGGCGATCAAGGTCAGCTCGATTCCGGTGATCGCCAGCCTGGGCGAGACCGCCGGCGGCCAGATCCTCAACGTCAACGCCGACTGGGCCGCCAACGAGCTGGTCAAGGAACTCAAGCCCTACAAGATCATCTTCCTGACCGGCACCGGCGGACTGCTGGACGACCGCGGCCGGGTGATCGACTCGATCCACCTCAGCACCGAGTACGCCGAGCTGATGCGCCAGCCCTGGCTGCACTCGGGCATGAAGGTCAAGATCGAGCAGATCCACGACCTGCTGATGCAGCTCCCGCACGCCTCCTCGGTGTCGATCACCCGGCCCGACGAGCTCGCCAAGGAACTGTTCACGCACCGCGGCTCGGGCACCCTGGTCCGGCGCGGCGAGAAGATCCGCAGCGCGCGCGGCTGGGGACGCCTGGACACCCGGCGCCTGCGCGCGCTGATCGAATCCAGCTTCGGGCGGCGCCTGGACCGCGACTACTTCGAGAAGACCCGGCCGTGGCGGGTGTACTGCAGCGAGCACTACCGCGCCGCGATCGTCCTGACCCGCGAGAACGGCCTGGTGCACATGGACAAGTTCGCGGTCAGCGAGGACGCCCAGGGCGAGGGCCTGGGCCGCGCCATCTGGCAGGTCATGCACGCGGAGAACCCGCAGCTGTTCTGGCGCTCCCGGCGCGGCAACCCGATCAACGAGTTCTATTTCGCCAACGCCGACGGCGCCATCAAGGACGCCCGCTGGACGGTGTTCTGGTACGGCATGGACGACTGGGCGCAGGTGCGCTTCGCGGTCGAGCATTGCCGGGCCCGCCCGGCCACGCTCAAGGATGCCTGAGCGCATGTCCGCCTGGACCACCCTGCCGACCCTGACCGGCCGCCACGCCCGCCTGGTGCCGCTGCACGCAGGCCACGCCGATGCCCTGGCCGACGCGGTGGCCGATGGCGAGCTCTGGCGCCTGCCCTGGACCCGGGTGCCGGCGCCCGACCAGGTGCCGGACTGGATCGCCCGGGCGCTGGACGAGCACGGCCACGGCCGCGCCCTGCCCTTCTGCGTGCTGGACGGCGAGGGCCGCGTGGTCGGCAGCACCCGCCTGGGCCACCTCGACCCGGACAACCGGCGCGCCGAGATCGGCTGGACCTGGTACGCGGCCCGGGTCCAGCGCACCGCGCTCAACACCCAGGCCAAGCGCCTGCTGCTGGCGCACGCGTTCGGGCCGATGGCCTGCGTCGCGGTCGAGCTGCGCACGCACCGGCTCAACCACCGCTCGCGGCGCGCCATCGAGCGCATCGGCGCCCGGCTGGACGGCATCCTGCGCAACCACATGGCGATGCCCGACGGCACCCTGCGCGATACCGCCGTGTATTCCATACTCGACAGCGAGTGGCCGGCGGTGCGCGGCCACCTGGACTTCCTGCTGGAGCGACACGCATGAGCGCAGCCATCACCCTGGGCATCGTCGGCGCCCGCGGCCATGTCGGCGCCGAACTGGTCCGGCTGGTCGCCGGCCATCCGCGTTTGCGGCTGTCCTTCGTGTCCTCGCGCGAACTGGCCGGACAGGCGCTGGCCGGGCACTTCGACGGCGCCCCCGGCGGGCTGCGCTTCGAGAACCTCGACGCCGGCGCGGTCGCCGGCAAGGGCGCCGACGTGGTCGTGCTGGCGCTGCCGAACGGCAAGGCCGCGCCCTTCGTCGCCGCCCTCGAAGCGGCGCGGCCGGACACCCTGGTGGTCGACCTGTCCGCCGACTTCCGCTTCGACGACGGCTGGCACTACGGCCTGCCCGAGCTGAACCGGGCACGCTGGGCCGGCCAGCGCCGGATCGCCAATCCCGGCTGCTACGCGACCGCCATGCAGCTCGCCCTGGCACCGATGCGGGACCTGCTGGACGGGCCGGCACAATGCTTCGGTGTGTCCGGCCATTCGGGCGCCGGCACCACGCCGTCGCCGCGCAACGACCCGGACCTGCTGCGCGACAACCTGATGCCCTATGCGCTGACCGGTCACGTCCACGAAGCCGAGGTCGGCCGCCACCTGGCGCACCCGGTCGAGTTCATGCCGCATGTCGCGCCGCACTTCCGTGGCATCACCCTGACCGCCAACCTGCACCTGGCCCGTGCCATGGACCTGCCGGCCGTGCGCGCCTGCTACCGGGACTTCTACGCCGGCGAACCCCTGGTCCGCGTGCTCGACGAGGCGCCCTGGGTCAGCCGCATCGCCGGGCGCCACCACGCCGAGGTCGGCGGCTTCGCGCTGGCCGCCGACGGCCGCCGCCTGGTGCTGGTCGCCACCCTGGACAACCTGCTCAAGGGCGCCGCCACCCAGGCGATGCAGAACATCAACCTGGCCCTGGGCCTGGCCGAGACCGACGGCATCCCGCTGCCGCCGGCGGCCGCGACGACGGAGGCGCTGGCATGAGCACGCTGCTGTGGCAGAAGGCGGGCGTCGAGGTCGATCCGCGCATCCAGGCCTTCCTGGCCGGCGAGGACGTGCTGCTCGACCGCGAGTTCTTCGCGCACGACATCCGCGCCAGTCTTGCGCACGCGCAGGGGCTGGCGCGGATCGGCGTGATCGATGCAGCCGCCCTGGCCGGCATCGAGCGCGAGCTGGACGCGCTGGCCCGGGCCTTCGCGGACGGCGACTTCGTGCTGGACGACCGCCACGAGGACGGCCATTCGGCGATCGAGCACTGGCTGACGCAGCGCCTGGGCGAGGCCGGCCGCCGCATCCACACCGGGCGCAGCCGCAACGACCAGGTGCTGGTCGCCACCCGGCTGTGGCTGAAGGACCGCCTGGCAGGCCTGGCCGGCCTGTGCCGGGACATCGCGGCGGTGCTGCTGGACGGTGCGCGCGCCGGCGCCGGCGTGCCGATGCCCGGCTACACGCACCTGCAGCGCGCCGTGCCCAGCACGGTCGGCCACTGGTGCGCCGGCTACGCCGAGGCGTTCATCGACGACGGCGTGCGGGCACTGGCCACCCGCGACTGGCTGGACGCCAATCCGCTGGGTACCGCCGCCGGCTACGGCGTCAACCTGCCGCTGGACCGCGCGCACACCACCGCGGCGCTGGGCTTCGCGCGGATGCAGGTCAACCCGGCCTACGCGCAGCTCTCGCGCGGCAAGTTCGAGCTGGCCGCCCTGGAGGCGCTGGGCTCGGCGACCCTCGACCTGCGCCGTCTGGCCTGGGACCTGTCGCTGTTCACCACCGCCGAGTTCGCCTTCGTGCACCTGCCGGCGCAGTACACGACCGGCAGCTCGATCATGCCGAACAAGCGCAACCCCGACGTCGTCGAGCTGATGCGCGCCAGCCACGCCGCGGTGGCCGCGGCCAGGACCGAGACCGAACAGCTGCTGTCGCTGCCGTCCGGATACCAGCGCGACCTGCAGCTCGGCAAGGGCGCCCTGGTGCACGGCTTCCGGCACGGCCTGGGGGCCCTGGCCCTGCTGCCCGGCCTGCTCGCCGGCCTGCGCTGGGACGAGGCGCGCCTGTGCGCGGCGATCGAGCCGGCCATGCACGCCACCGACCTGGCCATCGAGCTGGCCGCCGCCGGCCTGCCGTTCCGCGACGCCTACCGGCAGGTCGCCGACGGCGCCGGCGACCTCGCCGCGCGCACGCCGCAGGCCAGCATCGCCGCGCGCATCTCGCCGGGCGCCTGCGGCGACCTGCGCCTGGACGAGCTGCAGGCCCGGCTGGCCAGCCTGGCCGCCGCACTGCCCGCCGGCGCGGACCCCTGACCGCCCGACCGACGGCGCGGGCGGCGGCCATCGATCGCCCGCGACACCCGTTCAACGACGTTCACCCGAGGACACGCCATGCCCCGCCTGCACGACAGGATCGCCCTGGTCACCGGCGCCGCCCGCGGCATCGGCGAGGCGATCGCCCGCGCCTTCGTCGCCGAGGGCGCGTTCGCCTGGGTCACCGACATCGACGAGGCCGGCGGCCGGGCGGTCGCCGAAGCGCTGGGCGGGCGCGCCGCCTTCCTGCGCCTGGACGTCCGCGAGGAGGACGACTGGCGCGCCGCCATGGCGACGGTGCTGGAGCGCCACGGACGGCTCGACGTGCTGGTCAACAACGCCGGCATCACCGGCTTCGAGTCGGGCCTGGCCGCCCACGACCCCGAGCACGCCAGCCTCGCCGACTGGCATGCCGTGCACCGCACCAACCTCGACGGCGTGTTCCTGGGCTGCAAGCACGGCATCGCGGCGATGCGCGCGACCGGTGCCGGGTCGATCATCAACCTGTCCTCGCGCTCCGGCCTGGTCGGCATCCCCGGCGCCGCCGCCTACGCGAGCTCGAAGGCGGCGGTGCGCAACCACAGCAAGACCGTCGCCCTGTACTGCGCCGAGCAGGGCCTGGCGATCCGCTGCAACTCCCTGCACCCGGCGGCCATCCTGACGCCGATGTGGGAACCGGTGCTGGGCCAGGGCCCGGACCGCGAGGCGCGCATGCGCGAGTTCACCAGCGACTGTCCGATGCGCCGCTTCGGCCGCCCCGAGGAGGTCGCCGCGGTCGCCGTCCTGCTCGCCTCCGACGAGGCCGCCTACATCAACGGCGCCGAGCTGAACATCGACGGCGGCATCCTGGCCGGCGCGGCGGCGCCGCCGGCGCCCGCGGATCCGTCGTAGCGGATGTCCGGCTCGCTTCGTGCCAGGACGCTGGCGCGGCAGGAGGGCACCAGGCCGGTTTCGTGGTAACGCGGGCGGGGGCGGATCACCTGCTCAGGGGCAGATGATTTCAAGTTTCGGATAGCAGGTGCGATACCGCTTCGCATCCCGCGTCAGCAGCGCCATGCCTTCGATGGCCGCATGGGCGCCGATGTGGAAGTCCGGCTGCGGCGAGGTTCGCGCACCCTTGGCCCGGCGGTACTGCAGGAAGGCCTTGCCGGCCAGGAAGCCGGCCTCCCACGGCAGCTCCAGCCGGGTGATGGCATCGGGCGGTAGCGCCTCGTCCAGTTCCTCGATGCGCTCGAAACCCACCGAAACCTCGGCGTAGATGATGGGGTTGATGCACAGCTCGGCTTCGGCGGCGCAGGCATCGAGCCGGGCGGCCGACCAGCCATACCACTGCGGATCCTCGGTCAGAACGTCCAGCAGGACGTTGGCATCCACCAGGACGCGGCGCACGGCGCGGTCCTCATTGCCCCGCGTCAGGCGCAGGATCTCGTCGGTGGTCATGCGCGTCGTGGCCCGGCCGCGCAGTCGGTCGGCCAGGCTGCCCCGGCGTGCCTTTGGCGGGTGGGCGATGGTGGAAGCGGCCTCGCGCAGGACCGCCTCCCGCACGAAGGTGGCCACCGGCAGCCCGTGCAGCTGCGCAGCGCGGCGAAGGCGGTTCTCGTCCTCGGTGCTGAGGCGCAGGTCAAGGCGACCGGCGGCTGCAGTCATGGCGACACTGCTTGTACGTCAGCCTGCCGTACCGGTGAGATGCCCGCCGGTGCGTGCCGAAAGTGGCGAGAACAACCCGGGATCCCCGCAGCGGCGGGCAGGAACCCGCGACCAGCCGCAGTGGTGTGTGGCTTGGCGGCGCGTGACTCCCGGCAGCGACGAAGGCCGTATGGGCCACCGGCAACGGGCGGCCGATGGGCAGACTGGAACCGCCAGGACAACGGTGTGCGAGCGTGCCGGGGCGAGACGCCGGATTCGTGGTGGGCCGTGTTGGGATCGAACCAACGACCAACGGATTAAAAGTCCGCTGCTCTACCGGCTGAGCTAACGGCCCGGTGCGAAGGGTTGGCAGTTTACCAGCCGATGCCGGCAAGGATGCGACAGCGAACCGCCAGCGGCGCGCACCCGCGACGGCCGTCCCGACGTCGTGACGTCCCGCGACGGCCGGCGCCGCCAGGGCGCGCCGCTCAGTGGTCGCGGTATCGCGTCGGATCGGCGACGCCGGCCTCCGCGAAGCCCTGGGCGCGCAGCCGGCAGGCGTCGCAGCGCCCGCAGGCGCGACCCTCCGCGTCGGCCTGGTAGCAGGACACGGTCATCGCGAAGTCGACGCCCAGGCGCAGGCCCTCGCGGACGATGTCGGCCTTGGACAGGTGCATCAGCGGCGCGTGCACGCGCAGGCGCGTGCCTTCCACGCCGGCGCGGGTGGCGACGTTGGCCAGCGCCTCGAAGGCCTCGATGAAGGCGGGACGGCAGTCCGGGTAGCCGGAGTAGTCGACGGCGTTGACGCCGACGAACAGGTCGGCGGCGCCGAGCACCTCGGCATGGCCCAGGGCCAGGGCCAGGAACACCGTGTTGCGCGCCGGCACGTAGGTGACCGGGATGCCCTCGGTCGGCGCCTCCGGCACGGCGATCTCGGCAGTCAGCGCCGAGCCGCCGATGCTGCGCAGGTCCAGTGCCAGGATCTTGTGGTTTTCGGCGCCCAGCGCCGCGGCCACGGCGGCGGCGGCGGCCAGCTCGGCGGCGTGCCGCTGGCCGTACAGGATGCTCAGCGCGTGCACCTCGAAGCCTTGCGCGCGCGCCTGCGCCAGCACCACGGCCGAGTCCATGCCGCCCGACAGCAGCACCACGGCGCGACGGCCACCACCGGCGTCGCCCGGCTGCGGCGCCGGTGCGCTCACCGGCCCGGCTCCTCGCCCCAGAGGAGCTTGTGGAGCTGCACCTGCAGGCGCACCGGCAGGCGGTCGTCGAGGATCCACTGCGCCAGCTCGCGCGGCGCCAGGGTCGACCACACCGGCGAGAACAGCACCTGGCAGCGCGCGGCGAGATCGTGCTCGCGCAGGCGGGCCACCGCCCAGTCGTAGTCGTCCCGGCCGGCCAGCACGAACTTGACCTGGTCGTGCGGCCGCAGGTGCGCGAGGTTGCTCCACAGGTTGCGGCCGGACTCGCCGGAGCCGGGCGCCTTGAGGTCCATGACCTTGCGCACCCGCGGGTCGACGCCGCCGACGTCGAGCGCTCCGGAGGTCTCCAGCGAGACCTCGAAGCCGGCATCGCACAGGCGCGCCAGCAGGTCCAGGCAGCGCCGCTGCGCCAGCGGCTCGCCGCCGGTGACGCAGACGTGCCGGGCGCCGAAGGCCGCCACCTCGGCGAGGAGTCCGTCGATGCTCCGCCAGAGCCCGCCGTGGAAGCTGTAGGTGGTGTCGCACCAGGTGCAGCGCAGCGGACAGCCGGTCAGGCGCACGAACACCGTGGGCCAGCCGACGGCGTCGCCCTCGCCCTGGACGGAATGGAACACCTCGGTGATGCGCAGGCGATCCGCTGCGACCGGTGCCGGGGCATCCGGCTCGGGGGCCGGGACGGGCGCGGGGGAGACCATGGCAGTCGGGAAGTGCGGGGACCGGCGGACCGCGATCGGCGCGCGGTCGCCAGCAAGGATCAGCGCTGTTCGAGCGCCAGGGCGCGCAGGCGGCTCTGCGCCAGGCGGGCCACGGTGGTGTCGGGCCAGCGGGCGGCGACGCCCTCGAGCGCGCCGCGGGCGGCGTCGTACTGGCCGAGCTCGTACAGGCAGTAGCCGATCTTCAGCTCGGCATCGGCGGTCTTCTCGCCGTCGGGCCAGGCCGCCACCAGCTCGCGGAAGGTCGCCAGCGCGGTCTCGTAGTTCTGGGTCACGTAGTAGGACTCGCCCAGCCAGTACTGGGCGTTGTCGGCCAGCTCGTGGGCCGGCCAGGCGCGCAGGAAGGCGCGGAACAGGCTGGCCGATTCGTCGTAGCGGCCCTGCTTGAGGGCGTCGAAGGCGGCCTGGTAGTCGGCCTGGGCATCGCCGGCCGGCAGCGGCGAGGCGGCGGCGCCCACCGGCATCGGCTGCCCGGTGTAGGGATCGACCGGCGCGGCCTCCTCCATCATCAACTGGTCGGGGTCGGCGGGCCGGGACGGTGCCAGGGGCGCGGTTCCGGCACCCGGGCCGGCCGGGTCCAGGGACAGCGGCTGGTCGCCGGTCGCCGCGCCGCCACCGCCGCCCAGGCGGTTGATGCGGTCGTCGAGGTCGGCGTACTGGTCGTTCTGGCGCTTCTTCAGCGCGTCGATCTCGAACGCCTGCTGCTCGACCAGGTTGCGCAGGGACTGCATCTCGACCTGCATCTCCTGGATGCGGTTGAGCAGTTCCATGTTGCCGCCGCCGGCGGCCGGCGCCGACTGTCCCTGCTGCTCCAGCCGGGCGACGCGCTCGGCCAGGCTCAGCCGGCCGTCCTGGGCCAGCACCGGGGCCACCATGGCGGCCGCGAGGGCCGCCATGGTGGAGACACGCAGTACGCGACGGATGGTCATTACCTGACGGTGTAGACGATCTCGACGCGACGGTTCTGCTGCCAGCAGGACTCATCGGACATGGTGCAGGTCGGACGCTCTTCGCCGTAGGAGACGACGGTGAGCTGGCCCGAGGAGGCACCGGCGACGGTCAGGGCGTCGCGGGCGGCGTTGCCGCGGCGCTCGCCCAGGCCCAGGTTGTACTCGCGGCTGCCGCGCTCGTCGGCATGGCCTTCCAGGGTGACGCGGGCCATCGAGCGGTTGCTCAGGTAGCGGGCGTGGCAGCTCAGGATCTCCTGGGCCTCGGAACGGACGTTGGCCTGGTCGAAGTCGAAGTAGACGACGCGCTGGCGCAGGCACGGGATGCGGTCGAGGGCGCTGGGATCGCTCCAGTCGTCGCCGGCGGGCGTGGTCTGCGCGACCGGCGGCGTGGTGTCGACGGGCGGCTCGACCTCGTCACGGACGGTCTTCTTCTTGCAGGCGACCAGGCCGAAGGCCAGGAGGGCTGCCAGGCTGATGCGGATTGCGACGTTCATTGCAGTGTTCCCGGATGGAGTGGGGGAGTGGGACGTGGATCTTTCTTATGACAGAACGGGGCCTTCCGCTCACCGCTGGCGATACGGCGACCAGGCCGGCTCGCGGACATCGCCATCGGCGAGCACCAGACGCTGCCTGACGCGACCGTCGGCGGACACGGAGTAGAGCACCCCGCGACCCCCTTCCCTGGCGGCGTAGATCAGCATGCTGGCGTTTGGAGCGAAGCTGGGCGACTCGTCCATCCGCCCCGGCGAAACCAGGTCGTAGCGGCCGCCGCCGCCCCGCGTCCGGTCCAAAACCGCTATACGATACACGTTTCCGGCACCCTGCACCATGGCGAAGCGCTGGCCGTCGTAGGCCACCGAGACGCGGGCGTTGTAGTCGCCCTGGCCGGTCAGGCGGGTGGGCTCGCCGCCGGTCGCGGGGACCTGGTAGATCTGCGGCTTGCCGGCCCGGTCCGAGGTGAACACGATGCTGCGGCCGTCGGGCAGCCACTGCGGCTCGGTGTCGATCGCCCAGTGCCGGGTCAGCTGGGTGGTCTGGCGGCTGGCCAGGTCGAGCACGTGGATTTCCGGGTTGCCGGTGCGGGACAGCGACAGCGCCAGCCGGCTGCCGTCCGGCGAGAACGCCGGAGCGCCGTTGATGCCGGGCGAGGCGGACACCACCTCGCGGCTGCCGGTGGCCAGTTCCTGGATGTAGATCGCCGAATTGCCGCGCTCGAACGAGACGTAGGCCAGGCGCCGGCCGTCCGGCGACCAGGCCGGCGACATCAGCGGCTCGCGCGAGCGCACCACCAGCTGCGGGCCATGGCCGTCGGAATCGGCGACCATCAGGGCGTATTCGATGCTGGGCGCCACGCCGCGGGCGGTGACGTAGGCGATCCGGGTGAAGAAGGCGCCGCGCACCCCGAAGATCTTCTCGTAGACCAGGTCGGCGATCTGGTGGGCGACGCCGCGCAGCTCGGCCTCGCGGCCGTTCAGCGCCCCGGCCAGGATCCGCTCCTGGCGGGCCACGTCGAAGGCCTCGTACTCGATGCGGAAGCCGCCGCCGGGCGCGTCGGCGACCCGGCCGATCACCAGGTAGTCCTGGCGCAGCAGCCGCCAGGTCGCGAAGCGGACGTCGCTCTCGCGCACCGGGAACTCGACCACGTCGCCGCGCGGCAGCGACCGGATCTGGCCGCTGCGGTTGAAGTCGGCGGCGATCACCTGGGCCAGGTCGACGCTGGGCGGCAGGCCGGCGCCCTCGTGCGCGAACGGCACCACGGCGACCGGCACGGCGCCCTCGTTGGCGCCGCTGATGGTCAGGCGCAGCGGCTCGTCGGCACGGGCGGCGCCGGCCAGGGCCAGCAGGGCGATCAGGGGCAGCAGCAGTCGTAGGGTCATTGCGTGCACTCTTGCAGGTCCTGGGGATGGCAGAAGGTCAACTGGATCTCACGCCGGAACACGCTCTCGAAGCCCTCGTACGGCAGGGGCTCGGCGGCAAGGACCGCGCGCTCCAGGGTCGCCCTGGCCTGCTCGTCGGCATTGCAGGGCCGGATCGCGCGGGCACTCAGGATGGTCCCACCCCGAACCTGAACGATCTGCATGGTACAGACCACCCTCGGCGAATTCTCCGGCATCCGCCAGCGCCGGTGCACGGCCTGGGTGATGGCGGCGCCGTAGCGGGCGAGCAGGCTCTCGTCCTCGCCGCGCTGGCCGGCCTGGGCGGCGGTCGCGGCGGCCTCGCGCTCGGCCGCCTCGCGCGCCGCGGCCTCGGCGGCGGCCCGTTCCGCGGCCTCGCGCTGCTGCTGTTCGCGCTGCTCGCGCTCGCGCTGCTGCTGCTGCTCGCGTTCGCGCCGGCGTTCCTCCTCGGCGCGCTGGCGCTCCTGTTCCTCCAGCAGCACCTGCTCGGCACGGCGCCGGCGCTCCTCCTGCTCGCGTGCCTCCTCCTCGGCGCGCAGCAGGGCCTGCTGGTCGATGCGCTGCTGGTCGACGGTGTCGTCGGCCTGCAGGTCGGTCGGCGGCTCCGGCTGCTGGGGAGGCGGCGGCGGTGGCGGCGGGGCCGGTCGCGGCGCCGGGCGCGGCGGGGCCGGCGGCGCCAGCGCGGCGAGGTCGACGAAAACCGCCTCGATCGGCTCGCCGGCGGCGCGCACCGGCTTGCCCGTCTGCCACCAGAACAGCCCGCTGAAGGCCAGCAGCAGGACCAGCACGTGCACCAGCAGGGCGTAGACGACTGCCTTGACGGTGTCGGCCCGGGTCTCCATCCGCGTCCTCAGTTGCCGGCCGGGGTGGTCGGCACCGGCTGGCTCATCAGCCCGACCTTGCCGACCTCGGCCTGCTGCAGCAGCACCAGGGTCTGGTAGACCTGCTGGTAGTCGACCCGGCCGTCGCCGCCGACCAGCACCGGCACCTGCGGGTTGTTGCGCACGAAGGCGCCGACCTTGGCGACCAGGGCGTCGGCATCGACCGCCTCGCGCGGCTCGCCGCCCAGGGTCAGGAACATCGCCCCGGCCTGGTCGACGGTGACCAGGACCGGTTCGCTGTCGACGTTCAGCGAGCGCGCGTCCGAGCGCGGCAGCTCGATGTCGACGCCCAGGTTGAGCAGGGGCGCGGTGATCATGAAGATGATGAGCAGGACCAGGGTGACGTCGATGTAGGGGACGACGTTGATCTCGGCCTTGAGCTTGCGGCGCTGGCGGCGGGCGGCCATGGCGGTTTCCTCAGGCGGCCTCGCCGGCGTGCGCCTGGCGCTGCAGGATGGTCGAGAACTCGTCCTGGAAGGTCTCGTAGCGGCTGTTGATGCGCTCGACCTTGTTCTGGTAGCGGTTGTAGGCGATCACCGCGGGGATCGCCGCGAACAGGCCCATGGCGGTGGCGATCAGCGCCTCGGTGATGCCCGGCGCGACCATGGCGATGGTCGCCTCGCGGACGTTGGCGAGGCCGTGGAAGGCGATCATGATGCCCCATACGGTGCCGAACAGGCCGACGTACGGGCTGATCGAACCGACCGTGGCCAGGAACTCGAGGTTCTGCTCCAGGCGGTCGACCTCGCGGGTGACCGCGGCGCGCATGGCGTGCTGGGCGCCCTCGACGGTGGTGCGCGGGTCGGCGAACTTGCGCTGCCGCTGGCGCGCGAACTCCCGGAAGCCGGCCTCGAAGATGCCGGCCATGCCGGCGGCCTCGCCCTGCTCGGCGCCGACCTCGCGAAACAGCGCTGCCAGGTCGACGCCCGACCAGAACCGCGACTCGAAGGCCTCGGCCTCCTCGCTGGCGCGGGTGAGGATGGCGCGCTTGCGGAAGATCACCACCCAGGAGGCGATCGAGGCCAGCAGCAGCAGGGCCATCACCACCTGGACGGGGATGCTGGCCTCGATGATCAGGTGCAGGAGGTCGAGATCGTTGCTCATGCGGTGAGGCTCTCAAGCAGGGAATCGGGGATGGCGACGGGCCGGAAATCGGGGACGCGCACGCAGGCGACGCGGACGCTGGCGGAACACAGCAGGGCGCCGTCGTCGGCGCGGACGATGCGCTGTACGCCCTTCATGCTGGCGCGCCGGGCCTCGCGGACCTCGAAGCCGACCTCGAGCAGGTCGTCCAGGCGCGCCGGCGCCAGCCAGTCGACCGCCATCGAGCGGACCGCGAAGGCGATCGCGTGCCGATCCAGCAGGGTCTGCTGGTCCAGGCCGCGGCTGCGCAGCCACTCGGTGCGGCAACGCTCGAAGAAGCGCAGGTAGCCGGCGTGGTAGACCACGCCGCCGACATCGGTGTCCTCGAAATAGACCCGCACCGGCCAGCGGAAGGCCACCGGCCGGCCAGCGTCGGACAGGCCGGCGGAAGGGGCCGCCGGCTGGGGGTGCGCGCTGTCGGTCATGGTTCGGCCTGTCCGGGGTCGACCCCGGAAAATAGATCGGCTTCGCTTAAGCCGGGCTGACGCGGCGGCGGCTTCAGACCCAGGTGCCGCCAGGCCCGGGCGGTGGCCATGCGGCCCCGGGCGGTGCGCACCAGGTAGCCCTGCTGGATCAGGTACGGCTCGACCACGTCCTCGAGGGTGCCGCGCTCCTCGCTGAGGGCGGCGGCCAGCGACTCGATGCCGACCGGGCCGCCGTCGAAGCTGTCGATGATGGTGGCCAGCAGGCGGCGGTCGAGCGGGTCGAAGCCCTCGGCGTCGACCTCCAGTACCGCCATGGCGGCGCGCGCCGCCTCGGCGCTGATCGCGCCATCGTGACGGACCTCGGCGAAGTCGCGGACCCGGCGCAACAGGCGGTTGGCGATGCGCGGCGTGCCGCGCGCGCGCCGGGCGATCTCGGCGGCGCCCTCGGCGTCGCAGACGATGCCCAGGATGGCGGCCGAGCGGGTGACGATCTGCGCCAGCTCGGCGGGCGTGTAGTAGGCCAGCCGTTCGACGATGCCGAAGCGGTCGCGCAGCGGATTGGTCAGCATGCCGGCGCGGGTGGTGGCGCCGATCAGGGTGAAGCGCGGCAGGTCGAGCTTGATCGAGCGCGCCGCCGGGCCCTCGCCGAT
>DDTN01000024.1 GCA_002344355.1 Proteobacteria bacterium UBA2363 | reverse complement strand
GCACCGCCTCGCGCTTCTGCGCCGACCCTACAGTTTTTTTGCAATCAGGTCCTTCATCGCCGCGTTGTCCAGCGCCAGCTCCGCATACATCCGTTTGAGCTTGCTGTTCTCAGCCTCCAGCTCTTTGACCCGCTTGAGATCGGAGGCCTCCAGGCCGCCGTACTTGGACTTCCATTGGTAGTACGTCGGGACGCTGATCCCGGCCTGCCGACAGATGTCCTTGACGGGAAGGCCGGCATCGGCCTGCTTCAGGATCGCAACGATCTGGCTCTCGGTGAATCGGGACTTCTTCATGGAACCTCCTGGCAGGGGGAACATGCCAGAAAGTTCTACCTATGGAGTGTCTACCGGATGGGGGAGCTTACGCTGGTTCAGGCGGTCGCGTTCGCGCTTGTGGTGGTCCAGCCAGCGGTCGTCGATGCGGCGGCTGGTCTCGGTGGCGTCGTCGGCGCGCATGGCGCGGCGCAGGCGTTCGATCTCGCGGTCCTGCTCGGCGATGCGCTGGTCGGTCTCGTGCAGTTCCTGGCCCAGGTGCAGGCCGGCCAGGAAGGCGGGTTCCAGATCGGGCGGGCACTGGCCGTGGTAGTCGCCGTTGCGGCTGCCGTGGCGATAGCCCTGGCTGCCGGTGCAGAACGCGGGCAGGCCCTGGGCATGGCCCTGCAGCCATTGGTGCTGGTCGGGCACGACGCCGTGGCGCTGGCAGGCCTCGCGGTGCCGGAACACGTGGTCCGGGCCGGCGCCGGCCAGGGCGTCGGACTGGCCGAGCTGCCACCAGTCGACGCTGTGGCACTGCTGTTCGCTCAGGGTGGCGCAGCCGGCCAGCAGGGCCAGGACGGGAAGGGGCAGGCGGGCAGGCAGGGACATGGCGGTGGGCGGGTGGCGGCGGTCCTTGCCTGACACGCGCAAAGCGCGGCGGGCGGGCCACCGGGCCTGGACGAGGGTCGGGTTGCGTGCGCAGGACCGCACCGTCCGGCTGGCCGCGCCACTCGCCCCGTGGCCCCCGCCGCCGGCATCCTTCGTGCTGCCCTGACGGAAGGCGCCGCCGGCGCACACGGGGAGTGGCAACGGGCATGGACAAGCACGACCAGGGATCCCAGGGAGCCGGCAGCGGCAAGGAAGCGCCCAACCTGGGCCTGACGCCCGCGCGGCGGATGCTTGCCGTGCTGGTTTCCTTGGGCGTGATCGCCGTGATCCTGGCGCCGTTCCTGGACCAGATGCTCGGGCCGCTGCTGGCCATGGCGTTGCTCGGCCTGGGCATGCCGTGGCTCAGCCGCCAGGCCGCCGTGCATGCCGATTCGGTGGTCGAAGAGCGTGCCGGCTGCCTGGTCATCACCACGCCGCGCCCCAGCAAGCTGCGCAAGGGGGCGCTGACGGTGCTGGCCTTCGTGGTGTTCTTCGCACCCGGGCTGCTGACCTTTGGCACCCTGGCCCGGACGGACGACGCCCTGCCGCCGCTCACCGGCCTGGTGGCGGCGGCCCTGGGGCCGCTGGCCCTGGTGCTGCTGCCGGTGCTGGTCCTGGTCCTGCTGTTCGGCGACCGCACCACCGTGCAGCGGGTGGTCTGGGGCCATCCGCGCCTGTACCGCAGCGTGGCGATGGGGCCGCTGGAGCTGTTCACGCAGCGGGTGCCGCGCCGCCCTTCGCGGCCGCCCGTCCTGGTGCCGCCGATGGGCGTGCAACTGGAAGGACTGTTCGAAAAGGGGGACGGGCTGAAGCAGACCCGGGCCACGCTCGCCAGGCAGGGCTACACGCCCGAGCAGGTGAAGGCGCTGGCGGCGCAGTACCTGAAGGACGCCGCCACCTACGGCCAGTTGCACGCCAGCACGCTGTACTGGTCGGTGGTGCTGCCGGGCCTGCTCGACCGCGACCCGGGCGCGCGGATGGCGGCGCGGCCGCAGTCGCTGGAACTGGCCCGGTTCAGCGAGGAGGCCCCGGCGCGGGCGCTGCTGGCGCGCCTTCTGGCCTCGCAGGCGCCGCTGCCGCGCAACCTGGACCGGGTGGTCGGCCAGGACGGCATCATCTCGCGCGGCCTGAGCACGGCCGCCGCCTGGCTGCTGCGCGCGCCGCTGTTCGCGGGCCTGCTGGTCTGCCTGGTCGCGGCGTGGCTGGCGGCGCAGGCGCATCTCACCGTCATCGGCCGCCTCGCCGTCGAGCCGCCCTGGGACACGGTGGCGCAGGCGCAGCTCGAACGTTTCGAATGGCTGGTCGCGCCCTGGACGAGCGAAGACGACCCGCTGGGCGGCTACACCGCACATACCCTCGTCGAGGTGCAGGTGCAGGTCGGCGCGGACGGCGACGCGGCCAAGGCTCACCGGCCGCTGGCCTGGCCCCACTATGGCCAGAAGTCCCAGGGGCAGCCCGTGGAACCCGGCAAGGTGCTGGAGGACGCCGCGCGCAGCGGCCTGGTGCCCGCCCGGCTGGACTTCGCGATCCCCCGCCAGGTGCTGGACATCGAGGTCGACGAGCACGGCGTGCTGCGCTTCGACCGCCTGGAGATCGACCGCGCGCGCGGGCGGGGCGCCGACGGCCCCTACCGGCGCATGTACTTCGGCGTACTGGGCGGCCTGGACACGCTGGACCGCAGCCTGCCGATCCACTGGATGCAGCCGGGCGTGGACGAGCGCTTCCGCGTGGTCTACCGCGCCGACGAGCCGGCCGGCACCCCGGTGCAGCGTGAGGCCGATGCCCTGGCGGCGACGCCGGCACGCGCCGGGCTGCAGGGCAGCAGCGCGGTGCTGGGCGGTTTCGGCGTGGCCCTCGGACTGTTGCTGGTGGCCGGACTGGCGGCACTGAACGGCCACTGGCAGGCGGCCGACTGGCACCGCGTGCTGGGCATGCTCGCGCTGTGGCTGCTGGTCTGCGCCAGTGCGCTGTACTGGATGCCCCGGCATCCCGCCCTGGCGGGCTGGCTGGGCATGGACAGCGCACCGGTCAGCGCCTGGCGCGCGGCCCTGCAGGGCGGCCACACGGGCGAGGCGGCAGCGCTGCCCGCGTACGAAGACGCCGACCTGGTGCGCGGCCACTGGGCGCCGGTCGGCTCGCGCCACGCGCGCTGGCTGGCCGTGCTCGACCTGCTCGAGCCGCCCGCCCAGCGCGCCGACAGCTTCGAAGCGGCGACCCGGGCCGTGCACGCCGCACTGGCCGAACGCCTGGCGGCGCTGGACTGGCCGCAACGGCTGCGCTTCCTGGCCCGCTACCGCCCCGACCTGCTGCGCGACAACGGCAGCAGCGCCATGCACGACGCGGTCATCGCGCCGGCCATCTGCGCCTGGCAGGCCAGCGGCGACCCGCAGGCCGAGGGCATGCAGCGCTATCGCGCCGTCCTGAGCTACGCGCGCTGCGGCTGAGAACCGGGGTCATCCATCGCCGCGCATGGAATCCGGCTGGTCGCCCGTCAGCGAGGTTCGAGGAGCGCGACCCCGTCGAAGCCGTCGCCGAAGATCGGATCGACGACCAGCATGGCCAGCCGCCCGCGCGGAAGGCCTGCGACCCGCTGGAAGTTGCCGCCGGTGAGCACCCGTCCGCCCGGCAGATCCAGGAAGGCCCGCGGGGCACCGGCCGTGGTGCCCGGGTTGAAGCCCGGATCGATCTGCCCGTCCATGCCGATGCCGGCCAGGCGACCGCGCTCGAGGCCGCCGATCAGTGTGAACTCGCCGCTTGCCAGCAGCATGCCGCCGGCCGTCAGGTGCAGGGTTGTCACGGCCCCGTTGGCGGCCGCGGTGCCTGCGACGCCGGCGTTGAAGCCGGGATCCAGGGTGCCGTCCGGCGCGACGCGGCCGAGCCGCGTCCGGAACTGGTTGGCCAGCAGTTCGAAATTGCCGCCGACCACCAGGCTGCGATCGGGCAGCGTCACCAGGCTGCGCACCGGGCCGTTGGCATTGACGATGAAGCCCGGATCGACGCTGCCTGCGAACAGGATGCGGGCGAGCCTGGCGCGGCTCTGTCCGCCGACCGTGCTGAAGATGCCGCCGATGTGGATGCCGTCGCTGCTGACCGCCATTGCCTGGACCTGGTCGTTGACGGCGACATCGAAGCCTGCGTCCAGGACACCCGCGGGTGAGATGCGCGCCAGGTTCGAGCGCGGCTGCCCGGCGATGGTTCCGAAACCACCGCCGACCACGACCTGTCCGTCCGGCTGGCGCGCCATGCGGATCACGAAGCCGCCGATCGACAGGTTCGGGAAGCCCGGATCGAGGGCGCCGGCGGGGTCGAGCTTGGCGATCCGGGCACGCGACTGGCCGTTCACCGTCGAGAAGTTCCCGGCGATCAGGTAGCGGTTCTCGTCGGCCAGGTACAGCACGTCGCGGATGGTGTCGTCGACCGCCGGGGCGAACGCCGGATCGAGCTGGCCGGCGGCGTCCAGGCGCGCGATTCGGGTCCGCGGCTGCCCGCCCAGGACGGTGAATTCGCCGACCACCAGCGCGCCGCCGCCGGGCAGGCCCGCGAAGGCGTTGACGGCGGCGTCGGCCTCGATCGCGAAGCCCGGATCGACCTGCGCGGTCTGCACGGCGGCGACCAGGCGGGCGACGCGCTGCCTGACCACCCCACCGGCATTCACGAAGGCGCCGCCGATGATCAGCTTGCCGTCCGGCTGGCGCGCCATCGACGTCACCTGGTTGTCGGCGCCGGTGGTGAACCCGGCATCCAGACTGCCGTCGGCCTGCAGGCGCACGAGCCGCGAGCGGGGCGCACCGCCGGCATTCGCGAAAGTCCCCGCCGCCACGACGGCGCCGCCGGGCTCGACCGCGAGCGCGAACACGCTGCCGTCGAGCGGCACCTGGAAACCGGGGTCCAGCGCGCCGTTCGGCAACAGCCGGGCGATCCGGCTGCGTGGCTGGCCGGCGACCTCGGTGAAGGCGCCACCGATCACGATGCGGCCATCGCCATCGAGGGCGATGGCGAACACGGCGCCGTTTGCCTGTGGCGCGAAGCCGGGGTCCAGGGAGCCGTTCGGCAGCAGCCGTGCGATGCGCTGGCGGGACTGGCCGCCAAGCTCGGTAAACAGGCCGCCGACCAGGATCCGCTGCTGGGCGTCCACGGCCAGCGCCGTCACCGTGTCGTTGGCGCCCGGATCGAAGCCACCGTCGAGCGCGCCGGTGGTGTTCAGCCGGGCGATCCGGCTGCGCGGTTGCCCGGCGATCTGGGAGAAGGTCCCGCCGACCAGGATCTGTCCACCGGGCTGCTCCAGCGCAACCCTGACCTCGCCGTCCGGAGCAGGATTGAAGCCGGCATCCAGGCCCAGGCCGGCGGTCAGTCGTCCGAGATAGGCGCGCGGCTGTCCGCCGAGCGCGGTGAAGGCGCCGCCGACCAGCACGCGCCCGTCGCTTTGCAGCGAGAGCGTGCGGACCATGCCGTTGGCCGGCGTCGAGAAGCCGGTATCGACCACGCCGTCGGCGCCCAGCCGCGCGAGATTGACCCGCGGCACCGAGTTGACGCTGGTGAAGCTGCCGCCGACCAGCGCACCGCCCAAGGGCTGGGCGACGAGCGCCGTCACCAGACCGTCGGCGTTGGCCTGGAAGTTGTCGTCGACGCCCTGGCCATGGGCGAGGCCGGCCACGGCGAGCAGGGCCAGGACGGGCAGCAGCGTGCCAGGCCGGCCGCGGCGTACCGCGGGGGTCGTGCGAAGGGTGGGCGGTGGCTTCGGCACGGTCATGGGCTCCGCGAGGGAATCGATGACCGCCATGGCGCGGAATGCGCGTCGCCTGTGTCATGGGCAGGCCGCGGCGAGGCACGGAACCCGGACACCTGTCGGGTCCGGCGGGAAATCTCCGTAGATCCATGCAGGGCCGCACGCCGCGTGCGGTCCGCGTGGGCTCCCGGAGGTGTGCCATGACCCTGTGCAACCTGGTCCTCACCCCGATCGTCGGCATCCTGCGCGTGCTGGTGGCCTTGCTGCGTCAGATCGTCGAGACCGTGTGCGGCTGGGTGACGCGCACCATCCGGGTGGTGCGCGAGGTGGCCGAGCGCGTCTGCCGCCGGCTGCCCTGGCCGCTCAGCGTGCTCTGCGGCTGGGTCCGGCGCCTGATCGAGGTGCTGGAGACGGTCACCGAATGGATCTGCGAAATCGTGCTCAAGACGATCGTCGAGTTCGTCGAACTGTTCGTCGAGTACCTCATCTTCGTGCTCAAGTGGGTGTGCTGGCTGGTCGACTGGGTCGCCTTCCGCTGGCTGGCCTTCCTGCTCTGCCGGGCGGGCATCGAACTGCGCAGGTGCATTCCGCTGTGCCTGACCATCCTGACCGACGACCGCGGCCGAACGGCCATCACCGCAGAACAGGCGGAACAGATGGTGCGGGATTCCAACGAACTGCTGCGCCAGTGCAATGTCACGCTGGTGGTCGGCAGCATCCGCTTCGTCGCGAAGCCGGACCTCATCGAGAACGTGCCGACCGGCGCCGGGCAACTGTTCAGCCGGGCCTTCGCCTGGTTCAACCGCAATGTCTGCGATTGCTGCAGCGGGGTGACCGTCTACTTCATCCGCAGCCTGGACAGCGGCGCGCGCGGCCATGCCATCCCGGGGACCAACTACGTGCTGGTCGCGGTCGATGCCCTGGTCGACACCGCGACCCTGGTCCATGAGATCGGCCACCTGGCTGACCTGTGGCGGCACGACGACGAGGTCGGCAACGTGATGTCGGTGTTCAACGGCTCCCCGCGGACGCGGTTGCGGCCTTCGCAGTGCTGCCTGATCGGCTCGGCGCGCTTCGCCCGCCTCTGCCATCGCTGAGCCTGGCGGGAACGGGCACACCGCCGTCGGACACGTGGAACAGCCCAGGCCCCCGGTGTACGCCCTGCGCGGGGCGGCCCTCTACCCCGCCCCTCCCCCGCCGGCGGGGGAGGGGAGAAGTGCGGCGCCGTCGCAGGGGCGAGAACGGAGTCGGTTCGCGCTTCTCGCGCAGTCGTCCGAGACAGGTCAATCCTGCTCCCGGCTTGTCGCAGTTTGTCGGCGACGCCGGCGACCAGGCCCTGGCGGGTGTCCGCGGCGCCCTGGTGCCCGGAGCGCTGATTTGCTCTCATCATGGCGGCCTTGACCGGCACAAGGAGATCGCGGGATGACTGGGGACTTCGCTGTGGTGTTCGCGCGCCTGCGCCGCCTGATGCTGGAGGCGGCGCCGGGCATGATCGCCGCCAAGGACGCGCCGGGGACGCTGGAACTGCGCACGCCGGAGATCGACCCCAGGACCCGGCAGCCCGGCTGGTTCGGCACGGTCACCCTCAAGAAGTCCTACGTGGCCTACCACCTGATGCCGCTGTACGTTCGCCCGGAACTGGCGGACGGCCTCTCGCCGGAGCTGTCCAGGCGCAGGCAGGGCAAGACCTGCTTCAACTTCACCCGCGTCGACGAAACCCTGTTCGCCGAACTGGAACGACTGAGCCGCGCGTGCGCTGACTGACCTGGACCTGGTCCGGTCCGCCACCGCGACGGTCACCGGAAGTCGCGCCCGAAAACAAGCCGGCGGGGCGGCCGATCCACCAGGCGCGACTGCGGCTGCCGCTGGCACAGCACGCACCGGTCCTGCGCGGCGGTCGCCGCAGCGTCCGCCGCCCTTGCTGGATCCGCCCCCCGTGCCGGCCGGCGCGTGCCGAGCCCTGCGCGTGCCTGGTCGCAGCCTCGCAGACCGGAAAGGCGACTGCACGCATAGCCGCCCCATGTCGCCTGGGCTCCTGGAGGCACCACCGGGCGGGTGCCGCGCGGCGAGGGGCCGGTTTCGTTCGCGATGGCGAACCGCGCGGGCCCGCGCAGGCCGCCGGTGTTCGCGCTGCCGAACGCGGCCATTCGCCAGGTCCAGGCGCAGCGGGCCTGGCACGCCCCATGCGGAGGGAACCCGGTCGGATCGCATCGCCGGGAGGCTGGCGGGCGCCGGACCGCAAACCACCATGGAGGCTCACCGATGAACCTGCGCAACCGATGTCTGGCTGTGGCGCTCGCCGCCGCGCTGGCCGTACCGAACCTGCACGCCGAACCCTTCACCTTCCAGGGCGTGCTGGAACAGGCCGGCAACCCGATCAACGGCGACACGGACCTGCGCTTCCGCCTGTTCGGCGCCGCAAGCGGCGGCAGCCCGCTCGGTGCCGCCTTCGACGCCCCGGCCTGGCCGATCGCCGACGGCGTACTGACCATCGACCTGGACTTTCCCGGCGTCGTCTTCGACGGTACGCCGCGCTGGCTGGAGATCGAGGCGGGCGGCGTCGTGCTGTCACCCCGGATCGCGGTGCTGCCGGCGCCGCTGGCAGCGTCCGCCAACGCCCTGCGCGGCCGCAGCGTCAGCGCGACCGCGCCGGCGGCAGGCCAGGTCCTGAAGTGGAGCGGCAGCCAGTGGGCGCCGGCCAACGAGGCCGGCGGCAGCTACAGCGCCGGCACCGGCCTGTCCCTGGCCGGCAGCGAGTTCTCGATCGTGCCGACCTTCCGGCTGCCGCAGGGCTGCAGCCTGAACCAGATTCCGAAGTGGAACGGCAGTGCCTGGACCTGCCAGGCCGATGCCGGCACCAGCTACAGCGCCGGCGCCGGACTGAACCTCGCCGGCACCACCTTCAGCGTCGTCTTCGCCGGCTCGGGCAACAGCTTCAATGCCGCCCACAGCAATCACCAGCACCTGGGGCAGCACTGGGCCGGAAGCGGCAGCCACGGCCTGACCGTCACCAGCACCGACGCCTTCACCGCCCTGCGCGGCTTCAACACCAATGCCGGCGGCGGCGCCGCGGTCGGCATCCATGGCGAGGCACAGGACAACCCGCAGGGCGTTGGCGTGCTCGGTATCGGATCGGCTCGGGGCATCGAAGGTCGGGCTGCGGCGAATGCCGCCGATGGCGTGTTCGGCGTCAACAACCTCGCCGCCGGCACCGGGGCGGGCGTTCGCGGCGTGGTCGTGTCGCCGGACGGCCGCGGCGTGCTGGGCCAGGCGACGGCGATCACCGGTTTCAACGCCGGCGTGCGCGGCGAGTCCGCGTCGGGTACCGGCGTCGGTGTCGAGGGTGCGAGCACGGCGACCGCCGGTGGCACCGGCGTGCGCGGCATCGGCAGCAACGACGATGGCTACGGCGTGGTCGCGATGAACCTGTCCGGCAGCGGCGAGGCGATCGCCCTGGGCGCCACCAGCAGCTCGCCCGAGGCCGTCGTGGTGCGCGCCCAGGCGACCAGCGGCACCGGCACCACCACGGCGATCGAGGCGGTGGCCGCATCGGGCAACGGCACCGGCGCGCGCGGCCAGGGCTTCATCGGCCTGCGCGGCATCGGCACCGGCAGCGGTGTCGGCGTGCATGGCAGCGGCGCGACCGGCCTGCTGGCCGAAGGCGTCCAGACCGGCCTGTGGGCCACGGTTTCGGGCAGCGGCGCGACGGCGGTCGATGCCGACGCGACGCCGGCCTCAGGCGGCGCGCTCGGCGTGCGCGCCCGCTCCGGCGCCGCCAGCGGCGCCGGGCTGCGCGCCGAGAACACCGCGACGACAGGGACGGCCAATGCGATCTTCGCCACGGCACAGGCGACCAGCGGCGACACGCTGACCGTGGAAGCGCTCGGTGCCGCCAGTTCCTGGGCGATCCGGGCGCGCAGCGCGGGCGCCGGCGGGCGGGCGCTCAGTGCCGAACTGACCAACCCCGCGACTTCGGGCATCGCGGTGTACGGCCAGGTCAACAGCGCCAGCGGCCGGGCCGCGCAGTTCGTCAACCTGGTTCCGGGCGCCGAGGCCGCCCGCTTCGACGGCAACGTCAACGTCGTGGGCAACGTCGCCAAGCTGGGCGGCAGCTTCCGGATCGATCATCCGCTCGACCCCGGCAACAAGTACCTGTACCACAGCTTCGTCGAGTCGCCGGACATGATGAACCTGTACAACGGCAACATCGTCACCGATGCCCGCGGCTTCGCGACCGTCGAGCTGCCCGACTGGTTCGAGGCGCTCAACGGCGATTACCGCTACCAGCTCACGGTGATCGGCAGCTTCGCCCAGGCGATCGTCGCCGAAGAGGTCGCCGGCAACCGCTTCGTGATCCAGACCAGTCAGCCGCAGGTCAAGGTCAGCTGGCAGGTGTCCGGCATTCGCCAGGACGCCTGGGCGCGCGACCACCGGATCGAGGTCGAGGTCGACAAGCCGGCCGGTGAGCGCGGCCGCTACCTGTATCCCCAGGGCCATGGCCAGCCGGTCACCAGGGGCACCGTGATCGACCAGGCCGACAAGCCGTCCGGAGGTGCGTGATGGCCCGGACATGGCGCGCCGCGTTCTCGGCAGGCCTGTTTCTGGCCGGGAACGCGCTCTGCCCGCCGGCCGCCGCACAGCTGGCCAACGGCGGGTTCGCCACGGGGCTTGGCGGCTGGCAGATCCAGAACAGTCCCGGGTTCTCGGCGTCCTGGGTGGCCGAGGACGCGCAGGGCGCACCCGCGTCCGGTTCGGCGCAGATCGGCAACGCCAACCCCGGTACCAACGCAGCAGCGGGCGTGCTCACCCAGTGCCTGCCGGTCAACCCGCTCGAACCTGTCCCCTACGGCGCTTCCGCGCGCGTGCTCGACGAAGGCGAGGCCGATGTCCAGGCCTGGCTGGTGGTCATGCAGTTCGCCAATGCCCTGTGCAGCGGCGAGGCCGCGGCGATCGAATCGTTGACCGTCAACCCGGGAACGCCGGACTGGCAGTCCGCCTCGTCGACCTGGCATCCCGCAGGCCCGCACATCCAGTCGGTGCGGGTCGCGCTGTCCATCCGCAAGGCGATCGGAACCGGGATCGGCGGACTGGTGCGCTGGGACGATGCCTTTTTCGGCGAGGCGGCGATCGCGCTGAGGCGCTGGACCATCGATGCCGGCGGTGGCAGCGCCGGCGGCGGCGGCTTCGAATTGCGCGGCTCGACGGTCGGCCAACCCGACGCCGGCAGCGCCTCGGCCGGCGGCTTCGACCTCCAGGCGGGCTTCTGGAGCGGCCGGCCGACGGCTCCGGGCGACCGCATCTTCGCCAACGGCTTCGAGTCGCCCTGAAGCCGCTGGCCGCACGGGCCGGGCGCATCTGACGGTCGCCACCCCACTGCGGCGTTCGCCCCTGCCCGCTTGCGCGCGGCAGGGGACCGCCCCGGCAAGTCGACATCGCGCCTGGTCTCCGCTGGCCCAACCCCGTGCACGCCGGCGGCAGGCGGGCTTCGACCAGCCCACCGTTTGCTACCAGGGTGCGGGTGCCGCCCTGACCACCTGGAGCTCGGCGCCGCGGCGCGCGGAGTACTGGGGTCGCGGAGTACCGGGGTCGGAGTTCGCTTTCCGCGTGGTCGATTCAGAGAAGTCGACGCCAACCCCAGTTGCCGACTTCGTGTCCGCCCAGCTTGCGCAGCAGCGCGGCCAGGACCTGGCGGGACAGGGCTTCGTCGCCGACGAGCAGCGGCTTCATGGCGCGGAGCAGCCCACCCTGGCCGCCGCCGGGAAAGCGCCGGGCCGGCCTTGCAGCCCACGCAGGGACCGCGGAGCGCGGTGCTATGCTGGAGAACCGGCGCCGGCCACGCGCCACGGAGCGCACCCATGCGCTTTGCGACACTGCTGCCGTGCTGCTGCGCCGCCGCGCTGGCCCTCGGCTGTTCCGGGCCGGACCCGGGCCCGGGCCGTGCCAACGCGCCCGGACCCGCGCTGGCCGGCAGCGACTCCCCCACGACGCCGCTGGCGCAACCGCGCATCGTGGTGCAGCTGGGCCATGGCGCGCCGGTGGTGGCCGTGCGCTGGGTGGACGATGGGCGCCACCTGGCGTCCATCGCGCGCGACGGCTCTCTGGTGTTCTGGCAGGTGGCCGGCGGCGTGATCCTCGACCACGCCCAGGTGCCCATCGACCCGCGACGCCTGCTGCCGCAGGGCATGACCCCCCCCGCGCTGCGCTTCCACGCCCTGGACGAGGGCCCCGCCGCCGGGACCCTGGCCATCACCTTTGCCGCCGCCACCGTCGCCGATGCGGCACGCGACTGCCCCGAGGCGCACCGCGCCGGCACCCCCTGGTGCGGCTTCCTGCTGGACCTGGCGACGCGCGCGGTGCGCGCCGATGCCAGCCTGCCGGTTCCGGCCGCCGACACCGTCGATGCAGACCGCCACTGGCCCCCGTCTCCGGATGGCCGGCTGCGGCCCGAACCCAACCACGGCGACGGCCGCCGCGGATTGCCCGACCTCGCGGACGAACACTTCGGCTCCATCGATCCCAGCTGCACGGCGCTGGACCGCTGCCGCTACGGCGTCACCCTGCTCGCCAGCGACGGCGGCGTGCCGCCGCGGGCCTTCACCGCGGACCCGCGCGGCTTCTTCCTGGATGCCGAGCTCTCCGCCGACGGCCTGCGGCTGCTGCGCGTGGAGCGGCCGTTCAACGCCGAAGGCGCCCGCGTGGAGATCCTCGACCTCGGCAGCGGCCGCAGCGCCCCGGCCTTCGCACCCGCCCAGGCCTACCACCAGGTGCGCTGGCTGGACGAGCAACGGTACCTGTTGACCAGCGAGGGCTACGCCGCCACCGACGACACCGAAGACGCCCTGGCCGGCTTCCCGCCCGCCCTGGTGGTGGAGCCGGGTTGCGCCGCCCGCGGCGACTGCCCGCGGCTGGAGAGCCGATGGCAACTGCGCCCCTCGGCCGACGGCGGCTTCCTGGGCCTGGGCCCGCTGGCCGACCACTGCTACCGCGCGCGCTTCGGCGGCACCGCCTGCATCTTCGACGACCTTCGCCCGGACGACGGCCACGAGACCTACGACCCGCCCGCGACCGGGCTGGTGGCGCTCGACGGCGCGAGCGCCCTGCGCCGGCTGGCGCAGGACGCGCTGGAAGACCAGGTGACCACGGCGATCGAGACCTCGCCCGACCGCCTGCAGGTGGCGGTGGCAACGCGCGTGCGCGACCACGCGCAGGCCCCCGGGGCGAAACAGGTGCTGCGGGTCTGGCTGATGGATGCCGCGGGCCGGGGCACGCCGCGGCTCCTGGCCGAGGCCACCGACCGGCTCGGCGACGCGCCCCGGTTCACCGACGAGGACAGCATCCGCGCGCTCTCGTTCAGCGCCGACGGCCGCCACCTGGTGTTCAGCCAGTACCGGGGGGCGACGCAGGCCGACCTGCACCTGCTCGACCTCGCGACCGGCACGCCGGCGCGCATCGTGCCCGGATTTGCGCGACGCGCCGTGGCCCTGGGCACGCAGCGCGTGCTCGGCCTGGACGATGGCGTGCTGCTCGACCTGGCCAGCGGCGAGCGCATCGCCGCCCTGGACGCGCCCCTGCCGCTGGCGCGCGCCGGCTGGATCGAACGCAGCGACCTGCTGTGGGCGACCGCGGCCGATGGCGCGATCCGTTTCTGGGATGCCGGCGACGGCCGCGCGGCGCTGGCCCTGCACCTGCTCGCCGACCAGCGCTTCTTCGCGCTCACGCCCGATGGCCGCTACGACACCAACCTCGCCGCCGACACCGCGCTGGTGCGCTGGCTGGTGCCGGACGCCCCCTGGCGCAGCCTGGCCGCGCAGACCTTCATGCGCGACTACTACGAGCCCGGCCTCTACCGGCGCCTGCTCGATTGCCGCGGCAACGGCAGCTGCGCCGAGGCCTTCCCGCCCCTGCCGGCGATCGCGGCGCTCAACCGCGTGTTGCCGCAGGTGCGCATCACCGGCGTGCAGGCGTCCGCCGACGGCACCGAGGCGACCGTGTCGATCGAGCTGCGGGAAGGCGTGGACGCGCAGGCGGCCAACGGCAGGACGCGCTCGGGGCTCTTCAACCCGCGCCTGTTCCGCAACGGGCGGCTGGTGGCGGCGGCGCCGCGGGTCGAGGTGCCGCCGGCCGACGATGCGCTCGCGGCCTGGCGCGCGTCCCAGGCGGTGCCGGCCGCCGACGGCATCGCGACACTGGTCTTCACCGTGCCCCTTCCCACCGGCGACGGGGGACGGCTGCAGGCGTTCAGCGCCTACGCCTTCAACGAGGACCGCATCAAGGGCGACACCGCGCGCCTGGACTGGACACGCCCGCCGGCCGCGCCCCGGCCGCGCCGCGCCTACGTGCTGGCCATCGGCATCGATGCCTACGACACGCCACGGTTCCGCCTCGGCTACGCGGTCGCCGATGCACGGCTGATGGCTTCGCGCCTGGCCGGGATCCCCGGCCACGAGGTGCGCAGCCTGGTGCTCGCCGCCGCGGGGGGCGCGCGCGTGGATCGCGCGACGATCCTTCACGCGCTCTCGCTGCTGGCGGGCGAGCCGGGCCGCGAGGCGACCCTGGCCAGCCTGCGCGCCGGGGGCATCGACGCCAACGCGCTGGCGCCCGCGACGCCCGACGACACCGTGATCATCAGCTTCTCCGGGCACGGCTGGGCCAACCCGCAGGGCGACTTCTACCTGATTCCCGGCGACGGTCGCTGGCCGGTGGGCGAGGCGCTGCCGGACCTCTCCACCTTGGTGTCGACACAGGATCTGGTGACCCGTTTCCAGGCGATGCAGGCCGGCGAGATCGCACTGGTGATCGATGCCTGCCACTCGGCGGCGAGCGTGGCCGACGGCCGCTTCAAGCCCGGTCCGATGGGCGACAGCGGGCTGGGCCAGCTGGCCTTCGACAAGGGCCTGCGCATCCTCGCCGCCACCCAGGCCGACGACGTGGCGATGGAGGATGCGCGCCTGGGCCAGGGCCTGCTCACGTATGCGCTGGCGGTGGACGGCCTGGGCGCCGGGCGGGCCGACGTGGACGGCGACGGCCGCCTCCGCATGGACGAGTGGCTGGGCTACGCGGTGGACCGGCTGCCGGGGCTGGCGGTCGAGATCAGGACCGGCCGGCTCGGTGGCGCGGCACGGGCGATCCGCTTCAGCGACACCCCCCCGGACGCGCCGCTGCGCCGCGTGCAGCAGCCGGCCCTGTTCGACTTCAATCCGCAGCCCAGCCCGGTGCTGCTGCGCGACGCGCGGCGATGACTCCCCTTCGGCGCCTCGCCGTGCTGGCCTTGCCGCTGTGCGCGTGCGCGCCAGCGCCCGACGCCGGTGCGCCGGCGTCGGCGTCGCCCGGGTCCGCCGCCGCGCCGGCACGGGATGCGCGCCGCCTGCACGCCGTCATCGTCGGCATCGACCGCTACCGCCACTCGGATGCGCGCCAGCCGGGCGCGGTGTTCCCGGACCTGCGCGGCGCCGGGGGCGATGCGCGCCGCTTCAAGCAGGCGCTCGCCGGGCTGTACGGCGTGGACGTGGACGTTCCGGCGCCCGGACGCTGCGATTCCTCGAACGCCGCGACCACGACCCTCACCGACGATTGCGCGACCCGCGCGCGGATCCTGGAGGCGCTCGAACAGCGCATCGCCAGCCTGCGCCCGGGCGACACCCTGGTCTTCTATTTCGCCGGGCACGGTTCGCGCTACCGCGACGACCGCGCGCGCGACCAGGACACCGGCTACAACGGCACCCTGCTTCCCACCGACGCGCGCAGTCCGGACGGCGCGCCGGGCGACATCTTCGACGTCGAGCTGAAGGCGCTCAAGGATCGGGCCACCGCGGCCGGGCTGTACTTCGTCAGCGTGTTCGACTCCTGCAACTCGGCGACCGCCACGCGCGCCGGCGCCAGCGGCCTGTCGCGCAACGCGCCACCGCTGGAAGGCGCCGCGCCACCGACGCCACCGGCCGTCCCGGCCACGACGACGCCAGGCTACTGGGTGCACCTGGCCGCCGCGCAGGACGGGGAAGAGGCCCAGGAAACCGGCGGGGGCGCGGTGGGCGAGCGCGCGGGCGTGTTCACCAGCGCGCTGATCGAGACCCTGCACCAGCCGGGCATGCGCGATGCCACCTTCGGCGACCTGATCCACGAGGTCCGGCTGCGCGTCGCCGCGCGCGGCCATGCGGCGCAGACGCCGTCCGCGGAGGGCACGCTGACGGCGGCCTTCGGCGCGCGCTCTCGGGGGGCGGTGCTGTTCGACGCCGAACCGGACGCCGGCGCGGTCACCCTGCGGGCGGGCCAGACCAGCGGCATCACCCGCGGCTCGCGCTTCGAGCTCTACGCCAGCCAGGCCGATGCGGTGGCGCGGCGCGCGGCGCTGGCGACGGCGTCGGTGTCGGAGGTCGCCGCCGCCACCGCGCTCCTGGTGCCGGAATCGCCGGTGGCGGGCGACCTGCCCGGCCGCCTGGTCGCCGAACAGATCGCGCATTTCCTGCCCGCGCAGACCCTGGGCGTGGCCATCGACCTGCCGCCCGGGCCGCTGCACGACGCCGCGCGGGCCGCGGTGCAGGCCACCGGTTTCGCGGTGGCATCGGACGCCAGCGCCACCCGCCTGGTGGCCTCCGACGAGGGAGGCGGCGCGCTCGCGCTGCGGGCCGACGACGGCACGCTGCTGGTCGCCTCGCTCGGAACGCCGGACACGCCGGGATTCGCCGACCGCCTGGCCGAAGACCTGCGCAAGGTCGCACGCGTGCAGCAGCTGTTGGCGCTGCGCACGAACGCCGCGCCAGGCGGGAACGCCGATCCGTATCCAGTCTCGGCCTGCATCGCCCCCGACGGCTACCGGCCCACCGCCTGCCCTGCGCTGGACGCCGGCGCGGTGCGCCGCATCGGTCCCGGCGAACGGTTCACGGCCACCGTCACCAATCGCGGCACGCGCCCGGCCTATGTCTACGTGCTGGCGATCGATCCGCGCAACGCCGTGGACCTGGTGCTGCCCAAGCCGGGCGAATTCGACCAGCCTCTGGCGCCGAACCGGCCCTACCGCCGCGAAGGCATGCAGTTCGACGCGCCGGGCGCCTACCGCTTCGTCATCCTGTCCAGCGCCACGCCGGTCCGGGCCGACGCCTTCCAGCAGGCGGGCACCGGCGCCCGCGACCTGGGCGCCTGCACCTCGCCGCTGGAACGCCTGCTGTGCGCCAGCAGCGAGGGCCGGCGCGACGCGGGCGTCGCCGCGGTCGGCGACTGGTCCGCGCACGTCACCACCGTACTCGCCACGACCGAAGGTGCCCGATGAGCGCCCTGCCCGCACCCGCCACCCTCGCCGGCCTGCTGGCCTGCGCCCTGGTCGCCGCCTGCGGCGGCACCGGAACGGAGTCCGCGCCGCCGGCCTCGGCCCCGGCGAACTCGGCGCCGGCGAGCGCCGGCGCACCCCAGAGCTGCGCGGACCGCCGCGCCCGCCACGACGAAGCCGGCGGCCGCATCGTCGGCGGCGAACCGGCACGGCCGGGCTCCGCACCCTGGCAGGTGGAGATCCTCTCCTCGCCCGCCTACGACGAGGCCGACCGCGCCTACGACGCCACCCTGGCGCATGAGGACCCCTGCAAGATCCACCTCGCCGAGCGCATGCCCTGGGAACTGGCGCACAAGTGCGGCGGCGCCTGGATCGGCGGGGGATGGATCGTCACCGCCGCCCATTGCGTGGACAACATCCCGGGCTTCGATGGTCGCGAAGGCAATGTGCTGACCGATCGCCGGCTGCGGCTGGGCACCCAGAACCTGACGGTGGACGATGGCCTGTTCGCGATCGACGCGGTCGTGATCCACGCCGGCTATTCGAGGGCGCGCAAGCTCGACGACATCGCCCTGGTGCGGGTCGCAGGCGACCCGCGCATCGCAGGGTTCGAGGCCGCCGGCCGCCTGGCCGCCGTCGCGCTGATGGGCCCCGGCGACCGCGACTTCGACCCCGGCGAGGAGCTGCGCGTGACCGGCTGGGGCTGGATGGGACAGCGCAATGAGGGCGATGCGGTGACCCGGCTCGACAGCGCCAGGCAGCTGCAGCGCAACCCGGCGGACCTGCAGCAGCTGACGCTGCACCACCTCCCCGACGCCCGCTGCGACGAGGAATACGGCGCCTTCTTCGGGCCTGGCGCGCTGTGCGCCGGCGCTCTGGCCGCCGACGGCAGCATCGAGGCCGGCAAGGACAGTTGCCAGGGCGACAGCGGGGGCCCGCTGACGCGGGAGGAAGACGGCGGCGCGCGCAGCCTGGTGGGCGTGGTGTCCGGCGGCAAGGGCTGCGGCGCCGGCAAGCCGGCGGTGTACACGCGCATCGCCCACTACGCGCAGTGGCTGGCCGACGCCAGGCAGGCCGCGATCTCCGGCCAGGTGGTGCGCCTGCCGGCGACAACCGGTGCCGGGTCGCCCTGAGGCGACCCGGGCGGCGGTCGCCCGACCGTGTCTACTCCTCGTCGGGCGTGGTGCGCTCGACCGTGCCGGTCTGCTCGTCCGGACCGGTGCGCTCGACCGTACCGGTCTGCTCGTCCGGGCCGGTGCGCTCGACCGTACCGGTCTGTTCGTCCGGACCG
>DDTN01000041.1 GCA_002344355.1 Proteobacteria bacterium UBA2363 | reverse complement strand
TCCGGGAAAGCCGGGGCGGTTCAGCGCTTCTCCCGCACGTGTCCGCGGCGCCGCACTACTCCTGCACGTGTCCGCGGCGCCGCACTTCTCCCCTCTCCCGCCTGCGGGGGAGGGGCGGGGGAGAGGGCCGTCCCGGACAGCGCGCGGGCCGGGTGCCGGCGAACACCCGCTCCGCATTCCGACGTCCACAAGGACGAAGGGCGCGTCTCGCGACGCGCCCCCGCCCTTTCCCCCATGCCCGTCCCGGTCAGGACGATAACGGAATCCGCAGCACGCGCCCGGCGTGGATGGCGTCGCCGGCCAGGCCGTTGGCGCTGCGGATCGACTGCACGGTGACGCCGTGGCGGCGGGCGATGAGACTCAGCGTCTCGCCGCGGCTGACCACGTGGTGGCGCTCGTTGGCCTTGACGTTGTTGGCGTACCAGGTGCCGTGCGGCGGCGACACCGAGAAGTAGTCCTTGATGCCGTCGCGGATCGCCACCGCCAGCCGGCGCCGGTGCTGCGGGTCGCCCAGGCGGCGCTCCTCCTCCGGATTGGAGATGAAGGCGGTCTCGACCAGCAGCGAGGGCACGTCCGGCGAGCGCAGCACCATGAAGTTGGCGCGCTGCACCTCGTTCTTGTGGACGTTGCCGACCCGCGCCAGCGAGCGCAGCACGTTCTCGGCGACCGCGTTGCTGGCCTCCAGGGTGGCGCTCTGCGACAGGTCGAGCAGCACGGTGGCGAGCAGGTTGTCCTTGTCGTTGAGGGTGACGCCGCCGACCAGGTCGGCGGCGTTCTCGCGGTCGGCCAGCCAGCGCGCCGACTCCGAGCTGGCGCCGCGGGTCGACATCACGTACACCGAGGAGCCGCGCGCGCCGGGCCGGATGAAGGCGTCGGCGTGGATCGACACGAACAGGTCGGCCTGCTGCTCGCGGGCGATCTGGTAGCGCTGCGCGTGCGGCAGGTAGACGTCGCTGTCGCGCACCAGCACGGCGCTGAGGCCGCGCTCGGCATCGATCGCGCGCTTGAGTTCGCGGGCGACCTGCAGGGTGATGTCCTTCTCGCGCGAGCCGCCCGGGCCGATCGCGCCGGGGTCGCGGCCGCCATGGCCGGCATCGATGGCGATCACGATGTCGCGCTCGCCGCCGGCCACGGCGGCGTCGGCCACCGAGCGCACCGGCACCGGCGCGGCGCTGGCCGCGGCGACGCCGTCCAGCTCGATGACCAGGCGGTGGCCGTCGCGCTGCGAGGGGCTGAGCACGAAGCTGCGCGGCGCCGCCGGCCCGTCGAGGTCGAACACCAGGCGCAGGTCGCTGTCCTGGCGGCCATGGCGGACGTTGCCGATCACGCCGCCGGGCTGCGGCTGGAAGCCGTTGCCGAGCCGGCCGCCCCGGATGTCGACCACGACGCGGTGGGGGTCGGCCAGGGTGAACACCTTGTAGTCCGGCTGGCCGCCCAGGTGCAGCACCGCGCGGGTGCCGCCTTCCTGGACCTGGGTCTGCATCCGGCGCAGCTCGGTGGCAAGCGCCTGCTGGACCGACAGCAGGCCGATCAGCAGACAGACCAGGAGCAGCGGGCGCAGGAGCCGGAGCATGCCCGCGACTCTACGCCAGCCTTTTCCGGCTTGGCAAGGGTTTTTCCTTGCTTTCCCGGCACCTGCAGGGCAAAGGTGAAGTCGCGCCTTTCCAAGCCCCTCTTACATGAACGATTCAAGATGTTGAAAGTCAACGGGTTCCCTCTGCCGGCCCCACCTCACCGCCCTGCCCGCCATGGCGCTCGAACCAGGCCAGGGTGTTGAGCACCTGGGCCAGCATCTGGCTGGGCCGGGCGTTGATGCCGTGCGAGGCGCCGGGCAGGCGCAGCATCGCGGCCTCGACCCGGCGCAGCTTGAGCGCCTGGTAGTACTGCTCGGTCTCGGAGATCGGCGTGCGCCAGTCCTCCTCGCCGGTGATCAGCAGGGTCGGCGTGCTGACGTTGCCGACGTAGGCGAGCGGCGAGCGCCGCCAGTAGTGTTCGTTGCCGCCGGGCTCCCAGGGCAGCATCGGGAACCAGTAGCCGGCGAAGAACGGATAGCCGTCGGCGGTCAGCACGAAGCTGGTCCAGTTGATCACCGGCTTGGCGACCACCGCGGCGCGGAAGCGGTCGGTGTGGCCGATCGCCCAGGCGGTCAGCACGCCGCCGCCGGAGCCGCCGGTGATGTACAGGCGGTCGGGATCGACGTAGCCGCGCGCCAGCACGGCGTCGACCGCGCTCATCAGGTCGTCGTGGTCCTGGCTGGGATAGTTGTGGTGGATGTGGTCGGCGAAGGCCTGGCCGTAGCTGGTGCTGCCGCGCGGGTTGACGTACAGCACCAGGTGTCCGGCGCTGGCGTAGAGCTGGGTCTCCGGCGCGAAGCGCGGCCCGTAGTTGGCGAACGGCCCGCCGTGGATCTCCAGCAGCAGCGGATACTTCTTCGCCGGATCGAAACCGGGCGGCTTGACCAGCCAGGCCTGGACGTCCAGGCCGTCGGCCGAGGACTTCAACCAGAACGCCTCGACCTCGCCCAGGGTCTTGTGGCCGAGGGCGTCCTCGTTGAGCGCGGTCAGCACGCGCGGCGCGCGCCGGCGCTCGACCACGGCGACCTCGGCCGGGCGCAGCGCGGTGCCGTGCGTGTAGGCGATGCGGTCGCCGGCCACCGAGAAGCTGCCGCCGCCGTAGGGACGGCCCATGGCGGTGCCGTCCATGGCGTCGGTGAGTTCGGTGATGGCACCGCCGGTCGCGGCGATCCATGCGATCCGGCCCTGCCCTTCCTTCTCGTAGCCGAAGTAGATGCCGCGGCCGTTGCGGTCCCACACCGGCGAATCCACCGCCTGGTCGAGGTCGGCGGTCAGGCGCCGCGGCGCGCCGCCGTCGAGGTCGAGCACGTACAGGTGGCTGACCTGCCAGCCGCGGCGGTCGTCGTCGTAGCCCACATAGGCCAGGCGCCGGCCGTCCGGCGACAGCGCCGGGCTGGTATCCGGACCGCGCCGGTCGGTGATCGCCCGGTGTTCGCCGGTGGCGACGTCGATGCGGTAGATCTCGCTCTCGCGCGGCTGGTACTCCCAGTCCTCGGCGTAGTTGCTGACCACGTACAGGTGGCGGGCGTCGCGGCTCCATACCGGACGGCCGCGGTGCTGGAAGTCGCCGCGGGTGACCTGGCGCGGCGTGCCGCCCTCGGCGGGCAGCACGAACACGTGGCCGTAGCCGGCCTGCAGGAAGCCGGCGCCGTCGGCGCGGTAGCCCAGGCGGTCGATCAGGCGCGCCGGCTCCGCCCAGTCGGCGCCGCGCGGCTTGCCCGGCACCGTGGCCAGCGGCCGGGTGTCGGCCGGCACGCGCATGGTGAAGGCCAGCCACTTGCCGTCCGGCGACCAGGCCAGGCCGCCGGGCGATTCGGTGAGCTGGCTGAGCACCGCCTGTTCGCCGCTGTCCAGCCAGCGCACCCAGACCTGGCTGCCGCCCTCGCGGGCGCTGGTCCAGGCGATCCGGTCGCCCTGCGGCGACCACACCGGCGCCCCGTCGCTGCCCTGCCCGGTGGTCAGCGGCCGGTGCCGGCCGCCGTCGGCGTCGAGCAGCCACAGGTGGCTGCGCCGGCGGTCCTTCATCAGGTCGAAGTGGTTGCGCTGGTAGACGATGCGCCGGCCGTCCGGCGAGATCGCCGGGTTGTCCGCCCATTCGAGCTGGAACACGTCCTGGGGCTGCAGGTGGCGGGGGTCGGCGTGCAGCGACCCGCCTGCCTGAGCGGCCGCGGGTGCGCTCGCGGCGAGCAGGAGCAGGGGCAGCAGTGCGCGCATGGCGGCCTCGGGCGTCGGGGATCGGCCGCTCAGGTTAACCCGGGCGACGGCGCCGTCGCGGGGCGACCGCCGCCCGTCCCGCTCGGCTGGGCGAGCCTGCGCGGCGCGTCGCACGCCGTCGTGGCGCCTGGTGGCGGCAAGGGCACCTTCACGGCGGGCGCCCGGCCAGGGCGGGCGCAGCGGACCGGAACCCCGGGCGCCGCCGCGATCCGGCGATGCGACCCCGGTCCGCGACGATCAGGCGCGCGCGGCGACCGGCTCGAGACGCGAGGCCAGCGGCCCCGACAGGTGCACGCGCCGGCCCTCGCCGTCGTGCTCGAGCAGCACCTCGAGGTCGGCCGGCGGCAGCCAGCCGGCGGCCCGCTCGGGCCACTCGACCAGGACCAGGACGCCCGGGCGCAGCCAGTCGCGCAGGCCGAGCAGCTCCAGCTCCTGGGGATCGGCGATCCGGTACAGGTCCAGGTGCCAGACCTCCAGCCCGCCGATCAGGTAGGGCTCGGCCAGGGCATAGGTCGGACTGCGCACCGCGCCCGCGTGGCCCATCGCCTGCAGGACGGCGCGGACCAGGCTGGTCTTGCCGGCCCCGAGTTCGCCGCGCAGGGCGACCAGGCCGCCGCCGGCCAGCAGCGGCGCCAGCCGCGCGCCCAGCGCCGCGGTCGCCTCGACATCGGGCAGCGCCAGCGCGGCGGTCACGCCGGCAGCACCGCGGGCAGGGCCGCGACCAGATCGCCGGCGAGCAGGCCGCGCTGGCCGGCACGGGCCACCCGGTCGCCGGCCAGCGCGTGGGCCAGCACGCCGGCGCAGGCGGCCGCGCCGGCCTCCAGGCCCTGGCCGCGCAGGGCGCCGATGATGCCGGCCAGGACATCGCCGGTGCCGGCCGTGGCCATGCCGGGATTGCCGGCCGTGCAGATGTGGCGGTGGCCGCCATCGTCGATCACGGTGCCGGCGCCCTTGAGCACCACCACCGCTTCGTGCTGGTTGGCCAGGGCACGTGCGGCGCCCGGCCGGTCGGCCTCGATGCGCGCGACGCCGACGCCGAGCAGGCGCGCGGCCTCGCCCGGATGCGGGGTCAGCACGCAGCCGGGCGGCAGCGCCAGGCCGCGGTCGGCGACGATGTTGAGGGCGTCGGCGTCGAGCAGCAGCGGCCGGCCGGCGGCGAGCAGGACCGGCAGCAGGGTGCGGGCCCAGGGGCCCTGGCCCATGCCCGGTCCGGCGACCACGCCATCGCAGCGTTCCAGCAGGGCGCGAAGCGCCGTCACCGATTCCACGGCATGCACCATCAGCTCGGGGCGCTCGGCCGCGACCACGGCCAGGTGCTCGGCGCGGGTCGCGATGCTGACGCGGCCGGCGCCGGCGCGCAGGGCGGCGTGGCCGGCCAGGCGCACGGCGCCGGTCATGCCGGCGTCGCCGCCGACCACCAGCAGGTGGCCGCCATCGCCCTTGTGGGCATCGCGGCGGCGCGCCGGCACCAGGGTCGCGAGGTCGCCCGGCTCCAGCAGGCTGAAGGCGGTGTCGCCGGCGTGCAGCCCGGCGCAGCCCAGGTCGTCGACCTGGACCGCGCCGGCCAGGGCCGGGCCGCGACCGGTGTGCAGGCCGGGCTTGTCGGCCAGCAGGGCGAGGGTGCGGCTGGCCGGCAGCACCGGGCCGGCGACCGCACCGGTGTCGCCGTTCAGGCCGCTGGGCAGGTCCAGCGCCAGGACCGGTCGCGCGTGCGCGGCAAGGGTCTCGATGAGCGCGGCCAGCGGCCCTTCCGGGGCCCGGGTCAGGCCGATGCCGAACAGCGCGTCGACCACCAGGTCGGCCTCGGGCAGCGCCTGCCCCGGCTGCCAGTCGAGGATCCGGCCGCCGGCCTCGTGCAGGCGGGTCGCCGCCGCCCGGGCCAGGGCGCTGCCGGGCGGCCGCGGCGCCAGCACCGCCACCTCGCGACCGGCAGCGGCGAGCAGGCGCGCGAGCACGTAGCCGTCGCCGCCGTTGTTGCCCGGGCCGGCCGCCACCAGGATCCGGCGCGCCTCGGGCCAGTGCACGCGCACGACGCGGGCGGCGGCGACGCCGGCGCGCTCCATCAGCGCCTCGCCGTCGATGCCGTGGCGGCTGGCCAGGATCGCCTCGAAGGCGCGCACCTGGGCGACGTCGTAGAGGGCGCGGGCCATCGCGGCTCAGCCGAAGCGGTCGGGCGACACCGGCGCGGCGAGCGCGGCCGGCGCGCGCCCCTGCACCTGGTCGGCGACCAGGGCGCCGGTCACCGCCGCCAGGCTGACCCCGAGCATGCCGTGGCCGGTCGCCAGCCACAGCCCCGGGTGCCGCCGCAGCGGCCCGACCAGGGGCAGGTCGTCGGGGGACATCGGTCGCCAGCCGTACCATTCCTCGCGCATCGCAGGACCCTCGGGCTCGTGCAGGTACTCCGCGGCGGCGCGGCGCAGGGCGGCCAGGCGCACCGGGTTGAGACTGGCATCGTAGCCGGAGAACTCCATGGTGCTGCCCAGGCGGTAGCCGTCGGCCCAGGTGGTCACGCAGACGCTGCGTTCCTCCAGCACCAGCGGGATCGCCGGCGCCCGCGCCGGCCGGTCGAAGGTGACCGAGTAGCCCTTGCCGGGCTGCACCGGCAGGCGCAGGCCGAGCCGTCGCGCCAGCAGCGGCGACCAGGCGCCGGCCGCCAGCACCACCGCCTGCGCGCGGATCCTGCCGCCGTCGTGGTCGATGCCGACGACCCGGCCGCCTTCGCGCGCAAAATCCCGCACCGCGAGGTTCTCGAGCAGGCGCGCGCCGCGCGCGCGGACCGCGCCGAGCAGGCCGGCGGCCAGGCGGTCGGGGCGCAGGTGGCCGTCCTGCGGCTGCAGCCAGGCGTGCCGGACCTCGTCGAGCAGCGCCGGCTCCACCGCCTGCACCTGGGCGCCGTGCAGGGCCTCGATCGGCATGCCCAGGCGCTCCAGCACGCGGGCATGGCCGGCGCTGGCGTCGAACGCGGCGCGCGTGCGCATCACGCACAGGGTGCCGCGGCGCTCGAAGCCGCAGTCGATGCCGGCCTCGGCGAGCAGGCCGGCGAGCCGGTCGCGCGACTCCAGCAGCAGGGCCCCGCGGATCGCCGCGGTGCGCTCGAAATCGTCCCGGTTGCAGCGCCGCAGCGCCATCAGCAGCCAGCGCCACAGCGCCGGGTCCCAGCGCGGCTTCAGGTAGAAGGGCGCGTCGGCGCGGGTCATCCAGCGCAGCACCTGCCAGGGCAGGCCGGGTTCGGCCAGCGGCGGCGCGTGCGAGGGCGTGATCGTCCCGCAATTGCCGTGCGAGGCGCCGCCGCCGGCGCTGCCGGCGTCGACCAGGATCACGCCACGGCCGGCGGCCAGCAGGTACCAGGCGCAGGCCAGGCCGATGATGCCGGCGCCGACGACGACGACGTCCGCCTGCGCCGGCAGCGCGCCGCCTGCATCGGTTTCAGGCATTGAGCCGCCAGATCGCCAGGTTGAGCGCGGTGGCGAAGCCGACCCAGGCCAGGTAGGGCAGCAGCAGCATGCCGGCCAGGCGGTCGCGCCGCCAGAACAGCACGACGGTGGCCAGGATCAGCAGCCAGAGCACGACGATGTCGGCCAGCGCCAGGTCGGGGCGCTGCAGTCCGAAGAACAGCCAGGACCACAGCGCGTTGAGCACCAGCTGCACGAGATACAGCACCAGGGCGGCATCGATCCGGCGCACCGCGATCCAGACCTTCCAGGCGGCCAGCGCCATCAGCAGGTAGAGCGTGGTCCACGCCGGTCCGAACAGCCAGTTCGGCGGCGTCCAGGCCGGCTTGGCCAGGGCCGCGTACCAGGCGCCCGGCATGAACTGGCTGCCGAACAGCGCGGCCGCGACCACCAGCGCCAGCGAGATCGCCAGCGCCACCCAGGGATTGATGCCTCTTGCCATGTCCGGCTCCGTAGCTTCGGAAGTTCGTGGGGATCCTGCGCCGACCGGCGCGACGCCTGCGTCAGTGGTGCACGCCGCCTTCGCCATGGACGTGGCCGTGCGCGATCTCCTCGGCGGTGGCCTCGCGGACGTCGACCACCTCGATCGCGAAGTTGAGGGTCCGTCCGGCCAGCGGATGGTTGCCGTCGACGTCGACCACCGAGAGGCCGACCTTGAGCACGGTCACGGCGCGCGGCCCCTGCCGGGTGCCGAGTTCGGTGACCATGCCGGGCTTCAGGCGGGCGGCGTCGCGGAAGTACTTCTTGGGTACCCGCTGCACCAGCTCGGGCTGGCGCTCGCCGTAGCCGTCCTGCGGCGCGACCTCCACCTCGAAGCTGTCGCCGGCGCTGCGGCCTGCCAGGGCACGCTCGACGCCGGGGATCAGGCCGCCGACGCCCCACAGCGCGGCCATCGGCGTGCCGCCCCGCGAGCTTTCGATCTGGGTGCCGCCGGGGACGGACAGGGTGTAGTGGAAGCGGACGACGCGGTTGTTCTCGACCTGCATGGGAAACTCGCCGGAGGGGGTGCGTCATGGTAACGCCAGCGGCGCGACGGCGGCGTCCGCCACCACCTGCCGGATCCGCTCCGCCAGCGCCTGCGCCGCCGGCCCGGCCTCCTCGCCGCGCGCCAGCACCAGGTGCAGCGGCACCGTGCGGCTGCGGCCCTGGGCGAGGTCGATCTCGACCAGGGCGCCGTCGGCGAGATCGGCGGCAACCAGGTGCCGGGGCAGCCAGGCGAAGCCCAGCCCGGCACGCACCAGGCGCGCGGCGGTGGCCGGCTGCGCCACGGTGAAGCGCTGGTCGGCGCCCAGCCAGCCGGCGTCGCGGCGCAGGCGGCGGCCGGAGTCGGCGATCACCACCTGGCGTTCGCCGCGCAGTTCCTCCAGGCCCAGGCCGCCGCGCCCGGCCAGCGGATGGCCGGCGCCGACCACCGCGACGAACTCGATCTCGACCAGCTTCGCGCCGACGAATCCGGGCGGCACCACGGTGGCCACCGCGAGGTCGGCGCGGCCCTCGAGCAGGGCTTCGTCGGCACCCGACATCACCACCTCGTCGAGCACCAGACGGGTGCCCTGGCAGTCCGGTGCGAAACGCTGCAGCGCCAGCACCAGCCAGGCCGCGGGGAACGCGGCGTCGACCGCCAGGCGGACTTCCGGCTCCCAGCCGCGCGCCAGGTCGTCGGCCAGCGCCTGGGCGGCATCGGCCTCGGCGACGATCCGGCGCGCGCGCCGCAGCAGCGCCTCGCCGGCGGCGGTCAGACGGGCGCGCCGGCCCTCGGTGCGGAACAGCTCGACGCCCAGCAGGCGCTGCATCTGGCCGATGCCGTGGGTGACCGCCGACTGGCTGCGATGCAGCCGGGCCGCGGCCTGGGCGTGGCCGCCGGCATCCACGACGGCGATCAGGGTGCGCCAGTGGTCCAGGCTCACGCGCATGGCCATTCATCCATATGGTCGATCATCAAGACCAGATATACGCACTTTTCAATGAAGTCAATCGACCTATCATGGCGATACCCACCCGGGGCGAGGGCCGTCAGGGCCCCGCCCCCTCGACAGGAGTCCTGCAATGACCGCAACCACCGCCCCGCTCCGCCGCATCGGCTACGTCATGGACGGGCGCGCCGCCGAGGATGGCGGCGGCGTCAAGCTGACCCGGGTGCTGGACCCGCGCACCGCCCGCCTGACCGACCCCTTCCTGCTGTTCGACGAGTTCCGCTCGGACGTCGCCGCCGACTGGATCGCCGGCTTTCCGCCGCATCCGCACCGGGGCTTCGAGACGGTCACCTACATGCTGGCCGGCCGCATGCGCCACGGCGACAACAAGGGCAACACCGGCGACCTCGGCCCCGGCAGCCTGCAGTGGATGACCGCCGGCCGCGGCATCGTCCACGAGGAGATGCCGCAGCAGGAGGACGGCCTGATGTGGGGCTACCAGCTCTGGGTCAACCTGCCCGCCGGCGAGAAGATGGCCGAACCGGGCTACCAGGACATCGCCGCCGCGCGGATCCCGGAAGTGGACCTCGAGGGCGGCGGCCGGGTCCGGGTGCTGGCCGGGCGCTTCGGCGAGGTGGAGGGGCCGGTGACCGCACGGCCGACGCAGCCGGTCTACCTGGACGTCAGCCTGCCCGCCGGCCAGGCCCTGCGCTGGACGCCGCCGACCGGGCACACCGTGCTGGTGCACGGGGTCAGTGGCCGGTTCACGCTGGCCGGCGAGGGCCAGGCGATGCCGGCGCGTCGCCTCGCGGTGCTCACCGGCGAGGGCGATGTGCTGCTGCGCGCCGACGCCGATGCCGACGCCCGCGCGCTGATCATCGCGGGGCGGCCGCTGCGCGAGCCGGTGGCGCACTACGGGCCGTTCGTGATGAACACCGAGGAGGAACTGCGCCAGGCGGTCGCCGACTACCAGGCCGGCCGGTTCTGACCGCGGCAGCGCTTGACCGGGCATCGGCGCCCGCCGATGCTCGCCGGCGATGATCGCCGTCCGCCTGCTCGCGCTGCTGGTGTTGCCCGCCCTGCTGGCCGCGTGCGGACGCGCGCCCGTGCGCGACGAACGGGTGGCCACGCAGCCGGCCCTGGTCCGGGGCGATGCCGAGCGGCTGGCCCAGAGCGTCACCATCGGCGCGCTGGGCCTGGTCGGCACGCCCTACCGGTACGGCGGCAACACGCCGGCCGGCGGGTTCGACTGCAGCGGCCTGATCGGCCACGTCTACCGGGAGGGCGCCGGTCTGGCGCTGCCGCGGACGGTCGCTGGCCTGGCCGAAGCGGCGGGACCGGAGATCCCCGTGCGGCGCATGCGCAGCGGCGACCTGGTGTTCTTCTCGACCTCCCGGCGGCGGCCCGACCATGCCGGCATCTATGTCGGCGAGGGCCGCTTCGTGCATGCGCCGAGCAGCGGCGGCACGGTGCGCCTGGACCGTCTGGACGCCCCGTACTGGCGCGACAGGCTGCAGCTGGTCCGTCGGCCGTTGGGACGCTAGGTGTCCGCCGATGGGGCGGGCGCGGGGACAGGGGACCGGGAAAAGGAGCGCGGGGGCCCGGGATCGGGATCGGGATCGGGGAACGATGCGTGACCCGATCCCCCTCCGGCCTGGCGGGTTTCCGGTTGCCGCCGATGCGGCCGGGGCGGGGCGGGACCGGGCTACCTGCGTCGGAGTGTCCCGGACGCCCGCAGCCGTGTGCGCCGTGATCGGAACGACCCGTCCGGTTGCCCGGACGTGTTCCCTGACCGCCCGGGTCCTGCGCCCGCTCTTGACACCTAAACGCGAATGGTTATCATTCCCGTCATGCGCAAGACCTTGTCATTCGCCGTCGTGCACTTCCTGGTGGCCTTCACGGTGGGCTGGCTGCTGACCGGCAGCCTGGTGCTCGGGGGAGCACTGGCCCTGGTCGAGCCGCTGGCCAACACCCTGGCCTTCCACTTCCACGAGAAGGCGTGGCAGCGCTGGGGCAGCGGAAAGGCACTGCGATCCGCATCATGAACCGGCTGCACTCTGCATGACCGGCCATGCATTCTGCGCGGCCTGATCTGCCCCGGCGAACGACAGCACCCCCGTCCCGCCCAACACTATCAGGGACATGGCTCGCCCCACGGTGCCAGGCGGGCTTGGCATGGCGGTTGCGGCGCAACATGGGATTCCCCCACTGCCCCGCAGGTCCCGCCATGCTGAAAGCCGCCCTGTTCTTCCTGCTCGTCGCCCTGATCGCCGGTGCCCTCGGTTTCACCGGCATCGCCGGTGCCTCGATGGGCATCGCCAAGTTCATCTTCTTCCTGTTCATCGCCCTGGCGGTGATCGCCTTCATCCTGGTGCTGATGGGCGTCAAGGCGCTGTTCTAGTTCGAGGCGGTTCCGGCAGGTTCGCGCACGCCGCGCGGACCCATCCGGCCGGCCCGGGCGCCGCGCCGTCCCGGCAGCGTCGATGCAGGCCACCCCCGGCCCGCGACGGCCTGCGCCGGCATGCGTGCCGTTCGAACCCGGCGCCAGAACGCGGGCTCCCGGCGCAGGCGCAGGCGCAGGCTTGCCCGTGAGCGCGGCGCCTGCCGCGCCCGGACTCACAGCCCCCAGCGCTTGCGCTTGCGGTACAGGGTGGAACTGTCGATGCCCAGGGTGCGTGCGGCCGCCTCCAGCGACTCGCTGGCGCCGAGCACGGCCTCGATGTGGGCCTGCTCGAGGGCCTCCAGCGACACCGCGTCGCCGGCGCGCGGCCGGCCCTGCACCGAACCCGCCGCCTCGGCCGATTCCGGCAGGCCGAGGTCGCCGGCCTCGACCTCCTCGCCGCGGGCGAGGATCGAGGCGCGCTCGACCACGTTCTGCAGCTCGCGGATGTTGCCGGGCCAGGGATAGGCACGCAGCGCCCGCGTCGCCGACGCCGAGAAGCCGCGGGCCGGCCGCCGGTACTCGGCGGCGAAGCGCGCCAGGAAACGGCCGGCCAGCGGCTCGATGTCCTCGGCGTGCTCGCGCAGCGGCGGCAGCTCGACGGTAATGACGTTGAGGCGGTACAGCAGGTCCTCGCGGAAGCTGCCGTCGGCGACCATCGCCTTGAGGTCGCGGTTGGTGGCCGCCAGCATCCTGACGTCGGCCTTGCGGGTCACCGGGTCGCCGACCCGCTCGAACTCGCGGTCCTGGATGAAGCGCAGCAGGCGCGGCTGCAGGGCCAGCGGGAAGTCGCCGATCTCGTCGAAGAACAGGGTGCCGCCATCGGCCTGGTCGACGCGGCCAAGCTTGTTCTCGCTGGCGCCGGTGAAGGCGCCGCGGACGTGGCCGAACAGCTCGCTGGCGATCAGCTCGCCGGACAGGCCCGGGCAGTTGATGGTGACGAAGGCCTCGTCGCTGCGCCGGCTCCAGCCGTGGATGGCGCGCGCCAGCACGCCCTTGCCGGTGCCGCTCTCGCCCAGGATCAGCACCGAGGCGTCGGTGTCGGCGACCTGCCGGGCGAGGTCCAGGACCCGTTGCATCGCCGGCGCAACGCTGGCCGGCTCGACCTCGCCGGTCCCGCCCCCGCCCGCCTGCTCCAGGGCGGCGACCCGGCGCGCCAGGGCGCTGGCCTCGGCCTGCCGGGCAGCGGTGCCGAGCAGCAGTTCGGCCGGGCACGGCTTGATCAGGTAGTCGCTGGCGCCCAGCTGCATGGCCTTGACCACCAGCGGCACCGAGTTCTCGCCGGTGACCATCACCACGCGCATCCATGGCGCCTGCTGGCGCAGCCTGGGCAGCAGATCGAGGCCGCTCTCGCTGCCGATGTTCTGGTCCAGGAAACACAGGTCGAACACGCCCTCGGCCAGCTTGCGCTCGGCCGCCGCCGGATCGGTCGCCGTGGCGACCCGGTAGCCGGCGTCCTCGAGGGTCATGCGGAAACCGCGCAGGACGTTGCGGTCGTCGTCGACCAGCAGGATCCGGGTCCGCTGTCCGGGGGCGGTCGACCTGGCCTGGCTCATCGGTTCTCCTTGGTTCGGGATGACGGCTCGGACGGCGGCGCCGGCCCGACCCCGGCCGAGGTCAGCGCGCGCACCACGGCACCAGCGGTGAGCGGCGTGCCGACCACGGCGGCGACCTTGCCCAGCGCCGGGTCGGGCACGATCGGGCCGCTGCCCGCCAGCAATACCAGAGGCAGCGCGGGGAAGGCCGAACGCAGCCTGTCCACCCGCTCGGCGACCTCGGCGTCATGCTCGATCATGGCGACCACGGCGCCCTCGCCCTGCTCGGGCGCCACCGCCTGGTAGCCGTACAGCTCGAGGATGTCGGTGAGGTCGCGGCACAGCTCGTCGTCGCCGCAGGCGATCACCACCCGGCCGCCGGCCGCCTCATCGCGCGCCACCGGGCCATCGGCTCCGTCGCCGGTCCGTTCCAGGGGCAGGTACAGGTCGAAACGGGTGCCGGCACCCGGCTCGCTGTCGACCCGGATCATGCCCTGGTGGCTTTCCACGAACCGGCGGCAGGACACCAGGCCCAGGCCGTTGCCGGTGGCCTTGGTGGTGAAGAACGGCGTGAACAGGCGGGCGACGGTGTCGGCGTCCATGCCGACGCCGGTGTCGGCCACCGCCAGGTGCAGCCAGGTACCGGTCGCGGCGGGCGCTTCCTCGAAGAAACCGGGCTCGGGCTGGAACCGGCGCGCCGACAGCGTCACCTTGCCGCCCTCCGGCATCGCCTGCACGGCGTTGAGCGCCAGGTTGAGCAGGCACTGCTGCAGCTCGACGCTGTTGCCGGACAGCGCCAGGCCGGGCTCGTCGATCTCGACCGAAAGCTCGACGCGCGTCGGCAACGACGGTCGCAGCAGCAGCGCGACGGCATCGAGCATGGCCGCGACGTTGATGCTGCGCGTCTCGCCGCCCTCGCCCGGGCGCTCGCCGCCGCGGGCCAGGTCCATCATGCGGCCGACCATCTCCAGGCCCTGCCAGGCGCAGTCGCGCACCAGGGCGCACATGCGCACGGCCTCCGGCTCGGTGACCCGACCCTCGATCAGGTCGACCGCCAGCAGCACCGGCTGCAGGGTGTTGCGCAGGTCGTGGCCAAGGCTGCCGGCCAGGATCGCCAGGGTCTCGAAGCGCTGCGCGCGCACCAGCTCGGCCTCGGCGCGGTCGCGGGCGCGCCGCTCCGCGGCCTCGGTCACGGCCCGCCGCACCGCCGGCCCCAGCCGGGCCATCGCGTGCTTGAGGATGTAGTCGGTGGCGCCGCCGCGCAGGGCCTCGATCGCGGCCTCCTCGCCCAGGGTTCCGGAGACGAACACGAACGGCATGCGCTGGTCGCGGGCGCGCAGCAGCGACAGCGCCTGGTGGCCGGAGAACGCGGGCAGGCTGAGGTCGGACAGCACGATGTCGGGACGGAACTGGTCGAGTGCGGCGAGGTAGTCGTCGCGCCGCTCGACCACGCGCGATTCCACAACCAGCCCGTGTTCGCCGAGCTGGTCCAGCACCAGTTCGGCGTCGAGCGGGTCGTCCTCGACCAGGAGCACGCGCACCGGGGCCGCGGCGGCGGCCTCGGCGCTGCCCAGCTCACGCTCAGTCAGCGACAGCCGGTTCATTGAGCACCGCCCAGAAATGACCGAGTGCCTGGACCGCCGAGAAGAACTGGCTGACGTCGACGGGCTTCACCACGTAGGCATTGACGCCCAGGTCCCAGCTCCGGACCAGGTCGCTCTCCTCGCGCGAGGACGACAGGATCACCACCGGGATGTGGCGCAGGGCCGGGTCCTCGCGCATGACGCGCAGGACCTCGAGGCCGTCCATCCTGGGCATCTTGATGTCCAGCAGGACCACCGCCGGGTCGCCCTTGGGACGGCCGGCGTGGGCGCCCTCGCGGCGCAGCCAGTCCAGGGCATCGGCGCCGTCCACGGCGTGCGCGACCGGGTTGGCCAGGCGCGCCTCGCGCAGGGCGTCGAGCGCGAGCTCGGCGTCCAGCGGGTTGTCCTCGGCCAGCAGGATGGTCCTGATCTTGCTCACGGCGTGTTGTCTCCGGTGGCGCCGACCGGTCGCTCCGGCAGGCTGAAGTGGAAGGTGGCGCCGGCGCCGGGGCTGGACTCCGCCCAGACCCGTCCGCCGTGGCGGTTGACGATCCGCCGCACGTTGGCCAGTCCGATGCCGGTGCCCTCGAACTGCTCGGCCGGGTGCAGCCGCTGGAACACGCCGAACAGCTTGTCGACGTAGGCCATGTCGAAGCCCACGCCGTTGTCGGCGACGGTGAACACGTGCTCGGCGGCGGCGGCATCGAAGGCGTGGGAGACGCGGATCAGCGCCTGCTCCTCCTTGGCCGTGTACTTCAGGGCGTTGCCGAGCAGATTCTGCCAGACCAGGCGCAGCGTTCCTGAATCGCCCTGAACCCGGCCGAGCGGCGTCACCTGCCAGGCGATCCGCCGCCCGGCCTGTTCCGGGGCGAGCATGCCCCGCACTTCCGCGACCAGGGCGTCCATGTCCACCGGTTCGGCACCGATCCGGGTCCGGCCCAGGCGCGAGTAGACCAGCAGGTCGTCGATCAGGCGACCCATGCGCGCCGCGGAATCGGTGATCACCCGCATGTAGTGGCGGGCACGGTCGCCCTCGGGCAGGTCGAGGGATTTCTGCAGCTTGTCGGCGAAGGCGCCGATGTGGCGCAGTGGCGCGCGCAGGTCGTGCGACACCGAGTAGCTGAAGGCCTCCAGCTCGCGGTTGCTCTCGGTGACATCCGCCACCTGGGACTCGAGGCGGTCGTTGAGCTCGCGGATCTGGCGCTCGGCCTGGCGCACCGCGCTGACGTCGGCGGCGGTGAGCAGCAGGTAGGCGTCGTTGCCTGCGGCGCCGGCCATGCGGCTGGCATTGACCAGGACGTCGCGTTCGCCCGAGGGCGTCTGCTGGTGCATCTCGTGGTCCCACAGTTCGCGGCCGAGGAAGCGGACGTCGCGCAGCTTCTGCAGCAGGCCGGCCTCGTCCCAGACGCCGCCGCCGATCTCGCGCAGCGGCCGGCCGACCACCTCCTCGCCCCCGGGCGCATAGACCATGGCGAACGCCGGGTTGTGCTGCAGCACGCGCAGTTCGCCGTCGAGCAGGACGATCGGCTTGCGGATGGTGTTGAACACCAGCTCGGCACGCCGCTGGGCGTCGCGCGACTGCACTTCGAGCTCGGTCCGGCGACGCTGCTGGCGGGCGGCCAGGCCGACCACCAGGGACAGGAACAGCAGCTGGAGCGCGGCGAACCCGCTGATCGCCCAGGAGAACCGGCCACGGCGCCGCTCGGAAACGGCCTGGCGCTGCGCCAGCAGCGCGTTCTCGGCGTCGATGAAGCCCTCGACGAGACGGCGCATCTGGCCCATGGAGGCCGGATTGGCCAGCAGTTCGCGGGCCATGTGCAGGTCGCCGCTGGAGATGTACTCCAGGACGCGGTCGTCGTCGGCGTGGCGCGACTCCAGCAGCACGCGGATCTCGGCGACACGCGCGCTCTGCGCCGCGCTGTCGGCGGTCAGGGTCGCGAGGTCGGTGATCGCCTCGACCTGGCGCGTCCGGGCATCGTCGATCTGCTGGCGCAGCTCGTTGAGGTCGGGGTTGAGCGTCAACCAGAGCAGCGCGCGGTCGGCATCGCGGACGGACGACGAGAGCTGGGCGGCGCGACCGGTCACCCCGGACGAGTGGGTCACCCAGTCGACCGCGACCAGCGTTTCCGACAGCAGGCGCTGGTTGATCCACCAGGGCACGACCACGACGGCGGCCACGGCCAGCAGCTGCAGCAGGAGCGGCCAGCCGCCTCGGGAAAGTCGATGCATCCGGGTCATGGTCTACGCAGGCACCCCTCGCGAATCCGCGCCCTGCGGCCCCCCTGGCCGGAAGCGGGGGAGGCGGCCCGCGTGGGCGGCCCGGGAACGGGGTGGAACGATAACCGTTTTCCAGAAAAACCGGAACCGCGTCTGCCGGCTTGTCTACAGGCCGGGCGCGCCACCACCGTGCGCTGGATCGCCTGCCGGCCGGGCGCCGCCGTGTGCGGCCCGGCGTCGGCGGCGAGGGTCGCCGCGGCGCGGTGGGGACACCCCGGCAGGCCTCCGCTCCCCGGCCCCCGGGCGGACGACGGCTCCATGGTGGCCGGTCCAGGGCACCGCATGCGCGACCGCCCGAACGCCCGAACGCCCGAACGCCCGAACGCCCACATAGACCGTGGCATGCGCCCCCCTTTTCGGCAGCCGCCGCGGTGCAGGCTGCAAGACCGGGGGTCGCGGCCCGTGCAATCTGCCCCGGACCGGGTGGCGCCGGACCTGCGCAGCGGCCCGCCGGTTCCAGCGGAAAGCCCGCGCCGGCAAGGCTTTTCGGGCGAAGGCGCCGACCTTGGCACGGTGCTTGCCGACTCCTCCCTGCACGGATGGCCACCGCCGATCCGGCCCAACCCAAGGAGAGCAGCCATGCTTCATTACGCCCTCGTGTTCCTCGTGGTCGCCCTGATCGCCGCCGCGCTCGGCTTCGGTGGCCTGGCCGGCGCCGCCGCCGGCATCGCCAAGATCCTGTTCTTCGTGTTCCTGGTGCTGTTCGTCGCCTCGCTGCTGTTCGGCGGCCTGCGACGAGGCTGAGGCGCCACGCACCCCTCCCCCCCTTCGGCGCGCACCCCCGTGCGCGCCGTCTTCATTGCCACCCAAGGAGAACGCCATGACCGACAACGCCAACCTGCTCAACGACCTCGTCCAGGTGACCCGCGACAGCAAGGAGTTCTACGAGGACGTCGCCAAGGAGACCAGCGACGCCCGCCTGCGCGACGTGTTCACCCGCATGGCCGGCGCCAAGGCCGGTCTGATCGGCGCGCTGTCCGCCAAGGTCATCAACCTGGGCGAGACCCCGGCCGACGGCGGCACCGTCGCCGGCTCGCTGCGCAAGGCCTACGCCGACGTCCGCGCCACCTTCAGCCGCAACGACGACAAGGTCTACGTCGGCCAGCTCGAGGAGACCGAGGACCGCATCCTCGAGCACTTCGAGGACGCCCTGGCCAAGACCGACTCGCCGGAGGTCCGCGCCGCCCTTTCCCAGCACCTGCCCAAGGTGCGCGCCTGCCACGACGAGATGCGCGACCTGAAGAAGGCGATGGGCGCCTGAGCGCGATCCCATGGACAAGCACGACGCCATCGCCAGCCAGTGGCAGAACGTCCGCGAACGCCTCAGGGACACCTGGGGCCGGCTGACGGAAGACGATCTGGCCGTCGAGAACGGCAACCGCGACTACGTGGTGGCCAAGGTGCAGGCGCACTACGGCTACACCCGCGAAGAAGCGGAATCGCTCGTGAGGGACTTCGAGCACACGCTCTGAGTCGAGCCCCTGGGGCGGCCATCTGGCCGCCCTTTTTTCGCGTGCGCCGCAGCCGCCGCCGCCCCCGGCCAAGGTCCGCGGGGGCCCGGAAGGCGGCCTTCAGTCCGCGCCGCGGGCGGCCCGGTGGCCGCGCTGCGGGTCGATGCCCGCCAGCAGCACCAGGCCGGCCAGGAAGAACGCGCCCGTCGCCAGCATCGCCAGCCGGTGGTTGCCGGCGCTGAGCCAGCTCACCAGGCCGTAGCTGACCGGCCCCAGGATCATCGCAAGGCGCACCGCCAGGCTCCACAGCCCGAACACCTCGCCTTCGCGATCGGGCGGGCACAGGTAGCCGACCAGGGCGCGGCCGACCGCCTGCGAGGCGCCCATGCAGACGCCGGCGATGTTGGCCGCGGTCCAGACCGCCCAGGAGGCGTCGGTGGCGAAGAACAGGGCCACCGCCAGCAGCCAGCCGAGCAGGCTGGCCGCCAGCGCCGCCCGGTGTCCGACCCGGTCCTGCAGGGCGCCGAAGGCGAACGCCCCGGCCGCGGCGCTGACGTTGACCACCAGGATCAGGGTGATGCTCTGGGCCTGGCTGAAGCCCAGCGCCTGGGTGGTGAAGATGGCTGCCACCGTGATCACGGTGGCGACGCCGGACTGGTAGACCACGATGCAGACCAGCAGCCGGCGCAGGTCGACCAGGCCGCGGCTGCCGGCCAGGGCCTGGCGCAGGCGCCGGCCGGCCTCGGCGAACAGGCCCCGCCCCGCCGCGAGCGCCTGTGGCCGCGACCGTTCGCGCAGCAGCAGAAGCGTCGGCAGGGCGGCAAGGCCGAACAGCACGGCGGTGATCAGCAGGGTCTGCGGAACCGCGGTGGCCAGGCTGGCGCCGCGCGCCGGCGCCGACTGGATCCACCACAGGCAGACCGCCAGCACCAGCAGGCCGCCGACGTAGCCGATCGCCCAGCCGTAGCCGGACAGGCGCCCCAGCGCCCGGTCCGCGGCCAGCTCGGGCAGGAAGGCGGCGACCACGCCCTCGCCGATGCTGTAGGCGTAGTTCGAGAGCACCACCAGGACCACGGCCAGGACCAGGTCGCCCGGTCCGCAGGCCGACAGGGCGGCGGTGGCGGACACGCAGGCCACGGTGCTCGCCACCAGCACCCGCCGCTTGCCGGCGCGCAGGTCGATCCAGACGCCCAGGACCGGCGCGGTCAGCATCACCAGCAGGTAGGACACCGACAGCGAGGCGGTCCAGGCCAGGGTCGCCCAGTCGGCGCCGCCGGCGATGGTGGCGACGAACCAGGCGTTGAACACCGCGGTGATCACCACCGTGGTGTAGCCGGAATTGGCGAAGTCGTAGCTGGCCCAGGCCAGCAGTTCGCGGCGCCGCACCGGCGGCACGCCGTCCGGGTGCTGGCGGCGCAGGGTCGCACGCGCGTCCATCGGGTCTCCGGCCGCCGGGGGCAGGGCCGGCGCCGGCCAAGGCTAACCCGGAACGCCCGGGAACCGCCGCCCGCGCCGCGCCGGCGACCGCCGCCGGCAGGCCGGGGCGCCCGCCGCGACCGCGCGCTATGCTCGGACGCATGGAACTCACCCTCTGCGGCGCCGCCGGCGAAGTCACCGGCTCCTGCCACCACCTTCGGGTCGGCGGCCACCAGGTGCTGCTCGACTGCGGCCTTTACCAGGGATCGCGGGAGGACGAGCTGCGCAACGCCGTGGGCTTCCCGTTCGATCCGCGCGCGATCGACGCGGTCCTGCTCAGCCATGCCCACCTGGACCACTGCGGCCGCCTGCCGATGCTGGTCCGCGGCGGCTTCCGCGGGCCGATCCTCAGCCACCCGGCCAGCCTCGACCTGGTGCGCATCCTGCTGCGCGACGCCGCGCACCTGCAGCAGGCCGACAACGAGCGCGAGAACCGCCGCCGCGCCCGGCGCGGCGAGCAGCCGCGCAAGCCGCTGTTCGAGCTGGCCGACGTCGAGCGGGTGTTCGACCGCCTGCAGCCGGTGGAATTCGGGCAGGCCACCGGGGTCGTGCCGGGCATCGACCTCACCCTGCACCGCGCCGGCCACATCCTGGGCGCCGCCAGCCTGGCCCTGGACCTGGCGGAAGGCGGCCGGCGCCGGCGCCTGGTCTACAGCGGCGACATCGGCCCGGACGGCAGCGGGCTGCTGCCGGACCCGGAGCCGCCGGGCTCGGCCGACCTGGTGCTGATGGAGAGCACCTACGGCGACCGCAACCACCGCTCCCGCCAGGCCACCCTGGACGAGATCGAGGAAGTCCTCGACCTCGCCTGGCAGGCCGGCGGCAACCTGCTGGTGCCGTCGTTCGCGATCGGTCGCGCCCAGGAACTGATGGCGCTGTTCGCCGCCAACTTCGAGCGCTGGCGGCTGGACCGCTGGCAGATCTTCCTGGACAGCCCGATGGCGATCGAGGCGACCCGGGTCCACGACCGCCACTTCGAGCTGTTCAGCGACGCCGCCCGGAAGCTGGTCGGCCAGCGCGAACTGCACGCCCTGCTGCCCAACCTGCACCGGACGCAGCGACCCGAGCAGTCCATGAAGATCAACGCCGTCAAGCGCGGCGCGCTGGTGATCGCCGGCAGCGGCATGTGCAGCGGCGGCCGCATCCTGCACCACCTGCGCCACAACCTCTGGCGCCGCGAGTGCCACGTGATGATCATCGGCTACCAGAGCGCCGGCACCCTGGGACGCAAGCTGGTCGACGGCAGCCAGTTCGTGCGCATCTACGGCGAGGACATCCGCGTCGCCGCCACCGTGCACACGATCGGCGGCCTGTCCGCGCATGCCGGCCAGGACGACCTGCTGGCCTGGTACCAGGCGATCGCCGGACGGCCGCCGGTGCACCTGGTGCACGGCGAGGAGCGCGGCCGCGAGGGCCTGGCCACCTGCCTGCGCGAGCGCCTGGGCGTCGAGGCGGGCCTGCCCGGCTACGGCGACCGCCTGGCCCTGTAGCGGCCGCCGCGTGCCGCGCCGGCCGGCGCCGACCGCCGCGCCTGCTACCGGTCGCGGCTGTCCGCCGCCGCCCGCCGGCGCGCGAACTGGCGCGCCAGCCATTTCTCGCACTCCAGGACCGTCAGCAGGGCGACGCCTGCCAGGACCGGCACCAGCAGTTGCCCCGGCGTCAGCGTCCGGCTGCCGAACAGCCACTGCATCGGCGGCAGGTAGACGAAGGCCAGTTGCAGCAGGGCCACCGCGCCGGTCGCCAGCAGCACGGCGGGGGTGCCCAGCACGCCGGGCCAGTCCAGCGAGCTGCGGTGCAGGAAGCGGATGCTGAACAGGTAGAACACCTCGAGCGACACCACGGTGGTCACCACCAGGGTGCGGGCGGTCTCCAGGCTGGCGCCGCCCTGCCGGGCCCAGGCGAACACGGCGAAGGCGGCCACCGCGAACAGGACGCTGACCAGCATCACCCGCCAGAGCAGGAACGCGGACAGCAGGCTCTCGCGGGCCGGCCTGGGCGGCCGGCGCATCACGTCCGGCTCGCCCGGCTCGAAGGCGAAGGTCAGGCCCAGGGTCACCGCCGTGACCATGTTGATCCACAGGATCTGCACCGGCGTGATCGGCAGGGTCAGCCCCATCGCCAGCGCGGCGAGGATCACCAGCGCCTCGCCGCCGTTGGTCGGCAGTGCCCAGGCCACGCTCTTCTTGATGTTGTCGTAGATGGTGCGGCCCTCTCGCACCGCCGCAACGATCGAGGCGAAGTTGTCGTCGACCAGCACCACCTTGGCCGCCTCCTTGGCGACGTCGGTGCCGGTGCGCCCCATGGCCACGCCGACATCGGCCTGCTTCAGGGCCGGGGCGTCGTTGACGCCGTCGCCGGTCATCGCCACCACCGCGGCATCGGCCTGCAGCGCCTGCACCAGGCGCAGCTTGTGCTCGGGGCTGGTGCGCGCGAACACGCCGGTGTCCGCGGCCAGCCGGCGCAGGCCGGCCAGGTCCTGGTCGTCGAGCCCGGCGCCGGTGACCACCCGGCCGGCGTGCGCCAGGCCCAGCTCGGCGGCGATCGCCGCCGCGGTGACGGCATGGTCGCCGGTGATCATCTTCACCTCGATGCCGGCCTGCCGGCACTCGGCGACCGCGGCCACCGCCTCCGCCCTGGGCGGATCGATCAGGCCGACCAGGCCGTGCAGGCCGAGCGTGCCGGACCAGGCGTCCGGCGACAGGGAAGCCGGCAGGGCCGGCAGGCGCGCGCCGGCGATCGCCAGCACGCGCTGGCCCTCCCGGCCAAGCGCCTCGACCTGGCCATGCCACCAGGCCATGTCCCTGCCGCCCGGGGTGCCGCCGCACAGGGCCAGCACCTGTTCGGGCGCGCCCTTGACGCATAGCAGGGCGCCCCCTTCCGGATGCGGGTGCACGGTGGCCATGTAGCGGTGCGCGGCGTCGAAGGGGATCTCGTCGTGGCGCGGGAAGTCCCGGGCGAGGGTGTCCAGGTCGATGCCCGCCCGCGCCGCCAGCACCAGCAGCGCGCCCTCCATGGGATCGCCGTCGATGCCCCACTCGTCCTCGCGCCGGTTCAGGGCGGCGTCGTTGCACAGGGCGGCCGCCAGCGCCAGGGACTGCGGCGATGCCGACCCGGCGACCGCGTGCAGCGCCCCCTCGGGCCGGTAGCCGGTGCCCTCCACCTGCCACTGCCCGTCCGCCGCGACGACCCGGGCCACGGTCATCTCGTTGCGCGTGAGGGTGCCGGTCTTGTCCGAGCAGATCACGCTGACCGAGCCCAGCGTCTCGACCGCCGGCAGCTGCCGGACGATGGCGTTGCGGCCGGCCATCCGCTGCACGCCGAGCGCCAGGGTGATGGTGACGATCACCGGGAGGCCCTCGGGAATCGCCGCCACGGCGATGCCGACCGCGGTCATGAAGGCCTCGTCCAGCGAATACCCGGCGAACCGGTGCGCCAGGTAGAGCGCCGCCGCCGAGACCACCAGGATGACCATTGTCAGGCGCGAGGCGAACGCGTTCATCTGCCGCAGCAGCGGCGTCTGCGGGGTGCTGACGCCCGCCAGCATGTGGCTGATCCGGCCCAGCTCGGTGGCCGCGCCGGTGGCGACCACCACGCCCTCGGCGCTGCCGGCCGCCACCAGGGTGCCCGACCAGGCCATGCTGGCGCGGTCGCCCAGCAGGGCCTGGGCCGGTACCGGCGCCTCCGACTTGGCGACCGCGACCGACTCGCCGGTCAATGCCGATTCCTCGACGCGCAGGTTGCTGGCGCGCAGCAGGCGCAGGTCCGCCGGCACCCGGTCGCCGGCCTGCAGCAGGACGATGTCGCCGGGCACGAGCTCGGCGGCATCGAGGGTTTCCCGCCGGCCCGCCCGACGCACCGTCGCCCGCGACGACAGCATGCCGCGTACCGCCGCCAGGGCCTGCTCGGCCCGGCCTTCCTGGACGAAGCCGACGGCGACGTTGACCACCACCACCGCCGCGATCACCGCCGCGTCCAGCGCGTGCCCGAGCGCGAGCGCGCCGATGGCGGCGACCAGCAGCACCCAGGTGAACAGGTTCTCGGTCTGCGCCAGCAGCCGGCGCCACGCCGGGCGGCCGGCGGCGGCCTCGATGAGATTGCGACCGTGCCGGGCCCGGGCCGCCGCGACCTGGGCCGGCGTCAGGCCCTCGCGGCGGCTGCCGAACGCCTCGAGCGCGTGTTCCGCCGGCGATGCGAACCAGCCCGCCGCAGGGTGTTCCTGTCCCGTCTCCATGGCGTCGATGATGCCAGCGTCGCGCTGCGCCGGATTGATCCGGGTCAAGCCGGTCGCCGTGGGCCCGCTGCTGCTACCCTCCGCGGACGGCCTCGGAGGGATCGGCGAGATGCTCGAATGGACCGGCTGGGGCCTGCTTGGCCTGGTGCTGCTGGCCTCCTGGCTGGCGGCCCTGCCCAGCGCGGCCCGCGCCATCATGCACACGCGCACGGCCCAGGGCGCCGCCGCCTGGGTCCTCGCCCTGCTGCTGATGGCGCCCCTGACCCTGCCCTTCTACTGGGTCCTGGGCCGCACCAAGTTCAGCGGCTACGTCACCCGCCGGCGCAAGGTGATGGCGCGGGCCGGCGACGTGCTCAAGCTGGACGACGGCATGGACCGCCATCGCCACACGCCGGCGCCGCCGCTCGACGACATCGACGTGCTGGCCCGCCGGCTCGGCGTCCACGGCTTCCTGGGCGGCAACGCGGTGGAGCTGCTGGTCGACGGCGAAGACACGTATGCGGCGATCCTGGCGGCGATCGCGGCGGCCCGCGACTTCGTCCTGGTGCAGTTCTACATCGTCCGCGACGACGGCATCGGCGGGCGCCTGCGCGAGGCCCTTGCCGCCCGCGCGGGCGCCGGCGTCAAGGTGCATTTCCTGTACGACGAGGTCGGCTCGACCCTGGGCCGCGGCTTCCTCGACGCCCTGCGCGAGGCCGGCGTCCACTGCCACCCGTTCGACCCCGGGCGCAAGGGCAGCCGGCTGCAGATCAACTTCCGGAACCATCGCAAGGTGGTGGTGGTCGACGGCACCGTCGCCTTCGTCGGCGGCCACAACGTCGGCGACGACTACCTGGGCCTGCACCCGGACGTCGGTCCGTGGCGCGATACCCATCTGCGCATCAAGGGGCCGGCGGCGGCCCAGGCCCAGATCGCCTTCTTCAGGGACTGGTTCTGGGCCTGCGACGCGGCGCCGGACGTCCCGTTCCACGTCCGGCCGGCCGAGGGCGGCGAGGCCGAGGTCCTGGTCTGGCCGACCGGGCCGGCCGACCCGCAGCCGGAGTGCCTGATGATGCATCTGGCCGCGATCGGCGCCGCCCGCAAGCGCCTGTGGCTGGCGACCCCCTACTTCGTGCCGCCCGAGGCGGTGCTGCAGGCGCTGCGGCTGGCCCTGCTGCGCGGCGTCGACGTCCGCATCCTGGTTCCCGGCTGGAACGACAACCGGGTGGTCGGCTGGGCCAGCCAGGTGCACCTGGCCGACCTCGCCGGGTGCGGCGCCCATGTCCACAGGTGGCCACGCGGCTTCATGCACCAGAAGGTGCTGCTGGTCGACGACTGCCTGACCCTGGTCGGCACCGCGAACCTGGACAACCGCTCGATGTTCATCAATTTCGAGGTCACCGCCCTGTGCGTGCACGCGCCGCTGGTGACGGCGGTCGCGAGCATGCTGGAGAAGGATTTCGAGCACGCCCCGCGGGTCCCCCAGGAGGAATTCCGCAACGCCGGCTACTGGCACCGCCTGCGCTGCCGGGCCGCCAACCTGGTCTCGCCGATGCTCTGAGCCGCGCGCGCGGCCAGCGCGACGCATGCGATCGGATCGGCCATCGCGACGCCGCGTCGCACCGCCCGGATGCCGCCGGGAGCGGCTCCGCCCCGGGCGGGTCGCAGGCCGCGGCGCCGCGCTCCATGGATCACGGTCGCCCGCAGCCCCCGCGCGCCGGGCACAACGCCGGGGCGGGCATGCAGGCTGCAAGGCCCACCCCGGCACGGAGCACCGCCCCTTGCCACTGCAGGACCGGAACCGGCACCGATCGCCGGCGGCCTGTCGCCTGCAGGCGTGCCGGAGACGCCGGAAAATCAGGCCCCTGCACCGGCACCGCGTCGGCGGCATCGTGGCAGTCCGGAGGCAGGCGCGTGACCCGGCGGAGGTTGGCACGCGACATGCGGTGAACGCGGCGATGGACCCCGGCCGGGGTCCGCTTTGCCCGAGGAGCGTGCCATGTCCCTTTCCCTGCTGTTGCTCATCATCGTCATCCTGCTGCTGATCGGCGCCGTGCCGGCCTGGCCGCACAGCCGCAGCTGGGGCTACGCCCCCAGCGGCATCCTCGGCATCGTCCTGGTGGTGGTGCTGATCCTGCTGCTCACCGGCCGGCTGTAAGGCCGGCCTGGCGCCGGCCGGCGAGTCCCGCTCACCGCGCCGGCGTCGACAGCCACCAGGCCGCCAGCGCCAGGTCTCCGGCGCTGGTCACCTTGATGTTGGAGGCGGACCCGGGCACCAGGCGCGGGTATCGCCCCAGCCTTTCCAGCGCGCCGGCCTCGTCGGTCGGGCGCACGCCCGCCGCGGCGGCCTGCCGCAAGGCCTCCTCCAGCTCGCCCCGCCGGAACATCTGCGGCGTCAGCGCCCGCCAGGCGCCCTCGCGGTCGATGCTGGCGCAGGCGTCGCCCCGGGCGTCGGCGCGCTTGAGGGTGTCGGCGACCGGCAGCGCCAGCAGGGCGCCGACCGCATGGTCGCGCGCGGCCAGCAGGCGATCGATCTCGTCCTGGCCCACGCAGGGCCTGGCGGCATCGTGGACCAGCACCCAGTCGCCGGCGCCGACCTCCCCCGGCAGGGCCGCCAGTCCCGCCAGCACCGAATCGCAGCGCTCCCCGCCACCCACCGCGGTCCGCACCGGCTTGCCGGCGAGCCCGGTCCAGCCCGGCCAGTGCGGGTCCCCGGCGGCCAGCACCACGACCACGCCGCTGATCGCCGGGTGGCCAAGCAGGCGTTCCAGGGTCCAGGCCAGCATCGGCCGACCTGCGAGGTCCGCGTACTGCTTGGGGATCGACAGGCCGGCCCGCACGCCGCGCCCGGCTGCCGGCACCACCACCCAGGTCACCGCCGCTGCTCCCGTGGTCCGGCGCCGGCGTCCGGCGTCGCCTCGCTGCCGATCACCTGGTGGAAGACCTCGCCGGGGGCGACCAGGCCGAGCTCGGCGCGCGCGCGCTCCTCGATCGCCTCGCGGCCCTCCTTGAGGTTGCGCACCTCGGCGGCCAGCGCCTCGTTGCGCGCACGCAGGCGCTCGTTCTCCAGCCGCTGCGCCGCGATCGCCTGCTCCAGGCCGTCGACCTTGCGCCGGCCCTCGCCACCCCACAGGCGCAGCTGCAGGACGACGATCACGAGCAGCAGCACAAGGGTCAGCACTCGCTGCATGGCAATCCGGGGCTGCGGGAGGTGGCGGCGGCCGGTCCCAGGCGGACCGGGCCGTCGACAGTCTAGCCGGGCAGGCGATCCAGGTTCGGGAACGCCTTGCGGCCGGCGTAGCGGGCGCCGGCGCCCAGCGCCTCCTCGATGCGCAGCAGCTGGTTGTACTTGGCGACGCGGTCGGAGCGGCACAGCGAGCCGGTCTTGATCTGGGTGGCGCTGGTCGCCACCGCGAGGTCGGCGATGGTGGTGTCCTCGGTCTCGCCGGAGCGGTGCGAGATGACCTGCGCGTAGCGCGCCTTCTCGGCCATCGCGATGGCGTCGAAGGTCTCGCTGAGCGTGCCGATCTGGTTGACCTTGACCAAGAGGGCGTTGGCCACGCCCTTCTCGATGCCCTGGCGCAGGATGCCCGGATTGGTCACGAACAGGTCGTCGCCGACCAGCTGCACGCGCTTGCCCAGGCGCTCGCTGAGCAGCTTCCAGCCGGCCCAGTCGTCCTCGGCCATGCCGTCCTCGATGCTGACGATCGGGTAGCGGTCGCACCAGTCGGCCAGCAGCGACGTGAAGCCCTCGGCGTCGAGGCTGCGGCCCTCGCCCTCGAGGTGGTAGCGGCCCTCGCGATGGAATTCCGAGCTGGCGACGTCGAGGCCGAGCAGCACCTGGCTGCCGGCCTGGTAGCCGGCGTCGGCGACCGCCTTCAGGATCACCTCGATGGCTTCCTCGTTCGACTTCAGGTCCGGTGCGAAGCCGCCCTCGTCGCCGACCGCCGTGGCCAGGCCGCGGCCGCGCAGCACCGCCTTGAGGGCGTGGAACACCTCGACGCCGCAGCGCAGTGCCTCGGAGAACCGGTCGAAGCCGACCGGCAGGATCATGAACTCCTGCATGTCGACGTTGTTGTCGGCATGGGCGCCGCCGTTGATGATGTTCATCATCGGCACCGGCAGGATCCCGTCGCGTCCGCCGAGCAGGTGCGCCCAAAGGGGCTTGCCGGCGGCCGCGGCGGCCGCGTGCGCGGCGGCCATCGACACGCCGAGCAGGGCGTTGGCGCCCAGGTTGCCCTTGTTGTCGGTGCCGTCCAGGGCGACCAGCTGCCCGTCCAGGCCGCGCTGGTCGGCGGCGTCGAAGCCCTCCAGGACCTCGGCGATGCGGCCGTTGACGTTGGCCACCGCCCGGCTCACGCCCTTGCCCAGGTAGCGCGCCTTGTCGCCGTCGCGCAGCTCGATGGCCTCGCGGGCGCCGGTCGAGGCGCCGGACGGCACCGCCGCGCGACCGACATGACCGCTGTCGAGCGTCACCTCGGCCTCGAGGGTCGGGTTGCCTCTGGAGTCGAGAATTTCGCGTGCGTGGATCTTTTCGATGGTGGTGGCCAACTGGGGGCTCCTTGGTGGGACTTCGGGCGAGACCGGTCGTTCGAGGGTTCAATCGCTGGTTGGCAGCAGCACGGTCATGCCTGCCTCGTCGACGAGCGTGGCCTTGAGCCGGTCGACCGCAGGGCGGTCCGGGCGGTCGCCGTGCACCCGCAGGCAGCGCAGCGCGTCCGCCCGCTCCCCGACTGCTTCGAGCAGGGCCGTCAGATCGAGCGACTCACCGTCCAGGAGGTATTCGCCACCGCGGTGCTCGACCCCGACGGTCTGGGTCGCGCAATAGTCGTTCAGGCTGGATGTGAGAACGGCCATCACGCCCCGTTTGCCGACGAGGGCGAGCGGTTCGCCCTGGGCCGCCTCCGACGCCTGGACCCGGGTACCCTCGATGCGGACCTTTTCAACGGCGACCGCTTCCTGCAGGCCTGCGGAGGCGGCCAGCAGGACGCCCAGGCTGATCGATCTTGTTGCGTCCATGCGCATCTCAGGCTTCCCGTGATTTCTTGGCTGTCCGATCCAGCTCGAGCAGCGTCTCCAGCAGCCCCTCCATCTGGCCGAGCGGCCAGGCGTTGGGGCCGTCCGACAGCGCCTTGTCCGGATCGGGATGGGTCTCCATGAACAGGCCGGCGATGCCGACCGCCACCGCGGCCCGCGACAGCGCCGGCACGAACTCGCGCTGGCCCCCCGAGCTGGCACCCTGCCCGCCCGGCAGCTGCACCGAATGGGTGGCGTCGAACACCACCGGGCAGCCGGTCTCGCGCATCACCACCAGGGAGCGCATGTCCGAGACCAGGTTGTTGTAGCCGAAGCTGGCGCCGCGCTCGCAGACCATGAGCTGCTGGTTGCCGGTGGCGCGCGCCTTCTCGACCACGTGCTTCATGTCCCAGGGCGCCAGGAACTGGCCCTTCTTGATGTTCACCGGCCGGCCGGCGCGGGCGACGTTCTGGATGAAGTCGGTCTGCCGGCACAGGAACGCCGGCGTCTGCAGCACGTCGACGACGTCGGCGACCTCGGCCATCGGCGTGTATTCGTGGACGTCTGTGAGCAGGGGCAGGCCGAGCTGGCGCTTGACTTCGGCCAGCACGCGCAGGCCCTCGGCCATGCCCGGGCCGCGGAAGCTGCCGGCCGAGGAGCGGTTGGCCTTGTCGAAGCTGCTCTTGAAGATGAAGGGGATGCGGAGCCGGCCGGTGATTTCCTTGAGCGTGCCGGCGGTATCGACCTGCAACTGCTCGGACTCGACCACGCAGGGACCGGCGATCAGGAAGAAGGGCTGGTCGTTGCCGACCTCGAATCCGCACAGTTTCATCGATGTCTGCCGTGGAGGTCTGCGGTGGGAACGGAAGGCCGGGTCATGCGGTGGCGAGCGCACCCTCGGCCTGATGCCGGCGCGATCGCTCGGCCAGGGCCGCCTTGACGAAGCCGGAGAACAGCGGGTGGCCGTCGCGCGGCGTCGAGGTGAACTCCGGGTGCGCCTGGCAGGCCAGGAACCAGGGGTGCCCGGGCAGCTCGATCATCTCGACCAGGGAGCCGTCCAGCGAGACGGCGCTCATCACCATGCCGTGCTGCTCGAGCACCGCCCGGTAGCGGTCGTTGAACTCGTAGCGGTGGCGGTGGCGCTCGCGCGCCTCGTCGCTGCCGTACAGGCGGTGCGCCAGGGTGCCAGGGGCGATCCGGCAGGGCTGGGCGCCCAGGCGCATGGTGCCGCCCTTGTCGGAGGCCTCGTCGCGCTGCTCGACCGCGCCGGTCTCGGTGCGCCATTCGGTGATCAGCGCGATCACCGGGTGCGGGCTGGTGCGGTCGTTCTCGCTGCTGTTGGCGCCCTCCAGGCCGGCGACGTGGCGCGCGAAATCGACCACCGCGGCGTGCATGCCGTAGCAGATGCCGAAATAGGGGATGCCGCGCTCGCGCGCGTACTGCGCGGCCAGCACCTTGCCCTCGAAGCCGCGCTTCCCGAAGCCGCCCGGCACCAGGATCCCGTCCGCGCCGGCCAGCAGGCCGGTGCCCTGGCGCTCGATGTCGTCGGCCTCGATCCAGCGCAGGTCGACGCGCACCGCCTGGCGCAGGCCGCCGTGGATCAGCGCCTCGCCGATCGACTTGTAGGCGTCCTTGTGCTCGACGTACTTGCCGACGATGGCGATGCTGACCGACTGCCGGGGATTCTCGTAGGCATCGACGGCGCGTTCCCATTCCGACAGGTCGGCCTCGTGGGCCTTGCCGGCCAGTCCCAGGCGGTCGACGACGATGGCGTCCAGGCCCTGGGCGTGCAGCCACAGCGGGATGCGGTAGATGCTCGGCAGGTCGACGGCGTTGATCACCGCCTTCTCGGGCACGTTGGTGAACAGCGCGATCTTGCGGCGCTCGCTGTCCGGCAGCGGCTGCTCGGAGCGGCACAGCAGGACGTCGGGCTGGATGCCGATGGTGCGCAGTTCCTTGACGGAATGCTGGGTCGGCTTGGTCTTCAGCTCGCCGGCGGCCTTGATGTACGGCACCAGGGTCAGGTGCATGAACAGGGTCTTCTCGGTACCGCGCTCGATGCGCAGCTGGCGGATCGCCTCCAGGAACGGCAGCGACTCGATGTCGCCGACGGTGCCGCCGATCTCGACCAGGCCGACGTCGAAGCCGGCGGTGGCCTCGTCGATGCAGCGCTTGATCTCGTCGGTGACGTGCGGGATCACCTGCACGGTGGCGCCCAGGTAGTCGCCGCGGCGCTCCTTGCGCAACACGTTTTCGTAGATGCGCCCGGTGGTGACCGCGTTGCGCCGGGTCAGCCGGGTGCGCACGAAGCGCTCGTAGTGGCCGAGGTCGAGGTCGGTCTCGGCACCGTCGTCCAGCACGAACACCTCGCCGTGCTGGTACGGGCTCATCGTGCCCGGGTCGACATTGATGTAGGGGTCCAGCTTCATCAGGGTCACGCGCAGGCCGCGCGACTCCAGGATGGCAGCCAGGGACGCAGCGGAAATGCCCTTGCCCAGCGAGGACACGACGCCGCCGGTCACGAAAATCAGTGGGGTCATGGTGGTCGCACCGTGAAAGGTGAATTCTAGCAGGCCGGGGCGACGGCCATGCCATCGCCGCGACCGGGTGCGGTGCTAAGGTCCGGCCATGACTGCCGCAGACGGCCGGCCAGAGGCCCCGGACCCCGACGCCACCGTGCTGGCGGAGCGCTTCCGCGCCATCCGCGCCGCCACCCTGGCCCTGGTGGCCGGCCTCGACGCCGAGGACCTGGTGCCCCAGTCGATGCCCGACGCCAGCCCCGGAAAGTGGCACCTGGCGCATACCACCTGGTTCTTCGAGGCCATGGTGCTGGTGCCGCTGGCCGGCCAGGCGCCCGCGGACCGGCGCTGGCACTACCTGTTCAACTCCTACTACGAGGCGCTCGGGCCCCGGCAGCCACGCCCGCAGCGCGGCCTGCTGACCCGGCCGTCGCTGGCCGAGGTCCTGGCCTGGCGGGCCGAGGTCGAGGACCGGATCCTGGCCTTGCTGACATCCGGTCCGCCGCCCGGGGCTGCAGAACTGGTGGCGCTGGGCTGCCAGCACGAGCAGCAGCACCAGGAACTGCTGGTGACCGACCTCAAGCACCTGTTCTCGCACAACCTGGCGGCCCCGGCCTGGCGCGGCCGGGCGCCACCATCCGGCATGCGGCCGGCGCCGGCGACGGGCTGGCACCGCCACGACCAGGCCGGGCCGGTGGCGATCGGCGAGGACGGCGGCGGCTTCGCCTTCGACAACGAACGGCCGCGCCACACCGTCTGGCTGCGCCCGTTCGCCCTGGCCGACCGGCCGGTTAGCAACGGCGAGTACCTGGCGTTCCTGGCCGACGGCGGCTACCAGGAACCGGCGCACTGGCTGGCCGACGGCTGGGCGGCGGTCCAGGCCGGCGGCTGGCAGGCGCCCCTGTACTGGCGACGCGAGGCCGCCGACGTCCCCTGGCGCCAGTTCACGGTCTGGGGCTGGCGCGATGTCGATCCCGCCGAACCGGTCTGCCACCTGTCCTTCTACGAGGCCGATGCCTACGCGCGCTGGGCCGGCGCCCGCCTGCCCACCGAGGCCGAATGGGAGGCGGTGGCGTCGCGGCGCGGCCTGGACGGCGGCTTCGCCGACAACGGCCGCCTGCACCCCGCGCCGCTGCACGGCCCGTCGCTGGGCGGCGAGGTCTGGGAATGGACCGCCAGCGCCTACGCGCCCTACCCCGGCTTCCGGCCGCTGCCCGGCGCCGCCGGCGAGTACAACGGCAAGTTCATGTCCGGGCAGATGGTCCTGCGCGGCGGCTCCTGCGCCAGCCCGCGCGACCACCTCCGGCCGACCTACCGCAATTTCTTCCCGCCCGCCGCGCGCTGGCAGTTCAGCGGGCTGCGCCTGGCCCGCGACCTGTGAACACGGCCCTCGACCCCGCCATGGACATGCCGCAGCCGACCCTGATCGACCTCAAGCCCGACCTCGCCAGCGTCGAGGACGCGGTGCTCCAGGGACTCGCCGCGCAACCGAAGGCCCTGCCCGCCTGGCTGTTCTACGACGCCGAGGGCTCGCGCCTGTTCGAGGCGATCTGCGAGCAGCCCGAGTACTACCCGACCCGCACCGAGCTGGCCATCCTGCGCGAGCACGGGCCCGACATCGCCGCCACCCTGGGCGAGGGCTGCACCCTGGTCGAGCTGGGCTCCGGCTCCGAGCGCAAGGCCAAGGTGCTGCTGCGCCTGCTGCGCGCGCCGGACGGCTACATCGGCATCGACGTGTCGGCGGCGCAACTGCGCAGCGCCACCGCGGCGCTGGCGCGGGCGTTTCCCGGCCTGCCGGTGGCGGGCATCTGCGCCGATTTCGGCGACGACGGCGCGCTGCCGCTGGCGGAGCTGGCCGGCGACGGCCCGCTGGTCGGCTTCTTCCCGGGCTCGACCATCGGCAACATGGACCCGGGAGCCGCCACCGGCTTCCTGGCCGGCTGGGCCGAGCGCCTGGCGCCCGGCGGCATGCTGGTCGGCGTCGACCTGGTCAAGGACAAGGCGGTGCTGGACGCCGCCTACAACGATGCCGCCGGGGTCACCGCGACGTTCAACCGCAACATGCTGGTGCACGTCGCCAGGCGCCTGGACACCGACCTGGATCCCGACGCCTTCGCGCACCATGCCTTCTTCGACCCGGCCGCCAGCCGTGTCGAGATGCACCTGGTGGCGCGCCGGGCGCACACGGTGCGGGTCGGCGGGCACCGCTTCCAGTTCCGGGCCGGGGAGTCGATCCATACGGAGAGTTCGCACAAGTACACCGTCGAGGGCTTCCAGGCCCTGGCCCGGCAGGCCGGTTTCCAGCCGCAGCGGGTCTGGACCGACCCGCGCCGCTGGTTCTCGGTGCATTACCTGGCGGCGCCGGCAGGGGCCTGACGGGCACCCGCGCTCCGGCGCCGCCTTTCCCCGGCCGGCCACCGGCACGGCCGCCCCCTCCCGCCCCCCGCCATCCCGCCGGTGCGTGGCCCCGGGCCGCCGCGACCACCGATTCCTCCCACGAGCCGGCATCCCGCCGGCGCCGGAGGTTTCCGCCATGCGCACCCTTGCATCCCTGTCGCTCGCCGCCGCGCTGCTCCAGTCCCCGGCCGCCAGCGCCCTCACCGAATACTGCGTCGGCACCCCCGGGCAGCTCCAGAACGCGCTCGACCAGGCCGAGATCGACGGCGACGACAGCCTGGTCAAGCTGCGCAGCGGCACCTGGACGCTGACCGCCGACCTGGCGTACGAGCCGGAACTGGAATGGGTGGTGCCGGCCGGCCGGCTGACCGTGCGCGGCGGCTACAACGCCGACTGCTCGTCCTACTCGCTGGCGCGCGGCGCCACCACCCTGCAGGGCAACGGCCACCAACTGCGGTTCGAGACCGTCACCGGCCCGGTGTCGCTGGCCGGGATCACGGTCGTCGACGGCGATGTCCTGCTGTACTCGCCGGTCCTGTCCACCTGTCCGACGCAGAAGCGGGAATTCAATGTCCGCCGCCTGCAGTTGCGGGGCGGATTGCTGGACGTCGTCGCGCTGTGCCACGACGTGGCGATCGAGAACAGCCTGCTGGCGGACGGGTCGGCGCCGCCGGGATCCGGCGTGCCCGGCGACACCGCGCTGGCGGTCTACCTGGCGGTCGACGAGGACCAGCCGCCGTCGAGCACCCTTCGCATGAGCAATTCCACCGTGGTCAACGGCCGGGTCAAGGTGATCAACTGCTGCGACGGCCGATCCACGGTGTACCTCTACAACAACGTCTTCGACCGCCCGGCGGGCGCGGAGATCTTTTCCGAGGCCAACGTGCTGGCGGTCAACAACCGCTACGACGGGCTGGTCTTCGAGAACGGCGCGGTACCCGTGGTCGGCAGCGCGAACAACGTCTCCGCCAACCCGCAGCTGGGTCCGGACCAGGTGCCGGTGGCCGGCTCGCCGATGATCAACAGCGGCACCGCCAACCAGCCGGGCGGCCTGCCGACCACCGACCTGGCCGGCGGCGAGCGGGTGGTCGGCGCCGGCGTCGACCGCGGCGCGCTGGAGTCGCCGGTCGACGGCACCGGCGTCTACACGGTGACCAACGGCAACGCCGGCGGCACCGGCTCCCTGGCCTGGGCCGTCGACCTCGCCAACCAGGAGGCTGGCAGCAACACGATCCGCTTCGACATCCCCGGCGGCTGCCCGCGGCGGATCGCCCTGGCCGCCCCGCTGCAGGTGCGCGACACCGTGCTGATCGATGGCTGGAGCCAGCCGGGCTCCACGACGAACACCTCGGAAACCGGCTTCAACGCCCGACCCTGCGTGATCCTCGACGGTGGCGGCACGATCGCCATCGGCATCGAGGCGATGGGCGAGATGGCCAGCGGCGCGCGGCGCATGACCGTGCGCGGCCTGGCCTTCGAGGGCTTCGCGCTGGCCATGGCGCTGCCGTTCGGCTCGGACCACGCCGTGCAGGGCAACCAGTTCGGCGGTCGGGTCGGCGACGGCGGCCCCATGCTGTCCGGCAACCAGCAGGCGATCGGCCTGATCGGCGGCGGCCGCACGCGGATCGGCGGCTGGAACGCGGCGGCGCGCAACCTGATCGGCGGCTCCAGCGACGTCGGCGTGCTGATCACCACCTTTCTCGGCGGCGGTGGCGACGACAACGAGGTGATCAACAACCTGATCGGCCTGGACCGCAACGGCGTCTCGGCGCTGCCGAACGGCACCGGCATCCGGATCAACGGCGGCTTCAACCGGATCGCCGGCAACCGGATCGCCGGCAACACCGTGGACGGCATCCTGCTATCCGGCGAGCAGGCCGAGGGCAACCGCATCGAGGACAACCTGATCGGCGCCGGCGCCGGGCCGGTCACGCTGCTGCCCGGCAACGGCCGGATGGGCGTGATGGTCCAGTCGAACGCCCACGACAACGTGATCGGCCCGGGCAACACGGTGGCCCGCAACGGCGACGACGGCATCCGGATCATGGCCAGCGCCGGCGGCCGCAACACCCTCACCGCCAACCACATCGCCCGCAACGACGCGCTCGGAATCGACCTGGGCGCCAACGGCGTGACCGCCAACGACCCCGATCCGTCGATCTGCGATCCGGACCTGGGCTGCCCCGGCAACCGCGGCCAGAACTTCCCGGTGCTGACCGAGGCCGAGCGCCGCACCTCCGGGATCATCCCGGTCGGCCGGCCGATCCGGGTTGCCGGCACCCTGCGCTCGGTGATCGGCGGCCCGTACACGATCGAGGTGTTCGGCAGCGACAGCTGCGACGCCAACGGCCACGGCGAGGGCCGGTACCCCCTGGCCAGCGTGCAGCTGACCCTGACCAACGCCCCCTACTGCCCGCCGGGCAGCGCCATCTGCATCCAGTGCCAGTCGCTGAACTGCACGGCGCCGTTCTCGCTGTGGCTGCCGGAGCTGGACCTGGCGGTCGGCGACGCGGTCACCGCGACCGCCACCTCGCCCGGCGGCGACACCTCGGAATTCTCGGCCTGCCGGACCGTCGGCCTGGAGGTCGGCAACGACCTGATCTTCGCCGACGGCTTCGAGGACTGAACGCCGCGCCGCGGGCGCCGGGTCGTTCCCGGCGCCCGTAGCAAAGCGCCGCCGGGCCCGCAAGATTGCGCGCCGCCGGTCCCGGGCGCATGCTCGCCGGTCTGCCCCAATGCCAGCCCGCACCGGAATGAGCCGTTACGACGCCGCCGACATCGAAGTCCTGTCCGGCCTGGACCCGGTGAAGCGCCGCCCGGGCATGTACACCGACACCGCCCGCCCCAACCACCTCGCCCAGGAGGTGATCGACAACTCGGTGGACGAGGCCCTGGCCGGCCACGCGGGCTCCATCGAGGTCACGGTGTTCCGTGACGGGTCGGTCGAGGTCGCCGACGACGGCCGCGGCATGCCGGTCGACATCCACCCCGAGGAGGGCATCCCCGGCGTCGAGCTGATCCTCACGCGCCTGCATGCCGGCGGCAAGTTCTCCAACCGCAACTACCGCTTCTCAGGCGGCCTGCACGGCGTCGGCGTCTCGGTGGTCAACGCCCTGTCGCAGCGGCTGGAGGTGCACGTGCGCCGCGGCGGCAACGAATACCGGATGGCGTTCGCCGACGGCGATCCGGTCGAGCCGCTGGCCGTGGTCGGCAGCGTCGGCAAGCGCAACACCGGCACCCGGGTGCGCTTCTGGCCGGATCCGAAGTACTTCGACAGCCCCAGGATCGCCCTCAAGCCGCTGCGCCACATCCTGCGCGCCAAGGCCGTGCTCTGCCCGGGCCTGGTGGTGCGCCTGCTCGACGAGGCCAGCGGCGAGCGCGAGGAGTGGTGCTACGCCGACGGCCTGCGCGACTACCTGCGCGGCCTGCTGGTCGACCAGCAGGTGCTGCCGGCCGAGCTGTTCCTGGGATCGGTCGAGCGCGAGACCGATGTCTGCGAATGGGCGCTGGCCTGGCTGCCCGAGGGCGAACTGGTCCAGGAGAGCTACGTCAACCTGATCCCCACCGCCCAGGGCGGCACCCACGTGAACGGCCTGCGCAGCGGCCTGACCGACGCCCTGCGCGAGTTCTGCGACTTCCGCAACCTGCTGCCGCGCGGCGTCAAGCTGGCCCCCGAGGACGTCTGGGACCGGCTCTGCTTCATCCTCTCGGTGAAGATCGCCGATCCGCAGTTCTCCGGGCAGACCAAGGAACGGCTGAGCTCGCGCACCGCGGCGGCCCTGGTCGAGAACGCCGTCCACGACGCCTTCTCCCTGTGGCTGAACCAGCACGTCGCGGTCGGCGAGGCGATTGCCCAGCTCGCCATCGAGCGCGCGCAGTCGCGCCTGAAGTCCGAGAAGCAGGTGGTCCGCAAGAAGGTCAGCCAGGGTCCGGCCCTGCCCGGCAAGCTGGCCGACTGCATCAGCCAGGACCTGTCGCGCACCGAGCTGTTCCTGGTCGAGGGCGATTCCGCCGGCGGCAGCGCCAAGCAGGCCCGGGACAAGGATTTCCAGGCGATCCTGCCGCTGCGCGGCAAGATCCTGAACACCTGGGAAGTGGAATCGGGCTCGGTCCTGGCCAGCACCGAGGTCCACGACCTGGCGGTGGCGGTCGGCGTCGACCCGGGCAAGCCCGACCTCGCCGGCCTGCGCTACGGCAAGGTCATCATCCTGGCCGATGCCGACTCCGACGGCCTGCACATCGCCACCCTGCTGTGCGCGCTGTTCCTGCGCCACTTCCCGGCCCTGGTCGAGGCCGGCCACGTGTTCGTGGCGATGCCGCCGCTGTTCCGCGTCGACGTCGGCAAGCAGGTCCACTACGCCCTCGACGAGGCCGAGAAGAACGACCTGCTGGCGAAGATCGCGCGCGACAAGGTGCGCGGCCAGGTCACCGTCACCCGCTTCAAGGGCCTGGGCGAGATGAACCCGCCGCAGCTGCGCGAGTCGGCCCTGCACCCGGACACCCGGCGCCTGCTGCGCCTGGACATCGACGATCCGGCGCAGACCCGGCAGCTCATGGACATGCTGCTGGCCAAGAAGCGTGCGGGCGACCGCAAGGTCTGGCTGGAGAGCAAGGGCAACCTGGCCGCCATCGAGGTCTGAGGCGCGGCGGCGCCGCCCGACCCGGGGCAGGCCCGGTCGCCGCCGGGCCCGGCCGCCGCCGCGCGGTACGGCGGATCGGGCTCCCCGGCGGGCAAGCGCGGCCCGATGCGCCCGGTCAGCCCGTGCTGTTTGCACAGATCTTGGCTAAACTGTGCGCAGCGCACAGCCAGGAGAGCGCCATGCGTACCGCCCTCGTCGAGCATCCCGAAGCCGGCGCCGTCCTCGGCGAGGCGCTGGCCAGCGCCGGTCGCGAGCTCGGCCTGAGCCAGGCCGAGCTCGGCCGGGTGATCGGCAAGGACCGCAGCGCGATCAGCCGCGGCCAGATCGAACCGGCCAGCAAGGCGGGCGAACTGGCGCTGCTGCTGATCCGCCTGTACCGCTCGCTGCACGTCCTGGTCGGCGGCGACGCCGCGGCCATGCGCCATTGGCTGCGCACCGAGAACCTGCACACCGGCGGCGTGCCGGCCCGGCAGATCGCCACCGCCCAGGGGCTGGTCGAGGTCGTCGCCTACCTGGATGCGATGCGCGGCCGCGCCTGATGACCCCGGACCTGTGGCAGGCCGCCGGTGCCGCCGGACACATCGCGCCGATCGGCGGCACCCTGCTGCGCTGGGTGGAGAGCCAGGCCCAGGTCGCCACCGCCGGGCTGGTCGACCGCCTCGACAAGCAGGCCGTGCTGGAGACCCTGCTGGAGGCCAGCAAGCCGCCCCTGCGGCCGGGTACCGAGCGCCTGCACTACCTCCTGGCGACGCCGTTCCGCTATCCACCCCTGCGCCATGGCTCGCGCTTCGGCGGCCGCCATGAGCCGGCCCTGCTCTACGGCGCCCTGTCGGAGGATGCCCTGCTGGCCGAGGCCGCCTACTACCGCCTGGTGTTCTGGTCCGGGATGGCGACGCCGCCGCCGGCCCGCCTGACCACCCAGCATGCGGTGTTCTCGGTGCGCTACCGGAGCAGCCGGGGCCTGCGCCTGCAGTCGGCCGCGTTCGCTCTCTGGCGCGCGACGCTTGCGGATCCCTCCGACTACCGTGCGACCCAGGCGCTCGGCACCGCCATGCGCGGCGCCGGCGTGGCGGCCTTCGAGTACCCCTCGGCGCGCGATCCGGCCGGCGGCGCCAACGTCGGCCTGTTCACCCCGGCCGCCCTGGCCGGTCGACGTCCCGAACGCATGGAGCCCTGGCTGGCGCAGACCAGCGGCGACGAAGTCGCGCTGCGCCGGCATGGCGGGCCGGTGCGGCGCTTCCGGCGCAGCCAGTTCGAGGTCGACGGCCGGCTGCCGATGCCCGCGGCCTGAGCCGACCGGGGCCGGGTCCCGGCGCGCGGCCGGCAGGCTGTTGAAAAACAGCCTGCCGGCCGCGGCCATGGATGGCCGCCCGTCGAATCGACTGCGCAGGCAGTCGATTCGACGGGAGCGCTTCCGGACCTGAGCCGGTCGGGCGACCTAAAAGACGATCAGGGCGGTCGTCTTCTCGACATGCCGCCAGGCGCTGCGCTGCCGGCGCAGCGGTCGCCGGGCCTGCCGACCCGGGCGCCCGTTTCCGGGGGCGACGGGCGGACGGGGCGGAAGCGGCGGCCGGGCTCAGCCCCCGGCCGCCGCCGGCTCGGCGGATCCGCGCCTGGCCAGCTGCGCCAGCAGTTCGGCTTCACGCTGGGCCGGCAGCCCGGCGCGCAGCTGGGCCTGGCGTTCGGCGGGCTGCCCCTGGAACCAGGCCAGGGTGTCGGTGGCGGTCTGTGCCAGCGGCCGGAAGCTCAGTCCGGAGGCCAGGGCGCGGGCGATGCTGCGGGTATGGAACCCGGCGCTGTCGCCGCGGCCCGGGATCCACACCGGCAGGTCTGACCAGGGGCGCACGCCCTGCCCGGCCAGCCAGTCGGCATCGGCCCAGTGCAGCCGCGCGCCGGCGCTGCCGGTGGCACGGATGCCGTAGAGCATGGCCGCCATGGACAGCGGATAGTCCGGACCCACCGCGTTGAAGGCGCCGAAGGCGCGCTGCTCGGCCAGGCGGATGGTCCACTCGGCGAGGTCGCGGGCATCGATGAACATCACCGGATCGCTGCCGTCGCCGGGGGCCAGCACGTCGCCGCCACGGGCCAGGCGCACCGGCCAGTAGGTGAAGCGGTCGGTCTCGTCGCCCGGCCCGACGATCAGTCCGGGCCGGACCAGGGTGGCGCGGCCGGCGAAGCGGCGCTCGGCCTCGCGCTCGCACTCGGCCTTGAGCGGCCCGTACAGCGACATGTCGGCGATCAGCGAGGCGCGCGTCTCGCGCATCGGATCCTCGCCCTCGTAGGTCGCGCGCGGCGCGTCCTCGTCCTCGCCGGGAGTTGCGTTGCCGGCGTAGACCGACAGGGTCGAGATGAAGATGTACTGGCCGACCTTGCCGTCGAGGACGTCGGCGACGTCGCGCACCCAGTGCGGCACGCTGGTGGGATTGTCGATGCAGACGTCCCACTCCCGCCCGCGCAGGGCATCGAGCTCGCCGGTCTCGCGGTCGCCGGTGAGTTCCTCGACCTGCGCCGGCCACGCCTGCGGGCGGCGGCCGCGGTTGAACAGGGTGATCTGGTGGCCGCGCGCCAGCGCGTAGCGCACCTGGTGCGGCCCGGTGAAGCCGGTGCCGCCGAGGATCAGGATGCGCAATGGCCGGCCCTGCCGCGCCGCGGCGGGGCCGCCGCCGGCCGCCAGCAACGGCGCCGCAGCCAGCGCTGCACCACCGGCCATGCCGAGCTTGATCAGGGAGCGACGAGAGATCGGCATGGCGGACTCCTCTACGGGACGGGGATGGGCGGGTGGCTGCCGGGCAACCTAGCGCGAACCCGACCCGGCCTGCCCGTGCCGGAGGTCCCGGGACCGGGGCGTCGGGCGCTCCGGCGGCGGCGCGCCCGCGGGCGCCGGCCGGTCCCTGCAGCGCCGGCGCCACCCGCCTACACTGCACGCCATGCGCAGCGACCGCTCCCTTGCCGGACCCGCCTTCGATGGCCGCCCCGGCCGCCGACGGCGGCCGCGCTGGCCCTGGGCCCTGGTCCTGGCGGCGATCGTCCTGGCCGGCATGCTGGCGGTGCCGCAGGTGCGCCAGGAACTGGGCCATGCCCTGTGGCGCAGCCACGCCGAGGCCACCGCCGGCGCCCTGGGACGCCTCGCGCCCGACGACGCCGGGAGCGCGGCCCGGCGGGATGCCGAGACGCTGCGGGCGCGCATCGAATCGGTGCGGCTGGTGGGCCTGGCGGTCGGCGCGCAGCGCGCGCACCTGCTGGTCGATGTCGACCCCGGGCCGCTCCCGGACGCCCGCGACCACCTGTGCCGCCTGGCCCGGGCAAGCCACGGCGCGCCGCTGGCCGGACGGGCGTTGACGGTATCGGTCAGCCGGCCGCGCGCCGGCGACCGCCTGGTCGGCGAGATCCGCTGCGACTGAAGGCGGCCGGCGGCCCGGCGGGACGCCCCGACCGGGCGCCATGAGGTTTTCCGGCGGCTTCCCGCGTTTCCGGTGGCAACCCCTTCCGGAAACCTCGCCATGCCGTGCTCGCGTACCGCCCTGCCCCTGCTCGCCCTGCTGCTCCTGCTTGCCTGCCCGTTGCCCCGGGCCCGCGCCGACATCCTGGTCGGCGGCATCGCGCCGGGCGCGGGGGTCGGCGTCCGGCATCCCGTCCTGCGCTTCGACGACGCCGCCGACGGCGCGGCGGCCCCGGCCGCCACCCTGGGTGGCGAGGCCAGCGGCCTGCTGACGCCGATGGACGGCGCCCACGAGGCCGGCGAGGGGGTGATCTATGTCGCCGACTATTTCGGGCAGTCGATCCGGGTGTTCCCGGCCGGGGCGACCGGCGACGCCGCCCCGCTGCGCGTGCTCGATCCGCCGCTGCTGGGCCAGCCGCGCACCGTGCTGCCGCTGCCGGCGCACGGCGAACTGATGGTGATCGCCAGCAACTGCTGCATCTACACCTGGCCGCTGCAGGCCAGCGGCAACGCCGCGCCGCGCCTGCGCGCGATCAGCTGGGGCGGTGGCAGCGGCGGCCAGACCGCCCTCAACAATCCCGCCTCGATGGTGTACCTGCCCGCGACCGACGAGGTCGCCGTGATCGACTACGACGCCACCAGTCCGTTCGCCGCCAAGGTCGTGTTCCATGCCCGCACCGGCAACGGCAACGTCGCGCCGACCCGCATCCTGCAGGGCGCCGACACCGCCGGTGCCGCCGGCCTGGCGCACGACCCGGACAGCGGCCTGCTGTTCCTGCTCGCCAGCCGCGACATCGGCGGCGGCGATCGCGCCGGCGAGATCAGGGTGTTCGACGCCGCCGCCAGCGGCGCGGACCCCGCCCTGTACGCGATCGCGGGCCCGGCGACCGGACTGGGCTTCGCCAGTCCGCGCTACCTGTCCGGCATCACCTTCGATGCGCGTCGCCAGCGCCTGCTGGTCGCCGTCGCGGGCAACGGCGCGCCCATGGCGAACCGCCTGCTGGTGTTCGATGCCGCAGCGTCGGGCGATGCCGAACCGCTGCAGGAACTGGCCGGCAGCGCGCTGGGCGACGGCTCGATCGGGCGGCCCTTCCTGGTCCCCGCCGACGGCCTGTTCGCCGACGGCTTCGAGGGCTGACGGCGCCCCCGGTGGCGCCGGGAACGGCCTGACCGGTTCGGACCGTCCCCGGCCCTCCGATGGGCCGGCGCGCATCGACCGGACCAGGCCCGGACGAACTGGACCAGGTCGCGGGCGGACGTCGGGCCCGGCGAACCCGCCGCTGGCCCTCACGACCTGACCGGTCGACTCGTCAGGGCCGGCGGATGCGGTCGCCGTCGGCCAGGTTCCGATCCGGGTGCACGATGACCACGTCGCCGGCCGCCAGGCCCGACAGGACCCGGGTGAAGCCGCCGCCCTGCAGACCGGTCTCGACCGCCCGCAAGCGCGCGCGGCCGCCTTCGACCCGGAACACCGCCTGGCCGCCGCCCTCCCGGAACAGCGCGCTGGTCGGAACCCGCACGACGTCGACGGCCTGGTCCAGCAGGAAGCGGGCATTGACCCGGTAGGCGTCGCCCAGCCGCTGCCATTGCGCGGGCGGGCTGGTCAGGGCGACCATCACCCAGACCCGCTGCTCCTCGACGCCGAGCGCGGAGAACTTGGTGAACCCGGCCGGCTCGATGCGGCGCACCTGTCCCGAGAGCGGCTGCGGCTCGCCCCAGCGCAACAGCTCGACCGCCATCCCCTCGCGCAGGCGCACGGCGTCGGCGGACAGCACGTCGACTTCCACTTCCAGCCGGCCCGGGTCGCCGATCTCCAGCAGCGGCTCGCCGGCCTGCACCGGTCGCGCGCTCTCGAAATGGCGGCGCAACAGCACGCCGGCCACCGGCGCGCTCAGCACCAGGCCCTCGCCGTTGCCCGGCTGCAACCCCGACTGCAGGGCCGCCTCGGCCAGCTCCAGCTCGTGCGCGGCGGTGGCGCGGCCGAAACGCGCGCTGGCCAGCGCACGCTCGGCCAGCTCGCGTGCCGTGGCGGCGCGCTCGCCCGACTCCCCCGGCACCAGGCCACGCGCCGCCAGCGCCTGCTGGCGCTCGGCATCGGCCTGCGCCTGGCGCGCCGCCGCCTGTGCGGCGCGCTGCTGCTGGTCGGCCGCCGCCAGCCGCGAGCGCGCCGCCGCGATGGTCGCCAGGGCCGCGCTGCGGCTGCGCGCGTCGAGCGGCGCCGCGGCGACCGGATCGAGCACGACCAGGGGCTGGCCGGCGTCGACGGCGTCGCCGGGTGCAAGCTGGAGCCGGCGCGCGATCGCCGGCACCGGGGCGGTGATCAGGTAGCGGTCGACCAGGCGGGTACGGCCCTCGGCCTCCACGGTCGCGCGGACGTCGCCGACGTCGACCCGGACGGCATCGACCAGTCGCGCCGAGGGCCAGAGCACGACCGCCAGAAGCACCGCCGTGGCGACCAGGGCCAGCCAGACCCGGGGGGATTTCAATGACGCCATGTCGACCTCCGCAGCGCCCCAGCATGCCGCAATCGCCGGCGCCACGCAGCCGGGCGGCCGATCGCCAGGCACCGACCGGGCCGTTGCGGAAACGCCGTTCCGGCCGACTTGCAGGGCGCGCGGCCGGCGCATGTGCCTACGCGCACCCGGCAACTCGACTGCCTTCGCAACGGGTTCGACCAGCGGCCGGCCAAGGCCGCCGCCAGCAGGCCTTGTTCCGGCAGCCCGCTATTCACCCGACTTCAGGGCGGCGACCAGGTCGATGCGGTCCAGGCGCGCCTGGACCAGCAGGGTCGACACCGCGGTCGCCGCCAGCACCACCAGGCCCGCGAACGCGAATCCGGCGGCCGGCAGCACCAGCGGGATGCGGTACAGGTCGGACTGGAAGGCCCGCACCAGCAGTGCCGCCATGCCGGCACCGGCCAGGGCCGCCGGCAACAGGGCCAGGAAGGCCAGGGTGAACAACTCGCCGGCGAGCAGGGTCCGGACCTCGCCGCGGGTGTAGCCCAGCACGCGCAGGCTGGCCAGTTCCCGACCCCGCTCGGCAAGGGTCAGCCGCGCGGCGTTGTAGATCACCCCGACGCAGATGCAGCCCGCCATCAGGGTCGCGACCAGGGTGAAGGTCAGGATGCCGCGCGCCATGGTCGACCGGAACCCCTCGATGGTCGCCTTGCGGTCGCCGACGAAGGCGACCTTCGGCGACGCGCGCAGCGCGTCCACCACCTGCGGCCGGGCGCCCTCGTCCAGCCCGAGCCAGGCGCCATTGATCGCGTCGTCCTCCGCCAGCAGCCGGTTCACGGTGGCACGGCTGGCATAGGCGCCGACGCCCAGGAACTCGGCGACCTCGCCATGCACCTCGACCTCGACGGTTCGGCGATGGCCCTCCAGGAACTCCACCTGCAGGCGCTGGCCCGGGCGGATCGCCAGCATCCGGGCCAGGTGGTCGGTCAGCACCAGGCCCTGCCCCGGCACCGCCAGGGGCTGCAACCCGACATCGAGCACGCGCCGCAGGGTCGCGGCGCCGCCCTCCGGCAGTCCCAGCAGCGCGGTGTCGTGGCTTCGATGGCCGTGGCGCAGGCGCACCGCCGCGGTCCGGAAGCCCTCGACGCGGGTCACCCCGGGCATCGACGCCAGGTCGAAGGCGGCGCGGCCGCTGGTCGGCTCCGCGAAGCCGACGGTCAGGTCGTCGCGCTGCGCCAGGCCGAACTGCACCTCGATCATGTACTCGATCGCGCCGGCCTGGAATCTCGCCATCACCAGGATGCCGCCGGCCAGGGCGATGCCGGTGATGGACAGCAGCGAGCGCAGCGGTCGCCGGCCCAGGTTGCGCACGATCATGCGCCCGGCCGGACCCAGCAGGCGCCCGAGCCCGAGCCGCTCGACCAGGCCACGCCGGAACCGCGCCGGCGCCTCCGGTCGCATCGCCTCGGCCGGCGCCAGCGCGAACACCCTGGCCAGGGCCGATGCGGTGCCCACCGCGGCGGCCGCCACCGCGAAGGCGAATGCCAGCAGCACCAGCTCCGGAGGCAACCGCCAGACCAGGTAGGGGAAGCTGTAGAACGCCATGTACAGGCCGGCCATCGCCCGCCCCATCCAGGCGCCCAGCAGCAGCCCCGGCACGATGCCCACGGCGACCATCGCCAGCGCAAGCTGGCCGTAGTGGGCCGCGACCTGGCCGCGGCTGTAGCCGAACGCCTTCAGAACGGCGATCTGCTCGCGCTGGCCAGCGATCAGCCGACCGAGCACGATGTTGAGCAGGAACGCGGTGACGCCCAGGAAGATCGCGGAGAACAGGCGCGCCATCACCTCGAGCTGGTCCAGCTCCTCCTCCAGGAACCGGTGCGAGACCTGCAGGTCGCGACCGTGCGCCCCGAGGCCGCCATAGGCGGCCAGCAGGGCGTCGAGACGCTCGATCACCGCCGCCTCCCGACCGCTGCGGTCCAGGGCGATCGCCAGGTCGTTGAAGGCGCCGTCGAGGTCGAAGGCGCCGGCGAGCGGTTCGCGCGCCATCCAGAACACGCCGAAGCGCTGGAAGTCCGGGAACACGTCGCCCGGGCGGATCGGGTAGACGAACTCCGGCGACAGGCCGATGCCGACCACGACCAGCGCGTGGCGGCGGCCGTTCAGCACCGCCACCAGCCGGTCGCCGGGAACCAGCCGGTGGGCGTCGGCGAAGGCCTCGCCGACCACCACCTCGCCGTCGGCCAGGGCGACGCGGCCGCGGCGCAGCCAGACGCCGTTGAGGCCGGGGTCGCCGGCCGCAGGCAGCGACACGAAGCGCCCGGTCACCGGGCCGTCGAATCCCTCGATCTCCAGGGGCGCATACGCCACCACGCGCGCCTGCGCCTGGCGCACGCCCGGAATCGCGTGCACGGCGTCGAGCAGCGCCAACGGCGCGCGCCTGGCCTGGGCGAACACGTCGGCGAAGTGCTGGTCGCCGTAGTACAGGGTGCGGGTGTCGCTGAGGGCGGCGTGGTTGCCCAGGGCCATGACCATGGTCGCGATGCCGGCGGCGAGCACGGCGGATATCGCCAGGACCTGGCCGCCCAGCTGGCGCAGCTCGCGCCACAACTTGCGATGCAGGGTGGTCACGGCGGCCGGCCCCGGCACGCCGGAAGCCGGGCCGCCCGGGTCATCGGCAGAACACGGCAGGCTCCGGGCGGTGCAGGTGGTAGCCCTGTGCCCAGTCGACGCCGAGCGCCCGCACACGCTCCAGGATCGCCTCGGAGTCGACCCATTCGGCGACCACGTCGAGCCCGGCCTGGTGGCCGATCTCGACGATCGCCCGGACGATCGACAGGCTCATCGGGTCCCGATCGATGCGGCTGATGAAGCTGCCGTCGATCTTGACCGCGTCCACCGCCAGCTGCCGGAGGAAGCCGAACGACGCGGTGCCGGTGCCGAAATCGTCGAGCGCGAAGCAGCAGCCGGCCGCGCGCAGCCGCTGCATCATCGCGAGCAGGCGCGGCATGTTGCCGACCGCGGTGGTCTCGGTGATCTCGAAGCAGAGCTTGCGCGCCGGCACGCCATGGCGGGCGATGGCGGCGAGCAGGAAATCGGCGAAGCCCTCGTCGTCGACGGTGGCGCCGGACAGGTTGATGGCGCACCGCGCCAGCGACTGGCCTTGCGGATGCAGCCGCTCGAAATTCGACAGCGCGGCCTCGATCACCCAGCGGTCCAGCTGGGGCATCAAGCCGAAGCGCTCGGCCGCGGGAATGAAGTCGACCGGCGCGACCTGCCGGCCATCGGGATCGCGCATCCGCAACAGCAGCTCGATGTGGGGGCCCTCGCCTTCGCGGCCCGAGCGCACGCGCACCAGCTCCTGGTAGTGCAGCTCGAGGCGGCCGTCCGCCATCGCCTGGCGGACCCGGCCGACCGCATCCAGGGCGGTGCGCCGGCCGACGCTCTCGAGGTCGTCGGCACGGTAGATGCGCAGCCGGTTGCGACCGCCTTCCTTGGCCAGGAAACAGACCGTGTCGGCCAGCGACATGAGTTCCTGGCGGCGGCGTCCGGGCTGGTCGAGCAGGACCAGACCGAGGCTGGCGCTGACCGGGTAGCTGCGGTCCTCGTGGCTCCAGACGATCTCCGCGACCGCCTGGCGGATCCGTTCGGCGGCGATCCGGGCCACCTCCTCGCGACCGTCGGCAAGCAGCACGCCGAACTCGTCGCCACCCAGGCGGGCGAGGCGGTCGCCCGGCATCAGGCAACGCTGCAGGCGGCCGGCGAGGTGCACCAGCAGGGCGTCGCCGGCGGCATGGCCGACGCTCTCGTTGACCACCTTGAACTGGTCGAGATCCATGTACAGCAGGGCGCGCGGCGCGCCGCCGGCGTCGACCAGGGCGATCGCGTCGTCGAGCGCCTGCTCGAAGCCGCGCCGGTTGAGCAGGCCGGTCAGCTCGTCGTGGCTGGCCTGGTGGCGCAGCCGCTCGGCCAGCTCGCGCAGTTCGGTGACGTCGCTGGCGACGATCAGCAGGCGGTCGGCGCCGTCCAGCGCGACCCGCGCCACCGACAGGCTGGCCCAGAAACCGCGGCCCGGCCCGATGTGCGCCGCTTCCTCGACCAGCGCCGGCGCGCCCGCCGCGACCGCCAGCACCCGCGCGCGCAGCTCGGAATCGGCGAGCATCGCCTCCAGGCCGATGCCGATGCCGCGGTCGGGATCCACGCCCAGCCGCCGACGGCCGGCGGCGTTGAGGTACTCGATGCGGCCGTCGTCGGCGCGCGCCAGCGCCACCAGCACCGGCAGGCGCTCGTTGAGGGTGCGGAAGCGCGCCTCGCTGGCCTGGTAGCGGGCGGTCATGCGTTGCGCCAGGGATTGCGCGCGCGCGCGGGTGCCGACCAGCGACCAGATCAGCAGGGCCAGCAGGACGCTGCCGAGCAGGCCGATCGCGATGGTCAGCAGGGGGAAGCCGTACAGCACGCCGTCCCAGGGCACCGCGACCAGTTCGACCCGCCAGCGCCGGCTGCCGTACTCGACGTCCTCGGTCACCGCCACGCCCGCGCTGCGGTCGCCGGCATCGGGCCGGAAGTCGTGCAGCAGCACGCCGCTCCCGCCGTCGGTGATGTCCAGGACGCGGATCCGGAACACGGTGCGCAGCTCGGAGGCCACGGCGCTGGACAGCAGGCCGTCGAGATCGAAGGACGCCGCCAGCGAACCCAGCATGCGCGCCTGCCGCTGCTCGGGCGTCACCGGCGGCTCGCCCGCCGAGAACACCGGCAACCGGATGGTCATGCCGCGCCGTTCGGCGTCGCTGAACTGGACCAGGCGGAACGGCGCCGACATCACCGGCCGGTCGATCAGCAGCGACTGCTCGAGCGCCTGCAGGTTGGCCGGCTGGGTTGCGATGTCGAGCCCCAGGATGCGCTCGTTGCCGCGCACCGGGGCGATCATCCGGGTGACGTAGCGGGTCCTGCCGTCGCCAGCCTCCTCGCGCGCCGCGAACGCCAGCGCCTGCAGGGACGGAAAGCCGCCGTCGGCCTCGATGCCGCGCAGCAGCCGCTCGAACTCGTCCTGGCCGACCGCTTCCGAGGCCAGGAACACGGCCTGCACCGATCGCACCAGGCGCCCGGCCAGTTCCAGTTCCAGGCGGATCCCGTCGATCGCCCGTTCGGCGCTGCGCACCAGGTCCTGGCTGCGCTCCTCGGCGAGCGTGCGCTGGTGCCAGATCCCCGCCAGGACGCTGAGGATGGCGCCGACCACGAACGCGAGCAGCCCCCAGGCCACGGCGACCGCCGGCCGCGCGGGCGCGGCGCCGATTTCGTCGCGCTCCCCGGCCCCGCCCTCCCGGTCCTGCCATCCGTGCACCGGTGCACTCTACCGAAAACCGGGCCGGGCTTGGCGGGGCCGCGCGGCGGCTACCAGTGCAGGTCCTCCGGATCGGCGCGCACGGCGTTGCGCCGTTCCCCTGCGATGCGGCCGTCGCTGAGCTGGATCACCCGGTCGGCCATGTCGGCGATCACCGCGTTGTGGGTGATGACCACGGTCAGCGCGCCGGTCTCCCGGTTGCTGCGCGACAGCGCCTGCAGCACCCGCACGCCGGTCCGGGAGTCGAGGGCGCCGGTCGGCTCGTCGCAGAGCAGCACGGAGGGTCGCGTGGCGATCGCGCGGGCGATCGCGACCCGCTGCTGTTCGCCGCCGGAGAGCTGCGCGGGGAAGTGGTCGAGCCGGTCGCCCAGGCCGACCAGGTCCAGCGCCTGCTCCGGGGCCATCGGATCGCTGGCGATCTCGGTCACCAGCGCGACGTTCTCGCGCGCGGTGAGGCTGGGCACCAGGTTGTAGAACTGGAAGACGAAGCCGACCTGCAGCCGCCGGAAGCGGGTCAGCGCGGCCTCGTCGGCGCCGGTCAGCAGGTGGCCCCGGCAGGTCACGGTGCCGGCGCTGGGCGTGTCCAGTCCGCCGAGGATGTTGAGCAGCGTCGACTTGCCGCTGCCCGAGGCGCCGAGCAGGACCACGAACTCGCCGGCCATCAGGTCGAGGTCGATGCCGCGCAGGGCATGCACCTCGACCTCGCCCATGCGGTACACCTTGGTGAGTCCGCGGGCGCTGAATACGGGAGTGTCCTGGCCCGCCACCTCGTCCATGGCGCGCAGCATAGCCGCGCCGCCGGGACCGCGCCGTGCTGCGCGCGCACATCGGAAACGCTTGGGCGCCGCGATGTCGCGCTGCTAGCCTGCGCTCCTTTGCCGGGAGGAAGCGCCTCGATGAAGTTCCCGACCCGCGCCGCCTGCGCGCTCGCCTTCGGCTTCGCCGTCGTGCCGGCGACCGTCGATGCCCAGACCGAACCGCGGGTGCTGCTGGTCGGCGACAGCTGGGCGGCCCAGCAGTGGGGCGACGGCTCCCACCGGCTGGTCTTCGATGCCAACGGCGCCACCAGTGCAGGGGTGGTCGGGGCGGCGACCACCGAGAGCGGTTCGACGGCGGCCCAGTGGGCGCAGCCGGCGCGGCTGGCGACCATCCAGCAGGCGCTGGACGCGGCCCCCGGGATCGACACCGTCCAGGTGACCATCGGCGGCAACGACTTCCTGGACGCCTGGTCGACGCAGATGACGCCGGCCCAGGTCGAGGCCCTGAAGGAGCAGATCCGCCTCGACCTGGAGACCGTGGTCGGGTTCATCCTGGCGTACCGCCCGGACATGATGGTGGTGATCAGCCTGTACGACTATCCGAACTTCGTGGACACCCTGGGCGGCATCGTCGGCCCGCTGTTCTGCCGGCCCCTGCACGACAGCCTGGGCCAGCCGACGCCGCGGCAGATCAACGAGGCGCTGATCGAGTTCGAGACCGCCTACGCCGAGCTGGCGGCGCACCCGCGGGTACGCTACGTCCGCCACGCCGGCCTGATGCAGTACACCTACGGCTTCCCCGGTGCCGGCATCCCGCCCGGCAGCCTGGCGCCCCCCGGCGACCTCGACCGTCCCAGCCCGCTGGAGTCGATGCGCAACCTGCTGATCGGCCGCGACTGCTTCCACCTGCGACCGGCCGGCTACGACGTCCTGGTGCAGAACCTCTACGACAACTTCTACGCGGCGCGCTTCGACACCCTGCTGTTCGCGCCGTTCGAGTAGGTGGCCGGGCAGGCTGTGCGCCACTCCGGCGCGCAGCCTGCGGCGAGGCCGGTCAGTCCGCGATGTCGGGGAAGCTGTAGACCAGCCGGTAGCGGTGCCCGGCGCCCCCGGCAAGGATCTCCATGCGCCCCCGGATGCCGGACAGGCCGCCGGCGCCCGAGTCGGGCACGATGCGGGCCTCCAGCCCGGGCACGCCGCGGTCCATGATGCCGAAGTGCGCCAGCACGAAGCTGCCGACCCGGCCGTCCAGGCTGCCGCTGACCCGTTCGATGGCGGTGTACGCCGACGAACCGTCGACCGGCGAGACGGCGGTGAGCATCCGGCCCCGGGCCACCGCCTCCAGGTCGCCGCTGTAGCGCTTGTCCAGGCGCATGCGGCCCAGGCGCACGCCGTCGGCGTCGGCGGCGTCCTCCTCTGCTTGCACGGTCGCCTCGAACACGCCCGTCGCCTCGTGCTCCATCGGTCCGGCGCCCTGCCCCCAGGCAGCGCCGACCGCCAGAGCCATCAGCAGGGCCGCGGCCCCCGGCATCCGGCGCCCTCTCACTGGCGGGTACCGCCCACGGTCATCCGCTCGATCTTCAGCGTCGGCTGGCCGACGCCGACCGGAAGGCTCTGGCCCTCCTTGCCGCAGACGCCGACCCCGGCGTCCAGCGCCAGGTCGTTGCCGACCATGCTGATCCGGGCCATCGCCTCCGGGCCGTTGCCGACCAGGGTGGCACCCTTGACCGGCGCGGTCACCTTGCCGTCCTCGATCAGGTAGGCCTCGGAGGCCGAGAACACGAAGCGTCCGGAGGTGATGTCCACCTGGCCGCCGCCGAAGTTGACGGCGTACAGGCCACGGCGCACCGAGGCGATGATCTCGGCCGGATCGCTGCTTCCGGGGCGCATGTAGGTGTTGGTCATGCGCGGCATCGGCAGGTGCGCGAAGGACTCGCGCCGGCCGTTTCCGGTCGGCGCCTGGCCCATCAGCCGCGCGTTCAGGCGGTCCTGCAGGTAGCCGACCAGGACGCCCTCCTCGATCAGGGTGGTGCAGGCGGTCGGGGTCCCCTCGTCGTCGATGTTGAGGGAGCCGCGGCGGCCCTCCAGGGTGCCGTCGTCGACGATGGTGCACAGGGGCGAGGCGACCTTCTCGCCGATGCGGCCGGCATAGGCGCTGGTGCCCTTGCGGTTGAAGTCGCCCTCCAGGCCATGGCCGACCGCCTCGTGCAGCAGCACGCCCGGCCAGCCCGGCCCCAGCACCACCGCCATCTCGCCCGCCGGCGCCTCGACCGAGTCGAGGTTGACCAGCGCCTGGCGCACCGCCTCGCGGGCGAAGGCGAACGGCAGTTCCTGGTCGAGCAGGCGCCGGTAGTCGTGGCGTCCGCCGCCGCCGGCGCTGCCCTGCTCGCGGCGACCGCCGGACTCGACGATCACCTGGACATTGCATCGCACCAGCGGCCGGACGTCCGCCGCCAGGGTGCCGTCGCTGGCGGCCACCAGCACGGTGTCGATGCTGCCGGCCAGGCTGACGATCACCTGGCGCACCCGGGGATCGAGCGCGCGCGCGAAGGCATCGACCTCGCGCAGCAGGCGCACCTTGGCCTCGTTCCCGAGGCTGTCGATCGGGTCGAGCGGCGGATACAGCGCGCGGCCGTGGCGGGCGGCCAGGGCCTGCCCGGGCAGGGCGCGGCCGTCGCGGGCGATGGCGCGCGCCGCCTGGCCCGCCTCGACCAGCGCCGGCAACACGATCTCGTCGGAATAGGCGAAGCCGGTGCGCTCGCCGCTGATCGCGCGCACGCCGACGCCCTGCTCGATCGAATGGCTGCCTTCCTTGACGATGCCGTCCTCCAGGCCCCAGTACTCGCTGCGGCTGCGCTGGAAATAGAGGTCGGCGGCGTCGACGCCCGGCGCCATGACGATGGCGAAGACGCGCTCCAGGTCGTGGCTGTCGAGGCCGCCGGGGGCGAGCAGCGCCTGCTCGGCACGGCTGAGCATGGTGGACGGTTCGGTCATGGTCGGGGGTGTTCCTGTGGTCTGCCGGGGGCGGAGTCCGGGCCGGCTTCGGCGCGGCCGGCAGCGTCCGGCCGCCGGCCGCGCTCGCGTTCGCGCGCGGGTTCCTGCTTGGTGATCACCGGATCGTCCCAGGAACCGGAGACCCGGTAGGTGGCCTTGCTGGCCTGGTCGACGCGCAGGATGCCCTGGGCGATCAGGCCGGCCGCCGCGCCCGCCGGGCCACCGGCGATGGCGCCGACCACCGGCAGGGTACCACCCAGCCGCGGCGTCACCTCGACCATCTGGTCGTAGTCGCGCACGATCAGCCCGGTGCGGCCGGTGAACAGGATGTCGGCCGACGAGGATTTCAGCAGCACGTTGTCGGTGTAGGCCTCGCCGACGTTCAGGGCGAACTCGCCCTCGATCGAGTTGAAGCGCAGGCCCTGGCTGAAGAAGTCGCGGAAGTCGAGGATCAGGCGGCGCGGGATCTCGCGCAGGTTGAGCAGCCCGAACAGCCTGCCGACGCCCGGGTCGAGTTCGGCGATCCGGCCGCTCTCGACCCTCAGCGTCAGGCGGCCGTCGACCACCTCGAGCGCGAACGCCGCGGGCGAGCCCTGCCAACGGCCGTCGATGCCGATGCGGGTCCGGCCGCCCTCGACCAGGCGGCCGAAGCCGAACACCTCGAGCATGCGGCCGAGGTCCTCGGCCGCCAGCTCGATCCGCATCCGCGAGGTGTCGCGCCCGTCGGCCCGGCGCCAGGTGCCGGTGGCGTCCATGTCGAACGCCGGACTGCGGGTCTCGAACCGGCGGATCTCGAACGCGCCGTCGACGACCGCCGCCTCGATCCGGCTCTGGCCGAGGACCACGGCGCCGACGCGCAGGTCGTCGATGGCGAGGTCCAGGCCGGGCATGGCGCCGGGTGCCACGACGCCGCCGGGCGAATCGCCGGGGCCCTCGGGGATGTGCAGGCGGGCGAGCTGGCCGCGCACGACGCGCCCGGCGGCCGCCTTGGACCAGATCACGTTGCCGTCGATGTCCGGCCCGCGCAGGTCGACCCTGACCTCGCCATCGCCGGGGCGCATCTGCACGTCGACCTCGCGGAACGAGCGCCCGAGCACGCCGAGCTCGCCGGCGCGCAGGATGACCTGCGGCCACAGGGCGGGCGCCACCTCGCCGACCGGCACCGGATCGCCGCCGGGCTCCGCCGGGGCCGGGCGGGCCTCCGGAGCCAGCGCGTCCTCGAGCGCCAGCCAGCCGCTGAGATCCAGCGCCGGCACCTGGCCGGTGACCACGAAGCCCTGCGCCGGCACCTGTTCCGGTTCGGCGCCGCCGAGCGCCAGGGCGCCGGCCAGCGGCTGGCCAGGACCCGGCAGCCGGGCGCGCAGGCGCAGCAGCCTGCCCATGCGCAGGTCGATGCGCCGGCCGACCTCGGCCAGTCCGGACTGCAGGCGGAACGGCAGGGCGCTGTCGGCATCCTTCGCCAGCGGCGCCGGCAGGCGCAACGCGATGCCGCGCAGATCGCTCTCGGCGCGCAGCCAGCCCTCGCCCTGGTCGGGCACGTGCAGGCGCACGCGCCAGTCGGCACGGCCGCGTGCGGTGGTCAGCAGCGGCGCCAGTCCGGGCACCGCCGCGAACAGCGCCGATGCCGACACCCTGCCGTCGAGTTCGGCCTCGACCGCGGCTTCCGGGTCGACGGTCGGGCTGCCGATGCGCAGCGCCAGCGTGGCCGGCTCGCCGGCCAGGCTCAGCCCGAGGTCGGCGGTCGCCAGCCCGTCGCGCGTGAACGACAGGCCGCCGCGGAGGTCGCCGAAGGCCAGGCCGCGGGCGCTGTCGGTGAAGCGCTGGCCGCCATCGAACAGGACCCGGCCATCGACGTCGGTGCGACCCAGCTCCGGCTTGCTGGGCACCGTGACATCCAGTTCGACGCGCGGCCGGCCGCTCAGCGCCATGCCGGCGATCTGCTCGCCGTAGAGGCCCTGCACCGGCGTCGCGCGCAGCACCGCCATGAGGTCCTCGCCGCTGCCCTGGCCCTGCGCCTGGATCCGGAAGACCGCCTCGCGCAGGTTGTCGACGCGCGCGCGCGCGCCCTCCAGGCGCAGACCCATGACCTCGGCCCGGCGCCCCTGGACGTCCAGCACCAGGTTCTCGAACTGCAGGTCGGCCTCGATGCCGGACAAGGCCGGCCAGTCCGGGTGATAGGCCAGGCCGGTGCCACGCACGGACGCCGAGGCATCCAGGCGACCTTCCTGGGCGGTGAACGGGAAGCGGTCGACCGGGCCGCGCAGCCAGACCCGGCCGCCGGCCAGCTCGCCGGCGGTCAGCGCCCGGTTCAGGAAGGCGGCGGTGTTGGGAATGCGGTTCAACGGCCAGAACGGCTTGACCGCCTGCAGGGACATCGGCGCCACGCGGGCGCCGGCATCGACCAGGGGTGCCTGGCCGGGACGCAGCTCGACGCTGCCGGCCAGTTCCACGTCGCCCTCGCCGATGCGCAGCTGCAGGCCGTCGCTGCCCAGCGCCCAGCCCCCTTGCGGCAGGCGCCAGGCGGCCAGGGTCCCGGGGCCGGGGGCGATCGTCACCGGGCCGGCCAGCACGCCCGGATAGACCAGCTCGACGGCACCGGGCTCCAGCCAGGCGACCAGGCCCTCGCCATCGCCGCGCAGGCGCAGGCCGAGCCCCGACAGGCCGGGCAGCCCGGCGGCGGGACTGCTGCGCAGGCCGGACACGCGCACCGCGTACTGGCGCAGCCGCGGCCCGTCGAAATGCAGGTCGACGCCGTCGATCCGGGCGCCGGCTTCGGACTCGCGCAGCCACTGGCGGAGCCGGGGTGGCAGGGCGTCGGCCTGCGCCAGCACCGGCAGCAGGGGCGCCATGGGCAGCTCACGACCATGCAGGTGCAGCGCGCCAGCCGTCATCCGGCCCGCCAGCCTGGCCGGCGCGGCCTCGCCGAGGGCCAGTTCGGCGGTCAGCTCGCCGCCGCCGGGCGTGCGCCACCAGGCCCCGTCCAGGCGCAGGGCCGACAGGCTGACACCCGCCGGGGTGCCGTCCTCCGGCCCCATCACCGGGGCCCGCGAGGTCCACCGGCTGCCGCGGCCACGGACCGACCACCGGACCGACTCGACGCCCGAGCCTTCCAGCCGCAGCCAGGCGTCCACGGCCAGCTGGCCCTCGGTCGCGCGCAGGCCGGCCAGCGGCAGCGCTGCCAGCCAGTGCGGCAGCGACAGGCGTTCGCCGCCGACATGGAGCAGGCCGCGCGAGCCGTCCAGGTCCAGCGCCACGGTCAGGCCGCCGGCCTGGTCCGTGCCGGTCTCGCCGGGCAGGATGCGGCCGCGCCAGCGCACCGGCCCGCCCCCCGGCAACCGGCGCAGCGCGGGCAGGCGCAGCACCAGCGGCGTCGACTGGTCCGGGACGCGCACGGTCAGGCGACTGTCGTAGACGGCGAACGCCGGCAGCGTGTCGAGGATCTGCCGCAGCGGCCGGGACGGGCCCCGGAACAGTTCCGGCAGGCCCAGCACCTGCCAGGCGCCGTCCGCACCGCGCTCCAGCACCAGGTCCAGGCCATCGAGGCGGAACTCGCTCAGGTGCCGGCCGGGCAGCAGCGCGCCGGCCAGGTCGATCGCCCATTCGGCCCGTCCCAGCGCGACTTCCGCGTCGCCGCTGCCCAGGCGCACGCCGTCGAGCACGATGGTCGGCCCGCGCCCGCTCCAGGACGGCTGCACGGCGTCGATCCGGACCGGCGTCGCCAGCCGGGACGACAGCAGGCGCGCGACCCGCGCCGGATCCGAGGCCCACCAGGGCAGCGCGAGCTGCACCAGGCCGACCAGCACGGCCAGCCCGATCAGCAGGCCGGACACCGTGACGAACACGGTGCGCCGCAGGCGGCGACGCCAGGCCATCAGCCAGCCCGCGCGATTCCGGACCGCGCCGGGCCGGGCCGGCCGCGGTCCCCGGCCTCAGAGCAGGACGACATCGTACTGCTCCGGTCCGTACTGCTCCTCGGCCTGGAAGCGGATGCTCTTGCCGAGGAACTCCTCGAGCTCGGCCACCGCCGCGGACTCCTCCTCGGTGATGCGGTTGACGATGCGCGGGCTGGCCAGCACCAGCAGGCCGTTGGCCTCGAACTGCCGGACCGCGCGGGTGATCTCCCGGAACACCTCGTAGCACACGGTTTCCGAGGTCTTGACCACGCCCCTGCCCTCGCAGGCCGGACACGGCTCGGTCAGCTGCCTGGCCAGGCTCTCGGTGGTTCGCTTGCGGGTCATCTCGACCAGGCCCAGCGGGCTCATGGCGTACACCGTGGTCTTCGCGTTGTCGCGGGCCAGGCCCTTCTCCAGCGTGCGCAGCACCTGGCGCTTGTGCTCATCGTCCTCCATGTCGATGAAGTCGATGATGATGATGCCGCCCAGATTACGCAGGCGAAGCTGACGGGCGACCGTCTGCGCGGCCTCGAGGTTGGTGCGGAACACCGTCTCTTCGAGGTTCCTGTGGCCCAGGTAGCCGCCGGTGTTGACGTCGACCGTGGTCATCGCCTCGGTCTGGTCGATCACCAGGTGCCCCCCGGATTTCAGGGGCACGTGCTTGTGCAGGGCCTTCTGGATCTCGTCCTCGATGCCGTACAGGTCGAACAGCGGGCGCTCGCCCGGGTAGTGCTCGATGTGCTCGAGCTGGGCCGGCATGTAGGTGCGGGCGAAGGCCAGCGCCTTCTCCCAGGTTTCCCGGGAGTCGATCCGGACCTTCTCGATGTTGGCCCGCATCAGGTCGCGCAGCGCCCGCAGGGGCAGGCCCAGGTCCTCGTACAGGCGGGCACCGACCCGGGCGCTGGGTGCGGCGGCCTGCAGCTCGGCCCAGGCCTTGGCCAGGTAGGCGACGTCCTCGTCCAGGGCCTCGGCCGGCTGGCCCTCGGCATTGGTGCGGACGATGTAGCCGCAGCCGGTGCGCTCGGCGTGGCCCTGGACCAGTTGCTTGAGGCGGCCGCGCTCGGCCTCGTCCTCGATCCGCGCCGAGACGCCCAGGGTACGGCTGCGCGGCAGCAGCACCAGGTAGCGCGATGGAAGGCTGATCTGGGTGGTCAGGCGCGCGCCCTTGCTGCCGATCGGGTCCTTGATCACCTGCACGACCAGCTCCTGGCCCTCGCGGACCAGCTCGCCGATCGGCGGCGTCGGCGCCGGCGGCGCCGGGACCGCGATGCCGGCGCCGGGCTCGGGTTCGGGCTCGACCGGCGCCGCCCGCACGATGTCGGAGGCATGCAGGAAGGCTGTGCGGTCCAGGCCGATCTCGACGAACGCGGCCTGCATGCCCGGCAGCACCCGCACGACCTTGCCCTTGTAGACGTTGCCGTACCAGCCGCGCCGGGCGCTGCGCTCGATCAGGACTTCCTGGAGCATGCCGTTCTCGACCAGGGCGACCCGGGTCTCGCGCGGCGTGACATTGATCAACAGCTCTTCGGACACCGGATTTCCTCTGGACCTGCGGCGATTGTGCCCGATCCGCCCAGGCCCGCGACCGGAAGCCGGCGGCCCCGGCCGCGATCGCCTTTGCCACGGCCCCGCCGCTGGCGGTCGGCGCGGCGGCCGCGCGCCGGGCTCAGGCAGGCGCCACGCCGAACCCGGCCAGCAGGCTCCAGGTCTCGTGCAGGGGCAGGCCGATCACCCCCGAGCAGCTGCCGGACAGGTGCTCCACGAACGCCCCGGCGCGGCCCTGGAGGGCGTAGCCGCCGGCCTTTCCGAACGGTTCCCCGGTGGCCACGTAGGCGGCGATCCGCGCCTCGTCCAGCGCCGCGAACGAGACCTCCGACACCGACAGCGCCTCGGCCTCGCGCCCGGCGCTGACCAGGCAGACGGCGGTGAGCACCCGGTGGCGACGGCCCGCCAGGCGCCGCAGCATGGCCGCGGCCTGTTCCGGATCCTCCGGCTTGCCGAACACGCAGCCGTCGAGCTCGACCTCGGTGTCCGAGCCCAGCACCAGGGCGCCCGGCACGGCGGCGACCTGCAACAGACCGGCGCCCGCCTTCTCGCGCGCCAGGCGCCGGACGTAGTCGGCGGCCGCCTCGTGCGGACCCGGCACCTCGGCCAGATCGACGTCCAGGACGTCGAAGCGCAGGCCGAGCTGCGCCAGCAACGCGGCACGGCGCGGCGAGCGCGAAGCCAGGAACAGGTGCGGGGCGGGGATGGCCGTCATCGGCCTAAGGATAGCGCCGCCGCCGCGACCGCCCCCGCCCTCGCTCAGCCCGACCGGTGGTAGGGATGGCCGACCAGCAGGGTATGGGCGCGATAGAGCTGTTCGGCGACCACCACCCGTACCAGCGGGTGCGGCAGGGTCAGCGGCGACAGCGACCAGCACGCCGCGGCCTCGGCGCGCAGCGCCGGGTCGAGCCCGTCCGGGCCGCCGACCAGCAGCACGACGTCGCGGCCGTCGGCCTGCCAGCGCTCGAGCTGGGCGGCCAGGTCGCGGGTGCTCCAGGCGCTGCCGCGTTCGTCCAGCGCCACCAGCCGGGCGCCGGCCGGCGCCAGGGCCCGCAGCGCCTGCGCCTCCTCGCGCCGGCCGCGCTCGACGTCGCCGCGGGCGGCCCAGGGCGAGGCCGGCCGCTCGCACAGCGCCAGGCGCAGATGGGCAGGCATCCGGCGCACGTACTCGGCGTAGCCCGCCTCGACCCAGGACGGCATCTTCTGGCCGATCGCCGCCAGCACCAGGCGCATGGCCTAGCCCACGCCGCGCAGGTAGCCGGTGACGCCGTCCAGCACCATCTGCACCGACAACGCCACCAGCAGCATGCCCATCAGGCGCTCGAGCGCGCCCAGGGCGCGCGGTCCCAGCCAGCGGTACAGCGAGGTCGCGGAGAACAGGATCGCGGCGCTGGCGACCCAGGCCAGCAACAGGGCGAGGCTCCAGTCCGCGGTCCGCCCCGGATCCTGGTTCGCCAGCAGCAGCAGGGCCGCCATGGTCGACGGGCCGGCGATCAGCGGCACCGCCATCGGGACCACCAGCGGCTCGCCCTCGGGGATCTCGCCGAACAGCCCGTTGGCGGGCGGGAAGATCATCTTCAGGCCGATCAGGAACAGCACGATGCCGCCGCCGATGCTGATCGACTCCTGGCGCAGGTGCAGCGCCGCCAGCACCCACTGGCCGGTCAGCAGGACCGCGAACAGGATGACCAGGGCGATCACCAGCTCGCGCGCCAGGACCAGCATCCGCCGGCGCGGCGGCAAGGGCCGCAGCAGGCCGAGGAACACCGGGATGTTGCCCAGCGGATCCATGATCAGGAACAGCAGCAGGGCTGCCGAGAGGATGTCCATGCCGGCAGTCTAGCCCGGCGCCCGGGTGCCGGCGCCGGGTGCCCTCAGCCGGCCTGCAGCCTCAGCAGGCGGCCGGCCAGCGGCCGGCCGGGCGGACCCAGCAGTCCGGCGATCGCGCCTGCCGCTGCCTGGGGGCCGGGCACGCTGGCCGGGTCCTCGGAAAACCAGACCTTCTGGCGCAGCGGCGTACGCATCGGCCCCGGATCGATGGCGTGCACGCGCACCGGGCCCTGCCCGAGCTCATCGGCCAGCACCGCCGCCAGCTGCGCAAGGCCGGCCTGGGCGACGCCGTAGCCGCCCCAGTAGGCGCGCGCCACCGCCTGCGGGCCGTTGATGCAGAACACGATGGCCGGATCGGCGCGCTCGCGCAGCAAGGGCAGGCAGGCCTGCGCCAGCAGGAACGGCGCGCCCAGGTTGACGTGCAGGGCGGTCAGCCAGTCGTCCGGCGGCGTGTGCTCGACCGGGCTCAGGCCGCGCAGGTGCGCCGAGGCGAACACCAGCGCATCGAGTCCGCCGCATTGTTCGCGCACCGTCTCGGCCAACTGGGCGTAGTCCTCGGGTCCGGCGCCGGCAAGGTTGAACGGGTAGATCGCGGCCTTGCCGCCGTCGGCCTCGATGGCGTCGAACAGCCGCTCCAGCAGCGCCACCCGGCGGCCGAGCAGGACCACCTCGGCGCCGGCCGCGGCCAGCTGCCGCGCCAGGACCTGGCCGAGACCGCCGCCGGCGCCGACCAGCAGCACGACCTTGCCGGCGAGATCCGGCGCCGGCTCGCCGAACCCGGGCGGGCAGGCCAGCTCGGGAAGGCCGGCGCCGCTCAACTGCGCGCGACCTCGGCGACCATCTGCGCCAGCTCGCCCTTCTCGTACAGCTCCAGGGTGATGTCGCAGCCGCCGATCAGCTCGCCGTTGATGAACAGCTGCGGAAAGGTCGGCCAGTCCGAATAGCGGGGCAGGCTGGCGCGGACCTCGGGGTCCTCCAGCACGTTGACCGAGCCGAACTCGGCGCCGACCGCCTTCAGCGCCTGCACCACGCGGCTGGAGAAGCCGCACATCGGGAACTGCGGCGTCCCCTTCATGAACAGCACGATCGGCTGCGATTCGACGGTCTGCTTGATGCGCTCCATGACGTCCACGGCGGTTCACCTTCGGGTTCGGATGAGGGGAGGGCGGGCACGACGGGCCCAGCCAGGCACTATGGGGGCGGGGGGCGGGCAATGCAATTCGGGGACCCGGGTACCGGGTACCGGGGGCCGGGAAGCGGGAAGCGGGGACTGGGGACTGGGGAGCGGGGAGTGGGAGGCTCGGGGGCGGCGGCAGGGTCGCGACCGGGCGGCGGGATGGCGTTTGCTAGACTCCAGCCCCCACCCGAATTCCCCGAGGACCCGTCGACATGGCCATCGAACTGCCGCCCCTGCCCTACCCGCGCGACGCCCTGGCCCCGCACATCTCAGCCGAGACCCTGGAATTCCACTACGGCAAGCACCACCAGACCTACGTCGACAACCTGAACAAGCAGATCGCCGGCACCGAGTTCGCCGACAAGAGCCTGGAGGAGATCGTCAAGTCCTCCTCGGGCGGCATGTTCAACAACGCCGCCCAGGTCTGGAACCACAGCTTCTACTGGGCCTGCATGTCGCCGAACGGCGGCGGCGCGCCCACCGGCAAGCTGGCGCAGGCGATCGACAGCGCCTTCGGCAGCTTCGAGCAGTTCAAGGAGCAGTTCACCCAGACCGCCCTGGGCACCTTCGGCTCCGGCTGGGCCTGGCTGGTGCAGCGGGCCGATGGCCAGCTCGCCCTGGTCTCCACCAGCAACGCGTCGACCCCGCTGACCGGCCCGGACACGGCGCTGCTGACCTGCGACGTCTGGGAGCACGCCTACTACATCGACTACCGCAACGCCCGCGCCAAGTACGTCGAGGCGTTCTGGAAGCTGGTCGACTGGGACGCCGTCGCCGGCCGCATGCGCTGATCGTCCGGCGACCGCCGGTCCGGAAGCCGGCGGCCGCAGGTCGCGCCATGAGCGCCGACAGCCTGCCCGATCCCGACGCCACGCGCGGCGTCCCGGCCGCGCTTGCGGTCGATGCCGTCGATGTCTCGCTGGCCGGCACGCCGGTACTGGCCGGGGCGACCCTGGCCCTGGCCGAGGGCGAGCTCGGCTGCCTGCTCGGCCCCAGCGGCTGCGGCAAGACCACCCTGCTGCGGGCGATCGCCGGTCTGCAGCCGGTGGCGTCCGGATGCATCCAGGTGGGCGGCCGCACGCTCAGCCGGCCCGGGCTGACGGTGCCGCCGGAGCGGCGCGGCATCGGCCTGGTGTTCCAGGACCTGGCGCTGTTCCCGCACCTGGACGTCGCCGGCAACGTCGGCTTCGGGTTGCACCGGCTCGCCCGCGGCGAGCGCGACGGCCGGGTCCGGGCCCTGCTGGCGCGGCTGTCGCTGGCCGGCCTGGCCGACCGCTATCCGCACGAGCTGTCCGGCGGCCAGCAGCAGCGGGTCGCGATCGCCCGGGCGCTGGCGCCAGAGCCGGCCCTGCTGCTCCTGGACGAACCCTTCTCCAGCCTCGACGCCGGTCTGCGCAAGGAGTTGCGCAGCCAGCTGCGCGGCACCCTGCGGCAACTTGGATGCACGGCCTTGCTGGTGACCCACGACCAGGAAGAGGCGATGGCGTTCGCGGACCGGGTCGCGGTGATGCGCGAGGGCCGCATCGTGCAGTTCGACACGCCCTGGCAGCTCTACCACCGGCCGGTCGACGCCGCCGTCGCCGGCTTCGTCGGCGAGGGCGTGCTGCTGCCCGCCTGGCAGGCCGACGGCGCCTGGCACTGCGCGCTGGGGCCGTTGCCGGGCACCCTGGCCGGCAGCGCCGCCGGCCCTGCGCGCGTACTGGTGCGGCCCGACGACCTGGTCGCCGATCCCGCGGCCGCGGTGCGCGCCCGCATCGAGCGCGTGGAGTTCCGCGGCGCGGAGGAGCTGGTCGAACTGCGGCTCGCGGGCGGCGAACGCGTCCTGGCCCTGTGGCCCAGCCACGAACGCGCCCGGCCAGGCCAGGAAACCGGCGTCCGGCTGGACGTCCCCCACGTGGTCCTGTTCCCGGGCCCGCCGGACGGGACCTGAGGCCCCTGCCCCGACGCACCGGGCCCGGTGCAGGACCCGCCCCGGCGGCTCCGCCCGGCGTGCTAGGCCAGCAGCCGCATCGACAGGTCGACCGCACGGACGTGCTTGGTGAGCGCGCCGACCGAGACATAGTCGACGCCCAGCGCGGCGATGCCGGACAGGCGCTCGGCGGTCAGGCTGCCCGAGACCTCGAGCGCCGCCCGGCCGCCGGCGATCGCGACCGCCTCGGCAAGGGCCTCGGGCGCGAACTCGTCGAGCATGATGCGCTCGGCGCCGGCCTCGATCGCCTGGCGAAGCTCGTCGAGATCCTCGACCTCGACCTCGATGAAGCGCCCGGCGCCGGCGCGGCGAGCCGCCGCCACCGCCGCGGCGATCGAGCCGGCGGCGGCGATGTGGTTCTCCTTGATCAGCACCGCGTCGTACAGGCCCATCCGGTGGTTCTCGCCGCCGCCGGCCCGGACCGCGTACTTCTGGGCCAGGCGCAGCCCGGGCAGGGTCTTGCGGGTGTCGAGCACGCGCGTGGCGCTGCCGGCCAGGCGGGCGACGTGGCGGGCGGTTTCGCTGGCGGTGCCGGACAGCGTCTGCAGGAAGTTCAGCGCGCAGCGCTCGCCGCTGACCATGGCGCGGGCACCGGCCTCGATCTCGAGCAGGACCGCGCCGGCGGCGATCGTCTCGCCATCGCGGACATGCAGGTGGAACATCGCCTGCGGATCCAGCCGCGCGAAGCAGCGCAGCGCCCAGGGCAGGCCGGCGACGGTGGCCGCCTCCCGGCTGACGATCGCCGCCCGCGCGGAACGGTCCGGCAGCAAGGCGGCGCTGAGGTCGCCGGCGCCGACATCCTCGGCCAGCGCGCGCGCCACGTCGGCGTCGACCGCCTCGTCCGCCGGCGGCTCCAGCCCCGGCCGCCGGCAGGCCGCCAGCGCACCGGCCAGGTCGAGGTCGGCGGTCACGCCGGGAAGCCGTCGATCTGCTGGGTACCGATCGCCTCGTCGGCCAGCAACACGGGGATGCCGTCCTCGACCGGATAGACGACCTGACCGTCGTCCCGGACCAGGGCGTCGGCCAGCGGCGCTGCGACCGGCTGCCCGGTGACCTTGACCACGCCGCCGGCGGCGATCGCCGCGTTCAAGGCCTTCAGGCGGGTGGCGCCGATCGCCTGCAAGGGACGCCGGGTGACGGGGCAGCACAGCAGTTCGAGCAGTCGGTTGTCCATGGCGGTCGGGCGGCGGGGGAACCGGCCCAGTATCCCACCGATCCGGTGCCGCTTCGCACCCGGGCCGGGGCGCGCGCCACTGGGCACGCGGCCGGCATCGTAGAATGCCCGCCTGCGGACAGCGGTGGAGCGCGATGGACAAGGTCAGGGTCGGCGTGGTGATGGGCTCGCGGTCGGACTGGGACACCCTGCGCCACGCGGTGGCCATGCTCGAGCGCCTGGGCATCGACCACGAGGTGCGGGTGGTGTCGGCGCACCGCACGCCCGACCTGCTGTTCGACTACGCCGGCACGGCGCAGGCGCGCGGCCTGCGCGCGATCATCGCCGGCGCCGGCGGCGCCGCCCACCTGCCCGGCATGCTGGCGGCCAAGACCCCGGTGCCGGTCCTCGGCGTGCCGGTGCAGTCGGCCGCGCTCAACGGCCTGGACTCCCTGTTGTCGATCGTGCAGATGCCGGGCGGCGTGCCGGTCGCCACCTTCGCCATCGGCAAGGCCGGAGCCGTCAACGCCGCCCTGTTCGCCGCCGCCCTGCTGGCCGCCGACGATCCGGCGGTGGCCGGCGCCCTGGATGCCTTCCGGCACGACCAGACCGCAACGGTGCTGGCCGACCCGGACCCGCGCGGCGCGGCATGACCACGGTCGGCATCCTGGGCGGCGGCCAGCTCGCGCGCATGCTGGCGCTGGCGGCGGTGCCGCTGGGCGTACGCGTGCTGGTGCTGGACCAGAGCGGCGATGCCTGCGCCGGCGAGGTGGCGACCCTGCTCGAGGCCGACTACACCGACGAGGCGGCGCTGGCGGAGTTCGCCGACCTGGTCGACGTCGCCACCTTCGACTTCGAGAACGTCCCCGCGCGCAGCGCCGACTGGCTGGCGTCGCGGGTGCCGGTGTTCCCGAATCCCGGCGCGCTGGCGACCGCCCAGGACCGGCTCAGCGAGAAGACCCTGTTCCGCGAGCTCGGGCTCGACACGGCGGCGTTCGCCGCGGTCGACGACCGCGCCGGGCTGGACGCCGCGGTCGCCGCCGTCGGCCTGCCGGCGATCCTCAAGACCCGGCGCCTGGGCTACGACGGCAAGGGCCAGGCCCGGCTGCGCGCGCCCGGCGACGTCGAGGCCGCCTGGCAGGCCTTGGGGTCCGGCAGGGTGCCGCTGATCCTGGAGGCGTTCGTGCCGTTCCGCCGCGAGCTCTCGGTGATCGCCGTGCGCGGCCGCGACGGCGAGGTCCGGACCTGGCCGCTGACCCGCAACTGGCACGAGGACGGCATCCTGTCGCTGAGCCTGGCGCCGGTGGCGGCGGACGCCGACCTGCAGGCGCAGGCGACCGACTTCGCGCGCAAGGTCGCGCAGCGGCTCGACTACGTCGGGGTGTTCGCGCTCGAGCTGTTCGAGCACGAGGGCCGGCTGCTGGGCAACGAGATGGCGCCGCGCGTGCACAACTCNNCAGCCAGTTCGAGAACCATCTGCGCGCCGTGCTCGGACTGCCGCTGGGCGATACCGGCCTGCGCGAGCCCTCGGCCATGCTCAATTTCATCGGCGCCCTGCCCGACCGCCGGGCCGCGCTGACCGTGCCCGGCCTGCACTGGCACGATTACGGCAAGCGCGAACGCCCCGGCCGGAAGGTCGGCCACGCGACCGTGTCGGCGCCCGACCTCGACCGCCTGCTGGCGCGCCTGGACCAGGCAGCCGGCCTGCTCGGCCATCCGGGCTGGCGCCCGTCGGCGCTGGGACTGGACTGAACCGCGGCGGTCGCCGCCCCGGCGCCCGCTGCGGCTGCCGTCGCCGCTGCCGTATCATCTGCCCTCCCCCCCCNNTGCCCGTGCTCGCCGCCGCCCAGGAAGGCAACCCGCAGGTCGTGCTCAGGACCACGATGGGCGAGATCACCGTGGAGCTGGACAAGCGCAGCGCGCCGGTGACCGTCGACAACTTCCTGAAGTACGTCCAGGCCGGCCACTACGACGGCACCATC
>DDTN01000034.1 GCA_002344355.1 Proteobacteria bacterium UBA2363 | reverse complement strand
CCCCGGCTCCCGGCTCCCGGCCCCGGCCCCGGCCCCGGCCCCCGGCCTCCGGTCCCTGCTCCCTGCCCCCTGCTCCCCCGCCCCGTTTGGCGCATCGCAACATCGGGCGCATAATCGGGCCATCCGGGCGCCGCGGCGCCGTCCACCGCAGACAAGCTCAAGGAATCCCCCATGTCCGACATCGTCATCACCGGCGCCATGCGCACCGCCATCGGCTCGTTCCAGGGCCAGTTCGACGGCGTGCCCGCCACCCAGCTCGGCAGCACCGCGATCGCCGCGGCCATCGCCCAGGCCGGCATCGCCGCCGANNCCTCGGCCAGGCGCCGGCCCGCCAGGCGGCGCTCGGCGCCGGGCTGCCGCGCTCGGCGGCCTGCACCACCATCAACAAGGTGTGCGGGTCCGGGATGAAGGCGATCATGCTGGCGCACGACGCCATCCGCGCCGGCTCGGCGCAGGTCGTGGTCGCCGGCGGCATGGAGTCGATGACCAACGCCCCCTACATGCTCGGCAAGGCGCGCGGCGGCTACCGGATGGGCAACGGCGAGATCGTCGACCACATGATGTGGGACGGCCTGACCAACCCCTACGACAAGCAGGCGATGGGCGTGTTCGGCGAGCAGTGCGTCGAGAAGTACGGCTTCAGCCGCGAGGAGCAGGACGCCTTCGCGACCGCCTCGGTCGAGCGCGCCATGAAGGCGATCGCCGACGGCCGCTTCGCCGGCGAGATCGCGCCGGTCAAGGTGGCCACCCGCAAGGGCGAGGTCGAGGTCGCCACCGACGAGGAGCCGGCCCGCTGCGATCTGGGCAAGATCGCCAGCCTGCGGCCGGCCTTCAAGCGCGACGGCGGCACCATCACCGCGGCCTCCAGCTCGAAGATCTCCGACGGCGCCGCGGCGACCGTGGTGATGTCGGCCGACGCCGCGACCCGGCTCGGCGCCAGGCCGCTGGCGCGGATCGTCGCGCACGCCAGCCACGCCCACGAACCGGCCTGGTTCACCACCGCGCCGGTGACCGCGATCGCCCGGGTGCTGGAGCGCGCCGGCTGGTCGGTCGGCGACGTCGACCTGTTCGAGGTCAACGAGGCGTTCGCCTGCGTGGCGATGGCGCCGATGCGCGAGCTGGGCATCGACCATGGCCGGCTCAACATCCACGGCGGCGCCTGCGCGCTCGGCCACCCGATCGGCGCCTCCGGCGCGCGCATCGTGGTGACCCTGCTGCATGCGCTGATCGCCACCGGTGGCCGGCGCGGCGTCGCCAGCCTGTGCATCGGTGGCGGCGAGGCCACGGCGCTGGCCATCGAACTGGCCTGAGCCTGCGCGCACGGCGACCGCGGCGGGCCGCCGCGGCCGCCGCGGCGCGGTCCCGGCCGGCGATCTCCGCCACCCCGGCCGGCCTCTCCCGCCAGCCGGCTCCGGTGCTATAACTGGCGCGCCCAAAACCGCGCGGAGGAGCGCACCGATGGCAACCCGAGTCCTGATTCCCCTGTTCCTGGCGGCCGCCCTGGTGGCCTGCAAGCGCGAGGAGCCGGCGCCGCCGCCGGCCACCCCGGAACCCGTGGCGGTGCCGCCGGCCGACCAGGCACGCGCCCATGCCGAGGCCGCCGCGGCCGCCGCCCGCCAGGCCGGCAGCGAGGCTGCCGCGGCCACCCGCGCCGGCGCCGAGGCGGCCGCGGAGAAGGTCGAGGAGGCCGGCGAGGCGATCTCCGAATCCGCCAGCCAGGCCATGGAGGCCGGCAAGCGCGAGACCGCCGAGGCCCTGGAGCGCACCGAGGAGGCGCTCGAGGAGGCCCGCAGGAAACTGGAAGAGGCCGCCGAGGACGACCAGCGCTGAGCCCTCGCGGTCCGGCCGCGGCGGCACGCCCGCGGCGGCCGGACCGGTTGCGGCACGGCCCGCGTCGACCGGCATCGCGCGCGCCCCGACCGGACCGCCCTTGGCCGCCCTCCCGGGGCTCCCCGGCAGCCCGCACGGCGGCTGCGCGTCCTCCGCCCCCCCGGCTGGCTCGCTGACCACAGCGGCCGGTGATGGAATCCAGGGACCCTCACGGGCGGGCCAGCGCGCCGTTCCGAGCGCCCCGTCCGCCCTCCGCAGACCGCACCGTGTGGCCGCCCCGCGCCGGCGGCTGGCACGAATCGCCAGCGGGCGGTAGGCTCACCGCAACGACCCGTCACCCGCCGCGGCCAGCGCGCCCCGGCGGCCAGCCATGGACAGCCCCGGACGGCACCCGCCAATGACGGCCAGCCCCGCCACCGCACCCCGTCGCTCCCCGCCGCTGGTGGCGGCAGGGCTGCATGCAGCGGTGTTCGTCGCCTGGATGGCCGCCTTCCTGGCCGCCTGGCTGCTCGAGTACGCCCCGCACGCCAGCCTGTGGTTCCCGCCCGCCGCGGTCACTTTCGCCGCCCTGCTGGTGCTGGGCGCGCGCGCCCTGCCGGTGCTCTGGCTGGCCTGCCTGCTGGCGACCGCGCTGGCCGACCGGATGTACGGCCAGCATGCCGAGCCGGCGGCGCTGGCGCTGGCGGCGGCCGGCTTCGCGGCCGCCCACACCGGCGCCTATGCGATCCCGGCGATGCTGCTGCGGCGCTTCGCCTGGGGCGCGGCGGCACCGACCACGCCGGCCAAGGTCACCCTGTTCCTGCTCGGCGGCCTGGCCGGCGCCATCGTCGCCGGCCTGGGCGGCGCCTTCAGCCTGCGCCTGGCCGGCCTGGTGGCGCCGGGCGAGTGGCTGCCCCTGCTGGCGCCCTGGTGGATCGGCGACTACGCCGGCCTGCTGACCCTGGGACCCCTGGCGGCGGTCGCGCTCAACCGCGCGGCGGCGGCGGCCGGCCTGCCGGAACGCTCCGGCAAGCTGCGCTTCGGGGCGCCGGCGCCGATCGGCGGGCTCGGCCGGAGCTGGCTGCTGAAGCTGCTCCTGCTGCTCGGCGGCTCGGCCGCCCTGCTCGCTGCCGCGAGCCTGGTCGACCAGCCGCAGACGGTGATCTTCTGCCTGTTCGCCGCCCTGGTCGTGCAGTTGTGGATCGTGCACAGCGAACCGGAGCTGGGGGTGCTGCTGGCGATCGCCGCGTTCACCGTCCTGCTGGTCGCCGCCACCACCCTGCTCGGGCTCGGCGGGCAGGCGCTGATCCTGCAGTTCGTGCTGATCACGCTGGCCGCGAACAGCTACTTCGGGCTCGCCGTGCCGGCCCTGTACGGCGACAACGAACGCCTGCGCCGCCTGGTCACCCACGATCCCCTGACCGGCGCGCTGTCGCGGCGCATCTTCGAGGAGGGCGCGCGCGCGGCGATCGCCGTCGCCCGCCGGCGTGGCGAACCGGTGGTGCTGGTGATGGTCGACGTCGACCGCCTCAAGGAGATCAACGACGGCGCCGGCCATGCCGCCGGCGATGCCGCCTTGCGCGCCGTGGCCGACACCTGCGCCGGCCACGTCCGCCCCGGCGACCTGATCGGCCGCCTGAGCGGCGACGAGTTCGCCGTGCTGCTGCCCGGCGCCGCCATCGCCGAGGCGGCCGGGATCGTCCATGCCATCCGGGACGCCCTGGCCGACCTGCCGACCGGCCCCGCCGGCCCGGTGACGGCGAGCTTCGGCCTGTCGGCGCTGGAGCCCGGCGACGACGGCTACGACAGCCTGCTGGCGCGCGCCGACCGCGCCATGTACGCGGTCAAGCCCGATCGCGCCGGGCGCCGTGCCGGCGGCGCGGCCCTGCCTGTCTGAGGGTGCCGACGGTTCGGCATCGCGGGTGACGGCGGTCACGGCATTGTGGTTTCATGCGGGGTCCTTACACGCGCGCGAGCACGCATGCCGGTCCTGACCAGCCAGATCGATCCCCGCGGCGAGGAGTTCCGCCGCAACGCCGACCACCTGCGCGGCCTGGTCGAGGACCTGCGCGCGCAGATGGCGGCAGCCGCCGAGGGCGGCGGCGCCAAGGCCCGCGAAAAGCACACCGCGCGCGGCAAGCTGCTGCCGCGCGAGCGCATCCGCGCCCTGCTCGACCCCGGCTCGCCGTTCCTGGAACTGTCGCCGCTGGCCGCGCACGGCATGTACGACGGCGCCGCGCCGGGCGCCGGGGTCGTCACCGGCATCGGCCGGGTCGCCGGCACCGAGGTGATGGTGGTCGCCAACGACGCCACCGTGAAGGGCGGCACCTACTTCCCGGTGACCGTCAAGAAGCACCTGCGCGCGCAGGAGATCGCCCTGGAGAACCACCTGCCCTGCGTGTACCTGGTCGACTCCGGCGGCGCCTTCCTGCCGCTGCAGGACGAGGTCTTCCCCGACCGCGACCATTTCGGCCGGATCTTCTACAACCAGGCGCGGCTGAGCGCCCGCAACATCCCGCAGGTCGCGGTGGTGATGGGCTCGTGCACCGCCGGCGGCGCCTACGTGCCGGCGATGAGCGACGAGACCGTGATCGTCCGCGAGCAGGGCACCATCTTCCTGGGCGGCCCGCCGCTGGTGAAGGCGGCCACCGGCGAGGTGGTCGACGCCGAGGCCCTGGGCGGCGCCGACGTGCACACCGCGGTGTCCGGCGTCGCCGACCACTTCGCCGAGAACGACCAGCACGCCCTGGCGATCGCCCGCGACATCGTCGCCCACCTGAACCGGCGCAAGGCGATGCCGGCGGCGCTGCGCGCGCCGCGCGAGCCGCTCTACGACCCCGCCGAGCTGTACGGCGTGCTGCCGCCGGACACCCGCCAGCCCTACGACGTGCGCGAGGTGATCGCCCGCATCGTCGACGGCAGCGAGCTGCAGGAGTTCAAGCCGCGCTACGGCAAGACCCTGGTCACCGGCTTCGCGCACATCCACGGCTACCCGGTCGGCATCGTCGCCAACAACGGCATCCTGTTCGCCGAAAGCGCGCTCAAGGGCGCGCACTTCATCGAGCTGTGCAACCAGCGCGACATCCCGCTGGTGTTCCTGCAGAACATCACCGGCTTCATGGTCGGCCGCAAGTACGAGAACGCCGGCATCGCCAAGGACGGCGCCAAGATGGTGACCGCGGTGGCCTGCTCGCACGTGCCCAAGTTCACCGTGCTGATCGGCGGCAGCTTCGGCGCCGGCAACTACGCGATGTGCGGCCGCGGCTACCAGCCGCGCTTCCTGTGGATGTGGCCGAACGCGCGGATCTCGGTGATGGGCGGCGAACAGGCCGCCGGCGTGCTGGCCACCGTGCGCCGCGACGGTATCGAGGCCGGCGGCGGGCAGTGGCCGAAGGACGAGGAGGAGGCCTTCAAGGCGCCGATCCGCGAGCAGTACGAGCGCCAGGGCCATCCCTACTACGCGACCGCCCGCCTGTGGGACGACGGCGTGATCGATCCCGCCGACACCCGCCGGGTGCTGGGCCTGGCGCTGTCGGCCGCCTTCAACGCCCCGATCGAGAAGGACCGTTTCGGTGTCTTCCGCATGTAGGCGCGCCGCCCCGGCGGCCATGCTCGCGCTGGCGACGCTCGCCCTGGCGCTCGGCGCCTGCGCGGGCGCACCGGCCAAGCGCGATGCCTACGACCCGGCGGCGCGCGCGCCCCAGGGCGCCGTCAGCGTGCCGGACCGGCCCGCGGGCTTCGCGCTGGTCTCCAGCCAGCGCTACGACGATCCGAGGGCGGGCAGCACCTGGCGCTACGCCGCCGACAGCCACCCGGAGCTGCTGGTCGACGCCTTCGTCTATCCCGCGGCCGGGATCTGGCCGGACGACGAGGCCGCCGGAAACGACCTGGCCGCGATCATGCGCGCCGAGATCGAGGCCACGGTCGAGGCCGGGATGTACGAAGCGGCGGAGGTGATCCGGGAAGGCCGCATCCATGTGACCCGTCCGGACGGCGACCTGCCGGGACGGCACCTGCGCATGGCGCTGACCAAGGATGGAATCGGACTGATCTCGCATGCGCACCTGTTCTACCTGCCGCCCTACACGGTCAAGGTCCGCAGCACCTTTCCCGCCTATGGCAACACCAGCTTCGACGCCCGCCTGAAGTCCCTGGTCGAGGCCTTCGTGGGCGGGATCGTGGTCGACCAGGCGGTCCTGTGCCGGCCGCTCGAGATCCATGTGGCCCCGCCAGGCACGGCCGGCTGGGTCGCCAAGGATGGTGCCGACCTGGTGGTTCCCGGCGACGCCGGCGGAGAGGCGATCGGCGAGCTCATGTTCGAGGCGGCGCGGCGGGCGCTGTCGTCCGGGTGCGCGCGCGCCGGGAGCACCGGCGTGGTTCCCGACGGCGCCGTGCAGCCACCCGGCCCGGCCCGGACCCACGGCGCCGAAGCGGGCGCCGCCGGGCGCGGCACGGACGCTCGCGCCGGTCCTCCCGCCAGCCCCGCCCTGGGGCACGGCCACGACCGCGACCACCGCCACCCGACCCACATCGCAACGGCCCTTCTGCCATGACCGAGCCCGTGCTCACCGAGATCGACGAGGGCGTCGCCACCCTCACCCTCAACCGCCCGCGCGTCCACAACGCCTTCGACGACGTCCTGGTCGAGGCGCTGACCGAGGCCCTGAAGACGGTCGAGTCCGAGCGCGCCGTGCGCGCCGTGGTGCTGACCGGCGAGGGCGCCTCGTTCTCCGCCGGCGCCGACCTCAACTGGATGCGGCGCATGGTCGCCGCCGGCGAGAAGGACAACCGCAAGGACGCCCGGCGCCTGGCCAAGCTGATGCGCACCCTGAACCAGCTGGCCAAGCCGACCGTGGCACGCGTCAACGGCCCGGCCTATGGCGGTGGGGTCGGCCTGGTCGCCTGCTGCGACATCGCCATCGCCGCGAAGGAGACGAAGTTCGGCCTGACCGAGGTGCGCCTGGGCCTGGTGCCGGCGGCGATCTCGCCGCACGTGATCGACGCGATCGGCGGCCGCCAGGCGCGCCGCTGGTTCCTGACCGGCGAGATCTTCGACGCCGAGGCGGCGCTGCGCATGGGCCTGGTCCACCAGGTGGTACCGGCGCGCCAGCTGGATGCCGCGGTCGACGCCCAGCTCGCCCTGCTGCGCGGCGCCGGTCCCGAGGCCGTGGTCCAGGCCAAGGCGCTGGTGCAGCGCGTCGTGCACCCCGACGGCAAGGCCCGGCGCAGCCTGGACGAGGACAACGCCGACCTGATCGCCCGCCTGCGCGTCTCGCCCGAGGGCCAGGAGGGCCTGACCGCCTTCCTGGCCAAGCGCCGCCCGGCCTGGCAGTGAGCCCGCCGAGCGTGCCGCCGATGCGCCCCTGCCCGCCCCGTTGCGCCGCCGCGGCACGCGGCCGCCCCGACCCAGCCCACCGCCCGGGAGTCGCATGTTCCAGCGTGTTCTGATCGCCAACCGCGGCGAGATCGCCTGCCGCGTCATCGCCACCTGCCGGCGCCTGGGCATCGAATCGGTCGCCGTGTACTCGGACGCCGACGCCGGCGCCCGCCACGTGCGCCTGGCCGACCAGGCGGTGCACATCGGCGGCCCGCGGCCGGCCGAGTCCTACCTGCGCACCGATGCCATCGTCGAGGCCGCGCGCCGCACCGGCGCCCAGGCCGTGCATCCGGGCTACGGCTTCCTGTCCGAGAACGCCGGGTTCGCGCGCGCCCTGGACGCCGCCGGCATCGCCTTCGTCGGCCCCAACCTGAAGGCGATCGAGGCGATGGGCTCGAAGGCGGAGGCCAAGGCGCTGATGGAGCGCGCCGGGGTGCCCCTGGTGCCCGGCTACCACGGCGCCGACCAGGACGCCGCCCTGCTCGCCCGCGAAGCGGCGCGGATCGGCTTTCCGCTGATGATCAAGGCCGCCGCCGGCGGCGGCGGCAAGGGCATGCGCATCGTCGCCGACGCCGCGGCCTTCGCCGGCGCCCTGGACAGCGCGCGCCGCGAGGCCGCCTCGGCGTTCGGCGACGACCGGGTGATCCTGGAGCGCTACGTCGAACGGCCCCGCCACATCGAGTTCCAGGTGTTCGGCGACCGCCACGGCGGCATCGTCCACCTGGGCGAGCGCGAATGCTCGGCGCAGCGCCGCTACCAGAAGGTGCTGGAGGAGACCCCCTCGCCCTTCCTCACCGCCGAACGCCGGGCCGCCATGGGCGAGGCCGCCGTGCAGGCGGCACGCGCGGTCGACTACGTCGGTGCCGGCACCGTCGAGTTCATCGTCGGCCAGGACGGCGGTTTCTACTTCATGGAGATGAACACCCGGCTGCAGGTCGAGCACCCGGTCACCGAGATGGTCACCGGCCTGGACCTGGTCGAGTGGCAGTTGCGGGTCGCCGCCGGCGAGGCCCTGCCGCTGGCCCAGGACGACATCGTCCACCGCGGCCACAGCATCGAGCTGCGCCTGTACGCCGAGGACCCCGAGCAGGGCTTCCTGCCCGGCTCCGGGCGCCTGGAGACCCTGCGCCTGCCGGCCGCCGACGGCCGCCACGTGCGCGTCGACGCCGGCGTCGACCAGGGCGACACGGTCAGCATCTTCTACGACCCGATGATCGCCAAGCTGATCGTCTGGGATGCCGACCGTCCGGCCGCCCTGGCGCGCCTGCGCGACGCCCTGGCCGGCACCGACATCGCCGGCCCCAAGGCCAACGTCGCCTTCCTGGAAGCCCTGGTCCGCCACCCGGCAGTGACCGGCGCGACCATCGACACCGGCTACCTGGACCGCCACCTGGACGAGTTCGTCGCCGCCGACGCCGCCCTGCCGGAAGCGGCACTGCGCGCGGTCGCCGTCGCCGAACTGCTGGCGGTCGAGGCGGCGGCCCGCGCCGCGGCGCCCGCCGCCGATCCGCACTCGCCCTGGGCGCGCGCCGACGCCTGGCGCCTGGGCCACGCCGGCCGCCGCGCCCTGGCCTTCGAGCACGGCGGCCAGCGCATCGACCTGTCCGCGCACGGCCACGACGGCCGCTACCGCATCGAGCACCCGGGCGGCATCTGGCAGGTCGAGGCCGCCCGCCACGACGGCGACTGGCTGAGCCTGCGCCACGACGGCCAGGCCGCCCGCGTGCGCGTGCGCGCCCTGGGCGGCGACTGGCTGGCCTTCGTGGACGGCCGCCGCCACCGCCTGCACGAGGTCGCTCCGTTCGCCTTCGAGGCGGCCGCCGGGGGCGCCGGCGACAAGGTCGCCGCGCCCATGCCCGGCCGCATCGTCGCCGTGCATGTCGCGCCCGGCGACGCCATCGAGGCCGACCAGGAACTGCTGGTCATGGAAGCCATGAAGATGGAACTGGCCCTGCGCGCGCCGCGCGCCGGCACGGTCGCCGAGCTGCGCGCCCAGGTCGGCGAGTTCGTGGAGGCCGATGTCGTACTGGTGCTGCTTGCACCTACAAGCGGTGCGTCGGAGTAGCAACACTTGGGGACAAGCACTGCATTGGCTCCGTCTCCATCCTCAGAAGGTGTCCCGCAGACGGCTGGATATGGCTCAGTCGCACCATGTCCTAACTGATTCCGATCCGGTCGGCGGGATGCAACTGGAAAGAGACCTCATACTCAAACAGGCTCACCCTGGGGAAGACGCAAACTGAGTATCTGAGTGCCTCGGATATCTTCTTGGCGACAACGACTCCGGAAACATCCCTTCCTCGCCCAATGGTCTGACTGACCCAACCCATGTATCGCGCAATCTGTCCGACAGTATGGTCAGGCGTGCGACCCCGCTTGAGCTCCAGCACAAAAAAGTTGTCGCTTTCATCGACAGCCAGAATGTCGATCATGCCCACTGCTGTGGGGTACTCGATACCGTCTCGTCCAGTCGGATCCACGTACAGACGCAATCGCTTCCCTCCGATGGAAATGGCCGGAAGGTTTTGCGCCAGAAAGTCGCGCAGTTGGGACTCCATGCCAAACGATGCGTCATCAACGTCCGGAGCTTCGGCCACTTCATTCGAATCCGTTTCCTCGAGCATCTCCCGAAGTGCAGTATTCGACTCTACCTTTGCACCAGGCGCGATGAGACGGAACTCGCTCTCAGTCTCCTGAAGCGTCCATCCGGACTTCTTGAGTGCGGCGCGAAGCTGGTGGGACGTGCTGGCCGTTGGATCGAGGCCGTCAGGAACAACTTCAGGATTGCTCCGAAGCCACTCCTTCATGGGATGCATGACAACACTGCCATCCTCTCTTGGCAGCAAGACAAAATGAGACTTTCGGGATCTAGTCAACTCTTTGGCCTCCGCCGATTCTGATGAATCCTAACCGAATGCCCTCCATTCGGCGCAATCCGAGAGCTACGGTCTTCCGTCTCACTTGCACCGCGATCGTACGGTCCTCGGCTTCGTTCTCAGCAACGCGGACTCATCTGCGGGACAATTCAACCGTGATGCTCTCGCTCCGTTCGCCCCCATGACCGCCCCCACCACCCGCGGCTTCCGTCCGGGGCCGGCGCGCGGACGGGGCGCGCCGGACAACCGCGAGGGTCGCCACGCCACGGCGCACACGGCGCTGGAGGACGACGGCTGGGGGCCGCCGGCGCCGGTCGAGGGCGAGCCGACCGGCGACTCGCCGGACGGCCAGGTGGCGACGGTGGTGCAGGCCGAGACCGCGCGCAGCCTGGTGCAGCGCAACGAATCGGGCGATGCCGGGCCGGCGGCGACCGTGAATCCCTACCGCGGCTGCGAGCACGGCTGCATCTACTGCTACGCGCGGCCCAACCACAGCCGCCTGGACCTGTCGCCGGGCCTGGACTTCGAGACCCGGCTGTTCGCCAAGACCAATGCCGCCGAGCTGCTGCGCGCCGAGCTGCGCCGGCCCGGCTACCGGCCGGTGCCGGTGATGCTGGGCGCGGCCACCGACGGCTGGCAGCCGATCGAGCGCAGTCATCGACTCAGCCGTGCGGTGCTGGAGGTGTTCGCGCAGTGCCGGCACCCGGTGCAGATCGTCACCAAGGCGGCCCTGGTCGAGCGCGATATCGACCTGCTGGCGCCGATGGCGGAACAGGGCCTGGTCGCGGTCACGGTGTCGATCACCACCCTGGACACCGACCTGGCGCGGCGCATGGAACCGCGCGCCAGCGCCCCGGCCCGGCGGCTGCGCACCATCGAGACCCTGGCCGCCGCCGGCATCCCGGTCGGCGTCAACGTCGCGCCGGTGGTGCCGGTGCTGACCGACCACGAACTCGAGGCGATCCTGGCCGCGGCGGCGCAGGCCGGCGCCGGCCACGCCGGCTGGGTGCTGCTGCGCCTGCCCTGGGAAGTGGCGCCGCTGTTCCGCGACTGGCTGGCCCTGCACTACCCGCTGAAGGCCGGGCACGTGATGGCGCGCATGCAGGACCTGCGCGGCGGCCGCGACTACGACAGCCGCTTCGGCACCCGGATGCGCGGCGAGGGCCCGTTGGCCGACCTGCTGGCGCAGCGCTTCGCGCGCGCCTGCCGGCGGCTGGGCCTGGCCAGCGGCGGCCCGGCACTCGACGCCAGCCGGTTCCGGCCGCCGCCGGACGACCGCCAGCCGGACCTGTTCGCGACCTGAGCGTCGCACCGCGGCCAGGACGCCCGCCGCACCGTCGCGTCCCGTGTAATCGCCGGCGCTTTTCGCGTGATACACAGGGTCCAACGAGCGCGACCATGAACCGTCCGATCCTGCACCTCTGCTTCATCGCCGCGGTGGCGCTGTGCCCCCGGGCCCAGGCCCAACCCGTCCTGGCGGTCTACGACGACGCGCTGGCCAACGGCTTCCAGGACTGGTCCTGGGTGGCGCCGGCCAGCGACCTCGACCTCGCCGCCACCAGTCCGGTGCACACCGGCAGCCATGCCATCCGCTTCCGCGCGCATTCCTGGCAGGGCCTCTCGTTCGTGCGCCCGGGGCAGCCGATCGATACGGCGCAGTGGCCGGAGCTGCGGTTGTGGGTGCGCGGCGGCGCCGGTGGCGAACAGCTCCTGCTGACCGTGCAGACCGGCGCCGTGATCCACGCCCAGGCCGGGCTCGACGCCTTCATCCTCGCCGGCGGCGTCGGCGCCGGGGTGTGGCGCCAGGCGGTGGTGCGCTTCGACCAGCCGCCCCTGTCCTACGCCGGCAGCTTCGAGCGCATCAACCTGGTCGATGCCAGCGGCCGGCCGCCCGGCGATCCGCAGCTCGTCCATGTCGACGAGGTCGTGCTGCACGGCGCCAGCGGTCCCGACCCGATCTTCGCGCACGGCTTCGAGGGCGCCGGCCCGCCGCCGGCGGGCGGCCTGCAGATCACCCGCGATGTCGCCATCGACGGCCTCACCGGCGACCGCTTCCAGTGGCTGGACGCCAGCGGCCTGCCGCGCAGCGCGGTGCTGGCCCACAACACCGGGGCGACGGCGCCGGGTGGCAGCCGCGGCGGCGAACTGCGCGAGCTGCGCTACCGGACCGCCCAGGGCGAACGCATCGTCCGTGCGCCGCCGACCGCCGCCGGCGGCTTCGGCTACGTGGTGGCGCACCCGACCAACGGCGCCGCCTGCACCGGCGGCGGCGATTCCTCCAGCCTCGGCCACTTCCGTACCGGCCAGTTCCAGCGCGTCTTCGAGGGCCGCCACCACGCGATCCTGCGCTTCACCCAGGCCTACCCGCGCTACTGCACCCGGCAGCCGCCCGCCGCCCAGCACGACCTGCCGGTGACCATCGACTGGCTGATCGCCAACGGCCGCGACCATCCGCTGTGGTCGGTCACCTTCGACCTGTCCGGCGTTGCCGTCGACCGGCTCGAGGACGATGCCCGCGCGCCCTACGGCGAGCTGCTGTTCGACGGTGCCGCGACGCCCGGCGCGCACAGCCAGATCGCCGGCGTCGGCTGGGGCGACCGCTACCGGTTCGTCACCACCACCGCGCCGCTCAGCCTCAACAGCCACTGGACCTGGAACCAGCCCAACACCGTGCCCTACGTAAGGCTGTGGACCACGACGGTGGACGCGACCATGGGCACGGTGGCCAGCCAGACCATCACCCAGCAGGATGCCGGGGGCTACTGGGCGACCAACCGCTGGAACACCACCAGCGCCGACGGCAACGGCTGCACGGTGGCGCTGGGCGGCTTCGACCATCGCCTGCCCTGCAACTTCAACTGGCCGTTCCAGTCGGTGAACTACTCGCTGAACCCGGCGCTTCCCGACCAGGGCACCAACAGCACGCGCCTGGCCTGGGGCAGCAACTTCGGGTTCCTGGGCATGGCCAGCTATCCCACCCACGGCTATCTGGGCACGGCGTCGGGCTGGCCGCGCAAGAGCTACTCGACCCATGTCGTGCTGGGCGCCCACAGCGCCGACCCGGTCGGCGCCCAGGTCGGCCAGGTCGAGGTGGTGCAGACGCTCACGCTCGGGGCCAGCGTCGGCACGGTCGTCGCCAGCGGTCCCAGCGGCGTCGGCGATCCCAGCCCGCGCACCTACACCCCCGCCGGCTACGATCCGGTCTATGGCGCACTGCGCTTCAATGCCGCGGCCAACCAGCTCAGCGCCAGCATCGCGGTCGGCGCCGGCACCCTGCGCCACCCCCTGCTGCTGATCGGCGACTGGAACGGTGGCCTGCCGACCACCTTGCGCCTGAACGGCCAGACCCTGATCCGCGATCTCGACTGGCTGCCCTCGCCAGACCAAGCCGGGCAACGGTTGTGGATCACGCTCAGGCGGAACCTGGTGGGGCCGGTGAATTCGATCGAGCTGGTGCCGTAGCAAGGGACGAGTGGTGTCGGGGACAACGCTGACACCCATTGCCGCGGGGGTGGAGTTTGCCCTGTAGACCTTTTTGGGGAACGGATGACGACAGCCCTGCCGGGCCTGGGCCGCAGGGTTCGAAAATGTGCCTTTCACTCCTACGGAAGGCCGGATCCACCCGGTCGGGGCAAGCGGGGTCGTAGCGGCGAGAAGTGAACCTGACCCCGTTCGGTCCCGAACCTGACCCCGTTCGGTCGGACCCCGTTCGGCCGCTGATCGAATGGACCGCGTGGCCGTGCGGGGACCTGTCCCTGAGAGCCGTGCACGCACGGCATGCGTCCAGATCCAGGACTAGTCGGTCGGGTTCATTTCCGGAAAGAACCTGAAGGGATAGTTCCTGCCAACATCCTGGTTGTATTCGGACTCGGCCAGGAGCAGGAAGATGTAGGGCGGAGCCCGACCTCCATACTCGTCGATGTCCTTGCGCACGGTGGCCGGTGTCGGCTCAAGCACCTCGATACCCGGTGCGAGCGGGACCAGGAAAGTATGGCCACGGTAGGCGTGGCTCCGGTAGGGAAAGACCCGCTGCGCCCCAGGGTCGGCGAGGTAACTGTCGATTGCCTTGGCGAGCTTGAGCAGCGATGTCGCGGCGGCATGTCCGACGCCATACTCGACGGCGACGTCGAGATCGACTTTGACGCCGATGCGCTGCTCGCCCTTACCCTGGACGACCCGGAGCGAAGCGACATCGGCGGGGTATACCGGTCGTCCATCGAGGCGCGCGTGGAGGGTAAGGATCCTGGACCTCAATTCGGGAAGCAGCGCGACCTCTCGTTGCGAACGGAGAAAGATTCGTAACGCGGGTGACGTCACGTCACGGACACGCTGGTCGGACTCCAGGACAAGCTCTGACCCGTCCGCCCGCCAACGTCCGGCATCCAGGCGCATACGACCCATGTGCTCGACGGCGATGACTTCATACGTCCCTTCCGTTGCGAGCCGGAGGTAGGTCGCACCGGTCAGGTGGTCGCGTCGGAAGTGCACCGCGCCGCCCTGTCCAAACACGTCCTCCACGAGCATCTGGCCGGATGCGCCGAATGCCGGCATCGTGAGAGCGGCGAGTGCCAGGATCCGAACTGCGATGCTCATGAGTGGCCGGTGGGAGCTGGCGGTGCCTGCTTGCGAGTCTAGCGGCTGTCGAAGGGCTCGGGTGCGCGATCTCGCCCGGCTGCTCATGTCCGATCCGGCCCGTCAGCGGCTGTGGATCAAGCTGAGGCGCGACCTTTCGGGCGCAGCGAATGCAGTCTGCTGTCCTAGCGACCGCACGCACAGCCACCGCCTCATCGAGCCCCCGTCGCACCGGGCCGCCAGGGCGCGGCGCAGCGACCCGGACCTGACCGGTGGCTGCGCGCGTCCTGGCGATGCGGCCCTCAGGTCTGCGCCCGCGGCTCGGGCTTCTGCTCGGCCACCTCCCGGCCAGGCTGCGCACGGCCGGCCATCTCGGCGCCGGCGTCGCGCGCGAGCCTGCGCATCTGCAGGGTCGAGGCCAGCGAGACCAGGCCGACGGTGAGGAAGGCGAAGGTGAAATTGATCGCGGCGGCGTCGGGCCGGCCGGTCAGCGCGCCGGCCATGCTGAGCGCGTAGCCGCCGAGCGTGACGCCCAGTGCCAGGGCTATCTGCTGGGCCATCGCCGCCAGGCTGCTGGCCTGGCTCATCCGCGCCTGGTCGACGTCGGCGTAGGCGATGGCATTGAGGCTGGTGAACTGCAGCGAGCGCAAAAAGCCGCTGGCCAGCAGCACGCCCACCATCAGGGGATACGGCGTGTCGGCGCGGAACAGCCCGAACCCGCACAGCATCAGCGAGGCGACCAGCCCGTTCCAGACCAGCACCGGCCGGAACCCGAAGCGGTGCAGCACGGCCGGGGCGATCACCTTCATCGCCATCGCCCCCGCGGTCGAGGTGAAGGTGACCAGGCCCGACTCCAGCGGATCCAGGCCGAACGACAGTTGCAGCATCAGCGGCAGCAGGAATGGCGTCGCGCCGATGCCGATGCGGAACAGCGCGCCGCCGACCACCGCGGCGCGGAACGTGGGGATGCGCAGCAGCTCCAGTTGCAGCAGCGGGTGCGCCTGCCGGCGCGCTCGGCGCACGTAGGCCGCGATCAGTCCGGCACCGGCCAGCAGGCACACCGCCACGGCGGTCCCCGGCACCAGCTCGCGGCCCATGGCCGACAGGCCGAACATCGCCAGCGCCAGGCCACCGGCGGACAGCAGGAAACCCCGCACGTCCAGCGGGCCGACCGGCTGCCGCAGCTCCGGGACGTGCCGCCACGCCAGCCACATGCCGAGCAGGCCCATCGGGAGGTTGATCAGGAAGATGAAGCGCCAGTGCGCATAGGTGGTGATCGCCCCGCCCAGCACCGGGCCCAGCATCGGCCCCAGCATCGCCGGGAGGGTCAGCCAGCTCAGCGCGCGCACCAGCTCGGACTTCTCGACGCTGCGCAGCAGGACCAGCCGACCCACCGGCACCATCATCGCGCCGCCCATGCCCTGCACGAAGCGCCCGGCCACCAGCAGCCCCAGGCCGTCGGCGGCCGCGCAGACCAGCGAACCGGCCAGGAACACCGCGATCGCGCCGACGAACACGCGGCGCGCGCCGAAGCGGTCCGCCACCCAGCCGCTGACCGGGATGAACACCGCCAGCGCCAGCAGGTAGGTGGTGATCGCCAGCTTCAGCGCCACCGGCGCCACGCCCAGGTCGTCCGCGATCTGCGGCAACGAGGTCGAGATCGCCGTCGAGTCCATGTTCTCGATGAACAGGGCGGTGGCGATGATCAGGGGCAGCAGGCGCTGGGGTCTCACGAAGCCTTCGGACTGCGGCGAAGGCGGTCATTGTGGCGGCTGCGCCCTGAATCCGGTCGCGGCGCCGGTTCCGCCGCCCCGGGCATGCCCTCGGGGCGGGGCGCGATCCAAGGGCGCGCCTCGCCCGCCGGTCGGGTGCGCCGGCGGTCCAGGCCTGCGCGCGGCGCGCCGGTCAGCCGGCCGGAACGGCGGCCGGGTCCATCCAGAACGCCTCCCAGACATGGCCGTCCGGATCGGCCAGCGCGCGGCTGTACATGAAGCCGAGGTCCTGCGCCGGGTTGATGTCACCCTGCCCGCCATGGGCGGCCGCCGCGGCATTCATGGCATCGACGGCGTCCCGGTCGTCCAGGGCAAGGGCCAGCATCACCTCGCTGGCCGTGGTCGGCGGGATCGGTCGGCTGGTGAAGCTGCGCCACTTGCCATGAGTCAGCAGCATGACGTGGATGGCCTCGCTCCAGACCATGCACGCCGCGGTCTCGTCCGTGAAGTGCGGGTTGTTGCTGAAGCCCAGGCCTTCGTAGAAGGCCATCGAGGCGGCCAGGTCGGCGACGGGCAGGTTGACGAAGATCATGCGTGTCATGGGGGTGCTCCGGACGATGGATGCCGTGGGTCGAACGGGAAGGGACGGAATCGACAGGTCGGCTGCCTTCCCGCCGGTCATGTCTGCGAGTCCCGAGGCGCGACGCTGTTTCCATTCCGGGGCGGCGCCGATGCACGGCGGCCTCGAAACGATCTCCGACTCAGCCTTCGTCGAGCGGGCGGATTTCCAGGATGCCCTCGCCCGGCATGGGATCGGGGCACCGGCGCGCCCAGGCCAGCGCCTCGTCGAGGTCGCGGACCTGCCACAGCCAGAAGCCCGCGACCTGCGCCTCGGGCGGCAGGAACGGACCGGCCTCGACGCCACGCACGCCCTCGGCCAGCGTCACCCGCACGCCGTGCCTGGACGGCCTCAGCCCATGGGCGGCGACCAGCACGCCGGCTTCGCGCAGCGCCGCGTTGAAGCGTCCCATGGCCGCCAGCATCGCCCGGGTCCAGGCCGGGTCCGTGGCGCCGTCCTCGCTGGCAGCGCTCGCCTTGACCAGCACCATGACGCGCATCGCCTGCTCCCCTTTGTCCCCGGCATGCGCCGGACCGCACTGGGTCGAACGGCGGGGACGGCGATCGACGGTCCGGCCGGGGTCCGGCGCCGGCCATGGCCCGAGGCCGCCGACTGAGCCCGTCCGGAACGCGGCGTGGCGCGAGCATCGGCGGCCGCAGCGGCGTCCGCCGGGAAGCCTCCGGGACCGGACTCAGGCCGGTTCGGGGTCGCCGGCCGACAGCGCCTGCGCCAGCCAGGCCCGCGCGGCGTCCCAGTCGCGGTGCACGGTGCGCGGCGAGATGCCCAGGGCCTGCGCGGTGTCCTGGTCGTTGAGGCCGCCGAAGTATCGGTACTCGAAGACCTGGGCCTGGCGCGGCTCGGCCTCGGCCAGGCGCACCAGGGCGGCATCGATATCGACCAGCAGCTCGAACTCGCTGGCATGGTGCGGCAGCTCGTCGTCCAGGGTCACCTTAAGGGCGCCGGCGCCGCGCTTGATCGCCAGGCGCTCGCGGGCATGGTCGACCAGCACCTGGCGCATGATGCGCACGGCCAGGCCCATCAGGTGGCCGCGGTCGCGGGGTGCGCCCTCGGCACGGGCCAGGCGCAGGTAGCACTCGTGGACCAGGGCGGTGGTGCCCAGGGTGTGCCGCTTGCCGGCACCCAGCGCGCCATGGGCCAGGCGCTTGAGGTCCGGGTAGACGAGATCGACCAGCCGGTGCCAGGCCTCGGCATCGCCACCGCGGGCGCGATCGAGCAGGACCGTGACGTCGGGGGCATGCACCGGCTCATCCATGGCGGAAGTGTACGCAAGCAGCGCCCGGCATATGGGCGAAAGCCGGCCGGAAGCCGACGGCGTGAACGCCACCGATCGGGCGCGAGGGGAGGTCCCCGGCCGCCGACGGCCCGCGGCGCCGCGCCCGCCGGCCGGCGCGCCGCGTTGCCCGCGATCGCCGCGGCCCGGCATCATGACGGCCGGTCCGAAGGAGAACGCGATGCGCCTTGCCCTCGTCAGCGGCGGTTCCCGCGGCCTTGGCGCCGCGCTGTGCGAACACTGGCGGGCGCAGGGCTGGCGGGCGATCGACTGCTCGCGCAGCGGCGCCGGACCCGACCACCTGGCGGTCGACCTGGCCGACCCGCAGGCGGCCGAGCGGGCCCTGGTCCCGGCACTGGCCGCCCTGGCCCGGCAGCCCTGGCAGGAGGTGGTGGTGGTCGCCAACGCCGCCCGACTGGAACCGGTCGGTCCGGTCGCCAGCCTCGACACGTCCGAGCTGCTTCGGCACTTCGCGGTGAACCTGACCGGCACCGTGGTGTTCCTGAAGTCCGCGCTGGCCGCGTTCGCCGGCCACGCCGCCGAACGCTGCCTGCTGGCGATCAGTTCCGGCGCGGCCAGGCGGCCGATCCGCGGCTGGGCCCCCTACTGCGCGGGCAAGGCGGCATTGGAGCAGTTCATGGCGGTGCTGGCATTGGAACAGGCCGACGAGGAACGTCCGGTGCGCACGCTGACGGTCAGCCCCGGCGTCCTGGACACCGGCATGCAGCAGCGCATCCGCGCCAGCGATCCGGCCGACTTCCCGGACCGCGACCAGTTCGTGGCCTTCCAGGACAGCGGCGCCCTGCGCGACCCCGCCGTGGTGGCTGCCGCGATCGCCGCCTGGCTGGCCCGCCGCCCCGACAACGGCAGCCGCGTCGACGCCAACCAGCTGCTGCTGCCTCGCTGAGCGCCGGCAGCCCTCCCTGCGCCGCGCGGCGCGGAGGGACCCGGCGCAGCCACGTCCCCGCCCGGCGGGTCGCGCCTCGGCCGGACGGCAGGCGAGCTGGCGCTATAGTGCGGTGGGCGCTGCGTCCGCCAGGGGAAACATCGGAGCGGACCCGGTACGACGACGACCGGTGCCTGCGCGCCGCGGGCCAGGGACGCCGGCCCGGGCGTTGCCACTGCCAGCCGCGGAGATCCGGATGGAACACACCCGCTCCGACAACGGCCGCCACCCGCGCCCGGGCAGCCACGGACACGACCGCCTGGCCACGACGGTGGCGCTGGCTTCCGCCTGCCTGCTGCTGCTGGCGATTCCGGCGTTCTGGCCCGACTACCTCGGCAAGTTCGGCGATGCCCACGGCCATACCCACGCGCACGCCCTGCTGGGCACCGCCTGGCTGGCGCTGCTGGTGGTCCAGCCGCTGCTGATCCGCGCGCGCCGCCGCTCCGCGCACCGCCTGCTCGGCGGCATCGGCCTGGTCGTCGGCCTGGCCTTCATCGTTTCGGGCGTGCTGCTGACCCATCACAACCTCGGGCGGATGTCCGACGAGGCGTTCGCGCGCTTCGGCCATTTCGCCTGGCTGCCGCTGTCGATGACCGCGATCTTCGCCGCGGCGCTGGCCCTGGCGATCGCCTGGCGCCGGGTGCCCGGCGCGCACGGCCGCTTCATGGCGGTCACCGCCCTGCCCCTGCTCGACCCCCTGTTCGCGCGCCTGCTGCACCACTACGCGCCGCCCCTGCCCGCCTGGTACCTGTACCAGGCGCCGGCGTTCGCGCTGGCGACCGCCGTGCTGTTCGTCCTGTGGGCGCGCTGGCCTGGCCGACTGCCGGGCCGGCGGATCTTCGCGGTGTTCGCGGTCCTCGCGGTGCTGGTGCTGCTCGGCTACTTCGCGACCCCCGGCTGTGCGGCCTGGCTGGACCTGGTCGATGCCTTCCGGGCGTTGCCGCTGACCTGAGACGACGGCCGCAGGATGCGCCACCCGAGCAGGGACGCAGCGCCCGGGCGGAACAGCGCGCTCAGCCGTCGAGCTCGGCCCAGCGCGCGTAGGCGGCGTCCAGCTCGAGCTGGGTGGCGGCCAGGGCCGCCTGGTCGGCGCCGATCTGCGCGGCCGGGCGCTGGTAGAAGGCCGGGTCGGCCATCGCCGCACCGAGGGCCGCGAGTTTGCCTTCCAGCGCCTCGATGCGGGCCGGAAGCTGCTCCAGCTCGCGCTGGTCCTTGTAGCTGAGCTTGCGCGGCCGGGCCGGGGCGGCGGTGGCAACGGCCTGCTCATTCGTCGAGTGTGCGGTCGCCGTCGCGGGGGCGGCGGCCGGTCCGCCCGCTGCGGACCCGGCGTCGTTTGGTGCGGCGCTGCCGTCGCCTGCGGCCCGCTGCCGCAGCCAGTCGCTGTAGCCGCCGACGTACTCGCCGACCCGGCCCTGTCCCTCCATGACCAGGGTCGAGGTCACCACCTTGTCCAGGAAATCGCGGTCGTGGCTGACCAGCAGCAAGGTGCCGGGGTAGTCGGCCAGCAGTTCCTCGAGCAGCTCCAGCGTCTCGACATCGAGGTCGTTGGTCGGCTCGTCCATGACCAGCAGGTTGGAAGGCTGGGCGAACAGCCGCGCCAGCAGCAGGCGGTTGCGCTCGCCGCCGGACAGCCGGGTGATCGGCGCGCGTGCGCGCTCGGGAGTGAACAGGAAGTCCTGCAGGTAGCCGAGCACGTGCTTGCGGCTGCCGCCAACCTCGATGTACTCGCGGCCCTGGGAGACGTTGTCCAGGGCGTTCCAGTCCTCGCGCAGGCTGGCCCGGTGCTGGTCGAAGTAGGCGATCTCCAGGCGCGTGCCGTGGCGCACCTCGCCGCGCAGCGGCGCCAGCTCGCCGAGCAGCAGGCGCAGCAGGGTCGACTTGCCGCTGCCGTTGCGGCCGATCAGGCCGATCCGGTCGCCGCGCAGGATGCGCGTCGAGAAGCCGCGCACCAGCAGGTCTGCGCCGTAGCCGTAGCCGAAGTCGACGTCCTCGGCCTCGATGACCCGCTTGCCGGATTCGCCGGCGGCGCTCGCCACCAGCTTCACCTGGCCGGTCCCGGCACGGCGCCGGGCGGCGTCGCGGCGCATCTGCTCGAGCCGGCGCACGCGGCCCTCGTCGCGGGTGCGGCGCGCCTTGATGCCCTGCCGGATCCAGACCTCCTCCTGGGCAAGGAACTTGTCGAAGCGGGCGTTGGCCTGGCCTTCGGCATGCAGGCGCTCGTCGCGGCGGCGCAGGAAGTTGTCGAAGCCGCCCGGCCAGGACAGCACCTGGCCGCGGTCGATCTCGACGATGCGGGTGGCCAGGGCGCGCACGAAGCGGCGGTCGTGGCTGACCAGCACCAGGGCGCCGGCGAACGCCGACAGGAAGCCCTCCAGCCACTCGATCGCCTCGATGTCCAGGTGGTTGGTGGGCTCGTCCAGCAGCAGCACGTCGGGGCGTCCGGCCAGGGCGCGCGCCAGCAGGACGCGGCGCTTCATGCCGCCGGACAGGGCGTCGAAGGCGGCCTCGCCGTCGAGGTCCATCTGCGACAGCACCTGGCCGACGCGCTGCTCCAGGTCCCAGCCGCCGGCCGCCTCGATGCGCGCCTGCAGCTCGCCCAGCGCGGCGACGTCCGGCGTCGCCGCCTGGCTGGCGCGATGCCAGCGCGCGACCAGGGCGCCGGCATCGCCCAGCCCGCCGGCGACCACGTCCCAGACGCTGCCGTCCAGGCCGGCCGGCGCCTCCTGGGCCATCAGCGCGACGCGCAGGCCGTCCTGGCGGCGGATCTGGCCGTCGTCGGGCTGCAGCTCGCCGGCCAGCAGGCGCAGCAGGGTCGACTTGCCGGCACCGTTGCGGCCGACCAGGGCGACCCGCTCGCCGGCCTCGATGGCGAGGTCGGCGGACTCCAGCAGCAACGGGCCGCCGACGCCGTAGTCCAGTCCGTTCAGGGCGATCAGGGCCATCAGGCGCCGCCGCGGTGCTTGCCGCCGGTCCAGCCGGACCGCGCCAGCACGGCATCGCCGACCAGGCAGGCCGGCGCTTCCAGGGTGGTCGCCATGGAATCGTTCCAGCGGTTGAGGAAGCCGTACAGGCCGACCACGCCGAGGATCTCGACCACCGCGCCCTCGCTCCAGTGCGCGCGCAGGCGCGCCGCCAGGGCCTCGTCGACGGCATTGGGCACGGCGCCGGCGGCGCGCGCGAAGTCGAGGGCGACGCGTTCGGCCTCGGTGTACAGCGGCGAGCTGGCGTAGTCGGTGATCGCCACGATCTTGGCGGCCGGGATGCCGTGCAGGCCGGCGGCGATCAGCGAATGCGCCATGCAGTACTGGCACTGCGCCGCGGTCGAGCTCAGATGGGCGAGCAGGCGCTTGAAGCCGGGGTCGACCTCGCCGGCCGGGTCCATCACCGCGCGGGTCAGGGCGCCGAAGGCCTCGACCATGGCCGGCCGGCGCTGCATGGTCAGCAGGCTGTTCGGCACGAAACCGAGGATGCCGCGGAACTGTGCGAAGGTCTCGGCCAGCGACGGCGTCGCCGATTCCGGCAGGGGGTCGAGCAGGGGCATGCGGCGGATCCGGGTCGATGGCAGCCGCCATTGTCGCAGCAGCACAGGCGGTGCGGGCCTCGTCCGGTCCGATGCGGCGTGGTACGCGCCTTCATGGCGCTCGATCCGCGAGCGGCCTTGTCCTGCAAAACGTGACGACGGCGCGCGATCAGGCGCCGGCCCTGTGGCAGTCTCGGCACCAGCCGACACCGGGACGCCGCCATGCCGCCAACCCTGCGCTCCGCCTGCCTTGCCCTGCTGGTTGCCGGCGCAGCCCAGGCGCAGCCGGGCTTCGACTGCCAGGCGCCGATGCCGCCGCAGCCGGCCGGCTGGACCGTGCTCGGCAACGGCCAGCCCGGCAGCGTCACGCGTGCGCAACTGCAGGCCGCCCTGGCCGCCGGCGGCGCGATCCGGCTGGCGATCGGCGCCAGCGTCCTGGACGTCGACCAGGAACTGGTGGTCAGCCGCGAGACGGTTCTCGACGGCAACGGCGCCATCCTGTCCGGCACCGGCAGCGGGCGCATCCTGCGCGTGACCAACCCGGGCAATGCCACCTACGCGTTCACCCTGCTCAATACCACGGTGCGCGGCGGCCGCACGCCGGCCGGGTCGGGCGCCGGCCTGTTCAAGCCCAGCGGCGGTCCCTGGCAGGCGGTGTCGATCCGCGTCTTCGACTCGCGCTTCACCGACAACCACGCCATCCAGACCGCCCAGGACGACGGCGGCGGCGGGCTGTACGTGATCGGCGCCGATGCCCTGGAGCTGGTGCGCACCACCATCGACAACAACCGCGGCGCCAACGGCGGCGGCGTCTACACGCTGGGCACGCGCACCATCAACCTGTTCGACACCGTGCTGGCCGGCAACCAGGCCACCGGCACCGGCGGCAATCCGGGCAACGGCGGCAACGGCGGCGGCCTGGGCGTCGACGGCGCCCAGCGCAACATCAACCTGTGCCGCAGCCGGCTGCTCGACAACACCGCCAACGCCTACGGCGGCGGGCTGTTCACGGTCGCCTACGACCAGGCCAGCTTCGTGCGCCTGCGCCAGAGCACGGTGCAAGGCAACAACAGCGCCGGCGCCAGCAACGCCCATACCGGCGGCGTCTACCTGCAGGGCGGCCCGTTCGAGATCGACGCCAGCACCTTCCGCGACAACCAGGCCGCCGGCTACGGCGGCCTGGCCCTGTTCGACCACGGCGGCACCACGGCGTCCGGCCTGATCGTCAACAGCACCTTCACCGGCAACCGGGCGCGCACCGGCCTGGGCGGCGCGATCAACATGGCCGCCAGCGGCGGCGTGACGATCCAGAACACCACCCTTGCCGACAACCGCGCCGAGTGCCCGGTGTGTTTCGCCGGCGGCATCGCCAACGCCGCGGGCCGGCCGCTGGCCCTGCGCAACGTCCTGTTCCGCAACAACACCGGCGGCAACACCTTCAACCCCTGGACCCTGCTCAACGCGCCGGTGGCCGGCAGCAACAACATCCAGTGGCCGCAGGTGCGGCCGGGCTCGGGCGGCCAGCAGGAAGCCGCCGTGACCACCGGCGCGGTGTACGCCGATGTCGCGCTCGGCCCGCCGGCCGACAACGGCGGCCCGACCCAGACCCTGGCCCTGCCCTTCCCCTCGCCGGCGATCGATGCCGGCACCGGCACCGGCACGCCGGCCCTGGACCAGCGCGGCCGGCCGCGGCACGGCGCGCCCGACATCGGCGCCTACGAGCGCGAACCCGATCTGCTGTTCGCCAGCGGTTTCCAGTAGCGCGCACTGGCGGGACGGCCCTCTCCCCCGCCCCTCCCCCGCCCTGCGGGGGAGGGGAGAAGTGTGGTGCTGCGGCCAGTTCGGGACTCGGAAGTTCTGAATCGGGCTTCGGCTTCAGGCCTCAGGCCTCAGGCTTCAGGCCTCAGGCCTCAGGCTTCAGGCTTCAGGCTTCAGGCTTCAGGCTTCGGCTTCGGCTTCGGCTTCGGCTTCGGCTTCGGCTTCGGCTTCGACTTCGGCTTCGGTTTCGGTTTCGGTTTTGACTTCGGCTTCGGTTTCGACTTCGGCTTTGGCTTCGGGAAGCGGGAAGCGGGGCGCGATCCGCGCCGCTCTCCCGCGGGGAAACCTGGGCAACGTCGTGTCTCAGCCCCCTGGCAGACGGCGTGTCGCCCGTGCGACGGCACCGCACTTCTCCCCTCCCCCGCCCTGCGGGGGAGGGGCGGGGGAGAGGGCCGGGGCTCGCCATGATCGACATCGTTGCCAAGCCGGTGGCGCGCTCCCCCAGGGGCGGCCGAAGCTGGCTCTGGCGCATGGCCTCGAACGGATGCCGATCAGGACCTGCGCAGGGCGCTGCCGCACCCGCCGCCCCGCACCGACGATTCCCTCACGGGCGCGCCGGAGCGAACGCGCTAAGATCGGGCCGTTCGCCACTGGAGAACGCATGTCCGCGGTGCCCAACCCAACGCTGCGTGCAGGCGGCAGCGGCCTGCTGCAGGCCGTGCTGGCCGAAATCGACCAGGTGGTGCTGGGCAAGGCCACCGAGGTGCGGCTGGCGCTGGCCTGCCTGCTGGCCGGCGGCCACCTGCTGATCGAGGACATCCCCGGCGTCGGCAAGACCACCCTGGCGCATGCCCTGGCGCAGACCCTGGGCCTGGAGTTCCAGCGCGTGCAGGGCACCAGCGACCTGCTGCCGGCCGACATCATCGGCGTGTCGGTGTTCGAGCGCGGCGAGGGCGCCGGCGGCTTCCGGTTCCACCCGGGGCCGGTGTTCTCCCAGGTCCTGCTGGTCGACGAACTGAACCGGGCGCCGCCGAAATCGCAGAGCGCCCTGCTGGAGGCGATGGCCGAGCACCAGGTCTCGGTCGACGGCGTGCGCAGGGAACTGCCGACGCCGTTCTTCGTGCTCGCCACCCAGAATCCGCTGGACCTGGTCGGCACCTATCCGCTGCCCGAGTCGCAGCTCGACCGCTTCATGTTCTGCCTGAGCCTGGGCTATCCCGACGCCGACACCGAGCAGCGCCTGCTGGCCGGCCACGGCGACCTGACCGCGATGCCCACCGCGCGGCCGGTGCTGACGCCGGTGCAGGTGCTGGCGGCGATGGCCGAGGCCCGCGCGATCACCGTGCGACCGGCCCTGGTCGCCTACGTGCAGGCCCTGCTGCAGGCCAGCCGCGACCATGCCGAGGTGCGCCTGGGCCTGTCGCCGCGCGCCGGCCTGGCGCTGATCGCCGCGGCGCGCGCCTGGGCGCTGCTGGCCGGCCGCGACCACGTGCTGCCCGACGACGTGCAGGCGGTGTTCGTGGCGCTGGCCCGGCACCGCCTGCACCCGCAGGCGCAGTCGCTGCAGGACGGCACCGCGCTGGCCCGTCAGCTGCTGGCGGCGACCGCGATTCCCTGAGCGCGCGTGGCACCGGCGACCGCCTGCTGCCTGCCCCCGGGACCGGCCCTGTCCGGCGCCGGTGCGGCCGGATGTGCCGGCACGACCGTACCCACCGCGGTCGCGGGCCGGTCGCGGCGACTTCATGACGCCAGGCGTCGCTGCGTCACCGGCCGCCGGATCCGGCGGCCCTGATGGCCGCGACGCTGCGCGCCCGCCTGGCCCGCTGGCTGCCCAGGCCGCCCGCCGGCCCGCTGCCGCTGGCGCTGCCGCGCCGGCGCATCTACATCCTGCCCAGCCGCTTCGGCCTGGTCTACGGCGCCGCCCTGTTCTTCCTGCTCCTGGGCGCGCTCAACTACAACAACAACGCCGCGATCCTGCTGGCCCTGATGCTGGGCGCGACGGCGATGGCCAGCGCGGTGTCGGCGGTGAACTTCCTGTCCGGCCTGAAGGTGACGGTGTTCGAGGCCGGCGAGGCCTGGGCCGGCCAGGCGCAGGCCTGCCGGCTCGAGGTCGGCCATCCCGGTGGCCCGGTCCGCGGCGCGCTGGAACTGCGCCATGCGGGACGGCGCAGCATCGACCGGCCGGCCGGCGCCGGGGCGGTGGCCTTCGAATGGGCCTGGCCGGCCGAACGCCGGGGCGCGCGCCGCCTGGGCCGGATCCGGCTCGCCACCGGGTATCCGTTGGGCCTGTTCACCGCCTGGTGCGTGCTCGACGTCGACGACGTGGCCGTGGTCTATCCGGCGCCCGAATCGCCGGCGCCGCCGTTGCCGGCCAGTGCCGCCGACGCCGGTGGCCTGGCCCGGCCGGCACGCGGCGAGGAGGACTGGCATGCGCTGCGGGAATTCCAGCGCGGCGACAGCCCGCGCGACATCGCCTGGAAGGTCAGCGCCCGCCACGACCGCCTGCTGGTGGCCGAGACCCGCAGCGAGCGCGAGGCGCCGGTGCTGCGCCTGTCGACCGCCCAGGTGGCCGGCCTGGCGCGCGAACACGGCATCGCCCGGCTCGCCGCCTGGGTGCTGGCGGCCCACGGCCAGGACCGGCCTTATGCGCTCGAGCTGCCCGGCCAGACCCTGGGCCCCGGTCGCGGTCCCGGGCAGCGGCGCCTGGCCCTGACCGCCCTGGCCCTGCTGCCATGACCACGCCCCTGCTCGACCGCCGGCAGTTCGCCCTGTGCTGCCTGACCGTGCTGGCGGCGCTGCTGCCGCATGCGAGCTGGCTGCCCAGGCCGCTGCTGGTGCTGCTGCTGGGCTTGCTGGCGCTGCGCTGGCTGCAGCGCGAGCGCTGGCCGCGGCCGTGGCCGTGGTGGTTCCGCAACGGCCTGATGCTGCTGCTGTTCGCCGCCGCCTGGACCAGCATCGGGACGATCAGCGGCACCCAGGGCGCCGGCTTCCTGGCGGCCATGCTGGTGTCCAAGCTGTACGAGGCCGAGCGCGCCCGCGACGCCCGCTCGATCGCCACCTTCGCCGCCTTCCTGGTGATGGCGCAGTTCCTGTTCCAGACCCAGCTGTGGGCGATGCTGGCCGGCGCGCCCGGCGTGCTGCTGGCGTTGGCCACCCTGGCCAGCCTGGAGCAGGCGCGCCGGCCCGGTCCGGTGGCGCTGGCGCCGGCCCTGGGCCGCGCCGGCCTGCTGCTGGCCGCGGCGCTGCCGCTGGCCCTGGTGCTGTTCGTGGCCTTCCCGCGCATCGCCTCGCCGCTGTGGGGCAACGCCACGGCCGTGCAGCGCGGCGGCATGGGCCTGAGCGACCGCATGGAACCGGGCCAGATCGGCCTGCTGGCGCAGGACGACCGTCCGGCGATGCGGGTGCGCTTCGAGGGCGAGGTGCCGCCGGTGGCGCTGCGCTACTTCCGCGGCCTGACCCTGTGGGCCACGGACGGCCGCGCCTGGACCCGGCCGGACTGGGTCGACACCCGCCTGGACGACCTCCCCGCGGCGCTGGAGCGCGGCATCCGCCACGAGATCACCCTGGAACCGGACGCCGCGCCCTGGCTGCCGGTGCTGGAGCGGCCGGTCGCCGCGCCGCAAGGCCTGCGCCTGGCGCTGGACCACAGCCTCCCCCTGTCGCGGCGCGACCGCACCCTGCGCTACACGGTGCTCTCCGATCCCGACCTGGTGCTGGAGCCGTTCGGGCTGGCGCCGCAGGCGCGGGCGCTGGCGCTGGCGCTGCCGGACGGGCGCAATCCGCGCACGCTCGAACTGGCGCGCTCGCTGCGCGGCCAGCACCCCGACCCGGCCCGCTTCGCCAGCGCCCTGCTCGACCTGTTCGCGGAGACCTTTTCCTACACCCTCGAACCCCCGCCGCTGGGGCTGAACGCGGTCGACGATTTCCTGTTCGAGACTCGCATGGGCTACTGCGAGCACTACGCCTCCGCCTACGCCACCCTGCTGCGCGCCGGCGGCGTGCCGGCACGGGTGGTGCTGGGCTACCACGGCGGCTACTTCAACGCGGTCGGCGGCCACCTGGTGGTGCGCCGCGCCGATGCCCACGCCTGGGTCGAGCTGTGGGTCGAGGGCCGCGGCTGGCTGCGCGCCGACCCGACCGGCATGGTCGCGCCCGAGCGCATCGAGGGCGGCGGCGACGCCCTGGCCGCGCTCGCCGACAACTTCGGCCGCAGCGGCCTGGGCCGCTGGCTGCGCGACCGCTGGGACTACCTGGACCTGCGCTGGACCGACTGGGTGGTGAACTTCCGCAGCGAATCGCGCAGCGCCGTGTTCGAACGGCTCGCGAGCTGGCTGCCGCGCGACAGCCGCGGCCTGCTGCGCCTGGCCCTGCTGGCCGCGCTGGCCCTGGGCCTGGTCACTGCCGCCCTGTGGCTGCTGCGCCGTGCGCCCGCCTCGCTGCCCGGACGCGCCCTGGATCCCGCGGGCCGCTGGCTGGCCGCGCACCGCCGCCTGCTGGCCGGTGCCGGCGTCCCCGCTTCCGCCGCCGAGCCCCTGTCCAGCCTGCTGGGCCGCGCCGGACATCGCTTCCCCGAGCTCATCGACGACCTGCGCGCCCCGGCCCTGCGCTGCCAGCAGGCCCGCTACGCCGGCAGCGACCAGGCCCTGCCCGGCCTCGGCACCCTGGCCTCGCTGTGGTGGCGCCTGCGCCTGGCCCGGCTGCGCCAGGCCCTGCGCCGGACCGCGCCCGGCTGAGCGGGTCGGCCGCGCATCCCGGCCCCACAGCCAGGCGCGCCCGCTGCCCGGGCGCGCGCCGCCCGCGCGCCGGCGCCGCGCTTCTGCCGGTTCCGCCCTGCGGGGCTGAGGGCCGACCCGGCCGGCGCGCGTCCCTTGGTCTGCCACGCTGAGGATCGTGGCCAGCGCCGGCCCTTTTCCCCGGCAGATTGAGGCGAACGCACGCCCCGCACCGGGCCCGGCTTCCCGGTCCCCGGTCCCCGTGCGTGCGCCGGGACGGCAGGCCGGCGTGGCCCGGCTGAGCGGGGCACCGCCCTGCGCACGCCCGAAGCGATGTCGCGTTCGGCCTGCATCCGGCGTACTCCTGCATGTCAGGGTCGCAGCGGCCCTGCCGATCGCCGGCCGCCGCCGGCGCTTCACGCCGAGTCCCCGAGGGAGGTCCACCCATGCACCGTCCACCATTGCCCACCGCCGCGCTGTTCTGCCTGGCCGCGCTGACCGCCGGGGCCGCCGCGTTCGCGGCCGGCCCGTCGGCCGGCACGCCGGCCGCGCCCCCGTCCGACGCCGAGCGGCTGGCTGCCGCCCTGGGCACCGCCCCGTCGCGCCTGGCCGAGGTCATCCGCGGCGACGAACGCCTGGCCGATGGCCGCGTCCTCACCTCGATCAAGGCCCTCGACCTCGACCGCGGCGAGATCGTCGGCCGCAGCTTCCTGGCCGGCCAGCCGGTCGACGCCGATGCGGTTCGCCGGCAGGCCGACGACCTGTGGCGGTTCGCCCATGGCGCGCAGAGTCCGGCCCTGGTGGAGCGCCTGCAGGCGCTGGCGCCGCAGGACCGCCTGGTGGTCGACCTCTGGTACGACTTCACCCCGCCCGACGACGGCGGCGGCCCCACGGGCGGCGTCGAACAGGCACCGGACACCGGCCTGGATGCCGGCCCCGGGCAGGCGGCCGTCCGGGTCGGCGACGACGGCAAGATCGAGCACCTGCCGGAACCCGTCGACTCCGCGCGCCGCATCCAGGCCGAGCTGGAACGCGCCGCGGCCGGCGCCCCGGCGCTGGCCAGCGTCGACACCGTCAAGCCCGCCGACCAGGTCCTCGACGTCGAGACCGAAACGCAGCGCAAGGCCGAGGCGCTGCAGGCCCTGGCCACGGTCGAGGCCGCCAACCAGGAACGCATCGGGCAGCTGCGCACGGCGATGGCGCCGGTCCGCGCCGCCATGGTGCAGCGCCTGGTCGATGCCGGATGGACCGTCATCCACGCCAGCGACCTGGTGCCGTCGATCGTCGCCGAGGCCAGCCGCGTCCAGGTCGAGACCGCGGCGCGCTGGCCCGGCGTCGGCGTGATCGAGCCGGAGACGCGCAACGCCGGCCCCAGCCTGAACGTGGCGCGCGCCGCCCACAACGCCGTGCCGCTGAACGCGGTCGGCTACGACGGCACCGGCGTCACCGTGGCGGTGGTCGAGGGCGCCCGCGTCTACAGCCAGAACCCGTTCCTGCCGGTCGCGCAGACCCGCGACGCCACCGTCGCCGAGGACAACCACTCGATGGGCGTGGCGGGCGTCATCCGCAGCTCGCACAGCACCCACCGGGGCATGGCCCCGGCCGCCACCCTGATCAGCGCCGACGGCCAGTACAACGTCGCCGGCGTGCTCGAGACCGCCACCGACTGGGCGGCGGCGCGCGCCCAGGTGCTCAACCACAGCTGGGGCTTCAAGGAGCAGGGCAACGGCAACTTCAACGCCTTCGACCGCCGGCTCGACCACATCGGGCGCTACAGCTTCCGCCTCAACGTGCATGCCGCCGGCAACCACGGCGACGTCAATTGCGGGCAGAGCGCCGGCAACGTCAACACCGTGTTCGGCGTCGAGAGCCCCGGACGCGGCTTCAACACGCTGACCGTCGGCGGCTTCGACGACGGCGGCACCATCCAGTGGCCGAACGACGTGCGCTACCGCTGCTCGGCCAACGGCTGGCCGACCGGCGACGCCGGCGGCACCCACCAGAAACCGGAGATCGCCGCCGGGGCGGTGGCGATCACCAGCCTGGCGCGCACCACCAGTTCGACCACGCCACTGAGCGGCGCATGGAACGGCACCAGCTTCGCCTCGCCGGCGATCGCCGGCATCGCCGCCAACCTGATGGAGGCCGACGCCCAGCTGGCCGGTTCGCCGGTGGCCACCCGGGCGCTGATGATGGTCGGCGCCATCCATGCGCCGGCCGAGACCCGGGCGGTGTCGGCCACCGCCTCCACGTTCGCCACCGAGGTCGGGCCGTGGTGGTTCCAGGGCGTCGACGCCACCAGCTTCCCGCGCAGCTACAACGTCTACGCCCGTGCCGGCCAGCGCGTCCGCTTCGCGATCGCCTGGCTGTCCAACGTCACGCTCAGCGGCGGCGTGTATTCCAACGACCGCCTGCCGGCCGACCTCGACCTGCGCGCCTACCGTGCCGACGGCACCACGCTGGTGGCCAGCTCGACGAGCTTCAACAACGCCTTCGAGATCGTCGACTTCACCGCGCCGGCGACCGAGACCTACGAGTTCCGGGTCAGCCAGTTCGGCACCTGGACCGGCGGCGCCACGCCGTTCGCCGCCGCCGCCCGCCTGGACGGCTACCTGCTGCCGCGCGGCACCTGGTGGAATTTCGGGGCGCAGCCCCGGCCGCAGGGTCGCTTCTTCGACATCCGGCCGGCGCAGGAGTACAGCGGCAACACCATCTACTGGCGCGGCGTGTCGCTGCGCCCGGCGACCGGCGACTACGACCTGGAGCTGTACGACAGTTCCTGGTTCCTCGGTCCGGAGACCAACGACACCTACAACCGCCTGCGCCTGGCCGCGTCCACCTTCGGCGGCGCCGGGGTCGACTTCATCATGGTCGACGGCAACCACTGGCCGTCCAGCAAGCGCGAGCACTACCGGGTGTTCCGGTTCAGCGGCAGCGGCGGCCACAGTGTCAATGCCGCCAACTTCGTCAGCATCGGCGCCAGCAGCGGCGGCCTGTACGGGCCCTACACCATGGACGCCAACACCTCGCTGTTCGTGGTCGATCTCGGCATCAGCGCCGACTCGCTGCGCCGGGTGAAGCTGCTGCCGGTATCCGGCGGCGGCGACCTGGGCCTGGCGATGTACCGGTCGGACTCCGCCAACAGCGCGACCTGGGCGCGTTCCCGCGGCCAGTCCGTGGCGGTGGCGGATGCCGCCGGCGCCGGCGGCATCGAGGCAATGCGCTACCAGTTCGACGGCACCGGCTCGGACTGGCTGGGCCTGGCGGTCTACAACAAGACGCCGGGCACCACGCCGCAGTTCCGTCTGCGGATCCGGCCCAGTTCGCTGTTCTCCGACGGCTACGACGGCGACTGACGGCGCGAGGGCGGAGCGCTGCCGGCGTCTTCGTACGCTGGTTCGACGGCATGACTCATCCCCCGCCTCCGGGCGGGGGTACGGAGGGTGGGCGCCGCTGCGCCGGCAGCGATGAAGTTCATGGCCAGTGCCGGCCCTCTCCCCCGGCCCCTCCCCCGCAGGCGGGGGAGGGGAGAAGTGCGGCGCCGTCGCGCTGTCCGACAGCAAGCACGCGGGATGCCGTCTCGCGGTCGGACGGCAGGCAGGCGGGATGTCTTCGCGCTGTCGGAAAACAGGCAAGCGGGATGACTTCGCGCTGTCGGAAAACAAGCAGGCGGGATGCCTTCGCGCTGTCGGGCGGCAGGCTCGCGGGATGCCGTCGCGCCATCGGACAGCCCTGGAAGGTGGAGGGCCGTCGCAACAACCGCGCCGTTGCCGCGGCTCCGGCGATCGGCGTCTCTCCTCGGAGCGGGGCGCCCGCCTGGACACTGAACGCCGGCGCGCCGTTCATGTCCGGTCCACGTACAACGGCGCTATGTTGGCCGCAGACCGACGTGCCTGCCCTCCCCGGCCTGGATCCGGGCCACGCCACCGGCACGGCGGACCGCCCGCCAGGAGTGCCGTCATGACCTGCCTTCCTCGCCTCCCCGCCCTGCTCGCCCCTGTGTTGCTGGCCGGCTGTGCCAGCATCCCTGCGCCGCTCGACGTGCCGGTGTCGGCCGCCACCGCCGATGGCGCCAGTGCCCAGGCACGCACCGGCGACCGGGTGCGCTGGGGCGGCGAGGTCATCGAGGTCGAGACCACCGCCGACCGTTCCTGTTTCCAGCTGCTGTCGCGTCCCCTGGACGCGCGCGCCCGGCCGCGCCAGGTCGATGGCCAGCACGGCCGCTTCCTGGCCTGCCGTGACGGGTTCTACGACCCGCAGGTGTTCCAGCCCGGCCGCGAGCTGACCGTGCTCGGCACCGTGCGCGGCGAACGCGCCACGCGCCGGGTCGGCGAGTACGACTACCCCATGCCGGTGGTCGATGCCGAGGTGATCTACCTGTGGCCGCCCCGCATCGACTACGAGCCGATCTACGCGACGCCCTACCCCTGGTGGTCGCCCTGGTACGGCCCCTGGCCGCACCGCCCGCTGCGCCCGCATCCGCGGCCACGGCCGCACTGACGGCAGCGTCCGCCGCGCCATCCTGCGCTCAGCGCGAGCGCCCGTCGCTCCATCCGGACCGATACGGCGACGGCATCGCGCGTCTCGCCTCCCCCGCCCGCGCTGCTGGCGGTCCGATGGCGCGACGGCGCCGCACTTCTCCCCTCCCCCGCCTGCGGGGGAGGGGCCGGGGGAGAGGGCCGCCCCGCCGCCGCCAAGACGACCTGCGGTCAGCGCGAATGCCCGTCGCTGCTGGCGGTCCGATGGTGCGACGGCGCCGCACTTCTCCCCTCCCCCGCCTGCGGGGGAGGGGCCGGGGGAGCGGGCCGGCCCGCCACCGCCAAGGCGATCTGCGGTCAGCGCGAATGCCCGTCGCCGCTGGCGGTTCGACGGTGCGACGGCGTCGCACTTCTCCCCTCCCCCGCCTGCGGGGGAGGGGCCGGGGGAGAGGGCCGGCCCGCCACTGCGATCAGGATGGCTTCAAGCACCACTTCGACCGAGGCCAGCACGTCGTGGTTCCAGAAGCGCAGCACCCGCCAGCCATGCCTCTCTAGGCGCGCCGTGCGTTTCCGGTCGCGGATCTGGTGCGCCGGCTCGGCGTGCTGGCCGCCATCCAGTTCGATGACCAGGCGATGGGCGTGGCAGACGAAATCGGCAATGAAGCGACCGATCGGCTTCTGGCGCTTGAACTTCAGTCCGCCGAGGCGTCCGGCACGCAGGTGGTACCAGAGTCGCTGCTCGGCGCAGGTCTGGGCCGCACGCAGGGCCCTGGCGCGGTCGCGCGGCGAGGCGAGTGGGCGGGAGTCGACCACGGTGGCTTCTCGCTGGAGGAGTCGACAGGGAGGAGCGCCCGGCACGGCGGCGCACCACGGCACCGGAAACCGTAGGTATTCCTGCGCAGCGGGGGAATCGGGCTAACGCGCGCTGGCGGGTCGGAGAATTCCGATGTCGCGCGGGCGCGACTCGCGCGGTAGGCGATCGGCGCGATCATGGTTTGAGCGGCCAAAGGCTGGTTATCGCCAACCGGACCCGTGTGGCGCTTCAGGCGGCGGCCCTCTCCCCCGGCCCCTCCCCCGCAGGCGGGGGAGGGGAGAAGTGCGGTGTCCCCGCATGGACGATCGCGAAAGAACCCACGGGTGCCCTACCCTGCCTGGGTCTCGTGGAAAAGGCGGGAGGAGCCGCGACCGGCTTGTCGCGGGCGGGGCTCGTGGCGCTGTAGGTGGCGGCCTTCTCCCCTCCGCAGGCGGGGAGGGGAGAAGGGTGGCATTCCCGTCAGGCGTCGACGGGTTCGGGGCGGTCGGCGCGTTCGGCGGTGACCTTGATCTGGCCGTCGACGACGTCGACCTGGACCTTGCCGCCCTCGACCAGGGCGCCGAACAGCAGCTCGTCGGCCAGGGCGCGCTTGATGTGCTCCTGGATGATCCGCGCCATCGGCCGGGCGCCCATCTGCGGGTCGAAGCCGTGCTCGGCCAGCCAGCGGCGCGCCTCCGGCGACACCGTCAGCACCACGTGGCGCTCGGCGAGCTGGGCGTCCAGCTCGATGATGAACTTGTCGACCACGCGCAGGATGTGCTCGAAGTCCAGCGCCGCGAACTGGATGACGGCATCCAGGCGGTTGCGGAACTCCGGCGTGAAGCTGCGCTTGATCACTTCCATGGCGTCGCTGGCGTGGTTCTGGTGCACGAAGCCGATGCTGCGGCGCGCCGCCAGCGCCGCACCGGCGTTGGTGGTCATCACCAGTACGACATTGCGGAAATTGGCCTCGCGGCCGTTGCTGTCGGTCAGCGCGCCGCGGTCCATGATCTGCAGCAGGATGTTGTAGACGTCCGGGTGCGCCTTCTCGATCTCGTCGAGCAGCAGGACCGCGTGCGGATGCTTGGTCACCGCCTCGGTGAGCTGGCCGCCCTGGTCGTAGCCGACATAGCCCGGCGGCGCGCCGATCAGGCGCGACACCGAATGCGGCTCCATGTACTCGGACATGTCGAAGCGGATCAGTTCGATGCCGAGCTGCATGGCCAGTTGCCGGGTGACCTCGGTCTTGCCGACGCCGGTCGGGCCGGCGAACAGGAAGCAGCCGATCGGCTTGGTCGGGTTGCCCAGGCCGGAGCGCGCCATCTTGATCGCCGAGGCCAGCGTGTCGATCGCCTGGTCCTGGCCGAACACCACCATCTTCAGGTTGCGCTCGAGGTTGCGCAGCACGTCGCGGTCGGAAGCGGACACCTGCTTCTCCGGAATGCGCGCCATGCGCGCCACCACGTACTCGATCTCGGCGACGTCGACGGTGTTCTTGCGCTGGTCCTCGGGCAGCAGGCGCTGCCGGGCGCCGGCCTCGTCGATCACGTCGATCGCCTTGTCCGGCAGCAGGCGGTCGCCGATGTGGCGCACCGACAGGTCGACCGCCGCCTGCAGGGCGTCGGCCGAGTACTCCACCTGGTGGTGCTGCTCGAACTTGACCTTGAGGCCGCGCAGGATCTCCACCGCCTCGGCCACCGAGGGCTCGACCACGTCGATCTTCTGGAAGCGCCGCGCCAGCGCGCGGTCCTTCTCGAAGATGGTGCGGTACTCCTGGAAGGTGGTCGAGCCGATGCAGCGCAGCTCGCCGTTGGCCAGCACCGGCTTGATCAGGTTGGAGGCGTCCATGGTGCCGCCCGACGCCGAGCCGGCGCCGATCACGGTGTGGATCTCGTCGATGAACAGGATCGCGCCGGGCTTGTTGCGCAGCTCGGCCAGGACCGCCTTCAGGCGCTTCTCGAAGTCGCCGCGGTACTTGGTGCCGGCGACCAGGGCGCCCATGTCCAGCGAGTAGATGGTGGCGTCGCGCAGCACCTCGGGCACCTCGCCGGCGACGATGCGCAGCGCCAGGCCCTCGGCCAGCGCGGTCTTGCCGACGCCGGCCTCGCCGACGTACAGCGGGTTGTTCTTGCGCCGGCGGCACAGCACCTGGATGGTGCGCTCCAGCTCGGCGGCGCGGCCGATCAACGGGTCGATGCGGCCCTCGCGGGCCAGGTCGTTGAGGTTGGCGGCGTATTCGCTCAGCGCCTCGCGCTTGCCGTCCTCGCCCTGGGCCTCGCCTTCCTGGCGCGTTTCCTGCGGCTCGGACGATTCGTGGCCGAGCTTGGCGACGCCGTGCGACATGTAGTTGACGACGTCCAGCCGGCTGACGTCCTGCTGGTTGAGGAAGTACACGGCGTGCGAGTCCTTCTCGCCGAACACCGCGACCAGCACGTTGGCGCCGGTCACTTCCTTCCGGCCGGAGGACTGCACGTGGTAGACGGCCCGCTGCAGGACGCGCTGGAAGCCCAGGGTCGGCTGGGTGTCGCGGGTGTCGCCCTCGGGCAGCACCGGCACGGTCTCGCCGATGACCCCGCGCAGGTCGGCGGCCAGGCGCTTGAGGTCGGCGCCGCAGGCGCGCAGCACCGAGGCCGCCGAACTGTTGTCGGTCAGCGCCAGCAGCAGGTGCTCGACGGTCATGAACTCGTGACGCTGCTCGCGCGCGTCCTTGTAGCACTGGCCGATGGTGAGCTCGAGGTCTTTGCTGAACATGGGGGCTCCTTGCTGCCCGTGGCCGCTTCGCCGCGCCCGCTGGCGCCCCGGGCCTCCGTGCCCGGCGATGCGTTGGACCCCTTATGCGCCCGTCGCGGCGGAATTTCAATCCATGCCGGCGACTTCCGCGCTCTTCCGGCCGCGCCCGTTGGGCTGCGGTGCAGGATGACCGCGACGGCGCTCGCCATGGCGGACGGGGGAAGGCCGGCGGCGCGCGCGAGTGACGGTCGTGTGACGATCGACGACGGGCCAGGCCATCCGCAGGCCCGCCCCGGCAAGGCAGGGGCCGACCGGGACCGCACCCGCGCAGGGTCTACGGCATGCCGGCAGGCGACAGGTACCCGACGATCGCCTTGCCGCCGCGTGCGGACCCGTACCGACACGACAGGCCCCGGCCCTGACCGCGCAGCCGGGCCAGGGCGCGGATCCCGGCGCCTGCCGCTCAGCCGCCGTCGCTGACCTTCTCCATGGTGCACAACAACGGATGCTGGTGCTTGCGCGAGAACTCGTTGACCTGGGTGACCTTGGTCTCCGCCACCTCGCGCGTGAAGATCCCGCACACGCCCCGGCCGCGGGTGTGGACGTGCAGCATCACCTGGGTGGCGCGCTCGCGGTTCATGGCGAAGAACATCTGCAGCACGCTGACCACGAAGTCCATCGGCGTGAAGTCGTCGTTCAGCAGCAGCACCTGGTACATCGGCGGCCGCGCCACTTCGGGCGGGGCGGTCTCGACGGCGGTACCGGTGTCGTGGTCGCGGCGGGGTTCGTTGGCCATGGGCGAATCGGGATGGGCAGACCGGGCATTCTAGGGCCTTGGCCTTTCCGGCTTGAGGAAGGGCGTGACCCGGGTGCTTTTCTGGGGCCTGGGGCCTCCCTACCCAACCCCTCCCGGTGGTTCTGGATGGTGTCCTGGGGCCTCGGGCCCCTCTCCCCAACCCCTCTCCCCGGGGGAGAGGGGCTTGCATCTGGCGCTGGGCACATCGCGCGCTGCGGCCAGCAGCAGCGGCTGCTCGCCGCGGCGCCGCACTTCTCCCCTCCCCCGCAAGGCGGGGGAGGGGCCGGGGGAGAGGGTTCTCCCTGCGGGGCCTGATGCGCCAGGGTCGCGCTGCCGAACGCGCCCGCCGCAACCCGGTCATGCCCCGGCCGGGAACGATTCGGTACCATCGCCCCGTGGAAACCGCCCTGATCGCCAGCGCCCTGCGCGCCCCCGCCGCCGCCCTGCCCCGGATCACCGTCGCCACGGTGGTGCCGGACGGCGACCGCTTCCTGTTCGTCGAGGAGCGCGTGCGCGGCCGCCTGGTGGTCAACCAGCCGGCCGGTCACCTGGAGCCCGGCGAGTCGCTGATCGACGCCGCCGTGCGGGAGACCCTGGAGGAGACCGGCTGGCGCGTCGAGCCCAGCCACCTGGTCGCCGTCTACCACTGGCCCGACCCGCCCGACCGCAAGCCGGTGCTGCGCTTCACCTTCGCCGCCCGGCCGCTGGCGCACGAGCCGGACCGGCCGCTGGACGCCGGCATCGTCCGCGCCCTGTGGCTGCGCCCCGACGAGCTGGCCGCCGGCCACGCCCTGCGCAGCCCCCTGGTGCGGCGCAGCCTGGACGACCACCTGGCCGGCCAGCGCGCACCGCTGTCCCTGCTGGCCTGCGTGGGCGGCTGAGATGGCGGCGCGCGACGGCCTGGTGATGGTGGGCGTGTCCGGGGGCGTGGACTCCTCGGTGGCCGCCCTGCGCCTGGTGCGCGACGGCCGCCGCGTCGCCGGCCTGTTCATGAAGAACTGGGAAGAGGACGACGCCAGCGGCACCTGCCCGGCCGAAGCCGACGCCGCCGACGCCGCCGCCGTCTGCGCCGCCCTGGGCATCGACCTGCACACCCGCAACTTCGCCGCCGAGTACTGGGACGGCGTGTTCGAGCACTTCCTGGCCGAGCATCGCGCCGGCCGCACGCCCAACCCGGACGTTCTGTGCAACCGCGAGATCAAGTTCCGCACCTTCCTGGAGCATGCCCAGGACCTGGGCGCGCAGACCATCGCCACCGGCCACTACGCGCGCACCGGCCGCGGCCCCGACGGCGACTGGCGCCTGTTGCGCGCCGCCGACGCGGCCAAGGACCAGACCTATTTCCTGCACGCCCTGGGCCAGGCGCAACTGGCCGCCACCGAGTTCCCGCTGGGCGATCTGGAGAAGCCGCAGGTGCGCGCCCTGGCCCGCGAAGCCGGCCTGGCCACCGCCGCCAAGAAGGACTCCACCGGCATCTGCTTCATCGGCGAGCGCGACTTCCGCGGCTTCCTGGCGCGCTTCGTGCCGCCGCAGCCGGGCGAGATCCGCAGCGTCGACGGCGCCGTGCTGGGCGAGCACGCCGGCGTGCACTTCTTCACCCTGGGCCAGCGCCAGGGCCTGGGCGTCGGCGGCCGCGCCGGCGGCAGCGGCGCGCCCTGGTTCGTGGTCGGCAAGGACAGCGACCGGCAGATCCTGTGGGTGGACCAGGGCGACAGCCCGCTGCTGTACAGCCACATCCTGACCGCCAGCCAGGCCACGTGGGTGGCCGGCGCCGCGCCCGCCGCCGCCTTCGCCTGCACCGCCCGCACCCGCTACCGCCAGGCCGACCAGGCCTGCCAGGTGCAGGTCCACGGCGACGGAGCCCTGACCGTGCATTTCGACGCGCCCCAGCGCGCCGTCACCCCCGGCCAGTCGGTGGTGTTCTACCAGGGCGAGGCCTGCCTGGGCGGCGCCGTGATCGAGTCCACCGATGCCGCCTTCGGCGGCCTGGCACGGGCGGCATGAGCGCGCTCGACCGCGGCGAAGCGCAGGTGCTGGCCCTGGCCGGCCTGGTGCAGGCCGTGCACCTGGCGCTGTCGGTGGCCCGCGAGGGCCGCTGCGACCCCGCCGCCCAGGCCGCCAGCCTGGCCAGCGTGCTGCGCCTCGACGCCGACAGCCCGGACGCCATCTACGGGGGCCTGGGCGGCGTGCGCACCGGCCTGCGCGTGCTGATCGGCCAGATCCGCGGCGAACAGCGCGACCCCGAGCTGGTCCGCGTCGCCGCCACCGTGGTGAACCTGGAGCGCCGCTACAGCCGCGAACCGCGCATGCAGCAGGACCTGCGCCGTCGCCTGGAAGCGGCCGCCGAACGCATCCCCGCCGACCAGCCCGACAGCCCCGAGGCCATCGAGACCCTGGCCGGCGCCTACCTGGCCACCCTGTCCACCCTCACCCCGCGCATCCGCGTGCCCGGCAACCCGCTGGTGCTGAAGGAAACCGCCAACGTCGAGCGCATCCGCGCCCACCTGCTGGCCGCCCTGCGCAGCGCCGCCCTGTGGCGCCAGCTCGGCGGCCGCGGCTGGCAGATGCTGCTGCAGCGGCGAAGGATCGTCGAGACCGCGCAGCGCCTGCTGGGCAGGAGCCTGGCGGCGGTGTGAGGCGGCGCGGCGCGGCCATTGCAGGCTGCGTTACCGGCTTGCGCAAGGTCGTCGGAATCGCCTGATCGGCGTCGTCTCCCCGCCGCCTGCAAATGGGCGGGTCTGCAATACGACGGCCCCCACTCCTCCCTCCCCAGACCGCGGGACGCGGGCAGGTGCAACCAACGCGAGCCGCCGGGGCGGTAACGATGAATATCCCGTTCAACGGTCTGCCCTGGTACCGGACGGGTCCCGGTCGGAAAACCTGTCGCCTTCATCGACATATCGCCGGGATGTGTCGATTTTTCGCGTCCGGATCGACACGTCAGGCGTTCCTGTCGATTCCGTCGAACGATCGGGGGCCGGCCCCTGGCAGCGATCTCCTCGCCAACGCCCCCCTGACTGGCGAAAGAGCCAGACGGGGCCGCAGACCGGGCGGTGGTGAGGGGGTGCGCGGCGCGCTCACGGGCAGCACCGTGTTTGGAGCTTCCGGTCCCCGCGCATTGAACCCGGTCCGCCCGGCTACGTAGTACGCCCTCCGCATCGCCGGGCAGCGCGCAACGCGGCACCGCAAGGGCAGGGAATCTCAGGTCGCCGGGTAGCCCTGCAAGGCGAACGGATTGAGGAACTGCCGCCCCCACAGCGCGTTGCGCTCCGCCGCCCCCAGGCCGGCCTCGTCGCAGACCGCCCGCCAATGGACATGGACCTGCTGCAGTTGCGCGTCGATGAGCCCGCGCGCCTGCGCCGACGACAACTGGAAACATGCCGCCGCCGCCTCGCACAGGTCCAGGCGGCTGAAGCGCTGCTCGCCCAGGATCTTCATGGCCTGGGTGGCCTCCTGCCCGGTGCGCGCCTGCGGACAGATGTCGTAGGCGGGCGTGAGCGAGAGGCGGGCGCCATCCCAGAACGCGGCATGGTTGCGCGCGTGGTCGTCGGTGTTGCCGCACAGGATGTTGAACACCAGCCGGCCGAACAGTTCGCGCAGGCTTTCGCGCGGCTGCTCGAAGCGGTGGCGCACGATCTCGGCCAGGTCCTCGTAGCTGGCGTAGGCGGCCAGCATCTCGTCCAGCGCCAGCAGGGTCAGCGCCGACACCATACCCCGGCGCCGCCAGCGGCCGTCAGCGTGGCGGACCCGGTCGAAGCGCTCGACCAGCAGGACTTCCCTGCCGCCGGCCTGCACCAGCCGCACCGGCGCGACCTCGAGCCCGGCCAGCGCGGCCAGGCGCATGGCCACGAACTCCAGTTTCACCATCGGCTGCACGTCGCCGCTGCTGGAGAACTTGGCGATCCAGCGGCGGCCTTCCCCCGCCAGCGTCGCCTTGGGCCGCGCGCCACCGATCGAGGTGCCATGCTGCAAGGCCAGGGCCAGGGCCGGCGGCAGCGACTCGCCACGCTCGACGCGCTCCGCGCTGTCCAGCAGCGCCTCCAGCGACGAACCCTCGTCCTCGCGCGGCACGTACTCCGTGGCCGAGGCCTGGAAATCCAGCGCGCCGATCCGGTCGGATCCCGACGCGAGCAGGTAGCCCAGCTCGTCCAGCACGGCGGTATCCGCGTCGCGCCCGGCGCGACCCAGCAGGCGGTTGAGGATGACCCGGCGTCCCCAGGCATCCGGCGCCGCATCGCGCAGGCAGCCGGGCATGGCCAGGCCGCCGGCCAGCGGCAGCAGTCCGCGCTGCAAGGGCAGCTCGGGCAGGTAGAGCGGCACGCGGTCCGCACGCTCCAGCCAGCTTCGGCCATAGTTGAACTGCAGGCCGAGGCCGGTGGCGGCCAGGCGCCCGGCCACCACGGGGTCCGGGCGGTCCGGCAGCCAGGTCCACACGTAGGCCTCGCGCGGCGTGTCGCGCTCAGAAGTCATCCTTCACCTCGCCGCGCCCGACATGCACGGCCCTGGGCAGCAGGACCAGCCGAGCCTGGACCTCACGGCCGCGCTGCCTCAGCGCGTCCAGGCCGGGCTCGAACAGCGGCACGCCCAGGATGGCGGCCAGTTCGAACACCACGCCGATCCCGCAGCGCGGGTCGCCCTTCTCGATGCGGTACAGCAGGTCGCGCGAGATGCCGGCGCGCTCGGCCAGCGTCTGTACCCCGAGCCCCTTCTCGATGCGTGCGGCGCGCAGCGAGGCACCCAGCAGGCGCAAGGCCTGCAGGCTGTAACGGGAATAGCTGCGGAGTGGAGGGGAACGGGCCATGCCGAGAGACTAGTCCTACGCATAAGTCATATCAAGCGTTATGACTTATGCATAAGCCTCCTGTGCCCGATGTTCAGGCCCTGCCCAAGGGAGAAGCGAACTGGGCCTTACGCCCGTTCCACGTCAAGGCGCCGCACCGTGGCCCCCGTCGATGCCGTTCGACGATTCCAGACCCATCGCACCGCCGGAACCCCCGCCATGCCCCCGATCGCCCGCCTGTCCGCCCTGCCCTGCCTGCTTGCCGGCCTGCTGGCCGCCCTGGCCGCTGGCCCCGCCCAGGGCCGCGATGGCGCCCTGGACCCCGGCTTCGGCAACGGCGGCAAGGTCGTGCACGGCTTTCCCGGCGGGCTGTTCATCAGCAACGCGGGGCTGGTGAAGGTGGCGCTGCTGGCGGACGGCAAGATGCTGGTCGCGGCGCCGGTGATCAACGGCAACGGCGATACCGACTTCGGCGTGCTGCGGCTGAACGGCAACGGCAGCCTGGACACCGCCTGGGCCAGCGGCGGCGCCCGGACGATCGGCTTCGACCGTCCGGACAGCACCGGCAACGACGTGCTGCTCGGCCTGGCCGTGCAGCCCGACGGCCGCATCGTCCTGTTCGGCGACGCCGCCGGCGCCGCGGACGACGAGAGCGACCTGGCCGTGGTGCGGCTGACCGCCGCCGGCCAGGCCGACAGCACGTTCGGCACCGCCGGCAAGGTGCTGGTGCCGTTCAACCTGGGTCCGCTCGGCCGCCGCAACGACCAGGGCACCGGCATCGCCCTGCAGCCCGACGGCAAGATCCTGCTGGCCGGCCTGGTCGAGCTGGCCGACGGCCGCAGCACCTTCGGCGTCGCCCGCCTCAACGCCAACGGCCTGCGCGACACCGGCTTCGACGGCGACGGCCGCGCCGTCATCGACTTCGGCCCCGGCTTCAACGCCCGTCCTTCCGCCGTCCTGCCGCTCGCCGACGGCCGCATCCTGGTGGTCGGCGCCAGCGTGCCGCCGGGCAGCGGCAACCAGGGCGACTTCGCCCTGGCGCGCCTGAACGCCGACGGCTCGCCCGACACCGGCTTCGGCACCGGCGGTGTGATGTCCTTCGACTTCGCTGTCGGCGGCAACAGCACCGACCGCGTGTTCGACGTGGTGGAGCTGCCCGATGGCGCCGTGCTGGCCTGCGGCTTCGCCGAGGTCAACGGCCCCACCAACACCGACATGGCCTGCCTGCGCGTGCTGCCCGATGGCAGCCCCGACCCCGCCTGGCCCGCCGTCCTGGTGCCCTTCGACCGCGGCGGCGCCCTCACCGACTTCGCCGTCGCCATGGCCCGCGACGCCCAGGGCCGCTTCGTCCTAGGCGGCCTCGCCGAGGCCGCGGCAGGCAACTACGACGCCGCCGTCGCCCGCCTGCTGCCCGACGGCGACCCCGACCCCGCCTTCGGCAACGGCGGCACCATCACCCACAACAGTTGCACCCCGATCTGCGTCGGCGGCGAGACCGAGAACATCGCCAGCGCCCTGGCCATCCAGCCCGACGGCAGCCTGGTCCTGGCCGGCTGGATCGCCAACAACCAGGGCAACTACCGCGTGCACGTCCTGCGGCTGCGGGGGGATGGGGTGTTTGGGGATGGGTTTGGGGGGTGAGGGGGAAACCCGCTGAGCGCGACCCTGGCCAATTCGCGCACAGGACGGTGGATCAATAATCTTCGCTAACCCACCCCAACAACAGTTCGAGTTGAGGCAAGCGCCTCTAGATGCCGCTCAAGCATTCCAGGCAACTCACCCCCGGAAATCAGCACCCCCAACTCCATATTCTTGTCCATCGCGTGCCTGGTCAGGTTCGCGCTGGTGATGAAACAAATCCTGCCATCGGCTACAGCGACTTTGGCGTGGACGCGCCCGCCGGAGAAGGGCTCGGATTTGTCTCCCCAGGCGTAGAGTCGTGCGGCGGGGACCAGCGTCCTCATCTTGCCGATAGCATCGAAGGTGATGCTGCCGCCGTGGTCCTGAGACAATTCGAGCAGCATGGAGATGACCACTCCGCGATCATTTGCCGCATTCAGCGCCTTGACGATGGTCGAGACGTCATAGGCCACGAAGCTGGTGATGAACAGGGTCTGCTCAGCGGCGTTGATGACCTGCAGTAGCGCCTGCTCGGTTCGTCGTGCCGAGACGAAGGGTGTCGTCGGCCCCGTCCACACGAGTTCGGTGGATTGTTGATTCGTAGCCTTGGTGAAGACATGGCCGGCGGCGAGCAGCATCAATGCTAGTTCCTCGGCGCTGACAGAGGTGCTTCGCCAAGCATCGATGAGCTGATCCACAACCTCAGCAGCAACGGGGGTGCTGACTGCGCCCGACAGTGCACCGGCTGCTTTGACGGCATCAGTCCGACGAATCCGGCTGGCTATGGCCTGGACCTTCTCTGGAGAGACCAGACAGGCCACGGCTGCGACTGCATCCAAGAGCTTCTCCATGTCACAAGCCCTTGAAGAAAGCTGCGTCGATGCGTTCCAGGGTCGGAACCAGCAATGATCGATCCAAGTAGCGATTGCCGCGCTCGCAGGAGGTCTCGGCCACCAGGCTACAAGCGTGGCACGCCGCCGCATGAAGTGAGCGATCTTTCTCGGGATCGTGCTCGGAGCAGAGCGGGTCAGAGGAGCAGATCTTCGAGCGATTCAAGGCTTGTTCCAATAGGCGACCCAGATTCTCCGGCTTGCCGAGATCGACGAGACCGCCCAGCGTTCCATCGGAGTCCGCCGCTGCCGTGTAGATGAGGATACCGGCCTGCGGACTCTCGCCCGAGGTGTCGGCATAGATTCGCTCGCGGATACTCGCTGCGTTGTAGCCGCACTCCAACGCCAGCTCACGAATCAGCAGGTGCGAGAGCGTGTGGAGCATGGCGTAGCGAATGCCGGGGTAGCCCTCGTCAGCATCGAGATGACGTGAATTGCGCCATCCCCTGTGGCCTCCCCGGAGCATCTTGTCGACCTGCGCGACGGCAGGTAGTGCTTCCCAAGCGACGAGCGCCTGCTCGTCGAACTGGATGAAGATACCCTCACCATGCACCTGGTTTGCGGGAACCCAATCCGGTTTGCTTCGTGAGAGGTTGGCCATCTGGGGCCGTTCGTTCGGGTCGCCGGTTTCTTCGGGCGCCTCCACGCGAGTGAAACCGAGCAAGGCATTGACCTCGCGCAGTCGCTCCAGAAGCAGCACTCTGCTGATGTGCTTTGCAAAGGCCGGTGGCGTACCGACCTTCTTGCTCATGAAGTGCGGGTAGTCCGTGGGTGGGTTCGCCTCTGTCAGCACGTCCCACTCGGGCCCCTTGATGTCTGCCTCACCCACGACCTCCTGACCGCCACCGGTACGGTGCGCTTCGATGGCCGACCAGATCGACGCCGCCGGATATTTGTCGATCCCTGGCAGTGCCCCGGTCTTCTTCAAGGTCTTCACCGTCACCGACACTTCGGCTTCAGATTCCAGTTCCTCGAAAAACTCCCAGCCATCCTGGATCAGCTGACTGAGTGGGTCCTTGGTCTGGGGAATGGCTAGTGCCGAGAGCGTGATCGGGAACCAACTATTTGTAGCGCCCAAAAGAACAGCTCGCGCCTCCTCGTCACACTCGTTGTCGAAGTGATCGAGGTGGGGATGTCGTCCGCGACACCCCGGCAAATTCTCTTTCCCGGCCTTGCCGAAGGCGTGTGCCATGCTCCTCGAAGCACCACAGGCATCGCACTTCGCCCACAGGTTCTCGGTCTGCAACGAGGCGCCGCTCTCGAAGAAGCGCAGCGTGCCCTTACAGGAACTGTTGCCGCCGTGGACGAAGTAGTGCCAAGGGAAGTCGTCCAGGTGGCCGTCGCGGCAGGCCAACAGGAAACGGGCCGGTACGGCATCGGCGTCCTTGGCGGGTTGATCGCCCTTCGAACCTCGACAGCCTTTGTGGACGAACCGGGTTCGCTCTGGCCTGAAACGGTTCTCCTTGATCTCGAACAGTCCGGCATCGAAGGGGGACAGCAGGCCGCATTTCACGCAACGCATCCAACGCGGGAACGGCCGAACGGGAACGCCGATGTTGGCCTCGGCCGACCAGACATCGACGAGCTCGCTTTTCTGGAACGGCGGCATCCGCAGGTTCTCGACCTGTGCTCCAAGCACCTTCCGAACGGCGGCCAGCAGTCTGGCTTCCTGGATCGGTTGGCAGCGCTCCTTCTCCCAACGGTCGATGCCTAGCGTCACGACGGACAGGCTCGGCAGGTCGATCAATGCCCCTGGCCCGTAGGTCCAGAGCAACTGGCTGGGTCTGACTTCTCCGACTGGAGTCTTATTGGTCGTCGTCATGTTCAATCCTCATCCTTCGTCGCGGGACGAGGCTTCCAATCGTGGTCGTCCGAGATGTGGCTGGTATTCATGATCAAGCGCACACCGGGCTCCACCTCACGCATCGACATGGGCACGGTCCAGTTGTCCCAGGCCTGGATGCCTGGTGACCTGATCAATGCAACGGTCTTGTCCTTCTCGGGGCCGCGCTTCTCGTAGGCCAGAATGCGGCCGCCTTTGCCCACCTCCTTGGCCCACTCGTCTGCGCGCTCCTTTAGTTCCTGTTCGGCCAGGTTCTTGGTGCTGGACAGCTCGCTGACATTCCATGCCCGTTTGACGAGCACATCAATGGCCGCGGTGATCTCGCTCTGATCTGACTTGTCCAACTTGCCTGCCCCCTCGTTGGGGCTGAACGCATCGTTCTCCAGGCGCATCAGGCTCAGCAGCGAGCCGGTCAGGCCACGGTCCATCGCGCGCGGCGAGAAGGGTGTCACCGACTGCGCTTCGACGTGCTTGTAGAAGGTGGCGTGGTAGTGCTCGAAGGTCTCGTAGTGCGAGAGGTCGCGTGGCCGTGCCCAGGTGAGCACGGTGCAGACCAAGCCGGGGAAGGAACGCCCCACCCGGCTGGTGGCCTGGATGTACTCCGCCGTGCCCTTGGGCTGGCCATTGACCGCCATCAATCCCAGCCGATTGACGTCCACCCCCACCGACAGCATGTTGGTGGCCAGCACCACGTCGATCGCCCGGGTGTCGCCCTCTTGCCACTTGGTCACGTACTTGCCGGCTGAGTCATCGAACTCGGACTTGAACTTCACCTCGAGGTTGTCGAGATACTTCGGGATGTCCTGGCTAGAGACGCGGGATGTCAGCTCGCGAATGTTGCTGACGCTGCGTTGCGCCAGCGCGGGGCGCTCGACCATGCTCATCTGCACCCGGTAGGAACGCGTCTGCACGTCGTCCTCGGCCAAGCGCTTCATACCCCCCAGCTCTCGCAGCGAGTTGAAGTAGCCGACCATGGTCATGTAGGGGTCTGCGGGCTCGCCGAAGCGGTCGAACAACGCCTGAGCAGCGGTCAGGAATGCCGTGTAGACGCGAATCAGCATCGCAGGTCGTGAACTTCCGGGAGAGCAGACCCCGAGGTAGCGCCGTCCCGGCTTGTCCTCGATGGGTCGTTGGACAGAGAAGTAGTTGTCCTCCACGTCCAGCCCATGAGGCGGGAACACCGACACTTGGCGCATGAAGACGTTGTTCACTTGCTCGCGGGCCTTACGCACCGTGGCGGTCGACGCGATGATCTTCGGCTTGACCATACGATCGCCAAACTTCCAGCCGCACAGTTCGTCCACGGCCGTCTCGTACAGGCCAACCATGGTGCCGAGCGGCCCACTGATCAGGTGGAACTCGTCCTGGATGATCAGATCTGGCGGTCGGATCGGGCTGATATTCTTGACCTTGGTCGCACTGAGCCCCCTGCCTGCCTGATGGTTGCCATTGCAGTCCGCGCCTTGCCATAGCAGGCCGTGCCGCTCGCATTCCTGGCCGACCCGACCGAACAGCGTGCGCACTTGGCCCCGCCACGCCATCATGGCGAACTTGTCCACGGTGGCGATCATCATCGTCGGGGGACGGTGGTAGATCTCCTCGTCCACGACGAGCACCGGGATGCCCGGGTGACGGAGCTTGCTGGACTTGCCCTTCGAGAAGTCGCAGCGGCCTTTCTTGTCGCCGCAGTAGACGAAGGTGCGCCCACGGCCCTTGTCGACCTCCACGTCGCGCCCAGGGGCGACTTCCGAGCCACACCAGGGGCAACTGGTCAGTTGCGCGGGAGACGCCGCCCCGGCGTTGTACTTGCCGGGGTTGCGGATGTCCTCGATGGCCCGATGGCTGTCCTCGGTCGTGCCGGGGGTCACCTTGTTGCCCACCCACAGTCCGATGGTGAAGGGCTCGGTACCGAGCGACTCGTCACCCTTGGCCAGCGCCTCGCGTCGCAGCACCTCCATCGCACAGATCAGTGCCGTGGCACGCTGGAACTGCTGCAGCGTCAGCAGCCGCAGGGTGTAACGCATGATCACGGCCAGACCGCGCGAGCCGTCGTAGCCGCCCAGATTGCCCTGCACGCGCCGAATGGCCATGGTGAAGGCGGCCACACCCAGGTACGCCTCCGTCTTGCCACCGCCGGTGGGGAACCACAGCAGGTCGGCATAGGCTTCGACCGGTTGCACACGATCCGGGTGCGTCGGGTCGGCCAGCGATGGGATCGACAGCAGCAGGAAGGCCAACTGGAACGGGCGCCAGCTGCGGTTCTTCAGCACGTCGAACTGCTCGACGGTGACGTCCTTACCGCGCCGGATTTCGAGGGCGTACTGGCTACGCACGCGCTGCGTGGCCATCGCCCGATTGGCGAACCGGAACGCAGCCAAGGCTTTCTCATCGGTCTTCAGCGTGTCGATACCTTGCTGCAGACGCACTTGAATCTCCTGACATCGATCCAGCGCCTGGCGAGCCTGCGTGTCGTAGCCGAGCACGTCGACGCCGATTCGAACGCGCTGATCGTCGATCCACGCTGCATAATCCTTGGTCAGCAGACTCAGCGCATCGACCAGCGGATCGATGTCCAGTGTCGCGAGACGCTGCATGTCGAGCAGACCACTGCTCACCATTTCCTTCATCGCCGGTCGGTCGGCGGGATCGAGACCCGGTGTCTCGGTGACCTGCACCTCGTACTGCGGCATGACGGTGGTGCGCACCTCGGTGGCCAGCGTCACGTCATCCGCCGTTTCGGCATGGACGGCGACGCCATGACCCACTGCGAACTCCACCCGGTTGCGGTAGATCATCTCCAGCGACTCCCGCTCCGGGTCCATGCCGTCCGCATCCAGTACGGGCCGGCGGCGGAAGATCGCGCGCTTGGGGGCTTCTGCTTCCGATCGAACGATCAGCTCCGGCTGGAACACCCAGGCGGAATCGCGGTTGGTCTCGGGTTCCTCCTGTGCATTGACCAGGAACAGTGTCACCAGGCGGTCACCATTCGCGTTCTTGGCACGCACGGAGCCTTGCACCCGCACTTCGGGATAGCCCTTATCCGGCGCCTGATGGGGGATCACGCCTTCGGTGAGCGGCAGCACCAGCCTGCCGCCACAGGGAATGCGCTGCCAGACCTTCGCCTTGGTCTGCTCCTCGGTACCGGTCTCCTTGTTCTTGCGGGTGCGGTAGATCTCGTGCTCATCGCTGCGCTCATAGCGACCCCAGCGCACTTCGATCTCGATTCGCTCGGCGTCGCCATCCACGCAAAAGGTCATGCCGAGGCTACTCGGCACCAGCGACTGATTGCTGGCCGCGTCGATCTCGTCTGCCGCATCGGATTCGGGCTCGACACGGCCCGTCGCCGTGCCGAACTCCGCACCGGGTTCATGCTGGCCGGGCGCCTTCGGGTCGGTGGGCTCCTCGACTTCGTCGTTCGCCAGTGGCCCTTCGAGCCCTTCGATGCCGCCCTGTGCCGCCTCACGCGGAGCGAGCTTGCCCACCAGATAGCGATCCCGCACCCCCATGTCGACGATACGCTCATGAGGGCCGCCAGCCGGACCGAGCAGATCGTCCATTACGGCCAGTTGCAGCAATTCGCGGATGTAGGCGAGTTCCTGCTGATGCTGGGGTGAACGGGCGTCAGAACCGACCGTCGGCACCTCGGCGATGGTCTTGTGCAATGCCTTGGGCAGGGCTTCGACGAAATCGGTCCACTGGACCCGACCAATACTTCCCGAAGACGGTGGCGTGAGTGCAGTGAGGCCGATCGAGACGGGGTCGGTGACCGACAGCAGTCGGTCGAAATAGAGCGTGGTGGTTTCGAGATCGGAACGAACCCGCAGCACACGCCCGACACGGGTGATGCTACCGACGGGGTTCAGGACCAGAACCCAGTCGTCCTCCGCGATGGCCTGGTAGAGGGCACGCTCACCCTGGAGGACCAAAATGTAGGGTGCGAGCCTCTGGTCGGTGCCGAGGCCATGATCAATGGCGATCCATGCGCTGGAAGTTTTCGTCATACCTTGGTCACCTCAAATCCTGTCCACGATCTTTTCGAGCTTGTCGAGTGACTTGCTCTTCTCGATGTATGCCGAATACGCCTCTTGAGCGCCCCGAATCAAGGTGTCGTAATGGACGATGCGGCTGCCCGGTGAGATCGATGTCATTGATGACTTGAGGCGGTCGGGGTTCGATGCCTCTTCGTTGACGGTCTTGCCAAGGACGAAGATCACCTCGATATTGGGGCTGACATCGTTTTGCTCGCGCAGGATCTTTTTCAGCTTGTCGACGTAGGTCTGACCTTGCTCCACCAGTTCGAGCAATCCCATCTTGCGGCCGACCTTCTTGAGCTCGACGATGACGTGCTTGCCCGCATTGGTGCGATAGGCGATGTCGACGCGGCCCAGGCGCTCTTTCTCGGTCATGTCTTCGATCAGCACGCCTTCCGTCGTCAGGCGCGATTCCATGATCGGGCTGCCCGTGGCACGCTCCCATGCCGGGTCCAATAACCAGAGGTGATCGAACAGGTACTTCTGGAGCACCCGTTCCTTTGCGTCCTCATCGATGATGGTCTGGAAATCCCGGATGGCATCCAGACGCGATTTGACGATGTCCCGGTAGAGGGATGCCTCAAGCGAGTCTCTGTCGGCGAGCACGGCCAGCAGCCTGTCGGCACTCTCGATGCTCGTCACAAACTCCTCGGTCGAGCCGCGCAGCTTCATGCGCTCGAATGCCAGGATGCCGTGCCGGTACATGAGCTTCCGATCCTCTTCCTCATCGACCGGCAGCGCACTGAGTTTGGCGATCAGCGTCTCCGCGCTCTTTTTGTATCCCTCGGGGAGCGTATCGAGCCACTCGGCGAGGGCGGGCGATGTTTCCTTCGCTTTCTCGACCTCGTGCTTCTTGCGCCATTCCGTCCAGCGCTTCTCGACTTGCGTAAGACGTGATTTCAGGAAAGCGATCAGCTGCCCATATCGGGGGTCATCCTCCTGCACGCGCTGCCGATCGCTGGTCGCGATGTCTGGTGCGTCGTCGGCGTCTAGGAAATCGGCCTCGATCTGCCCGGTGAGGTACTTCGTGTAGAGCCGCCCGTCGTTCAGTTTGTCGAGGATGTTCTCGTGAAACAGGCGGCCACGGGCGAACACGACGATGCCATTCAGATTGCCGGCATCCTCACTATCGAGTTGCTTGGGGAATCTGGCGGTACCGATCCAGCCGCTGACCCGCCAGCCCATGTCCCAAGCATCGAAGCGGTTCGGAAGCGATTCCTTCTCCAGGAGCTGACCGGCGGGACTCAGGTCGAGTGCGTCGTCACCGAACTGCCAGAGGAACTGCACCATCGGCAGGTCGCCACGATCGGAGGGTGTGATGGGCTGCCCATCGAGATCGATCTTGAACCCGTGGGCCTCCCCGATCACAGAGAAGCGGCGCGCCAGGCGCTTGCGAAGAGCCAGCGCACCACGACCGAGCCGCTGGCGCTTGATATCGCGCAGAACGATTCGTGTTCCCTTGGTTACCGCGATCTGATCGGCGGGCAGGGACTCGGGGCTGTAGAAGGGCTCCCTCTTCTGAACCGATTCGTGGATTCCGTCCACGGTCATGCGAAGGCCATGAGCTGAGCCATCTCTGGCTGACTCGACTTCGATGACGTTAGCAATCGAGAACAGCGAGAGTTTTCCCAGCCCTTTGCGGCCCATCACCGGTCGGCCCTTGGCAGTCGTCTTGCCATGCTCGAGATCTTCATCTCGCCGTCGATAACCGACCCGCAGGTACTTGCCGTTCATGTCATCGACCGACATACCGATACCGTCATCGAGGATCTCGATCCGGTTGCCGTCCGAATCGATCTTGATGTCGACGGTCTCGGCGTCGGCATCCCAGGCGTTCGCGACGGCCTCGGTCAGAACGGCGGCGATGTTGCTGTAGAGGTTGATCCCGAGGTGGTCGAGCACGTTCAGGTCGACCGTCATTCTGTATTTGTCGCTCATAGCTCTCCCTCACCGAACAGCCCGTCGAGGGTGGCGGGAGAGGCCGCCTTCGGTCTGCGTCCGCGTTTGGACTTTGTTGTTGTGGACGCGCCGCCGCTGCTACTCGCAGCTGCTTCGAAGCGTTCACGATTGAGTGCGGTCAGCCGTCCAAGGAGGTCGGCGGTGACGCCTTCCGACAGTGACCATCGCCAAGGGTCATTGGCGGAGCCTCCATTGATCTCACGGAAGTCGTAGACGATCTCGAGCTCATCCCACCCATAGGCCGCTGTCACCTCGTTGTCGATCACGACCAGTAACTGCCGCAGCACGGCGATCGTTGCATCCTCCTCGCCAGGGGTATGGATGGCGTTCATGACGTCTGTCAACCCGAATTCGTGCGCAGCGCTGAATGCGACCGCCAAGTCATTGAAACGCTTTGCTGCATCAATGCCTGCTTGTGTCACGTGGCTGCCAGGAGCCGGGTACTTGGCAACAGCTTCGCTAACTGAGATGTTTAGTCCCGCCGCAAGTTTTCCTCCACTAAATCGTTCGAGCCATACACGGAAGCTCGTGCTAAGAGATATCGCATAGAGATCCTCCCGCTCCATTCCGATGAGAAGTACCTTGTTCGTATAGATCCAATCGGATGGAGCGAGCATGCCCACCGGGTACTTTGTGTTCTTGGAGTAGCCGATGAACGTTTCGCGCTGCCGTATGCGTCGCATCAGGTCGGCGCGGTGGTTCCAGAATTGCCACCAACGATCGATCAACCCCTTGTAGCTCTTGAGAGCGGCGACCGTGCGAGTCGGCTGCACTTCTTCGACGATGAAGCGGTGGGCGATCGGCCAGCATCTGGCGATCTCATTCAAACTGCGATCACCGATATCCAACGCCCATCGACCGATGCGATTGAGCGCCGAGCTCGTGATGTCGTCACCAGTGATGTAAGGACGGAGCAGGCTGTCCGGCTCATTCTGGAGCCGCTCGTACCATGGGCTGTCCGGCGTGATGACGAATGCCAGACCTTTGCTGTTGTTTACACCTTCGAAAGCAAAGAGTGCATCCGGCAAGGTTTGTGGGGCCCAGACATCCGAGGCTTCCGGCTCCAACCTCGGTCCGATGCGAGCACACTTCCGGCCATCTGCATCGCACTCGGCTCGCCATTCGCCTTTGATGAAACCGACGACGGCAACGACGACAGCGGCGGTTCCTGGCCAAGGCATGCCTTTCTTAGCGAAATGGATCGTGCCGTTCTGGACCACCACGCCGAGGCCGACCTCGATGGCACTGCCCTCGGCGATGTTGCTGGTTGCGAGCAGCCCATAACAACCATCGGTTCGCAGCAGGTCGACGGCGCGACGATGGAAGACAACGCATAAGTCGATTTTGCCCGGAGATGTACCCAGCACCATCTCGCACTGCCACTGCAGCTTTTCACCCATGGCGCCTTTCCAGAGACGATTACCCAGGAACGGTGGGTTACCGACGAGTGCATCGAATCCGGAGGGCGATCTGGCAAAGGCCTCGGGAAATTCCAGCGGCCAATGGAACGGCGAACGTCTTGTCTTTTCATGCGGGAGATCGGCACTCAATGCGTCGCGTGCTCGCCGAATCATGGCTTCTATCGCGTCGCGCTTACCTTCGACGGCCTGCCCGGCTTGAATCGCGAGCGCGCCGACGGCACTGGACAGAGCGTTCGCATTCCCTCCCGAGGAAAGGACCTCGGCGACGAACGCATCGGCGATACGCTCCGGCACCTCGAGCTTTTCGCGTGCATCGGCATCCAGTCGTGCCATGGCTTCGACGTCATGAATGTCGCGTATTGGCATCGCACGCAACTGTTGCCGCAACTCGATCGCCTCGCGAACCGCCTGCTCGATGTTCTGCCCGAACAAGCGTTGCTGGCCTTTCCCGGTCGGCACCATCGAGAGCTCGGTGAGCTGATCCAGACGATGGATGCCGAGCAGGCTATCGCCACAGCGCAGGTTGTGATCGAGGAAGCCGAACGGGCGTCCCTTGGCCAGCGTCACCAGCCAGATGGAGAGCTTGGCGAGTTCGACCGCCAGGGGATTCAGGTCCACGCCGTAGAGGCAGCGCTCGGCGATGAGACGGCGGGCGATCACGGTGCGGGCCTCGGTGTCGCGAGGCAGAGGCTCCTTGGTGTCGGGCGCATCCAGCACCTCGCCATCCACGCTCACTGTCTTTCCACTGCCTTCGGCCTGTGACCAGGCCTCGACCAGGCGATCAGCCAGCCAGCGGCAGGCCTGCACCAGGAACGCCCCTGACCCCATGGCCGGGTCGCAGATCTTCAGGTCCAGCAGTTCGGCGGGTGACTTCAACACCCACTGCTCACGCGGGGTGCCTTCTGCCGGTCCCACGTAGGCGATCGGCGTCAGAGTCTCGGTGACGATGGCCTCGGTGAGCGATTTCGGCGTGTAGTGGGTGCCGGTCTCGCGCCGGTCGGAGCCGGTGGTGACGATGAAGGCCCCGGCGGGGTAGATCAGCGGGTAGCCCCATGGATCGGTGCGCACGAGGTGGGCAAAAGGCCTGATGCGATTACGGAGGTTGGTGTCCCCATGGCAGGCGGCCAGCAGACGGTCGGCAAGGGTGTCGTCGACTGGCTTGGCCAGATCGTGGCGCACACGGCTGGCGGAACTGCCGGAACGCTCCTGGAGCAGTTGGGCAAGGCATTCGGCGCCGTCGAGGCGGGCGGATTCCAGTTCGGCCAACTTGACCCAGGGCGCCTTGGCGTTCTTGGTGCCATCCAGTTCCAGCGTGACCTCGGTGGTGCGCTTGACGGTGCGTTCCAGCAGGCCCTCGTAGACGTAGCCGATCTGTTCGACGTCCAGTGCGCGGTAGGAAAGCGTCCGCCCCTGGAACTGCTGAATGGCCTCGAGCAACAGCAGCACGGTGCGGTTGTCGATCGGCAGCGGCTTGGCGATGTCAGTGCGCCAGTCGGAGTCCTTGGCGCGGCCCTCGAGGAATGGAAAGCGATCCGGGTCGAACAGCGAGCCACCCAGTGCGGGCAGGCGCAGGTTCTCATGCTCGATGCCACCAAATACGGCGCGGAAGATGGCCAGCAGGCGCGACCAGGCATCCCAGCGACGTTCGAGGATCTCCTCGGATTCCTTGCGCAATTGCATGCGCAAGGTCGAGAGCGCGTAGTTGGCCTCGTAGCGTTCATCGCCGAGCAACAGCAAGCCACGCTCCTCGGCGGAGAGCAGGAACACCAGCCGCATCATCACCGTCAGCGCGGCCTCGTAGAGCACGGGCTCCTTCACGTCGCGCAGCAACTCGCGATCGCGGTCCTGGTCGGCCTTGTCGAGCGCCTGGATCAGCACTTCGACGGCGCGCCGCACCTGCTCGCCGAGGGCGTCGGTGACCTCGTCCTGGTACTTCAGCGAGCGGTCGAATAGCGCCGGCAATTGCTCGGATTCATCGACGAAGAAGCGACGAATGCCTAGCAGATGCACGAAGGCCTGCAGGGTGACGGGCTCTTGGGTCCAGATGCGGGCGTACCAACTGGCGAAGGTGGTGACGGCGCCGATCGGAGCGTCGATCAGCATCCAGCGTTCGCCGTTGGTGACCAGACCGAGACGACAGCCGGTGGCACGGCAGAGTTGGACCATGCGATCGGCCGGTGTGGCGGCCCATCCGTCCAACTTCAGCGTTGCATCAAGGTCGACGTCCTGGTCGTAGGTGTGGATGAGCAGCAGCGGCTTATTGGCCCGTTGCTCGTCGATGACCATAAGGTCTGGAGACAGCGTCACGCCATGCTCAGGCAGGGTGACATTCAGGCTGGCCGCACACCAGTCGGCGCGCTTCAAGACGTCGCCCTTGCCATCCTCGTCCAGCTCCAGGCCGCGAGCCAGCACCTCGTCGATCCAGGCGGCGTGCAGTTCGTTGAACTGCGGGTCGTCCGTCTCCAAGGCCTCGCGCCATTCCTCGTAAGCCTGGCGCAGTCGTTTGCGCTTGACCCCGTCGAGTTCCTCCAAGCCCTGCGGAAACGCTTCTTTCAGAACCGGAACGGCGAGGAAGGGGCCGGAAATCTCGATGAGTGCGAGCCAGTCGTGGTGATGGTCGTATTGGCTCATGCCTGAGCTCCTTCGAATTCTTGTTGAAGCTCGGGTACGCCGGCCGCCTGTAGCAGCTGCGCAATACGGTCGAATCTGGCCGGGTCGAGGGTCGTGTCGTCTGCTCTTCCTCGGGGAATCCAGATGACCATGCCGAGTCGTGCTCGGGTGAGCAGGACGCGATAGCGATTTCGTACATAGGCGCGCTCCCCATCGCCGCGCACCTGATTCCAAGCACTGCCACGAAACTTGCGGTATTCCCAGCCACCCGGATTGGATGGGGTCAGATCGCCGCCCCAGCACAGTCCCACCCAGTCGAGCTCGAGCCCTTGGCATTCGAACTCCGACGCCGCCACTTCGAGCGCGTGGCTCGAACGGACATCCGCGGGTGGCATCAAGAACCACTTCTCGAATGAGTAGTTCAGGCGGAAGGCGCTGGCGCGCTCGAGACCATAGGCGCGCAGGCGTTGATCCTCTGAGGTGGCGATCAAGCCGGCTCGCTGGCCGTTACCCGGCTTACTCCTGGCTCGCAACCAGGCCTTGGCAATGTCGAGCTCGCGAGTGAAGTGGAGTGGGAACTCCCGGTGATCAGGCACGAGTGAGCGAGCACGTTCGGTGTTGAGGGTGAGCACTGCGTCGACCCACTCAGCAAGTCGTTGAGCTCGAAAGCTCCGCACGCCGACATTCAGATGCGCCAGGGGCTCCGGCCTGAACTCGATACCGGGAGGAACGCCATCGGCGAACAGGCGGTGTCCGGAGACACTGGCGCCGCCGGAGACGACTTCGGGAGAAGCGACGACGCGCCAATGGGAGCGAACAGCAACGGCTCGCCCCCATTCCTCCAACCCGGCCTCGCCGAGAAAGATCTCTTGGCCGCCACCGACGAGCGCGATGATCACGGCCCATCCGTCCAGGCGATCCATCACGTCGAAGAGTTCGGCGGCCTCCGAACTATCCACCCCTTGCTTGCGTTGCATCTGCTCACGGTCCCAGGCGCGCTGGGCTTCGTCGAATACGACGACATGCTCATGTGGCAAGGCCGTGGGATGCTCACGGTGATAGCGCAGGAACTGGTGGACGTTCTGGATGAAGGTCGAGACTTCATGGGCGCTGTCTTGGCGCCGACGCCCGGAGCGCTGTTGGCTTAACACCAAGGCTTCGCGCACCACTTTGACCAGGGGGCCGTTGCCGGACAAAAAGATGCCCGATGGGCCACCTTCTGCGCGCAGCGAAGGGTCATGAACGACATTGAGCCCCGTCAGCGTCTTGCCAGCGCCCGGCACACCGGTGACGAAGCACACGTAGCGCCGGTTCTGCGCTCGCGCTTCCCGAATCACCTCCGCCAGCATGTCCGTCGTCGCGTCCAGGTTGCTGGCGTAGCTGTGGCTGATCTCGCGAACGTCGTGGTTCTCGTAGAGGCGTTCGGCGGCCTCGATGACCGACAGCGTGGGGCGGTATGGTGCGTCGACCCAGGCGTTGGCATCGATGGGCGAGCCGCCGGGAACGTGCAGACCCTTGAAAGCAGCGAGCAGTACGGAAGACAGGTCTTCAGCATTCGCGAACCGTATCGGTGAGACATGCGAACGTGAAACCAGGGGCGAGCCCACGACACTTGGCGCGGCCGTGGAACAGAGTACCGGCACGATCGTGTGCCCAGCGCTACCGCCGTGGAAGTCACGGAGGTTCAAGCAATAGTCTTCCACCTGCCAGCGAGACGACGCGTCGTGAACCGTGGCCCCGACCTTGAACTCCACCACCAGGATCACATCGTCGGCGAGCAAAACGGCGTCGGGGCGCTTCTGCCGACGCGGCAGCTCATATTCGAGGATCAAATGCCAGCATCTGGCCGACTCGTGCCGTTCCATCAGCTCCTGTGCGCAACGTTTCAGAAGCGCGATCTGAAGCTTCCACGTCTCGATTTGGGTCGTGCGTGTACTCTGGACGCCGGTCGAACTGACCGAGTCAGTGAGCTCTCCCAGTAATTGGGAATCATCGGCAATGACGAAACCGGATAGAGAGTATCGAACCCCACGACTCATCTCGTACTGCCCTCCGGCACGAGGAAGATCACCGCGACTGGGAAGGTACGGTCGTCGAGCTTCGCGTAGCGGCTTTCGATGGCTTCGACTTCCTGGACGCGCTCCACCGGGATGCGCGCCAGACGGGCTTCGAGTGCGGCGGTGTCACGCCTGAGCTGGGTGCGCTCGTCCTCGGTGAATAGCGAGAGCTGTTCTGGCTGTCGATCTTTCTTCAGCTCGCTCTGGATCGCCTTCTCGAGCTCGTCGAGCACGGTACCGATGTCGTCGAGTTCCTGCTGTTTGCGAGACTGCAGCGTGTTGGCCAGGAACTTGAGTCGGTCCTTTGAACGGGCGTCCACCGATTGCAGGATGGCTTGTTGCGCGCGTTCGAAGCGCACCCGGAGTGCATCGAACAGCGCGTCATCCGCGGTGACCGGCTTGGCGTCGTCCAGCCACTGCTGCAGACGGGTGACGCCCTCTTCGCGGCGGAAGGACTGATCACGCAAGTAGCCGCCCGAGGTGGTCAGCTCCTCATGCAGTCGATGATGGTCGCCGCCGGTGACGACCAGCCGTGAGATGACGACCACAGCCGGACCTTCGATGCTGCCATCCGGCACCGAGCGCACGGTGACGCGATGCAGTTTCTTCACGTCATCTCGAGCCCAGACCTCGGCGCGCAGCAGACGCAGGCACATCTGCACCAGCCGATGGTTGAGGTGGACCAGAACGACATCGTCACGCCCCTTCGCCACGGCGTGGTCGAAGGTGATGGGGCGTATCTGCTGGGTATGCGGGTGACGCAGGCCCTCCAGACAGCGCGCCCATGATCCCGAGAGGGGTGGCATCCTGAATGCGCTGCCTTGGGGTGCATCTGCGAGGGCGACGGGTTCCAATGGGGGGCGGCCCGCTAGCGCGAGACCAGTCTTCACCGCCATCTGGATGTGATCGGGCGTGAGGTGAAAATCCTGCTGGGTGGCGAGTAGTCGTTCATGGAGCTTGGCGACGCGCTCTTTCAGCTCGCGTTCGGCGCGCACGAAGCGCCTGGCCTTGGCAATCTTGGCCTCCGCGAGGCGGGTGTCCAGATCCTTCAGCGAGCCTTCGATGAGCCCGGACATCTGGGGCGCGATGACCGGATTGACGCTGCCCATGTCGGCGCGCATCGACTCAAGTTTGCGCAGCGCACGCAGAATGTCGTCACCATGGCCACCGACCGATGCATGGCTTTTGTCACCGCCGTCGACGGGGTGCCAGATCAGCACCTCTTTCTCGCGTTGTCCGTGACGGTCGATACGCCCGTTGCGCTGCTCCATCACGTTGGGGTTGTAGGGGATCTCCAGGTGGATGAGGCAATTGCAGTGGTTCTGCAGGTCGATACCTTCGGAGGCCGCATCCGTGGCGAGCAGGATGCGGACGGGGGAATCCTTGGGAGATGCCTGGAAGGCTGCCTTGATGGGCTCACGCTCATCCTGAGTGAGTCCTCCGTGGAGCAGACCGAGTCGTTCGCCACCGAAACCATGGCTGGCGAGGATCTCGTGCATACACTGGTGGGTGGTGCGGTATTCGGTAAACAGGATCACCCGGCGATCGTTCCACTGACCTCCCGGTTTCAGATTGGCTGAGAGCCAATCGAGGATGGCTCTGGCCTTGGAGTCGGTCTGGTTCTTGGCGCGCTGCGCCCATTGCCTCAAGTCGGCCAGCATCCGTTGTTGCTCTTGCGTCAGCGGTTGGGAACGGCGTGATGCCTCCTCGACGGCCTCCGATTGAGCATTCTCGACTTCCTGGTCGTTGGCGTAATCCTCGTCTGCTTTCAGGATGGCTTTGCGCAGGATGCGCTCGGCCATGGCATCTCGACCCTTGGGCTTGGCGCCGTTCGACAGCGAGGCGACGTGCTTCTCGAGCGTGGAAGCGAACGCGGCGGGCGACGAGAAGAGGCGCTTCTTGAGCAGTTGATTGACGAACGAAGTGCCGAATGTGCTGCCGGTCTTCTCCGCGTCTTTTTCGCGGCTGGCACAGTAATCGTTCAGCTTCTCATGGATCTCCCGTTCCTCATCCGTGTACGGAACCGTCAGCGCCTGTAGCTTGCGCCGGGCATACAGGGGTTTGCCGTCAGCATCGACGAGATCGCTCTTCAGGCGACGGATCATTACCTGACTCAACTGCTTCTCGTCGGGGAGGATGTTGCGGGCGAAGCGTTGGTCGTCCAGCAACTCCAGCAGTGAGGTGAACGACTCGGTGTATCCGTTGTGCGGCGTCGCCGTCAGGAACAGGCGATGCTGGAAATGCGGGCTGATCGCGCGGATGAAGCGGGTCCGCTGACTCTCGAGGGCGTAGTGAGCCCCGGCGGCGGGGGCGATGTTGTGCGCTTCGTCGACGACAAGTAGATCGAACTTGCGCGGATGGCCGGCATGGGGCGGTAGGACATCGCGCATGGCGCGCAGCCCCTCGCCACTCTTGACCCAGTCCATCGAGGCGATCAGGCGCGGATGGGATGTCCACGGGTTGGCGTGGATGCCGCGTTCGCGCCGCAACTGCTTGATGTAGGCAGTGTCGACCACGCGGAAGTCGAGGCCGAACTTCTCCAGCATCTCGGTGCGCCATTTCTCCTGAAGGGATGCAGGACAGATGATCAAGACGGTGCGGGCACGGTGCCGGAGTAGCATCTCCTGGATCACCAGCCCCGCCTCGATGGTCTTGCCCAAGCCGACGTCGTCGGCGATGAGCAGGTTGACGCGGGCCATGTCGATGGCGCGTACCAGAGGGTCGAGCTGAAAGTCCTCGATGCTGACGCCACTGCGGAACGGTGCCTGCAGAAACCCTCGGTCTGCATTGGTGGCGGCGCCCCATCGCACCGCATCCAGGAAGGCTTCGAGCGTGTCGGAGTCGTCTTGCCCGGTAATGGAAGGCAGGCCCGCACGCTCGATGACTTGTGCGCCGGGTTCGATCTCCCAGATGACTTCCAGCTCCTCGCCGAGACCGTCCTCGTCGATAGAGGACAGCGTCACGCAGTTCTGCGAGATTGAAGCCGACTCCAGTTTCGAAGAGGCGACATCTGCCACGACCCACTGGCGCCGACGAACCTCGACCAATTGGCCGGGCTCGGGACGAGCACGGTAGGTCTGGTGCTTCTGATCGTTCGAGATTTCCATTTGGTCGGCCATCTTCCTATTCAGTTCTTCTTGTGCGCGCCAGCAGACGATGTGCAGCGCTTTGTTTTTGCGATGGCGACCGCCTGTGCGACGGTATCCGTGGCTTCGATCGGGGACTCGTGTTCCCAGAATCGCAGTACCGTCCAACCGCTTTCGAGAAGCCTCGAATTCGTGTCGGTGTCCCTGAGGCGATTCGCCTCGATCTTCTGCCGCCAGAACTCTGCGTTCTGTTTCGGCCAGGTCGCATGCTTGGGGCATCCGTGCCAAAAGCACCCATCGACGAAGACGGCGATCTTCAACCCCGGGAATGCCACGTCTGCGACGCGGCGAGGTTTCTTCAGGACCTCGTAATCGACTCGGTAGCGCAGGCCCCTCCGGTAAAGCTCACTTCGTAGCGCGATTTCGGCATCAGTCCCTTTCTGCCGAACCTTCGCCATGCGGCGACTGGTCTCGGGGGACGAGGGCTGAATGCGCGACATCGGAAGCCCTCGTCAGCTCGTCATCGGGCCGTGACCGATGCGATATGCGTGTTGATGCTGCGCGCGATGGCACGACCGAGATCGACGGGAACCGCGTTGCCGATGAGCCGCCCGAGAACCTTGAAGCTCACTTCGCCGTCATCCGGCACGAACGCGTAGTCGCGTGGAAAGCTCTGGAGGATCGCTGCCTCCCTCAACGAGATGGCTCGGTCCTGTTCTGGGTGCCCGAAACGGCCATTGCCAAAGCCGTAGCATTGCGTGGTCATGGTCGGGGCGGGTTTGTCCCACTCCATGCGTCCATATACGCCCGGGTAGGTGCGTCCACTCTCGGCGCGGTGACAGTCGGCAACGAGATCATCCGGCCAATCGCGCCAAGTTCCACCGGGCTTCGAGACTTTGATCCGCCGAAGATTCTTCTCGGAAAGCGTCGAGGTGACGTGCAATTTGTCCCTTGGGGCCGCCTCGCCCGCGCTCAATGGGCGCAAGCGGCCGATGGCTTGACGAACCGTCTTTGGTTTCTCGTGCGTCGGTTCGATCATCTTGATGTCGCCATGCTTCGATGCCAGTAGCACCATGCGCCGCCGCATCTGTGGCACGCCATAGCGGGAGCTGTCGACGACATCGAACCAGACGTTGTAGCCGAGCCGCTTCAGCGTATCGACGAAGTCATGAAATACCTCGTGTTTCGCGACGGTGGGGACGTTCTCCATCGTGATGACATCGGGTTTGGCGCCTTTGGCGAGACGCGCGAACTCATACAGCAGGCTCCACTTGCCGTCCTTTCTGTCCAACTCGTATCGCTGCGAGTAGGTCGAAAAGGGTTGGCACGGAGCGCATCCTGCAAGCACTTTGAGTCTCGCGCTTCCGAACAGCGCGTTCAGTTCGTTCGTAGTGATCGTACTGATGTCCCGCTCAAGGAATCGAGTTCGATTGTTGACTTCGAACGGAAAGCGGCAGGCAGGATCCAGATCGATTCCAGCAACTACCTCTAGTCCTTCCAGAAGCAGGCCGTGAGTTAGCCCTCCTACGCCGCAAAAGAGATCAATGCACGCCATCGAATTCATTGTGCTGCCCCAAGGAATGGTCTGACTATTGCGAGCTTGCTGGCGGACATTGCGCGGTAACGTCCCATTGGAAGTAGGTGCTTGCCATTTTGGAGGGGTTCGCCGGGCATGGGACGTGGGAAGTATTGGTGGATTCACAGCTTGAATTGTGCGCACGGAAGGGTTCGCTCATCGCAAGCCGGCGAAGAGTGCACCTTCGCACGCCACCCTCCTCCTCAACCCCACCGGCCTTACCACCTCCACCTTCCCCCCCTGGCTGCACAGCCACCAGAACAGCCGCTCGCTGTCCTGGACGGTGGCGCGCACGGTCCAGCGCCCCTCGCCGGGGCCGGGGGTGATGCGCTGGTCGTCGGCAAGGCGGCGTTCGTCCAGGTGGCGGCGCAGCCAGTCGTCGACGCGCAGTTCCAGGCGGATGCGGCGTTCGGCGGGCAGGTCGAAGGCGGCCTCCTCGCGCAGGTAGCGCTGCAGGTCGAAGTCCTTGGGCTGCCGGGCCTTTTCGTCCAGCGCGGTGGCGGCGCGCATGCGGTGCAGGGCCAGGTGGACCAGGGTGTCGTAGTTCCACAGCATGGCCACCAGATAGCCGACCGGGCCCTGATGGACCAGGGCGACGGGATGGGCGAGGTAGCGCTGGGGCTGGTCGGCGTCGACCTTGTGGTAGTCCAGTTCGAGCTGGCGGCCATGCAGCAGGGCGTCGTGGACGGTGGCGACCACGCCGGCGTCGACCACCGGTGGCTGCAGGGGCGGGCCGGCGTCGATGACGGCGATGCGATCGCGCCAGCGGCTGCCGGGGGCGGTGCGGTGCAGATCGAGCAGGGCGCGGGCCTCGGCCAGGCGCGGCTGCAGGCTGGCCAGCAGGGGCGCGGGCACCAGGGTCTGCAGATGGCGGCCCAGCAGGTCCAGCGCCAGGGCCTCGGCCAGGTCCATGCCGGGTGCGTTGATGCCGGGTGCGTCGGCGGGCCATTGCCAGCCGGTGGGCCGGCTGCGTTCGTCACGCGCCAACTTGAACGCCTCTTCCAGGGTGTGCAGGTCGCGTTCGACGCTGCGCCGGGTGACCTTGTATCCGAAGCCCTCCAGCGCCTGGTGCACCTCGGCGGCGGTCGCCTTGCGGGGCGCACGCGGAATCTTGCGAAGCATTGCCAGGTGACGCTTGACGAGCTGGGTCATGCCGGCTCCGGTGCGGGGGGGGCGAGGGTGAAGCCACTGTAGCCGGCGGCGCACGGCGGGCGCCAGCGCCATGCGACACGGGGTGTCGCATGGCGGGCGCCTAATGGCGGACCCGGAGGAACGCCATGACCCGCAGTCACCGCACCCGATCCCGCTCCCGCCTGCCGCACTGGCACAGGGAATCGCCGCCCAGGCCGGCTCGCCTGTTCGCCGCGGCCTTCGATTCGCCGATGGACCGGGCCGCGGGGCTGCTTGCCCTGCGCATCGTCGAAGGCGAGCGCCTGCACGGCCGGCTGGTGCATCGCGGCAGCCTGGCCGACGCCGACCTGCTGCCCCTGTTCGGCCTGGGCCTGGACGACCCGGACGAAACGCTCACCCCTGCCCTGCTGGCGCAGTGGACGCGGATCCGCCTGGACACGCTGACCGCGGCGCCGGCACCGCCGCTGCGGCCGCTGGACGGCAATGTCGAGCGGATCGGCGAGCTGCTGGATCTTGCGCCGTGCGAACGCGCGCTGCTGCGCATGGCCGTGCTGGTCAACCACAGCCGCTGGTTCACCTCGCTGTTCGACTGCCGCCGACCCGCCCCGGGCCAGGCCAACCGCTGGCTGGCGGCGGCGCTGGGCCATTCCAGCACGGCGATTGCCAGGGCGCTGGCACCGGGCTCGACCCTGGTGCGTAGCGGGCTGATCAGTCGCGGCGGTTACGGCCACCACAGCCAGCCGCTGGAGATGGATGCCCTGCAGGTGCAGTGGCTGCTGACGCCGCGGCTGGACGCCCAACGGATGCTGGCCCGCCTGGTGAAGCCGGCGCCGCCAGCCGGCCTGGCCCTGGCGGATTTCGCCCACGTGCCGGAGGCCGGCCTCGTGCAGCGCTATCTGACGCGCGCCTTCCGGCCGCGCCGGCGCGGCACCAACCTGTTGCTGCACGGCGAGCCGGGAACCGGCAAGACCGAGTTCGTGTGCGCGCTGGCGGCCGGTCTGGGGCTGACCCTGCACGAGGTGCCGACCGAGCACGAGGACGGGTCGGCGGTCAGCGGCGACCGGCGCTTCCGCAGCTATGCGTTGTCGCAGAGCCTGCTGACGCCGCGGCCGCGCCACCTGCTGCTGTTCGACGAGGTCGAGGACGTGTTCGGCTGCATCGACGGCGGCGGCAGGGGCCTTTTCTTCGGCAGCCGCCGGGATCCGGAGAGTGTCGCCAAGGGCTGGGTGAACCAGACCCTGGAGAGCAACCCGGTGCCGACCGTGTGGGTGTGCAACCGCATCGATGCGATCGACCCGGCCTTCCTGCGCCGTTTCGACCTGGTGGTGGAATTCCGGCAGCCGGTGCGCAGCGTGCGCCGCCGGGTGCTGGGCCGGCACTTCGGCCACGACCTGCTGCCGCCGCCGGCGCTGGACCGCCTGGCCCAGCTCGATCCGCTGCCGCCGGGCCTGGTCGGCCGTGCCGCCAAGGTGGTGCGGGTGCTGGGCAGCCGGCAACCCGCGCAGCGCGAGGCCGAGGCGCGCAGCGTCCTGGAGGGCAGCCTGAAGGCCCTGGGCCACCGGCCGCAGACCGCCTCGGTTCCCCTGCCCGGCCATTACGACCCCGGCGTGCTCAACACCGACCGCGACCTGGGCGCCCTGGTCGAGGGCCTGCGCGCCGGCCGCCCGGCCCGGCTGTGCCTGTACGGCCCCCCGGGCACCGGCAAGAGCGCGCTGGGCCACCACCTTGCGCAGGTGCTGGATCGCCCCCTCCTGGTGCGCCGCGGCTCGGACCTGCTGAGCATGTGGGTGGGCGGCACCGAGGCCAAGCTGGCCCGGGCCTTCGAGCAGGCGCGCGACGAGGGCGCCGTGCTGCTGATCGACGAGGCCGACGGCTTCCTGCAGGACCGCAGCCAGGCGCGCGCAAGCTGGGAGGTCACCGGCGTCAACGAGCTGCTGACCCAGATGGAGGCCTTCGAAGGCGTGTTCGTGGCCTCCACCAACCTGGTCGAGCGCCTGGACCCGGCGGCGCTGCGCCGCTTCGACTTCAAGGTCCGCTTCGGTTTTCTTGACCGGGGCCAGCGGCGGCGGCTGCTGACCAACGTGTTGGCGGGCGCCGGGGGTTCTGCGGACGGCCTGGATTCGGCGGCGCTGCGGCGGCTCGACGCCCTGGACCGGCTGACGCCCGGCGATGTCGCCAACGTGCTGCGCCAGCTCGCGGTGACCGGCGAGCCGGTCGCCGCCGCGCGCCTGCTCGACCTGCTCGAGGCCGAGCTGCGCCTGAAGCCGGGTGCCGCCGCGCCGGGCATCGGCTTCCTGGCGCAGGGCTGATGCCATGCGCTGGACGCGCGGCCGGCTGGCGGTGGGCACCTCCGGGCAACTGGAGGACCGCGCGTACCGCCCGGTCGACGTGGCGGTGCGCGGCCGGCGCTGCGTGGTGGCCTGCCTGCGCTGGGACCGGGCGTCCCCCAGCGGCGGTCGCTGGCGCCTGGTGCGCATGACCGGCCTGCGGCAGCCCGACGGCCTATGGCTGCTGCGCCGGCGCGCCGACCACAGCGAACTGGTGCTGCGGCTGTCGCCGGACCGGCAGGTGCTGATCGGCGCCCTGGCATGGCCGGGTGGCCGGGAGAGCTGGCGGATCGAGCTGGTGCAGCCGCTGCCGGTGGACGCGCCGGCGCCGACGCGCGCGCCGATTGCGCGGCGAGGTCGCGTCCGTCCCGCGCTGGCCGCCTGCCGCTACACCCTGCACGCCGGCCAGTGGCGCAATGGCGAGGCCCGGCAGCGCGATGCCCTGCTGCTGGCCGGCCGGGTCTGGCAGCGCGCACGCCTGGGCCTGCGGCGGGTCGAGCTGGTCGCGGCCGATACCGTGCTCGCCCTGGCCACCGGCCTGCCCGGCCATGCCGCGGCACCGGCGGCCAGCCGCATCGTGCTCGATGCCCTGCGCCGCCTGCTGGTCGAACGCCCCGAACTGCGCAGCGATGGCCGGCCCGGCCATCGTCTCATCGCCGAGGTGCAACGCGAGCTGCAGCGCCGCCTGGGCCGTCGTCCGCACGGCCGCGGGGCCGGGGCCGGGCTGGTGCTGGCGCATCTGCGCGGGGCGTCGTTGCAGGTGCTGGCGATCGGCACCGGTCGCGCGGTGCTGTGGCCGGTGGGCGGCGAGCCCGCCCTGCTTGGCTGCGCGCAGGACCTGCGAGCGCTGCGTGGGGCCTTTGGCGATGGTGTCGCCGGCGATGTCCTTTCGCCAGATGCCCTGCCCGCCCCCCTGCGCCACCCCGCGGTGGCGCTCAGCGCCGACGGCGATTCCGACCTGCTGGCCGTGCAGCGTCTGCGGTGCACCCTGGCGCCCGGCGACAGCGTGCTGCTGCTCAGCCCGGGGGCAGTCGAGGCGCTACTGGGCGTGCGCTGCCAAGACGATTTGGAGCTGCTGTCCGTGTTGCGCGAGCGCCTTCGAGGCGTGCGCAGCGCAGCGGAATTCGCCTTACGCCTGAGGAAGCACCTGCGTCTGTCGCGCCATGACTCTGCCGCCTGCGCAGCTTTTCTGCTGGTGGCCTTCGGTGAGATTGCAGGGTGAATCGGGTGTCCCTATGCGGCGATCCGATATCGAGCCATGCCGGTGCTGCGGGGTTACAGTGCGGCAGGGATGGAAATCCGTTCAAAGGGAGGAACTTCATGATCGAGGACCTGGGCACTCTGTTGCGGGTTGAAGACGACTACGTCGACTTCAACCGCGAGGAACGCAACTACGCAGCCGTGCTGTACCACCACCTGGTGGCCGAGCCGGCGGCCATGTCGAGGTTTCTGCAACTGGTGGCGCCGGGCGTCAGCTGCGATGACGGCTATCCGCACATCTACTTCGAGTATGCGCACGTCCGCGACCTGTGGGAGCAGGCGCGCCGGATGCCGGACATGGCCAACCTCGTGGACCGCAACACGCGGTACTTCAACGCCATGCTGGCGTTCCTGCAATCGGGTCACTCCGAAGGTGTGGTGGCTGGCATTCACAACGCGATGGCCCTGTTGGAAACCGGGAAGGGCCAGCGCTGCGAGCGGGCAACGGCCATGCCGACACCCAGGATTCCGGAGCGTGTGGAGCGGATCGACACCGCCTTCGTCGAGCGCTTCAACAAGGTCTTCGTAGCCGGCAGGCAGTCGCTGGAGCAGTTGCAGAGCCCGGCGCGCTGGAGCGCTGTCACGCTCCGCAACCTCGCCAAAACGGACAAACCTCTGGCGGAGACCGCCTGCCGGCTCAAATGGGCCTTCAACGCCAAGGCGGATCTGGTCATCCACACCGGGCGGCGCGCCGCGGTGTGCATCGAGATCAAGCTGGACTCCAAGACCTCGACCTACACCCTGCCCTCTTTGGCCTCGGGCAAGGACGGCAATGCGGTCGACTCGACCTTCAAGATGTCGCAACTGGGGTTGCAGCAATACATCCTGGAGTCGCTGCTGGGCTTCGAGGCACGCTTTGCGATCCTTGGGCGACCCGGGCCCGGAGGGGTCGTGCGCGTTCCGGACAGATGCACTGGTGATCCGGAGCGTCCCAACCAAACGGACGATCCCAGGCATCCCAAGGGAATCTCCTGGCGCCAGGCATTCGAGGCCGTGCTGGGTGCCGGATTCTGTCCTGTCGGCGACTCCCGCAGTTTCACCGATCGGATGCTGCGCCTCGTCTGCAAGGAAGGGAAGTCTTGAGCGCTATCCGCTATCTCTCCAAATCGCGCGTCCAGTCCGGCCGTCAGTGCCACCGCCGTCTCTGGCTGGAGGTGCACCGGCGATCCAGCCTGGCCTGGTCGCCGCAGGCACAGGCGCGGCTGGATGCCGGCAGCCGCTTCGGCGAGCTCGCGCAATCCCTGCTGGGTGGCGGACTGCTGATCGACGCCGGCCACCAGGAGGCCAACCAGGCGCTGGCGCAGACGGCGGCGGCGCTCACTCGTCCGGCCAGCGAGGTGCCGCGTCTTTTCGAGCCGGCCTTTGAGCATGAGGGCGTGCGCGTGCGCGTGGATGCGCTGGAACGGGGTCCGGACGGCGACCGCCTGGTCGAGGTGAAATCGACCACCGGAGTGAAGGAGCCGTATCTGTGGGATTGCGCCATCCAGACCTGGGTGGCGCGCGGTGCCGGCCGGCCGGTGCGCTCGGTGGCCATCGGCCATGTCGACAGCCGCTTCGTCTACCGCAGCGAAGGCGACTACCGGGGGCTGCTTGCCGTCACCGACATCACGGCCCAGGTCGAGGCCCTGGTGCCACTGGTGGCCGATGTCGTCGCCCTGCTCAAGCAGGTGGTCGCCGGGGACGAGCCGGCCATCGCCACCGGTGCGCACTGCTCCACGCCCTACGACTGCCCGTTCCTCGACCATTGCGCCAGCCAGGAGCCGGCACCGCCGGCCTTCCCGATCACCGTCCTGCCGCGCGCGGGCAAGTTGCTGGAGCGTCTCGCCGCGCTCGGCTACAGCGACCTGACACAGGTTCCGGACACGCTGCTGGACAGCGAACTGCATCGCCGCATCGCCCTGGTCAGCCGGACCGGAACGCCCTGGACCTCCGGCGCGCTACCGGACCTGCTGGCCTCCCTGCCCTACCCGCGCCATTACCTGGACTTCGAGACGGTCAGCTTCATCATCCCGCGCTGGCTCGGCACCCGCCCGTTCCAGGCCCTGCCGTTCCAGTTCTCCTGCCATACCGAGGCCGCGGACGGCAGCCTGCAACACACCGGGTTTCTCGACCTCAGCGGCGCGGCGCCGATGGCGGATTTCGTCGAGGCCGTGCTTGCCGCCGTGGGCAGGGTCGGGCCGATCCTGGTCTGGAACCGGGGCTTCGAGGCCGGTGTGCTGCGTCGGCTCGCGGCCGACTTTCCGCGCCGCGCCACCGAGCTGGAGGCGGCGGCCGATCGCATGATCGACCTGTTGCCGATCTATCGCGAGCACTACTACCACCCCGACCAGCGCGGCTCCTGGTCGATCAAGGCGGTGCTGCCCACCGTCGCGCCCGACCTCGACTACGGTGATCTGGCGGTGTCCGATGGCCAGGCCGCCCAACTCGCCTATCAGGAGGCCATCGCCCCCGGAACACCGCCCGAGCGACACACCGAACTGCGCGAACAACTCGAGCGCTACTGTGAGCTGGACTCGCTGGCCATGGTGCAGCTGGTGCGACACTGGGCGCCATGATCATGGCATCCGCCCCACACCGGGCCCCCGCGGATGCGGCCGAGAGGCACGGGAAGTGCGAGGATGGCAAGCCCCGAACGGTCAGGCGTGACGCAATGCCCACCCATGCCGAACTGCGCAACGCCTTCAAGGCGCTTCCGGTGGCCGACACGCCGGACGCCTGGCGGGTGCGCGTGCACCGCGCCCTGAGCTGGCTGGGCCGTGCCGATGCCGAGACCGACGATGCGGATGCGCGCTTCGTGTTCCTGTGGATCTCGCTCAATGCCGCCTACGCGCGGGAAATCGGCCTGGGCGAGGGCGAGCGCGCGCGCCTGCGCGAATTCCTGGGCCGGCTGGTGGCCCTGGACGCCGGCGGCCGGATCCACCAGGCGCTGTTCGTCCAGTTCAGCGGCCCGATCCGCACCCTGATCGACAACAAGTACGTCTACCAGCCGTACTGGACCGCCCAGCAGAACTGGGACCGCAACGAGTCCTGGCGTGAGGGTTTCGAGGCCAGCCGCAAGGTCGCCCTGCGCGCGCTGATGGACAAGGACACCGTGCGCGTGCTGTCGATCGTCTTCGACCGGCTCTACGTCCTGCGCAACCAGCTCGTCCACGGCGGCGCCACCTGGAACGGTGCCGTCAACCGCCAGCAGGTCCGCGACGGCGTCGCCTTCCTCGGCACCCTGCTGCCCCTGCTGCTGGAGCTGATGATCGCCCATCCGGGCGAGGATCATGGGGAGATCCTGTATCCGGTGGTGGCGTGAGGATGGGAGACGCTGCTGCACTGTGCAGTCCTGGCGGCCGCGCCAGCGGGCTGCGCGGGATCCGCTCGCCAGGAGCGTGGCAGCCATTGGCGAACCCGCGCTGCCGCACGCACGTCGCCCGTTGCGCCCGTTACAGATCGATCACCCGCCCTGGAGAAACCTGCCATGCGCCGTACCCTGATCCCTTGCCTGCTGCTCTCCGCCGCCCTTGCGCACGCACAACCGGTGGCGCTGGTCGCCGTGGACGGCCTGGTACCGACGCCGCGCGCCCAGGACTATGACTCCCGCGACGAGCCGCTGTGCGCAGGCGACGCCCGGCCGCCTGAAACGCTGGCCGAACAGGCGCTCACCGGCCGCGGCTGGCTGCTTACCGATCCCGCCCTGGTGGATGGCGACACCCGAGTCGTGCCCGCCGCCGACGCGCAGGTCGGCTCCTGCCGGTTCTGGGGCACCTCGGTCTTCGTTTTCCGGCGCGACCGACTGCTCGGCCTGATCCAGACGGAGGATCCGCAGGCCTATCTGACCCTGCGCCTGGAAAACCCGGCGCTGCTCGTCGTCGATGGCCGCTACCGCAAGCCCGGCGACGCCCAGTGCTGCCCGTCCGGAGAGGTGACCATGCGCTATCGCATCACCGATGAGGGTGTCTCGGCACTTTCGCCCTGAGGGCGGGGCTGAAGGCCCCAGTTACGCCCCACAGAGCAAACCGGTCCGGTTAGACCCTTTACACTCGTACAGGCCCACCTGATGCCCCAGACCGATATCGAACTGCTGAGGCAGTCCCCGCTGTTCCAGCTCTCGCTGGCCTCCCGGGAACTGTTCCACAGCAACTTTCTCGCGTGGCTGTTCGGCCAGCGCCCCGACTGGGTGGGTCGGATCCTGGGGACGGCACTGGAGCACCGCGACTGGGTCCTTGGCGACAAGGGCATCCGGCGTGAGGAGCGCAACCTCGACCTGGTGATCCACCTGGCGAACGGCTCGACGCTGATCGTCGAAAACAAGGTCAAGTCGGTGCCCTATGCGGAGCAGCTTGAGCGCTACGAGGATGAGGTGCGGAAGCTGGAGGGCATCTACCCCAATCCCAGGTACCTGCTGCTCACCCTCTCACCGGGCGACGCACCTGCAGGCTCCGCTTGGCCGGTCCTCTCCTACGGCGAAGTGGCCGAGCGCCTGGCGCAAGCAGCAGCCTCGCTCGATGTCGGCTATTTGCGGCATCTCGTCGAAGACTATGCGGGCTTCATCCGAACCCTGTCGGCGCTGGGCACCACCGGCGACGCGGACCCCTGGATCGACCACCGTCCGCTGCTGCGCGAACTGCGCATCGCCGACCTGCTCCAGAAGCGCAAGGCCTCCTGGCTGGCCCACCGCCTTGTGAAAGACCTGCGTGGCCGCAAGGTGCCAGGGCTGAAGGAGCACCCGACCAGGCCTGCGGATCTCAAGGCCGGTGAGCTGCTCGTTTACGATGGGCTGTCCAATGGCAACGGCCTGGTCGGCTTCGTCCTGGTGGTGGCCGATGGGCCGAAGCTGGCCGGCGCGCGCGCCCTGCCCCGCTTCGGCATCGGCGTGCAACTCCAGGGCAACCAGTACCGCAGCTTCGTCCAGCTTCTCCGGCCCGAACGCCCGAACCAGGAAACGCGGGACGCTTTCGAGAAGATCTGTCTGGACCTGTTCGATAACTCACCGCTGCCCGCCTGGTGGCAGCCAGGCGATCGGGGCGACGCATCGAAGGCCCTGTGCACCTACGGCGGTATTTTCATGTATCGCTATCACGCCCTGAACAAGGGCCGTTCTTCGCCGGGTCCCACGCTACGGATGCTGGCCGACCAGCTTATCGAATCGGCCGAGGCGCTGGTGGCTGGAAGCGAGGCCATCAGACAGCAACTGGCGACGCGAGATCAGGGATGACGTGCCGGATTCGTTGACGAGCGCATCTACTCCCACTCGGGCGCAGATCCGCGACAGGACGCCAGGTGTCGGGGTTGCGCGGACAGGTTCCAGTATCCAGGGAAGAATCCTGGTTGACGGCCGGCGGCTCGTCTCACATCGGCGCGACAGATCGGATCGTCGGATCAGGGCCCTTGGGGGGGTTGTCGACTTTGGCGCCAACGGGCCCACCAGTGCGTCGCGCAGGCTCACCTGGCACAGCGCGTAGGTCCGCAGGACGCAGCGGCGGCGATTTCAAGATCAATCGGCTTGGCGACGATTGATCCTGGCCCCACAGACATCGCTCTGCCCACCCTGTCCCCACGGCCATTCGCGTTGCAGCGGCGCCGCCTGGACGCCCGGCACTCGGGGAAGGTGACCGCCACGGCATTCAGGACATCAAGGCCTGGCTGGCGCCCAAGCGAAGGACCATCACTTCCTACACAAGGATCGGATTTTTCCTATTGATTACAGGTGCGGTTGTTTGCACCATGAACCGTGGCGGCCGCCCCACCCCGATGACGGACTAGGTGGATGGGACGGTGCCAGGAGCTGTCTTCTCCAACCCCGTTCAGTGGAGGATTCGGACATGCATGCACGCTTGGCAGCGGTACTTCTTGCGATCCTGTTCTCAGCCGATGTGCGAAGCAGCGCCCCGCAGGTCCTGATGGACTGCCCAGGCTGCTCCGATACGCAGATCCGGGAACTGGTCGGAATGACCGGGGACGGCGTTCGTCTGGTCGTCGACTTCCAGCGCCGGTTCATTCGGCAGTTCCTGGTCTCCGGAACTCCAGGGATCCCCAGGGGCCACGACGGCCAGGTCCTCCGAGGCGCGGACGTGCAGGAAGTGGTGGTATCCCCGGCCTACCTGCAGCTCTACCAGGAACTGCAGGAGTTCTACGACCAGGATCCCGGGCTGTTTTCGAACTTCACCATCACCATCCCGATCGACCGGATCGGCGTGGATCCGAACACCAGCAACTCCTTCCGGCCCTTCGATATCGGGTTCTACGGGCCCACCATGTTCCACTACAACAACTTCATGCAGCGCATGAGGGACATCACTGCTTCGGAGACGTGGACCCGACAGGCACTCTCTCCGCGTCTGGCCGACGCCCTTTTCGGCATCATGAACCGAATCACCGGTCTCGGCCTGAATGTGCTGGTTGGAGCAAGTCTCAACTGGAACCCAACTGGAGGCATCTGGACGATCAACCTGTGCGACGCCGCCGGCTACTGCGTTCGCGTTCAGGTCTCCAGGGGCGGAGAAGTGGTCTTTGACGGTGTTTACGATGCAGTGGGCAACAGGATTCCCTCACTCTTCGGAAACGGCGCCGCTCTCGGATATCCGCCGGGAACCACAGGGCATGGAGAACGAACAGGCAACGAGCTCTCCAACCGGGGGATTCCGGTGAACTCCGGCGGTGGCCAAGGGGGCTGGCTGTACATCAGCTGCACCTATATCAATGGCGTGATGGTGTCTTGCACCATCGAGGCCAGAGACTCCTAACGGGACACGATGCCGTGCGAACGGGCGAGTCGGCAGGCAGCCCCTGCTGACTCGCACGAACCGCCTCTCGGGCGGTCGACCCCGTGCCGCCATCACCGGTTCGCGATTCTTCCAGGAGCATTCACCCCGGCGGCCACGTCATCCGCCGCCCCGCCAGCAGGTGCAGGTGGATGTGGTGGACGCTCTGGCCGCCGTCGTCGCGGCAGTTCATGACCACGCGGTAGCCGCGCTCGGCGAGACCCTGCTCGCGGGCCCAGCGGGCGGCGGCCAGCATCAGGCGGCCGAGCAGGGCCTGGTCGTTGTCGGTGGCGTCGTCGAGGGTGGCGATGGCGCGCTTGGGGATGAACAGGACGTGGGTGGGGGCCTGGGGGTTGATGTCGCGGAAGGCCAGCACCTCGTCGTCCTCGAAGACGATGTCGGCGGGGATCTCGCGGCGGATGATCTTGCTGAACAGGGTGTCGGACATGGGGGCTCCTGCTTCGGTCGGATGCCATTGCAGCGCTTCGGGGTGTCCGCGGCAAGGGCCGGGCCCTCTCTCCCGGCCTCTCCCCCGCACGCGGGGGAGAGGAGAAGTGGGGTGCCGCGGCGAGCAGCCCGGGGCCGGCGCGATCCTGTGACAACGCGCTCCGGGTCATGGCGCTCTGCGCCCTGCCCGCGGCTCCCCCACTCGCGGAGGAGAGGAGAAGTGGGGTGGCGCGGCGAGCAGCCCGGGGCCGGCGCGACACTGCGACAGCGCGCTCCGATCCATGGCGACTCGCGCCAGCTCCCTGCTCCCTGCGCCCCGCTCCCTGCTAAAGATCCTGCCTCGCCCCGAACGCATGCGCCAGCGTGCCGCGGTCGATGAACTCGAGTTCGCCGCCCAAGGGGACGCCGTGCGCCAGGCGGCTGGCGCGGACGCCGTGCTGGCGGGCCAGGCCGGCCAGGTAGTGGGCGGTGGCCTCGCCCTCGACGGTGGGGTTGGTGGCGATGATCAGCTCGGTCACCTCGCCGGCGGCGAGGCGGGCGTCGAGCAGGTCCAGGCCCAGTTCGGCGGGGCCGCGGCCGTCGATGGGGCTGAGCCGGCCGTGCAGGACGAAGTAGTCGCCGCGGAAGCCGGTGGCCTGCTCGAGGGCGGCCAGGTCGACCGGGCTTTCCACGACGCAGACCAGTTGCCGTTCGCGGCTGCCGCTGCGGCAGATCGGGCAGAGTTCTTCCTCGGCGAAGTTGCGGCAGCGCCGGCAGTGGCCGATGCGGCGCATCGCCTCGGCCAGGCTGGCGGCCAGGCGCAGGCCGCCCTCGCGGTCGCGTTCCAGCAACTGGAAGGCCATGCGCTGGGCGGACTTGGGGCCGACGCCGGGCAGGCAGCGCAGGTCGGCGACCAGGCGGTCGAGCAGGCTGTCGGCCATGTCAGCGGCGGGCGGCGGCGGTGGTCGGGAAACGGCTCAGGAGAAGCCCGGGATCTTCATGCCCGGCGGCATCGGCATGCCGCGGGTGGCCTCGGCCATGGTCGCCTCGGTGAGCGCGGCGACCTTGTTGACGGCGTCGTTGACGGCGGCGGCGATCAGGTCCTCGGCCATCTCCGGGTCGTCCAGGAAGGTCTGGCGGTCGACCTTGACGCGGCGCACCTGGTGGCGGCCGGTCATCACCACCTCGACCACGCCGCCGCCGGCGCTGCCGGTGACCTCCTGGTTGCCCAGGGATTCCTGGGCCTGCTTGATGTTCTCCTGGGCCTTCTGCACCTGCTGCATCAGGCCGGCGATCTGGTTCTTGAACATGGGGACCTCGGGGAAGGGTCGATGGGGGAAGGTCGACAGTGTGCACCGTCCGCGGCGCGCGTCGGGTGCCGGGCGGCGCCTGCGTTCAGGGTGGCCGCACCGAGCCGGCGACGATCTCGCCGCCGGTCTGGGCCAGCAGGGCCTGGACGCCGGGGTGTGCGGCGAAGGCGCGCTCGGCCGCCTGCTGGCGCTGGCTGCGCGCCTGCTCGGCGCGCAGCGCGGCGGTGTCGGCGACGGCGCCGGCCAGGCTCACCTCGATGCGCAGGGCGCGGCCCAGGGCGGCGCCGGCGGCTTCCTGCACGGCGGTACGCGCGGCCTGGGTGTTGAGGAACTCCTGGCTGCGCGCCAGCGCCAGGCGCAGCACGCCCTCGGCACAGCCGGTCAGCACGCAGTTGTCGGCCAGCTGCCGGGCGACGCCGCGCAGCTCCAGGTCGGCGGCCAGGTGCAGCCAGGTGTCGGCGTCGAGCGGCCAGGAGGGCACCGCCGCCGCGACAGGCGCCGGTGGCTGCTCCGGCCCGGAAGTCGCATGCGAAGGACGGGGCGCGGCCATGACCGGCGTAGCCGGCGACGGCGTCGGCATCGTGCGCGCCTCGATGCGCGGTGGCGGCAGGTCGACCGGCGCGGCGGGCGTTGGCCGCGCGGCGTCGGCAGCCTTCGGCGGCGCGGTGGTCGCGGCGGAAACGCTGACATTGGCGTCGGGCGGCAGGTCGTCGCCCTGCCCCGCTGTCGCCCAGGGCGGCGCCTCGTCATCAGCCGGTGCGCGCGTCGCCCACGGTGGCACCTCGTTGACGACCGGTGCGACGGCCGTGGCGACCGCCGTGGCGGGACCGGCGGGCGTGGGGGTGGCGGCCGGACCGGTGGTGCCCGCCGGCGTGGCTGACGACGGCGCGGCCCTCGCTGGCGACGCGGCGGCCGCGGCGCGCGCGGCCGGCGACGATGTCAGCGCACCCTCGCGCCCATCCCGGCCATCGACCATGGGGTCCGTTGCGCGGGCACCGGCCGGTGCACCCGCCGGCGCTGCGGCAGGCGTCGGCGGGACGGGGGCCGCGGCGCTCGCCGCCGACGTCGACGCCGGGGCCCCCTCGCGGACGCCCTGACGGTCGCCGACCGCACCCGGCGCCGGCGCGCCGGCGCTGCGCGGCGGCGGCGGCGCGGCGCCGGCGGCGCGGGGCGTGCCGCCGCCGGCCACGTCGCCATCGCCGTCGTCGGGCCGGAACGCCAGCATGCGCAGCAGGCTCATCTCGAAGCCGATCCGCGGCGTCGGCGCCAGGGCGACGTCGCGGCTGCCGTTGATGGCGATCTGGTACCAGACCTGGACGTCCTCGGCGGCGACCGCGGCGGCCAGGGCGGCGATCCGCGCCGGGTCGAACTCCGGGGCGTCGGGCGCGGCCTGCGGCAGCACCTGGCGCAACTGCACCTGGTGCAGGGCGGCGGCCATGCTGTCGAGCACGCCGTCGTAGCCGACCACGTAGGCGGCGACCGCCTCGATGGCCGCGTACAGGGCGCTGCCGTCGCCGGCGGCCAGGGCCTCGAGCAGGCGCAGCACGGCGTCCTGGTCGAGGGTGCCGAGCATGGCGCGCACCTCGTCGGCCTGCACCGCGCCGCCGCCGTGGGCGATCGCCTGGTCGAGCAGGCTGAGGGCGTCGCGCAGGCTGCCGTCGGCGGCGTGCGCCAGCAGGGCCAGGGCCTCGGGGGCGGCGGCGATCTCCTCGGCGGCCAGGATGTGGGTCATCTGGCCGGCGATCTCCTCCTCGCGCAGGCGCCGCAGGTTGAACTGCAGGCAGCGCGACAGCACGGTCACCGGCAGCTTCTGCGGGTCGGTGGTGGCGAGCAGGAAACGCACGTGGCCGGGCGGCTCCTCCAGGGTCTTGAGCAGCGCGTTGAAGGCGCTGCGCGAGAGCATGTGCACCTCGTCGATCAGGAACACCTTGTAGCGGCCGCGCGCCGGCGCGAACTGCGCGCTCTCGATCAGCTCGCGGACGTCGTCGACGCCGGTGTGCGAGGCGGCGTCGATCTCGACCAGGTCGACGAAGCGGCCGGCGTCGACCTCGCGGCACACCGCGCACTGCCCGCACGGTTCGCTGGACACGCCGGTCTCGCAGTTCAGCGACTTGGCGAAGATCCGGGCGATGGTGGTCTTGCCGACGCCGCGGGTGCCGGTGAACAGGAAGGCGTGGTGGACGCGGCCGGTGTCCAGGGCGTTGCGCAGGGCGCGGACGACGTGCTCCTGGCCGACCAGTTCGGCGAAGGTCCGCGGCCGCCACTTGCGGGCCAGCGCGAGGTAGGTCATGGCGTCTCCAGGCGGGCGGACGGCGCGCGCGGGGCGCGGCGGCCGGAACCGCGATTCTGCCAGAGCGGCGCCGGGCCGGCAGGCCGGCTTGTCCGCCGGCGCCGCCCTGGGCTATGCTTTCGCGCTTGCACGGACCCGTCCGCGCGCCGCCCGCGGCGCCGCCGGGCACCGGCCCAGGTTCTCCGGAGAGATGGCCGAGTGGTTGAAGGCGCACGCCTGGAAAGTGTGTATACGGCTTAATACCGTATCGAGGGTTCGAATCCCTCTCTCTCCGCCAGCTCCAGCACCACCCCCGGGCGCCGACGGCGCGCCGACCGCCCGCCCAGCCGGGCCGGGGCAGCAGTCCATGGCGGCCCCCGTCGGCCCCCACGACGATAGACGGTGAACTCCGCCAGGTCCGGAAGGAAGCAACGGCAGCCGTCGATTCGGGCGATGGGGATCGCTGGCGGGGGTCGCCTCCCTTCACGCCTCCCTTTACGCCTCGCGCCTCGCCGCAGCCCGTTCCCGGGCACCGGCCGCCGCCGCCGTGCGCCAGAGGCCTGCCCGCCACTGCCACTGCGCTACGCCGGCGCTGCGTGGGGAGCGGATCCTGCCGTACCGGCGGCCCCGCGCTCTGCCGTCGTGCGGGAGAGTTCTCCGCGACGGGTCGCGCCGCCGGCCGGACCCGGTACCGGGGCGGGGCAGCGCCGGCCCGGGGGGGGGCGCTGCACGCGACAGGATTCTCCGGCAAGTCGCTGTTTCAATGAGGGTTCCGGGGCGGGCGCCGGGAACCCGGGCCTGCCTCGGGCCCGCGTCGGCCCGTATGCTTGGCCCATGCCGTCACGCCCGATGCCGCCGCCGGACCCTGCGCCGACCGACCCCCAGCCGTCCGGCGGCCCGCGGCGGCGCGGCCTGGACCCCGTCGGCGTCCTGCGCCGGGCCCTGTGGTGGGCCCTGGCGTGGCTCGCCCTGGCCTTGGGCGTGGTTGGCATCGTGCTGCCGGGCCTGCCGACCACGCCGTTCGTGCTGCTGGCCGCCTATGCGGCGGCGCGCGGATCGCCGCGACTGGCGGTGTACCTGCGCGGGCACCGCCAGTTCGGGCCGATGATCCGGGACTGGCAGGCGCACGGTGCGGTCAGCCGCCGCGCCAAGTGGCTGGCGACCGTGGCGATGGCCGCCTGCGTGCCGGTGCTGTGGTGGTTCTCCCCGAACGCCTGGGCGCACTGGCCGCCGATCGTGGTCATGGCGGTGGTCGCACTGTGGCTGTGGCGGCGCCCGGAAGGCCCGCCAGCCCCCGTGCGCGGCCGGGACGGCGACGCGCCGGCCCAGTCGGGGACCGGGATGCCCGGCTGACCCGACGCGACGAGGCCGCGCGCCTGCGGCGGCGGGACCCGCCACCGCACCGGGGCGCGCGGGTGTCGCCGGTCGACCCGCGTCGGCCGCGGCCCCTGGTTCGTCGATGGCTTCAGCGGATGCTGCTGACCGGCCTCATCGATCCAGGACCCCAGCGCGCGCCAGACCGGCCCGGCCGCCCGCCGCGATCGCCGCGGGCGCGATCGCCGGGCAAGACCGACCGCCCGGCCCGGGCGTATGCGCGTGCGGCCGGCCCGCGACCGCGCCGGCCTTCGCTCAGGCGCCGGAGGCGCGCGGCACCGGCTTGCCGCGGGCGCGCACCACGGCCTCGGACGGCGCCAGCGGCAGCGGCGCCGGCAGCGCGAAGCGCTCGCCGGCATCGGCCACGCGCAGGCCCCGCGCGCGCATCGCCCGGGCGTCGTCGTCCTGGCCGAAGTGGTAGAGCACCATGCGCTCGCGCAGTGCCGGCGGGTACTCGCGCAGCAGGTCGTCCAGGCCGGTGTGCGAGGGGTTGCCGTGCAGGTCGCAGTCGTGGAACACCACCTCGCCGTCGTTGCCGTAGGTGGCCAGCGCCTCCGGGATCGGCCGGGTGTCGCCGGTGAACACGAAGCTGCCGCGCAGCGCCAGCGCGAACGCCGCGTCGACGGCATGGTGGCGGACCGGGAACACGTCGAACCACAGGCCGTCCAGCCAGAAGCCGCGGCCGACCGGCACCAGCCGGAACGCTTCCCAGAAGTTCACGCCGCCCTCGGCCAGGGCGTTGGGATGGTTGGCGACGCGTTCCTGCAGCAACGGCAGCACCGGCGCGGCGACGAACACCGGCACCTGGCCGCGCCGCGCGGGATCGAACCACAGGTCGACGAACAGCCGCTCGAAGCCGCCGACATGGTCGAGGTGGGTGTGGGTGACGTACAGCGCCGGCGGCGGCACGCCGTAGCGCTGCCGGAAGCGGTGCGGCACCTGCGGTCCGCAGTCGATCAGCAGCATCGGCTCGCCGTCGCGCAGCAGCACCGCCGAGGACTCGCCGAGCTCGACCGCGCCGGCATTGCCGACGCCCAGGAATTCCAGGGACAGGGAGGCCGTCATCGTGGCGAGGATAGCCGGTCCAGCGCGCCGCGCCAGCGCTCGACCGCGGCCGGCCAGGCCGACTCCACCGCCGCCAGGGCCGGACCGGGCAGGCGCTTGCGCAGCGAACGGCGCAGGCGCTCGAGGTTGCCGGCCAGCACGGCGCGGTCGTGCACGCCCTCGCGGGCGCGGTCGAAGTCGATCAGCCAGACCGCGTCGTCGCCGTCGAACAGCAGGTTGGTGGCGTTGAGGTCGGCGTGCCACACGCCCTGCGCGTGCAGGGCGGCCACCGCATCGGCGCTCCGAGCCAGCAGGGACTCGGCCCGCTCGGGCGCCTGTTCCAGGCGCTCCAGCAGGGTGCGCGCCGCGGGCACCAGGGTGGTCAGCAGGGCCGCCCGGTAGACCGGCCCGCGGCGCCAGTAGCGCGCGGCCACCGCTTCGGGCACGCGCAGGCCGGACCCGGCCAGGCGTTGCAGCAGGCGGAACTCGCGGAACGCACGGGTGCGCTCGGCACCGGTCCACAGGTAGTGCCGGCGCACCAGGTGGCGCGGCAGGCCGCCGCGCAGGTAGTGGCGCAGCACCAGGTCGCCGACCGCGGTCTGCAGGCGCACGACGTTGCCGCGGCCGCCGCGGAACGGGGTGCCGCCCTGCCCGTCCGCCTCGAACCAGTGCGGGTCGAATACCGCGGCGACCCGTCCCGCGACCAGGGCGGCCCCGTCGCGATGGGCCATGCGGGTGCAGGCCGGTATCGGGCGCGCGGATGTCGACATCACCGGCAGTGTAGCGGCGCGCCGCGGGCACCGGTCATCGCCCGGGCGCGGCGTCAGGGCAGCCCGCTGCAGGCCGCGCACGGGCCCGGCGGCGGCAGCGCCGGAGCCGCACGGCGGCCTGCTGGCCGGGGGGTCGCGCGCGTCGCACACAGCCGCCGGGCGCCGGGCGCGGGCCGCCTTCATGCCAGAATCGCGCCGTCCCCGCCGGAACCGCCGTGACCACGCCTCCCCGCTCGCTGTGCCTGCTGCGCCTGTCGGCGCTGGGCGACGTCAGCCACGTCGTGCCGCTGGTGCGGGCGCTCCAGGACCAGTGGCCGGGCACCGCGATCACCTGGGTGGTGGGCCGCTTCGAGCACCGCCTGGTCGCCGGCATCGAAGGCGTCGAGTTCCTGGCCTTCGACAAGCGCGGCGGCTGGCCGGCGTACCGGGCCCTGCGCCGGCAGCTCGCCGGGCGGCGCTTCGATGCCCTGCTGCTGATGCAGCTCGCGCTGCGCGCCAACCTGGTGTCGACCGCGATCCGCGCCGACCTGCGCGTCGGCTACGACCGCGCGCGCGCCAGGGAGGGCCATGGCCTGTTCGTCAACCGGCGGATCGCGCCGGCCGCCGGCCAACACGTGCTCGACGCCCTGCGCAGCTTCGGCGACGTCCTGGGCCTGGCGCCGTCGCCGCCGCGCTGGGACCTGCCGGTGCCCGCGGAGGCCGAGGCGTTCGCGCGGGCGCAGCTGCCCGGCGAGGCCGCCAGCCTGGTGATCAGCCCCTGCGCCAGCCATCCGCGGCGCAACTGGCGGCCGGACCGCTACGCGGCGGTGGCCGCGCACGCGGTGCGCCGGCACGGCCTGCGCGTGGTGCTGGCCGGCGGGCCGTCGCCGGCGGAGCGGGCAATGGCCGACGCCATCCTCGCGCAGTGCGCCGAACCGGTGCTCGACCTGGTCGGCAAGGACACCCTGCCGCGGGCGCTGGCGCTGTTCCGGCGCGCCACCCTGGTGCTCAGTCCCGACTCCGGGCCGGTGCACATGGCCAATGCCGTCGGCACGCCGGTACTGGGCCTGTACGCCAGCACCGATCCGGCGCGCAGCGGCCCCTATTCGGACCGGCGCTGGTGCGTCGACCGCCACGACGAGGCCGCGCGCCGCTTCCTGGGCCGGCCAGCCAGCGCCCTGCGCTGGGGCAGCAAGATCGAGGCCGAGGGCGTCACCGAACTGATCGAGACCGAGGCGGTGATCGAGCGCCTGGACGCCTTCATGGCCTGGCGCGCCCTCGCGGATGCGGGCGACGTGCCGTGATGGACGGCGGCTGGCGCAGGCCCTATGGTGGTCGGCAACGGTCGGGGCGGGCATGATCGCGATGCGTCGGGGTCGGGGATTGCGTTGGCTTCTCTGCCTGCTGGCGACGCTGGCGGCGGCGCCGGCGCTCGCCCAGGAGCGGCCGGCGCTGCTGGTTGACCCGGCCACCGGCAGCCTCGACCTGTCGCCGCACCTGCGCTACCACCACGATGCCGAGGCGGCGCTCGACGTCGAGGCGGCGCTGGCGCTGTCCCGGCAGCCCGGTCGCTTCCAGCCGCTGCCGCCGGGCGGGGCCAACTTCGGTTTCCAGCGCGGCGCCTGGTGGTTCAGCCTGCGCGTCGCCAGCGCCGCCCAGGGCGACGCCACCTGGCTGCTGGTGCAGGAGTATCCGCTCAGCGACCAGGTCGACCTCTACCTGCGCCGCGCCGACGGCCGCATCGAGACCCACCTGTCCGGCGACCACCGGCCGTTCGCCAGCCGCGCGATCCGCTACCGCCACCCGAACTTCCGAATCGACCTGGCCGCCGGCGAGGCGGTCGACCTGATGGTGCGCGTGCGCAGCGACAGCTCGATGCAGGTGCCGCTGTCGCTGTACACCCTGCCCGCCTTCGCCGAGCGCGCCCGCGACGCCCAGCTGGCGATCGGCCTGTACTACGGCATCCTGCTGGCGCTGTTCTTCTACAACCTGATCCTGTGGGCCAGCCTGCGCGACGCCAGCTACTTCTGGTACATGTTCCACATCGCCGGCTTCGGCCTGGTGCTGTTCTGCCTGAACGGGCTGGCCTTCGAATACCTGTGGCCGGGCTCGCCGAGGATCCAGGACCTGTCGGTGCCGCTGTCGATCTGCCTGGCGCAGGTCGGCATGCAGCAGTTCGCTCGGCATTTCCTCGACCTGCGCAGCCGCTGGCCGGCCGGCGACCGGGTGGCGCTGGCCTTCATCGCGTTCTTCGTGGTGCTCGGCATCGTCGCGCTGTTCGTGCCCTACCGGATCGCCACGCCGATCGCCTCGGCGGCGGTGCTGCCCAACGTCGGCTGGATCGTCGTGCAGACCGTGGTCGCGCACCGTCGCGGCTATGCCCCGGCGCGGCTGTTCATGCTGGCCTGGGCGCTGTTCCTGGGCGGCACCGCGATCTTCACCCTGGTGGCGTTCGGGGTGCTGCCGAAGATGTTCCTGACCGAGTACGGCGTGCAGATCGGCTCGGCGCTGGAGATGATCCTGCTGTCGTTCGCCCTGGCCTACCGCTACGCCGCCCTGCGCAACGAGAACGAGCGGATCGTCAGGCAGTCGCGCGACGAGCTCGAGCGCAAGGTCGACGAGCGCACCGGCGAGCTGCGCCAGGCGCTCGACCAGCTGGCCGACGCCAACAGCCAGCTCAGCGAGGTCAACCGCCGCGACGGCCTGACCGGCGTCTACAACCGCCACCATTTCCGCGAGGTCCTCGAGCAGCACCTGTGCGACGCGCGCAGCCAGCGCCGGCAGCTGTCGGTGCTGATGATCGACCTCGACCACTTCAAGCAGATCAACGACCGCCACGGCCACCTGGTCGGCGACGACTGCCTGCGCGTGGTGGCGCAGCGCATGAACGGCGTGGTCGCGCCGCGCGGCGGCATGCTGGCGCGCTTCGGCGGCGAGGAGTTCGTGGCCGCCCTGCCCGGCCTGGACGCCGAGCAGGCGATGGCGGTGGCCGAGACGGTGCGCATGGAGGTCGCCGCCGACCCGGTGCAGTGCCGCGACACCGTGGTGGCGGTGACCGTCAGCATCGGCGTGCACGCCTTCGACGCCTACCGCGTGGCCGGCCCCGACGACGCCCTGCGCCTGGCCGACCGCGCCCTCTACAGCGCCAAGAACCAGGGCCGCAACTGCGTCCGCCCGGTGGTCGACGCCTGACGACGCGTCCGGCGCGCTTCCTGCGCGCCGGATCCCTGCAAGGGATCGCCTCTGCGCTGGCGCGCCCGTTGCGCCCATGTCACGGCCGCCGTCCTCCCCAACGCCGACCGCTGGATGCACGGCAACCGCGCTGAGCGCCCGAGCCCCGTCGCGAAAGCCATCGCAGTCGCGACTGCCATAGCTGCCGCTGCTACTGCAATTGCTGTTGCTGTTGCTGTTGGCGGACAGGATGTCCGCGCTCTTCCCGGGGCCCCATGCGGTCCGGCGGGGCACGGCCGGATCAGCCGCGCCGAAGGCGCGGACGGCGCCCGAGGCGCCGTCCGACGCGTGGGCCAGGGATGGCCCTTGAGCGTCGGCCCGGACGGGACACGCGCACCCGGCGGGCAGGATGCCCGCCGGGCGGACCGCCTGGGGCGCCCTTCTCTTTGGCTGGCGGATTCAAGCTGGAAGTGCAACGCCTTGGCTACTGTGCTGTTTTGCTCGTGGCTTCGGCCAGAGTCAACGCCAGAGCAAAGGTTTGAAGTGGTGTTCGCCAGTCCAGTGTCTTGCGCGGGCGAGTGTTGAGCAGATCTGCTATCGCATCGAGCTCTTGCTGGCTGTGGGCCGACAGATCGGAACCCTTCGGCAGGTACTGGCGAAGCAGTCCGTTGGTGTTCTCGCAGCTACCCCTCTGCCAAGGACTGTGTGGATCGCAGAAGTACACCCGAACCCCCGTCTGCTCACTCAATTCTGCATGCCTCGCCATCTCCTTGCCCTGAACCGCCCCGGGAATCCCGGA
>DDTN01000051.1:93762-103631 GCA_002344355.1 Proteobacteria bacterium UBA2363 | reverse complement strand
TGCTCCCCTCTCCCTCAGGGAGAGGGGCTGGGGGAGAGGGTCGGGGCTGGCCATGATCTCCACCGTCTCCCATCCCCCGCAGGCGGGGGATGGGAGACGTGCGGTGCCGCGGCCTTGGCGGCACGCGGCGTCGAGGGGGTGCCCGACCTGCAGCTTGCAACCGCGAAATCGGTGCAGGGCTACGGCGCCTCAGGGCTGCTCAAGGTGCTCTAGCCGCAACGGCAAGCCGGTCAGGCGTTCCAGCGGCAGCGGCCACAGGCCGAGCGGTTCGAGGTCGCGCATCGCCTGGTCCGGCGAGCGGCCCAGGTACTTCACCGCATAGGCCGCGTAGAGCAGACCGGCGCGGGCGCCGGTGCCGCAGTGCAGGAGCACCGGCCCGTCGCCGGCCGCCACCGCGGCGGCGAAGGCGTCCAGGATCTCGGGGCGGTAGCCCTGGCTGCCGGCGATGCCGTGCTCCGCATAGACAAGGCCCAGTCCGGCGGCCAGTGCGGCCTCGTCGAAGGGCACCACCGTGCGATCGGCCATCTCCGCCGGCGTGCGCACGTTGAACACGGATCGCACGCCGTCGGCGCGCCAGGCGGCCAGGTCCTCGGCGGTGGGCTGCGCCGCGATGATGATGTCGCCGCGCACCACGGCCTTGGGTCTGGCCGATTCCGGGGCCGCCGCCGGGGCCGTGCCGGACACCCGTGGCGCGCTGGCACAGGCCGCCAGCAGGAGGAGGGAGGTCAGGACGAGGGCGGGGCGGAGGGTCATTGTTCTGTCTCGGGACTCGGGACCGGGGACTCGGGACCGGGGACCGGGGACCGGGGACCGGGGACCGGGGACCGGGGAGAGGTTACCGGCATCGGACTCCGGGAACGACAGGGACCCGGCTCGGTCGACGGGGAAGCCGCCTGCGGGCAGACAGCGATTGTCGGGGCGCCGGATGGATGGCTCGGGCGTGGACGGGGAGCGCGCGCACCGCGACGGAACGGCCGCTCGCAGGCGGACGCCCGCTGCGGCTCAGGGCGACAGGTCGACCCAGACCGGATCGTGGTCGGAACTGCGCCAGGGGTCGGCGGCGTACAGGCGCCGGCCGCCGGTCTCGGCGGCGTACTCGAAGCCGGGCAGTTCGTCGGCGTTGACCGCCCAGGTGCCGGCGTCGAGAACCCGCGCGACCAGTTCGGGGCCGGCCAGGGCGTGGTCGAGGCGGGCCGACTGGCCGCGGAACACATAGGTCCAGGCCGGCGGCTCGCGGCCGGCCAGCAGGTCGGTCCAGCCGGCCGCGACGAGCAGGCGCAGCGGCGCCTCGCGGCCATGGGCGTTGAGGTCGCCGATCACCAGCACCTGGCCGGCACCGGTGCCGGCCGGGTCGGTCGCCAGCCAGTCCGCCAGACGCCGGGCACTGGCCACGCGCAGGGCATTGAAGCAGGCCTGGCCGTCGCCCTGGTCGAGGTCGGCGCCGTCGGCGCGGTCGCAGCCGCCCTTGGACTTGAAGTGGTTGACCACCACGGTGAACGGCACGCCGTCGTCGCCGGCCACGAAGGCCTGCGCCAGCGGCACCCGGCTGCCGCGGTCGAACGGCGGCGCCTCCAGGACCTGGGCGCTGCCGACCGGACGCACGCGGTCGGCGCGATACAGCAGGCCGACCGCGATCTCGTCGCTGCCCAGGCCCGGCCGGCCGTGGTCGAGGGCCTGCCAGTCGCCGCTGCCGCGGACCTGGCGCAGGGCCGCAGCCAGCTCGGCCAGGGCGCTGTCCGGACCGCCCCCGTCGTTCTCGACTTCCATCACCGCGACCAGGTCGGCGTCCAGGGCGCGCAGCGCCGCCGCCAGCTTGTCGCGCTGCCGGCGCTGCTCGGCCGGGGTCGCGGCGCCCCGGGCGGTCGGGTAGCCGGCCCCACGACCGTCGCCATTGAAGAAGTTGAGCAGGTTGAAGCCGGCGACGCGCACGGCGCCTTCGCCGCGCGCCGGGGCGTCCGGGCGCGGCGCCTGTGCGACGCGCGCCACCGGTGCGGTCGGCTGCAGGCGCCAGGCCCGATGGCGGCGTTCGATCACGCCCTCGACGCCCTCGACCGTGCTGCCGACCCGGTACGGGGCGCGCGCCGACGGCTGCGCGGGCAGGTGCGCCAGTGCGCGTGGCCAGGACTCCAGGCGGCCATCGTCCAGCACCAGGCTGCGCCGGCGGTTGCGCTGCTCCAGGCGGCGCGCGGCGCGGCCCGGGGCGGCCAGTTCGGTCGGCGCGTACAGGCGGTCCCCGAACGCCAGCAGCAGCTCGCCGAAGCGCAGCAGGCCGTCGTTGCCGGAAACCGCCAGCGGTCCGGGCAGGCGCACGCGCATTCCCGACAGCGCCGCCCAGTCGGCGGGCGGCTCGGCGAGCTCGACCGCCGCCGGCAGCTCGCCCGGGCCGCAGTCGAGCAGGTCGGTGACGTCGCGCAGCGCCCATTCGGACTCGGCCGGATCGTCGCTGCGCGCCCACAGGCCGCGCACGCGCAGGCGCTGGCCGACGCGCACCGGCCCGCGGCCGGGATCGTGGGCGACGAACACGCCCTCCGGGGTGGCGGCATCGCCGTCATCCTCGCCGGCCGCGCTCTGCAGCACGAAGCCGCCCAGGCCGTCGCGGAAATCGGCGACCACGACCGCCTCCAGCTCGACGCGGCCGAGCTGGGCGATGCCCTGGCCGCGCGTGCGCGGCAGGCCGGCGATCGCGGTGGCCGCTTCGCCGCAGGCGAAGCTGGCTTCGGGGGGCGGGGCCGGCAGGGGCGTGGTGTCGCGGTCGCGCGAACAGCCGGCCAGCCCGGCCAGGACCAGCAGGACCACAGACGACAACGCCGCCCTTGGGCGGCGTCGGTTCGGGGCTGGCGTCCAGCCCGCCATCAGTTGACCGCGTCGATCATCCAGTCGACCGAGGCGGCGACCTGCTCGTCGGTCAGCGACGGGTTGCCGCCGCGCGCCGGCATGATGCCGTCCGGACCCTCGTAGCCCTCGATGGCGTGGCGGACCAGGGTGTCGCGGCCCTGCGCCAGGCGCGCGGTCCAGGCGGCCGCCTCCATCTTCGGGGCGCCGCCGGCGCCGGTGTCGTGGCAGGTGCGGCACAGGCGCTCGTAGATCAGCCCGCCATCCAGGCTGCCGCCATAGGCGACCTGCTGCTGGGCGGCGGCGGCTGCCGCGGCGGCGGCGGCGGCGCGCGCCATCTGGCCGGACTCGCCGGCATAGACCGCGCCCACCGGCGCGATCCGCGCCTCGGTGGCGGCGACCTGCTCCGGGGTCGGGTCGCCGGACTTGGCGCCGCCATGGACGATCAGCGCCAGCACGATCAGGACCACGGTCAGCACCACGAAACCGGCGATCAGGGAGGCGAATTTCTTCAGGAAGACGATGTCGTAGCTGTTCACGTCAAGGGTCTCGGCGGCTCGGGCCTGAAAGCGCCGCGCAGTATAACAGCGGTGCGGCCGGGGCCCCGGCGAGTGTGCCCCGGGCCCGCCTGGCCGGCGCCGGACACGGTGGCCGGGACCGGACCGCGCGCAGGCGCCGGAAACCGCCGCTCAGGCCGGGGCGGCCGGACTCGGGGCGGGCCAGACGCTGGCCAGCGGATCGAACTCGAGCTGGTCCATGGCACCGGCGCGGTGGCCGAAGCCGGTCACCGCCAGCACGCCCTCGGCCATGGGGTCGAGGCCGAAGGCGTCCTCGATCTCGCCCTCGTTGATCGCGGCGGTGATGAAGGCGGCCAGGCCCAGCTCGGTGGCGACCAGGTACTGCAGCTGCGACAGGTGGCCGGCATCGAGGTTGATCGCCCGCCAGGCCTTGGCGTGGTTGCGGTACTTCCAGAAGGTGCGCGCGAAGCGGGCGACCAGCACCACCTGCACCGGCGCCTCGATGAACCAGGCCTGGTGGGCGACGAAGCGCTCGGCCAGCGCCGCGCTGTCCGCCACGTCGAGCTCCCGCAGCGGCTCCAGGGCATGGTCGACCGCGTGGTAGTGGTACAGGCCGGGCGCCAGGCCCTCGACCCGGCGCACCAGCAGGTAGGCCTCGACCGGATGCAGGCCGCCCGCCGAGGGCACGTTCTTCTTGAGCACCGGCACGCCGCTGACCTCGCTGTGCGCGCGCGCGCCGTACACGCGCGACAGCATGCTGGCCAGGGTCGCCAGCGGCAGCGGCCGGGCCGGGTCGAAGTTGCGGCAGGTGACCCGGCGCGCCAGCAGCGCGTCCAGGCCGCCGGGCTGCGCCGGCGGCAAGGCCCGGCGAAGTCCGGGCGCGCAACGCGCCTGCGCGACCGGCGGCGGCGGCCCCATGCGCGCCAGTCGCTTGGCGGCCAGCGCGCCGTCGGCATCGACGCCGTCGTCGGCATGGGCGGTGCGGGTGTCGATGCCGCGCCAGCGCAGGTGCCGGTGCGCCACCGCCGACAGGCCGCGCCAGTGGCCGTCGCGGACCGACCGGTCGGCGCGCGCCACGGCATCGTCCTGGCCCTGGGCGATCAGCAGACCGGCCGCGTGCAGGGCATCGAGGGTGGCGGGGTCGTGGCCGGCGGCCAGCAGTTCGTCGCGGTCGGTCCAGTCCTGCGGGGAGACCGCGCCCAGCAGGGCCAGGGCCGCGGCATCGAGTTCGGTCTCCGCGTCCAGGTGCGCGGCCAGGGCCAGCCAGCGGCGCCGGGCCAGCAGCCGCGGCTGGCCGGCGACCAGGGCGTCGAGGTCGATTTCACGGGTTTCCCGCGGCTCGATCAACAGGGCATGGCATCGCTGCAGGCGCATAGTCTACGCGTTCACGTTTTTTCTTCGTGGGAAGGGCCATACTCGGTCCTTCACCGCAAATCTAGGATTCACACTCATGGACGCCCGTTCCTTCGCCGACCTGCCGACCACCTGGGCGGCCGATGTTGCCACAACCGATCCGGTCGGCCCGACCGGCGCAGCCGGCGGGATCTCCCAGGCCCAGGGACTGGCGCTGATGGCGCGACTGGCCGACGACGATGCCTTCCGCGCCCGCTACGAGGTCGACCCGCGCGCCTGCCTGCGCGAGATCGGCGTCACCGAGGCGACCCTGCAGAACCTGCGGGTGATCTGCTTCTGGCCGCGCGCGCTGGCGCCCAAGGCGGCGTTCCGGGCGCTGCTGGACGACGTCGAGGGCCAGGCCTTCGCGCAGGCGCTGGAGTTCCGGGTTCCCAAGGTCGGCTGACGACAGCCGGCGTCGAGCCGGCACCAGTGCCGCGCAGGTCCGACGCCGGCCCGCCTTCGATCGCAGGGCCGTCTCTTCGCCACCCCCCGACCGTGGCCGTGCCGCCCGCGGGTTCCGGCATGGTTGACGCATGCGCGCCGCGGGTTAGACTGCGGTCGAATTGCAGCCGCCGCATCGGCGGCATCCGCCACCCGGGGAGGTTCCACCATGAGTGCTTCGCTGCCGACCGAGCAGGGCGTCGCCCTGATCAAGCGCCTGGCGTCCGACGATGGTTTCCGCGATCGCTTCCAGGCCGACCCGGTGTCGGCGATGGCCGAGGTCGGGATCGACCCCGGCGTCTGCAAGAGCCTGAAGCGCTCCTGCTGCGAGGCGCGCGACGAGCTGGCCCCCAAGGAAGACTATGCGGCGCTGCTGGAGGAAATCGGAGGAACCGGCTTTGCCGCCGCAATGGAGTTCCAGTCACCGAAGATCGGCTGACGAGACAGCCTGGTCAGCCTTGGGCGTCGCTGTCGTCGCCGCGCAGCGACGCCACTCTCGCGGCGATGGCCGGCGGCAGCGCTGTGTTGGGCCAATCCCGCATGAAATCGTCGAGGAACGCCTTCGCCCAGGCGGCGTTTCCAGCCTGCTGCTCCGCTTCGGCTGCCATTAGACGAACCAGTCGAGTTTCCAGAACACCCGCCAGGTGAAGAACCCTCACACCGTGTACCTCCGCCCATGCACGGCTGCGGTGCGCGACCAACCACTCAACCTGGGCGCGTGCGTCCTCCGCCCGACCCGCGGCATACAGCGCCTCGGCCAAGGTATGACGCTGTAACCAGAACTCGGTGCCATCAAGGTGGGGCTCAAGCAGATCGATCGCACGCTCCGGGTCGCCCTCCAGCACGGCCAGGCGGGCGTTGGCGAGGTCGATTCGGGCATCCAGCTCAGGCCAGCCGCTGTCCTTGAATCCTGGTTCGATCTCGTCGAGCAGCGCGCGGGCAAGGTCCGCGTCGCCCACGCGTGCAGCCATCCAGGCCGCTGCCGACTTGCGGCGGACCGCTACTGCGCGGTCGCGAGGCAGGGCATCCGCAGCCAACGGCTGCCCTCGCCCGGCAGCGGCAAGGTCGCGTGACACCGCCGGTCCGTCTTTCCCGTTCACCCAGCCAAGATAGGCGATCGCTAGTCGCAACGCGTCGTCCGGACCGGAGGTGGTGCTCACCTGGCCCGTGGCCACGCTTGCCAGCAACTCAGCGGATTCGTCCAGCAGCCCTTCGTTGGCCGCCAGCAGCGCCCTACTGAGCTGCACGCCAATGCTCGATATCGCCTGTCCCGAAGTACGGCCGGCCGCCAGGGCGTCGGTTGCAGCGCGCAGGTCGCCGCGCGCCGCGTGCAGGTAGGCGACGTACTCGTTCTCACGCACCAGCCCGGCAGAATCGGCCAAGCCGAAGCGGGCCTGGGCAACCTCGTAATCGCCCTGGGCAATCGCCAGCATGGCGCGAAGATAATGACCGGTAGCAGCGTTCGGGTTCTGACTGACGGCGTTGCGCTCGACCGCGGATACCGCCAGTTCGAGATCGTTGGCATCAAGCCAGGCCCGATAGGCAAGTTGGCCATGGGCTTGGAAGTCGTCCGGGTAAAGCTCGGCCATTCGGCGCCAGCGGCTGATCGACTCCACGGGAGGCAGAGTCAGATTGGCGCGGACGCCCTCAAGGCGCAGCCGATCGCGTTGTGCAAGACGGCTGTTCTCGTCAAGGGCCGAGAGCAGGGCAAGGGCTTCTGAAAGTGAGTCGCTGTTGTCCTGGAGGATCACCGCAAGGCGCAGACGCGCGAGGGCAAACCCGGGATCCATGGTGATCGCCTCGCGCAACAGCGCGGTGGAGTGCCCATACTCGTTGCGCTCCAGCGCCCGCATCGCCAGTGAGTAGGCCCGCAGCGCGTCCAGGTCCGCGGTCGCCGCCTTCTCCAGCGGTTCGGAGGCCTCGCTTATCGCGCCGATCGCCTCGCCCAGCCGGGCGCGCAGGCGGCGGGTGACGGCGTCCACCGAGGGCAGCACCGAGGCCAGGCCGGCGCCGTCGGCGGACTCCGCCCAGACCGTCGCCTGGGTGCGCGGATCGATCACCTCGGCGGTGAAGCGGACCCGGCCGCCGACCTCGGCGACGCTGGGCAGGATCAGGGCGCGGGCGCCCTCGCGCACGGCGATCTCGGCGCCGGTGTTGCGGTCGACCAGGGAGTCGGGGTCGCGCTGCATGCGCTCGAGCACGTTGCGCACCTGCAGGTTGCCCAGCACGTTGACGTGGCGCGACTGCTCCAGGCCGATCCGGAACGCCTGCTGCAGCGACTCGTCGAAACGCACCTCGCCGGTCAGGTTGTTGAGGTCGGCCACCACCACCCAGTCGCGCGCCGTGAAGGCGATCGCCGGCTGCGGCTTGAACACCTGGTACAGCGGCAGGGCGATCGCCAGCACCAGGGCGGCCGCCTCCAGTGCCAGCATCGCCGGGCGCCGCCACAGCGGCACCTCGCGGTGCGCCTTGCCGGACCAGGCCGGCGCCTTGAGCGGCGCGATGCCGGTCTCGCCGACTTCGTGCACCGGCACCGCCTCGGGCACGCCCTTGAAGCGGAACCGGCCATGCGTCAGCCACTGCACGCGCGCCAGCGCGGCGCCCAGCTCGCCCTCGGCGCGCCGCGCGATGCTGTAGGCGACCCCGGACAGCAGGACCTGCCCGGGCAGGGCCAGGCCCATCAGGCGCGCCGCGACCGGCTTGACCAGGCCCTCGACCTCGACCGGCTTGGCGCCGGCGGCGACTTCCTCGGCGCTGTTGTGCCAGGTCACCACGTCGCCGACGTGGATGCCGGTGCGCGCCGCCATCGTCACCTGTTCCTCGCCGGCGAAGCGGCGCAGCGCGCGCTGGTAGTCCAGGGCGAAGCCGACCGCCTGGATCGGCCGGTCGAACATCAGCAGGAAGCCGTCGGTCTTGTCGATCTCCTGGCCGCCGTGCTCGCGGATCAGGCCGCGCACCAGGCGGTCGTGGCGCCGGAACACCTGGGCGGCGCGCTGGTCGCCCAGGCGCTCGACCAGGGCCGTGGAATCGACCAGGTCGAACACCACCAGCGTGCGCAGCACCGCGACCGCGTTCTGCGGCACGGTGGCGCTGGCTGTCGCGGGGGCGTTCACGGCCGAAGGGGCTGCCCGGAAGGGATGGACAGCCGATTGTGGTCCCCTTTTTAGCGTTTTGCCACTGCTTGCCGCGTGGATGGGGCGCGCCAGTGTCGGGAGTGGTCAGGGGAAGGGACAGCCCGGTATTTCGAATCCATCGCCGAACACCCGGGAGAGAGCCGGGGTGTCATCGCTCCAGCAGGGCCCCGCTGGCGCTCCGCCCAGGCGCCGTTCGCCATGATCGGGGCCACCCGACCGGCCGGACTCGTCGAACACCATCACGCCAGCGCCTTCGTCGAAGCGGTACAGCGCCAGCGTCGAGGCGTCGGCCGCCAGTCCGGTCGCCGGCGTGAATGGCGCCTCGTAGCGTCGGCCCGCGCTCAGCCGTACCTCGTCCAGCCAGCCCGTCCAGCTCGGATAGGTGGGGCCGACGTCATGCTTCTCGGCGCCCAACACCAGAAAGGGATCCCAGGGCCATGCCGTCGGTCGGCCGGCACGGTAGCTGACGTCGCCGGTCGGACCGCTGCCCTGCGCATGCAGGGTGCCATCCAGCCACAGACGGACGACCCCGTTGCCGGCATCGCGGGTGACCGCGACATGGTGCCAGCGGCCGTCGCGAAGGTCGGTGCCGCCACACACCGTGGTGCCGGCTTCGCCACGGCCGATGCCGAAGGCCAGCCGGCCGGCCATCAGCGAAAGGCCGAAGTCGCCGTGGTCGCCATCGCCGAAGGTGTCGCGGTCCAGCACGATGTTGCCCTCGATCCAGGCATCGTTGACATCCAGGCAGGTCGCCGCGCTGTCGTTGCCACCGGCGGCCTTCAGCCAGAGCTCGATCGTGAAATCGCCGGCGCCCAGGTTGGCGGGTCGCCCGGCAGGTTCCAGCGTCACCGCGACGCGATCCAGCCCGGGAGCGGCGCTTCCGTTGCCAAAAAAGCGCAGCGAGCGGCCCGCGGCCAGTCCGAAACCTGCGTGTACGCTGGCCGGTGCATCCAGACTCAACGTGCAGGGGCCGGCACCCGGACAGCTGCCAGTACCCGCCCAACCCAGTGCTCGGCTGCCTGGCGCCGGCACGGCCGTCAGCGTCACCGCTGTATGCGGCGGGAAGCTCGCCACACAGGTGCCCGGGCAGTCGATTCCGGCAGGTATGCTGGTCACCTGACCGGAGCCGCCTCCGGTCAGGACCACGGCGAGCGCGGGGTCGACCGCGAACGCGGCGGTCACGTCGCAGGGTTGCACGATGTCGACCGCAACCCAGTTCCCGCCGCCCTGGGCGACGGGCGTGCAGGTATCGCCGGTCACCGCGACCAGATGATGGCCAGGATCCGGTGTCGCCACGAAGGCGGCGGCGGCACCGTGCTCGACGCTCTGCATGGCTGGTGCGATATGGCCATTGCCGATGGCCGCGGCAGCGACCAGGTAGCTGTCCGTGGCACATGCCACCGCGACATCGGTGACGCTGCCGGCGCCGACCACGCCGCTGCCGTTGCCGACCGTGCAGGTCTGGCTGGGGGCGCTGGGCTGGACGAGCACCGACACCGAATACGACTGGCCGCTGGCGACCGCCGTCGCGAACGTGAAACCGCCGTCG
>DDTN01000051.1:0-93744 GCA_002344355.1 Proteobacteria bacterium UBA2363 | reverse complement strand
CGTTGTTCTGCAGCACCAGGCCGCTGCCGGCCAGGCCGCCGACCTGGCCGCCGACGGTGTAGGTGTCGGTGACGCAGACCACCGCGACATCGGTGATGTCGCCGGCACCCACCACGCCGCTGCCGTTGCCGACCGTGCAGGTCTGGCTGGGGGCGCCGGGCTGGACGAGCACCGTCACCGAATACGGCTGGCCGCTGGCGACCGCTGTCGCGAACGTGAAACCGCCGTCGNNCGTTGTTCTGCAGCACCAGGCCGCCGCCGGCCAGGCCGCCGACCTGGCCGGCGACGGTGTAGGTCGCGACGTCGAAGCCAGCGATGACGCTGGTGTCCTGGCCGAACTCCAGCACGCAGGGCGCAGTACCGCTGCAGCCACCGCCTGACCAGCCTCCGAAAGCCGACCCCGGGTGCGCGCTGGCGGTGAGGTTGACGGGCTGGTCCCACTGGAATCGCGCCGAGCACGCGCCGGGACAGTCCAGGCCGGCCGGGACCGACACCACCTGCCCCATGCCCTGGCCGACCACGGTCGCACTGAGCACGCCGCGCGTCGTGTAGCCCCCGATGTAACCGGCGGGTCGTCCCCCGGCGAAATTGAACTGCCCGCCCGCATGGAGCGAGTCGGCGTCGACGCGTGCCAGGGCCTGGGCTGCCGTGCTCGATGGGGTTATGGAGGTCACGCCTCGGCCCAATCCCGACCATTTGCTCCCGTTCCAGCGGGCCACGCCCCGGGCGGGAACGCCCGCCCCCGTGTTGGCCTCGGTGAAGAACCCCCCCACGAATACTTCGCCGGGCGTCGCGGCAACGGCCCACACCCCCCCGTTCACGCCCCTGCCCGCGCCGCTGCCGAGGGCGGACCAGGTCTGGTTGCTCCATCTGGCGATGCCGTTCGCCTCGATCGCGGATGCCCCGTCGTGGACGAACACGAATTCACCCCCCACGTACAGGTCGCCCTCTGAAACCGCCAGTGCCCTGACGCGTCCCGATACCCCGTTCGAGCCGGTTCCCAGGGGCGCCCAGGTTTCCGTCGCGATGTTCCATCGGACGATCCCGTTCGCCGGGACGGGCGCGCCGACGTTGGCCTGGCTGAACGCCCCCCCGATATACAGGTCCTCGCCGGACACTGCCAGGGCATGCACCGTGTTGTTGAGGCCGTTGCCCCCGGCATGGCCCAGGGCCGACCACGTGCCGTTACGCCAGCGCGCGACACGGAACGCGGGTATGACTGCGCCGTTGTTGACGTGACCGAAACTGCCGCCAACATAAAGATCGTCGCCCGCCACCGCCAGGGCGTGAACGCTGCCAGTCGTCCCGTTCCCGCCATCATGGCCCAAGGGGGTCCAGACGCCGGTGACGAGATCGAGACGCGCTATCGAGATCGCCGGAACCGGCGCGCCGACATTGGCCTGATGGAACTCGCCGCCGACGAACAGGCTGTTGCCGGACAGCGCCAGGGCGCGGACGCCGCCGCTGACGCCGTTGCCACCGTTGCTGCCCAGGGCCGACCAGGCGCCGGTGCTGGTGTCGAAGCGGGCGATCCGGTTGGCGGCGATGCCCCCGGCCGTGGTGAAGTATCCGCCCACGTACAGGTACGGGCCGGACACGGCCAGCGCCGAGACCGACCCGTTCACTCCGGCGCCCTCCACGCCGAGCGACGACCAGGCGGCGTCGCGCCAGCGCCCGATGTTGTTCGCCACGAGGGGGGCGCCGACGTTGACCAGCGCGAACGAGCCCGCTGCGTACAGCTCCTCCCCGGTGGCGGCCAGGGCCAGCACCAGATCGCTGGTGCCGTTTCCGCCACCACTGCCCAGTGCGGTCCAGATGCCGTTGTTCCACCGTGCGATGTTGCTCGCGGGAACCGCCGGCCCGGCACCGACCTCGGTGAAGCTGCCCGCGACGTACAGGCCGTCGGGCAGGACCAGCAGTGCCTGTACGCTCACATACCCCCCGGCCGGGCCGCCACCGCCCAGGCCCGACCACCCGTCCGTGCTCCAGCGCGCGAGTTGCCTGACGAAGGCCGGAACGCCACCGGTATTGGCCGTCGAGAAGAAGCCTCCCACGTACAGGTCGTCTCCGGACACCGCCATCGCCGTGACCAGGCCGTCGACGCCGTTGCCGCCGCCGGTGCCCAGGGCAGACCAGATGCCGGTCGCCAGGTCGACGCGCGCGACGTTGTTGGCGGCGATCGAAGGTCCGCCGATGTTGGCCTGCGAAAAGGCGCCACCCACGAAGAGAACGCTGCCGGACAGGGCAAGGGTGTAGACGTCGCTGCTGACGCCATTGCCACCCGCGCTGCCGACCGCCGACCAGGTGCCGGCGTCCGGATCGACTCGGGCGATACCGCGAGCCGGAACCAGGGCGCCTCCCACGTTGGCCTCCACGAAGGAGCCACCGACGTACAGGCTGTTGGCGGAGGGCGCCAGGGCGCGCACGGCGCCACTGACGCCGTTGCCGCCGTTGGCACCCAGGGACGACCAGGTGCCGGTGCTGGTGTCGAAGCGGGCGATCCGGTTTGCGCCCACCGCTGCCGCCCCGACGTTGGCGTGAAGGAAGACGCCGCCCACGAAGAGCGCGTCGCCCGAGATGGCCAGGGCGTAGACGATGTTGTCCACGCCGTTGCCTTCGGCGCTGCCCAGGGGCGACCAGGTGCCGTCCGAAGGGTCGAACCGAACGACCCGGTTGGCGGCCACGCCACCGCAGGAGCCGAACTGGCCGCCCAGGTAGAGCTCCCCGGAAGGTCCGACAGCGAGGGCGTACACCGCGCCGTCGCAACCGCTTCCGAGATAGAAGCGGTCTTCCCAGCGCGAATCCGGATCGCCTGCTCCGCCCTTGGGCAGGAAGCGCGGCGCGCCATCCTCGCCCAGCACCATGTCGTAGCCGGCCGGGTCCAGGCTGCCGTGGAAATCCTCCGGCAGGACCAGTCGGCCGTGGCCATCCAGGACACCGGCCAGTCCCCTGCCGGATCCGGCCTGCACGGCGTCGGGTGTCCGCGCCTGCGCGGGGACCACGCGGGGATCGTGGGGATCGCCGGCAGCCTCTCCGTCAGGCCTGCGCAGGAGTGCGGACCAGCGCGCCGCGATCCGGGCCGGTTCGCCGGCGGGCGTGCGCGTCGGCAAGGCGCCGGTCTCGGAGGCAACGGCGGCGACCAGGCCGGGTCGCGCACAACCCAGCAGTGTCAGGACTGCGACCAGCAGCATTCGTGGCGCCAGCCCGCCGGAGGCACGCGTGGCGTCGAGCGAGGTGGCGTCCTTCATGGGGTTCTCCGTGCGTTCCGTCCGACTCTAGGCCCAGGCGCGAAGGCCGGCATCCCCCTGCGGGGGGATATTGGCATCTGCCGCCGGATTGGCTAGTTTGCGTCCGGGGGGTCTGGGGGCAGACATGGCCCGGAACGAGGGATCGGCAATGCTGCAGGGGGCAGCACGGGCGGCGGAGGCTGCGGCCGCCGGCTGTCCCTGGCCGGATGGCGCCAGGCCGGGAGTAGCCGACCGCCTGCTCGAAGCCGTCTATGCGCTCGGTGCAGGACTGGTCGACATGGCCACCGTGCTCGGTCTGCTGGCCCACCGTCTCGACGCCGTGCACCTGCGGCTGCGCTGGCATCCGCCCGGGCGTCGCCACCGCACGCAGGCCTGGGAGTGGGGCGATACGCCGAATCCGGGTCGCGCCGGCGCGGATCTCCATGTCGAGCATCCGGGCGGACGACTGCATCTGGGCTGGTCGGGGCGCTCGCTGCCTGCGCGGGCACCGGGCTGGCTGGACGAAATCCTTCTCCAGATCGACCTGGCGTTGCACCTGCGCCGCAGGTCTGGGCGGACCGCCGCACCTGCTCCGCCGCCCTTCGAAGGGTTGCCCCTGGGGCTGGTGCTGGTGGACGAAACGGGTCGGATCCGTGCCGCCGACCGGACTGCCGCGTCCTTGCTGGAGGACTCCGGCGTCGCCCCCGGATCCCTTCCCGGCGCGCTGCTGGTCCGTGCCCGTCAGGCCGTTCCCGGGGAGGTCCTGGTCTGGCCCGGCACCGGCCTTCGCGTGACCATGCTGGGGCCCCTGGACGCGCCCGACGCCCAGGCCACCGCAGGGACCCTGCTGCGCGTCGAGGCCGGTCCGGCGGCCACCGCAGCGCCGTTGGCAACCGAGGCAGGACTTGCGTTGACCCGCTCCGAGAGCGCGGTTCTTTCGCTGCTGCTGGCCGGACTGGGCAATGCCGAGATCGCGCGTGTCCGCCGGGTCTCGGTGGAGACCGTGCGCACCCAGGTGCGGGCCGTCCTCGCCAAGCTGGGCTGTCCCGACCGCCGGGCCCTGCTGGTGCGGCACGCCAGCCTGGGCGTCCCGGCCGTACCGGTGCGCTCGCGCAGATGAGCCCCCCCGCCCCAGCGCCGGATGCGGGAGTCGCCGCACCGCCTGCAGGCCGGCAACCTTGTCGGCGGCCAGCACGCCCGGGGGAGGGTTCCCCGATGGTCGCTGACCCCGCCCGGAAGGCGCTCGATCTATTGCCGGGGCTGCGGCGGCTGCTGCTCGAGGCGACCCTCGACGACACCGCGCTGGATCGCTTCGTGGCCCGGCTACATGGCGGTCTGGGCTGCGCCTGGGCGGGCCTCATCGTGCATCCGGTCGACGGCAGCGCCCCGGTGCTGGCGGCCACGCTGGGCGTGCCCGAGGCAGCGCAACAGGCCTATGCAGGCCACTACCACCGGCTGGAGCCCTGGCGCGAGAGCGCCGAGCGTGCCGGGTTCGGCTTCGGCATGCCCGCGCTTTCTCAGGACATGGTCGACATCCGGCGTTTCCAGCGCACCGAGTTCTATGCCGATTTCTGGCGACCGCACTCGGACCTGCTGCACACCGCCGGCAACGTGTTCGCAATCGACGGGGAACACTACGGTCAGATCGCGCTGCCCCGCAGCCGCGACCGCGGTCCCTACCCCGCGGTCCTTCGCGACCTGTTGGTCGCGCTCACCCCGCACCTCGCGGCGAGCTTCGCCCTGCGGATGCGTCTGCAGCAGCGCGGCCTGCGCCAGGCGCTGGCGCAGTCGGCGTTCGCGCGGTTGCCCGAACCGGTATTCCTGCTGCCCGCACCAGGCCGCGGTGTGGCTGTCAATGCGGCGGCGGAGGCCTGGCTGACCGCTCGCCGCGAGCCGCGCCTGGTCCGCGGCCGCTGGCAGGTCGGCGTCGGGCCGGCCAGCGCCGACCTGCGTCGTTTCCTGGGCATGACGGCACCCGCAGCGGGATGGGGTCCGGGCATCGCGCGGCTCTGGCTGGATGGCGGCGCGCTGCGCCTGGAGCGCCTGCCGCTTCCGGCTGACCCGGGCAAGGCCCTGCTGCTGGTCGGCGACACGGTGCAACGCGCGGCAACGACCGCCGCGACGCTGGCGCGACGCCGTGGCCTGACCGCCGCCGAGACGGCGGTCTGCGCCCTGCTGCTTCGCGGCCTGGGCCCGTCCGCGATCGCACTCGCCCGCGGCGTGGGCACGGAGACGGCGCGCAGCCAGGTGCGTGCCGTCTACGCCAAGCTGGCGGTGACCGGCCAGCGCGGCCTGCTGGCCCTTGCCGCAGGCGCCACCGGGACGCCGGGATGACCGTGGCCACGCGCAAGAGCGGACTTGGCCTGGATCTAGCGAGGCTGGTCCGCGAACTGGTTCCGTTGAGCCAGGCTGCGGTGCTGGACGATGCCGCAGCGACCCGGCTGATCCGCCGTTATGGCCGGTCCATCGGCGCCGAATGGTCGGTGATCCTCGCCCACCCTTTCGACGGCGGTCCGCCACGCTTCGCGGCCAGCCATGGCATGCCGGAGGCGGCCCGTCAGGCCTATGACGGTCACTTCCACCGGCTCGAGCCCTGGCCGGCCTGGTCGCGTCGTGCCGGCGTGCCGTTCGGGCAGCCGGCGCTGTCCCAGGACATGGCCTCGGTCGCCGAGTTCCGGCGACTTGCCTACTACCAGGACTTCTGGCGTCCGCAGGCCGACCTGCTGCATACCGCCGGCAGCCTGTTCGCGATCGACAGCAAGTGCTACGGCCATGTCGCCTTCCCACGCAGTCGCAGCTTCGGACCCTACCCCGAGATCACCCGGACCCTGATCGCACAGATCAACCCGCATCTGGGCGCGATGCTCGCCACCCGGTTGCGCCTGGAGCGCACGGCGGTCGGCACTGCCCTGGCCCGTCACGCCCTGGCGCAGCTCGACCTGCCCGCCTTCGCGCTGACCGGGGATGGCCGCCTCACGGTGCTGAATCCGGCTGCCGAGACCTGGTTGGCCGGACAGTCCGCATTGCGGATCGTCGCGGGACGCTGGCGGTGCGCCGACGCGGCAGTCCACGCGAGGCTGGCGCCGGTCCTCGACCCCCGGGGGCGCGGTCCAGCCGTGCCGGTGGCCCGGACCGTCGATCTTGCGGGAGAAACCTGCCGTATCGAGCGGCTGGCGGTCGATGCGCAGGGAGCTGGCACGCAGGGCGGCGACCGCAGCTCCTGGCTGGTGCTGGTGCAGCCGCTGACGGAAACCAGCCGGCGACAGGCGGAAGCTCTGGCGCATCACCACGGACTCACCCCCGCGGAACGCCACTGCTGCATGCTGCTCCTGCAGGGTCTAGGCCTGGCCGCGATCGCGCGGCACCGGGAAGTGGGCCTGGAAACCGTGCGCAGCCAGGCGCGCCACGTCTACGCCAAGCTTGGCGTGCGCGGGCAGCGCGGCCTGCTGGCCGCCGCTGCCCGGTCGGTCCCCGCGCTCAGCGGACCATCTCGCTGAGCGCGGCAGCGGCCTGACCGCAGGGGCCGGCCTCGAAACCCGAGCAGAAGATCGCGTCGAGCGGAACCAGGGGCTCGGCCGGGACCACGACCACGCCGGGGCGCTCGACACCGCCGACGTAGTGGAATTCCCCCCCCAGCACCACGGCCTCCTCGCCGTTCCGGTCGGGCGCCGGCGATGCCGGGAGCAGCGCAAGGACGGGGCCGTCCGGGCTGGGATTCCAGGCGGGCGCAGCCTGGGCGCTGGTGGTGTCGAGGCGCGCGACATTGCTGAACCAGCCGCCGCCGATCCGCCGGAACTGTCCGCCGGCGAGCAGCCGGCCTGGCCCGTCAGCGGCCAGGACATGAACGACGCGGAAGCTGCTGCCACCGACCTGGGCGTCCCAGGCCGTCACCGTGCCGGCTGTGGTGAGGCGCGCAAGGTAGTCGCGCGACACACCGCCGATCGACCCGAAGTTTCCGCCGACGAACAGCGCGCCATCGTGCACCAGCAGGCTTCGGACAAGGCTGTTGGCATTGGCGCTCCATGCGGCATCCAGCGCTGCAGTCGCCAGGTCGAGCCGGGCAAGGTTCTGACGCGGCTGGCCGGCCACCTGCGTGAAGTTCCCGCCGACCAGCAGGCCCCCGGCGCCGTCGGCGGCGAGGGCGAGCACCTGCCCGGTGTCGATGCCGGCGTGCCAGGCCGGATCCAGGGCGCCATCGGCGAGCGCCACCCGCGCCAGCGCGCCTCTCGCCACGCCGTCGGCCGTACCCAGTTGCCCGGCGACGATCGCATGGTCGCCATCCAGGTGCAGGGCGTACACGCCGGGGCGCGCGGGCGGCGGCATGTCCAGGGCGATGTCCCAGCCGGGGCGCGCTGCACCGGTCCGGTCCAGACGGGCGATGCCGGTACGCGGCTGGCTTCCGACGCGCGTGAAGTTGCCGCCGACCAGCAGATCGCCCCCGGACAGCACGACCAACGCGTAGACGAAGGCATCGACCTCGACCAGGAAGCCGGAATCGAGCAGACCGTCGGGGCGGATCCGAACCAGGCCGCGGTGGCTGGTGCCGGGCACCATCAGGCCACCGCCGACCAGCAGCCCGCCGTCGATGTCCCGGGCCAGGACATGGATCCGCGGAGGTGCCAGGAAATCGGGTCCGGGCAAGGCCTGCGCGGTCCCGGCATCGAGGCGGACCAGGCCGAAGCGGTCGACGCCGCCGATGCGGCGCTGTCCGGTACCGTAGAGCAGGGTGCCGCCCTGCAGCAGCAGGGCCCCGGAGGCCGCGTTCTCGCCATCCAGCACGAAGGCGGCATCTGGCACGCCGGTGGCAGCATCCAGGCGGGCAAGGTGGCGTCGCGACAGGCCGGCCACCTCGGAGAAGTTGCCTGCGATGTAGAGGGTGTCGCCAACGACGACGATCCGCTCCACAGACCGGTCGACAGATGGCTGGAAGCCAGGCACCAGCACGCCGTTGCCGTCGATGCGCGCGAGGTTTTGCCGAGGCTGGCCATCGACATGGCTGAACTCGCCACCGATGAAGAGATCGCTCCCGGCACCCCGTACGGCCCAGACGGTACCCTGGACCGCCGGCGCCCAGGCCGGATCCAGCATGCCGCCGGGGCCCAGCCGCGCCAGCCCCTGGCGCGGCGTTCCGTTGACTGCCAGGAAGTTGCCTGCAAGGTAGACGTGGCCGCCATGCCGGTGCACGCGTCGCAGTTGCGGAAGGTTGGCGTCGTTGCGCAGCATCACCTGGAATCCCGGGTCGAGCGCACCGGTCACCGGGTCCAGCCGCAGCACTGGCGCCCGCCAATAGTTCGTGCCGGGCGGCGCCACCTGCACCAGCTCGGCGCAACCCTGGACGAGCAGGCCGCCCTGCTGGTCGGCGTCATGGAACATCGTGCCGCCCAGGCAAAGATCGTCCGGCGCGCGCCAGTCGGGATCCAGGCTGCCGTCCGGTCGCAGGCGTGCCAGATGCCTGCGCAGCACGCCGTCGATCGCGGTGAAGTTGCCGCGCAGGTACAGGTTGCCGGCATCGTCGCGGGCCAGAAGGGTGACCGTTCCGCGAACCTGCGGAGCGAAGGTGGTGTCCAGGGCGCCGCCGGGGGTGAGCCGCGCCAGGCTGTTGCGGGAAAGGCCACCGGCCTCGATGAAGCTACCCGACAACATTACGCCACCGTCGTTCATCGGCTGGCCGTAGAACACCAGTCCGGAAGAACGCAGCGGCAACGCCGGCGCCAGTGGCGGCGTCGCAGTCGCCGGCTCGACCAGGGCGGCCAGGGTGCCGCTGCTGGGCAGATACAGGCCTCGGCCCGGGAAGCGCCCGGTGAGGACGCGCGGTCCCGGATCGGTGAGAAGAAGCTCGCAACTGCCCTGGCCATTACCCGGATTGATGCTGCCCTGGCAGTAGTTTCCCTGGTCGTCGCTGACCTCGAAGAGCGCGCCGGCAGGCAGGGCCAGACCGGGGTGGTCGGGGGTGGTCAGAACCACGTCGACGCGCGACCACTGGTAGGGAACCGTGCTGGACGGCGTCCGCGCGAGCACCTGCAGGGAGGTCGCCACCGGGCTGGCCTGCGTCGCCGTGGCGGCCAGCCGGAAACGCAGCTGGTTGCTTACCCCGGTGAAGAAGCCGGCCATCAGGATCCGCGCGGGGGTAACCGCCAGTCGGGTGACCATGCCGTTGGGCTGCGCCGAGTAGGACGGATCGGGCTGGCCCAGGTGGTCGAGGCGCGCGATATTGGCGCGCGGCGTACCCGACACACTGGTGAAGCTGCCGGCGACCAGAACGCCGGCGGCGTCGGCAATGAGCGCATGCACGCTGGCGCCTGCCGGCGCGACGGTCACAGCGAACGACGGGTCGACCTGGCCGCTGCTGCGCAGCACGCGCGCCAAGGCCCTGTTCGGCTGCCCCGCCACGTTGGCGAAGCTGCCTCCGACGTACAGGCCGTCACCCGGCCCCAGACGCAGACTGTTCACGGGCCCGTCGGTGTCGGCGACGAAGCCGTGCACGAGGTTGCCGAGGCCGCCGGCATCGAGTCGGGCGAGGTTGCTGCGGGGAGTGCCATTGACGGCGGAGAAACTGCCGCCGACGTAGACAGCGCCACCCTCCTCGGCCAGCGCCCGCGGACTGCCGCTGACCTGGGGCGCCCAGGGCAGGGGGGTGCCGTTGCTCCGATGGACCTTGGCCAGCCCGGTGCGCGGCTGTCCCGCGACCTGGCTGAAGCCGCCGCCGAGGGTAAGGACCAGTCCATCCGGGGCCAGCGAGAGGACCTCCACCGCACCCGCCACCGGCGCATTGAAATCGGACTGGACCTGCCAGGTGCCGACCTGCAACTTGCCCAGACCCTGGACGGCGAAGTTCCCCAGCCGGTCGAAGGCACCCCCGACCCAGACGAAGCTGCCGTCGGTCGCCAGGGCATGGACGTTGCCGCGCACCTCGGGCATCGGCCCCGGGTCCAGCTCGCCCTGCGGCGTCAGTCGCGCCAGCCCCTTGCGCGGCACGGTGCCGAGCCGGCTGAAGGTGCCACCCAGGATGATGGACTGGTCCGGAAGTTCGACCATCGCCGTGATGCTGCCGTCCCCCTCGCTGGCCAGCGAAGGTGCCAGCGGTTGGCCGCTGCTTCCCGACAACCGGACCAGCATCGGATGGTAGGCCCCGCTGGCGCGCAGGAAGTCGTGACCGACCAGCACCGAGCCGTCCTGCAGTTCGCTGCTGAAGAACACATAGCGGCCAAGCCCCAGCGCCGGGGCGAACGCCTGGTCGAGCAGGCCGGTTGCCTTTTGAACGCGCGCCAGGCCGCTGCGTGGCTGGCCGGCGACCAGGACCATCTCGCCGCCGAGATAGGCGTGGCTGGCGGACAGGTGGATCGAGGTCAGGCAGGTGCCCTCGACCTGGGGCGCGAACGCCGCCACCGTGCCGTCCACGTGGACCGCCGCGGCGCGCGGACGCAGGAAGGCGCCGACCTGGGTGAAGCAGCCCACGGCATAGAGAAGCGGCCCGTCGAATTCGATGTCGGTGACGTGGCCGTTGAAGGCCGGGGCGAACGCCGCCGGCATGCCGGTGGCCGCCACCACCATGGCGACGAACGAGCGCGGCTGGCCGCTGACCTCGGTGAAGTGGCCAGCGAAGTAGAGACCGGGATCCCTGAGCGCCAGGGACAGAACGCGGCCGTTGGCGGAGGGGCTCCAGGCCGGATCCACCGCGCCGGTACCGGCCAGCCCGATACGCGCCAGTCGGGTGCGCGGCGTGGTTCCGACCTGGCTGAACTCGCCGCCGACGTAGGCATGCCCGGCATCGAGGACGATGTCGATGAAGTCGTAGGCAGCCGTCGAGCCGGCGTTGGGGTTCCAGCCATCGAGGGCACCGGACGGCCAGGCGACCCGGGCCAGGCCGCGCCGTGGCTGGCCATTGACCGCGGCGAACGATCCGGCCAGGTACAGCCAGCCGTCGTGGACCCGGGCCGCCCGCACGAGGCCGACGACGTTCAACGGCACGTTCCCGGCGATGCCGCCGTCCGCCGCGATCCGCACCACGCCGGCCCGCGGCAGACCGCCGATCAGCCCGAAGTCGCCGAACACAAGGCGGCCGCCATCGGGAAGATCCGCCACCGCGCGCACCACCCTGACCTCGCGAACTTCCATGGCCGGCGCAGGCAGTGGCGGCGGCAGCTGGGCCCGCAGGCTGCCCGGGACCAGCAGGAGCGACATAAGGCCGACGGCCGCCCTTGCCAACCGACCTTCGATGATGTGTGCCATGACCATACTCCCCGATGTCGCGCGATCGCGCCGAGACCAGTCTGGGCCGGACTTCCGTGACGGTCGTCACCCTTTGGGGGGATGGATCTTCTGAGCCTCGTGCCATCAGCGAGCGTGGCGACCGCTCGCGATGCACCCAGGCCGGTCGGCGGGGACCTGTAAGGCCCAGGGGCGGTCGCGGGTCAGCCGACCGGCCCCAGCCGCCGCTCGAAGAAGTCCGCGATTGCCCGGTAGACGTGCACGCGCATCCACGGCTGCGACAGGCCGTGCTTGCCGCCGGGATAGGTCATCAGCTCGAAGGCGGTGCCGCGCTGCTGCAGGCGGGACATCAGCTCGGTGCTGTGGGTGAACAGCACGTTGTCGTCGGCCATGCCGTGGACCAGCAGCAGGGGCGAGGTCAGGCCGTCCAGGTGCGGCCACAGGGCGCCGGCCGCATAGCCCTCGGCATTGCGCAGCGGATGGTCCATGTAGCGCTCGGTGTAGTGGGTGTCGTAGAGCATCCAGTCGGTGACCGGCGCGACCGCGGCGCCGGCGGCGACCACGTCGGAGTGCTTGGCCAGCATCATCAGCGCCAGGTAGCCGCCGTAGCTCCAGCCGAACACGCCGATCCGTTCCGGATCGACGTCGTCGCGGCCGCGCAGCCAGTCGATGCCGGCGCGCTGGTCGCGCGCCTCGATGTCGCCCATGCGCCGGAACAGGGCGTCCTCGAAGGCCTTGCCGCGCCGCGGCGTGCCACGGTTGTCCAGGCTGAACACCAGGAAGCCCCGGCGCGCCATGTACTGGTCGAACAGGTCGCCCCAGGCGCGGTTGACCAGTTGCCGTCCCGGGCCGCCGTAGAAGCGCACGAACACCGGGTGGCGGCGCTCGGCGCGGTAGCCCGGCGGCTTGTACAGGCGCCACTGCAGGGCGCTGCCGTCCTCGGCCGGCAGGGTGCCGAACTCCGGCAGGACATGGCCGCCGCGCAGGGCCGCGTAGGGGTGGTCGCCCTCGACGGCATTGCCCAGCAGCACGGCCAGCTCGGCGCCGTCGCGGTCGCGCAGGCGCACCTGCGGCGGGCTGGCCGGATCGCTCCAGGTGTCCACCCAGACCGCGCCCTTGCCGGCGAACACCGCCTCGTGCCAGCCCTCGCCGCTGCTGATCCGGCGCGCCTCGCCGCCGGCCAGCGGCACCGCGTACACCTGCCGGCCGAGCACGTCGTCGCGGTTGCCGGCGAACCACACCGTACCGGCCTCGGCATCGACCGCCAGCACCGTGTCGACCGCCCACTCGCCGCGGGTGAGCCGGCGCTGCCGGCCGCCGTCGGCGCCATGCACGTACAGGTGCCGCCAGCCGTCGCGCTCGGAGCTCCACAGGAAGCCGCCACCGGGCAGCGGCCGCAGGTCGTTGTGCAGGTTGACCCAGGTGGTGGCGGTCTCGGTGAGCAGGACGCGCTGGCGGTTGTCGGCCAGCTCGGCCTCGATCAGCTCCAGGCGGCGCTGGTCGCGGCTCTGGCGCTGGAACCACACGGCCTGGCCGTCCGGGCGCCAGTCGACGCGCGCCAGGTAGATGTCGGTGCTGGGGCCGAGGTCGATCCACTGCGGCCGCGGCCGCTGCGCGGCGACCTCGACCACGCCGAGCTGGATGTCGACGTTGTCCTGGCCGGTGCCGGGGTAGCGCTGCTCGACGGTGTCGACGCCGCCGGCCTGGATCTCGAAGCGCCGCTGCAGCGGCACGCGCGACTCGTCGATGCGCGCGAAGGCGATGCGGCTGCCGTCCGGCGACCACCAGTAGCCCTCGTGGCGGTCCATCTCCTCCTGGGCGATGAACTCGGCGCTGCCGTTGCTGACCGTGCCGCCGCCGTCCGTGGTCAGGGCGCGGATGGCGCCGTCGGCGAGATCGACGACGTGCAGGTTCTGCTTGCGCACGAAGGCGACACGGTCGCCGGCCGGCGAGATCGCCGGGTCGGTGACGAAACCGTCGGCGGCATCGGCCAGGCGCCGGGCCGGGCCGTCGGGCAGCGGGTAGTGCCACAGGGCGCCGTCGAGCGGGAACAGCAGGGCGCTGCCGTCCGGCGCGTACAGGTAGTCGACGATGCCGGTCAGCGCGGCGATGCGCAGGCGCTCGCGGCGCGCCGCCTCCTCGGCGGAGAGCTCGGCGCCGCCGCCCAGGGCGTCGGCATCGACCAGGCGCCGGGTCTGGCCGCTTTCGACCTCGTACTGCCACAGGTCCTGGCGGTTCTGGTCGTCCTCGCGGCCGCGCAGGAAGGTCACCCGGCTGCCGTCGGGCGAGACCTTCAGGCCGCGCAGGGTCGGGCCGGCCAGCGGCGGATCGCCGTAGATGCGCTCGATGGTCAGTTCGGTGGCCGGCGCGGCGCCGGCGGCAAGCAGCAGGGTCATGGCGGCAAGGACGATTCGCATGGCTGGGGTCTTCCGGTCGCGTCGCCCGCCAGCCTGCCCGCTTCGCCGCCGGCACTCAAGGGGGCGCGGCTCCGGCCCGGATCCTGTCCCGCGCGGGTGGCATCGCCCGCGCGCACCCGCGCGCCGGGCGAGCCGGGCGACGCCGCACGCGCGTGGCGACGGGTCGGGAACGGAACCGGGGCGCGCCGGGAGCGCACCCGCGCACAGGCTGACACCGCCGGCCGGCCGCCGGCTACAGCACCGGCAGCAGCGGCGCGCCGAAGGCCGCCGACAGCCGCGTCAGCAGGCGCTTCCAGAAGCTGTCCTCGCCCGGGAAGTCGCCGACGTCGTCGTGGCACAGATGGAACTGCGGGTGCGTGCGCGCCAGCGGCGGACACGCCGGTTGCCGCTGGTAGCTGGTCGCGTAACGGAACGGCCACAGGTCGAACACCGGCAGCGCGGTGGAGATCCGCTCGATGGCGCGGCCCAGGCGGTAGAACGGCGCCGGGCCGCGCGGGCCGCGGGCGATCAGCCAGGCGTTGCCGGGCGCCATGTCGCGCTCGATGGTGGCGGTCAGCCGCGCCGCCAGCGCGACGTCCTCGATGACCAGGGCCGACTCGGTGTTGAAGCGGTCCGAGCGCGGGTCGAAGTTGTGGCTGCCGACCAGGCTGGTGTGGCCGTCCACCACCAGGGTCTTGCCGTGCATGCTGTTGCGCGGCGCGCGCACCGGCCCGGCCAGCTCGACCATGCGCTCGAGGTCCTCGGGATCGGGACGCATCTCGTGGATGTGGAAGCCCAGCTCGCGCAGGTAGCGCTTCTTGTACTTCCAGGTCAGCGCGTACACGGGGAAGGCGTCGGTGGCGGCCAGCGAATTGGTGGAGATGCGCACCTGCGGCGGCTCGGGCTCGGCCTGGCGGGCGCGCAGCAGGCGGCGGCTGGGCCGGTCCAGCACCAGGTAGGGGGTCTGGATCAGCAGGTCCTGGCGCGCGCCTGCGACCAGCCTGGCGATCTCCAGGCTGACGGCATTGGCATCGGGGCGGCGCGAGCCGACCTTGACCGGGGCGTCGGCGACGAAACGGATCGAGTCGACCGGCAGCATCGGCGCCAGGAAGCGGCCGCGCACCAGGGCCGGGTCGCCCGCCTCGGCGGCGAAGCGCGCCGCCTGCGCCCGCACCGCCGGTCCGATCTCCGGCCGCGGCTCGGCGGCCGGCTGGTCCGGTGGCAGCCGCCGAACCTGGCGGGCGACGTCCGTCAGGTACTGCGCCGGCACCGCGCGCGGATGCGCCCAGAAGCGGTCGAAGGCGGCGATCATGTCCGCCACCACCGGCCCGGTCACCAGCAGCTCCCGGTCGTAGTAGGCGAAGGTCGGGTCGAGGTCGAAGTAGCTGTCGGCGTAGTTGCGCCCGCCCAGGATGCCGACCTCGCCGTCGATCGCGAACAGCTTGGTGTGCATGCGCTGGTTGAAGCGCGAGAAGCAGCACAGGATGCCGGCGGCGAACTCGCCCGGCGAGGTGCGCGCCTGGTTGAAGGTCGGGTTGTAGACGCGCAGCGACAGGTTGGGATGGGCGCGCACCAGGTTGGCGAGCAGGCCGGGGTGGTTGAGCGAGAACAGCTGGTCGACCAGCACGCGCACGCGCACGCCGCGGCGTGCCGCCGCCAGCAGTTCGGCCAGCACCAGGTCCGAGCTGGCGCCCGGCTTGAAGATGTAGGTCTGCAGGTCGATGCTGCGGCGGGCCGCACGCAGCAGGTGCAGGCGCACCCGCAGGGCGTCGCTGCCGAGTTCGAGCGGCAGCACGTGGTGGCGGCCGGCATTGGCGGCGAGGAAGCCGTGGAAGGGCGAATCGATGGCCGCGCAGCCCGCCGCCGCGGCACAGGGCGGCCCGGCATCGACCTGGGCCTGGGCCTGCGCCAGCCGGGCGTCGACCTCGGCGCGTCGCGCCGGCGACAGCGCGCACCCGGCAAGGCCGATCGCCAGGACCGCGGTGGCCAGGCGCGACAGCGCGACCCGGCGCCGGCCGCCCGGTCCGCGCGACCGGGGCCGGATCACCGGCCGGCGCCCGCGTCGAGGCTCGCCTGCCGCCGCACGGCGCCCGCCTCGCCCGCGCGCCGGCGGCGGGACGGGAGCACGGCATGGACGGGTGCGAACCGGGACGCGGCGTTCAGGGCGACCACGTTTCGAGCAGCCGGGACTTGCCGCGCAGCGGCCGCGCCGGCCGCGTCGGCACCAGGATGCGCAGATGGGCGGCGGTCACCATGGGCGGCGCATCGGCGCCGACCAGGAAGGTGGCCAGGTCGGTGAGACCCGGGTTGTGCGCCACCACCAGGGCGTGGGCGGCCAGCGGCCGCAGCGACTCGACCAGGTCCAGCAGGACCTCCCACTCGCATTCGTAGATCTGCTCGGGGTACTCGGCCGCGGCGGTGAAGTCGTAGCCGAGCGGCGCCAGCGTCTGCCGCGTGCGCTGCGCGGGCGAACAGCGCACCTGGTCGGGGATGCCGCGTTCGCGCAGGCGCTCGGCCAGCAGCAGGGCCTGCTTGCGGCCCAGCGGCGACAGCGCACGGTCGAAGTCGCTGCCCGCGGGTGTCTTGGGCAGGGCATCGGCGTGCCGGACGAGGTCGAGCAGCAGGCTCATGGGCCGCGAATGCTAGCACCCGGGCAAGCCGCCAAGGCCCGCGATCAAGGACACGTGTGTGTCGACGGCGCACGCCGGGCAGGCCATCCTCCCGGCATCCTGGTCGCCGGTCCCGTGCGCCTGAAGCGTGCGCGCGCTGCCCGCGGGACCCTGGAGCCGGCACCTTAGTCCCTGCGCACAGCACCCTTCTCCCCCTACCTCGCCGCCCCCAGGTCGAACGACACGCTGATGCGCTCGCCCCCGCCGCGGTAGGGCAGGGTGCGATGGAACAGGTAGGAAGGAAAGAACAGCATCGCGCCCGGCCGCGGCCGGATCCGCAGCAGGTGCGCCGGGGGCGGCGCCGGCAGGCCGGGATAGGGCTGGCCGAATTCGATCCAGCCGGCCCCGTCCGCCTCGTCCAGGGCGGGCGGCAGCTCGACGTAGAAGGCCCCGGACAGCCAGGAGCCCTCGTGGATGTGGGTGTCGATCAGGCCCTGCTCGCGGACCCGCGTCGCCCAGACGTGCATCAGGTGCGGACCGCGCGGCACCTGGCCCAGGAACGGGTGCCCCGGGACGTCGGGCAGTCCGGCGATGAACCCGTCGATGGCCGCGCGCAGGCTGGCCGCGAAGCCGGTGATCGCCGGCGTGGCGTCGGCCAGCAGCTCGCCGGTCAGCCAGCCGCCGCGGGCGACCAGGCCGACCGGCTCGTAACGCAGCCGGCTGTGCCCGCGGATGTCGTCGGCCAGCGCCGCCAGGAAGGCGGCGCGGTCGGGAAAGCCCGGCGGCGTGGCGATGTCGACCTCGCGCACCCATTCGCGCAGGCCCAGCCAGGCCGCCGCCGCCGGCCAGCCCTCGACGCCGGCCTGGGCCAGGGCGCGCACCGCGATCGCCTCCTGGTCGGAAGGATCGGCGCGCAGGGCGCGATCGAGCACCGCCAGGGCCGGCGCCGGGCGTTGCGCGCGCAGGCGCACCTGGCCGAGCTGGCGCAGCAGCGGGCCGGGCGCGGCGGGATCGTCGGCGTGGCCGAGCAGCGCCTGCTCGGCCTCCTCCAGCCGGCCCAGGGTCTCCAGCACCCGCGACAGGGTGATCGCCGGCGCGCCGGCCTCCGGGGCCAGGCGCACCGCCTCGCGGGCCGGCGCCAGGGCCTCGGCGGCGTGGCCCTGCTTGAGCAGGCACACGGCGATGCAGTCGTGGGCATCGGCCAGCGCGGGCTGGTCGGCGAGCAGGTCGCGGGCGGTGGCCAGGGCCTGGGCGAGGTCCTCGGGCGCGGTCCGGCGCGACAGCGCCGCGGCCAGGGTCATGCGCGCCGGCAGCGCGGCCGGGTCCAGGCCGACCGCGGTGCGGGCGGCGGCCACGGCCTCCTCGATCCGGTCCAGGTGGATCTGGCAGGCGGCGAGGTTGGTCCAGGCCTCGGCCGCGTCCGGGCGCAGACCCGTGGCCTCGGCAAAGGCGGTGGCGGCGGCCAGCCAGGCGCGCCGGCGCCAGGCCAGGTGGCCGCGCGCCAGCGCCAGCGGGAAGGCCCCGGCGCCCGCCGCGACGCCCTCGGCCAGGGCCGCCTCGGCGCCGCCGGCGTCGCCGGCGAGCTCGCGGGCACGGGCCAGGGCCTGCCAGGCGGACGCCTGGCGCGGCAGCCGGCGGACGAGGTCGGCGGCGCCGGCCAGGGCGGCCTCCAGTTCGCCGGCCTCGGCAAGCGCCCGCACCCGGGCGGCGGCCGCCTCGGGATCGTCCGGACGGCGCGCCAGCACCGCCGCCCAGGCCTGCGCCGCCTCGCCATGGCGGCCGGCCTCGGTCGCCGCCTGGGCCAGGCCGACCCAGGGCTCGACCGGCGCCGGTCGCCGCCGGACCGCCGCCGCGAAGGCGTCGACCGCCGCCGCCGGCTGCCCGGCGGCCTGCAGGGCGATGCCCAGGTTGTAGTCCAGGGCGGGATCGCCTGGCCGCTGCTGGCGCGCCTGCTGCAAGGCCGTCACCGCCAGCGCCGGCCGGCCCAGGGCCAGGTCGGCGGCGGCCCGGATCTGCAGGGCGTCGGGCTGTCCGGGCTGCGCCGCCAGCACCGGCTCGAGCAGGGCGAGCGCCCGTTCGGGGTCGCCGCCGGACAGCGCGGCGAAGGCCGCCTGCAGCTGCGCGCGGCTCATCGCCGGGGCGCGCCCGGACGGCGTCGGTGCGGGGCGGGAGGCGGGATCGGCATCATCGCCGCATGATCGCATGGGGCCGGCGCGGCGCCCGCCGGCCCGGGCGGGCCGGCGCCAGCGGCCCGGCTCCGGCGGCACCGCGGCCGCGCCTGGCGCGGCCGCCGGCCTCAGTCCCGTTGCAGCCAGCGCAGCAGGCGCGTGTAGTCCTGCTGCCGGTCCAGGGCCAGCGCGCTGCGGTAGTCGAACAGGCCCTTGCCCATGGCCGCCGCCAGCACGTAGGCCTGGGTGTCGCGGACCTGGGCCAGCAGCGGGAACGGTTGGCCGGCCAACCGCTCCACGGCGGCCCGCGCCGACAGGGTGTCGGCGCGCACCCGGTTCAGCACCAGGCCGGTCTTGACCCGGGCGGCGGCCACCGGCCGGGTGCCGGCGAGGTCGGCCAGGAAGCGTTCGCTGGCGTCGAGGTCGATCACCGAGGGCAGCATCGGCACCAGCACGCGGTCGCCGGGCTCGAGCAGCTTCCCGAGGTCGTCGGCGTGGACGCCGGCCGGAGTGTCGACCAGCAGCCAGTCGATCCCGGCCGGCGGCTGGAAGCCGGCCAGCCGCTTGAGCTTGCGCAGCACCACCCATTCCACCGGCGCGGCGTCCTGCGGCCGGCGCTCGCACCAGGCGGCGGTCGACAGCTGCGGGTCGCAATCGGCGAGCAGGACGCGCCGGCCCTTGCCGGCCAGCGCCGCGGCGAGATTGACGGTCAGCGTGCTCTTGCCGCAACCGCCCTTGCTGTTGGCCAGGAACAGACGCTTCATCGCACCCTCCGGCTGGACCCGCGCCCGATCATGCCCGCCCCCGGCCGGGGTGTCGAGGCCGGCGGCCCGGCGCGGCGCGGCTGGACCGGGGTCGACCGGCCGCGCGCCGGAGGCGGCCTACAATGGCGCACCGCTCCGCCAGGCCGCCGCCATGTTCCAGGTGACCCCGCTGTTCGCCGTGCCGATGATCGAGGTGCAGCACCCCGATCCGGCCGATCTCAACGCCCGCCTGCGCGAGCTGTTCCTGGCCCGCGAGGCCGAGGGTCTGCGCCACGCCAACCCGGCGTCGTCGATGAAGATCAAGCAGGGCCTGTTCGAAAGCGACTTCACGGTGTTCTCCTGGCCGGACCCGCCGGTGCAGGCGTTGCGCGAGTTCTGCTGGGCGGGCCTGTCGCGCGCGGTGGCCCAGCTCAACGGTTTCGGCGCCGCGCAGATGGCGCGCCTGCAGATCCTTTCCCACACCTGGTTCCACATCACCCGGGCCGGCGGCCAGTTCGACCTGCACAACCACGGCATGGCCTCGTGGTCGGGGGTCTACTGCGTGGATCCCGGCGACAGCCCGGCCGACGACCCGGATTCCGGCGCCCTCACCTTCGTCAACCCGATGGCCCTGGCCAACATGTTCCAGGACCCGGCCAACGTCCACCTGCGCCGGCCCTACGGGATGGCCAACATCACCTACCGCCATACCGCAGGGCGCCTGGTGCTGTTCCCGTCCTGGCTGTTCCACCAGGTGCAGCCCTACCGGGGCACACGCGAGCGCATCACCGTGGCGTTCAACTGCTGGTTCCGGTTCGAGGGCGAGTAGGCCGCGGGCCGGCACGACCCGGACGACCCGCCTCCGCCCTCCTCTTCCCCATCGGCCCTGGCTGCGACGCATGGGGCTGAACGCGCCCTGCCCTGATGCGCGCCCGGCGCCCGGGCGCTGCAGCCCCGCCGCGACGACACGCGTCGATCCGCACGCCGCACCGGCGGCACGCGCCCGCACCGGTCGTTTCGGGCCTGGCTGCGCAACGCGCCCGGGCTGCGACACCCCTCAGGGATCCCGGGGCCGCTCCCGGCACCCGCGGTCGGACGCGGTTCCCCGATCCCGCAACCACGCCAGCGCGCCCTGCGCGGCCGCCGCGCCGCTGGCGAAGCAGGCGGTCAGCAGGTAGCCGCCGGTCGGCGCTTCCCAGTCGAGCATCTCGCCGGCGACGAACACGCCGGGCAGCGCGCGCAGCATCAGGCCCCCGTCGAGCGCCTCCAGGCGCACGCCGCCGGCGCTGCTGATCGCCTCGGCGAGCGGACGGGCGCGCAGCAGGCGCAGCGGCAGGCGCTTGATCGCCGCGGCGACCCGCAGCGGGTCGTCGAGCACCTCGCGCGGCAGGACCTCGTGGATCAGGCCGGCCTTTACGCCGTGGATGCCGGCCTCGCGGCGCCACTGCTCGGCGCGCGTGCGCCTGCCGCGCGGCCGCGACAGCGCCGCCTGCAGGTCCTCGCGGCTGCGGCCCGGCGCCAGGTCGAGCGCGAGGTCGGCATGGCCGTCGCGGGCGATGCGCTCGCGCAGCAGGGCCGACAGCGCGTAGACCACGCTGCCTTCCAGGCCGGTCGCGGTGGCCACGCATTCGCCCTGCAGCGCGCGTGGCGTGCCGTCGTCGTCCTGCCAGTGCACCACCACCGGCTTGACCGGCGCGCCGGCGTGGCGCTGCGCGAAGTGCGGGCTCCAGTCCAGGTCGAAGCCGCAGTTCGCCGGCCGCAACGGCGCGACGTCCACGCCGCGCGCCCGCAGCACCGCCACCCAGGCGCCGTCGGAGCCGAGCTGCGGCCAGCTGCCGCCGCCCAGCGCCAGCACCACGGCATCGGCGCCGATGCTGCGCTCGCCGGCGGGCGTCTGGAAACTCAGCTCGCCGGACTGCGTCCAGCCGGTCCAGCGGTGCTGGACGTGGAAGGCGACGCCCTGCTCGCGCAGCCGGCGCACCCAGCCGCGCAGCAGCGGCGCCGCCTTGCGGTCGAGCGGGAACACCCGTCCCGAGGTGCCGACGTAGGTGTCGATGCCGAAACCCCCCGCCCAGGCGCGCAGCGCGTCGGCGTCGAAGCGCCGCAGCCACGCGCCGACCGCCGCGCAGCGCGCCCCGTAGCGGGCGGCGAACACCTCGAACGGATCGGAATGGGTGAGGTTGAGCCCGCCCTTGCCGGCGATCAGGAACTTGCGGCCCACCGAGCCCTTGGCCTCGTACAGGTCCACGTCGATGCCGGCCGCGCGCAGGCGCTCGGCCGCGAACAGGCCGGCGGGGCCGCCGCCGATCACGGCGACGCGGGCAGGAGCGGGCGATGCCGTCATCGCGGCATTATCGCCGCGCGGCCAGGGCCACGGTTGCCGCGCGTGGCCGGTCTCAGCCCGTCGGATCCGGCACGGCCAGCGCGCGCACCGCGCGGATGCGCGCCTCGCGCACGGCGGCCGCGATGTCGACGCCGTCGCCGGCGACGCGCGCGGCCACCGCGCCGGAATCGACCGCCCGCGCCGCCGCGAACGCGGCGCGCAGCCGCCCGGCCTGCGGGTAGGCGTCGTCCTCGCGACCGGCGCGCCCCCGGGCGTCCGCCTCGCAGGCCAGCAGCAGGCGTTCGAAACGCTGCGGCCGGCGGAACGCGTCGACCGTCGCCAGCAGGTCGACCACGGTGGCCGGGCGCAGCTCGGCCGCGCGGTGGATGTCCAGGTGGTGGCGGCAGGCCAGCCGGGCCAGGTCGGCATGCTCGCGGGGCACCTTGAGCCGGAGGTTGACCGCCTCGACCAGGGGCAGGCCGGCGTGCTCGTGGCCGCGGTGCGCGGGCAGCTCGCCGGCCGGCGTGACGCCCTTGCCGAGGTCGTGCAGCAGGGCCGCCCAGCCGACCTGGCTGTCGCCGGGGGCCAGCGCCGCGGCCATGTCGCTGACCAGCTCCTGGTGCCGGCCGGTGTCGATCTCGGGATGGAACTCGGCGCGCTGCGGGATGCCGTACAGGGCGTCCAGCTCGGGCAGCAGCACGGCCAGCGCGCCGCTGTCGCGCAGCAGGCGCAGGCAGGCCGAGGGCCGCGCCTCGCGCAAGGCCCGCTCCAGTTCGGCCCAGACCCGTTCCGGGACCAGGTGGTCGAGTTCGCCGGCCGCGACCATGGCGCGCAGCAGGTCCAGGGTCTCGGGCGCCACCGTGAAGCCCAGCGGCGCGAAGCGCGCCGCGAAACGCGCCAGCCGCAGCAGGCGCACCGGGTCCTCGGCGAACGCCGGCGACACGTGGCGCAGCACGCGCGCCTGCAGGTCGCCCTGGCCGCCCCAGGGGTCGATCACGCGGCCCTGCGCATCCTCCGCCATGGCGTTGATCGTGAGGTCGCGCCGGCGCAGGTCGTCCTCGAGCGTCACCGACGGATCGGCGTCGACCACGAAGCCGCGGTAGCCGCGGCCCTGCTTGCGTTCGGTGCGCGCCAGCGCGTATTCGGCCTGGCTGTCGGGGTGCAGGAAGACGGGGAAATCGCGGCCGACGGCGCGGAAGCCCAGCGCTTCCAGCCCGGCCTGGTTGGCGCCGACCACCACGAAGTCCTGGTCGTGCACCGGCAGCCCGAGCAGGCGGTCGCGCACCGCGCCGCCGACCCGGTAGGTGGCGAACGGGCCGGCCGGGGCGAACGGCTCAGCGGCGGCGGGCATGCTGCCGGTACTGGTCCAGGCGCGCCTGGTGGCGGCCGCCGGCCAGCATCTGCGGCACCACCGCGTCGATGGGCGTCGGCGCGATGCCGAGCGCGGCCAGGCCATCCCGGCTGCCGACCGAGTCGAGCTTGAGCGAGCGGAAGTTGTCGCTGGAGATCGGCTTGCCGGGCAGCAGGTCGCCGACCAGGGCCTGCACCCGGCCGAGCGGATCGGGCAGGCCGATCACCCAGCGGCGCAGGCCCAGGTGCCGGGCCGTGTAGGCGACGATCTCGCGCAGCGTCATGATCCGTGCGCCGTACAGCTCGAAGGTCCCGCCGGCGGTGTCCGGCCGTTCCAGGCAGCGGACCATGGCCTCGACCACGTCGCCCACGTAGACCGGCGCGAAGCGCGCCCCGGGCCGGGCGATCGGCAGGGCCGGCAGCAGCCGCAGCAGCCCGGCGAAGCGGTTGAACAGGCCGTCGCCCGGCCCGAACACCACGCTCGGCCGGACGATGCGCCAGCGCAGCGCGCTGGCCCGCACCAGCGCCTCGGCCTCGCCGCGGGTACGCAGGTAGTGGCTGTCGCCCTCGCCGGCGCGCAGCGCGCTCATCTGCACCAGGTCGGCGACGCCGGCGGTCGCGCAGGCGGCGATCACCCGTTCGGTGAGCTCGACGTGGGCGCGTCGGAAGCCCTTGCCGCCAAAACCGCGCTCGTTGAGGATGCCGACCAGGTTGACCACGGCGTCGGCGCCGGCGAAGGCGGCGGCCAGGGCGGCGGGATCGTGGGGATCGACCTGCAGCAGGCGCAGGCCCGGCAACAGGCGCAGGTCGCCGTGCCCGGAAGGGTTCCGGCTGGTGACGGTGACGAGGTGGCCGGCATTGGCCAGGCGCGCCACCAGGTGGCGGCCGATGAAGCCGCTGCCGCCGACGACGACGATGCGCTGGGCTGTGCTCATGGGGCGGTGTCCTCACGGGCGGTCGGGGCTTGGTCCGGGGCCAGCGCCAGCGGCGCCGCGCAGTGCACGCCGCCGCCGGCCGCGAGCGCCGCCGCCGCCGGGCGCTGGCCGGGATCGGGCAGGCGGCCGGCCAGCGGCCGTGTGCGGCCGTGCAGGCGCCAGTCGTAGATCACGCTGAAGGCGAGCACCCGGGCCACGTATTCGCGGGTCTCGCGGTAGGGGATGGTCTCGATGAAGACATCGGCGGGCAGGTCGCCGCGCTGGTCCAGCCAGCGCTGCACCGGCGCCGGCCCGGCGTTGTAGGCGGCGCTGGCCAGCCACGGGCTGCCGCCGAAGCGCGCCGCCTGGTCGGCCAGGTAGCGGCTGCCCAGCCGGATGTTGCGATCCGGATCGAGCAGGGTCGAGGTGCCCTGCCATTGCTCGCCGAGCTGCGCGGCCACCTGCCGGCCGGTGCCCGGCAGCAGCTGCATCAGGCCCCAGGCGTCGGCCGGCGAGCGGGCATCGGGCTGCCAGGCGCTCTCGGCGCGGATCAGGGCCAGCACCCAGGCCGGGTCGAGGCCGTTCGCGGCGGCCTCGCGCTCGACCGTGTCGCGGCGCGGCAACGGGAAACGCAGGGCGTACTTGCGCAGGTCGTCGCCGCCGCTCAGGGCGTGGATGACCCGGTCGTGCCAGCCCTGGGCGGCGACCATCAGCAGCATCTGGTCGCGGTCGGCGGCCGCGCCGCGCGCCAGGACGCGCTGCAGGGCGCGGGCGGCCTCGGGCCGCCAGCCCACCGCATGCAGTTCCAGGGCGCGCGCCAAGTCGATGTCGGCCCGCAGCGCGCGCTGCCGTTGCGGGTCGGCGACGACCTCGATCGGGCACAGCGAATAGGGCAGGCCGGCGCGGTCGGCGGCTAGGAAACCGTGGAAGCTGGCGTCGCCGGCCAGGGCGGCGAAGGCGTTGCGCGCCGCCTCGGCCTGGCCGGTCTCGTCGAGCGCGCGGGCGCGCCAGTAGCGCATCCGCGGCGCCTGCGCCTGGTCGTCGGGCAGGCCGTTGACGAGGGCCAGCACGGCCGGCCAGTCCAGGGCGGCCAGGGCGGTGCGCAGCCGCCAGTCGGCGACCTGCGTGTCGCGCGCGGTGGCCGGCACGCGGTCCAGCCAGTCGCCGGCATCGGCGCGGTAGCCGGCGGCGGCGAACACCGCGATCTCGCGCAGCACCGCGGCGCGCTGCGCGTCGCTGAAGGCCAGTCGCGGCGACAGCGCCTGCCAGTGGCCGATCGCGCTCTCGACCGCCGCGCGCGCGCGGCGCTGCAGGGCCAGCGTGGCGGCCTCGCGGGTGGCCGGCTCGTCGGGCCAGGCGGCGGCGGCGCGCAGGGTGGCCTCGGGGTCGCCCGCCGCCCGCGCCAGCCGTTCGCCGGCGGCGCGCTGGTCGGCCGGCAGTTGCCGCGCCAGGAAGCTGGCCAGGCCGCCGTTGCCGGCCGCCACCGCCAGGCGCAGGCGCTGCCAGGTGGCGGCGGCATCCAGCCAGCCCTGGGCACGGCCATGGGCGATCACCGGGTCGCAGGCGTCGGGCAGACCCTGGCCGGTCGCCCACACGGCCAGCAGGCCGGTACGCAGGGCATCGGTCTCGCCGCCCGTCTCGATCCCGGCGCGCAACCGGTGGCAGGCCAGGCTGCCGCCGAGCGCGTCGCCGGGGTCGTCGGCCAGGAAACCGGCCCAGTCGCCGCGCCGCGCCAGCTCGCCCAGCCAGTCGCGCAGGAACTGCCGGCCGAGCTGGCTGTCGGGCTCGCTGGCCAGGAAGGCGCGGGCGCGGCGCGCGTCCAGGGTGCGCAGCGTGCGGCGCAGGGCGGCGTAGTCGAGGTAGGGCGCCAGCACGTACCCGTCGAGATGGCGGCGGCGCTGCGCGTAGTCGTCCTGGCGACCGGCGGCGAGCGCGACCGCGGCGGCCAGGAACTCGGCCCGCCAGGCCGGCGTGCGGTCGGCCGCCGACCCGGCGGCCAGGGGCGCGGCGACGGCGAGCAGCGCGGCGAACAGGACGGCGGCAGGACGCGCATTCATGGCGGCCAGTCTACCCCGGCGCCCGATCCACGCCGCGTGTGCGGCCGCGCCCGTCGGCGCCGGCCTGGACGCCGCCGGCGCAAGCGATAATCCGGCGATGCCCGATCCCTCGCTGCTGGCCGACCTCGCCCTCTACCTGCTGCTCGGCGGCCTGGCCGGCTTCCTGGCGGGCCTGCTCGGCATCGGCGGCGGCCTGGTGGTGGTCGCCGCCCTGGCCTGGCTGCTGCCCGGGCGCGGCATCCCGGCGCCGGTGCTGATGCAGGTGGCGCTGGCGACCGCCCTGGCCGGCATCGTGTTCACCGCCGCGTCGTCGACCCGCGCGCACTGGCGGCGCGGCGCGGTGCGCTGGCCGCTGGTCGCCTGGCTGGCGCCCGGCCTGCTGCTGGGCGCCGCCGGCGGCGCGGTGCTGGCGACCTGGCTGCCCAGCCGGCTGCTCGCCGCCCTGGTCGCCGGCTATTGCCTGCTGAGCGCCTGGCAGCTCGCCCTGGGCGGCGCGCGGCCGGCGGCGGCGGCGGCGCACGAGGTCGGCCGCCTGCTGCTGGCCCTGGCCGGGCCGGTGATCGGTGGGGTCTCGGCGATCGTCGGCATCGGCGGCGGCTCGATGACCGTGCCGCTGCTGGTCTGGCGCGGCGTCGCGCCGGTCCAGGCGGTGGCGACCTCGGCCGCCTGCGGGCTGGCGATCGCGGTGTCGGCCGCGGCCAGCTACGCGCTGGCGCCGCCGCCGGCCGGGCTGGCCCTGCCCGCGCACATGCTGGGTCACGTCTACTGGCCGGCGGCGCTGGCGGTGGCGGCCAGCAGCATGCTGACGGCACCGGCGGGCGCCCGCCTGGCGCACCGGTTGCCGGCGATGCTGCTGCGCCGGGTGTTCGCCGGCTTCCTGCTGTTCATCGCCGCGCTGATGGCGCTGGCGGCACTGCGGCACTGAGCGGTCGCGGCGCGCGCCGGGGCCGGGCCGCACGGCGGCGGCTCGACCCGCAGCAAGCGGACCGCCGGCGCGCGCCCGCGCGCCGGCGGTCGCCTCAGGGACGGTTTTCCAGCAGCCAGTCGGCCACCGCCAGGGCGCTGCCGCCGCCGGGCTGGGCGCGTTCGACGCGGTAGCGGCCGGCGACGACCAGGGTCGGGGTCGAGGCGACGCCGGCGGCCTGGGTCCACTCGCGCGCCTGCGCCATCGCCGCCTCGACCTCGGGCGAGCGCGCGATCTGAAGGAAGCGGCCGCGGTCGACGCCGGCGACCTGGGCGATGTCGGCCATGTGCTCGAGGGTCTGCGCCGGCCGGCCCTGCTGGTACATGGCGGTGAAGGTGGCCCGGTGCAGGCGGCTGAGCGCGCCCATCGCCTGGGCGGCGTGGTACATGCGCGCGTGCGGATCCCAGGCCGGCGAGAACACCACCGGCACGTAGCGCAGGCTGACCGCGTCGCCGCGCTCGCGCTTCCAGGCGTCCAGCTCGGGCTGGAACTGCGCGCAGGCCGGACAGGCGTAGGAGAACGCCTCGGCGACCTCGTTGTCGGCGGCCGCGACCGGCGTCGCGATGCGGTGCCAGTGCACGCCCTCGCGGTAGGGCGCGGCGGCGTTGCCGCCGCCGGCCGGGGCGGCGGGGTCGGACGCGCCGCCACAGGCGGCGAGCAGGCCGGCGGCGGCCAGCAGCAGCAGGCGATGGATCATGGCTCGAGCTCCTCGTCGGTGGCCCCGGGCAGGCGTGCCCAGGCGCAGTCGCCGGGCAGGCGCGCGGTGAGCGCCAGCGGCAGGTGGTCGGACAGGCCGAACGACGGCGCCTCGCAGCGCAGCGATTCCAGCGTGTCCGACAGCAGGATGTGGTCGATGCCGCGCACCGGCGCCCAGCTCGGGAAGGTGGCGGGCGAGGCCGAGGGCGGCGTCAGCGGCGTGCGCTCGTAGAGCTGGATCATCTCGCGCGCGGTCGCCGGGCAGTTGAAGTCGCCCATCACCACGACGTGGCGGTGCTCGCTGATGATGCCGCGCAGGAACTCGATCTGGCGCATCCGCGCGCGCGGCCCCAGCGACAGGTGCACCACCACCACCAGCAGGGCGTCGGCGCCGTCGCCGAAGCGCGCCCACAGGGCGCCGCGCCCGGGCAGGGTGCCGGGCAGCGCGTAGTCGCGCACCTCGCTGGGCTTGCGCCGCATCAGCAGGGCGTTGCAGGTGTGGGTGATGCCGCCGATCCGGCGGTTGGTCTGCACGCTGAACCAGCCGAACCCGGCCTCCTCGGCCAGGAACTCGATCTGGTTGGTGAAGCCCGAGCGCAGGCTGCCGGCGTCGGCCTCCTGCAGCGCGACGATGTCGTACTCGGCGAGCAGGCCGGCGAGCTTCTCCAGGTTGCGCCGGCGCGCGCCGTGGCCGAGCAGGTGCCGCCACGGCCGGGTCACGTAGTGGTGGTAGCGCTCGAAGTGCGCGCCGGCCTGGATGTTGAAGCTGAGCAGGCGCAGCGCGCCGTCGGCGCCATGCCGGCCTGCCTGTGCGGAGGCGGTCACGGCGCCGGTCGCGGGCCTCAATCGCCGCGCGCTTCCCGGGCGACCAGGAAGTCGACCACCTCGAGCATGCCCTGGAAGCCGCCCTGGCCGGCCTGCACCAGGTACTTGCCGTTGACGATCACGCTCGGCGTGCCCGGCACCCGCCAGCGCATCGCCTGCTCGCGGGCGCGGCGCAGCTTGAGGTCGGTCGAGCTGGCGCCGGCCACCTCCAGGAAGGCGGCGCGGTCGACGCCGCGCTCGGCGGCGAAGTCGGCGATCTGCTCGATCGTGGTGAGCGCCCGGCGCTCGGTGTGCAGGGCCTTGAACAGCGGCTCGTGCACGGCGTCCAGGGCGTTCAGCGACTCGGCGGCGAAGTAGGCGCGGGCATAGGGCTCCATCGCCGGGGCGAACACCGCCGGCACGCCGCGGAACTCGACGTGGTCGGGCTTGCGCGCCTTCCAGGCCGACAGGAACGGCTCGAAGTGGGCGCAGTGGATGCAGGTGTAGGCGAACACCTCGACCACCTCGACCTTGCCTTCGGCGACCTGGGTGGGCTGCGGCGGGTCGATGCGCTGGTAGTGCGTGCCTTCCTGGAACAGCGCCTGGGCGCCGGCCAGGCCGGGCAGGAGGAGCGCGAACAGCAGGGCGAGCAGGCGGGTGGGCATCGGGGAGTCCTCGGGAAGGGGGCGGTTCGGACCGGATCGGGTGGCTCAGGTTCCCGGATCCGCGGCAGGCTGCTCCTGGGCGGCGGCAGGCGCCGGTGCGGCGGCCGGCGGCGGCGCGGCGGCCCGGGCGGCAGCGGCCGCCGCGGCCGGGTCGGCCCGGTGCAGGCCCTCGACGTAGGTCGCCAGGGCGGCGATCTCGGTCTCGTCGAGGCCGCGCGCGATCGCCACCATCTGGGTGCTGGGGTGGTCGGCGCCGCCGTAGTGGATGCCGGCGTGGAAACGCTCGAGCACCGCCTTGGTGTACTCGCCGTGCTGGCCGGCCAGGGCCGGGTAGCCGGCGCCGGGGATGCCGCGGCCGCTCGGGCCGTGGCAGGCCAGGCAGGCCGGCACGCCGGCCTCCGGCTTGCCGCCGCGGTACAGGCGCGCGCCCAGGCCCGCGTAGGTGTCGTCGCGGCCGTCGATGGCGCTGTCGTCGGCCAGGCCGGGGACGATGGTCTGGCCGGCGAAGTACGCCGCCATGTCGGCGATGTCCTGGTCGGACAGGCCGGCCACGAACGGCATCATCTCGATGATCTCGCGCTCGCCGTCGCGCACCGCCCGGGTCTGCCGGTAGGTGTAGTCGGCGTGCTGGCCGGCCAGCTTCGGCCAGGCCGGATTGGCGGAATTGCCGTCCAGGCCGTGGCAGGCGCCGCAGACGGCGGCCTTCTCGGCGCCGGCCTGGGCATCACCGACCGGCGGCGCCTCCAGCGCCTGCACGGCGAAGCTGGCCAGACCCGCCAGCGCAACAAGCAGCCGAATGCTCATGAAGGACACTCCAGGGAACCCGTTTCCATTGCAGGGCGGCGATTCTAGCAGCCGCCGCCGGCAGGCGGTTCAGGCGGCGGCCGGGGTCGGGCCCGGGGCCGGCGGGCGCCGCCGACCTTCTATGATGGCGGCCGTGAGAAACCCGTTCGCCTCCGCCACCTTCGCCCGCAGCGCGCCCCGGCTGCCCGACCTGCCGCCCGACGAGGGCCGCGAGCTGGCCTTCGCGGGCCGCTCCAACGCCGGCAAGTCCAGCGCCATCAACGCCCTGACCGGCGTCGCCGGCCTCGCCCGCACCTCGCGCACCCCCGGCCGCACCCAGCAACTGGTGGTGTTCGACCTCGATGCCCGGCATCGCCTCATCGACCTGCCCGGCTACGGCTACGCCAAGGTGCCGGTGGCGATGCGCGCGCAGTGGGGCCAGGAGCTGGGCCGCTACTTCCGCGAGCGCCAGAGCCTGGTCGGCCTGGTCCTGGTGATGGACTGCCGGCACCCGCTCAAGGACAGCGACTGGCTGCTGCTGGAGGCCTGCGCCGACCGCGGCCTGCCGGCCATGGCCCTGCTCACCAAGGCCGACAAGCTGGGCCGCAACCAGCAGCAGACCCTGCTGCGCGAGGTCCGCGCCCGCCTCGCCGAGGGCGGCGCCCTGGTCGCCGCCCGCCTGTTCTCGGCGACCCGGCCGGTGGCCCTGGAGGCGATCCGCAACGAGCTGGGCGCCTGGCTGTTCAAGGACGTGGCGCCGGCGCCTTGACCCAAGCACCAGGCGCCGGCGCACGGCGGCCCGGCCTCCCGTGCTTCGCCCCAACGGGCTGGCAAGGCCCTGCCTAATTGCTGGTCCGTTGCAGCGCTCCGGCCCGGGGCGCTACCGGGCCGGCCGTCGCCGCGCGGCCGCAAAGGCGCCGACCGCCAGCAGGGCGGCCAGCAACAGCAGCCAGCCCCGGCCCGGCCCCGGAACCGCGACCGGCTCGGGCGGCGGGCCAGCGATGCCCAGGTCGACCACGTACATCAGGGTGCGGTCGCGCAGGGCCGGCAGGGCCGGGTCGGTGACCCGCCAGGTGAAGGCGATCGCCGAGCCGTCGCGGGCCAATTCCAGGTTCGGCGAGGCCCCGCTGTCCGGACCCAGCGGCGCGGTCACGTTCGCCCAGGTGCCGGTCTGGCGGTCGATCACGTAGATCGCCCGGCCGCCGGCAGGCAGGTTGCCGGAGCGCGAATAGAAGGCCAGGTAACGGCCGTCGTCGCTCATGTCGACGGTACTGCTCAAGCCGTCGCCGGGCATCCCAGCCGCGTCGACGCTGATGCGCTCAGTGACGCCGGTCTGGCGGTCCAGCAGGTAGACCTGCTGCCACAGCAGGGTCACCGACGGATCGTAAGGCAATACTTCCGGATGCCTGGACGCGTAGAGGACGTAGCGACCGTCCGGCGTGATCCTCGGGCGGTAAATGTCAACGGAAAACTCACCCGTGAACTCGCCGCCCTGCCAGGGAAAGGTCAGGCGCTGGGTGGTTCCTGCGTGCCGGTCGCGCAGATAGAGGTTGGAACCGCTGCCGACGGGCGGCGCCCCGGGCAGGTTGGTGGCGCTGCTTGTGAACAGGGCGTAGTGGCCGCCGGTCGACAGCCGGCCTCTGCCCGCCGTCCTGTCGGCGAGCTCACCCTCGGCAGTGCCTGAGATCAGCTCGACTGCACCGGTGAGCCAGTTGCGGACGTAGAGGTTGGTGTTGGTGGCCAGCGGATCGTCGGGCGGCGACTGCAGGCGCGACTGGGACTGCAGGAGCACCTCGCTGCGCTCGGGCAGGGCGTCTTCCAGGCCCACGCCAAGCAGCGTCAGTTGTCCCAGCGCGTTGCGGGAAATGAAGTCCGTCGTGCCCGCGATCCGGTCCCGCAGGAAGGCGTTGCGCCGCTCGAAGCCCGGCAGCGCCGGGGTGGCATCCGGGTGCAACGGCCCCAGCGATTCCAGCGGCACGTAGCGGCCATCGCTGGACGGGAAGCCGTCGAAGCTCTCGAAGCGGATGTCCTCCCCAGCGCTGGTCAGGCTGACACGCTCGAGCACGCCGGTGGCGCGGTCGTACCAGAAGGTATCCGGTCGCTCGTTGTCGTCGTCCGGCGTCAGTGCACCGAAGCAGTAGAACGCCAGATACCGGGCCGCGCCGCGGTCGAAGTGCGGATTGCCGCACGGCCCGACCGCGGGCGTGCCCAGCCAGGTCATGGACACCACCACCGGCGCTTGCGGATCGAGCGCGAGGGCCGGCAGTGGCGCAAACGACCCGATGGCGCCGGCCAGAAGCCCGGCCACCGATGGACGCCTAGTTCTGGAAGCCATGCGAGAAAATGTCATCAGGGCGCGGACGGAACGCGGCCGTGAACGGTGCCAGCCGCAGCAGGGTGCCGGTGGCGCGCGCCTTCGCAGCGCCGGTCGAAGACACGGGCGCCCGCCCTGGATGTCCTGCGGATTCGTCCATTTCGCGACCCATCCTAGCCGCGCGCGACGGCCGGTGCCGCCCTGGCCGGTGGCGCGGTGGGATCCCGGCGCGCGCGGGCGTGCGGCGGCGGCGTGGCAGTGCCGACTTCCGGGCCCGGACGCGGCGTCGCTCAGGCGTAGCGCAGCACCGTCCGAAGCGGCGCGCCCTGGCGCCAGCGGGCGCGGCCGTCGAGGCCGGCGAGTTCCAGCAGCACGCCGGCGCCGGCGACCTCGCAGTGCAGCTTCTCGACCAGGGCGCGGGCCGCGGCCAGGGTGCCGCCGGTGGCCAGCACGTCGTCGACGATCAGCACCCGGCGGCCGGCGGGCAGGGCGTCGACGTGGATCTCGACGCGGTCGTGGCCGTACTCCAGGCCGTAGTCCTCGCCGACGGTGGCGCCGGGCAGCTTGCCGGGCTTGCGGATCGGCACGAAGCCGGTGCCCAGGCGCAGCGCCAGCGGGGCGCCCAGGATGAAGCCGCGCGATTCGATGCCGGCCACCGCGTCGATGCCTGCGCCCAGCCAGGGCGCGGCCATCGCCTCGACCGCGGCGCGCAGGCCGGCGGCGTCGGCCAGCAGCGGGGTGATGTCCTTGAACACGATGCCGGTCTTCGGGAAGTCGGGCACGTCGCGGATCAGGCGGTCGAGGTCGGTCATGGCGGGGTCGCGGGGTCGGGTGGGGACGGCCGCGCGGCCAGGCGCACGGTGCCGATGAAGATGCCGAGCAGGGCGAGCAGGACGCCCAGCCACTCGCGGCCGCTGGTCGCGCGGTCGAACAGCAGCACGTCCTGGACGAAGGCCAGCGCCGGCTGCAGCAGCAGGAGCAGGCCGACCAGCGAGGCCGGCAGGCGCGGCATGGCGCGGGCGATCAGCACCCAGCCCAGGCACTGGCCGACCACGCCGAGCGCGACCAGGGCGGTCAGCGAACGCGCATCCGGAATCGCGAAGGACACGCCTTCGACGGCGCCGGTGCCGGCCAGCATGGCCGCGCACAACAGGGAACACAGGGCCAGCAGTTGCGCCGAGGGCAGGTCGGTGTGGCCGCGCTGGGCGTGCCGGAAGCTGAGCATGTAGACGGCGTAGCACAGGCCGGTGAGCAGGCCGAGCAGGACGCCGGCGCGCGCGCCCGGCCCGAGCGACGTCCAGTCGACGCCGACCAGCAGCCAGGTGCCGGCGAAGGCCAGGGCCAGGCCGGCCAGGAAGCGCGGCCCCAGGCGCTCGCGATAGAACAGCACGCCGGCCAGGGCCATGAAGAACACCTGGAAGTTGGCCAGCAGGGTGGCCAGGCCGGGCCCGACCAGCAGGATGCTGCGGTGCCAGACGAACAGGTCGGCGGCGAAGGCGGCGGCCGGCAGGGTCATCCACAGCCAGTCGCGGCCGCGCGCCGGCCGCCACTGCCGCAGCAGCCAGAGCAGCAGCGCCAGCGCGACGCCGCCGAAGGCCATGCGCCAGAACGCCGACACCGTCGCCGGCACGTCGGCGTAGCGGACCAGCACGCCGGTGGTGCTGATCAGGGCCGCGCCCAGGGCCATCATCGCCAGCGCCGCCCGGTCGCCGGGCACCAGGGCGGCCGTCGGCGGGCGGGGCGATGCGGGGTGCGGTGGGCTGGCCGGGGCCGGGGGCATGCGGAATCCGGGAAAAGGCGCGGAATGTGATCCGCTGCGCTGGCGGCCGGCGGGACCAGGGCGCATGATGGCAAAGGTCGATGACCGCTGTCGCCCGGCCATGTTGCCCTGGCCGTCACCCGGCGATCGGCGACAATGGCAGCACGCCGCCGAGGCCGGGGCGGCGAACGGGCCGGTCGCACCTGATGCCGCGACCGGCGGTCCTCGCGGCCTGGATGGCGCGATCCTCACCACACAGGGGTTCCAGCATGCGCCCGATCTTGTTCGCCACCGTGTTCCTGCTCACGCCGCTCGCCCTGCCCGCCACCGGCAGCGCCCAGGACGAGGCCGAACCGCCGCTGCCGCTGCGCGACCCGAGCAAGGCCCTGCCCAGCCGGCAGACCGGCGAGGCGGTGATGCCCGGCCGCGAGGCCTTCGACCGCGACAGCCCGCAGTTCCGGGTCGGCGTCGGCCGCGAACGCGCCGCCGAGCAGGCCGCCGCCGAGGCGGCCGGCGCGCAACTGGTCGGCGACGGCGGCAACCGCAGCCACGAGTGCGCCGCCGGCGAGCGCGTGCAGCTGGTCGGCAGCGGCAACATCGTGCGCATCACCGGCCTGTGCGTGGGCCTGGCGATCGACGGCAGCGACAACCAGGTCGAGATCGAGGTGGTCGACGAGATCCGCATCAACGGCGCCGACAACGACGTGCGCTGGCGGCGCGGCCTGACCGTCGACCGCCCCAACTACCTGGAGACCGGCGGCTTCAACACGGTCGGACGGCTGGCTGCCGCGGCGGACGACGACGCGGGCGGCTGAGCGGCATTGCTGCGCCGTCTCCGGTAGCGGCCCGGACGCCGACGCGGGCGCGTCTTCGGCGCTTCCCGACACGGCTTCGCCGCCACCGGACGGGTCGCTGGCGGTCGCGGCGGTCTGGCGCTCCGCCCGGCCGCTCAGGTGGCGTCGACGCGGCCGGCGCGCAGCGCCAGCGGCCAGCGCACGGTGCGCACCGTCGCCGGCGCGCCCCAGGCCGCGGCGAACGCCTCCGCCAGGCCGGCCACCGCGTCGCGACCGGTGGCGGCCAGGTGGCGCTGGCTGGCCGACCAGGAGCGCAGGTAGGCCAGGAACGCCGGCAGGTCCCAGTCGCAGGCCATCGCGAACGGCGGCGCCGGCAGCGGCGCGAACGGGAACGACAGGTCGCCGTAGCCGGCCTCGACATGGCGCCGCTCCGGCGGCCAGTACGGTCCCAGCACGCCCTCGTACAGGCGCTCGAACACCGCATCGACCGCCGGCGAGACCGTGCAGATGCCGTAGCACCAGACCGCCAGCACGGCGCCCGGGCGGGCCACCTCCCGCACCGCCCCGTGGAAGGCGTCGCGGTCGAACCAGTGCCAGGCCTGGGCGACGGTGACCAGGTCGACGCTGCGCGCCGGCAGGTCCGGCGCCTGCGCCGGCGCCACCTGGTAGCGGATCCGCGGATGCGCGACGGCGCTGGCGATCTGGGCGGCGCTGGCGTCGCTGGCGTGCACGCGCCCGAAGCGCGCCGCCAGCGCCAGCGCCGCCTGGCCGTTGCCGCAGCCGGCATCCCAGGCGAGCCCGCGTCCGGGGCTGCGCTGCGCCAGCCAGTCGAACAGGGCATCGGGATAGCCGGGACGCGCCGCCGCGTAGTCGGCGGCGTGCCCGGAGAAGTGGTCCTTGAAGGCGGTCATCCCGGGGCACCCCCGGGGCGTAGCGGTGATGTCCTCAAGGCGGATCTCCGACCTGGCGCGGGCGGCCATTGTCGCGCCGACTGGCATCGCGGGGAGCGAGGCCGGACAATCCCGGCATGGACCTCACCCTCTGGCACAACCCGCGCTGCAGCAAGTCGCGCCAGGCCCTGGCCCTGCTGCGCGAACGCGGCATCGAACCGCGCGTCGTCGAGTACCTGGACGATCCGCCCGACGCCGCCGCGCTGCGCGCTGTGCTGGCGGCCCTGGACGGCCCGCCGCAGGCCCTGCTGCGCGGCGACGGGCCGGACGCCCGCGCCCTGGACCTGGTCCCCGATCGAATGGACGCCGAGGCGGTGGTCGCCGCCCTGCTTGCGCAGCCGCGGCTGATCCAGCGGCCGGTGGCGATCGCCGGCGGCCGGGCGGTGATCGGCCGGCCGCCGGAGGCGGTGCTTGGCCTGCTGCCGGACGCCATGGGCTGAGCCCTGGCGCCGGCCTGGCCGGGTCCTGCCGACCCGTCGCAGCGCGGCGCCGTGCAGGACGACCGCCAGCCGGCACCTGCCGGGGTCGCGGCCCTCTCGTCAGGCGGGTGCCGCTCGGCCACGCCCCAGGCGCCGCGCCGGTGGCGCCGGGTCGGCGATCCGGTAGTGTCCTGGCGCCAGGTCGCCCAGTTGCCAGCGCTCGACCGCGGTGCGCACCAGGCGCAGGGTCGGCAGGCCGACCGCCGCGGTCATGCGCCGCACCTGGCGGTTGCGGCCCTCGCGCAGGGTGAGTTCCAGCCAGGACGTGGGCACGGTCTTGCGGAAGCGCACCGGCGGATCGCGCGGCCACAGCCAGGCCGGCGGGCCCGGCAGGGCGCGCACCTGCGCCGGGCGGGTCGGGCCATCGGCCAGGTCGACGCCTGCCGCCAGTTGCGCGAGCTGGCCGGGTTCGGGCTCGCCCTCGACCTGGACCAGGTAGGTCTTGGCCTTGCCGTGCCGGGGGTCGGTCAGCCGGTGCGCGACCCCGGCGTCGTCGGTCAGCACCAGCAGACCCTCGGAGTCGTGGTCGAGCCGGCCGGCCGGGTAGATGCCGGGCAAGGGAACGAAGTCGGCCAGGCAGGGCCGGGCGTCCTGTGCGGTGAACTGGCACAGGACGCCGTACGGCTTGTTGAGCAGGACGATCAGTCGCGACCTTCCGGCGCTGGCCGCGCAAGGGCGCCGGCGATCCGCTCGATCGCCTCGGCCTGGCGTCGAGCGGCGTGCGACAGCCGGTGCAGGGAAATCAGCGCGAACACCAGGCCACCACCCGCGACCAGCAGGAACACGGCCGCCAGTCCGCGGATGACGTCGGTGATCGCCACGTCAGTCGCCGCCGGCCTCGTCCATGCCCTGGCGCAGGATCGCGTCGCCCTGCGGCTTCACGAAGCGCAGGGTCATGCGGTCGGACTCGCCGATCGCGCGGTACTTCTCCGGATCCTCGCCGTCGGGCACGCGCAGCGAGGGCGGCAGGGTCCACACGCCGTTGGGATGGTCGGTGGTGTCGGCCGGGTTGGCGTTGACCTCGCTGCGTCCGGCCAGCTCGAAGCCGGCGGCGGTGGCCAGGTCGATCACCGCCTGCTCGGTCATGTAGCCGGAGCGCGGGTTCTCGGCGGCCGCCGAGCCGGGCTGCGCGCGGTGCTCGACCACGCCCAGGGTGCCGCCCGGGCGCAGCACGTCGAAGAAGCCCTTGAACATGCCCGGCGCGGCGCCCGAGCCCACCCAGTTGTGGACGTTGCGGAAGGTCAGCACCAGGTCGGCGCTGCCGTCCTCGCCGAAGCGCGGCTCGGCCATGGAGAAGGCCTGCACCGTGACGCCGCCATAGACGTCGGCGTTGCCGTCCAGCTTCTCCTGGAACGATGCATTGGCGCGCGTGTAGTAGTCGCGCGAGCTGTCGCTGGTGGCGCTGGCCGGATCGACCACGGCCGCGACCAGGCGGCCGGATCCCTTCAGGGCCGGCGCCAGCACCTCGGTGTACCAGCCGCCGCCCGGGGTGATCTCGACCACGGTGGCGTCCGGGCGGAAGCCGAAGAAGGCCAGGGTCTCGGCCGGGTGGCGCCAGGTGTCGCGGGCGCGGTTCTCCTCGGAACGGTGCGCGCCGGCCAGGGCGGCGGCCAGCGGGTCGGCCGCGGGCGCGGGCGCGGCCTCGGGGGTCGCGGCCGGCGCGGGCGCAGCTTCGGGGGCCGGCGCCGGCTCGGCGGCCGGGGCCGGGGCCTCCTGGCGGTTGCAGGCGGCCAGGGCCGCGGTCAGGGCGAGCGGGAGCAGAAGACGGTTCAGGGCGGCCATGGCCAGTGCCTCGCAGGGGGGTGGAAACCGGTCGATGAGGCTAGCACAGCGGTGTTAGCCGACCGTTGTCGCGGCCACGGCGGCGGGCAGGCGGCAGGCCTCCGGATAGGGCGCCACCCCGTCGCTGTCGCCGGCCGCCTGGGCGGCCTGTTGCGCCCGCCACCAGGCCGGGTCGAACAGGTGGCCGTGACGGGCCGCCAAGGCGTCGCGCAGCGGCGCCGGCACGCCGAGGAAGGTCGGGAACTGTTCGGGAAACACGTCGTCAGGGCCGACGTGGAACCACGGACCGTCGTGCAGGTCCTCGTCGTCGTGGCGGGCGGCCGGCATGGCCCGGAACCGGCACTGCGCCAGCGGACACAGCTCGTCGTAGTCGTAGAACACCACCCGGCCGCCGGCGGTCACCCCGAAGTTCTTGGTCAGCAGGTCGCCGGGGAACAGGCCGGCGCGCGCCAGGTCGGTGACCGCCTGGCCCCAGTCGAGCAGGGCGGCGCGCGCCTGCGCCGGCGGCGCCTCGCGCAGCAGGCGGTCGAGCGGCCGCAGGCGGCGCTGCAGGTAGCAGTGCGACAGCACCAGGTCCTCGCCATCGACCCGGGCCACCGCCGCGCACTGCTGCAGCAGTTCGTCGCGCAGGGCCGGCTCGAAGCGCGCCAGCGGCAGGCGCAGGTCGCGGAACACCTGGGCGTCGAGCAGGCGGCCGGCGCGCTCGTGGTGCAGGACCATGCGGTAACGGGCGCGCACCTGCTCGGGGGTGCTGTCCTTGGGCGGCGCGAAACGGTCGCGGATGACCTTGACCACCAGCGGATAGTCGCCGGCCACGAACACCGCCATGACCATGCCGCGCTCGCCCTCGGCATGCCGGAAACGCGCCTGCGGGCAGCGCCGCAGCCAGGCGTCCAGCGCCCGCCAGCGTTCGGTCTTGCCCTGGCGGGCGCGGCCCAGCACGGTGTAGAGCTCGTCCACCGGCTTGCCGGGCATCAGCTCGGCGAGGAAGCGCACCGCGCCGGCGACCGGTGCCAGGTCGGCCTGGAAGTAGCTGCGGGTGGCGCCGAACAGAGTGGCGATGTCGGGCAGCGCGGTGAGCAGCGCGTCCAGGCGCATACCCGCCGGTTCGTTGGCCAGGGCCAGCACCACCGGGCCGGCGTGGCGCGTGCCCCACAAGCGGCCGACCAGGTAGGCGCGACGGTCGCGGTACAGCGGCGTGGCCAGGAACTGCGCGCCGACCGGCGCATCGCCGCCCCAGCCCGCCAGGCGCGCGGGCAGGAGGTCGGCGGCGGCACGCAGGCAGCGGCCACGATCCTGCCAGGGCACTGCCGGCGCCAGCGCGTCGAGCAGCCGGTCGAACAGCCCGGCGGCATCGGGCCCGCCGTCCAGGTGCAGCAGGTCGGGCCGCGGCACCGGGCCGGCGGCATCGGCGCCGGCCAGGAAGGCCAGCGAGGCGTCGACGCCGCGACTGCCCAGGCTGCGGCGTACCAGCGAGTTGTGGAAGGTATGCAGCAGCGCGCGATCGGCCATGGCTGCGCTGCGCCGCGCGACCAGGCTGCGCACCGCCCGCCACAGGCCGCGCGCGCGCAGGCGGTCGTCGAGGCGGCGGTCCAGGCGGGCCAGGGTCTCGCGCACCAGCACGTCGTACAGCTCGATGCGTTCCACCGCGTCGCGCCGGGCGCCTTGCCAGTCGCGCCGCGCGAAGTGGCGGGCGGCGCGCCGCGTGAGGTCGCCGAAGCGGCCGTCGTAGTCGGCGAAGCCGTCGATCACCAGGCCGGCCGCCGCCTCGACCTGGGCCAGGTGGACGGGCGACGCGGAGGAGGGCGGCAGGGCGGGCATGGCCTGCCGATGGTATCGGGCCGGTACCCGGCGCCGCGCGGCGCCGGGAAGCGGCGGTCCAGCCGCGTGTTGAAAAACGACCATCCTGGTCGTTTTTCAAGTCTCCCGTCCGGCGCAGGTCCGGACGCGATCCCGTCGAACCAACTGCATACGCACTTGCTTCGCCGAGCGGCCATCCATGGCCGCCGCCAGCAGGCTGTTTTTCGACAGCCTGCCAGCCCCGCCGGTCGGCGGGGCGGGGGGCTCACATGGCGGCGATCACGCCGTCGCCGAACTCCGAGCAGCGCACCTCGGTGGCGCCGTCCATCAGGCGCGCGAAGTCGTAGGTGACGCGCTTGCTGGCGATCGCCCCGTTCATGCCCTTGATGACCAGGTCGGCGGCCTCGGTCCAGCCCATGTAGCGCAGCATCATCTCGCCGGACAGGATCACCGAACCGGGGTTGACCTTGTCCAGGCCGGCGTACTTGGGCGCGGTGCCGTGGGTGGCCTCGAACACCGCGTGGCCGGTGACGTAGTTGATGTTGGCGCCGGGCGCGATGCCGATGCCGCCGACGCAGGCGGCCAGCGCGTCGGACACGTAGTCGCCGTTGAGGTTCATGGTGGCGATCACGTCGTACTCGGCCGGCCGGGTCAGGATCTGCTGCAGGAAGGCGTCGGCGATCACGTCCTTGATGACGATGCCGGCGCCCGGCTTGCCGTCCGGGATCACGTGCCAGGGACCGCCGTCCAGCTCGACCGCGCCGTAGAAGTCGCGCGCCACCTGGTAGCCCCAGTCGCGGAACGCGCCCTCGGTGAACTTCATGATGTTGCCCTTGTGCACCAGGGTCACCGACTTGCGGCCTTCCTTGATCGCGTAGCCGATGGCGCTGTGCACCAGGCGCTCGGTGCCCAGGTAGCTGACCGGCTTGATGCCGATGCCGACCTGCACCGGCAGCTCGCGCGCGCCCATGCCGATGCCCTCAAGCTGCTTCTGCCAGTCGGCGTTGCGCTGCGCGGTGCCGAACCGGATCTTGCCCAGGTCCTTGGCGAAATGCTGGGCCAGGAAGTCCAGCACCGCCTGGGCGTCCGGCGAGCCGCCCGGATACTCGATGCCGGCGTAGATGTCCTCGGTGTTCTCGCGGAAGATGGTCATGTCGACCTTGCCCGGATCGCGCACCGGGCTGGGCACGCCGTCGAACCAGCGCACCGGCCGCAGGCACACGTACAGGTCGAGCAGCTGGCGCAGCGCCACGTTCAGCGAACGGATGCCGCCGCCGACCGGCGTGGTCAGCGGGCCCTTGATGGAAACCAGGTAATCCCGGCAGGCCTCGACCGACTCGTCGGGCAGCCAGGTGCCGGTCTGGTTGAACGACTTCTCGCCGGCCAGCACCTCCATCCAGTGGATCTTGCGCTTGCCGCCGTAGGCCTTGGCGACCGCGGCGTCGAGCACGCGCACGCTGGCGCGCCAGATGTCCGGACCGGTGCCGTCGCCCTCGATGAACGGGACGATCGGCTGGTCGGGGACGCTCAGCCGGCCCTGGCTGATCGTGATCTTCTCGCCGCCCTGCGGCGGGGTGGCAGTGGTCTGGGTCATGCGGGCTCCAGGCAGGTGGCCGCGCCGGCCGCGTTCGGCCGGGCGCTGGGCCTGCCATTGTCGCGGTTCCGGGCGGCGGGGTGAAGCGCGGCCGTCGTCCGGTGCGGGCGTTTGAACCTGGCTTCACGGCCCGCGCGCAGGCTGGCCCCCCGTCCTGCCATGGAACCCCGCCATGAAACGCACCCTGTTCGCCCTGTCCCTGCTCGCCACGACGCTGCTGCCGGCAGCCGCGCCGGCCGCGGCCGCCGATCCGCCCCACGTGCTGGTGGTGGTCAGCAGCGAGGGCCGCGACGGCGGCCGCAGCCGGCCCGGCTTCGAGATGGACGAGCTGGCCCAGGCCTGGCTGATCTTCCGCGACAACGGTCTGCAGGTGACCCTGGCCAGTCCGGCCGGCGGGCCAGTGGAGGCCGACCGCTTCGATCCGGAGGCGCCCTGGAACGCCCGCCTGCTGGCGCTGCCGGAGGCGGCGGCGGCGCTGGCCGGGACCCGGGCGACCGCCGACCTGGTCGCCGCCGACTACGACGCCGTCTACGTGGTCGGCGGCAAGGGCGCGATGTTCGACCTGCCGCGCGACGCCGCGCTGGCCCGGCTGATCGGCGCCGTGCACGATGCCGGCGGCGTGGTCGCGGCGGTCTGCCACGGCCCGGCGGCCCTGGCCGAGGTGCGCCTGGCCGACGGCAGCCTGCTGGTCGCCGGCCGTGCCCTGACCGGCTTCAGCAACGAGGAGGAGGCGGTGTTCGGCAAGCGCTGGGCGCCGCAGTTCCCCTGGCTGCTGGAGGACGCCCTGCGCGAACGCGGCGCGCGCTGGCAGGAGGCGCCGCTGATGATGCCCAAGGTGGTGGTCGACGACCGCCTGGTCACCGGCCAGAACCCCTATTCGACCCCGGCCCTGGCCGAGGCGGTGGTGCGCGCGCTGGGCCGCGAGCCGGCGCCGCGCACGCCGTGGCGCGAGGAGCGGGCGATGGCCCTGGTGCAGCGTCTGCTGGCCGGCGAGGCCGAGGCCGCGCGCGCCGAACTCGCCGCCGACCCGGCCGGCCACCATGCCGAGCTGATCGGCCTGCTCGGCTACTACCAGCTGCAGGCCGCGCAGGCCGATGCCGACGTGGCGCGGGCCCGGGCGATCATGGAGCTGGCGCGCCCGCACATGGACGAGCCGCGCCTGGACGTCGGCATCGCCGAGGCGCACTGGCGGCTGGGCGAGACCGGCCGCGCCCGGACCCTGCTGGACGCAGTGCTGGCGGCCCACCCCGACCTGCGCGAAGCTGCCGAGCTGAAGGCCCGCCTCGACGAGTGAACGCCGTGCCGCCCGACCCCTCGAACCGGAAGTCCACGCAGGGCGCCGCGGCGGCCGCCGAGGCTCGCGACCGCGCCGCGGCGCGCGCCCCGGACGCGTCCGGGTTGAGCGTGCTGGTCGTCGAGGACAGCCTGCCCCTGCGGCGCGGCGTCGCCGAGCTGTTCGAACGCCACGGCCACCGCGCCGATTTCGCGGCCGACGGGCGCACCGGGCTGCGCCTGGCCCTGGCCAGCCCGCCCGACGTGCTGGTGCTGGACCTCGGCCTGCCCGGGCTGGACGGCCTGGCGCTGTGCGCGCAGTTGCGCGCGCAGTGCGACCGCCACGTGCCGGTGCTGATGCTGACCGCCCGCGACACCCTGGCCGACAAGCTGGCCGGCTTCGATGCCGGCGCCGACGACTACCTGGTCAAGCCGTTCGCCGGCGACGAGCTGCTGGCGCGCTGCCTGGCGCTGTCGCGCCGGCACCGGGTCGGCGAACCGCACGCCCTGGTGGTCGGCTCGCTGCGCATCGACCGGCGCACCGGCCTGGCCAGCCGGCACGGCCGGCCGCTGGCGCTGACCGCCCTGCCGTACCGCCTGCTGCTGGCCCTGGCCGAGGCCTGGCCGCGGGCGCTGACCCGTTCGGAACTGGTGCAGCGGCTGTGGGGCGAGGAGGCGCCGCCGTCCGATCCGCTGCGCTCCCACCTGTACCTGCTCCGGCGGGTGCTGGACCGGCCGTTCGAGCGGCCGATGCTGCTGACCGTGCAGGGCGTCGGCTTCCGGCTGGACGGCGATGCCTGAGCCGGCCCGCCCCCGGCGCCGCCTGCGCCGTCGCATCCTGCTGGCGTTCACCGGCTTCACCGTGCTGCTGGCCCTGGCGTTCGGCTTCTTCGCGGCGGTCCTGGTGTACGCGGTCGAGGACGCGATGCTGGCCGGCCTGATCGAGGACGAGGCGCGCTGGCTGCAGGCCGAACACGCGCGGCGCGGCGCGTGGCCGGCGCCGCGGGTGCCGTTCATCGCGCGTCACGACGACCCGTCCGGATTCCCGGCCGACCTGGCCGGCGCCTGGCAGGCCGAACCCTGGCGCACCGAGTTCCGCGGCGGAGAGGGCCGCCACTACCACCTGATGGCCCTGCAGGCGGACGGCCGGCCGGCCGGCTGGCTGGTCGCCGAGGTCAGCGGCCAGCTCGCCGTGCGGCCGATGCGCGGCAAGCTGCTGCGCCTGCTGGGCGGGGTCGGCGGATCGGCCGTGGTGCTGGCGCTGGCCCTGGGCTGGCTGCTGGCGCGCCGGACCAGCGCACCCCTGGTCCGCCTGGCCGACCAGGTGGCGGCCTTGTCGCCCGATGCCCTGCCCGAGCGCCTCGGTGGCCACTGGCCGGACGACGAGGTCGGCGTGCTGGCGCGCGGCCTGGACGGCCTGCTCGGGCGGCTGCAGCGCTTCGTCGAGCGCGAGCGCGCCTTCACCCGCGATGCCAGCCACGAGCTGCGCACGCCGCTGGCGGTGATCCGCAGCGCCGCCGAGCGGCTGTCGGCACAGCCCGGCCTGGACGATGCGGCGCGCCGTCGGCTCGACGACCTGCGGCGGTCGGCGGCGCAGCTCGAGGGCACCGTGGCCAGCCTGCTGGCGCTGGCCCGCGAGCTGCCGGTCGATCCGGCGCCGGCGGCGCCGGTCGCGCTGCTGCCGATGCTGGAGCGCGCCGTGGTCGACCAGGCGCCGCTGGCCGGCGAGCGGCCGGTGACGGTGCGCATCGAGGTCGGTGCCGACGCCCGCGCCCGCCTGCCCGGCGACGTGCTGGCCATCCTGCTCGGCAACCTGGTCGGCAATGCGCTGGCGCACACGCCGGCCGGCGAGGTCCGCATCGACCTCGACGACGGCCACCTGCGCATCGACAACCCGGGCTGGCCGCTGGACGAAGCGGTCGGCGCACCCGGCCAGGCCGGCGTGCGCCGGCCCGGCAGCCCGGGCCAGGGCTTCGGCCTGGCGATCGTCGCCCGCCTGTGCCGCCGCCACGGCATCGGCCTGGCGATCGAGACGCTCGAGTCCGGCGTGGTGCGCACCCGGCTGGCCCTGGCGCCGGCCGTCACGGTCGCCGGGTCACCCGGTCGCGACCCCGCCGCCTGACCCTCGCGTCCGGCCGTTCCGGCGCCCGCGGCCCGGCCCGGGCCGGGCGCGCGGCGCTCAGTGCCAGAGCCCCAGGATCAGCGCGATCAGCACGAACTGGCCGACGTGGTAGCCGGCGTCGATCAGCCACAGGACCAGGCTGCGCTGCGCGAACAGGTAGTTGATGCCGAAGCTGGTCGCGACCAGGAACAGGCCGACCACCAGGCCCAGGTGCAGGGCCGGGCGCAGCGCCGGGGCGGGACCGAGCAGCAGGGCCATGGCATAGCTGGCGACCAGGGCCAGCACGAAGGCGCCGCCGAACACCCTGGCCGGATGGCCGGCCTTGGCCAGGTCGATGCCGGCCTCGCGCATCCAGATCTTGCCGAGCAGGGGCGGCGCGTACCACAGCCCGCCCAGCACGAAGGCCGACACCGCGGCGGCCAGCACCGCCAGGTGGTTAACCTGCGAAAGATCGAACATGGCCGCAGCCCTCCCGTCCGTGATCCCCCGTCGGCGATGCTAGTCCGGTGGCGGTCGCCGGACAACGCCCCTGCGCCGGCCGCTCAGGGCGCGGCCGCGCGGTCCGCGCCGTCGGCCGGGTGCCGGGCCGCGAGCCAGGCGTCCAGGTGCGCGTCGAGCACCGACAGCGGTACCGAGCCCAGCGCCAGGATGGTGTCGTGGAAGGCGCGCAGGTCGAAGGCCTCGCCGAGTTCGCGCTCGGCGCGGGCGCGCTGCTCGCGGATGCGGATCTCGCCCAGCTTGTAGGACAGCGCCTGGCCGGGCCAGGAGATGTAGCGGTCGATCTCGGTGGTCACCTCGTGCTCGGAGAGCGCGGTATGGCCGGCCATGAAGTCGAGCGCCTGCTGGCGGCTCCAGCCCATCGCGTGCATGCCGGTGTCGACCACCAGGCGCGCCGCGCGCCACATCTCGTAGGTGAGGCGGCCGAAGTCCTCGTACGGGGTGCGGTAGATGCCCATCTCCTTGCCCAGGTATTCGGCGTACAGCGCCCAGCCCTCGCCGAACGCCGAGATGTAGCTGGTGCGCCGGAACAGCGCCTGCTCGCCCTGCTCCTCGGCCAGCGCCGCCTGCAGGTGGTGGCCGGGCACCGCCTCGTGCAGGGTCAGCGCCGGCAGGTTGTACAGCGGCCGAGCCGGCAGGTTGTGGGTGTTGACCCAGTACCAGCCTGGCTCGCTGCTGCCCGGCGGCGCACCGGCGTAGCGTCCGGCGGTGTAGAACGGCGCGATCGCCGCCGGCACCGGCGCGACGCCGTACGGGCGGCGCGGCAGCAGTCCGAAATAGCGCGGCAGTTCGGCGTCGACGCGCTTGGCGATGTCGCGCGCGTGCATCAGCAGTTCGTCGGCGCTGGTCGCGTAGAAGCGCGGGTCGCTGCGCAGGTGGGCGATGAAGTCGCCGAGGTCGCCGTCGAAATCGAGCCCGTCGACGATCGCCTGCATCTCGGCGCGGATCCGCGCGACCTCGCGCTGGCCGATCGCGTGGATCGCCTCGGGCGCCAGGTCGAGGGTGGTGTATTCGCGGATCTGCGCGCGGTACCAGGCCTCGCCGTCGGGCAGGTCGTGGGCGGCGATGGTCTCGCGGGCGCCGGGGATGTAGGTGTCGCGCAGGAACGCGGCGACCCGGGCATAGGCCGGCACCACGCCGTCCATGATCAGCTCGCGCGCGCGCGCCTGCAGGGCCTCGCGCTGGTCCGCGGGCCAGCTCTCCGGCAGGCGCGCCAGCGGTCCCCAGAACACGCTGTCCTGCGCGCGCGGGACATCGGCATGGCTGGCCGCGGCGGCGTCGCGCCCGGCCATCACCACCTTCGGCACCGTGCGCCCTTCGTCGAGGCCGGCGCGCAGGTTGGCGATCTGCTGGTCGAAGTGGCGCGGGATGTCGGCGAGCAGCGACAGCCAGGCCTCGGCGTCGGCGCGCGTGGCGATCGCGGTGCGGTCGGGCAGCATGGCGACGTTGCCGAAGAAGCTGGAGTCGCTGTTCATCGGCATCTGCCAGCCCTTGAGCTCGATGTCGGCGATGTAGCCGTCGAGCTGGCCGAGCAGGATGGTGCGATCGATGCGGGCGGCGGCCGAGAGCCCCGCCGGATCGATCGCCTGCAGTTCCTCGCGGAATCCCCGCCAGGCGCGCAGGCGCTGGCGCTGCGCCGCCGGCGACACGTCGCCGAGCCGGTCCGGGGCGCGGCGGGCGCCATCCGGGCCGGGCAGGTGCGGGAACTGGCCGCTGCGGAACGCCCATTCGCCGTCGATCACGTCGCGCAGCGCGGCATCGCCCTCGGCGGCGTGCGCGGCCGGCGACGCCAGCAGGAACAGGGACAGGGACAGGCACAGCGCGGCGATCGGTCGCATCGTTCGGCCTCGGCGGTTCGGACGGGCCAGCATAACGGGCGCCGCCACGGTTGGCCGTCGCGCCCGGCGCGCCGACACGGGCCGCGGGCAGGCCAGGACGAGGCGCCGCCCGGCTGGCGATGCCGCGCGCGGTCTACCATCGCGGCTTGCCCGCCGCCGACGACCGCCCATGACCCGGACCTTCCCCCAGCCGACCGCCCTGCTCCTGCTCGCCCTGTCGTTGCTGCCGTTGTCGGGCACGGCGAGCGCCGACGCCGGTCGCTACGTCCGGCAGCCGGCGGTCCACGGCGACACCGTGGTGTTCACCGCCGAGGGCGACCTGTGGACCGGCACGGTGGCCGGCGGCGTGCCGCGCCGGCTGACCACCCATGCCGGCGACGAGAGCCGCGCGGCGATCGACCCGGCCGGACGCCGGGTCGCCTTCTCGGCGAGCTACGACGGGCCGCTGGAGGCCTACGTGATGCCGCTGGCCGGCGGCGCGCCGCGCCGGCTCAGCTTCGAGTACGGCCGCGCCCTGGTGGTGGGCTGGACACCGGCCGGCGAGGTGCTCTACGCGACCGCGAACGCCAGCGGCCAGACCTGGTCGTCGGTGCTGGTGGCGGTCGACCCGGACTCGCTGGCGCGGCGCCTCCTGCCGGTGGCCGATGCCGGCGACGGCATGATCGACCCCTCCGGCCGCTGGCTGTACTTCGTCCGCTTCGGCCTGGGCGCCACCAACGACAACGCGGTCGGCTACCGCGGCGGCGCGCTGTCGCAGCTGTGGCGGCTCGACCTCGCCGGCGGCGCCGAGGCGCAGCGGATCGGCCCGCCCGAGGCCAACCTGCGCCAGCCGCAGTGGTGGAACGGCCGCCTGGTGGTGGTCGCCGACCTCGACGGCCGCGACAACCTGTGGACCCTGGACGCCGACGGCGGCGACCCGCGGCCGCTGACCGCCCACCGCGACTTCCCGGTGCGCAGCCTCAAGGTGCACGGCGACCGCGCCGTCTACCAGCACGGCGGCGACCTGCGCGTGCTCGACCTGGCGGCGGCCGCCGACCGGGCGCTGCCCGTGCACCTGCCCAGCGACTTCGAGCAGCGCCGCACGCGCTGGCTGGAGTCGCCGCTGCGCTGGCTGGAGGCCACCGCCTTCGCGCCGGCCGGCGACCAGGTGGCGGTGCTGGCGCGCGGCCGCGTGCTGCTGGCCGGGCTGGGCAGCCGGCGCCAGGTCGAGCTGGCGGCCCCGGATGGCGTGCGCCTGCGCAGCCCGGTGCTGTCGCCGGACGGCCGCTTCGTGTACGCGGTCGCCGACGGCAGCGGCGAGGAGGAGATCTGGCGCTTCCCGGCCGACGGCGGCGGCGGCGCCCGGGCGCTCACCGACGACGGCGGCATCCGGCGCTGGAACCTGTACCTGTCGCCCGACGGCCGGCGCCTGGCCCACGACGACAAGCGCGGCCGCCTGTGGCTGCTGGAGATCGACAGCGGCCGCAACCGCCTGATCGACGACGGCGGCCCCGACGGCAACGAGGGCCATGCCGAGGTCGCCTGGTCCCCCGACAGCCGGCACCTGGCCCTGGTCCGCGCCACCGGCGCCAACGGCCGCGCCCGGATCGGCCTGTACGCGGTCGACGCCGGACGCCTGGACTGGCTGACCAGCGACCGCTACGAGTCCGCCTCGCCGGCGTTCAGCCCGGACGGCCGCTGGCTGTGGTTCCTGTCGCAGCGCGAGTTCCGGCTGGCCAACGGCTCGCCCTGGGGCGACCGCAACACCGGGCCGTTCTTCGACCAGCGCACCCGCCTGTACGCGCTGGCCCTGCAGCCCGGCCTGCGCTTCCCGTTCCAGCCGCCCGACGAGCTGGCGGCGCCCCCGGCCGACAAGGCGGCCGAGCAGGGCACCCGGCCGCGCGGCGGCGGCCAGGGCGCCGCGGCCATTCCCGGGCCGGTCTGGGACGGCCTGGCCGGGCGCCTGTACGAGGCGCCGTTGCCGGCCGGCAACTGGCGACGCCTGCGGATCGGCAAGGACCGCCTGTTCGCGCTCGACCGCAACGGCGGCAACACCGCGCTGAAGACCCTGGCGATCGACGACAAGGGCGGCAGCCCGGTCACCCTTATGGCCAACGTCGCCGACTACGACCTGTCCGCGGACGGCGGCAAGCTGTACATCCGCACGCCCGGCAGCGGCGAGCGCGAGCCCGGGCGCATCCACATCGTCGAGGCCGGCGGCAAGCTGCCCGACGACCTCGACAAGGCGACCGTGCGCCTCGACGACTGGCGGCTGCGCGTCGATCCGGCGGCGGAATGGCGGCAGCTGTTCGACGACGCCTGGCGCATGCACCGCGACCACTTCTTCGACGCCGGCCTGCGCGGCGTCGACTGGCGCGCCGCGCGCGAGCGCTACCGGCCGCTGCTGGCGCGCATCGACGACCGCGCCGCGCTCGACGACGTGTTCGCGCAGATGATGGCCGAGCTGGGCGCCCTGCATTCCCAGGTGGTGCCGGGCGATGCCCGCGCCGGCAGCGAGGGCGCCCAGGCCGGCTTCCTGGGCGGCCGCTTCGAACCGGTCGCCGACGGCTGGCGGATCGCGCACATCCACCGCGGCGATCCGGAGCTGCCCTCGGCCGCGGCGCCGCTGGCGGCGCCGGGCGTCGATGCCCGGGTCGGCGACGTGATCACCGCGGTCAACGGCCGGGCCAGCGCCGGCGTCCGCGACCTCTCGGACCTCCTGCGCCAGCAGGCCGGCCGCCAGGTGCTGCTGGCCCTGCGCCGCGACGGCAGCGCGCCGCTGCGCACGGTGGTGGTGCCGGTCGACGCCCAGCGCGAGGCGCAGCTGCGCTACGGCGACTGGGTGCAGGGTCGCCGCGAGCGCGTCGAGCAGGCCGGCGCCGGACGGATCGGCTACCTGCACCTGCAGGCCATGGGCGGCAACGACATGGCCGCCTTCGTGCGCGAGTTCTACGCCCAGTACGAGCGCGAGGGCCTGGTCATCGACGTGCGCCGCAACCGCGGCGGCAACATCGACAGCTGGATCATCGAGAAGCTGCTGCGCCGGGCCTGGGCGTTCTGGCAGCGCCCGGCCGGCCAGCCGTACACCAACATGCAGCAGACCTTCCGGGGCCACCTGGTGGTGCTGGTCGACGCCCTGACCTATTCCGACGGCGAGACCTTCGCGGCCGGCGTCAAGGCGCTCGGCCTGGGCCCGCTGGTCGGCACCCGCACCGCCGGCGCCGGCGTCTGGCTGAGCGACGGCAACCGCCTGGTCGACGGCGGCCGCGCCCGGGTCGCCGAGTTCCCGCAGTACGGGATGGACGGCGAATGGCTGATCGAGGGCCGCGGCGTCGAGCCCGACGTCGTGGTCGACAACCCGCCGCGCGCCGCCTTCGCCGGCGAGGACGCCCAGCTCGAGGCCGCCCTGGCCCTGCTGCGCGAACGCCTGGAACGCGAGCCGGTGGCGCCGCTGCGGCCGCGCCCGGTGCCGCCGCTGCCGCAATCCCCCTGAAGCCCGGAGATCCCATGCGACTGTCCCTGAGCACCTGGCCGCAGGTCGAGGCCTACCTGGCCCGCGCCACCGGCGTCATCGTGCCGATCGGCTCGACCGAACAGCACGGCCCGAACGGTCTGGTCGGCACCGACGCGATCTGCCCCGAACACCTGGCCTGGAGCGCCGGCGAACGCGCCGGCATCCTGGTCGCGCCGACCCTGTCGATCGGCGTCGCCCAGCACCACCTGGGCTTTCCCGGTTCGCTGACCCTGCGCCCGACCACCCTGATCGCCGTGCTCGAGGACGTGGTCGCCTCGCTGGCCCGGCACGGCTTCCGGGACCTTTACTTCCTCAACGGCCACGGCGGCAACGTCGCCACCGTGCAGGCGGCGTTCGCGCAGATCCATGGCCGATACAGCCTGGCCGGCACCGCCAGCCCGCTGCGCCTGCGCCTGGCCAACTGGTACCTGGGCCGGCGCGTCCAGGCGCTGTCGCGCGAGCTGTTCGGCGACCGCGAGGGCAGCCATGCCACGCCCTCGGAGATCTCGCTGACCTGGCACGCGCATCCCGACCGCGCGCAGCCGATGGCCTTCGACCCGGAAGTGGCGCCGACCGGCGCCATCGCCGACGCCGCCGACTACCGCGCGCGCTTCCCGGACGGCCGGATCGGCTCGGCCCCCGGCCTGGCCAGCGTCGCCGCCGGCGCCCGCCTGCACGAGGCCGGCGTCGAGGACCTGCTGGAGGACTACGCGGCGTTCCTGGCCGGCTGATCCGGGCGCCTCACGGCGCTGCGTCGCCGTGGAACCAGGCCTCGGCGCCGCGCAGGTGCCAGCGCCGGTCGCCGTTGGCCAGTTCCAGCGCCGCCTTCAGGCGGCCCCAGGCCATCAGCAGCGCGCCGCTGGGTCCGCCCTGGGCGAGGCGCAGCCGGGCGTGGATGTCGAAGCGCTCGTTGCGCGCGTGCAGCGGCGCCAGCTCGAGGGCGCGGCCGTCCAGTCGCAGGCGGCCGTCGAGCAGGGCCGGGCCGGAATCGACCAGGCGCAGGGTCCAGTCCGGGAACTGCCTGAGCGGACCGAACAGGCCGAGCAGCAGGGCGACGTCGCTGGCCTGCGCGCTCAGCATGGAATCGACCTTCAGCGGGCGCTGCCAGCCGACCTCGCCGGTGCGCAGCCGGAACTGTGCCGACCAGGGCCGGGTACGGGCACGCCGGCCCTCCTCGTGGCCTTCGACCTGGTCGAGACGGACGGTGGTGCCGGCCAGGTCGAACCGGCGCCGGGCGAGGTCGAGGCGGCGCAGCCGCGTGTCCACCGCCAGTTCGCCCTGCAGGTGGACCTGGCCCAGGGTCATCCGGACCTGCTGGCCGCGCAGGTCGATCCGGCCGCTGCCGACCTCGCCCTCGGCATCGAGCCGGAAATCGCCGGACAGCACGCCACGGCCGCCTTCGAGCACGACCCCGCCGGGCGGCAGGTAGCGGTTGTAGACGCGCAGGTCCGGAACCAGGGCGTCGTCGAAGCGCAGGCGCGCCCCGATGTCCTGGCCGGCGCGCGCCAGGTCCGCCGGCAGGCTGAGGTCCAGGCGCAGGTCGCGGCCCATCACGTAGGCCTGCCCGGCGGCGTCGGCCGGGCGCAACTCGAAGCGGTCGACCACCAGCGCCGCCTGCGCCTGCGGCCCCTGCGGGCCGGCCTCGACGTCGACCCGGGCGTGGGCCTGCCCGCTGAAGCGGTTGTCGAGCACGGCGATCCGGGCATCCAGCGCCGGCACGACCAGCCGGCTGCCCGGCGCCAGGGCGCCCGCGGCGACGCGCAGTGCCGCCTCGACCCGGCCGGCGCCTTCCAGCGCCAGCCAGGGCAGGCTGCCGAGCAGCGGCTGCAGCCAGTCCAGGCGCTCGAAGTGCCAGTGCAGGTCGATCTCGCCGTCGATGCGTGCGAGCTGGTGCGCCGGATCGCGGTCGATGCTGCAGCCTGGCCCGAGCGCGGCCTGGTCCGGCGGCGCCGCTTCGCAGACGAACGGCAGGTGGCGGCCGGCCAGTTGCAGCGTGGCGTCCAGGCGTCCGCCGTCGCCGGGGGGTGGCGGCAGGTGCAGTTCCAGCTCGACGGCGTCCGCCTGCACCGCCAGCGCCAGCCGCCCTTCGGCCCGCCAGGTCGGCTGCCCGGCACCGACCTCGGCGGCCAGCGGCAGGCGCAGCGCCAGGGTTCCGCCGGGCACCAGGGCGCCCTCCTCCAGGGCGAGGTCGACGCGCAGCTCGCCCGGTGCCGGAGCGTCCGCCCGCTGCCCGTCCAGCGGCTCGAGGTGGCTGCGCCAGCGGCCCGCCTCGTCGAGGCGCACCGCCAGACCGGGCGTGCGCCCGGACAGCCGCAGGCGGGCATCGGCCAGGCCGAGGCGGGACAGCCCGGGTGCCCGCTCGCGCCGGTGCGCCGGCAGCGCGAACATCGCCTCGATGTCCACGCCGTCGAGCAGGACCTGGTCGTGCTGGCGCAGGCGGGCGCCGCGCAGGCTGCCGCTGGAGGGCAGGATCTCCAGCGGTCCGCCGCGCAGCTGCTTGCCGATCCCGAACCGGACCTGGCCGACGCCGTCAAGGAACAGGGGGCCGGCGCGCAGCATGGCCAGCGAATCGGTGGCGATCAACGGGAATCGCAGCGTCCAGCCGCCCGCGCGGGGCGCCGCAGGCACGCGGTCCTGTTCGACCTGGTCGAGTTCGAAATCGACCTGGTGCGCGGTCAGCAGCGGAATCTCCAGGGTCCGGCCCAGCAGGGGCAGCAGCGCGATCCGGCCGCCGACCCGCGCCGCATGGCCGCGCCACGCGATGCGCCGCTGGTGGCCGCCGACCTGCACGCGCCACAGCCAGGCCTGGCCCGGCCACAGGGTCAGGCCGTGCCGCCAGTGCATCGTGAAGGCCTCGGGCTTGCGGTTGGCCAGGCGCTCGGCCAGGCCGGTGTTGAGGGCCAGGTTGCCGACCAGCAGCCAGGCCAGCCAGGCGCCGGCCAGCACCCACAGGGCCCGGCGCAATCGTCGCTTGGCAGGTTTCCCGGTCATCGATGCCGCTCCCGTGGCCGGCCGTCGGCGCGGCCAGCCGGCGCCATGTTACGCGGCGGCGGGACCGGCCGGGACCCGGACCGGCTTGTCGATCGGCCGATCCGCCCCAAGATCGGCACGATGAACGTGCTGCGCGGCGACCGCATCGACCCCAACGCCCACCTGCTGGCCCGCCGCCACGCGGCGCGCGACCGCTACCGGGTCGGCCAGGCGATCGGCCAGACCGTGGTGGTGCTGGCCCTTTTGTGGTGGCTGCACGCGATCCGCGAGATCGGCGACCTGGCGATGGCTTGGGCGGCGATCCGGCCCGGCGACCCGGCCGGCCTGGTCGGCGTGCTCACCGGCCCGCTGCTGCACGGCTCGTGGGGCCATCTGGTCAGCAACACCCTGCCCCTGCTGATCCTCGGCTCGATGGCGCGCTACGCCTATCCGCGCGCCCTGCTGTGGGCGCTGCCGCTGATCTGGCTGGCCTCGGGCCTGGGCACCTGGCTGCTCGGCCGGCCGTCGCTGCACCTGGGCGCCAGCGGCGTCGCGCACGGCCTGATGTTCTTCCTGTTCGTGGTCGGCCTGCTGCGCCGCGACCGCCTGGCGATCGTGGTCGCCCTGCTCACCTTCTTCCTGTACGGCAGCATGATCTGGACGATCTTCCCGGGCGAGCCCGGGGTGTCCTGGGAGGCGCACCTGTACGGCGCCCTCGGCGGCGTGCTCGCGGCCGTCCTGCTGCGCGGCCGCGACCCGCTGCCCTGGCGCGCGCCCTACAGCTGGGAGCTGGAACCCGACGAGGACGAGGAGCCGCCCTGGGATCCGGACGAGGAGGTCACCGACCTGGACGTCGAACCGGCGCGGCGGCCGACGCTGCACTGAGCGCGGTCCCTGCCGGGACCCGCCCGCGGCGCGCGGCCGCCAGGGTGCCGACGAGCGCCACCAGCCCGGCCAGCAGCAGCCAGCCCGGCCAGCCGCCCGACGGCACCGAATACGGGTTGACCACGCCACCGCTCGGCTGCTGCTGGAAGGAGAACGCGAACACCGGCCGGGGCGCGCCGTTGGCCGGCCGGCGCGGCGCCTCGATCACGGTGACGTTCCAGGTGCCCGGCGCCAGGGCCTGGAAACGGGCCACGGCGCTCCAGGGCGTCAGGCTGCCGAAGCAGCCCGAATCCGGGCCCGGTCCGGTGGCCAGCTCGATGGCCAGCGCCTGGCTGCCGGTCTGGTGGAAGGCCTGCACGGTGGGGATGCAGCTGTTGGCCCAGACGCCGGCCAGGGCCACCTCGGTGCCGGCGATGTCCGGCGCCGGCGTGGCGGTCCAGGTCGCCAGCCACGACGGTTGCGCATGGACCGCGCCGGCGGCCAGGGCGAGTGCTGCGACGAGCAGTGCACGGCGACGACGCCAGGTTTTCGCTGGACTGCGCATGACCGGCCTCCGCGGGGACGCGGTCAGGCTACGCCGCACCTGCCCGATCGGCAAGTTTCCCTTTGGCGGCATGTGCAGGTCGCACGCCCGGAAGCGGCGGCGCAGCGCGCCGGTCAGGGCACCTGCGGCACCGCGACCAGGTCGGCCGGGTCGTAGCCGAAGTCGGCGAAGCGGGCGCGCAGGCGCGCCTGCAGGCCGGCGTCGATCAGCGGTTCGCGCGCGAAGATCCAGGCCAGGCTGCGGCGGGGATTGCCGAGCAGCGCCCAGCGGTACTCCGGGTCGACCTCGAGAACCAGCAGGTCGGCCTTGAACGGCCAGATGAACTGCACCCGCCAGTGCGCCCCGCCGCTGCCCTCGACGACGCTGGACACGCCGTTCCAGCGCTTCTCGGGCCGGTCGAAGGCCTTGCGGAACACGAACACGTTGTCGATCCGGCCGTCCGCGCGCAGCGCGTACTCGTCGCGGGTGGCGACCTTGCCGCGCTCGGGCCAGTAGGGGATGTGCGCGATCACGTGCCAGCGGCCCATGAAGCGCTCGAGGTCGACCGGCGGGCCGGGGCGCAGGGGCTCGCGGCCGCCGGTGCTGGCGCAGCCGGCCAGGGCCAGGGTCAGCAGGGAAAGGGCGAGCAGGCCGGTGCGGTTCATGGCGACAGCCTGCGCCCGGTCTTGCGCAGCCGGCGTGAAGCGCGCTGTGGAGCGCCGGTGCCGGGCTGTCCCCGCCGGCCCGGACCCCTCCGGCTGGCGGGGCATCGACCGGCCGGGCCGCTCGCCGGCCCGCGCGCCGGCTGCTGTCCGACTGGACCCCGTGCAAGTCGCTCGCTGGCGCCGTTGCGAGGCCGGCCGGCCCACCCGGGCCGAAGCCGGCGACCGGGCGGGTCCGGCCGTCCGCTACTTGCGCGCCAGCAGGTCGCGCAGTCCCGCGAAGGGATTGCCGGTGGCAGCCTCCGGCGCCTGCTCGGCGGCCTGGGCGCTGCTGCCGGTCCAGTCGATCAGGCGCGAGTGCTCGTTGTCGTGGCAGTACACGCACAGCAGCTCCCAGTTGCTGCCGTCGGCCGGATTGTCGTCGTGGTTGTGGTTGCGGTGGTGGACGGTCAGCTCGCGCAGGTTGGCCGCGGTGAACTCGCGGGCGCAGCGGCCGCACACCCACGGGTACATCTTCAGGGCGCGCTCGCGATAGCCGCGCTCGCGCTCCTGGGCGTCGCGGCGGGCCTTCGCGACCACGGCGTCGAGGCGGTCGTCCGGTCGATCCTTGCTGGCACCCGTCATGGCCTGGTCCGGTCAGCGATCCCGGCGATCAGGCTAGCAGAGCGCCGGGCCGGGCCGGCCGGGTCCCGATGGCGGACCGGACCGACGGCTGGCGCCGGCGCTCAGTCCACGTAGCCGTCGTCCAGGCCATCGGCGAAGACCAGGTCGGAGATCGCCTCCAGGGCGCCGATGCTGCAGGCCGGTCCCAGGCCCGGCGGCGGCCGCGTCCGGCCGTGCAGGTCGCGGCGCAGCAGCTGGCCGTCGCTGCCGCCGCAGCGCCCCTGCGGTTCGGCGGCGATCAGCGGGCTGTCCGGCTGTGGCAGGGCGGCCGGCAACGGCCCGGCGACCAGGCTGGTCACCGACAGGGCGGCGTCGAGGTCCACCTGGTTGCCGGTGCCGTCGCCACTGATGGCGCAACCGGCACCGGTCGCGCCGATCAGGTTGTAGCCGCCGGAGACCACCGGGCCGGAACTCAGATGACAGTCCGGGCGCTGGCCATCGCCGTTGCGGTTGCCGGCGACCACCGTGCCGGTCAGCACCAGGTTCGAGAAGGTCGAGAAGCCGCCCCCGGCGCCCCCCGCATGGTTGCCGGTCACGGTGCAGTGCACCAGCTCGGTCCACTGGCTGTTGCTGGCCGCCAGACCGCCGCCGTTGCGGTTCGCCCGGTTGTCGGCGACCAGCGCGTTCACCAGGGTGAACGGCTGTCCCTGCGCCAGGTACAGGCCGCCGCCGTCGCGACCGGCGCGATTGCGGGTGATCGCCACGTCGCGCATCAGCAACGGCACGCCGGTGCTGCCCAGCAGGCGGGCGCCGCCGCCATCGGCCTGGGCCGTGGAGCGGTCGATCCAGACCCGGTCGAGGGTGACCGGCATGCCGACATGCAGGTTCAGGGCGCCGCCGGAGCCGGCGTCGGCGCCCTGGGTGCGCGCATCGCCGCCGGTCAGGGTCATGCCGTACAGGCCGATCGGCGCGTCGGTGAGCGAACCGCCGCGGCTGTCGAACACGCGGTCGATGCCGCCGGCGTCGATCACGGTCAGGCCGGGACCGGCCCCGACCAGCAGCCGGCCCTGGCCGTCGTTGCCGCGGATGTCGAGGTCGCCGGTGGCCGCCAGGTCCTCGTCGCGGCCCGGCACGCCCAGCAGGTAATGCCCGACCGGGATGCGGATCGCCTCCGGGCGGTCGCTGAGCCGGGCCTCCTGGAGGGCGGCGCGCAGGGTGCAGCCGCCCAGGGTGCTCAGGCACACGCCGTTGCCCGGGTTGCTGTCGGGCGCGTCGAAGGTCCGGTTGACGGTGTAGGTGTAGATCGCCTCGTAGGCGCCGCGGTCGCAGCGGCCGCGCTCGATGCGGCGCTGGTCGGTGCCGCGGCAGTGACCGTCGCTGCCGTCGTTGGGCAGCAGGCCGCCGGTGTCGATCGCCGGGCTGAGCGGCAGCAGCGGATGCACCGGCACGCCCTCGCCGGCGTCGGTCAGCGCGCCGAGCAGCGGGTCCTCGCTGCTGTCGCTGGCCTGCGGGGCCTGCAGCGGGCAGTCGCGGCGGTCCCAGGTGTTGAAGCCGTGGCTGATCGTGGCGGAGCGGCAGTACAGGTCGGCGTCGGTGCCGGGCAGGTCGCGGGCGGCGTTGCCGTGGAAGATCGAATTGTCCAGGCGCACCGAGCCGCTCTCGAACTGGGCACCGCCCCGGACGCGGGCGCTGTTGGCGCTCACCGTCACCGACTTGAGGCGGGCCTGGCCGGCGGAGAAGTAGAGGGCGCCGGCCTGGCCGACGGCGACGTTGCCGCTGAGCGTGGTGTTGACCATGTCGAGCTGGCGGTCCGCGGCCATGTAGATGCCGCCGCCGACGTTGGTGCTGAGGTTGCCGGTCAGGGCGCTTTCCCAGACCTGGATGGTGCCGGTGCCGCTGGCCGCCCACAGGGCGCCGCCGAGCTGGGCGGTGTTGCCGGTCAGGTGCGCACGGCGGACCACCAGGCTGCGCCCGCGCATGCGCACGCCGCCGCCGCTCTGGAGGCCGGCGTCGCCGCCGCGCACCGTGACGTCCAGCAGGTAGAGGTCGATGTCCCCCGGCAGGACGTCGAACACCCGGTCCAGTCCGCGGCCGTCGATGATGGTGTGCTGGGCGCCCAGGCCCTGGATGATGATCGCGCCGGTACCGGAGACGTCGAAGTCGCCGGTGGCGTTGCCGTCCTCGCCGGTGCCGGCGCGGGTGATCCGGAACTCGCTGGTGAACGGCAGGTTGATGGTGTCGAGCAGGGTGCCGGCCGGGCAGCCGCCGAAGGCGCTGTCGGTGCTGGCGGCCTGGATCGCCTCGCGCAGGGTGCAGGTGCCCGGGTCCTCGCCGAACTGGTCGGCGGTGGAATCCAGGGTGTACACGGTGGCCTGCAGCGGCCCGGCGAGGGCCAGCAGGAGCGTCAGGAGGGCGTGGCGGAGCGGCATGGCGGTGTTCCCGTGGCGACCGCACGGGAATCGCAGGGAGCGGGCGACAGGGGCCAGACGGTCGCCGCCGGATCGCTCACGAGGCCGGCAGGGGCAGGCCGGCGGCGGCCTTGACGGTGCGCAGCACGAAGCTGGAGTTGACGTCGGCGACGCCGGTGGCGTTGAGCAGCCGGTCGAGCAGGAACCGCGAGAAGTGCTCGAGGTCGCGCACGACGACCTGGAGCAGGTAGTCCATGTCGCCGGTCAGGGCGTGACAGGCGACCACCTCGTCCCAGGAACGCACGGCCTCGGCGAAGGCGTCGGTGGAACCCGAGCCGTGCTTCTCCAGCTGCACCCGGACGAAGGCGGTCAGGCCCAGGCCGAGCGCGGCGGGATCCAGGCGCGCAGCGTAGCCGGCGATCACGCCGCCGCGTTCAAGGCGCTGGACCCGCCGCAGGCAGGCCGAGGCCGACAGGTTCACGCGTTCGGCCAGCTCGCTGTTGGCGATGCGGCCCTCGCGCTGGAGCACGGCGAGCAGGGCGAGGTCGGTGCGGTCGAGGTCGAACATTGCGTCTTGTCCTCCAATCCTGGCGGATTATTGCCCGATTATCCCGGCAGGGCGCGATGTAGCAAGCCTGTTGCGCCGCGGCTGCGCTAGGATCGTGCAACACCAGAAGCCACAGGTCGTGCCATGGACACCCGCTCCCCCCGCCGCGTCGAGCACCAGCAGACCGACAAGGGCTACGTCCCGGTCTACACCACGGCCGTGGTCGAGCAGCCCTGGGACGACTACGACGCGACCGACCACCAGACCTGGGCGACGCTGTTCGAGCGGCAGATGGCGATCCTGCCCGGCCGCGCCTGCCGGGAGCACCTGGACGCCCTGGACGGCCTGCGCATGAGCGCCGACCGCATTCCCAGGTTCACCGACATCAACCGCCTGCTCGAGGCGGAAACCGGCTGGACCCTGGTCGCGGTCGAGGGCCTGCTGCCCGAGCTCACTTTCTTCGAACACCTGGCCAACCGCCGCTTCCCGGTGACCTGGTGGATCCGCAAGCCCGAGCAGATCGACTACATCGCCGAGCCGGACCTGTTCCACGACCTGTTCGGCCACGTGCCGCTGCTGTTCAACCCCGTGTTCGCCGACTACATGCAGGCCTATGGCCGCGGCGGGGTCAAGGCGCATGGCCTGGGCGAGGAGGCGCTGGCCAACCTCACGCGCCTTTACTGGTACACGGTCGAGTTCGGCCTGATCCGCAGCGCCGAGGGCCTGCGCATCTACGGCGCCGGCATCGTCTCCAGCAAGGGCGAATCGATCCACTGCCTGGAGAGCGCGGCACCCAACCGGATCGGCTTCGACCTGGAACGGATCATGCGCACCCGCTACCGGATCGACAGCTACCAGAAGACCTATTTCGTGATCGACGACTTCGAGCAGCTGTTCGCCGCGACCCGGCCGGACTTCACGCCGATCTACGCGCGCGTGGCGGCGCTGCCGGCGATCCCGGCCGGGACCGTGCTGGACACCGACACCGTGTTCAACCGCGGCACCGGCGAGGGCTGGGCCGAGGGCGGCGACGTCTGAGCACCCTCGCCACGGCGCCGGCTTGCCGGCGCCGTGGCGATCGGCTGCAATGCCGGTCCCGACCGGAGATCGCGATGCCGCCCTGGAAACGCCGTCCGTCGCTGGACCAGCTCAACGCCCTGACCCCCGGCACCCTGGGCGAGGCGCTGGGCATACGGATCACCGCCCTGGACGACGACGCCCTGCGCGGCACCATGCCGGTCGACGCCCGCACCCGGCAGCCGTTCGGCCTGCTGCACGGGGGCGCCTCGGTGGCGCTGGCCGAGACGCTGGGCAGCCTGGCCGCCTGGCTGTGCCTGGACGATCCCGACCGCGAACATGCCGTGGGCCTGGAGATCAACGCCAACCACGTGCGCGCCCTGCGCGAGGGCGTCGTCACCGGCAGCGCCCGCCCCGAGCACCTCGGGCGCAGCACCCAGGTCTGGTCGATCCGCGTCGAGGACGGGGCCGGCCGGCTGGTCTGCGTCTCGCGGCTGACCATGGCGGTGGTCGCCCGTCCGCAGCCGGCCGGCTGACGCGGCGGCGCCGGACCGCCGCCTGCACCGCCGCGGCGGCTCCGGCACAATGGCGACCCCCGCCGGAGCCCGCCCCATGTCCCCTGTCTCGCTGACCCGCTACCTGATCGAGAAGCAGCATGCCGACGGCCGCATCAAGGCCGACCTGCGCCTGCTGATCGAGGTGGTGGCGCGCGCCTGCAAGGCGATCTCGGTGGCGATCGGCAAGGGCGCGCTGGGCAACGTGCTGGGCAGCGCCGACGAGGAGAACGTCCAGGGCGAGGTGCAGAAGAAGCTGGACGTGATCGCCAACGAGATCCTGCTCGACGCCAACGAATGGGGCGGCCACCTGGCGGCGCTGGCTTCGGAGGAGATGGAGCATCCCCACCCGATCCCGCACCGCTATCCCAAGGGCGAGTACCTGCTGCTGTTCGACCCGCTGGACGGCTCCTCCAACATCGACGTCAACATCTCGGTGGGCACCATCTTCTCGGTGCTGCGCTGCCCGGACGGCGTCACCGAGCCCGACGAGTCGGCCTTCCTGCAGCCGGGCAGCCGGCAGGTCGCCGCCGGCTATGCCGTGTACGGACCCAGCACGCTGCTGGTGCTGACCGTCGGCGACGGCGTGGCGGTGTTCACCCTGGACCGCGAGCGCGGCAGCTTCATGCTGACCGCCGACAACCTGCGCATCCCCGAGGACACCCGCGAGTTCGCGATCAACGCCTCCAACCAGCGCTGGTGGCAGCCGCCGGTGCAGCGCTACATCGGCGAGCTGCTGGCCGGCCGCGAGGGCCCGCGCGGCGTCGACTTCAACATGCGCTGGGTGGCCTCGATGGTCGCCGACGTGCATCGCATCCTCAGCCGCGGCGGCATCTTCATGTACCCCCGCGACAACAAGGACCCGGCCAAGCCCGGCCGGTTGCGCCTGATGTACGAGGCCAACCCGATGGCGATGATCGTCGAGCAGGCCGGCGGCGCCGCCAGCACCGGGCTGGAGCGCATCCTCGACGTGCAGCCGACCGGCCTGCACCAGCGGATCCCGGTGATCCTGGGCTCGCGCAACGAAGTCGAGCGGGTCGCCGGCTACCACGCGGCGGGCTGAGTCCCGCCCCCCCGGTCCTGGCCGGGCCGGGAGCGCCTGTTCGCCGGCGCTCGCCGCACTGCCGCATGACAGGCGCCGCCGGCCGGACCATGCTGCCCGGGTCGCCGCCAGCCCGGCGCGACGGCCGGGCCCGCGCCCGGCACCAGGCATGCGCAACGGAGGGAAATGGCATGAGCGTGGAAGCACTCATCATCTGGCTGGTGGTCGGCGGCATCGCCGGTTTCCTGGCGGGGCAGATCGTCCGCGGCTACGGCTTCGGCGTGGTCGGCAACATCGTGGTCGGCATCGTCGGCGCCTTCCTCGCCGGCTGGCTGCTGCCCGGCCTGGGCCTGGGCCTCACCGGCATCGTCGGCGCGATCATCTACGCGATGATCGGCGCGATCATCCTGTTGCTGCTTATCGGACTGATCAAGCGCGCCTAGCCGCTTGTTGAAGAACGACCGTCCTGGTCGTCTTTCAAGTCGCCCGTCCGGCGCAGGTCCGGACGGGCTTCCGTCGAATCAACTGCTTTCGCACTTGCTTCGCCGAGCGGCCATCCATGGCCGCCGGATCGAAGCAGGGCGCCCTCGACGGCGAGGGCACCCTCCCGGCCCGGACGGTTCCGCCGGCCAGGCGCCGGCCCGGCGATCCGCGGCAGGGCGGACCGGATCGCTCCCTGCTCCCTCCCCTGCCCGACGCCGATCGCGCCGCGCGGAGGCCGCTCAGGCCGCCGCGGGGGGCTCGCGGTGCGCGGGATCGAAGCGCTCGGGCGCGATCGCGCCGCCCGAGATAATGAAGCTCATCGCCTCGTCCAGGCTCATGTCGGTGGCCGTCAGGTTCTCCAGGGGCACCAGCTCGAGGTATCCCGACGTCGGGTTCGGCGTGGTCGGGACGTAGACCGCCGCCAGCTCCCGGCCGCTGCCTGGTTCGCGCAGGACGCGGGTGACCAGGCCGATGACCTGCATGCCCTTGTGCGGGAAGTCGATCAGCACCACGCGCTGGGCGTTTCCGGGCTGGGTCTGCAGGACGTTGAGCAGCTTCTTGGCGCCGCCGTACACGCTCTGCACCAGCGGGATGCGCGCCACCAGGCGGTCGAAGACCTCGATCGCCTGCTTGCCGATCACCTGGCCGGCCAGGTAGCCGAGCAGGAACAGCAGCAACAGGGTGAGCGCGACGCTGACCAGGGTCTGCAGCCACTCGTAGCCCAGCCAGGGCACATGCCCATGCAGGTTGTTGAACAGCGGGCGGACCACCGGGGCGGTCACCGTCGACAGCGTGCCGACCACGAACTTGAGCACGATCCAGGTCAGCCAGATCGGGAAGAACACCAGCAGGCCGGTCAGCAGGTGGCGGCGGATACGCGGTTTGCGCATGGCATGGCTCCTGCGGCGCGGCGGCGGGGGCGGTCGCGGCGCCAGCCGGGCGTCCCGACGTCGGGGACCGGGCATCCGGCCCCGGCCGGGCCGCCCGGTGGCGGGCCCGGCTGGACGGCGTTCAGTCCTCGGGATCCTCGGGGCAGGCGCCCAGGCGGTGCAGAAGGATCTCGCCCTCGAGGTCGCGGAATTCGCCGATGTCCTCGTTGTCGTCGAAGGTGTAGGTCAGCTTGAGGCGGTCGCAGGCCACGGACTCCAGCACGACCTCGCCCTGGCGCGCACCGGGCAGGGAGGGCTCGTTGTCGAAGCTGCCGCCGACGTTCAGGATGATGTTGCTCTTGAAGCTGGTGTCGGTGACGCCGAACACCCCCTGCAGGGTGAACCAGCGCTGCCCGGCCGGCGCCGGCGGGCCCGGCTCCTCCGGCTCCGGCGCGAACGTGAACCAGGCGCCGTAGAAGTTGCCGAGGTCGCTGCCGCCGGTGCCGCCACCGCGGAACCGGAACAGTTCAAGGCCCTGGCCGGCGGTCTCGGGATCGAACCAGCTGCCGCTGTAGAGCGGATCGAACCTGGCGTTGGCCGGCAGCTCGGCACCGTCGAACTCGGTGCAGTCGCTGGTCAGGTCGAGCAGGCGGCTCATGGTGATCGAGCCGGTCGCGCCGTCGTTGACGCCCGGATCGAACTGGTAGTCCAGCACGCCCTCGTAGCAGGAGAACATGCGCAGGGTGGCCTGGCCGACCACGGTGCCGGACACCGCAGGGGGCGCGTCGAAATTGCCGCCCAGCACCTGCAGGATGCTGAACTCGATGCTCTCGACCGGGCCGGCCTCCGGATCGACGTCGGCGAACAGCGCGAACCAGCGCAGTTCGTCGCGCTCCTGGCCCCCCTCGACGGAGTAGGTGAACCAGGGCATGAACAGGACCTTTTCCTGCGGGAACCAGCGTGCCGTGAAACCCTGGCCGTTGCTGTAGGGGGCGAACCAGCCGCCGGTCAGGGCATCGACGTCGATCGCCGTTTCCGGGCACTGGTTGCCGATCGCGCCCTCCCACTGCCCGAGCGGGTTGTCGGAGACGATCGGCGCAAGCGCGCCGGTGGCGGTGTCCAGGGTGCCGAAGGTGTTGCGGCCGTTGCCGGTGTAGATCCAGGCGTAGAGCTGGCCGTCGGCATTGTCGAAATCCATGCCCTGGGCGAAGTTCGCCGCCAGGCCGTGGCTGCCGACCCGGGTGGCGGCGCCGGTGGCCGGATTCAGCCGGTAGATCGAGTCGTCGGTGATGTTGTGCGCGTAGAGCTCGCCGCTGCAATTCATCGCCAGGTCGATGATGACCGGGTTCAGCTCGTCCGGCAGGATGCGGCCGACCAGGGTCACGAAGCCGCTGCCGAGGTCGGCGGTGTAGAGCCGGGCCTCGCTGAGCTGCGGATTGTTGGTCAGGGTGTCGTTGGTGCTGAAGTAGGCGGTGCCCCGACGCGGGTCGATGGTCAGGCCGGTCATCTGGTCGCGCAGGTTCAGCCCGAGCGCCAGGGCGACCGGCCGGAACGCCCCGGTGGTGAGGTTGAAGGTGCCGATGCGGGTGCCGCCGCCGCCGAGGAGGAACTGCATTCCGTAAAGGCGGGTGGCGGCCGGATTGAAGTCCAGGCCCCACATGTTCGGGGTGTCGGAGGCGGTTCCGACGCGCGTGTAGGCCGGGAAATCGGGCAGGGTGAAGCGGTACAGGCCCTGCGGGGCGTGGTCGTCCGAGGGCCGCACCTGGGCGACGTAGGCGGTATCGGGCGCCGGCTGCGAGGACGCGGCCCCGGCCGAGAGCAGCAGCGGCGGCGACCATGCCGGCGCCTCGCCCAGGCACTGGGCGGCATAGCCCGGTGGCTCGACCCCCGTGGAATTGGCCAGCGCGGCGCAATCCAGGCCGTCGGCCCGGACCTGGGCGGACAGCGCGAGGGATGCCATCAAGGCGGCCAGCACTTGCTTCATCGGATACTCCAGCGGCTATCGTCGTCGACCGGCTCGGGCGCCGTTGAGCGGTTCCGGGCGGCCGACCGGTCGGGACCCTGGCGGCCGCCCGGCGCGACGGCCAGGCAGTGCCCGCCGGGGGTCGGACATGGACCCGGGAGGCTAGCCCACGGCGTCACTGCCCGCAAGGGCGGCGGTCCGCCGCGGACAGCCGGCGGACATGCCCGACGCAGGCGCGGGACGCCGGTGGCGTTTGCTGCTAAGAGTAGGCGCCACGGGACTGCGACGGTTTTCCGCGACCATCCGTCCCAAGGACCATGAAGAGGCTCCTGCCATGAGCGCCGGTTTCCGCGACGACCTGGACGCCGACACCCTGGCCGCCCTGCGCCAGGGGTGCCCGGCGGCGCTGGCGCGGGTCTACGATGCCTGGGCCGGGGTCGTCTACGCCCTGGCGCTGCGTGTCCTGGGACAGCGGGAAGCGGCCGAGGACCTGGTCCAGGACCTGTTCCTGCGGCTGCCGCGCGCCAGCGGCCGCTTTCGTGGCGAGGCGCCGTTCGGTGCCTGGCTGCGCCGGCTCGCGGCCAACGCCACGGTTGACCGCCTGCGCGAACGGCGTCGCCTGCTGCCCCTCGACGAGGCCCGGGCCGAGCTGGCCGGCCGCGCCGGCGACGATGCCGCCCGCGTCGATGCCGATGTGCTCTTGCGGCGGCTGTCGCCCTCGGCACGTCTGGTGCTCCTGCTGCATGCCGTCGAGGGCTGGACCCACGAGGAGCTGGCGGTCCTGTTCGGGCAGTCCCCGAGCTGGTCCAAGTCGCTGCTGTCCCGCGCCTTGCGCAGGCTGCGGTCCGGCCTGCCGGCGACGGAGGTGGCCGATGGCCTTGCCGATTCCCACTGAGCGGCAGCGCCAGGCGCTGGCGGCCGCGACGACGCCGCCTCCGGACCTGCGCGGGCGCGTGCTGGCCCGGCATCGGCACCGGCGCCGGCGCCGGCTGGCCGGCCTGGCGGTGCTGCCGGCGCTGTTCGTGCTCGGCCTGGTGCTGGCGCACTGGACCGGGCGCCCCGGAGTCGGCGAGCCCTGGCGGCTGACGCTGGCGGTGGAGGCCGACTGGCGCGCCGTGGCCGACTTCGAATGGCTGCGCCGGGACGCCCGCGCGCGCCACCTGGTTGACGAGCTGCACCGGCTCGACCAGGCACTCGCCCGCGGTCCGGATGCCGAGACCGCGCAGGCGCTGTGGCAGGCCCGCCAGCAGGCCCTCGCGCGCCTCCTGGCCAGCCGTCGCGACGGCCGGACCGCGGTGCTGCTGTGATCTCCGACCCACCTTCCCGCCGATGCCCCTGGAGCACCCCCGTGACCCCCACCGGACGCCGCCCGTTCCTGCTCCTTCCCGGCCTGGCCCTGGCCCTGGCCGTGGCCGCCCCGGTGGCCGCGCAGCCCGCCGGCGACCCGGTCGAGGAGGCCTTCCGCCTTGCCCTGCTCCGGCTCAGCCAGGATGGCCTGCTGGACGCGGACGCGGTGCCGAGGGTGATCGACCGCCCGGCCGAGAAGGTCGCCAACTTCGGCGCCCTGGTCGATCGCGACGAGGCCGACGGCCTGCGCGTCCTGGGCACCCTGCCGGGCGGCAGCGCCGAGCGCATCGGCCTGCGCACCGGCGACCTCCTGCTCGCGGCCAACGGCACCGCGCTGCGCGGCGCCGGCGCCAGCGAACGCATGCGCGAGCTCCTGGCGGGCCTGGACGACGGCGACCCGGTGCGCTTCGAGCTGCTCCGGGACGGCCGCAGCCAGCAGCTCGCGGGCACCATGCAGGTGCTGGAGCTGCCGGCGGTGCGCGTCGAGCTGCTCGATTCCACGGCGATCGCCGGCGACCCGGCGTCCAGCTGCGGGCGGCTCAGCACCTTCCCGGTGCCACCGCGCAGCCGCCAGCTGCATCCGGCGCGGTTGCTGGCGGTGGATGGCCGCCTGCCCGGCCCGTCCAGCCAGGACAGCTTCCGTCTGCCACCCGGCCGCTACCGGCTGACCCTCGCCGAAATCATCGACAACCGCGAATTCAGCGCGGTGGCGAACCGGCAGCGTGCCCGCAGCGATGCCCGCGAGGCGACCCTCGAGCTCGAGGTCCGGCCGGGCGTGACCTACCTGCTGGCCGCGCGCCTGGAACCGTCCCGGCGCGAGCGCATCCTCGACGGCAGCTACTGGCAGCCGGTGGTCTGGCGGGAGCGCAGCGAGTCCTGCCGGTGACCCGGGACCCGGGACCCGGGACTCGGGGTTCGGGGTTCGGGGTTCGGGGTTCGGGATGGAACACTGCGGCTGGCCGCGCTGCCGACCCGTGGCAAGGGCCAGGCGGCGCAGGTGCTCCACACACCAGGTCGGGCAGGGTCAGTCCGTTCCCGTCAAGGCAACCGGGCAGGGTTGGCGCTGGCGATTATCCTCATCGTCGCCGGCCCGGCAGCGTGCGCTGGCCGGGGCGGCGGTCACCCCCCGTCGCGCCTTGCCCGCACGCCGTGAACGGGCGACGTGCGACGCCGTGGCAGCGGCGGCATGCGCCCTGCCGGGCACCGGCCTGGCCCTGACGCATCGCTCGCAGGCGGCACGGCCCGGCCCTGCGGCAGGTTCCGGGCCAAGGCCGGCTAGACTGCGCCGATGACCGCACTCAGCGTCAACGTCAACAAGGTCGCGGTGATGCGCAACGCCCGCGGCGGCTCGCTCCCCGACCCGGTGGCGGCGGCCGCGTCCTGCGTCGGCGCCGGCTGCCAGGGCATCACCGTGCACCCGCGTCCGGACGCCCGCCACATCCGGGCCGACGATGTCCATCGCCTCGCCGGCTGGCTGGCTGAACACGCCCCGGGCATCGAGTTCAACATCGAGGGCAACCCGTTCGCGCCGGCGCGTCCGGGCTACCCCGGCCTGCTGGCCCTGGTCGAGGCGGTACGGCCGGCGCAATGCACCCTGGTGCCCGACGCCGACGGCCAGCTCACCTCCGACCACGGCTTCTCCCTGCCGGAGCAGCTGGCGGCGCTGGCGCCGCTGGTCGGCCGGATCAGGTCCCTGGGCACGCGCGTGAGCATCTTCGTGGATGCCGGCTGCACCGCGCTCGCCGGGGCCGCGGCGATCGGCGTCGAGCGCGTCGAGATCTACACCGGCCCGTTCGCCGAAGCGGTCGCCGCCGGCGATGCCGGGGCGGCCCTGGCCGCCTGCCGGCGCACCGCCGACGCCGCCCTGGCGGCCGGCCTGGGCGTCAATGCCGGACACGATCTGGACGAGGACAACCTGGTCGTCCTGCTGGCCGCAGTGCCGGAGATCGCCGAGGTGTCGATCGGCCACGCCCTGTTCGCCAAGGCGCTGTACGCGGGCCTCGACGCCACCGTGCGCGCCTACCTGACGGCCATCGCCAGGGCCGCCGGCCCGGACCGGCGCTGAGCGGCGGCGGCGCGGCCGGCGCCGCCGCCGGCGATCAATGCTGGAAGCCGACCCGTTCGATGCCGGCATTGCGCACCAGGACCAGGACCCTGGCGACGTCCTGGTAGCGCGCCTGCGCCGCCGGCTCGATCAGGATCGGCGGTGCGCCGGGGCTGGCGGCAGCCCTGCGCGCATGCCAAGCCAGCTGCGCGGGTGTCATCGCCACGCCGTCCCAGCTCAGGCCGCCGTCGCCGGCGATGGCCAGCCGCACCGGCTCGGCGGGCGATGCCGTGACAGGGTCCGGCCCGGGCTGCGGCAGCGCGACCGACGTCGTCCGCTGCGGCATGGGCAGGCTGATCATGAACACGACCAGCAGGACCAGCATCACGTCGATCAGGGGGGTGACATTGATTTCCGCAAGCGCGCCCGCGCGCGCCTGCCGGGTGGTCGCCATGGTCGTCATCGCAGCACCTCCTGTCAGCCCTCGTGCCTCCGGTCCGTCGCAATGGGGCGGCCTGCGGCCGCCGGCTCCGGTCAACCCGACCGGAAATCCACATGGGCAGGCTACGCCTGCGGGGAACGGCCGCGCCAGCGCCGCGGCGGCCCTCGGAGCGCGCCGTTCAGCTGCCGGAAACGAAACGGGCCGCGACGTCGCCGTCGCGGCCCGGGGTGCGATGGCTGGGCCGGCGAGGGCCGGTCAGCGCTGGGTGTTGTCGAAACCGATCTTGCGCAGGTCGGCGTTCTTGGCCTGGGTCATCACCGCCGCCAGCACCTGGTAGCGGGCCCGGTCGCCGACGCTGATCATCACCTGCGGCTGCGGATCCTGGCGCGACGCCTGCCTCATGTAGTCGCGCAGCATGTTGGTGCTGCCCATCGGCATGTCGTTCCACAGGATGCTGCCGTCGTCGTTGATGCGCAGGGCGATCTTGTCGGACTCCTCCGGCGGCTTCGACTCCAGGGTCGGCTGCGGCAGGTCGATCTGGACCTTGTAGGTCAGCGCCGGCGCGTTGATCATGAAGATGATCAGCAGCACCAGCATCACGTCGATCAGCGGCGTGACGTTGATTTCCGCCATCGGTGCGCCACCGCTGGCGCTACTGCTCGTACTCATGCCCATCGGGCGTTCTCCTCAGGCGCCAGGGCGGCGGGCCGCCCTGGCGGGTCGATCAACGGTCCGGACTGGTGACGAAGCCGACGCGCACGATGCCGGCGTTCTTCACGGTCTCCAGGACCTCGCGGACGGTCTGGTAGCGCAGGCTCTGGTCGGCGCGGATCTTCACCTCGGGCTGCGGCGTGGTCCGGGCCGCCCGGCGCAGCTCGGTCTCGAGCTGCGCCATGGTGACGATCCGGTTGTCCCACCAGACCCGGCCGTCGGACTCGACCGCGAGGTCGATGTCCTGGCGGACCTGCTCCGGCGCCTCCAGCGTCGCCGTCGGCAGCTCCACCTCGACCGCGGCCTGCATCAGCGGCGTGGTGATCATGAAGATGATCAGCAGCACCAGCATGACGTCCACCAGCGGGGTGACGTTGATGGAAGCCATCGGCGCGGCGCCCGCGCCACCCTCCCCGCCACCTACGCTCATGCCCATGGGTCAGGCCTCCGGGATTACTTGACGTTGCCGACGCGGGCGCCGGTCGCGAAGTAGTCGTGCAGGTCGTGCGCGAACTCGTCGAACTTGGCCAGCACCATGCGGTTGGAGCGCACGAAGAAGTTGTAGGCGAGCAGGGCCGGGATCGCGACGAACAGGCCGATCGCGGTCATGATCAGCGCCTCGCCGACCGGGCCGGCGATCGAGCCGATGTCGGCCTTGCCGCTGGCGCCGATCGCGATCAGGGCGCGGTAGATGCCCCACACGGTGCCGAGCAGGCCGATGAACGGCGCCGACGAACCCGCCGAGGCCAGCATGGTCAGGCCGGTCTCGAGGCGGCTGCTCTCGCGGGTCACGGCCTGGCGCAGGGCCCGGTCGATGAACTCGGAGCGGTTGAGGATCTCGACCATCCGGCCACCCTCGTGCTTGGAGTGGTGGGCGGCGGCCTCGGCGCACTCCAGGGCGATCTTGGAGAACGGCTCGTTCTTCGGCTGCGACTCCATGTACTGGATCGCCTCCTGGGTCGAGTTGCTGCCCCAGAAGTTGCGGATCACCTTGTCGGCGCGCGAGCGCACGGCGCTGTTACGGAACGAGTTGGCGATGATGTAGAACCAGGACGCCAGGGACATCACCACCAGGGTGATCAGCACGATCCAGCCGACCACGTCCAGGTGGTGGATCATGTGCCCGAAACCCAGCTGGGTCAGGGCGGCGGCATCCGAATCGACCGGCATGCTGGCTGCCGGGAGCGAGGGGGTCTGGTCTTGCATGGGTGCGCTACCTTCGTTTGTCGTTGCTGGAGGTGGTTACTGCAGTCGGAAATCAATGGGCACGATGACCCAGCCGGCAGCCGGCCGGCCATTCTGCGTCGCCGGCCGGAACTTCCAGCCGCGCACGGCGCGCATGGCTTCCTGGTCGAGCAGGCGCGAGCCGCTGGAACGCTGCATCTCGACGCGCTCGGGGTTGCCCTCGGCGTCGACCAGGATGCGCAGCGTGACCGTGCCCTGCTCGCCGCGGCGCATCGCCTGGGGCGGGTAGCGCAGGCCCTTGCGGTTCTGGTAGTCGGCGCCGACCGACGCGCCCATGTCCGGCGGCGGCGGCGGGGCCGGCGGGGCCGGCGGCGCGGCCGGCACCGTGTAGGCCATCTCGGACGGCGGCGCGTTCAGGACCGGCGGCGGCTCCGGCGGCGGCGCGATCGGCGGCGGCTCCGGCGGCGGAGTCGGCGGCGGCTCGTCCGGCGGCGGCGGCTCCTCGGGCGGCGGCGGCGGCTCCGGCGGCGGCGGCGGCGGCGGCGGCGGCGGCTCCATGAACACCACCTCGACCATCTCGTCCTCGGCCTGGTCGCCCGGGGCATCCGGGCGCGGCGGCAGCATCAGCATGGCGAACATCACGACATGCACGATCAGGGCCACGCTCAGGCCGGCCACTCGCGGCCAGCGGATACCGGTGTCTTCGATTTCCTCGTGGTACTCGTAGATGGCCATTGTCGATCGGTTCTTTGCGGTTGCTATCCCGTGACCTTCGGGCCTTGCGGACCGGGGTTCGGGGGGAACGCGACGCTACACCAAGCCCAGGGACGGCACAAGTCGTTCACCGGCACTTCAGGCGAGGCGTTGCGTCGACACGGTCACATGTTCTGCAGGCGGATCCGGGCATGTCCGCGGGCGGTCTCGCTGCCGGAGGCCTGGGCGCGCTGGAAGGCGGTCCGGGCGGCCGCGGTGTTGCCCAGGCCCTGCTCGGCCTCGCCCAGCAGCACGTAGGCCATGCCTTCGTCCTCGAGGTTGCCCTTGGCGAGGGCGCGGGTCAGCGCCTCCTTGGCCTCGGCGTAACGCTCCTGCTCGACCAGCAGGTGGCCGCGCTGCTGGTCGATGCGGCCGCTGTCGGTGGTCTGTTCGGCGGCCCGGCCGTAGGCGGCGATCGCCTGGTCGACGCGCTCGGCACGGTAGAGGTTGTCGCCCAGGGCGCGCAGGGTGGCGGCGTCGGCCGGCAGGGTGCCGGCGGCGATGCCGTCCTCGATGGCGCCGGCGGCCTCGCCCGGCTGGTCGGCGTAGGACAGCAGCTGGTAGAGCTGGCGCCAGTGGTCGGCCTGGGTCAGCCGGCCCTCGCGCCGGGCGGTCTGCAGGATCCCCAGCGCGCGGTCGTAGTCGTCGGCCTGGATGTACATCTGCGCCAGGTTGATCCGGTGCTTGGGCTCGTCCGGCCAGCGGCGGACCATCTCCTCGAGCACGCCGGCGGCGCCCTGGAAGTCCTCCTTCTCGTACAGGGAGGCCATCTTCAGCTCGAACAGGGTCGGGTCGGCGGCGTTGGCGGCGATCGCGCGGTCGAGCGCCGCGATCGCCTCGTCGTAGCGCTCCATGCGGTACAGCGCGTTGCCCTTGAGGGCCTGCGGCTCATGGCCGGTGTCGCGGGTCTCGGCCAGGAAACGGTCGAGGCTCGCCAGCGCCTCGCCGTACCGCTCCTCGCTCAGCTGCAGCTGGGCGATCTGGTACATGATCCGGTAGTGGTCGTTGTTCGACAGGCCGTTGGCGTCCAGCGCGCGGTTCCATTCGGCGATGGCGCCGTCGAGGTCCTCGGACTCGTAGGCGATCTGGCCCAGGCCCTGGTGCACCAGCGAACGCTCGTAGTCGGTCAGCCGGCTGTTGCCGGTGAGGCCCTCCAGGGTGGCCTTGGCGCGCTCGTTGTTGTCGGCGTTCATCGCATCGAAGGCACTGACGATCTGCCGCATGGTCCGCTCGCCGGTGCGGCGCGCAGGCTCCTGGCGGGAGGCGTTCGGGTAGCGCACCTCCTCGGCGGCGGGCGCACTGCCGCCGCGGTTGCGCTGGCGACCTTCGTCGTGGCGGCCCTTGCCCTGGGCCTGCGCCGTGGTCACCACGAAATCGGAGACGGGAAGGGCGAGAAGCATGGCGGCGAGCAGGATCTTCTTCATGGCGATGACCTTATGGCTGTTCGATCTTGGCGAGGCCGGAGCGGGGGTTGGCCGGCGTCCTACGGATATCTTCGTGCTTTGCCGGGGGCTTGAAGTTAAGTGCGGTTAACGACGCCGGCAAGCCCTCAGCGCCGGCACTGCGGCTGCCGGCCCGCGGCACGCGCCTGTTCGAAGAGGGCGCGGCTCGCCGGCAGTTCCTCCTGCAACGCCCGGATGCGGCCCCCGGGGTTGGGGTGGGTCGACAGCCAGGTGGCCTGCCGGGCGCCGCCCCGTTCGTCCATCGCCTGCCAGAGGGCGAGCGCCGCGGCCGGATCGAAGCCGGCGCGGGCCATCAGGCGCTGGCCCTCGAGGTCGGCCTCGGTCTCGTGGTGGCGCGAGAACGGCAGCAGGACACCCACCTGGGCGCCGGCGCCGAGGGCTCCCAGCAGCAGCCTTGAGTTGTCCGGGCTGCGCGCGTCGGCGAGCAGCGCCGCGGCGCTCAGGCCCGCCTGGGCGACGATCTGCTGCGACATGCGCTCGGCGCCGTGCCGATAGACAACGTGGGCCACTTCGTGGCCTATCACTGCGGCCAGACGGTCCTGGTCGGCGGCCAGGTCGAGCATGCCGGTGTTGACGCCGACCTTGCCGCCGGGCAGGGCGAAGGCGTTCGCGGCCGGGTCCTCGAACAGCTCGACCTCCCAGTCGAGGCGCTGCCAGTCGGCCGGCAGCTGCGCGATCAGGGCGCGGGTGACGCACTCGACGTGGGCGCGCTGCCGGGAGTCGGTGGCGATCCGGCCACGCTCGCGAAGCTGCGCGAAGGCCTCGATGCCCATCGCGCCTGCCTGGCGCTCGTCGACCAGCAGCAGCTGGCTGCGTCCGGTCGGCGTGGTGGCGCAACCGGCCGCCAGGCCGAGCGTCGACACGAGGGCGAGGGCGATGCGCATTGGCCGTCTCCTGCTGCTTGCCGACCACCCTGCCAGCCCGCGGGTGGCCGGCACATGAACGGAACGGTTCAGACCGTGGCGAACTGGGCGCGGGCGAAGGCCACGCGCTCGGCCGGATCGGCCGACAGGCGGCCCTCGCGCTCCAGGACCTGGACCTTTTCAAGGCGGTGCCGGAGGCCGTTGCCGTTGGCGATCTGGATCGCCAGGCCCGGGCGGGCGTTCAGCTCCAGGATCATCGGACCGCGGTCGCGGTCGAGGACGATGTCGACGCCGACGTAGCCCAGACCCGACAGCTCGTAGGATCGTGCCGCGATCATCAGCAGGTCGTCCCAGTGCGGGATCTGCAGGCCGACGATGGAATGCTCGGTGTCGGGGTGCTCCTTCACCGGTTCGGTGCCCCACACGCCCCGGCGGGTGAGGCCGGTAGGGATGTCGATGCCGACGCCGATCGCGCCCTGGTGCAGGTTGGCCTTGCCGTCCGACATCCGGGTCGGCAGGCGGATCATCGCCATCGCCGGGTAGCCGAGGAAGCTGATGATGCGGATGTCCGGAACGCCCTTGAAGCTGACCCGCTCGAACAGCGGATCGAAGCGGACCATGTACTCGACGATCAGGTGGTCGGGCTGGCCACCCAGCGAGAACAGCCCTGACAGGCCATTGCTGAGGTGGTGGTCGAACTCGTCGCGGGTCATGAAGCTGCCGTTCGCGCGGCGGTAGCGCTCGCCGCGCCTGCCGTCGATGACCAGGATGCCGTCGCCGCCGGAGCCGCGCGCCGGCTTCACCACGAAGCTGGGCTGCTGCGCCAGCCGCGCGTGCAGCTCGGCGATCTCGTGCTCCTCGCGGACCACCGCGTAGAGGTCGGGCACCGGCATGCCGGCGGCGATCGCCAGCTGCTTGGTCAGCAGCTTGTCGTCGACGCGCGGATAGAACCGCCGCGGGTTGTAGCGCAGCACGAAGTCGGCGTTGCGGCCGTTGATGCCGACCAGGCCGACCTCGCGCAGGCGTCGCGCGACCGCGAACGGGTTGAACATGTCAGCCGTCCTGTTGCGGCCGGGCCAGCGCCCGGAAGCGCATCAGCTCGGTCAGGCGGTAGCCGGAGTAGCGGCCGAGCAGCAGGGTCAGGCCGAGCAGGACCAGCAGCAGCTCGGGATAGACGAACAGCAGGTGCTCGAGCGGCGGCCAGCTCATCACCAGGTAGGCCAGCGAGGCGATCAGCAGGGAGCCGGCCGCCATCTTCATGGCGAAGCCGCCGCCGCGCTCGTCCCAGGCCACCGAGACGCGCTCGATGGTCATGGTCATGATGATCATCGGGAACAGGGCGATCGACAGGCCGACCTCGAGCCCCATCCGGTTCGAGGCGACGCTGACCAGCGCCATCAGCAGGACCACGACGATCAGCACCGAGGTCAGGCGCGGCACCAGCAGCAGCTTCAGGCGTTCCATGTAGAAGCGCACCAGCAGGCCCATGCCGACGATCAGCACGAACAGCACGATGCCGGCCAGCAGCGAGGTCCACTTGAACGAGATCGCGATCAGCACCGGCATGAAGGTACCGAAGGTCTTGACGCCGATGAGGTTGCGCAGGATCAGCATGATGAAGGCGCCGATCGGCACCATCAGCAGGATCCGGTAGACGTCCTGGGTGTGCAGCGGCAGGGCCAGCAGCGAGTAGGCGACCAGGTTGCGGTCGCGAACCTCCAGGCGCTGCACCGCCGCCTCCAGGGAGTCGACCATGCTCTTCTGCACCCGGATGTCGAACCGAGCGCGCGGCGAGCCGTCGACCTCCAGCACCGCACCGGGATGCCGCGACCACAGGAACAGGTCCGCCGGCCAGCCGATGCTCGCCGAGCGCAGGTCGATTGTGTGCCAGACGCCGGCCTCGGTGTCGTAGACCTGAAGCCAGGGCCGCAGCTCGCCGCCATGTCCGGTTGCGGCCTCCAGTCGGACGCCATGGACCAGCCGCGCGGCGATGTTGCGGATCGCCAGCAGGTCGACCGCGAAGCGGGCTCGTTCGTACTCGCCGCGGCGATCCTGGAGCAGCAGGGCCACTTCCTGGCCGGGGTTGGCGTCGTTGAATTCCTGCACCAGGCGGGCCGCGAAGGTGGCGCTGTCCACGCTCTGCGCGCGCACCGTCTCCAGCAGGGCGGCGGCGGCGCCCGCGAACGGTTCCTCGAGCACCGGCGGCGTCGCCAGCTGCGGCCGGTCGCGCTCGGGTTCGGGGGTGCCGTCCCGGAACACCGTGGCCCGGTAGTAGAGGGCCTGGCTGCCGCTGGCGCGCCGGATCGTCCACTGCACTTCGCGGGAGCGCTGCTCGCGGCGGCGCTCGGTGTTCATGCCATAGCCGCGGCCGATGAAGCGCTCGTCCAGGATCGAGTAGCCCGGCGGGTCGATCGGCACCTGCAGCACCACCCGGTTCGGCCCGCTGCGCGGCTGGTATTCGACCCGGGCCTGCAGTTCCCAGACCTCGCTCTGTTCGACCGGGTGCACCGGGAACTTCAGGACCTTCCATTTGTAGAAGAAGGCGGTCATCCCCGCGGCGATGAACAGCGCCGCCAGGATGTAGAGCTGGCTCTTCTTCATGGTTCGCCTTCCGGTCCTCTCCCTGGGCCGTAGCGAGTATAGCCAGCCGTCGGCACGACAGCGGGGCGTGCCGGCATCGCCTGCAGAGCGGTCCTGGGCCACCGGCCTGGGCACGGTTCAACCGCGCGGGCACCCTCCGGGCGGCTGTCTGGCCGAGCGCCGGGGCACCCGGCGATCGGCCTGGTGCCCGGCAACGTCAGGCGGCGGTGGCCCGAAGGGCCGGCCGGCCTGCCGGTGGCAGGCCGGAAGCCGCGAACGCCCGGGGCAGGAGGCCCGGGCGCAGGTTGCGAGCCGTGCCCCGGACGGGCGCGGCCGCAACGACTCGAGCCGCGCCGGCCGGATGCCGGTGCGTCAGACGTCGAGGTTGCCGACCCGCAGGGCGTTGTCTTCGATGAAGTTGCGGCGCGGCTCGACCGCCTCCCCCATCAACATCGCAAACATCTGGTCGGCCGCCACGGCATCCTCGATGGTGACCTGCAGCAGGCGGCGGGTCTCCGGGTTGACCGTGGTCTCCCAGAGCTGATCCGGGTTCATTTCGCCCAGGCCCTTGAAGCGCTGGATGGTGCGCCCGCGCTTGGCTTCGTCCATCAGCCAGGCGGCGGCGGCGGCAAAGCTGCCGACGGCCATGCTGCGGCCGCCGCGCCGGATCTCGGCGCCGGGCTGGAGCAGGCCTTCGAGCCGGATCGCCACCTGGCGCAGCACCTGGTAGTCGCCACTGGCGAACGCCGATTGCGGCCACAACTGCAGGCTGGTCAGACCATGGTGCTCGCGCTCGATGCGCAGCACCGGGCCGGCCTCGGCGCGGGCGATGGCCAGGCGATAGCGCGGGCGACCCAGGGCCTCGTGGTTGAGGCGCGCGTGCAGCGCGTCCAGCCAGGGCCGGGTCGCCTCGGGATCGTCGAGACCGGCGGCCGACATCGGCGGACTCTCCAGCAGCGCCTCCAGCACCGCGCGGTCGTAGCGCGCGGCCAGCCGGTCGATCACCGCCTGGGCGGTCTGCCATTCCTTGAGCAGGCCCTCGAGGGCGACGCCATGCAGCGCCGGCGCTTCCGGGGCGTGCACCAGCTCGGCGCCCTCCACGGCGTTGGCGACCAGGTAGGCGTCGAGCGCCCCGTCGTCCTTGATGTAGAGCTCGTTGCGGCCCTGCTTGAGCTTGTACAGCGGCGGCAGGCCGATGTAGACGTAGCCGCGCTCGATCAGCTCCGGCATCTGCCGGTAGAAGAAGGTCAGCAGCAGGGTCCGGATGTGCGAGCCGTCGACATCGGCGTCGGTCATGATGATGATCCGGTGGTAGCGCACCTTGTCCGGATTGAATTCGTCCTTGCCGATGCCGCAGCCCAGCGCGGTGATCAGGGTCCCGACCTCCGCCGACGCCAGCATCTTGTCAAACCGGGCTTTCTCCACATTGAGGATCTTGCCCTTGAGCGGCAGGATCGCCTGGGTCCTGCGGTTCCGGCCCTGCTTGGCCGAGCCACCCGCCGAGTCGCCCTCGACGATGAACAGTTCCGACAGTGCCGGGTCCTTCTCCTGGCAGTCGGCAAGCTTGCCCGGCAGGCCGGCGATGTCGAGCGCGCCCTTGCGCCGCGTCAGCTCGCGGGCCTTGCGCGCCGCCTCGCGGGCGCGCGCGGCATCGACGATCTTCGCGGCGATCGCGCGGGCCTCGGCCGGATGCTCGTCCAGGAACTCGACCAGCTTCTGCGCCACCAGCGACTCGACCGCGGGCTTGACCTCGGAGCTGACCAGCTTGTCCTTGGTCTGGGCGGAGAACTTGGGGTCCGGGACCTTGACCGACAACACGGCGATCATGCCTTCGCGCATGTCGTCGCCGGCGAACTGGACCTTGGCATTCTTCGCCAGCCCCTCCCGTTCGATGTAGCCCGACAGCGCCCGGGTCAGCGCGGCGCGGAAGCCGGTCAGGTGGGTGCCGCCGTCCTTCTGGGGGATGTTGTTGGTGAAGCAGAACATCCGCTCCTCATAGGCATCGGTCCACTGCAGGGCGACTTCCACGCCGATGTCCTGCTCGGTGCCGCTGAAGAAGGCCACGGTCGGGTGCAGCGGCGTGCGCAGCTGGGCCAGGTGCTCGACGAAGGAGCGGATGCCGCCCTGGTACTCGAAGACGTCCCGGCGCTCCTCGTGGCGCTCGTCGATCAGCTCGATGCGCAGCCCGGAATTGAGGAAGGCCAGCTCGCGCAGGCGCTTGGCCAGGATGTCGTAGTGGAACTCCAGGTTGGTGAAGGTCGCGGCGCTGGGCTTGAAGCGGATCAGGGTGCCGCGCTTGGCGGTCGGCTTCACCTGGCGCAGCGGGTACAGGGGCTCGCCGTGCCGGTATTCCTGCTCGTGCTCGAAGCCGTCGCGCCAGATCCGCAGCCACAGGGATTCGGACAGGGCATTGACCACCGAGACGCCGACGCCGTGCAGGCCGCCCGAGACCTTGTAGCTGTTGTCGTCGAACTTGCCGCCGGCATGCAGGACGGTGAGGATGACCTCGGCCGCCGAGCGGTTTTCCTCCTTGTGCAGGTCGACCGGGATGCCGCGACCGTCGTCCTCGACCGACACCGTGTCGTCGCCATGGAGGATCACGGTGATCCGCGTGCAGTGCCCGGCGAGGGATTCATCCACCGAGTTATCCACCACCTCGAACACCATGTGGTGCAGGCCGGTGCCGTCGTCGGTGTCGCCGATGTACATGCCCGGGCGCTTGCGAACCGCCTCCAGGCCCTTCAACACCTTGATCTTGCTGGAATCGTATTGCTCGGTCATGCCCTGGGCGGTCCTGGTTTCAGCGTCGGTGGGGTCGGCTGGCCCGGCACGGGGTGCCGTAGCCGGGCCGGGGCCCCTGGTTTTCCACAGCCCGCGATGCCGTGTCCGGGACACCCGAAGCGGCCCGCCAGGGCCGGGTCTGGCGGCGGGCGACCGCATCGTGGCTCGCCCCGGGCGATCGGGGCGGGCGGGTCGTCGTGGCGCCGCCCGATTATAGCAGCGGCCGGACCCGGCCCTGTTCCACGTGGAACACCCTGCTGGACTGCTGGCGCCAGGCATCCCACCGTGCATCCAGATGGGTCAGGGTCAGCACCACCTGCGCACCGGTCGCCTGCAGCCAGGCCAGCACCCGCCCCAAATGGACGGGATCCAGCTCGGATCCGAGGTCGTCGCAGGCGAACAGGGGCCAGGCCCCAAGGCGCTGTCGAAGCACCGCGGCCTGGGCCAGGTGTGCGCAGACCGAGGCCAGCTTGGTCTGCCCCCGGGACAGATCCTGCTGCTCCAGGGCGCCAGGCAGGCGCAGGCGCCAGTCGCCGCGGTGCGGCCCGCGCTGGCTGAAGCCACGCTCCCGATCGGAACCCCTGCCCTCCTCCAGGGCCTCCAGCAGACCCATCTCTGCCGGCCAACCCCGACGATAGGTCAAAGAGCAGTCGCCCAGCGACGGCAGAACGGCCTCCAGCGCCTCGACCATCGGTGCCTGGAGCTGGTCCACGGCCTGCCGGCGCCAGACGTCGATCGCACCGCCGGACGCCGCCATCTCCTGCTCCCAGGCGAGCAGCTCCGGGCCACCAGCGCCAGCCCGCAAGCCGGCGTTCCGCTGCTTCAGCGCCCGCTGGTAGCGACGGGCGACGGCCGTGAAGTCCGGTTCCACGTGGAACAGCAGCCAGTCCAGGAATCGCCTCCGCCCCTCGCCGGGGCCGGAAACCAGACCGCAGGCCTCAGGCTCGATCGACACCACCGCGAAGGGTTGGATGCAATCCGACAGCAGGGACACCGGGTCTCCATCCAGCCTGAGCGACCAGGTGCCCGGCGTACGGCCCAGGCCAAGCTGCCGGGCCCTGCCCTGGGCGTCCTGGAAACGCACGAAGATGCTGAAGCCCGGGGCGTCGTGGCCGATCAGGGCGTCGGGCGTGGCGCTGCGGAACGAACGCCCGTGCCCACACAGGTGCAATGCCTCGACGAGGCTGGTCTTGCCGGCGCCATTGCCGCCCACCAGCAGATTGAAGCCCGCGTCCAGGGTCAGATCCGCGGCAACCAGGCTTCGCAACCCGTCGACACGCAGCAGCTCGACCTTCATGGGACTCCGGCGATGCCGGCGTGCCTGGCGCCCGGCGGCGCTGGCGCAAGGTCGCCGCCGCGGCTCACATCCGCATCGGCATGATCACGTGCCGGGACCGGTCGTCCTCGGCGTCGGAGATCAGGCAGCTCGAATTGCCGTCGCGCAGGCGCAGGGCGATCCGCACGCCACGCAAGGCGCCCAGCGCCTCCAGCACGTAATTGACGTTGAACGAGATCTGCAGGCCCTCGGCGTTCGCCTGCGCCTCGAGCTCCTCGACCGCCTCTTCCTGCTCCGCGTTGTGCGCAACCACCCGCAGCTGGCCGTTGCCGACCTCCAGGCGGACCCCCCGGTACTTCTCGTTGGACAGGATCGCGGCACGGCCCAGGGCATCCCGCAAGGCTTCCCGCTCGACCGTCACCTGCTTGTCGGCGCCGACCGGCATGACCGCCTCGTAATCCGGGAACCGGCCGTCGATCAGGTTGGAGGTGAACACCACGTCCTGGCGCCGCACCCGCAGATGGCTCCGGCCCAGCTCCAGGGTCACCGGCTCGTCGACGTTCTCCAGCAGGCGCTGCAGCTCCAGTACCGCCTTGCGTGGCAGAAGGATCTGCCGGTCGGAACCCTCGCGATCCGGCAGCGCCGCTTCGCACATGGCCAGCCGGTGGCCGTCGGTGGCGACCGCCCGCAGGCTGTCGCCCCGGACGTCGAACAGCATTCCGTTCAGGTAGAACCGGACGTCCTGGATGGCCATGGCGAAGGCCACCCGGTCGATCAGTTCCTTGAGGCTGCCCTGGCCCAGCGTCAGGCTGTCCACCGCCTCGCGATTCTCCAGCGCCGGGAACTCGCTGGCCGGCAAGGTGGCCAGGACGAAGCGGCTGCGCCCGGCCTTGACCACGACGCGTTCGCCCTGCTGCTCGACATGGATCGGCGCGCCTTCGGGCAGGGCCTTGCAAATGTCGAACAGCTTCCGCGCCGGCACCGTCACTTCGCCGTCCTGGCCGCCCTCCACCCCGGCCTGGGCGACCATCTCGAGCTGCAGGTCGGTGCCGGTGAAAGCCACCCGCCCTGCGGTCACCGATACCAGCAGGTTGGACAGCACAGGCAGGGTCTGCCGCTTCTCGACCACGCCGACCACCGCCTGCAGCGGCTTGAGGATGGCTTCGCGCTGAATCTGGAATCGCATCGGGTGGCCCTCAGGACTGCTGTAATGCTTGTTGATGTTCTGTTGTTGTTGGTCTGGCCCCCAGACCGGGAAAACCTGGAAAAACCTTTTCCAATCAACTAGATGGCGCGTTTCTCCCTGTGCACAGACCGGTGCGCGGGGCTGTGTCCGCCCTGTGCACGGATCGCCGCGGGCGATTCCAGCACAGCTCATCCACAGGCCGTCAACCGGTTAGCGCGCGGATCAGCTTATCCCAGTCCTCGCGCATCTTCCCGTCGGTTTCCACCAGCTTGCGCATCACCCGGCAGGCGTGCAGCACCGTCGTGTGGTCGCGGCCGCCGAACCCGTCTCCGATCTCCGGCAGGCTGTGCTCGGTCAGTTCCTTGGCCAGGGCCATCGCCATCTGCCGGGGCCGCACCACCGAACGCTGCCGGCGCTCGGAGGTCATGTCGCTCTGGCGCAGCCCGTAGTAGTCCGCCACGGTCTTCTGGATGTTGCCGATGCTGACCAGACGCTCCTGCACGCTGAGGTGGTCGCGCAGCGCCTCCTGGGCGAACGCCAGCGTCACCGGCCGGCCACTGAGGTTGGAACGCGCCGACAGGGTGTGCAGCGCGCCCTCCAGCTCGCGCACGTTGGAGCGCATGCGCCGGGCGATCAGCATCGCCACCTCGTCCGGCAACTGGGTCTGCAGGGACTGCGCCTTCGCCATCAGGATGCTCACCCGGGTCTCGAAATCGGGCGGCTCGATGGCGACGTTCAGCCCCCAGCCGAAGCGGCTCTTCAGGCGCGGCTCCAGGCCGTCCACTTCCTTGGGGTAACGGTCGCAGGTCAGCACGATCTGCTGCTTGCCCTCGAACAGGGCGTTGAAGGTATGGAAGAACTCCTCCTGGGTGCGGTCCTTGCCCGCGAAGAACTGGATGTCGTCGATCAGCAGGGCGTCGACGCTGCGGAACTGCCGCTTGAAGTCGTCCATGCGGTTGCTGCGCAGGGCGCGGATCATGCCGCTGACGAACTGCTCGGAGCGCTGGTAGACGACCGTGGCGTCCGGACGGTTCTGGCGGATCAGGTTGCCGGCGGCATGCAGCAGGTGGGTCTTGCCCAGGCCGGTGCCGCCGTACAGCAGCAGGGGGTTGTAGACCTCGCCCGGCTGCAGGGCGATCTGCAGCGCGGCCGCCTTGCCGAGCTCGTTGGACTTGCCCTCGACGAAGTTGTCGAAGGTGTAGCGCGGGTCGACGTTGCTTTCCACGCCGCCCTCCCTGGGCGACGCCGGAACCGCGCCGTTGCCGGCCGCCGCCGGCGGGGTCGCCGCCTCGCCGGCCGGGCTGGGCCGCATCCCGACCTTGATCCTGACCGCCACCGGGCCGCCCCGCAGGTCGCCGCCGAGCTCGCCGATGCGTTCGGCGAAGTGCTTCTCCACCCGCTCGGCCACGTACACGTTGGCGGCGTACAGGGTCAGCGTCGAGCCGGCCAGGTCGGCCTGCAGCGGCGACAGCCAGGTATGCAGGTCCTCGGCGCTGATCTCGCCTTCGAGGCGGCGCAGGCAGCGTTGCCAAAGGTCGGCCATGGCGGGTCGGGGCGCTCGCTCGCAGGTCCAGGGGGAGCGCGAGTGTACCCCGGCGCGGACCTCGCCGCGGCGGCGGTTTGACCGCGCCGGCCGGCTCCGGATAGAATGCGCGCCCTTTGCTCCAAGCCAGTGGTATGCCGCGATGAAACGCACTTTCCAGCCCAGCAACCTCAAGCGCGCCCGCACCCACGGCTTCCGTGCGCGGATGGCCACGGCCGACGGCCGCAAGGTCCTGTCCGCCCGCCGTGCCAAGGGCCGCAAGCGCCTGATTCCCTGATCCCGCCCGGGATCATGACCGCGGGCGCGGCCACGCTGCCGCGCGCCGCGCGCCTCAGCGGCAAGGCCCAGTTCGACCGCGTCTTCGCCGCCGGACACCGCCGCGGTTCCCGCTACTTCCGACTGGTGGTGGCGGACAACGGTCTCGATCACCCCCGCCTCGGCATGGCCGTCAGCCGCCGCATCGACCGGCGGGCCGTGGTCCGCAACCGCCTGCGCAGGCAGGTCCGCGAGGCCTTCCGCCTGCACTGGCGGGATCTGCCCGCCATCGACGTCGTCGTGACCGCCCGTCCGGAAGCCGCGCACGCCCCCCGGGCCGAGGTCTGGGCGGACCTGCTGGCGCTTTGGAAAGCCCAGGTCCGTTGATCCCCCCGTCGCGAACCGCGACAATCCCGATTCTTTGTCCATCCCGTCCGCGCGAATCCGCCCGGGCCGTGCCGGCTGCCTCCGACCCATGCAGAATTTCCGCCCCCTGCTCTTCATCGCCTGGCTGCTCGGCGCCTACCTGCTGTGGCAGGCCTGGACCGACTTCAACGCGCCGCCGCCGCCGCGGGATCCGGTCGTCGCCACCGCCGCCGACGGCCAGCCGTCGACACCGCCCGACCCCACCGTGCCCGCGGCGCCCGCAGCGGTCGCGGCCGACCTGCCGAGCGCACCGGCCGCCGCGGATGCGGTACCGGCCGCGGTTCCCGGCGGCGACACCGCCGCCACCGGCACGGCGCGCCGGGTCACCGTCGAGACCGACGTCCTGCGGCTGGTGATCGACGCCCGTGGCGGCAGCATCGTCAGCGCCGAGCTGCTCGACTACCCGCAGACCCAGCGCTCCCGACAGCCCGTCGAGCTGCTCAGCGACGATCCGGCCCGCCTGTTCCATGCCCAGACCGGCCTGGTCAGCGCCAGCGGTCCCGCGCCCGACCACACCGCCGTGTGGCAGGCCGAGGCCGACCGCTACACGCTGCAGGGCGACCACGTGACGGTGCCGCTGAGCTGGCGCGGCGACAACGGCCTGGAGGTCACCAAGCTGTTCGTGCTGCGCCGCGGCGACTACGCCGTCGAAGTCCGCCACGAGATCCGCAACCAGGGCAGCGAGCCCTGGACCGGCAGTGTCTACCGGCAGCTGCAGCGGGTGCCGATGCGCACCTCGACCGGCTTCTCGTTCACCGACGCCACCGCCATCACCTTCCATGGCGCCGCCTGGTACAGCCCCGAGGAACGCTTCGAGAAGCGGCAGTTCGACGATTTCGCCGGCAAGCCGCTGAACCGCACGGTCACCGGCGGCTGGACCGGCCTGCTGCAGCACTACTTCTTCGCCGCGTGGATCCCGGACCCGGCGCAGGCCAACGACTTCAGCACCCAGCCGGTGCCGCCGAACCGCTTCCTGATCCGCCAGATCGCCGCCGCCACCCGGATCGCGCCGGGCGGCGAGCACGTCGACAGCGCCCGCCTGTGGGTCGGCCCGAAGCTGCAGAACGTCCTGCCGGACGTCGCGCCCGGCCTGGAGCTGACCGTCGACTACGGCATCTTCACGTTCCTGGCCAAGCCGCTGTTCTGGGCGCTGGACAAGTTCTACCGGCTGGTCGGCAACTGGGGCCTGGCGATCATCCTGGTCACCCTGCTCATCAAGCTGCTGTTCTACAAGCTGTCCGAGGCCCAGTACCGCTCGATGGCCAAGATGCGCAAGCTGCAGCCGCGCCTGGTGCAGCTCAAGGAGCGCTACGGCGACGACCGCCAGAAGATGAACATGGCGATGATGGAGCTGTACAAGAAGGAGAAGATCAACCCGCTCGGCGGCTGCCTGCCGATCCTCCTGCAGATCCCCGTGTTCATCGCCCTGTACTGGGTCCTGCTGGAGTCGGTCGAGCTGCGCCAGGCGCCGTTCTTCCTGTGGATCCAGGACCTGTCGGCGCGCGATCCCTACTTCGTGCTGCCGGTGCTCAACGGCCTGACCATGTGGCTGACCCAGAAGCTGTCGCCCAGCCCGGGCATGGATCCGATCCAGAAGCGCATCTTCCAGATCATGCCGATCCTGTTCTCGGTGATGTTCGCCTTCTTCCCGGCCGGCCTGGTGCTGTACTGGACCACCAACGGCGCGCTCGGTCTGCTCCAGCAGTGGATCATCACCAAGCGCATCGAGGCGAAGCCGGCCTGACCGGCCGCGGCAGGCGGGACCGGCCGTCCCGCCGGCCCCGCACTCAGGTGCCGCGCGGCTTGGCGCGGTGCGTGGGCGGCGCGTTCCAGGGATCGTCCGGCCAGGGATGGCGCGGGTAGCGGCCCTTGAGCTCCTTCCTGACCTCCGGATAGGTGCGCTCCCAGAAGCCGCGCAGGTCGGTGGTGACCTGGATCGGCCGCTGCGCCGGCGACAGCAGGTGCAGGCGCACCTGGACGGCGCCGCCCGACACCGCAGGCGTGTCCGCGCACCCGAACATCTCCTGGAGCTTGACCGCCAGCACCGGCGGTTCGCCCTCCCCGTCCCCGTAATCCAGGCGCAGTTGCCGGCCGCTGGGCACCGTGATCGCCGCAGGGGCCAGGCGCTCCAGGGCCTGCCGCTGGACAGGGTCGAGGCGCGCCATCAGGGCCTGCCCCAGCAGGCTGGCGTCCAGTGCCGCCAGGCGCGGCAGGCCGGCCAGCCACGGTCCCAGCCAGTCCGGCAGGTCGGCGAGCAGGGCGGCTTCGTCCATGGCCGGCAGGCCCAGGCCGGGCTGCCAGTGCCGCAGGGACCGCACCCGGGCCTGCCACTGCCGCAGCGCCCCGGTCCACGGCAGCACCGAAAGGCCCTGGCTGGCGATGCCGTCCAGCAGGCCGCTGACGCGCTGCGCCGGATCGCTCACCGGTACGCGCTCGCGCTCCAGCACCAGGCCCATGAAACGGCGCTCCCGGAACACCGCCACCGAGCCGGTGGCGGCGTCGAAGCGGGCCTGCTCGACGCGGTGATGGTGCTGCGGGTACAGGATCGCCAGGCGCTCCTCCTCGAACGGCACCCCGCGCAGGACCAGGGCATCGCCCCGTTCGACGCGCAACTCGGTGGCGACCAGCCAGGGTTCGCCGCGCAGCCCGGAGTCCGGAGCCAGCCGGGCGCCCCGCCCGTTGCCGAGCGTGTAGCGGCTGCTGTCGGCCTCGTCGCGGCGCCCGATGCGGTCGGGAAAAGCGGCCAGCAGCAGGTTGCCAAGGACATGGGCGTCCGCCGGCGCAGGGGCGGCCGGCACGGCCAGGCGGCGCCGCCACTGCCGCGCCTGCTGGTCGAGGCCGGCCAGGGCTTCACGACTGGCTTCGCCGCCGGCACGGCCGTTCTCCCGGAACGCCACCAGGGCCTGCCAGCGACTGGCCAGGCGATCGTCGCGGGCCGCCTCGCCGCGAAGAGGATCCCTTCCTTCGGCCAGCGCGATCAGGTCGGCGGCCAGCCCGCCTTGCCCGTCGGCCCGACCGGTCAGGGCCATGGCCGCCAGTCGTGGATGGGTGCCCAGCGCCAGCATCTCCCGGCCGCGGCGGGTGATCCGGCCATCCTCGCCAAGCGCGCCGAGCAGGGCGAGCAGGTCGCGCGCCTGGGCGAGGGCGCCGGGCGGCGGCGGGTCGGGAAAGCGCAGCGCGCTGCTGCCCCAGGCGGCCAGTTCCAGCGCCAGCCCGGCCAGGTCGACCTGGGCGATCTCGGGCCGTGTGGCAGGGTCCAGGCGCAGGCTTTCCGGCCACAGGCGCAGGCACAGGCCGGGCCCGAGCCGGCCGGCACGGCCGGCCCGCTGGGCTGCCGAGGCCGCGGTGATGGCCGTGGTGGCGAGCCGGGTGAAGCCGCTGTTGGGATCGAAGCGCGGCTCCCGGGCCAGGCCGGTGTCGACCACGGCGCGCACGCCCGGCAGGGTGACGCTGGACTCGGCGACGTTGGTGGCCAGCACGACCCGCCGGCGACCGTGCTCGTCCGGCGCCAGCGCGGCGGCCTGGGCGCCCAGGTCCAGCTCGCCGTGCAGGACCGCCAGCACCGCGCCGTCCAGCGCGGGGTCGTCCGCCAGGCGGCGCTGCAGCCGGGCGATCTCGGGCTTGCCGGGCAGGAACACCAGGACATCGCCCTCGGACTCCCGCAAGGCTCCGGCGATCGCCCGCGGTACCGCCGCCAGGGCGTCCTCGCCGGGCCGCAGCGCGGGGTGCGCGACGCGCACCGGGAAGCTGCGCCCCTCGCTGCGCAGCCTGGGGGCGTCCAGGAAGGCGGCCAGCCGTTCGCCGTCCAGGGTCGCCGACATCAGCACGATGCGCAGGTCGGGCCGGAGCCCGTCCTGGATGTCCAGGGCCAGGGCCAGGCCCAGATCGCTGGCCAGGTGGCGCTCGTGGAACTCGTCGAACAGCACGGCGCCGACGCCGTCCAGCGCGGGGTCGTCCTGCAGCATGCGGGTCAGGATGCCCTCGGTGACCACCTCGACGCGGGTCCGTTCCGACACCCGGGACTCGAAGCGGACGCGGTACCCGACGGTGTCCCCGACCGCTTCCCCGAGCTGCCCGGCCATGTGGCGTGCCGCGGCCCGCGCCGCCAGCCGCCGCGGTTCCAGCATCAGCACCCGACGGCCGGCCAGCCAAGGCGCCGCCAGCAGGGCGAGCGGCACGCGGGTGGTCTTGCCGGCACCGGGCGGCGCCTCGAGGATCAGGCGCGGATGGTCGGCCAGCGACGCCAGCAGGTCGGGCAGCAGGTCATCGATGGGCAGGGCCGGCGGGGTCATGACGGCGGCCATTGTAGGAAGCGGCAAGGGGCCGGAACCCGACCGCCGCGTGCGGCACGCCGGGGAGGGCGGCGGCCCGGGGTGGCGCCTCGCCGCGCGACCCGCCGGCGCGACGGTCCGCCGATCCTGGCCCGGTCAGGGCTCGGCGGTCGCCGGGCCTGGGCCGCCCGGGGGAAGTGGCAGGGGACACCCGCCGGCAAGGGCCGGCGGGTGTCGTTCCTCAGGACCGCTCAGCGCTCGCCCAGGCGGGCGACCAGGGCCTCGAGCGCGGCTGCGGTGCCGGCGGGGTCGGCCCGGTCGCGGGGCGCCTGCAGCGCCTCCGGACCGGGCTCCACGGTCTGCGCCGGCAGGTCGCGCAGCGCGCTGGCGGTGGCCTTGGCCTGCGGCTGCGCGGGCTGGGCGTTGGGGGCGTTGTCGTCGCCCTGCACGTAGGCACGGCTCGCGCTGCGCCAGCCGCGCACCGGCAGCACCGGGTAGTTGCTGCTGTCCAGGCACTGGGTCAGCAGGTTCGACAGGCTCTTCGGGCAGCGCTTGGCGTAGCCGTCGAACTGGTAGGTGCCGACCTCGACCTCGAAGACCAGCCAGGTGGTCGGATTCTCGTTGACGGTGATGATGTTGGTGCCGTCGGCGGCGCTGTAGAAGCCGGCGGCGTCGTGGTTGTTCAGCGCCTGCTGGGTGCACAGGCCGATCAGGCTGTTGACCGGACGGCAGCCCTCGAAGAAATGGGTGGCGCCGCTGCTGTCGATGAGATCGAAGATCAGCACCTCGCCGACGAACGGGTAGTTCTGGTAGTCGCCACCGAGCGTGCGCCAGTCCATCACCACCTGCCACTCGCCGAGCCAGAGCTCGGTGCGCGGCCGGATCGCCGGATTGCGGCTGAGGTAGTAGTCGTGGCGCTGGATCGGGATGGTGCGCCCGCCCCAGGTCAGGTTGGCGCGGGTCTCGCTGAGGAAGTCGATGGTGACCTGGCTGCCGACCGCGTAGGGCTGCCCGCCCGGGGTGAACGGACAGCCCAGGCAGGTGCCGGTGTCGCGCCGGTACAGCGGCGCGCTGAAGGTGTTCTTGTCGGGCATCACGCCCTCGGCCGCATACCAGGTGGCGCCGCCGGCGTCGTAGGCGAAGGCGACCATGAAGATGAAGTTGTCCTGGATCTCGATCGAGAAGCCGTAGCCGCCCTCGTTGGGGTTCCACCACCAGCCGCTCTCGGGGGTGAAGGCGCGGGACGGCGAGCTGGCCAGCAGGGCGGCCAGGGTCAGCAGGAGGGCGGCGAGTCTGGACACGGCAGGAACCCCTGTAATCGTGGAAGGTGACAGCCTAGCGCCTGCGCGGGCAGGCGGCATGAACCCGGGGAAAACCCGTAGACTGCCGCCCCCCTGCCCTGTGGAGGCCGGCCATGGACCTGGTCGACATCGGCGCCAACCTCGGCCACGAATCCTTCCGCCACGACCTGGCGGCCGTGCTCGAGCGCGCCGCCGCCGCCGGCGTCGCCCAGATGGTGGTGACCGGCGCCAGCGAACAGGGCGCGCTGGACGCCCTCGCCCTGGCCCGTGCCCATCCGGGGCGCCTGGCCTGCACCGCCGGGGTGCACCCGCACCATGCCGCCGACTACGGCAGCAGCACCGAGAGCGTGCTGCGCGAGCTGCACGGCCTGCCCGAGGTGGTCGCGGTCGGCGAATGCGGGCTCGACTACCATCGCGACTACTCGCCGCGGCCGGCGCAGCGGCGCGCCTTCGAGCGCCAGCTGGACCTGGCGGTGACCGCCGGCAAGCCGCTGTTCCTGCACCAGCGCGACGCCCACGCCGACTTCATGGCGATCATGGCGGACTTCGCCGGCCGGATCGGGCCGGCGGTGGTGCACTGCTTCACCGGCACCGGCGAGGAGCTGCGCGACTACCTCGAGGCCGGCTGGCATGTCGGCATCACCGGCTGGCTGTGCGACGAGCGGCGCGGCCGGCACCTGCGCGAACTGGTCCGGGAGATCCCGGCCGACCGGCTGATGGTGGAGACCGACGCCCCCTACCTGCTGCCGCGCAACCTGCAGCCGATGCCGCCGCACCGGCGCAACGAACCCATGTACCTGCCGCACATCGTGGCGGAGCTGGCGCGCGACCGCGGCGAGCCCCTCGAGGCGGTCGCGGCCGCGACCGCCGCCACGGCGCGGTCGTTCTTCGGCCTGCCGACACCCGGTCCGTCCAGCCGCTAGAGTGGCGGCATCGCCGAACCGGGGAGCCGGGGTTCCAGATGGGCTTTGAATGGATGGCCGAGCCAGCCGCGTGGATGGGGCTGGCCACGCTGATCGTGCTCGAGCTGGTGCTCGGCATCGACAACCTGGTGTTCATCGCCATCCTGGCCGACAAGCTGCCGCCGCACCAGCGCGACAAGGCCCGGGTGATCGGCCTGAGCCTGGCCCTGGCGATGCGACTGGGCCTGCTCGCCGGTATCGCCTGGCTGGTCACCCTGACCCGGCCCCTGTTCAGCGTCGGCCCCTTCGAGTTCGCCGGCCGCGACCTGATCCTGCTGGCCGGCGGCCTGTTCCTGCTGTTCAAGGCCACCGTCGAGCTGCACGAACGCCTCGAGGGCAGCCGCCACGACCAGGGCAAGCGCCTGGTCTACGCCGGCTTCGGCGCGGTGATCGCCCAGATCGTCGTGCTCGACGCGGTGTTCTCGCTGGACGCGGTGATCACCGCGGTCGGCATGGTCGAGCACCTGGAAGTGATGATGATCGCCGTGGTGGTCGCGATGATCGTCATGATCCTGGCCAGCAAGCCGCTGACCCGTTTCGTCAGCGCCCACCCGACCCTGATCATCCTGTGCCTGGCCCTGCTGCTGATGATCGGCTTCACCCTGGTCGCCGAGGGCCTGGGCTTCCACATCCCCAAGGGCTACCTGTACGCGGCGATCGGCTTCGCGATCCTGATCGAGACCTTCAACCAGATCGCCCTGGCCAACCGCCAGCGTGCCGAGCGGCACCGGCCGTTGCGCGAGCGCACCGCCGATGCCGTGCTGAGGCTGCTCGGCGCCCGCGTCGAGTACGAGGAGGCGGTCGCCGACGGCCCGGCGCTGTCCCGTGCCGACGTCCACGACCAGGGCGATCCCCTGGAGGCGGCCTTCCAGCCGGCCGAGCGCACCATGATCCGCGGCGTGCTGAACCTCGCCGAGCGCCAGGTCACCGCGATCATGACGCCGCGCGTCGACGTGCACTGGATCGACCTGGCCGATCCGCCCGAGCAGATCCGCCGCGAACTGGTGGAGACGCCGTACTCGCGCATCGTCGTGGTGCGCGACGGCAACAGCGACGACCCGCTCGGCGTGATCCAGAAGAAGGACCTGCTGTCCGGCCTGATCGCCGGCCAGGCCCTGGACATCGAGGCGCAGGTGCGCAAGCCGCCGGTGCTCCCGGAGTTCGCCACCGTGCTGGCGGCGCTGGAGCGCTTCAAGCGCGAACCCATGCAGATGGCCTTCGTGGTCGACGAGTTCGGCTCGTTCACCGGCCTGGTGACCGCCACCGACGTGATGGAGGCGATCGCCGGCGAGATGCCGGACGAGCACGAGCCGGTCACGGCGATGATGCAGCGCGCCGACGACGGGAGCTGGGCGATCGACGGCCGCACCGACCTCGACGAGCTGGTCGGGCGCCTCGGCCTGGAGCTGCCCGGCGAACCCGACTACCACACCGCTGCCGGACTGGCGCTGGAAGCCCTGGGGCGGATTCCGGAGATCGGCGACGAGGCGCGCGTCGGCGAGTGGCTGTTCCGGGTCGAGGCCATGGACGGCAACCGCATCGACCGCCTGCGCGCGGCGCCACTGCAGGACGGCGCCGCTGCCTGATCGGCCGGGTCGGCCGGCGGGGCCGGCGTCAGGAACGCAGGCCGACGCCGCGGCGCAGCAGCACGATCGCCAGCGCGCCCAGGACCAGCGCCGCCGCCACCATCACCGCATAGGCGGTGGCCAGGGGGATGTCGGAGACGCCCAGCACGCCGTAGCGGAAGGCGTTGACCATGTACAGGATCGGGTTGCCGCGCGAGGCCTGCTCCCAGAACGCCGGCAGCATCGAGATCGAGTAGAACACCCCGCCCAGGTAGCTGAGCGGGGTCAGGATGAAGGTCGGGATGATCGCGATGTCGTCGAACTTGCGCGCGTACATCGCGTTCAGGAAGCCGGCCAGCGAGAACACCACGGCGGTCAGCAGCACGCTGGTCAGGGTCACCAGCGGGTGCGCCAGGCGCACGGTGGTGAAGCACATGGCGATGCCCAGCACGATCGCGCCGACCATCAGGCCGCGCAGCACGCCGCCGCCGACGTAGCCGGCCAGGATCACCCAGGGCGGCATCGGCGAGACCAGCATCTCCTCGACGTGCTTGCCGAACTTGGCGCCGAAGAAGCTGGACACGATGTTGCCGTAGCTGTTGGTGATCACGCTCATCATGATCAGGCCGGGCACGATGAAGTCGATGTACGGCACGCCGTCCATCTCGCCGATCCGGGCGCCGATCAGCTTGCCGAAGATCAGGAAGTACAGGGTCATGGTGATCGCCGGCGGCACCAGGGTCTGGCCCCAGATGCGCAGGATGCGGGTCACCTCGCGGCGCAGGATGGTGTACAGCGACACCAGACGCTCGCGGGTCCCGTAACGGGACTGCGTCGGAACGGCGCCGTTCATGGCGTGGCTCCGGCGGGCCGCTCGACCAGGCGCATGAACAGCTCCTCCAGGCGGTTGGACTTGTTGCGCATCGACTTGACGCGGATGCCGCGACCGTCGAGCGCGGCGAACACCCGGCTGAGGTCGACCGACTTCGGCACCTCGGCCTCGATGGTGTGTGCGTCCAGGCGGGCCAGGCGCACGCCGGGCAGATCGGGCAGGTCCTGGTCGCCGCCCTCGACGTCGAGCACGAAGCCCTCGACGTCCAGCTTGGCCAGCAGCGCGCGCATCGGGCTGTGTTCGATGATGCGCCCGTGGTCGATGATCGCGATGTTTCGGCAGAGCTGTTCGGCCTCCTCAAGGTAGTGCGTGGTGAGGATCACCGTGGTGCCGGCGGCGTTGATCTCGCGCACGAAGGTCCACATCGATCGGCGGATCTCGATGTCGACGCCGGCGGTGGGCTCGTCCAGCACCAGCAGGCGCGGCTCGTTCATCATCGCCCGGGCGATCATCAGGCGCCGCTTCATGCCGCCGGACAGGGTGCGCGACACGGCACTGCGCTTGTCCCACAGCGACAGCGCCTTGAGGTAGCGCTCGGCCCGTTCCAGGGCGATGCCGCGCGGCACGCCGTAGAAGCCCGCCTGGTTGACCAGGATCTCGATCGGCTTCTCGAACTGGTTGAAGTTGAGCTCCTGCGGGACCAGGCCGATCAGGCTCATCGCCCGGCTGCGCTCGGCGCGCACGCTCACCCCGAACACCTCGGCCTCGCCCGAGCTGGCGTTGACCAGCGACGACAGGATGCCGATCAGGGTCGACTTGCCGGCGCCGTT
>DDTN01000031.1 GCA_002344355.1 Proteobacteria bacterium UBA2363 | reverse complement strand
GGGTGATCCGGATCGGGATCCGGATCGGGATCGGGATCGGGATCGGGATCGGGATCGGGATCGGGATCGGGATCGGGATCGGGATCGGGATCGGGATCGGGATGGGCATTCGCGACTCCGGATCGGCATTGGATCGGATATCGCGCATCCGGGGCGCGCCGGGACTGACGCCGTCCTGAACGGCGTTCATGAAAGTTTGCAATGTCGCACTGGCAATCCGGCTAGGGTCGCTGTCCTCCGTCCCAGGGTGCACAGACGCCCGGGTCGCCCGACTGAAGCCACCCGCCGTGATCCCCGCCGAGTTCGACCGCGTGCAGGAGGCCGACCGCCTCGCCGCCCTGCGCGCCCTGCACCTGCTGGACACCCCGCCCGAGGACCGCTACGACCGCATCACGCGGCTGGCGCGGCGCGTGTTCGACGTGCCGATCGCCCTGGTCTCCCTGGTCGACGCCGACCGCCAGTGGTTCAAGTCGCGCCAGGGCCTGGACGGCGAGCAGACGCCGCGCACGGAATCGTTCTGCTCGGTCGCCATCGAGAAGCAGGAGATCCTGGTGGTGCCCGATGCCCGCCTGGACCGGCGTTTCGCACACCTGCCGATGGTCACCGGCGCGCCGCACATACGCTTCTACGCCGGCCGGCCGCTGCAGGCGCCGGGCGGGCAGCGGGTCGGCACCCTGTGCCTGGTCGACACCCGACCGCGCAACCTGAGCGACGAGGATGCCGACCTGCTCGACGACCTGGCCTGCATCGCCGAGCAGGAACTGACCAGCGCCTACATGGCGCAGACCGACGAGCTGACCGGCCTGCTGAACCGGCGCGGTTTCGGCCTGCTGGCCCGCCACGCGCTCAGCCTGTGCCAGCGCATGGAGCAGCCGGCCTGCCTGCTGTTCTTCGACCTCGACCAGTTCAAGCCGATCAACGACGGCTACGGCCACGCCGAGGGCGACCGCGCGCTGCGCGAGTTCGCCGCCATCCTGCAGGGCAGCTTCCGGCAGGCCGACGTGATCGGCCGGCTGGGCGGCGACGAGTTCGCCGTGCTGCTGACCCCGTCCGACGAGGACATCGCCGACCGCCTGCTGCTGCGCGTGCAGGCGTCCGTCGCCGAGTTCAACCAGGAGCGCAGCCCCGGCTATGCCCTGCAGTCCAGTTGCGGCATCGTCCGCTACCGCCCCGACCGGCACACCGACCTGGACGACCTGCTGGCCGAGGCCGACGCGATGATGTACCAGGCCAAGGGCACCTGAGCGCGGCGGCATCGCGCTGCGGCCCTGCCGTCGCGCGAGGAGGTGGCGTGCCGTCGTGCGAGGGGATGCCGCGCCGTCGCGCAACGGGGTCCGTGCCGTCGCGCGAGGCTGAGGGGTGTCGCGTCCCGGTCCGCGGCCGGGCGGCGTGTCGCCGCTGCCATCGCAGGGTCGGCAAGCGTCTGGCCAGGGGAGCGGGTCTGGCCGCGGAGGCGGGGCTGGCGGAGGGGCTTGGGATACGACGCAGGTCAGGGCCGGATGGCCAGCGCGCGCAGGTATCGGCGCACCATGGCGTATTCGTGGCTGGGCGGCGGCAGTGCGTCCAGTCGATCCAGGCGCCGGCGGGCGTCGGCGCGATCGTCCAGGGCCAGGGCGGCCAGGACGGCGGCCTGCCCCAGGTGCTCGCGCAGCAGGGCGGGCACGATCCGGGCGGGGCTGCCGTCGGCGCCGCCCGCTGCCGACGCGGCCCCGGTCCGGGAAGCGGCCTCCGCGTCGCCCTGCAGCCCGGCCGGCGAATCCGCCCCGCCGTCGCGCCGGGCCGGCGCCGCCGGTGCAGACGATGTCTCGTTGTCCCCCGGCATTGCCGCGTCCAGGGCCTGCAGCGCCGCATCCGCCCGCGGCCGCATCGCCGGCAGGTCGCGGGCGGCGATCGCCGCATAGGCGGCGAGCACGGCGGCGACCGCTGCCGGCGGCTCGCCAGCGGGCCGCCACGCGGGCGCGTGCCACAGCGGTTCCAGGTCGGCGGCCGGCAGGTGGCCCAGGGTGTATTCGCCGACCACGGCCACCGCTTCCAGCCACCGGGTCAACGACCCGGGCCGGTCGGGGTCGGGCCAGCCGCCCTTCAGGACGTGCACCTGGCCCAGCACCAGCGGCTGGCGTTCGTCCTGCCAGGCCGGCAGCCGCAGGCGCGGCAGCGCGCCGCCATCGAGGCGCGCAACGCCCCCAGCGGGCGCCTGCGGATCCCCCGGTGTCATCGCGCCCGCCGGGTCCGACCCGGGGCCGCCAGGCATCGGCGCGACCGGCACGCGCGGCGCCGCCGCGCCCTGGGCCAGCCCGCGCGGCCCGGCGACCGCATCGACCGCCGGCACCGCTGCTGCGGATCGCGTGGCGGCGGCACCCGGCGCAACGGCCGCGGCAGCGGCACCGTGCACCGTCCCGGCCAGCATCCCCGAGCGCACGTCGCGCGCCTGCCAGTGGTTGACCACGCCCTGGCTGTCCGGGTCCCACGCGGGCGTCGCGGCCAGGCCGACCGGCTGGCGACCGGCGGTGAGTTCCAGCACCGGCAGGCCGGTGGCGGCCAGCGCCGGCAGCAGCTCGACATGGGCGCCGGTGAAGCGCGCGCGCGGCGCCTGCAGCGCCACCACGGGGTGGAAGTCGGAGTGCGGCACCGCGCCGGCGGCGGCGACCAGGCCGCGCAGCAGGCGGGCATCGCCGAGCCGGCGCAGGGCGATGTCGGCCGCGCCGGCCAGGCCGACGCGCGCCAGCTCGGCGCGCAGCGCGACGCCGTCCAGGCGCGCGAAGTCCGGCGCCGGCAGCGGCCGCTTCGAGGCCAGCAGCACCAGGTCGCTGCTGTGCGCGACATAGACCTCGACGTGCGGGAACACCTCGAGCAGGGCGGCGACCATGGTCGCCAGCAGGGCGTCGTCCAGCTCGTAGGCGTGCAGCCACTGCACGAGCACGCCGTCGTCGGCCAGGTGGCGCGCCAGCAGGGCGTGGAACTGCCGGGTGAACAGCGCGGCGACGCCGCTCACCCAGGGGTTGGAGGGCTCGGAGACGATCACGTCCCAGCGCTGCCGGGCGGCGCCGAAGAAGGTGCGGGCGTCGTCGATGTGGACCACCGAGCGCGGGTCCTCGTAGGCGCGCGCGACGCGTTCGCCGAAGCCGCGCGCCGCGCGCACCATCGCCGCCTCGATCTCCACCGTGGCCACCTGCGCCGGCCGCGGCGAGCCCAGCAGGGTGTGCGTCGACAGCCCCGCGCCCCAGCCGACCACCGCGACCTGCGCCGGCGCCGGATGCACCAGCAGGGGCAGGGCGCCGAGCAGCACCATGGTCGGCTCGTCGCCGGTCGGCGGGCGGTCCGGGTCGAGCTGCAGCGCGGCATCGGGCTTGCCGTTGGTGGCGACCGTGGCGACGCTGCCCTGGCGGTAGCGCGCCACCGTGGCGGTGCGGCCGTCCTCGATGAAGTCGACGGTCACCGCCGCATCCAGGCGCGCCTGGCCATGCCGGAACACGCCCGAGGCCAGCGCCCGCGGATCCGGCCGGCCCGGGCCCAGGGCCAGCAACAGGGCCAGCGCCAGCACGCCGGCCAGCGCCAGCACGCGTCGACCCGACAGGGCGGTGGGCGCGGCGCGCAGCAGGGCGATGCCCAGCGCCGCGTCCAGCAGCGCCGCGGCGACCACCGCGCCGGCCAGGCCCAGCCATGGCACCAGCACCGCGACGGTCAGCGCGACGCCGGCCACCGCGCCCAGGGTGTTGGCCGCGTAGATCCGGCCGATGCCGCCCTCGCCGGCGCCGGCGCGCAGCGCCGCGCTGGTCAGCAGCGGCAGCACCAGGCCGGCGCAGAACGCCGCCGGCAGCATCACCGCCACCGCAATCGTCGCGCTGCCGGCCAGGAACAGCGCATAGCCGGCCTCGCTGGCCGGCAGCCAGCGCACCAGCAGCCCGACCCAGTCGAAGCTGCGCGCGAACACCGGCAGCGAGGCCAGCGCCGCCGCCGCCATCGCCACCTGCGCCCAGCCCGCCCAGGCCAGGGCGTCGCGCACCCGGTGCGCGCGCCGGCGCAGCCACCAGCCGCCCAGCGCCAGGCCGCCGACGAAACTGGCCAGCATCAGCTCGAAGGCGTGCAGGGTGGTGCCCAGCGCCTGGTTGAGCAGCCGCACCCAGGCGATCTCGTACACGAACGACGCCACCGCCGTCAGCCCCGCCACCGCCGCCAGCCAGCCAGCCCCCGCATTCCGCGCGCGCACCGCGTCGATGCCAGCGGCCGCGCCACCTTGCGATGGCACCTCATGGCGGCCGACCGCTACCCCGACCGGCGACGGCACCGCACTTCTCCCCTCCCCCGCCTGCGGGGGAGGGGCCGGGGGAG
>DDTN01000027.1 GCA_002344355.1 Proteobacteria bacterium UBA2363 | reverse complement strand
TCCCCGGTCCCCGGTCCCCGGTCCTTGACGCGCAAGGCCCGCCACGTAGACTGCCGGGACGCCGGGCAGTGTTGCTTTCGCCCGGTTTCGCCAAGTGCGCAGGAGGCTGCGCCGGCCATGCGGTCCATCCCGATCTGCATCGGCGCCGGCGCCGGCGGGGGTGGCGGGGATGTCGACGGGCAGGGGTGCCTGTTCCGGAAGCGGAGGCCGTGCGTTCCATATGGCGGATCGGAGGCCCACGGGCAGCGGTACCGGCGGCGATCCGCACGGGCAGGACCTGGCGGGACTCGCCTGGCTGGCGTTCGGCCGCAGCACGGTCGGCGCCGGATCGACCCTGGCGGGCGCGGCGTCCGTGGCGGCCGGCGGCGCCCGGACCGGCGCGCTCGACCTGGACCTCGACGATCCGACGATGGCCGCCTTCGGCGACTACACGCTGCACGCCCGGATCGGCGAGGGCGGCATGGGCGTGGTCTATCGCGCCCACCAGCACTCGCTGGACCGCGAGGTGGCCCTGAAGCTGCTTGCCGCCGGTCCCTGGGCGTCGCCGGGCTTCATCGAGCGCTTCCGCCTGGAGGCGCAGAGCGCCGCGCGGATGCAGCATCCGAACATCGTGAGCATCCACGAGGTCGGCGAGCAGGACGGACTGCCGTACTTCTCGATGACCCTGGTGAACGGCGAATCCCTGGCCGGGCGCCTGCAGCGCGATGGCGCGCTGGACCCCCGTGCGGCGGCGATCCTGCTGCGCACCGTCGCCGAGGCGGTCGACTATGCGCACCGGCTGGGCGTGCTGCACCTCGACCTCAAGCCCGGCAACGTCCTGCTGGACGAGGCCGGCGAACCCCGGGTGGCCGACTTCGGACTCGCCAGGCGCCTGGGCCGGACGCTTGCCGCCGGCCCCGGCGAGGTCTCCGGCACGCCCAGCTACATGGCGCCGGAGCAGACGTTCGGTGGCGTCGAGCTCGGGCCGGCCACCGATGTCTACGGCCTGGGCGCCACGCTGTTCGAGGCGCTCACCGGCCGCCCGCCGTTCGTCGGCGGCAGCGTCCACGACACGCTGGACAAGGTGCGGCAGGACAGCGTCCCGGCCCCGCGCAGCCTGGACCCGCGGATCCCGCGCGACCTGGAGGCCGTCTGCCTGCGTTGCCTGGCCAAGCGGCCCGAGGATCGTTACCCCGATGCGCGTGCGCTGGCCGAGGACCTGGGGCGTTTCCTGGAGGGCCGCGAGGTGCAGGCGCGGCCGCTGGCACGCTGGCAGCGCGCCCTGCGCCTGGTCCGGCGCGAGCCGAGGCTGTCGGCGCTGGCCGCCCTGCTGCTGGCCTCGCTGCTGACCGGCCTGCTCGCCACCGCCCTGCAATGGAACCGCGCCGAGGTCCATGCCGAGCAGGCGCGCGGGCACCTGTGGGGGACGCGCGCGCAGGCCGCCGAGGCGGCCCTGGCGGACGGCGACGGCTTCCGCGGCCTGCGCGCGATGGTCGCCAACCTGGTCGAGATGGAGGCTGCCGGCCGCGACCGAGATGCCGGCATCGAGCGCCAGCGCATCGGCATCCTGCGGGCGAACGCGCCGCACCTGGTCGACCTGCTTCGCCTGGCGCCCGGTACCGCTGTCAGTTCGGTCGCCATCGCACCGGATGCCCGATGCTTCGCGATCGCCGTGCATTCGTCCCTCGGCGAGCGCGAGGTCCGCATGTACGCCGGGGACGGCATCGAACCCCTCTGGCGGACGCCGATCGACGGGCTCAGCCACGCCTCGCCGTTCGCCGACGCGCCGGCCGGCGAGCTGCGTTTCACCGCCGATGGTGCCCGCCTGCTGGTCGGCGCGCTCGGCGTCCCGGTGACGCCGGTCCCGGTCTACTCCGACTCCCTGGCGCTCGATGCCGGAACCGGCGCCGTGCTGATGCCCGAGCGCCTGCCCGAGGGCCATGCCGACATCGTGTTCAGCCCGGACACCCGGCTCGCCCTGCTGCGCGCCCGCAGCGATCCCTCGATCCGCTTTCCCGACCGGGTGCAGGTGCACGAGGTGGCCGGCTGGAAGCCGCTGGGTCCGGTGCGACCGCACACGGCCGCGCAGTGGATGTTCACGCCGGACGGCAGCGGCCTTTTGGCCAGCGCCGATGCGGCCCGCTTCGAGTTCCTGGAGCCCCGGTCGTTCCGGACCCGCTGGACGCTGGCGCTGCCGACGCGCACGCCGGCGCGCGCCTGGCGTTTCGACCACGGCGGCCGGTACCTGGCCCTGGGCCTGACCGACGGCGCCGTCGCCCTGGTGGCGCTGGCCGACGGCCAGGTCCGCTGGCTGCCGCCGGGATCGCCGGCGACGGTGCGCTGGCTGGAGTTCGGCGAGGACGACCGGACCCTGGCCGGCCTCGCCGAGGACGGCACCGCCCTGGTCTGGGAGGTGGCCGCCGGCAGCCTGCGGGTCGCGCCGATCCGCGAGCGCGTCGGCAACCGGATGGGGCGGGTCCGCCTGGTCGGCGACCTGCTGCTGCGGCCCGTCAACAACGAGCTGCGCGCCTGGTCGCTGCCTCCGGCGGCGCCGTTCGACAGCTTCGCCGTGCCGATGCCGGTCCGCCTGTCGACCAGTCGCAACTACATGACCCATGCCTTCGACCTGCATGCCGGCAGCGGCCTGCTGGTCACCGGCGGCAGCGACGGCACGCTGTCGAGATGGCGGATGCCGCCCGGCGGCCTGCTGCCGGCCCAGGCGCCGCCGTTGCCCGCCAATACGCTGCGCTTCGACGGGCATCGGCTGATCGCCGTCGAAGGCGCGTCGGTGCGCATCGTCAGCGCCGACGATGGCCGGCCCCTGGGGCCGGTCGCCCGGCATCCGCAGGCGGTCGGCTTCGCCGAATTCAGCGCCGACGGCACGCGGGTCGTCACCGTGGCGGGCCGCAGCCTGCGCGTGCTGGACGCCTCCGACCTGCGCCCGCTCGGCGATGCCATCGTGCTGCCGGGCACCCCGCTGCGCGCCGAGATGGCGGGCGAGGCCGCCGTGCTGGCGCTCACCACCGGCGACCGGGTCGATGGTCGCTACCACGAGCGGATCTGGACCCTGGACATCGACCAGGCGCGGCTGCGCGCGCCGGCACCCGTGGTGCCCGGGCCGCTGCACCTGTTCAGCCTGGATCCGCGCGGGCGCTTCGCGATCACCCGCCCGGGTTCGGCGATCGCCGGCGAGCCGGCGCTGCGGATCGTCGATCTGGGCGGCTGGACCGGCGACTGCCGGCAGATGGATCCGCCCGACGGGCGCGGCGTCCTCGGCGCCGCGGTGGTCGCCGGCGACGGCGTCCGCGGCTGGCTGCGCTGGGCCTTGCCGGACCGGCGTTCGCTGCTGAGCCAGGTCGACCTGCGCAGCTGCGAGGTGCTGCAGGAGGCCATCCTGCCGTCGGTCGGCTACGACCCGCACCTGGTCGCCATCGGGCAGGGCGTGGCGGCGCAGCGGCTGGTCGCCGACGCCATCAGCCTGGTCGGTGCCGACGGCCGTCGCCGCGACCTGCCCGGCCTGGGCAGCGGCGAGACCATCCACGAGTTCGCGGTCAGCGCCGATGGCCAGCGCGCCGCCCAGGCCACCCGCAATGCCGTGCAGGTGCTCGACCTGGGCAGCGGACGGCGGCTGAGCTCGCTGCTGCCGCAGCCCCTGGCCGGCAACGACGCCATCGTGCAGCTGGCCTTCTCGCCGGCCGCTGATCGTCTGCTTGCCCGCAGCATCCGCGGCCGCTGGCTGGTCTGGCACCTGCCCACCGACCCGAGCCCGGGCGATGCGCTGTCCGGACTGGCCGGACTGCTCGATCCGGCCGGCGAGCCGCGCGATCCTTCCCTGCACGGCGTGCCGGATCGGGTGGTTCGCCTGGACGCCGGCGAGCCCGGTCCGCGCCCGCCCGGCGACCGCGCTGCCCTGACCGGGGTCGTGCTGCCAGCCGCTGCCGGGGACGCGCCGGACGCGCGTTTCCTGCCGCTGGACCTGGCGGCCGAGGTCAACCTGCCGATCGGCGGTCCCGGCCCCTCCGGCGCCTACACGCCGGGCGACCTGGTCACCCTCGCGCCCGGCCTGCACCGCCTGGGCGGCATCGATTTCCTGATCGCCGGCGGCGTCCAGCTCAGCGGTGGCGGCCCGGCGATCAGCATCCATCCGACCCACCCGGAGACCGGCGTGGTGCCGGTGCCCGGGATCCGCGCCCGACGTGTCCATGCCCTGGTCATGCAGCTGGTCCCGGTGTCGCCGCGGCAGCCGCCGCGCCGCTTCGTCGAGCTCGTGCTGAGCGAGGCCGGTGGCCGGACGCGCTCGCTGGAGATCCTGCTCGGCCGCGACGTCACCACCTGGACGATGGACAGCGCCGTGGTGCCCGGCGCCCGGCTGGGCTGGGTCGGCGTGTTCCCGTCCGCGCTGCGCGAAGGCCATGGCGCGGTGAGCCATACCGGCGGCCATGTCTACCTGGCCAGCCTCGACGTGCCGCCGGACGCAGGCCCCCTGCAGGGCCTGCGCCTGCGCGCGGGGCAGGGCTCGATGGAGGCGCCCCTGATCTATGCCGTCACCCTGGAGGTCGAAGATGCAGCGCAGGCACAGGCGGACACCGGGGGTCCCTGAGGCCGGGCCGGCGCCGGGCCGGGTCGCGTCGCGGGCAGCCGCGCTGCTGGCGATCCTGCTGGGGCCCGCCGCGGGCATCGCCGGGGACGGCGGCAGCGGGCAGCCGGGGGAACAGGCGCTGCGGGCCGTGCTGGACCGGGTCGAGGTGGTCGGCTCGCGCATCCGCGGCGTGGACCGGGAGACCTGGAAGCCGGTCCTGGCGCTCGAGCGCATCGACCTCGAGCGCAGCGGCATGCTCTCGGTGGGCGAGGTCCTGCAGAGCCTGACCGTCCATGGCGCGGCCCTCAACCCTGCGGTCAACAACGGCGGCGACGGCAGCACCCGCATCGACCTGCGCAACCTCGGGGAACAGCGCACCCTGGTGCTGGTCGACGGCCGGCGCTGGATCACCGGCATCGATGGCGCGGTCGACCTCGGTTCCATCCCGCTGGCGATCGTCGAGCGCATCGAGATCCTCAAGGGCGGCGCCTCCGCCGTGTACGGCTCCGATGCCGTGGCCGGCGTGGTCAGCGTGACCACACGCCGGCAGGTCCGGGGCCGGCAGGCGCGCCTGCAGCTCGGCGCCTTCGGGCAGGGCGACGGGGAGTCCGCCGCCGTCGAGCTGGCCAGCGGCTGGACCGCCGCGGGCTGGGACGGCAGCGTCAGCCTGGCCCACCAGCGCCAGGAGCCGGTCTACGCCCGGGATCGCGCGATCTCGTCCCGGCCGGTCGCCGGGCTGCCCGCCAACGACGTGTTCGCCGGCGCCAGTCCCGCCTCGCCGTTCGGCCTGTTCGGCTTCGGCCTGCGCGGGGTATGCCCGTTCGACCCGGCCGGCAACTATCCCGGCAACGGCCTGTGCAGCGCGCCCGATGGCCGGCCGCCGCCCCTGAACCGGACCACCTACGCGCCGGAGACCGGGGGCTACCGGCTGTTCGATCCCCGTCGCGACGGCTACAACTTCGCGCTGGAGAACTACCTGCTGACGCCGCACGAGCGCACCGCCGCGTTCCTGAACGCCCGCCGCGAAGTCGGGGAAACCGTGGCCGCCGACCTGCAGGTCCTGGTCAACGGCCGCCGTTCCGCGCAGGAGCTGGCGCCGAGCCCGATCATGCTGGGCGCGGCCCTGCCCGGCGCCAGCAACCTGACCATTCCTGCCGACCACGTCCACAACCCGTTCGGCCAGCCGGTCACCGGCCTGGTGCTGCGCCCCGGCGGCGCCCTGCGCCGTTTCGAGCAGGACGCGCGGACCTACCACCTGGCCGGCGGCCTGAGCGGCATCCTGCAGCCCGGCAACCGGCTGTTCGGCTGGCGGCTCGATGCCCTGCTGTCCCGGCAGACCCTCGATGTCGACAGCGAGGGCCTGCTCGACGCCGGTCGCCTGCGCCTGGCCCTGGGCCCCTCCTTCCGCGATGCCGCCGGCATCGCGCGCTGCGGCACCCCGGCGGCGACCGTGCCGGGCTGCGTGCCGCTGGATCCGTTCCGCGGTCCGCAGGGGCTGACCCCGGAGATGCTCGACTACCTCTATTACGGCGGCCGCGACGAGACCCGCACCGACGCCCGCCAGCTCCGGCTGCACCTCGACGGCGACCTGCTGGAACTGCCGGCGGGGACGCTGGGCTTCGCGCTCGGCCACGAATACCGGCGGGACAGCGGCCGCAGCCGCCTCGACCCGCGCCGCGTCGCCCTGCAGGGCATCGTCGACACCTCGTTCGGCGGGCGCCTGGCCGCGCACGAGTCCTATCTCGAGCTGTCCGCGCCCCTGCTGGCGGGCGCCCGGCCGGAGCCGCTGCTCGAGGCCAGCCTGGCGCTGCGCCACTCGCGCTACGACAGCTTCGGATCGACCAGCAAGCTGGAGGCCGGCCTGCGCTGGACGCCGACCGAACGGCTGATGCTGCGCGCCAGCCACGCCGGCGGCTTCCGCGCGCCGATCGTTTCCGAACTGTACTTCCCTGCCGGCGAGGGTTTCGCCGGCCTGATCGACGACCCCTGCAACGCGGCCAACCGGCCCGGCCCCACCCAGCGCGCCAATTGCGCGGCCGATGGCGTACCGGGTGGCGAGTACGTCCCGAACGGCGTGCTGTTCACCGTGCTCGACGGCGGCAATCCGGCGCTGCAGCCGGAGAACGCGCGCAGCTTCGGGCTGGGCATGGTCTGGAGTCCGGTCTGGTCGCCCGGACTGGACATCGCCCTGGACTGGTATCGCCTGCGCATCGACGACGCCATCGCCCGTCCCGGCCATCTCGAGCTGCTGCGCTTCTGCGCCGATGCCGGCGTGCCCGAGGCCTGCGCCCGGACCCGGCGCGACGCCAGCGGCGAGCTTCTGGCGGTCGATGCCCGCCGGCTCAACTCCGGCCGGCTGGAGGTCGAGGGCTGGGACCTCGGCGTGAAGCACCTGTCGGAGACCCGCGCCGGCCGCATCACGCTGGCCTGGGACGTCGCCTACGGCGTGCGCCATCGCTTCGAGGTGCCGCGCGGCTCCGGCGTGCGCTCCAACCTCGGCGTCCTGCGCCCCTGGGAGCCTGGCTTCCGCCTGCGTTCCAACCTGCAGCTCGGCTGGCAACGGCAGGCCTGGTCCGCGGTCGCGATCGCCCGCCACTACTCCGGCCTGAAGGAGGCCTGCGTCAACCCGGTCCAGTTCGGCCGGCCCGACCTGTGCTCGGATCCCGGCACCCCCAGCCCCGTCGCGGCGGCCTTTCCGCTCAACCGGATCGGTTCGGCGACCTACCTGGACGTGCAGGCAGGCTGGCAGGCACCCTGGTCGGGCCAGGTGGTGGTGGGCTTGCGCAATGCCCTGGATCGCGATCCGCCGCGTTCCTACTCGGCGTTCGCCAACAGCTTCGACCCGGCGTACCCGCTGCCCGGGCGCCAGGCGTACCTGCGCCTGGTCCAGCACTGGTAGGCGCGCGCAGCGCCCGGGTCCCGCGACCCACCCCCGGCAGCCGGCACCTGCTGCGAGCCCCCGCGTCGCCCCGGCGGCAACGGCGGTCGTGGCAGGAAGGTCGCCGGGAATGCCGGTGGGCCCGGACATCACGACAGGACGCCGCAGCGGCCGCCGATTCCCCCGCCACGGCACGGTCCGCTCCCGCCGGCGGGTTCGTCGTCGCGTCCGCTGTGCCCGCTACGTGCAACGGTCCGCTGCCCGCATCACGAGGCGATCCCGATGGTCTCGTGCCGCGTCCTCGCCATGGGTCCGGGCTAGACTGGACGCGGCCGGTCCGTCAGCGCGCACCGCGCGCCGGCGGCGGCGGGCCGCGCCGGAGGGGCGCATTGCAGGGCAGGGAGAGGATGATTCTTCGCTTCGCCGAATTCACCCTGGACGATGGCGCCGGCCTGCTGTCCGGGCCGGACGGGCCGATTGCACTGCGGCCCAGGAGTTTCGCCCTGCTGAAGGTGCTGGTCGAGCGCGCGCCGGACCTGGTCGGGCACGACCAGCTGATCGATGCCGTCTGGGGCCACGATGCGCTGTCGCCGAACGTGCTGCCGCAGACCATCAGCGAAATTCGCCAGGCCCTGGGCGACAGCGCGCAGGCGCCGCGCCTGATCGGCACCCAGCACCGGCGCGGCTACCGGCTGCTGGTGCCGGTCGAGCGTCTGGAGGCCGCCGCCCCGCAGTCCGCCTCCGTGCCGGCACCGCATCCTGTGGCCGACCCGGCACCGGCCACAGGACAGGCCCGAGCCGTCGCTCCGCGGCTGGTGCATGGCCTGCTGGCGCTGGCCGGCGCGATCGCCTTGGCCGCCTTGCTGGCGCTTGGGCGCTCCGGGCCCGGGCAGGCGCCGCAGCTCGCCCAGGGGCGTCCGGCACTGGCGCTGCTGGCGCGCGCGGCCGATGGCGAGGCCGACTGGCTGCGCGCTGCCGGCAGCAGCCTGCTCACCGTGGCCCTGGCCGCCGACGATCGCCTGCAGCTGCTGCGCGGCGACGGCCGCGACGGCGATCCGGGCGGCAGCGATGCCCGCTGGCAGGCCTGGCTCCGCGATGTGCTGGGCGCCCGGCACGCCCTGGACGTCACCTGGTCGCTGGCCGGCGACGAGGTGGCCCTGGCCTGGTCCTTGCTGGACCTGGACGACGGCCGGGTGCAGGCCGCCGGCCAGGCGCGCGACCGCGACCTGGCCGCCGCCTGCCGGCTGGCCGCCCGCGAGGTCCGCGACGCCCTGCGCCTGATCGAGTCCGATCCGGCCTGGCTGGCGGGGCTGCCGCAGGCGGCAGGCGCGCGCCAGGCCTACTATCGCGGACTGGCCGCCCTGGCCGGAGGCGAGCCCGGACGCGCGGTCGCCGATCTTTCCCTGGCGGTCGCCGATACCCGCGCCGGGGTCCGCGTCCGACTGGCCCTGGCCACGGCCCTGCGCCAGGCCGGCGACCTGCAGCAGGCGCGCGAGCAGTTCCAGCAGGTGCTGGCTCAGCCGGAATCGCTGAGCGTCGGCGAGCGCCTGCGCGCGGAGGCCGAAGCCGCCCTGGCGGCGCAGCGCCCGGGCGACGCGGTGCAGGCGCTGGCGGCCCTGCAGCGCCTGCTGCCGGACGACCGCGAAGTGGCCTTCGCGCTGGCCGATGCGCAACTGCAGGCGCGCCGGCCGGAGGCCGCGGCCGGCAGCCTGGCGACCCTGGACACCCTGGCCAGCGGCGAGGGCGAGGATCCACGCTGGCACCTGCTGCGCGCGCGCCTGCATCTGCTGGAACACCGGCGAGCCGAGGCGATCGCGTCGGCGCAACGCGCGCTGGCGCTGGCCCAGGCGCTCGGACTGTCCAGCCAGGCGACCCAGGCCAGCATCGACCTGGCGCAGATGGCACGTGCCGACGGCGACCTGGCGGGTGCCCGCGGGCGCCTGCAGGCGGTGCTCGAGCACGGGGCGGCTTCGCCCGACCTGATCGACGAGGCGCGTCTGCAGCTGGGCGGCGTGCTGCGCGACCTCGGCGACTTCGAGGCCTCAGCGTCGTTGCTGGCGCAGGCCCGCGAGGGCTTCGCCGGGCGCGGCGACCGCGCCGGCGACCTGCGCGCCGCCATCGAGCTGCACATCATCGAAAGCGAACGCAGCCGCAGCGATGGGGCGATGGCCGCGCTGAGGGCGCTGGAACCGGAGATCGCGGCGCTCGGCGACGCCCGGCTGGCGGCGCGCTGGCACAACACCCTGGGCATGCAGGCGCTGCGCAACGGCCAGGTCGAGCCGGCCGAGCAGCATCTGGAACAGGCCGCCGGCCTGGCCCGGCGCGGCGGGCTGCCGGCGGTCGAGGCCGGCGCCTGGGGCAACCTGGGCCAGGTGCGTGCCCGGCAGCGTCGCCTCCCCGAGGCCGAGGCCTACTGGGAGCGCGCCCTGGAAGTGTTCCACGACAGCGGCGACCGCATGGGCGAGGCGATCACCCTGGGCAACCTGGCCGCCGCCGCCTCGGCCCAGGGTCGCCTGCCGCGCAGCCGCGACCTCAACCGCCGCGCCCTGGTCCTGCTGCGCACGCTCGATGCCCGTCAGCACCTGGCGCGCACCGCCTACAACCTCGGCCTGGTGCTGGAGCGCGAGGGCGAGATCGCGCAGGCCGAAGCGTTGTTCGAGGAGGCCGCGACCGCCTACGCCGAAGGCGCCGCCGGCGATCCGCTGGCCAGCGCCGCCGCGGCGCTGGCGCGGGTCCGCCTGGCGCGCGGCGATCCTGCCGGCGCCGGCCAGGCGCTCGACGCGGCCCAGGCGAACCTGGGCGAAGGCGCCGGTGCGCTGGCGCGCTCCCACCTGCTGGCGCAGCGCGGCCAGCTCGCGGGCGCGGCGGGGCGCCGCGACCAGGCACGGCGGCTGCATCAGGAGGCCCTGGCGCTGCGCCGCGAGGAGGCGCGCCCGGGCTGGGCCGAACTCAGCGAGCTGGACCTGCTGGCGCTCGACCTCGATGCCGGCGAAGCACCGGGCGATCACGACCGGGTCCGCGCCGCCGCCGAGCGCATCGCCGAGCGCCTGGCCCGCCAGGGCGATATCCGCGCCGGGGTGCGCGCCCGCCTGCTCGAGGCCGAGGCCCTGCTTCGCCAGGGCCAGGGCGCCGCTGTCGTGGCCCTGGTCGAGACCGGACGGCAGCGACTGGCCGAGGAGCCGGACGCAGCGCTTTCCCTGGCCCTGGACCGGCTCCGGGTACTGGCCGCCGGCGAGCGCGGCTCGTCGCGAACGGCGCGGCTGGCCGGCCTGGCCGAGGAAGCCGAGGCCCTGGGCCTGGTGCTGCTGGCCCTGCGCTGCCGGCTCGACGCGCATCCCGAAGATCCCGCCCTGGTCGCCCGGGTGCGTGGGCTGGGACTGGCCGGGTTGCTCGCCGGCCCCTGAGACGGTTCCCGGCAAGGCGAAGCCGATCAGGCACTTGCCGCCGCGAAGCCCGCGCCGCGCCGTGACTCGAAGGAATCCCTGAGGGTTTCCCGAGACCTCCCATACGTCTTGCCGGCCATGGCGGGACATCGTGCCTGGCAGTCGCGCCGACTGCCGGCGCGCCCCACGGGAGGGCTTAGACCATGCGCAGGGCGATCCACCGGCTGATCCGCGGGCTTGCGCCCCTGGCCATCCTGGCGGCGCCGCCGGCGCCGGCCGCGACCTTGCTGGTCAGCCCCGGCGAGGTGGCGGTCGCCGCCAACGGCCTGTGCAGCCTGATCGAGGCGATCGAGAACGCGCAGGCCGACGCCGCCGTCCACGACGACTGCCCGGCAGGCGACGGCCCCGACCTGATCCAGCTTCCCGGCGGCGTCGACTACGTCCTGACCACGCCGCGGGTTCCTGGCAGCGGCGGTGCGCCGGCGACCGGATTGCCGGAGATCACCACGGTGCTGGCGATCCGTGGCAACCAGGCGGTGATCCGGCGCAGCGAGGCACCGGGGACTCCGCCGTTCCGGCTGCTGGCGGCGCTGGAGGCCGACCTCCACCTGGACGGCCTCAGCCTGCGCGGCGGCCGGATCGGTCCGCACCCTCTGCTGGGCGGTGCCGCCGTGTACCAGCGCGGCGGTCGCCTGGTCGCCGAGCGCGTGCGCTTCGAGGACAACGCGATCACCGGGCCCGGGCGTGGCGGTGCCCTGCTGGTCGACGGCATCGCGGCACTGCCGCGCACGCAGACGATCCTGCGCGACTGCCGCTTCGCCGACAACGCGGTACAGTCCGACGCCGCAACCTCGGCGTTGGGCGGCGGCGCGATAAGCGTCGATGCCGGCACGCTCGGCATCGAACGCTGCGCCTTCGTCGACAACCGCGCCGGCCCCCTGCAGGCCGGGCCGACCAGCGCCGGCGGCGTCGGCGGCGCCCTGCATGCCACCGGGATCCTGGCGGCGCCCGGCATCGACGACACCGAGGTGTTCATCGGCCACAGCACGTTCTCCGGCAACGTCGCGCGCCAGGGCGGCGCGATCGCCGTCACCGTCCCGACCGCGGGCGTGTCGGTGCTGGTGGCGCTGGACTACGCGACGGTCACCGGCAACCGTGCCGTCGGTGGCACCGGCGCCGGCCTGTGGGGCAGCGGTGCCGGCCTGGTGCAGTTCGCCTACGGCAGCAGCGTGGTGCACGGCAACGGCACTTCGGCCGCGGCGCGCGACTGCCTGGCCGCCAGCGCCGGCGTCGGGTTCCAGAGCCTGGGCCGCAACCTGCTGGACCCGGACGACCTGTGCCCGTTCGACGACGAGCTGGACATCCTGGACGCGAACCTGGGCATCCACCTCGAACCCGATCGCATCGACGACGCGCATGCGCCGCGCGTCGGTGGCGCCCTGGTCAACGCCAGCGGCCTGGGCTGCGTTCCCGGCGCCACCCGCGACCAGAAGCGCCGGCTGCGCGCCAACGGGCCGGGGCAGGGCGGCAACGCCTGCGAGATCGGCGCCGTCGAGCTTTACGGCGACGACGGCAGCGACCGCATCTTCGCCAACGGCTTCCAGCCCTGATCGGGCCGTCCGTCCCAGCAAACACGCACGGCCAGGGAGGCCATCCATGAACCACCTCATCATCCGACGTCTGTACCTGCTCGCCGCCCTCGTCCTGTCGCCACCGGCCTGGGCACAGGTCCTGGACACCGGCTTCGATCCCGACGCCAACGGTCCGGTCCGGGCGATCGCGGTCGCCGGCGACGGCCGCCTGCTGATCGCCGGCGGCTTCACGCAGGTCGGCGGCCAGACGCGCAACCGGCTGGCACGACTGCGCAACGACGGCGCGGTGGACGCCTCGATGGCGGCCAGCGTCGACAACGGCGCGGTGCGTGCCGTGCTGGTCGACCATGTCGGCGACTACGTGGTCGCTGGCGGCTTCACCACGGTCAACGGCAGCACCCGCAACCGCGTTGCCCGGCTCACGCCGCTCGGGCAGCTCGACGCCGGCTTCAACCCGAACGCCAACGACGTCGTCCATGCCCTGCTGGAAGTGCCGGCATCCAAGGCCCTGTACCTGGCCGGCGCCTTCACCCAGGTCGGCGGCCAGCCGCGCAGCCGGGTCGCGCGGGTGCTCGAGAACGGCAGCCTCGATGCCGGCTTCGCGCCGCCGGCGTTCACCGGCACGGCGCAGGCCCTGGCCTTGCAGCCGGACGGCCGCCTGGTGGTCGGCGGCAGCCTGGCCTTGGCGGCGGTGCCGGGATCGGGCAGCCGCGTGTACCGGCTGAACGCCAATGGCACCCTCGACACCGGATTCGTGGTCAACGTCGGCATCTCCGGCATCGCCGTGGCCAGCGTCAACGCGGTGGCGGTGCAGGCCGACGGCGGCATCCTGATCGCCGGCGAGTTCACCAGCGTCAACGGCCAGCCGCGCAGCCGGGTCGCCCGGCTGCTGCCCGACGGCTCCCTGGATGCCAGCTTCGTGCCGCCGGCGGTCAACGACACCGTGCACAGCCTGGTGCTGCAGCCGGACGGCCGCGCCGTGATCGGCGGCGACTTCACCGGCCTGTCGCTGCGCAACCGGATCGCACGGCTCAACCACGACGGCAGCCTGGACGGCGGCTTCGCCGGACTGGTCGATCCCGATGCCGCGGTGCTGGCGCTGGCGGTGCGCAACGACGGTAGCGTCGCGATCGGCGGCAGCTTCACCGGGATCTCGGGCATCGACCGCAACCGGGCCGCCGTGCTCGACCAGCGCGGTGCGCCGGACAACGGCATGCAGACGGCCAATGGCGTCGACGCCGCGGTGGAGGCGGTGGCCTTGCAGGCCGACGACCGCATCGTCCTCGCCGGCCGCTTCACCCAGGTCGGAGGCCAGCCCCGCAACCGCCTGGCGCGCCTGCTGCCCGGCGGTGGCCTGGACCTGGCCTTCGATCCGTCGGCGAACAGCGACGTCTACGCAGTCCATGTGCTGCCCGACCGCAAGCTGCTGGTGGCCGGCAGCTTCAGCAACGTCGGCGGCGGCAATCGCAGCCGGATCGCGAGGCTGCATCCGGACGGCAACCTGGACACCAGCTTCGGCGCCGGTGCGGTCGACGGCTTCGTCCGCGTCGTGGTCGTGCAGCCTGACGGCCGCATCCTCATCGGCGGCTCGTTCCAGACCGTTGGCGGCCAGCCCCGGCGCGGCCTGGCGCGCCTGCTCGCCGACGGCGCCGTCGACCCGGCGTTCACCGCCACCGATGTCGACGGCGTGGTCCGGGCCCTGGTCCGGCAGGCCAACGGCAACATCCTTATCGGCGGCGAGTTCGACCTGGTCGGCGGCTTCGCGCGCAGCAACCTGGCCCAGGTCGGGCCCAATGGCGGCGTCACCGGCAATTTCCTGGCCGGAAGCAACGGCCCGGTCTGGGCACTGGCACAGATGCGCAGCGGCACGGTGCTTGCGGGCGGCAGCTTCACCAGCATCCAGGGCGTGGCGCGCACCAACCTGGCGGCGATGGGGGCCTCCGGCGCCGTGATCGCCACCTACGACCCCAGCCCCAACAACGGCACCGTCCATGTCGTGCTGCCGCTGTCGAATGGCCAGGTGGTGATCGGTGGCGGCTTCCTGGGGATCGGCGGCACCATCGTGCACCGGCTGGCGCTGATCTCGGCAGGCGGCTCGCTGCTGGGCATCAACCCCAACGTCAATGGCGGCCAGGTGCTGACCGGTGCCGTGCAGCCCGATGGCCGGATCCTCTTCGCCGGCGCGTTCACCAGCGCTTTGGGCCAGCCGCGCGGCGGCATCGCGCGGCTGGCGTCGATCGCCGCGACCACCCGCGAGATCGAATGGCAGCCCGGCGCGGGCCAGGTCGACTGGCGCCTCGGCAGTTTCGACAACGGCCTGGTGCCCGCGGCAGCCCCGTCGCTGCTGATCTCGGCCACCTGCTGCGACCCGGCCGGATTCGAGCCGGTGCCGGGCGGCGCGACCATGCAGGCGGTCGCTGGCGGCTGGCGGCTGACCGGCTTCCCCGACCTGCCGGGCACCTTCTACCTGCGCGTGCGCGCGCCGGCCGGCGATGGCAAGGGGGCCGGCACCGGCCTGTACGAGACGCCGATCCGGCAGTTCTGGGGCGGAGAGGACGATGACACCATCTTCCGCAACGGCTTCCAGTAGGCGCCCGCACGGGCACGCGCGGGGCCTGCCCGCGATGCTGGGCTGCGCCCTGCTGGGCCTGGCCGGTTGCGGCGCCCCCGGCGGCTACGACACGACGCTGCCGCCGCCCTCGGGCGACGAGCCGGTGGCACGGGCCCTGCCCCTGCAGGTCGGCGGCGAGGTGCGGCGCATCGAGCCGGTGCTGGCGGCCGATGGCGGGGTGCAGGGCGTGCGCGCCCGCTACGGCACGCTGGCGACCATCGAATTGCTGCGCGCCCCGGAGCCGGCGGCCCGTCGTGCCTGGTTCGACGATCGGCTCGGGCCGCGGCTTGCCGTCCTGGGCGTGCACCGGCCCCGCCTGGCCGACCGCCGCTGGCAGGCCGCCGGTGCCGACGGCACGCGGCTGCTGGCCTGGCAGAACCAGGACTGGCTGTTCCTGGTCGAGGCCGCCAGCGGCGCGCTGTTCGACGAAGCGGTCGGGCAACTGCCCTGGATCGCGCCGGTCGGACGCGGCCGGCCACCAGCCCAGGGTCGCGCCGACCGCGACCCGACCCCGGCGTTTTCCGTCTTCGGCCAAGGAGCCCTGTGATGAACCTGTTCCGCATGCGTCGCTGCCGGCTGCTTGCCGGCCTGATCGTGCTGCCCCTGGCGGCGTCCGCGACGCCCATGGCGCTCTCGCTCGATGCCGACTTCCAGGACCAGCCGGTCGACCAGCCGATCGGCCTGGGCGGCGCCGCCGCCGGCCAGCCGGTGTCGGTGTCAGACCTGCTGTCGGCCGTGGTGCGCGACACGCCGATGGTCAGCCGCAGCCTGGAGCTGGCCTGGGCGGCCCCGTCGTCGACCGCTTCCTTCGTGCGTTTCGAGCTGCCCGACGGCGTCGAAGTCACCGACGGCGAGCTCCTGATCGAGTTCGAGCTGTTGCCGCAGACCGCCACCACGCACCTGGTCGCGATCCGCGAAGCCGGAACCTCCGCCCGCAATTTCGGCGGCCTCAGGCTGAATTCCAGCGGCCAGATGCAGGTCGGCGACGGCGCCGGCTTCGTGCTGGTGCCGGGCGGCTGGAGCGCCGGGACCACGTTGCGCCCCTGGTTCCTGTACGACCTGGACGCCCGCGTCTGGAGCTTCGGGATCGGCGACCAGACCGTCCTGGTCGACCGGCCTTTGTCGCCGCCGGCCGACGGCCGTGGCATCGGTTCCTTGTCGTTCGGCCTGGACTTCAACTCGCCGCCGGAATCGAAGCTGAGCATCGACTCCATCCAGATCGGCCGGCCCGTCGTGGATGCGATGTTCGCCGACGGTTTCGAGCAATAGCAGGTGCCCTGTTGCCGCAGGACAGCATGCATCGCCCCGGGTTGCCTGTCTGGCCCTGTGCCCGCCTCGTGCGCAGCCGCGTGGGGCAGGTTCCGGTAGGTTCCCGAAGGCGATTCGGGCCATGCCCGCCGGCCGGTCACTCCAGCCGCACGCGCAGCAGGGCGATGGACTCGCCGAGGTTGGCGGCGGTGACGAACAGGCGCAGGTGGTGGGCGCAGTGCGCGTGCTGGACGATGCCCTGCGGATGCACCACCGGGACATCGGAGAAGAAGGCGCCGCCGGCGAAGGCTGCAGCGCTCGATGCGGAGGCGAGCTGTACGGTGCTGACGGCCCCGTCGTCGTCGGTGCAGCGGCGCCACAGGCTGACTGCCAGGCTTGCCGTGGGGTGGCTGTCGACGCCCCAGACATCCATCCAGGACAGTCGGCGATCCTCGGGAAGGTCGACGTTCGCGATGGCGTTGAGCGCGCCGGCACCGCTCAGGGCGAACATCAGCTCGCCGCGCGTGGAGTAGCCGTGGTTCGAGTTGACGTTGTGGAACTGGGAGGCCTGCACGCTGACCCAGCGTCCGGTGTTGACGGTCGGGTTGAACGCAGTCTGCTCGTGCTGGCGGACCCGATCCGCCCGCTCGCCGGGCGTGGCCGCGCGCGCCTCGGCCAGCAGCCACAGATCGATGCCCGGTTCCGCGCCCCAGGCGGCGCGTTCGTCCGGGTCGGTGACCAGGCGGTGGGTCGGGGCCGGCGGGTCGGCCAGCACCGGGGGGCAGGCCAGGCAGGCAAGCAGGAGCGGGCGCAGCGTGCGGGTCATGGATGCGGGCTCCGGTCAGGGCGTCGCGGGAAACCGCGATCGGAAGATCCGGTCGCGCACGCGCGAGGTCACGCGCACCTTGTCCAGGATCCAGCGGCTGGAACACGGCGTGGCGTCCAGCGCGAACGCAGCCTCGAGCCAGAACCGGCAGTCCTCGGCGGGCACCCCGGGATCGGTCACGGCGATGGTCACCCGTTGCGAGCCGGCCGTGCCCGGCAGGGTGAGGGCATTCAGGGTCTGGGTGACCGGCAGCAGCTGCTGCCCGGACAGGCACGACACCCGGACGCGCAGCTCCAGGCTGGGCGCGCCGCTGAACGCGGTGGTCCAGACATCGACCGCCACCGGTCCGCTGTCGTCGGGCAGGGAGAAGGGGTAGCGGACGCGGTGCGGGGTAACGCGCACCGCAAGGTTGCCGCAGCTGTAGGAGGTCTCGCCGGACGAGAGGTCCGTGGACAGGGCAGGGAACCCGGCCCGGGCAATGGTCGTCCGGAAGTCGTTCGCCGGCGCGGTGCCGCCGGCTGGCGCGTCGGTGGCAGGCGCGGCACCGGCCAACAGCAGGAGGCCGGACGCCAGCCACCTCGCGTTGCCTGCCGGGCGCAGGCGGAAGTTCGCGCGCCGCATCATCGCTGGTACCTCACACGCACCTTGCGCACCGCCAGCGAGCCGCCGCCGGCGCACAGCGGCGCGAACTGCGCGCGCACCCAGTAGGTGCAATCGCGGCTGTCGACCACCGGCGCCGGGTCCAGCGCCAGCGCCTGGGTGTAGTGCAGCGGCGAACCGACGCTTTCCAGCTGGCCCAGGACGGTATTCACCGGCGTTGCGGCGGGCAGCAGGTTGGGCAGGCAGCTCTCCACCAGGCTGACCCGCAGGCCGTGGCTGGGCAGGTCATCGGTGCCCCAGACCCGCATCTCCAGCAACTGGGCGCCGTCGGGCAGGGCCAGGCGGGCCTCGGCGACGCTGATGGCACCGCTGCACCACAGGGCCCCGCTGTCCAGCGAGGAGGAGAACTCGAACGGCGTGCGGTCGCCGCGGAACTCGAGGCCCAGGACCGACACCGACCCGGCCGGGCCGGCTGCCCCGGTTGCCGCCTCCGGCACCCCGGCGAGGGCCGGGCCCGCGCCGGCGATGCCGATCGCCAACGCAAGCGCGAGGTGGGCCGCAGCGGACAGGGTGAGGCGGCCAAAGGGCGGCCGGTCCACGCCATGCCGCGGTCCGTCTCGGGTAGTGCTGTGGGAGAGCGTGGACATGGCGGTCACCGGGTGGGTGGATGGGGGCGGCCGCGCAGGCGGCCTGGCTTTTCCTGTCCTACCGGATCGGTGGCGGGCGATTACGGCGCCCGGCCACGATTCGCAGGTGGCCAGTCACCCGTGCATCGGTGGGCGCATGCCATGTCCTTGATCCGGATCGGGTTGCCGCGCCCGGCGGGCATCCGGCCAGCGCGCCGGACGCCGTCACCAGCGCCCGTACGTCAGCAGTCGCCACGCCCGCCGCCAGGCGCGCGACCCTCCATCGGGGGCGCCACCCCCGCGCTGCGCCGCCCTTCGGCGCCTCCGGAATTCCTCCATGGTTGCCGGTCGTCAAGGCGCTAGGCTTGCCGGTGGGCCAGGCCGGCGCCACGCGTGCCCCCGGCCGCCCGCGCCGTCGCCTGCCGCGCGGCGCCACCGGGGAGGGTTCGTCATGTCCTTTTCGCCACGTCGCCTGGCCCGTCTTCTCGTCCTGCTGGTCCTGCCCGCCACCCTTGCCGGCGCCCAGGACCTCTACGACCCGACGGTGCTGCGCACCTTCGCCCTGCAGTTCCACGATGCCGACTGGCTGCAGCGGCTGCGCAACAACTATGTGTCCGAGACCTACATCCTGGCCGACCTGACCATTGACGGCCAGGTCTATCCGGACGTCGGCGTGCGCATCCGCGGAAACACCTCGTACACCGCGCTGCCGGCAGGCTCGGAGAAGTTCTCGCTGAAGATCAAGCTCGACCACGTGCACGCCGACCAGGACGTGCAGGGCTACGACAACATCAATCTCAACAACGGCTTCCGTGACCCGACCTTCACCCGCGAGGTGGTTTACAACAACTTCGTGGCGCGCTTCGTCCCGAATCCGCGCGCCAACCACGTGCTGGTCACCCTGAACGGCCAGAACTGGGGCGTCTACAACAACGTGCAGCAGCCGGACAAGCGGATGCTGCGCGACTTCTTCGCCAACGCCGACGGCCTGCGCATCAAGTGCGCCAACCGCCCGAACGGACCCGGCCTGGCCTACGCCGGTACCAGCCCGGCCAACTACGTCGCCTACGAGATCCAGAACGACGGCGGCCTGGCCGATCCGCTGGCCTCGCTGATCGCCGTCACCAACGCGCTGAGCAACACGCCGCTGGCCAACTGGCAGGACATCGACGCCCTGTTCGCGATCGACCCGTCGATCTGGTCGGTGGTGCTGGAAAACCTGCTCACCGACGACGACAGCTACATCAACAAGGGCTGCGACTTCATGACCTACACCGATCCGCTGGACGGTCGCATGCACCTGTTCCAGCGCGACGCCAACGAGACCTTTACCCAGACCAGCTGGGCGATCAACCGCAACTTCACCCAGACAAACAAGCCGCTGCTGAGCCGGGTGCTGGCGGTGCCCGAGCTTCGCCAGCGCTACATGGCGCACTACCGCACCGCGCGCCAGGACCTGCAGTGGACTTATTTCGAGCCGATCTTCGCCGCGCACCGGGCGCTGATCGAGTCGCACGTGCAGGCCGACCCCAAGAAGATCTATACCTACGCGCTGTTCCAGAACAACTTCACCAGCACGGTCAACCTGGGTCTGTCCGGGCTGGCTGGCGGCACCCTGGTCGGCATCCAGCAGTTCGTCGACCAGCGCGCGAGCTTCCTCGACGGCAACGGCGAGCTGGTGGCGGTCGGCCCGGCGATCAGCGAGGTGGCGGCGTCCAGCGACACGCCGGAGCCCGGCGAGCCGGTCTGGGCGACCGCGCGGGTGCAGCCGGCGGGCAGCGCGGTGGCGCAGGTGCGGCTGTACTGGCGACCGTCGCCGTCGGCCCGCTATGGCTGGGTGGAGATGCGCGACGACGGCCAGTCCGGCGACGGCGCGGCCGGCGACGGGGTGTACGGCGCGCAGTTCCCGCTGGCCGGCAGCGCTGGCCAGCGGGTCGCCTGGTACGTGTCGGCGACCGCCGGCAACGCCTTCGCCTCGATGCGCTTCTCGCCGGCCCTGGCCGAGCGCGGTCCCCTGCAGCTGGAGTACGCGCTGGGCGGCATCGACGGCATGCGCATCACCGAATGGATGTACGCCGGTGCCAACGGCGAGTTCATCGAGTTCACCAACCTGTCGGCGGCGCCGATCGACATGAGCGGCTGGAGCATGGACGACAGCAACGCCGTGCCGGGCGCCTTCGACCTGTCGGCGTTCGGGGTGGTGCAGCCCGGCGAGTCGGTGATCGTCACCGAGGCCGACGCCGCCGGCTTCCGGCTGGCCTGGGGCCTGGCGCCGACGGTGAAGGTGATCGGCGAGCTCGGCGTCGCCACCGGCAACAATCTCGGGCGCAACGACCAGATCCACCTGTACGACGCGGCATCCGCGCTGCACGACCGCCTGTTCTACGGCGACCAGACCTACCCGGGCACCATTCGCACCCAGAACCGCAGCGGCCAGGCCGACTGCGTCTTCATCGGCGAGAACCAGGTGGCCGGCTGGCAGTTGTCGGCCCTCGGCGACGGCTTCGGGTCGTGGGCGTCGAGCGGGGCGGATCTCGGCACGCCCGGCCAGTTCGACGCGGCAGGCTGCGGCGGCGACGTGATCTTCGCCGACGGCTTCGAATAGCGCCACGCGCAACGGGCGGCGTTCCGGAGCGGCTGGCGCGCCGGCGGCCACCCGGCACCGCCGGCCCTCTCCCCCGGCCCCTCCCCCGCAAGCGGGGGAGGGGAGAAGTGCGGTGTCCCTGCCACTCCGGGACTCGGGAATCGGGAATCGGGAATCGGGGCGTGATCTGCTCCCCTCTCCCGCGGCGCGGGAGAGGGGCTGGGGGAGAGGGCGGTGTTTCGGAGTCGATGCCCCGATGGCGCGCACGGGGCGTGCGCGGAGCCCGCCGACGGGAGCACGCGGGCGGGCACGCGATGCGAGCGGCGATCGCAGGTCGCGGGAGCGCAGGACATGCGCGCCGCGTGCATCCGCCACCCGCCCAGCCATCGACCGGCGGCCTTCCGGGTCGCTGCCGGCACCGGACGGCAGCGGCCCGACCGCGCGCGCCGGCCTGCGTCAGTCCTCGACCAGCCGCACGCCCGGCAGCGACAGCACGTACTCGGCGCCCATCAGCGTCGAGGGGGTATGGAAGCCGGCCGGCGCGTCGCCGCGCAGCACGCGTCCGGCGATGCCCAGGGCGGCGCTGGCGGTGAGGTCGTAGCCGTTCGGCGTGACCAGGGCCAGCGACAGCATCCGGCCCGCGTCGTCGCGCACTTCGCCCCAGACATGGCAGCCGGTGCGGCTGCGCCGCTCCGCATCCGGGCCGCGGACGCTGGCGTCGACCTTGCGCAGCAGCCAGCGCTGCACCGGGCCCAGGGCCAGCAGCGGCCGCAGCAGGCGCATCCGCCGCGCGCGGGCGATGGTGGCCGGCGGCACCGCCATGTAGGTCTCGATGTTGGCGATGCCGGTCGACACGTGGGCGGTGTAGACGTCGCCCCAGGGAATCGTCATCGCCGTGCGCTGCTGGCCGTCGCGCTCGAAGCGGCGCGTCTTCCAGGCCAGCGGCACCCGGCGCAGTTCGCCGTCGATGCGTGCCCGGCCGCCGCCGGCCAGGCCCTCGACGCTGGTCCTGGCGGTGCCGGGACTGGGCCCGCCGCCGGCTTCGAATGCCAGGACCAGATGCGTGGCCGAGGGCAGCCGCTGGTGCAGCATCGCCGCCAGGCAGTCGGTGGGCACGACATCGAAGCCGCTGCCCGGCAGCACCACGATGCCGGCCGCCCGCGCCCGGGCATCCTGGGCGTGGCAGTGCGCGAACACGTCGATCTCGCCGGTGATGTCCAGGTAGTGGACGCCCGCCGCCAGGCAGGCCTCCAGCATCGGCGCGCAGGTCTTCGAGAAGGGTCCTGCGCAATGCAGCACCGCGGCGATGCCGTCCAGCCCCGCGCGCAAGGCCTGGGCATCGTCCAGGCCGAACACCCGCACCGGGAACCCGGTCTCGGTCGCCAGCGCGGCCAGCGCCTGGGCGTTGCGTCCGGCGAGCACCGCATCGAGGCCGCGCTGCGCGGCCAGGCGCGCCACCAGTTGGCCGGTGTATCCGTTGGCGCCGTAGATCAGCAGCTTGGCCATGGCTCTCGTGTCCTGTGTCCGGTGCGCCCTTGCCGGGCGCGGTGGTGGCGGGGTGGATCGGTCGGGTCGCGCCTTGCGCGTGCCCGCCCGGAGGCTGCCAGGTCGCGCGCACCGCCCTGGTCGCCGACGGGATGGCCGAGGATGACTCGCAAGGCGCCAGAGCGGCGGATGCCCGCGCCCACCGGCGCCCGACCAGTCGACGCAGGCGGCCGGTCCACGGGTCAGCGCCCGCGACGCGCGCGCACGCGCTTCATCAGCAGGTGGTGGTAGAGCGCCGGCAGCCAGCGCTTCAGACGCCAGCGGCCGGCTTCGCCGGGCGTCGGCAGGATCAGGAAGCGGCCGGCGCGCGCCTGCTCGACGATGATCCGCGCCACCGCATCGGCATCCGTGCGCGAGGCCGCCATCAGCTTGCCGGCCATGTGCCGGTAGCCCTCGGCCGGCGCCCGGAAGTTCTCCAGCAGCCGGGTCGGGAAGAACGACGGGCAGGCGACGCTGACCGTCACCCCGCTGCCATCGAGTTCGGCGCGCAGCGATTCCGACAGCGCCACCACGCCGGCCTTGGCGACCGCGTAGGGCGCGATGCCCGGCGCGCCGGCCAGCGCCGCGAACGAGGCGATGTTGACGATACGGCCGCGGCCGGCCGCCAGCAGGCCGGGCAGGAAGCTGCGGCAGCCGTGCACCACGCCCATCAGGTTGATGTCCAGCGTCCAGCGCCACAGGTCCAGGCCGGTGTCGGCGACGCTGCCGGCGCTGCTGACCCCGGCGTTGTTGATCAGCACGTCGATGCCGCCCCAAAGCGTCTCGACCTGGGCGCGCAGCGCCTCGACGCCGGCCGGGTCGGCGACGTCGACCGCCAGCGCCAAAGCATGGCCGCCGGCCGCCTCGATCGTCGCCGCGGTGTCCAGCGCCCGCGCCGGCTCGATGTCGGCGCAGACCACGCGGTCGCCCAGTGCCGCATGGCGCAGCGCCAGCGCGCGGCCCAGGCCGCTGCCGGCGCCGGTGATCAGGATGCGTTCGCCCTCGGCCATGGCGGTGTTCCCGGAAGCAGGGGGCAGTCTATACGCAACGGTATGGCCCGGCCCCCGGCGCGCCGCCGCGGCTCAGCCGCCCGGTCGCACCAGCAGGTCGACGCGGCGGTTGCGCGCGCGCCCGGCCTCGTCGTCGTTGCTGGCGACCGGTCGCGACTCGCCGTGGCCGGCGATCTCGACCTGGGATGCCGGCAGCTCGATGCGCTCGAGCAGGAAGGCGCGCACCGCCTGCGCACGCGCCAGCGACAGCGCCAGGTTGTCGGCATCGCTGCCTACCGAATCGGTGTGCCCCTCGATGGTGATCCGGGTGCCCCGGCCATGACTGCGCAGACGGCCGGCCAGTTCCTCCAGGGCGGCATGGGCCTGCGCCTTCAGCGCCGACTGCCCGGAGTCGAACAGCACCGCGCTGTCCAGGCTCAGGCGCAGCGCCGAGCCGACCGCCGCCACCGCATCGATGTCGGCGCCCGGCGAGCGACCGCCGCAGGCCTTGCCGGCATTGGTCAGGCGCACGAACGGGTAGCCGGTGCCCGGGGTGGCAACGCCGGCGATGTCGACCTCGGAACGGGCGCCCTCGATGCGGCCGACCGGCAGCCACTGGCTGCCGTCCGCAGAGATTTCCAGATCGGTGGCCTCGACCATCGGCCCGACCTCGAACACGTACAGGTCCGGCCCGTCGACGTCGACCAGCACGTTGTCGACGAAGCGCAGCACCAGCACGCCGTGGCAGCCCAGCGACACGTAGCCCGGCGCGCTGGGCCGGGTGTAGTCGGGCTCGCCCAGGGCCTGTTCGGGCGCATCCCAGGTCGGCTCGGCGGGGCGCGCCGAGCGCTCGAAGGACACCACCTCGTCGGCGAACGAGGCGGCGCCCATCGGCAGGCAGATGGCCCGCGCGCCCTTGCCGTAGACGGTGCCGGGGCAGGGCGCGTCGGCGTGGACGGGCAGGGCGGCGGCGAGGAAGGCGGCGGACAGCGTTCGCAGCGCAATGCGGGTGACGACGATCATCCAGGTTCTCCAGGTCGGGTTCGCGGGTTCCGGCCCGTGGCCGGAACCGTCGCGACAAGAACGCATTTCGCGGCGAGGTTACGACACGCCCCGCTAAGCTTGGCGGCACTGCAAGCCGTGGAGGCCGAAATGGGCAAGGTCCGCACCACTGCGGGCGCGATCAAGCGCCTGCTTGCCGAGATCGGCAGCGACGAGCTGCTGACCCGTGCCGCCGCGCTGGCGTTCTACGCCGCGCTGTCGTTCGCGCCGTTGCTGGTACTGACCCTCTGGCTGGCCAGCTCCCTGGACATCAGCCTGCAGGAGCGCCTGGTCGCGGGCCTCGCCGACCTGGTCGGCGAGCGCGCCGCCGGCACCGCCGAGCTGGTGATCGCCAACGCCAGCCAGCGCCCGGGCTTCGGCAACATCGCCGGCCTGGTCAGCCTGGGCGTCACCCTGTTCGCCGCCTCGGCGGTGTTCGCGCAGCTGCAGGGCGCGCTCAACCGGATCTGGGGGCTGGAGCCGGCGCCGCGCCGCGCCTGGCTGGGCTGGCTGCGCTCGCGCGCCCAGGCGATCGGCCTGCTGCTCAGCCTGGTGGTGCTGCTGGTGATCTCCCTGCTGGCCAGCGCCGCGATCGCCCTGTACGTGCCCGGCGACACCCTGGCCTGGCGCCTGATCGAGGCCGGCTTCTCGTTCGCCCTGTTCACGGCGGTCTTCGCCGCCGTCTACCACTTCCTGCCCGACGCCGTGATCCGCAAGCGCGATGCCCTGATCGGCGGCGCCCTGACCGCCGCGCTGTTCGCCATCGGCAAGGCCGGCATCGGCCTGTACCTGGACCACAGCAGCGTCGGCGGCGCCTACGGCCCGGCCGGCGCCGTGGTCGTGCTGCTGGTCTGGGTCTACTACTCCGGCCTGATCCTGCTGCTGGGCGCCGAGCTCACCCACCTGCTCGCCGAGCTGCGCGGCGAGCCGATCCGGCCGAACGCGCATGCGCGGGTGATCGGGGCGGAGGTGGAAAAGGGCCAGGCTGGCTGAAGCCCGGACACCACTCGCATCCGCAACCGGGACGGACTGGTGGCGCCGGGATGCCCGGCTTCCGCCCGCCGCACGCACGGAAGTGAACCCGACCCCGAACCTATGGCTTCAGCGAAGCAAGGCCTTCTTCCGCGATCGCGCGGTGCACGCCTTCCGCACGTTCCAGGATGGCTTCCAGCGCCAGGCGATGCGCCCGTTCCAGGGACTCCGCGGCCGGCACCTCGACGTCCGGCACGACGCCGACGCCCTCCCAGTTGCCGCCGGTGACGGCCTGGGTCACGATCCCCATGGGAATGAAGGCGACGAAGCCGTGCGCCAGCGGCCGGTATCCGCCCGGCGTCGCGGCACCACGCGTGGTCTCGCCGACCAGGGTCGCGCGCCCCATGGCCTGCAGGTCGTAGGCGAACTCCTCGGCGCCGGAGGCGGTCCGCCCATCGGTCAGGACATACACAGGCTTGCCGATGAAGGCCGGCGTCCGGGGCTCGGCGTGGAAGCTGCGGCTGGATGACGGGTCGAAGCGGACCTGCAGGCGCACCGTGGGCGTGCGTTCGCTCACCAGATGGCCGATCGCGTTGGCGACGCCAGCGGGCTCACCGCCCGGCGCCCCGCGCACGTCGATGATGAGCGCGCCGGTGTCGACCAGCATGGCCATCGCCGCAGCTAGTCTCTCGGTGCTGGGCGGGGCGTCCAGGAACCTCCTGATGCGCAGGTACCCCACGTTGCCCGCCAACCAGCGCACCTCCGGGATCTCGCCGCCGCGCAGACGGACCTCCTCGTGGTAGTGGGCGGTGTCCTCCGCCGACGGCCCGGCTTCGCTGAATCCGGCGACGGCCTCCGGACCAAGGTAACGGGTCCGAAAATGGCGGTCGTCGACGATCGGCGCGACCCGGGTCGCGATCAGGTCCAGCAACTGTGCCGCATTGCGCGCTCCGCGGAAGGCGCCACCGGCCTCCATCGCCTCGATCTCCCGTGCTGCGGCCGCGCCGCGCTCCTCGAACGCGAAGCGCTCGCGCAGCACGGTCGCCAGGGCGAGCACCACGGCGCTGTTCTGCTCTGCGGTCATGCCGACCGAGGCCGGGTCAGGGAGCGGCCCCGGCTGCCCGAGGGCCGTGGTGGGTCCAAGCGCCAACCCCCACAACACCGCGCATACGCGGACCAGAACCCAAGCGCTGTCGAACCTGACCATCGATCACTCCCGTTTGCGCCGCGGCATCGCGACGCTTCCCGGACATGGATGCGGGCAGGACGGCGTCTGGATTCAGTGGAGTGCCCTGGTGACACGGGAAATGGGGGCGGGTTCCAAGGGCCGGCCTCGGCCGGAACGATCCGCTAGCCGGCGACGCGCAGCACCTGCAGACCCAGCTTCTCCTTCAGCCGATCCGTGGTCAGGTGCTTCGCGACGTCGAAGGGCTCGCACGTGCCGCTTGCGGAGGTGAATTCGATCGGGCCGACGCCCTGCGCGACCTTCAGGGCGGCCTTGTTCAATGCGGCACTCCGTTTCCCGATGCCCATCAGCGCCGTCGCCATTGCAAGGCGGACGTTCTCCGGCTCCCCGTCGATGGTGTTCGCGATGCGCTCCACCTGGGCCAGGAAGAACTCATCACTCGGCGCCTTCCTGCCGGACAGCTTCGACGCCTCGTAGAGCAGACCGTATCCGCAATCGCGCCGGACCGGGTCGTCGCTCCGGATCCAGGCCTCGGCGAGTTCGACCATGAAGGGGGTTTTCGCCAGTGTCGCGTCGCAGGAGGCGAACACGTGCGCCAGCATGCCGCCGGCCAGCTCCCCGACCTGCCGCTCGGCCTGGTCGCGGGTGATCTGCGCGGGATCGTCGATCAGCAGCGCGATGACCCTGGCGTCGTAGACGTCGGTCCGCCAGAGCGCAAGCGACAGCGCCCGGTCGCATCCGATCCGTTTCGCCAGCTTGCGCAGGCGAGTGAGGCCGATCCCGTGGCTCCGCAGCCCGCCGGTGCGGGGACCGAGCTTCTCCCAGGCCTTCATGCCGCGCTCGTCGCGCTCGGACTCGAGCAGGGCGAGGACCTCGGATACGGTCATCCGGGCTCTCCTTGGTCATTGCGTCCGGGGGCGCGGAGTCGTGCCATGCCCCCGGATCGACAGGCAAGCGGCCAGCCCCAGCCGCGACCCGGACGGGCGAGGGGCTTGCCTGGACCGGATGTCGCGACCGGCTGCATCGTCGGGTGCCTGTGGTGGACTGTCGGACAGGCCGGCACGGGGCGGCCTGGTGCCGATCACCGCCGAGTGTTCAGCGTCGCCGCCAGCGCGTCAACCGGTACCGATGGGAGCGGGCAGCAACCGCCTGGCATCGGTGCGAGTCCGGCGTCGGACACCGGCGATGGTCGCTCCACGAATCCCGCGGCCATGCGACATCGGGACGACGCGAAGCGGAGCGCGGCGCCGCCCGTTGTCGATCCGCTGCGCCGGTCCGTCGGCCCGTCAGTACCCGCCGGACAGCGACCCCGACGCCAGCGCCACCCGCTGCTGCGCTCCCGCCAGGGCATGCATCTCGCCCACGGTGCGGTCCAGCTCCCTTGCCAGCTCGTGGAAGCGCGCGCCGCCTTCGCCTGCGCGGCGCAGCACGACCTCGGCCAGGGCCTGGTAGTACTGCAGGGTGCCCAGGCGGCCGGCGGTGAAGCGGTCGAACACGGCGAGCCCGGCGTCGCCGTGCAGGTCGGCCAGGATGGCGCGGGCGTTGTGCAGCTTGTCGCAGGCACCGACCAGCAGAGAGTCGAGTGGCTCCTCGGCAAGATGGTCGAGGTAGGCCAGCTTGCGCTCGAGCCAGTTCGCGCGTTTCGCTTCGGCCGTGTTGGCCTCTGCCTTGTGCTCCGCGCTGCCGTCGGTGCAGTCCCGGACGATGGCGGCCACGCGCTCGCCGAACTCGGCGCGGACCAGCGCCTCGTGGCCGCTGCCGCAGTCCTCCAGCAGGTCGTGCAGCAGGCCGGCGATGGCCTGGTCCTCGTCGCCGCCGTAGTCCAGCACCAGGCTGGCGACGCTGAGCAGGTGGTGGAGGTAGGGGGTGCCCGTACCCTTCTTGAACTGGGCGGCGTGGGCGATGCGCGCGTGGTCGACGGCGCGGGTGAAGCGGCTGGTCAGGACGGTCATCGGGGCATCTCCTGTCGGCTGTTCGGTATGGCTGGCATGTTGCTGGCCCGGCGTCTCACCGGGGCGGACGGACCGGCTGGGCCGGACCGCTCCCGGCGCCATCGGTCGCGGCAATGGCTGTGGTCCTGTCCGCGCCGGCGGCGGGACCGGTGCGCGGTGGAGGCACCGGCATCGTCGGACAGGGACGCTGCGATGGCGGCGAGCCAGCAGCCGCTCCAGCGGCCCGACCCGTGGGCGGCACGCGCACGCTGCGCCGGCGGCCGCGGCCCGGTCGTCAGGTTGATGCGGAGAGATGCGAAAGGGCGTCGCCCTGGTGGCCAGCGCTGCCGGATTCGGGCCGGACCTGGCGCCGCGGCGGTCGGGTCCGACCGGTGTCGGACCCCGCAATGCCCGGCGAGGCGGACCCTGCGATGGTGGCCGGGGACGGAATCGAACCGCCGACACGGGGATTTTCAATCCCCTGCTCTACCAACTGAGCTACCCGGCCACGGGTTCCGTCGTGGATCCGGCGGACGGCCGGGACGGGCCGCGTATTAAAGCGGCCGGGGCCGGTGCCGTCAAGCTGGCGCCGCGCTGAACCGCATCCGGCGGGCTGCGACGGTTTGCCGGCATCATCCGACAGGACAGGGGTCGGGGCGATGGCCGCCCCGGCCCCGCCACCGCCGTCGAGGAGCAGGTCATGCCCAGGAACGCCGTCATCGCCGCCATCGTGTCCCTGCTCCTGGCCGGCTGCGCCAGCCTCGCCGAGCGCCGCGAGTTCCACCAGCGCGAGCTGGCCATCTACCAGTCCCACGCGGGCGCGCCGGTGGAGGAGATCCGCAGCTTCCGGCTGATCAGCTGGCAGCCGGTCAACGAGAACACCCTGCTGCTGGAGGCGCGCCTGAACCGCTGGTACCTGCTCGACATCGGCGGGCCCTGCCTGGGCCTGGAGTTCGCCCGCGCGGTGGTGTTCGACGGCACCCTGAACACCCTGCGCAGCCGCTTCGACAGCGTGATCGTCGAGGGCGTGCGCTGCCGTATCGAGCGGATCCGGCCGATCGACTACAAGGCGGCCCGTTCGGAGATCCGCGCGCTCCGGCAGCGCTGAGGCCGGACCGGGCTCAGTCGGCCGGCGGCACGTAGCCGGCCGGCCGCTGCGCGCCCCCGCCGAACAGGAACTTCTCCATCTCGGCGGCCAGAAAGGTGCGCGTCGAGCGGTCCAGCGGCGACAGCCGGTTCTCGTTGATCAGCAGGGTCTGGTGGGCCAGCCACTGGCCCCAGGCTTCCTTGCTGATGCCCAGGTAGACCCGCTGGCCAAGCTCGCCCGGCCAGGGCGCGAAGTCCAGCCCGGGCAGCTCGCGGCCCAGCTTCTCGCAGTGCACGGTTCTCATGGCGTGATGGTAACGGCATGCCGGGAGGCACGGCCATGAGCGCGTCGCTGGCACCGCGCCCGGCAGGGATCCGGGCCACCCGCGCGACCCAGGGCGGCAGCGCCGCAGCGCCGCAGCGCCGGGTGCGGTCGTCGCCGCGGGCCCAGAGGTCGGAAGCCGCAGTCCGGGCCGCGCGCCTCAGCGCAGCGCCTGGTCCAGCAGGCGGCGCACCGGCTGCGGCAGGCCGGTGTCGGCCAGCCCGGCGCGGGCCAGCCAGCGCTGCCGGCCGGGTTCGGCGATGACGCCCGCCGCCGCCTCGACCCGCCAGGGCTGCGCGGTCAGTGCGAAGTGGGTGAACAGGTGGCGCACCGGCGGCAGGGCGGTCGCCCGGTCCGGGCGCACGCCGAGCAGGGCCAGGGCGCCGTCCAGCGCTTCGCGGTCGGGGAATTCGGGCAGCGCCCACAGGCCGCCCCACAGGCCCTGCTCGGGACGGCGTTCCAGCAGCACCTGCGGGCCGTCCGGATCGACCAGCAGCAGCCAGTGCGCGCCGCGCTCGGGCAGCGTCTTGCGCGGCCTGGGCTGCGGCAGTTCGGCGATGCGGCCGCTGGCCAGGGCGCGGCAGTCGCCGGCCAGCGGACAGCGCGGGCAGTCCGGGCGGGCGCGGGTACAGACCGTCGCGCCCAGGTCCATCTGCGCCTGGGTGTAGTCGGCCAGGTCGGCGGCCGGCAGCAGGGCGTGGGCGAGCTGCCACAGCCGCTTCTCGACCGCGGCGCTGCCCGGGAAGCCGTCGACGCCATGGCTGCGGCACAGCACCCGGCGGACGTTGCCGTCCAGGATCGGCGCGGCGATGCCGTGCGCCTGCGCGGCGATGGCGCCGGCGGTGGAGCGGCCGATCCCGGGCAGCCCGGCCAGCGCCTCGACCTCGCGCGGCAGCTCGCCGCCATGGCGTTCCATGCAGGCGCGCGCGGCGGCATGCAGGTTGCGCGCGCGGCTGTAGTAGCCCAGGCCCGACCATAGCGCCAGCACCTGGTCGAGCGGCGCGGCGGCCAGCGCCGGCAGGTCGGGCAGGGCGTCCACGAAGCGCTGGAAGTAGGGGATGACGGTGGCGACCTGGGTCTGCTGCAGCATCACCTCGCTCAGCCAAACCCGGTAGGGCGTGCGCGGCCGCTGCCAGGGCAGGTCGTGGCGGCCGTGGCCGGCGTGCCAGCGCAGCAGGCGCGCGGCGAAGCCGGGCAGCGGCTCAATCGGCGACGGGGACGGCGGCATCCGGGCCGGTATCGGGCAGCGGCACGATGTCCAGCTCGATGCCCTCGATCTCGACGCCGCCGACCGCCAGCCGGTCCAGGCGCCACTGGCCGCGCACCGCGGCCAGGGCGCCGAGCGGGCGGTCGAGCGCGGACAGGGCCTGTTGCAGTTCGGCGGCGTGCAGGCGGGCGTGCAGCGCCAGGCCGTCCTGGCGCAGGTCGAGATCCAGCTGCTGGCCGCCGGGCGGCAGGTGCAGCGCCAGGTCCAGCGGTGCGTCGGCGCGCACGCCGGGCGGTGGCGGCAGGCCGTCCGGCCAGGTCGGCAGCCGCACCTGCAGGTCGGCGGCGGCGACGCGGCCTTCGGCGAGGGTCAGCGCGCCGCTGGCGTCGACCACCACGCCCTGGTCCAGCGGCCCGTCCGCGGCACCGACCACCAGGCGGACCGCCAGCTCGCCAATCTGCAGGCCGTCGGTGCCGGCCTGCGGGCGGCCTGCGGCGGACAGCGACAGGGTGCGCGTGGCCTCGCCGCGCAGGCGCGCGCCGGCGTCGATGCGGAAGGTGCGACCGTCGCGCAGCGGCGTGGTCACCAGCGACACCTGGTCGAGCCGCCAGCCGCCCGCGCCGGTCACGCCCGAGCTGAGCACGCCGTCCTCGACGCGCAGGCCGACGGCGATGCTGGGCAGGCTGGTCCGTCGCGGGCTGGCGGCGGTTTCCGGCTGCAGGTCGCGCAGCAGGGCGACCAGGCCGGGCCAGTCCAGTTCCGGCCGGCGCAGCAGCAGGCTGTCGACCGCCAGGCCGCCGTTCCACAACGCCGACCAGGGCAGGGCCAGGCGCAGTTCGCGGGCCGCCGCCAGCGGTTGCCCGGCGCGCTCGATGCGCACCTGTTCCAGGGTCAGTTGCAGGCGCGGCACCAGGCGCAGGCCGGGCGGCGCGTCCAGCACCAGGGTGGCGTCGAGCTCGCGCTCGACCCAGGCGACGAGGGTGCGCGCCAGGTTGTCCGGGCGCAGCAGCCAGCGGGCGGTGAGGAAGGTGGCACCGGCCAGCACCGCCAGCAGGGCGGCCACGGCCAGCAGGCGCCGGCCCAGCGACATGGCTCAGCGTGCCCCGTCGTCCGGCAGCAGGCCGTCCACGAAGGCGTCCGGGTCGAACGGCTGCAGGTCGTCGGCGCCTTCGCCCAGGCCGATGAAGCGGATCGGCAGGCCGAACTCGCGGGCCAGCGCGAACACCACGCCGCCCTTGGCGGTGCCGTCCAGCTTGGTGACCACCAGGCCGGTGACCTGGGCGGCCTCGCGGAACTGCCGGACCTGGTTGACGGCGTTCTGGCCGGTGCTGCCGTCGATCACCTGCAACACCTCGTGCGGCGCGCCGGTGCCGGCCTTGGCCATCACCCGGCGTACCTTGGAGAGCTCGTCCATCAGGCCGGCCTGGGTGTGCAGGCGGCCGGCGGTGTCGGCGACCAGCACGCCGGCGCCGCGCGCCTGCGCGGCCTTCAGGGCGTCGAAGATCACCGAGGCGGAATCGGCGCCCTGGCCCTGCGAGAACACCTGCACGCCGGTGCGCTGGCCCCAGGTCTCCAGCTGGGCGACGGCCGCCGCGCGGAAGGTGTCGCCGGCGGCCAGCACCACGGCGTGGCCCTCGCCGGACAGGCGCCGGGCCAGCTTGCCGATGGTGGTGGTCTTGCCGACGCCGTTGACGCCGACCACCAGGATCGCGAACGGCGCGCGTGCCGGCTCGACCTGCAGCGGCCGTGCGACCGGCGCCAGCAGGGCGCGCAGGCGCGCCTTGAGGTCGGCCATCAGGTCGTCGGAATCGCGGTAGCGGCGGGCGCGCATCTCGGTGCGAAGTTCCTCGATCAGCGCGCTGGTCGCCGGCACGCCGACGTCGGCGGTGAGCAGGGCGGTCTCCAGGTTCTCCAGCAGGTCCTCGTCCAGCGGCGGCCGGGTCGAGAACAGGGCGCGCAGGCCGACGCCGAGGGCGCTGCCGGACAGGCGCTGGCGCCAGCCGCCGCGGGACGGCGCGGCGGGTTCCGCGACGGGCGCGGCTGCGGCAGGGGCCGGGGCATTGGCGACCTTCTCCGCGGCGGCTTCGCCGGTGGCGGATTGGTCGGGAGTCTTCTTGCGGAACAGGCCGAGCATGGCGGGCGGGGCTTGGACGGACCGGTATGCTAGCAGCCCGTTGCGGGACCCCGACCCGGGTTAGGGCGCCTGCGATCAGCGCCGGCTCAGCGTCGCCGGGGACGCGGACCGTGGCCGCGCCCGCAGGCCACCGATCGCCCCCGGCCGGCAGTCGCAGCGTCGGAGCGGCGGAGTGCCGGCGCATCCGCCGGCCACCGTGCACCATTCCATGCGAGGAGGCCTCTGAAATGCCCACACCCGGCCCGCCCGGAGCATCCGCGCCACGTTCCCGGCTTCCGGGCGCCGCCGGCTGCCGGACGGAGCGACCGGCCTGATGGCCCGCGCGACGCCGGCGGTGCCGGGCAAGGTCCGCATCATCGCCGGAACCTGGCGCGGCCGACGCCTGCCGGTGGCCGACGTGCCGGGCCTGCGACCGACCCCCGACCGGGTTAGGGAAACCCTGTTCAACTGGCTGGCGCCGCTGATCGCGGGCAGTCGCTGCCTGGACCTGTTCGCAGGCACCGGCGCGCTCGGCCTGGAAGCGGCCTCCCGCGGCGCTGCCCACGTCTCCCTGGTCGAGCGCGATCCGCGTGCGCTGGCGGTTCTGCGCGCAAATGTCGGGTTGCTCGCGGCAGGCGACACCGTGCAGGTGGAAGCGGCCGATGCCCTCGCGTGGCTGCGCAGCCCCCCCTCGGCGCCCTTCGACCTGGTCTTCCTGGACCCCCCCTACGACGCCGGCCTGCTGGCGCCGGCGCTGGCCGCTCTGCTCGCCGGCGGCTGGCTGGCGCCGTCGGGCTGGCTGTACCTGGAGTGGCCGCGCGGCGCCGCCGCGCCGCTGACGGCCACGCCCTGGCGCAGCCTGACAGCCGGCCAGGTGCAGTGCGCCCTCTACCGCGCCGCCGACGCCCGCCCCGCCCCGGCACAGCCCTGAACCCGGTCCCCAGTCCCCGCCTCCCCCGCATGGCGCCCCCCGACCCGCCTCGGCTAACCTGCGGGCACCCATCTACCGGTCCGAGGGGTCCCTACAGCCATGCCTGCCAACCCCCGCATCGCCGTCTACCCGGGCACCTTCGACCCGCTGACCAATGGCCACATCGACCTGGTGGAGCGCGCTGCGCCGCTGTTCGACCGGCTGGTGGTGTCGGTCGCCGAGAACCCGGTCAAGGGTCCCAGCTTCACCCTGGACGAGCGCATCGACCTGGCCCGCCAGGCGCTGGCCGGCATCGCCGGGGTCGAGGTGGTCGGCTACCGGGTGCTGCTGGCGGACTTCGTGCGCGAACTCGGCGCCGGGGTGATCCTGCGCGGCCTGCGCGCGGTGTCGGACTTCGAGTACGAGTTCCAGCTCGCCAGCATGAACCGCCACCTGATCCCCGAGGCGGAAACCCTGTTCCTGACGCCCGCCGAGCAGTGGAGCTTCATCTCCTCGTCGCTGGTCCGCGAGGTGGCCCGGTTCGGCGGCGACGTCTCCGGCTTCGTGCATCCGGTGGTGTGGGCGGCCCTGCAGCGGCGTTTCGCCTGATCCCGGCGCCCGCCGGCGCTATACTCGGGGCCGTCGTCCGCAGGGACGATCCTGCCGCCCGGAGCCAAGGAGAGCCAACGATGTCCCGAGTTTCCCGACTGCCCCTGTTCGCGCTGCTGCTGGGCCTGCTGGCCCTGGCCGGCTGCAACCGGGAAGGCTCCGCGCCGGCCGAACCCGCCGCGCGGCCGTCGCCGACCCTGCCGACCTCGCAGGAGGACGGCGAATGGCGGCAGTACATCAGCCGCATGGTCGGCCACCATGTCCGCGTCCGCCGCGGCGTGCCGCCGTTCGCCGTGTACCTGAGCCCGGCCGACGACGACGAGACCCGGATGCGCACCATCGACAACGCCAACCAGACCCTGCAGCGGGGCGTCCTCAAGGACACCGTGCTGGCGTTCGGCTCGCGCGATTCGGCGCTGATGGCCCGGCACATGCCTGAGATCTTCGAGGGCCTGCCCGAGAACCGGCTCAAGGGCGCCCGCGTGGTGTTCGTGGGTCGCGCCGAGGACCGCGCCGCCGCCGAGGCGGCGATCGCCGGTTCCGGCGCCGAGTTCATCTTCCTCGAGTTCGGCAGCTGAGCGAACCCTCCGCCGGTGCGGCGAGGCCGCACCGGCCTTCCGGCCCGCCGGCGGGTTCCCCGGCCCGCCACGCCCCGACGCCATGGCCCTGCGCATCACCGACATCTGCATCAACTGCGACGTCTGCGAGCCCGCCTGCCCCAACCAGGCGATCCACCAGGGCGAGACCATCTACGAGATCGACCCGGCGCGCTGCACCGAGTGCGTCGGCCACTTCGACGAACCGCAGTGCCAGGCCGTGTGCCCGGTGGAATGCTGCCTGCCCGACCCGGAACGGGTCGAGGACGAGGCGCAGTTGCGCGCCAAGTACCACCTGCTGACCGGAACCCCGCCGCCATGACCGCCGTCCGCCGCCTGCTGCTCGCCCTGTTCCTCGCGCCGTTGCCGCTGGCCGCCTCACCGGCGCCCGAGGCCGCGCCGGAATCCGGTGCCGGCCCCGGGCGTGCAGGCATCGCCAGCGCCCACCACCTGGCCACCGAGGCCGGCCACGAGGTGCTGGCCGCCGGCGGCAACGCCTTCGACGCCGCGGTCGCGGTCGCCATGGCGCTGGCCGTGGTCGAGCCGGCCAGTTCCGGCATCGGCGGCGGCGGCTTCTTCCTGTTGCGCCGGGCCAGCGACGGCAGGGAAGTGTTCGTCGACGCCCGCGAGACCGCGCCGGCTGCGGTCAGCCTGGACTGGTTCCTGGACGACGAGGGCAAGCCCGACCGCGACCGCAGCGTCAACGGCCCGCTCTCGGCCGGCATTCCCGGCCAGCCGGCGGGACTGGCGTGGCTGGCCGAGCACTACGGGAAGCTGCCGCTCGAGACTTCGCTCGCGCCCGCCATCCGGCTGGCCCGCGAGGGCTTCCCGGTCGACGACAAGTACCGCGCGCTGATGGGCTACCGGGTCGAGGTGCTGCGCCGCTGGCGGTCCAGCGCCCGGCAGTTCCTGGATGCCGGCGAGATCCCCGAGGAGGGCCATGTCATCCGCCAGCCCGACCTGGCACGCACCATCGAGCGGCTGGCCCGCGACGGCCACGACGGGTTCTACGACGGACCGGTGGCGCGCCGCCTGGTCACCGGCGTCAACGAGGCCGGCGGCAACTGGACCCTGGACGACCTGGCCGGCTACCGGGTCAAGGAGCGCGAGCCGCTGGTCATCGAGTACCGCGACCACCGCATCGTCACCTCGCCGCCGCCGTCCTCCGGCGGGGTGGTGATCGCCCAGGCGCTCAACATCCTGCGCCGCTGGGACCTGCCGGCGCTCGACCCGGCGCCGCGCAGCCACCTGCTCGCCGAGGCCCTGCGCCGCGGCTACCGCGACCGCGGCATCTACCTGGGCGACCCGGACTTCGTGGAGATGCCGTTGCGCAAGCTGCTCAGCGCCGACTACGCGGCCGGCCTGCGCGCCTCGATCCTGCTCGACAAGGCGACGCCCAGCGCCATGCTGCCAGGCACCGACAACGCGCCGCGCGGCACCGACACCACGCACTTCTCGGTGATCGACGCCGAGGGCAACCTGGTCGCCGCCACGCTGAGCGTCAACCTGCCGTACGGCTCGGGCTTCGTGGTGCCCGGCACCGGTGTCCTGCTCAACAACGAGATGGACGACTTCGCCCTGGTGCCCGACGCGCCGAACGCCTACGGCCTGATCGGCCGCGAGGCGAACGCGCCGGAGCCCGGCAAGCGCATGCTGTCGTCGATGACGCCGACCTTCGTGATCGGCGAGGGGCGCACGGCGGTGATCGGCACGCCCGGCGGCAGCCGCATCATCACCATGGTCCTGCTCGGCCTGCTCGAGGTGATCGACGGCAAGGACGCGCAGGCCGTGGTGTCGGCGCGGCGCATCCACCACCAGTACCTGCCGGACGCGATCTCCGCCGAGCAGGGCGCCCTGGACGAGGCCACCATCGCCGCGCTGCAGGAAATGGGCCACACGGTCAATGTCGGCGAGCGCGACTGGGGCAACATGCAGGTGGTGATCTGGAACCACGCCGACGGCAGTGTCGAGGCGGCCTCCGATCCGCGCTGGAGCTCCGGCCGCGCCGAGGTCCGCGAGCCATGAGGCTGTGGTCGATCGACGGCAACAGCCAGCGCCTGGACGGCGGCGCCATGTTCGGCAACGTGCCGCGCGCGCTGTGGGGCCAGTGGCTGCCGCCCGACGAGGCGCACCGCGTGCCGCTGGCCTGCCGCGCCCTGCTGGCACGCGACCTGGCCGGCCGCACGGTGCTGTTCGAGACCGGCATCGGCGCCTTCTTCGAGCCGCGCATGCGCGAGCGCTTCGGCGTCGTCGAGGAACGGCACCGGCTGCTGGATTCGCTGGCCGAGGCCGGCCTCGGCCACGAGGACATCGACGTGGTGGTGCTCTCGCACCTGCACTTCGACCACGCCGGCGGCCTGCTGGCACCCTGGCGCGAAGGCGCGGCCCCGGCGCTGCTGTTCCCGAACGCGCGCTTCCTGGTCGGTGCCGCGCACTGGCAGCGGGCGCTCGATCCGCACCCGCGCGACCGCGCCTCGTTCATCCCGGAACTGGCGCCGCTGCTGCGCGACTCCGGCCGCCTGGAACTGGTCGAGGGCGCCCACAGCGCCACACTGGGCGAGGCGGTGCGCTTCCACTACAGCGACGGCCACACGCCCGGCCTGATGCTCTCGGAGATCGTCGCGCCGGGCGGCGGCGTGGTGTTCTGCGCCGACCTCATCCCCGGCCGGCCCTGGGTGCACCTGCCGGTGACCATGGGCTACGACCGCTGGCCGGAGCGCCTGATCGACGAGAAGCAGGCCTTCCTGGACGACATGCTGGCGCGCGGCGTGCGGCTGTTCTTCACGCACGACCCGGGCTGCGCGATGGCACGGCTGGCGCGCGACCCGCGCGGCAAGTACCTGGCCGTCGATCCGCTCGAGCGGCTGGTCGACTGGCCGCTGGCGGCCTGAGCGGACGACGACCGGGTTCGCGGCAGCGACCCGTCCGCCGGACCGCCTGCCGTGCCTCCGGTGCCCTGAAGCCCACCGGGCGGCGGCCGGTCCCCGCGGCCGCCGCTGCGGCGGCGACGCTACACTGGCCGGCATCCTTCGCCGGCCCACCCGGCACGCCAACCCAGGGAGTCCCGCCATGAAGCGCCAGTTCCTTCCCCTGCTGCTTTCCGCCACCGCCGCCGTCGCGCTGGCCGCGGGCGAGGGCGCCAGCACGCCGCAGGTCACCGCCAGTGGCAGCCATGTCTACGGCGAGGCCATGCCGCTCGGGCGGCCGGCCGCGATCGGCACGGTGCTCGACGATGCCGGCCCGTTCCTGCGCCGCCGCGCCAAGTTCGAGGGCCGCATCACCCAGGTCTGCCAGAACAAGGGCTGCTGGCTGGTGCTGGCCGACGGCGAGCGCAGCGCGCGGGTGTTCAGCAACCACGCCTTCTTCCTGCCCAAGGACAGCAGCGGCCGCGCCGTGGTCTACGGCACGCTGGGCCAGCGCACGGTGAGCGAGGCCTTCGCGCGGCACCTGGCCGAGGACGCCGGGGGCGATCCCGCCTCGGTGAGCGGACCGCAGATCGAGTACCGCATCGACGCCTACAGCGTCGAACTGCAGCCGGCGGGTTGAGCCAGCCATGATGATGCCGCGCGTCACCGCCTTCTACGCCGCCCTGCTGGCCCTGCTGATGCTGGTCCTCGCCGCCCGCGTGGTGTTCTACCGCCGGCGCGCCCGCATCGGCATCGGCGACGGTGGCGACAAGGCGCTCGCCTTGCGCGTGCGCGTGCACGCCAACTTCGCCGAGAACATCCCGCTGGCCCTGGTCCTGCTCCTGGTGCTCGAGCTGCTGGCGACCGTGCCCCTTTGGTTGCACGTGTTCGGCATCGGCCTGGTGCTGGGCCGGGTGCTGCATGCGGTGGGCCTGTCGCGCACCGCCGGGACCAGCAACGGCCGGGTCCTTGGTACCGTGCTGACCTGGCTGGCGATCGCCGCCATGGCGCTGGTGCTGCTCTGGCAGAGCGTGGCCTGGTGGCTGCTGACCGCCTGAGCCGGTGGCTGGTCGCGCTTGCGCTGGCCCTGGGGCTGGCCGGCGCGGCCGCGGCGGTCGCGGCGCAGGCACCGCCGGACGAAGCCGACGCCGGGCCCGTCGCCGCGGAGGCGGCGACGGTGGACGACGATCCGGCCAGCGATCCCGCGATCGCCGCCGAGATCGAGCGGCTGGCGCAGGACGACGCCGATCTCGCGCGGCGCGTGCAGGCGGTGATGGCGCGGGTGCCGGCCCTGGCCGGCGTGCGCGTCGAGGTGACCTCCGGGCTGGCCACCCTGCGCGGCAGCGTCGACACCGAGGCGATGGTCGAGGTGGCCGGCCAGCTCGCCAACGCCGTGGATGGCGTGGTCGCGGTCGACAACCGGGTGTACCTGGAGACCGCGCTGGAGCGGCGCCTTGCGCCGGTGCTGGCGGACGGCATGGAACGCCTGCGCCGGCTGGTCGCGGCGCTGCCGCTGCTCGGCCTGGCGCTGGCGATCGTGGTCGGCCTGCACCTGCTGGGCGGGCTGCTGGTGCGCCTGCTGGCGCCGCTGCGCCGGTTCAGCCGCAATCCCTTCCTCGCCGACCTCATGCACCAGGCGCTGCGCCTGGCGATCACCCTGGTCGGCGTGCTGGTGGCGCTCGACCTGCTCGGCGCCACGGCCCTGGTCGGCGCCGTGCTGGGCGCCGCCGGCATCGTCGGCCTGGCGGTCGGCTTCGCCTTCAAGGACCTGGTCGAGAACTACATCGCCGGCATCCTGCTCAGCCTGCGCCAGCCGTTCGCGCCCAACGACCACGTCGTGATCGACGGCCACGAGGGCAGGGTGGCGACGCTGACCGCACGCGCCACCACCCTGATCACCCTGGACGGCAACCACCTGCGACTGCCCAACGCCCTGGTGTTCAAGGCGGTGATCCTCAACTACACGCGCAACCCGACCCGGCGCTTCGTGTTCGAGTTCGGCATCGGCAACGGCGAGGACCTGGTGCGTGCGCGCGAGCTGTGCCTGCAGGCCCTGGCGTCGACGCCTGGCGTGGTCGGGCAGCCGCCGCCGGCGATGCTGGTCAGGGCGCTGGCCGATTCCAGCGTGACCGTGCGCTGCAGCGCCTGGGTCGACCAGCGGCAGGCGTCGTTCGGCAAGGTCCAGAGCGAGGCCATCCAGGCGGTCAAGGCGGCCCTGGAGGGCGCCGGCATGGATCTGCCCGAGCCGATCTACCGCATCCAGCTCGCCGCGCCGGGCCCGCTGCCGGTGCCGGCAGCGGTCGCGGTCGGCCCAGCCCCGGTCGCACCCCCTGCCACTGCGGCGGTGTCGACCGGGCGCACGCCGCGGCCGCCCGCCGCGCCGGCGGCCGCGGCCGATGTCGCCCCCGAGGTCCACATCGACGCCCAGGTCGAGGACGAGGCGCGCCAGCACGCCGAGGACAACCTGCTGCGCGCCGACGGCCCGCGCGAGTAGGCTGTTGCGCCAAGCTCCGCAGCCCCAAGATAGATTCGTGCGGGCTACAGCACTCAAACTCCCTCACGGGTTCGTGTCTAGGAGAAGGTCGTGTATCGAATCATAACGACCCTTGTTGCGTTTGCTCTGTTGGGTTGCATGAGCGCTAGATCCTCGCCCGAACCAGAGCTGGATATGTCGGAAGTTGATATTGAAGTTGAGGTTCGAGGATTTCGCGCTAACGCACTTCACGATGACTTCGTGGGTGGCGTGCATCGCAGTTACCATGTGTCAACAGTCAGGATCGTAAGGCCTACTATTTACCATGGACGATTACTGAAGATCACTCATACGAGTATGCCGGAGGAGGACTCGTTCTGGAGGAGCGCCGACTCCTTGGGAGTGATTTCGGTCTATTCTTGGGTTCTTGAGGAGGAAGCGCCGGATGTGCCAGCGACATGGGTGCAAATAAGGTCAAGAGTCGGCAAGCGCTAAGGGTCGGCTCATGCAAGGCAACTCAATTACGTCACTTGTCACGTCTTGCCCTGGATCGGCATTCAATCCCCGGCGGTTGCGCCCGCGGCCGGCCCGGCACGGTCGCACCCCCTGCCACTGCGGCGGTGTCGACCGCGCGCACGCCGCGGCCGCCCGCCGCACCGCCGGCCGCGGCCGATGTCGCCCCCGAGGTCCACATCGACGCCCAGGTCGAGGACGAGGCGCGCCAGCACGCCGAGGACAACCTGCTGCGCGCCGACGGCCCGCGCGAGTAGGGCGGGCATTGGGCTTTCCTCGCCCCTCTTTCCCAGAAAACCCATCGCGCCGTTCCCCATGATGAAGTGCAGTCATCATCGTTAAATGTTGAGGGGTACCTGAGTTGTCCAACCTGACTATGCTTCTTGTTGCGGTCATGGGTACAAATTCGTACTCGACAGAGGCCCGGCTTTTTGGCGTTGCTTTTGATATCGGGGGAATTTATGTCGAGCTGCCCATTTACACCGCGCTGGGTCAAGTAACAAGATCCGATAAGTCCGATATATTGAGATTCCGCTCCATGGATCCAGTCGGCAAGTTTGGGAGTGCGATCGTCGCGTACAACTTCAGCGTGAGACAGGACTTGATCCCGTTGCCTGCCGAACTCAACCTGACGGCCTGCTCCATTAGCGCCAATGGCGCCGTTTTTAGATTCTATGTTTCGCCGGGCGAAGAAGATCGCCGCTGGGCTACTGTATCTGGCTCAGAGATAGCGATGTTATTTAGTTCGTCCGGATTCATGACGACGGATGATGTTCTATCGTTCATGCCCGAAGAATCGTGGCAGCCGATATCATCCGACAATGAGGAACTGCTGAAATGTGATCGAGAGCATTTCGACGCGGCCTATCGCGTCCCTCGGCGCGCGCCGTGAAAGATGTGCCTGGGATCGTGTCGTTTTCGGGGGGGTGCGCCCGATCCATGGTCTGCAACGCGGTCCTCACGCCGCTTGCGCCCGGCCCGTGCAGGAAGCTCCATCAGGCTTCGCCCCGGCTTTTCTCCCCTGTCGGCATCGCCAGAAGCGATTGCGTGCAGTTGATTCCCAATGAACAGACATACGCATCAGGGTAATGCCAGTGCAAGGAGAGTTCGATGACCGGCTTTTCGGCGGTCGTTGTTTTTTCGATTGCTGCCGTACTGGAAGCCGGGTTTCCAGGGATCAATTTTTCCGAACGGCCCGATACCACCCCGGATGGGCGATTTGGAACGCGCTGCTATCCTTCAGGAATCGAGAGTCAGGGCGAGGTATGTCAGGTCTCCTTTGCTCGCTTGATCGCCGGCCCTGAAGCGTACCATGGCCGACGAATTGCACTTGTCGGATATCTGATCGATCGAGGGGGTCAGAGGGCGCTGTATCCGAGTTCTGAGAGCTTGCGGTCTGGCCTCACGATAGAAGGAGTGGAGTTGGCCAATGTCCCTCCTGCCGAGGAGTACAAGAGGGAGGACTACATGAAGGGTAGAGGCAGGACTGGTGTTACTGGTGTTTTTGACGCGTACTTTGTTGGTTTGGCTTTGGAGCGGCTGGGCCTGCTCCACGATGTGAGCCGAATCTACGATGCGAGTCTGCCGCTCGGGGACCTCAATGATTAGCTTGTTGATTCCATCCCTGAGGGGGATGGGCGGGACTGGCGAGAAGCGACTGCCCAGTAAAGCAGCGATATTTTTTTCTTGTCTGTTCGTGGTCCTGGGCGTGTCAGCGCAAAGCGCTGAGGTTCCTGCACATTGGTTTGATAAGGCCCCGGATGAACGGAGTGTCTCCCTGATTCGACTGATCGCCGATCCGCAAGCGTTTGACGAGCGGAACGTGGTCGTTCAGGGATTTCTGGTCTTGAGGGACGAGTACGAAAACTCGCTTTTCATTGATGAGAACGCATATCTCGCAGGCCTGTCGTCGAATTCGATCGCGGTAGACCTTGAGGATAGCTCGGCAATGATTGCGACACGGGCGCAGGAGCTTGATAAGCGGTATGTGCGAATCGCAGGAAAGTTTCATGTAGGCCCTACCGCCTTCAGCTCGGGGCTGCTAAAGGCAATCTACAGGTTGGGGCCAACCTTTCCTGAGGACGAGTAACTGCTGGGGTCTCCAACGAGTGACCATCACCAACAGCGGGTTTCCTGGCCGGAAGTCACCGAGATCGGGTCTCATTGACGGATTGCATTTTGCGCCTGGCAGGTAAGGTTGCTCTCACGACCAAGATTGCACTCACGACGGTGGTCCCGGCGCCCTTTCCCGCGGGGCGTTCCGAATCTTCCCGCGGCCTTCCAGGGCCACCCTGATTGTGCGGTCGAGCGCGGCCTGTGCCAGTAAGGGCTGGCCTTGCGCAGGATCTCATTGGCGTACCGCAATTCTCGCTCAGTGGAAATCCCGGCTGCCGGCCGAGATCGAGGGCAGCAGGGCGTCGGCGCTGTCCAGGCGGGCGGCGATCAGGTGGCGCACGCCGTGGGCGGCCTGCAGGTGGCCGCGCACGGCCAGCAGGCGCGATTCCAGCAGGGCGCGGTGGTCGCGCAGGGCGACCTGGCGCCAGACCACCAGGTTGACCTGGCCGGTCTCGTCCTCGAGCGTCACGAAGGTGACCCCGGACGCGGTGGCCGGGCGCTGGCGCATGGTGACCAGGCCGACCAGGCGCACCGGCGCGCCGTCGGCCAGGGCTTCCAGATCCAGCGCACGCAGCAGGCCGCGCCGTGCCAGGCGCGGCCGCACCAGGGACAGCGGATGCGCGGCCAGGCTCAGGCCCAGCGCCGCGTAATCGGCATGGACCTCGGCGGCGCGGTCGGGCGGGCGCAGCGCGACCCGGCGCTCGCGGGCGCTGTCGTCGGCCAGCAGCAGCGGTGTCTGGCGGGTCGCCATGCCGGACCCGAGCCGGGTCGTGGAGCCGGTCGTGCGCCCGGCCATGGCCGCGATCGCAACCGCAGCCCCAGCGCCAGCTCCAGTCCCAGCTCCGAACCCCACCTCGACCGCAGCCTCGACCGCACCCGCAGCCGCATCCGCGGTTGCACCCGCGGCCGCGGTGGCCACGGGCGCGTCGAGGCCGCGCGCGTGCGCCGCCGGGACCGGCTCGCTGCCGGCCACCGCCCACAGCGCGCGGTGGCGGTGCCCGGCCAGGCGGCGCAGGGCGCCGGCGGCGGCCAGCTTCTGCAACTGGCCGCGGTCCAGCCCGGCGCGCCGGGCGAGGTCGCCGACATCGGCGAACGGCGCCTGCGCGCGCGCCGCGACCAGCCGCCGCATGGCCGCCTCGGCCAGGCCGTCGGCGATCCGGAAGCCCAGGCGCAGGGCCAGCGCGCCGGTGCTGCCGTCCTGTTCCTCCAGGGTGCAGTCGAAGTCGCTGGCCAGCGCGTCGACCGGCAGCACGCGCACGCCGTGCCGGCGCGCGTCGGCGACGATCTGCGCCGGCGCGTAGAAGCCCATCGGCAGGCTGTTGAGCAGGGCGGCGGCGAAGATCGCAGGCTGGTGGCACTTCAGCCAGGCCGAGGCGTAGACCAGCAGCGCGAAGCTGGCCGCGTGCGATTCCGGGAAGCCGTAGCTGCCGAAGCCCTTGATCTGCTCGAACACGCGCTCGGCGAATTCCGCGGCGTAGCCGTGCGCGGCCATGCCGCCCAGGATGCGTTCGCGCCAGTGCTCCAGGCCGCCGCGGCGCTTCCAGGCCGCCATCGAGCGGCGCAACTGGTCGGCCTCGCCGGCGCTGAAGCCGGCCGCGACCATCGCCAGTTCCATCACCTGCTCCTGGAAGATCGGCACGCCGAGCGTGCGCTCGAACACCGCCTGCAGTTCCGCGCTGGGATAGTCGACCGGCTCCTCGCCGTTGCGGCGTCGCAGGTAGGGATGGACCATGCCGCCCTGGATCGGTCCGGGCCGCACGATCGCCACCTGGATCACCAGGTCGTAGAAGCAGGCCGGCTTCAGGCGCGGCAGCATCGCCATCTGCGCGCGCGACTCGACCTGGAACACGCCGATCGAGTCGCCGCCCTGGAGCATGGCGTAGACCGCCGGGTCCTCGGCCGGGATCGTCGCCAGTTCCAGGCGCACACCGCGGTGCCGGGCCAGCAGGTCCAGGCCGCGGCGCAGGCACGAGAGCATGCCCAGGGCCAGCACGTCGACCTTGAGCAGGCCCAGTTCCTCGAGGTCGTCCTTGTCCCACTGGATGACGGTGCGCCCGTCCATGGCGGCGTTCTCCACCGGCACCAGGGACGACAGCGGCTCGTCGGCGATCACGAAGCCGCCGACATGCTGCGACAGGTGCCGCGGCAGGCGCACCAGTTCGTCGACCAGGGCCAGGACGCGGGCCAGTTCCGGCGAGTCCGGCGCGAAGCCCTGCTCGGCCAGCAGCACCTCCACCGGCGCGCCTTCCTGGCCGCGCGCGAACACCCGGCTGAGCGCGTCCTGCTGGTCGGCGGGCAGGCCCAGGGCCTTGGCCACCTCGCGGGCGGCGCTGCGCGGCTGCCAGCGGATCACGGTGGCGGCCAGCGCGGCGCGCTCGCGGCCGTACTTGCCGTAGACGTACTGGATCACCTCCTCGCGGCGCTGGTGCTCGAAGTCGACGTCGATGTCGGGCGGCTCGTTGCGTTCCTCGGACAAAAAGCGCCCGAACAGCAGGCGGAACCGCGACGGGTCGACCTCGGTGATGCCCAGCGCGAAGCACACCGCCGAGTTCGCCGCCGAGCCGCGGCCCTGGCACAGGATGCCGCGGCCGCGCGCGAACCGGACCACGTCCTCGACGGTGAGGAAGAAGGCCTCGTAGCCGAGCCTGGCGACCAGGGCCAGTTCCTGTTCGACCTGGTCACGGACGGCTGGCGGCTCGCCGCCGGGCCAGCGCCGGCGCAGGCCGGCCTCGGTGAGGCTGCGCAGCCAGGAGGCGGCATCGTGGCCGGCGGGGACCAGCTCGCGCGGGTAGCGGTAGGACAGCGCGCGCAGGCTGAAGGTGCAGCGCGCGGCGACCGCCACCGATTCGGCGAGCAGCCGTTCCGGGTGGATGGCGGCCAGCGCGCGGCGGGTGCGCAGGTGGCGTTCGCCGTTGCCGAACAGGGCATGGCCGGCCTGCGCCACCGGCACGCCCAGGCGGATCGCGGCGAGCACGTCCTGCAGGGCGCGCCGCCGGCGCACGTGCATGTGCACATCGCCGCTGGCCAGCGCCGGCAGGTCCAGGCGCGCGGCCAGGTCGAGCAGCAGCGCCAGACGCGCGTCATCGTCGGGGCCGCGGTGCAGCTCCACCGCCAGCCAGGTGCGCCGCGGGAACTGCCGGGCCAGCCAGCGGCCCTGGCCGGGCGCTGGCCGCTCGCCGGGCAGCCACAGTGCCAGCAGGCCGTCGTTGCCGCCGGCCTCGACATCGCTGCGGCGCAGTTCGTAGCCGCCCTTGCCGGCGCGCCGGCGTGCCGTGGTGATCAGCGCGCACAGGCGCCGGTAGCCGGCCTGGTCGGCGCACAGCAGCACGCACTTCAGGCCGCAGGCCAGGGTGAACTCGGCGCCGGCGACCAGCGGCACGCCGTGCGCCTCGCTGGCTTCCAGGGCGCGCACGATGCCCGCCAGCGAGCACTCGTCGGTGATCGCCAGGGCGCGGTAGCCAAGCTGCTTCGCGCGCGCGCACAGCTCGTCGGCGCTGGACGCGCCGCGGCCGAAGCTGAAGCCGCTCAGGCAATGCAGTTCGGCGTAGCCGGGCAGGTCGGCGCTCATGGCGCGTCCTGCCCTCTCCCCCGGCCCCTCCCCCGCAGGCGGGGGAGGGGAGAAGTGGGGTGCCGTCGCCCGGCGGTTGGCTGCGTGCCCCGCCTGGGCTTGCCGGCGACCGGTGGCCGCCTCGCCCGTATCCAGCCCCGATCGTCACGCCGTGCCGCGGAGCCGCCTGCGGCCGGGCAGGACGGCCTGGTGTTGCCCAGCGGCGGAACCATGCGTCCGCGCCTCAGGCGAACCAGCCGTGCAGCATCCAGCCGTCGCGTTCGCCGACCGGGCAGAAGGCCCAGGCGCGCTGGCCCTGGGCGGTCTCGATGACGTAGTAGTCGCGGCGCAGGTCGCCGCCGTCCCACCAGCCGGTCTCCAGGCGTTCCGGGCCGGACAGCACGCGCGCCGGGCGGCCGCGCAGCGGGATCGGACGGGGCAGCAGCCAGACCGGGCGGCTGGCCGCCTGGCGGGGATCGGCGGGCAGGGCGGCGGGGACGCCGCGGGCGGCAGCGCCAGCAGCGGCACGGGCAGAGGCACAGGCACCGACTCCGGCAGCGGGGCCGGTGCCGTGCTGTGGCAGGCCGCCCTCGCGCCGCCTGGCGCCGCGTCGCGGCGCGCCGGATGCCGGCAGCGCCGAAGGCAGCAGGGCGGTGGCGCGTTCGGGGCGATGGTCGGCCTGCTCGACCGGATGCCGGACCGCCTCGTCGCCGAGCCGGGCGCGCAGGCGCTCGAGCAGGTCCGGCCAGTCGCCGCGCTCGCCGGCGGCACCGGCGAACAGGTCGGCCAGGCCGGGCCGGAACGGCGGCAGCTCGTCGGCGACCAGGGCCAGGCCGGCGACCGGCGCCGCCAGGCTGGCGCGTTCCAGGCGCGCGCGCGCCAGTTCCAGCAGGCGGGCCGGATCGCGCTCGGGACGCAGCAGGCCGACCGGCACGGCGGTGGCGGGCACGTCCTCGTGCAGCAGCACCAGGCGGAAGCGCTGCACGCCGCCGTCGCGCGCCTGCAGGGTGGCGGCGAGTTCGGCGAACAGCCGGCGCAGCGCGAACAGCAGCGGTTCCACGGCGGTCGGCCGGGCGTCGAACTCGATCACCGCCTCGAAGCCCTGCGGCGGCTGCCAGCCGGGCAAAGGATCGGGCGCGCGGCCGTACAGGCGGTCGATCTGCACCAGGGCGGCGGCGCCGATCCGGCGGCCCAGGCTGTCGCGCGGCAGGGTGGCCAGCTCGCGCAGGCGCAGAAAGCCCATGGCGCGCACCGCGGCCAGGGCGCCTGGCTCGAAGCCGGCCGCGCTCACCGGCAGATCGTCGAGCAGGCGGCGCAGGGCGTCGTCGCGGGCCACCGCGGTCGCCGGGGCGGCGGTCGCCGCATCGATCGCCCGGCCCAGGTCGCCCGCGGCGCGCCCCCCGGCCTGCCCGGCATCCTCCCGGTCGCGTTTTCCGGAAGGCATCGATGGTCCGATGCCCGGGCTGCATGCCGCCCGCGCGCTGCCGCCGGGAAAGCCCGCCCGTCCGGCAGCACGGGCCGCCGGCAGCGCGCCGGCAGGCGAGGGCGCGGCCCGGACACCGCTCGCAGTCCGGTCCGCCGCCGGCGAGGATGCCGCCTGGGCCAGCCCCGCCAGCACCCAGGCGGCGCGCGGCCGCGGTGCCAGGGCCAGGCGCGCGGCCAGGCCCAGCTGGCCGAGGTCGCCGCGCAGTTGCCGTTCCAGCGCCGGCCAGCCCCGGAACAGGCGCAGGCTGCCGCCGACCTCCAGCACCACGGCGTCGGGCAGGGCCAGGCTGACCTGGTCGCTGAAGCCGTAGGCCCAGGCCCCCAGCAGTTGCCACAGCGCCTGCTCGGCGCCGGCATCGCGGGGCAGGGCGACGAGATCCGGGCACAGGGCGCGGGCCGCCGGCAGGCCCAGCCCCGGGCGCACCCCGGCGCGCCGGGCGCCGTCGCTGCAGGCCAGCACCTGCAGCCGCTGCGGCGGGCCGTCGAGCACCGCCAGCCGCTCCGGCACCGTGGCCAGCCGCCGCTGCACGGCGGCCAGGGCCGGATCGGCCAGGCGCAGGCAGGCCCACAGCGACGCGCTCATGGCCGCGCGCCGGCGGCGTCGTCGGCCGGGCCGGCGACAGCGGCAAGGACCGTCTGGTGTGGGCGCCCGGACCCGGCTGCAGGATGCGCCAGACAGGCCGGCCCGGCTGCCGGATGAGCCGGACAGTCAGACCCTGACGCCGCAGGCGCCAGGCCGGCGGAGGGCGGCCCCTCCGCCAGCCGCGCGGGCACGGCACGGCCGGCGCGTGCCGGGTCGGCGCCGCGCCCCGACGGCGGCGCCGGCAGGCGGACGGTCGCCGGGTCGGGCCTGGCCGTGTGGGGCGCCGCCCTGGTCGCGGGCTGGAACAGCGTGGCTTGCCGGACACCGGCGGACCCGGACGCCGCGCCGGCCTGCCTCGTCTCGAGGCCGGTGGCTCCGGATGCAGCGTCCGCCGCCTGCCTGGCCGGGGCGCTGGCCGGCCCGGGCCGGCCAGCGCCCGCGCGCCCGGCATCGCCGGCCACCAGCGCCAGCTCGCCGGCCGGCGGCGCCAGCAGGCCGCGGCACTTGAGCACGCGCAATACCGGTTCGCCGCGCTCGCGGCGCACGACGATGCGCAGCGGCGCCGGGCTGGGGTTGCCGGCGTGGCGGGCGTCGCGCAGCAGGAAGGCGTGGCCGCGGCCGGTCTCGGCAGCCAGTTGCAGGCGGCGCAGGGCGGTGCCGTCGGCGCTGGCCGACCACAGCAGCACGGCGCCGCAGCAGCCGGCGCGCAGGCATTGCTCGGCCGCCCACAGCGCCTGCTGCGGCGCCGCCTCGACCAGGTGCAGGGCGGCCAGGTCCAGGCCGTGCGCGCGCAGGGCCGGCGCGAACGGTCGGTAGGGCGGCGCCACCCAGACCAGCGGCCGCGCCGGGCTGGCCAGGCGGGCCAGGACCGGCAGCAGCACGGCCAGCTCGCCGCAGCCGTCGTGGCCGTGCAGGACCTCGCACACCGCGCCGGCCGGCCAGCCGCCGCCGGGCAGCAGGGCGTCCAGCGCCGGCCAGCCGGTGGCGCTGGCCGGCGTGCCGCTGCGGTTGCGGCGGCCGCGCCACAGGTCGGTGCGGACCGGGAGGGCGGGGTCGGCGACGGTGCCGGCAACGGCCGGCTGCGGCAGGGCGGCCATGGCTCAGCGTCCCTGCCAAGGGCACGGGGAGCGGCGACCGGCGGGCGCCGCATCCGCGCCGGACGCGTCACGGGTACCACGGACATCCGCAACACCGGGCGCACCGGCCTCCCCGGACGCCCGACGGCAGGCGGCCGGCGGCGTGGCCGGGTCGGTCAGGGCAGTCAGGACGGCCATGGCGGTCATGGCCCTCAGCCGCGCCGGATCACGCCGACGTGCAGGCCCTCGATGGCGAAGACCTGGCGTGCCGGGTCGACCGGGATCGGCGCGTAGTCGGGATTGGCCGGCAGCAGGGTCAGGCCGCCGTCGGCGCCGCGGCGCAGGCGCTTGACGGTGATCTCGTCGTCCAGCCGGGCGACCACGATCTGCCCGGACTCGGCGACCGGCGTGCGGTGCACGGCGATCAGGTCGCCGTCCAGGATGCCGGCCTCGCGCATGCTGTCGCCCTCGACGCGCAGCAAAAAATGCGGGCGCGGCCGGAACAGCGCGCGGTCCAGCGCGTAGCGGCCGGCGATGTGGGCGTCGGAGAGGATCGGCGCGCCGGCGGCGACCCGGCCGACCAGGGGCAGGCTGAGCAGGTCGGCGGCGGCCGGCGGCGCGCCCGCGTCGCCGTCGTCGCCCGCGCCGGCCCCGGCCAGCACCCGGATGCCGCGCGAACGCCCGCCCTCCAGGGCGATCGCGCCCTTGGCGGCCAGCGCCCGCAGGTGGTCCTCGGCGCTGCGCGCCTGCGAGAACCCGAACGCCCGGGCGATCTCGGCGCGGGTCGGCGGGTAGCCGTGGCCGGCCTGGAAGGCGGTCAGGAAGTCGAGGATGGCCTGCTGGCGGTCGGTGAGCTGCATGCCACCTTTTTATGTGGTTCCGGGGGTGGATGCAAGTCCCGGTCGGGTGATCCGTCGCAAGGGCTTGGACAGGTCAGGACACGGCGACTGGTGACAACGCTCCCCTCGTGGAATGAAGTGTGGACTTCATCACTGAAGTTGATGTTGACATGGCGTTCGGGGGGGGGGTACAAGTGGCTGCGCAGTGGGTACGAATTGACTTTTATTGCATACAGGAGATTCGCCATGTTCGGACTGCTTGTGTCGAGCGCGATGGCACTGGCCGGAATGCAGGCGGCACCACGCGATGATCTGGCGCGTATAGATCAGGTCAACCAGCTCGCCGTCAGACATGGCTGGATGACGGCATGCCACCATCATCCGGCGGATGAGTTGTATGAGTCGTTCGCCAACCAATCCCCTGGGTCCAATGCCCGCATGGTTGCGGCGCATCCTTATGCCGCCTGCCTGATCGAAATGTCCCATGAGCGCGAGGCGATCATCTTCTTGACACAGGTGTTGGAGGAGGCTGCTCCGGAACCCTTCATTCCAGCAACGCATGCGACTGGACTGCGCGCCATCCTTCTGACTGACCTGGGCCTGGCTCATATGCGTTTGGGGCAAGTCGAGGCCGCGCGTCGATGGTTTGGCGAGGCACTGCAACTCCATTTCGATGCCGACAATGCATCCCGTCTGGCCATGCTCATGCAGATGGAGGCCGACGTCCGATCCATGGGAGGAGATCCAGATCTCGCGCTGTCCTTGATCCAGCAAGGCCGTAACCTGCTGGCCCGTGCAGTTCTCGAAAGCCGGTCCGGAAGTGCGGAGCAGGGACGCTACTTGCTTCAATCGGCGGTTTTGGAAGCGACGGCGGCTCGCATTGACTCTGAAACATCCTTGAGTGTCGCGCAATCCCTAGCCGAAAAGGCAACCGTCATTTTGGAAGCCTTGGTCGAAGTTGACCCGACTGAGATAAACCGGGCCTTATTGATGGATGCCTACGCGAACATGGCCTCGCTTCTGGCCTTGCAGGGAAAGCGGGATCAAGCTTTGCACCATGTGGGGCAGGCGCGTGCCACGGCGCCCAGTCAACGTCTGCACCATGTTCTTGACGCCATGCTCTCGCCCATCGAAGGGAGGTCCATTGCGGAAGGCGCCGAGTTTGAGCCCGGAGGGCGGGTGGCATTGGAAGAGCACCGCGTGGTCCCACTGCGCTAAACCGATTTTCCGAAACCTGTAGTCAGACTGGAGAGGGTTGCCATGAATCCACATGCGGCTTTTCGTTCGGGGCTTGCTGCATTGCTTTTTTCGTCCCTGTCCCTGTTTTCGGGGTCCACGCAAGCTGGCATTGTTTCGTACATGGTCATCGAATGTAACGACAGTGGCTGTTACCAGCTGAATGCGCCAGTCAACGTCAACCCGCCTGGAGGCTGCCAGTTCCCGCCATGTTTCTGGACCTGAAAATGCTCACGAACAGGGTGACCCAGACACGCGCGCTCGTCGGGCTTCTGGCGGTTGGCATTGCCGTTGCCCCACCGTTGGTTGTCGCTGATGCTCCTGATGAAAAGCCCGACGATCGCGTCCCGATCGAGGTCACCCTCGAGGAGCGCGCCGCGTACTGGCAGCCGGTCCAGCCGCGCACCCGGCGCGAGGTGGGCATGGTGCCGATGGAGGAGTTCGAGCGGATGCGCAGCGGCCATGTCGAGGTCGAGTTCCTGATCGACCGCGAGGGCAAGGTCCGGGACATCGTGATCCTGGATTCCTCGCCACCCGGCATGTGGGACGAGCACGCGCGCATCGACCTCGCCGGCTTCGAATACGCGCCGACCCCGGAGAACGCCGAACGCCATCCGGTCCGGGTCCGCCAGCGTTTCACCTACGAGCCGCGGCAGACCTCCAGGCTGCCCTGATCCGCCCCGGGGCGTGCCGCCACGCCCCGCCGCCACGAACCTGCTGCCGCGCGTGCTGCAGCCGTTACCCTGTCGTCCCCTGAGGATGGAGGCGGGGCCATGGAGGCACAGGTGCGGCGCGCCGATCCGGCGGCGGAATACTGGTTCGTCGAGGGCTGCCACATTCTGGAACTGCTCAACGACCCGGCCGACCCGGCGCTGTCGGTGGCGCGCGCGCGGGTGCCGGCCGGCGGCCGCACGCGCTGGCACCGCCTGGCCGGCACCGCCGAGCGCTACCTGGTGCTGGAAGGCCGCGGCGAGGTCGAAGTCGGCGAGCTGCCGGCCCAGGCGGTCGGCCCCGGCGATCTGGTGCTGATCCCGCCGGGCGTGCGCCAGCGCATCGCCAACCCCGGCCCCGAGGACCTGGTGTTCCTGGCGCTGTGCACGCCGCGCTTCGAGGCCGGCAACTACCAGGACATCGACGACGCGGACACCGTGCCATGACCTGGCTGGCCGCGCTGTTCGCGCTCACCGCGCTGCTGTACGCCATGGTCGGTTTCGGCGGCGGCTCCACCTACAACGCCCTGCTGGTGCTGGCGGAGGTCGACTACCGGCTGCTGCCCAGCATCGCCCTGGTCTGCAACCTGATCGTGGTCGGCGGGGGCGCCTGGCGCTACGCCCGCGCCGGCCACCTGGACGCGCGCTTCGTGGCGCCGTTCGTGCTGCTGTCGATGCCGATGGCCTGGCTGGGCGGCCGGCTGCCGATCGGGCGCGAGACCTTCGTGCTGCTGCTCGGCCTGGCCCTGCTGGCGGCCGGCCTGCTGATGCTGTTCGAGCGGCGCGAGGCCGCCGCCGCGTCGCCGCGGCGCACGCCCGGGCAGTTCGCCCTGGCGCTGGCCCTGGGCGCCGGCATCGGCCTGCTCAGCGGCCTGGTCGGCATCGGCGGCGGCATCTTCCTGGCACCCCTGCTGCATACCCTGCGCCTGGCCACGCCCAAGGCCATCGCCGCCACCGCCAGCGTGTTCATCCTGCTCAACTCGCTGGCCGGCCTGGCCGGCCAGGCCGCCAAGCTGGGTGGCCTGGACCATGCCGGCGAACTGCTGGTGTGGTGGCCGCTGTTCCTGGCGGTGCTGGCCGGCGGCCAGCTCGGCAGCTGGCTGGGCGCCGGCCGCTTCTCCGAGCGCACGGTGAAGCGGCTGACGGCGGTGCTGGTGCTGTATGTGGCTGGGCGGTTGTTGTGGCAGTGGGCGCAGGGGACTTGACCTGATTCATCGGGACCCGCAGCCGCTCATGCGGCGGGTTCGGGCGCCGACAACCCCTTGCTCCAGATGCCCGACCGGTCGAAGCAGCAGGCGCGGCGCTTGCCGGACGCCAGCATGTCGCAGGTGGCGGCGATGCGCTTGCCGCGGGTCTGCGCCTGCTTGCCCGAGCCGATCCAGAAGATCCAGTCGCGGCGCGCCACCGGGGTCAGGGTGGCCCATTGCGCCTTGGCCGCCGGATGCGCGGCCAGGGCACGGCGCAGGTCGGCGGGCAGGGCGGGTTCGGGTTCCTCGGCGACCGGCACGATGGCCAGTTCGACGGTATCGCCGACCGCGACGCCGGCGGCCGCGCGCAGGGCGCGTTCGACCTTCAGCCAGTGGCTGCCCTGGCCGTCGGGCTGCAGGGTGGCCCGGAAGGGCGCGCCGGCCAGGGTGCCGGACACCGTGACCAGGCCGCGCGAGGGCAGGTGGGCGCTGGCCTGCGCGGGGACCTGCAGGAACGACCAGGCGGCGTTGCGCGGTTGCGCGGGGCGCAGCAGTCGGGCCTGGAAGCGGATCGCGGCCGGGGCTCTGGGCATGGGGTGATGCTATCGCCTCGGGCACGATGCGCGGCGCGGCGATGGGGGCGCGGGTCGACGGTCGGCAAGATTCCGTGCGCATCAGCGCCTGCAGGGGCGCGTGCCCGAAGAGCGCCAGGGCGCCGATGGCTGCGAGCGGCCGCCAGGCCATGGGCAGGCGCCGGCCTGCCTGCCGGAGCGGTCGGCCCCTGTGCCCGCATGCCTGATCGGGAGGGCGTGGCCCGGTCAGACGCGCGGGTCAGGGCGTCGGCACGCCGTAGCGCAGCCGGGCGAGATGCGCGCCATCGCCGCCGCCGCGCAGCACGTACAGCCGGTCGTACTGCGACTCGTCGAGGTCGGCCAGGCCCTGGGCGCCGAAGGCGGCGGCGAGGTCGTCGAGGGTGTTGGAGTGGCCGACGACCAGGACCGCCTGGCCGGCGTGGTCGGCGCGCACGGTGGCGGCCAGGGCCCGGGCGTCGCGGGCGTCGTAGCGGGTCGGGGCCAGGCCGGTGGCGGCGGCGACCGGCGCGGCGGTGTCGCGGCTGCGCCGGGTGTCGGTGACGAAGACCGCGGCCAGGCCGGCGTCGGCGAGCACGTGGGCGAGGGTGGTCGCGCGGGCCTGGCCGGCGGGGGAGAGCGCGGGATCGTCGCCGTCGGCCTTCTCGGCGTGGCGGACCAGGTAGACGGTGGTGGTGGCGTTGGCTGCGTCCGCGGCCGGTGGCGCGGCCCAGGCCAGCGCGGAGATGATCGCTGACAGGAGCAGGGCGGTCAGGCAGCGGAGAGCGAGGTGCTGGGCAGGGCTCATCGATCAGGCCGGGCTGGAGGGTGCATCCGATGGTGGCGGCTGACGGCTGTGGCGACAATGGTGCGGGCGTGGCGGACGGTTCGGGCGCGGGCCTGCCGGATGCAGTTCGGCCTTGCCGGGGCGCCCTCTCCCCCGCCCCTCCCGCGCAGGCGGGGGAGGGGAGAAGTGCGGTGCTGCGGCGGTCGACAGGGGGCCTGGACGCAACCTCGGAGCTGCGATCCCGCCGAACCGCCTTGCGTCTTTCCCTTGTCGCGACAGCCGGGACCCGACCAAGACCAGGCGGGTCGACCTGGAGGCTCCCTCGCGGACGGGGGTGGGGAGAAGGGCGGTGCTGCGGCGGTCTAAAGGCCTGGAAGCGGCGAGGGGTCTGCGGTTCCGCGGGAACGACTGCGGTCTTTTGGGTATCGTGCCGGCCATGGATCCGATCGAGATCGAGCTGACCGACCTGGAGGCCGCGCTGGCCGACGGCTGGTCGGTGCTGGACGTGCGCAGCGCGGCCGAGCGGGTGGCCATCCCGGTGCCGGTGGATTCGCACTGGATCCCGCTGCCGCAGTTGCTGTCGGGCCTGGCCGATCCGGGTCCGGGTCGCTGGCTGGTGCTGTGCGCGCATGGCCAGCGCAGCCTGTATGGCGCGGCCGTGCTGCGGCAACTGGGCCATGCCGATGCCACCTCGCTGCGTGGCGGGCTGGCGGGGCTGGGCTTCGGCGACTGAGCCCTGGTGCCCGCGTGGCCGGGATCGACGGTGCGCCGGACGCCGCGCGCCGCCTCAGGCGAAGTCGGCGCGACCTGGGTCGACGGCGCGGCCGTCGGGCTGCCAGCGGGCCAGGAACAGCGCGGCGTAGACGCGCGGGTCGACGTGCAGGCCGGCGGCCATGCGTCCGGCCAGGAAGGCGGCGGCGCGGGCCATGGGCACGACGTGCACGGTGATGTCCTCGGCGCCGTCGCCGCCGCCGGGGCCGGTGCGGCGCAGGCCGCTGGCGCGCACGAAGCTGAGCATCTCGTCGGCCATGCCGGGGGCGCTGGGCCCGGCCATCAGGAACTCCAGCTTCGCCGCCTCGAAGCCGGTTTCCTCCAGCAGTTCGCGGCCGGCCGCGGCCAGGATGTCGTCCTCGCCGGGCTGGTCGCCGGCCAGGCCGGCCGGGTTCTCGATGCAACGGCATTGCAGGGGTTCGCGGTACTGCTCGACCAGGACGATCTCGTCGGCGTCGGTCAGGGCCACGACGACGGCGGCGCCGAAGGCGTTGGTGCGCTGCACGAACTCCCAGCGGCCGCGCTGGCGCAGCGCCAGGAAGCGGCCTTCGTGCAGGGTGCGGGTGCCGTGCGGGGGCGGTACAGGGTCCACTGCGGTATCCTTCGCGGCTGTCCCGGCCATGATGACCGATCCATGAGTCTACGGTCCGTCCCCGGGAACCTTCACGGGCGCCGCCGGTCTGCCCGGTCCCCGCTGTCGTCCGCGCCGTCCGTCCGGACCCGCCCCGAGCCAAGGTAATGCCCATGTCCAAGTCCCTCCCCGCCCTGCTGGCCGCGGCGTTCGCCGCCGCCGCCGCCGTCTCCGCCAGCGGGCTCCATGCCCAGGCCGCCGCCCCGGAGAGCCAGGCCCCGGCCGAGCAGCAGGTCGACCTGTCGCGCATCGAGGACGTGCCGACCCTGCTGGCCATGGCGCGCGACCTGCAGGCCGAGCGCGCCTGGCCGCAGCTGATCCGTGTCTGGCAGCGCATCCGCAGTCTGCGCATCCACAACCCGCACTATGTCTACGAGCTGGCCGCCGCCTTCGCCCAGGCCGGCGAGATGACCCAGGGTTACAACGCCCTGCTGGTGCTGCAGCAGGGCGGCGCCGCCTACGACATCGGCGCCGAACCGCGCTTTTCCAACCTGCACGGCACCGAGGTCTGGGACTACCTGGTCAAGCTCTACGACGATGCCCGCGACAAGCCGTTCGGGTCCGGCCAGGTGGCCTTCGAGCTGCCGCCGGCCGACCTGCTGCTGGAAAGCATCGCCCACGATCCCACGAGCGACAGCTTCCTGTTCGGCAGCGCCCGCGACGGCGTCATCTACCGGCGCGGCGGCAACGGCCGCCTGCAGCCCTGGGCGCGGCCGCAGGGCGACGCCTGGTGGTCGATCTTCGACGTCAAGGTCGACGTGCCGCGCAAGCGGGTCTGGGCGACCACCGCGGCGGTGCCGCACTTCAAGGACTTCAAGGCCGCCGATGCCGGCCGTGCCGCCCTGCTCGAGATCGACCTGGAGGACGGCAGCCTGGTGCGTGCCCATGCGGCGCCGGACGACGGCCTGCCGCACGTGCTCAGCGGCATCGCGCTGTCGCCGCGCGGCGACATCATCGTCGCCGAGGGCCTGCGCGGGCAGCTGTTCCGCAAGGCCGCCTCGGGCGGCCTGGAGCCGTTCATGGCCGAGCGCCGGCTCAACGCCCTGCGCGGCCTGACCTTCTCCGAGGACGGCAACACCCTGTACTTCGCCGACTTCGAGATGGGCCTGTTCGGCATCGACCTGTCGCGCGGCATGGCGTTCGACCTGGAATACCCGGGCACGGTGATCCTGCACGGCATCGAGGGCCTGTACACCTACCAGGGGCAGTTGCTGGCGATCCAGTCCGGCACCGTGCCGCAGCGGGTGATCCGGCTGAAGCTGGACGAGGCCGGCCGCAAGATCGAGGCGGGCGTGCCGATCGAGGCGAACCAGCCGGCGTTCGCGGGCCCGACCCTGGGCACCGTGGTCGGCGACGACCTGTACTTCATCGCCAACAGCCAGCGCGGCTTCTACGACGGCTTCGGCCTGCTGCGCGGCGGCCGCGAGCTGCCGCCGGTGAAGGTGTACCGCAGCAACGCCCGGGTCAACTGGGACTTCAAGCCGCCGTCGCTGCCCGAGAGCGTCGGCCCCGGCGCGATCCGCCCCGGCGGCGGCGACTGAGCCACGACCGCGGCGCGGCGCATGGTGGCCATGGATGGCCGCTCGGCGAAGCGACTGCGCAAGCAGTCGGTCCGACGGGAGCGCGTCCGGACCTGCGCCGGACGGGCGACTTGAAGGACGGCCAGGACGGTCGTTCTTCAGCAAGCGACTACCCCGCCGGCCCGCACGCCCCCTCGCGCGCCGCCCACTCCAGGCAGGCGCGCCGGGTCAGCGGCCCGAAGCGCAGCTCGTCGAGCAGCCCGGTCAGGCTGCCGGTGTCGGCGGGTCCGGGCCGGTAGCTGTCGGCCGGGCGCATCACCGGCGCGTCCAGGGCGATGCCGGTGAGGCCGCGCATGAACCGCACCTGCTCGACGCGCTCGGCGAGTGCCTGGGCGACCCTCGCGGCGCCGCGCATGCGCATGGCCGCGATCTGGTCGACGCTGGCCAGCACGGCCTCCAGGCCGCCGAAGTGGTGCAGCAGGATGGCCGCGGTCTTGCGGCCGATGCCGGGCACGCCGGGCACGTTGTCGATCGGGTCGCCGACCAGGGCCAGCATGTCGGCGATGCGGCCGGGCGGCACGCCGTGGCGGTCGACGCAGCCGCGCGCATCCCAGCGCAGGTCGCGGCCGTAGTCCCACTGCTCGTCGCCCTCGGCCAGCAGCTGCGATAGGTCCTTGTCGGCGGAGACGATGGTCACCGCGTGGCCGCCCTCGCGCAGCACGGCGTGGGCGCTGCCGATCAGGTCGTCGGCCTCGTACTCGGCGTCGGACAGGCAGGCGATGCCCAGCGCCGAGACCAGTCGCTTGCAGGACTGGAACTGGCGTTTGAGCTCCTCGGGCGCCGGCTCGCGGTTGGCCTTGTAGTCGGGATAGATGCGGTTGCGGAAGCAGCTCGCCAGGGCCTCGTCGAAGGCCACGGCGATCCGCGCCGGACGCTGCTGGCGCAGGAAATCGAGCAGGAAGCGGGTGAAGCCGTACACGGCGTTGGCCGGCCAGCCGTCGCGGTCGGCCAGCCCGGCGTCGACCGAATGCCAGGCGCGGAAGACGTAGAGGCTGCCGTCGATCAGCCAGGCGCGCTCGGGCGTGCTCATCCGGTCCAGTCCGAGAGCAGGGCGCTGGCGTCGGGGCGCTCGCGCTCGGCGGTCTCGACGGTGGCCGTGCCGATGTGCACGAAGCCCAGGATCTCCTCGCCGGCCGCCAGGCCCAGGCGGGCGTGGATGGCGGGATGGTAGGCGGCCCAGCCGGTCAGCCACTGCGCGCCGAAGCCAAGCGCCTGCGCGGCCAGCAGCAGCTGGAAACAGACCGCGCCGCCGGACAGGCGCTGCTCGACCTCGGGGATGCGGTGGCCGTGGGCGATCGTGCCGATCACGGCGACGACCACCGGTGCGTGGCTGAAGCGACCACGCTCCTTGTCCAGGACCGCGGCCGGGGCCTCGGGGTGTTCGGCCGAGTGGATGTCCGCCAGGGCCTGCCCGAGCCGGTGCCGGGCCTCGCCGGCGATGCGCAGGAAGCGCCAGGGCGTCAGGCGGCCGTGGTCGGGCACGCGCAGCGCGGTGGCCAGCATGCGGGCCAGGGTGGCGTCGTCGGGGCCGGGATCGGCCAGCAGCCGCGAAGGCGTCGAGCGGCGCCGGTGCAGGAAGGCGAGGGCTTCGGTATCCATAGAGCGGGCATCGTACCCGCAGCGCGCAGCACCCGCTCCCGTGCCGCTCGCCCCCGCCCTGCGCCTGCCGCTGGTGTGGCGGCGGTGCGCTTCTTTCTCCCCCGCGCTCGGGGGTGCATAAGCGGAGAGGAACGCTCTGGCCAGCGCGGGTGCCGGGAGTGGCGCCGGTGACGATCATGGCAAGCCCCGGCCCTCTCCCCCGGCCCCTCTCCCAGAGGGAGAGGGGAGTGGATCCTGCTTCGTCGCCCGTCGCCCGTCGCCCGAGGCCCGAGGCCCGAGCCTCGAGGATCAGTTGCGAGGATCAGTCCCGAGTTGATGGCCCATCCACCCAGGGCCTGGCCATCGGTCCGGGCGCCCGTCGCCGACGGCGCTTGTCGCCGTCGAGCGCGCGCGGCTACCATCGGGCCTTCCACCGGGAGGGGTGCATGGCCGTAAAGATCGGCGTGATCCGTGAGCAGGCGAGCGGCGAACGTCGCGTCGCCCTGGTGCCCGAGGTGGCGAAGAAGCTGGCCGCCGCGGGCATGTCGCTGGTGATCCAGCGCGGTGCCGGACTGGCTGCGGGCTTCCCCGATGCCGCCTATGGCGACGTCGAATGGTTCGACGACGCCGGGGCGGTCTACGCCGCGGCCGACGTGGTGTTCGCGGTGCAGCCCCCGTCCCCGGCGCTGGTTTCGCGCCTGCGGCGGGGCGCGGCCCTGATCGGCGCACTGGCGCCCTACCGCGAGCAGGCCCTGGTACGGGCGCTGCGCGATGGTGGCATCAGCGCCTTCGCGCTGGAGCTGCTGCCGCGCACCACCCGCGCCCAGGCCATGGACATCCTGTCCTCGCAGGCCGCCGCTGCCGGATACAAGGCGATGCTGATCGCCGCCGAGGCGGCACCGAAGTTCTTCCCGATGCTGACCACCGCCGCCGGCACCGTGCGCCCCAGCAAGGTGCTGGTGATCGGCGCCGGCGTCGCCGGCCTGCAGGCGATCGCCACCGCGCGCCGGCTGGGCGCCATGGTCGAAGGTTTCGACGTGCGTCCGGAAACGCGCGAGCAGATCGAGTCGCTCGGCGCCAAGTTCCTCGACCTCGGCGTCAATGCCGCCGGCGAGGGCGGCTACGCCCGCGAACTCACCGCCGAGGAGCGCGCCCGCCAGCAGGAGGCGCTGGCCGCCCACCTCAAGGGCATCGACGTGGTGGTGACCACCGCGGCGGTGCCGGGCCGGGCGGCGCCGCGCATCGTCAGCGCGGCGATGGTCGCCGGCATGAAGCCCGGCGCCGTGCTGGTCGACCTGGCCGCCGAGACCGGCGGCAACTGCGAGCTGACCCGGCCCGGCGAGACCGTCGAGCACGGCGGCGTCGCCGTGATCGGCCCGGTCAACCTCCCGGCCCGCACCGCCACCCATGCCAGCGAGATGTACGCGCGCAACCTGTTCACCTTCGCCCAGCTGCTGGTCCGCGACGGCGCGCTGGCGGTCGACTTCGACGACGACCTGGTGGCCGGAAGCTGCCTCACCCACGACGGCGCGGTCCGCCACGCCGCCACCCGCGAGGCCCTCGGCCATGAATGACCCGTTCCTGCCGCAGCACCGCGGCCGCTGCGAAACCGCCGGGAGGACCGCCTGATGGACGGCTTCGTCGCGCTCTACATCTTCCTGCTGGCCGCGATCACCGGCCACGTGATCATCTCCCGGGTGCCGGTGATCCTGCACACGCCGTTGATGTCCGGCTCGAACTTCGTGCACGGCATCGTCCTGGTCGGCGCGATGATCGCCCTGGCCCACGCCGACACCACCCTGGAGCGCGCGATCGGCTTCGTGGCGGTGCTGCTCGGCGCCGGCAACGCGGTCGGCGGCTATGTGGTCACCGAGCGCATGCTGGAGATGTTCAAGTCCAGCAAGGGCAAGGGGGGCTGACGGTGGCCCTTCCCGGATTCCTCGACCTGCTGGCCAAGGCCAGCTACCTGGCCGCCGCGGCCCTGTTCATCCTGGGCCTGATGAAGATGGCCTCGCCGGTGACCGCCCGAACCGGCATCCGCTGGGCCGGCGTCGGCATGGTGATCGCCACCCTGGTGACCTTCGTGGCGCCCTCGACCTGGGGCGCGCACGGCATCGACACCACCAACCTGGTGCTGATGGTGGTGGCGATCGCGCTGTCCTGGGCGTTCTGGGCGTGGGGCAGGAAGGTGCCGATCACCGACATGCCGCAGATGGTCGCCATCTTCAACGGCATGGGCGGCGGCTCGGCGGCGGCGATCGGCGCCTATGCGCTGCTCAACGCCGCGACCTTCGGTGGCGCCTGCACGGCCGAGGCGATCGCCGCGCACGCCTGCCTGGACCGCACCAAGCTGGTGCTGGCGATCCTGGGTTCGCTGATCGGTGCGGTGGCCTTCTCCGGCTCGGTGATCGCCTGGGCCAAGCTGGACGGCCGTCTGGACCGCACCTTCCGGTTCGCCGGCCAGCAGCTGTTCAACGGCCTGGTATTCCTGGCCAGCCTGGGACTGGGCGCCTTCCTGGTCTACCAGCTGCAGGTGCCGGCGATCATCGCCTTCTTCGTGGTCGCCCTGCTGTTCGGCGTGCTGATGACCCTGCCGATCGGCGGCGCCGACATGCCGGTGGTGATCTCCCTGTACAACGCCTTCACCGGCCTGGCGGTGGCCTTCAAGGGCTACGTGCTGGGCAACGAGGCGCTGATCATCGCCGGCACCGTGGTCGGCGCCGCCGGCATGCTGCTCACCCAGCTGATGGCCAAGGCCATGAACCGGCCGATCAGCAACGTGCTGTTCTCGAACTTCGGGGGCGGTGGCCAGGCCCAGGAGATCGCCGGCAGCCAGAAGGAGATCGAGGCCTCCGACGTGGCGGCGATGATGGCGTTCGCCGAGCGCGTCGTGATCGTGCCCGGCTACGGCATGGCCGTGGCGCAGGCCCAGCACAAGATCTGGGAGCTGTCGCGGCTGCTGATCGAGCGCGGCGTCAAGGTCCGCTTCGCCATCCACCCGGTGGCCGGGCGCATGCCGGGCCACATGAACGTGCTGCTCGCCGAGGCCGGCGTGCCCTACGACCTGATCGTCGACATGGACGACATCAACCCGGAATTCGCGACCACCGACGTGTCCCTGGTGATCGGCGCCAACGACGTGGTCAACCCGGTGGCGCGCACCGACCCGGGCTCGCCGATCTACGGCATGCCGATCCTCGACGTCGACCACTCGCGCAACGTGGTGATCGTCAAGCGCGGCAAGGGCCGCGGCTTCGCCGGCATCGAGAACGCCCTGTTCTACGCCGACAACGCCCGCCTGCTGTACGGCGACGGCAATGCCGTGGCCGGCGCGCTGGTGAGCGAACTCAAGCAGCTGGAGACCTGACGGCACAGGGGCCCCGGGTCCGGACCGGCTGCGGATCGCCAGAGGACATCGTCATGGCCAGACAACTCCGCTCCTTGCCGCCGCTCGTGGCGGCGCTCGCCTGCACCTGCGCGCACGCCGGCGCGCCACCGGTCGCCGCCGACGTGCTGCTCAGCCAGGGCGACGCGCTGGCCGGGTCCACGGTCGCCACGCTCAATCCGGTGTTCCTGGACGGCGCGGGGCGACCGGGGTCGCTGGTGGTCCTGGCCAACGGCAACCGCGCGATCTGGTACGACGGCGCGGTGGTCTTCGACAGCGGCGACGTGGCCGGTACGGTGCTCGCCGGCGGCGAGGCGACGATCGGCATCGGCGACGGCGGCGCCTTCGTCTACAGCCCGAACGCGGACGGCGAGGACTCGGTCTGGACCCAGGCCGGGCTGCTGCTGCGCGGCACCGATCCGGCGCCCGGCCTGCCCGGCCAGTTCACCACCTTCCACAGCCGGCCGTCGATGCTGCCGGACGGCCGCGCGGTCTGGGTGGGCGGCCTCACCGACGTCCAGGGCGGCTCGACCCAGGGGCGGGTCCTGTACCGGGCCAGCACCACCGCGCCGTTCGCCTACGAGCCGCTGTTGCGCACCGGCGATGTGGTCGGCGGCTTCGCCATCGGCACCACCGGGATCGGCTTCCAGTACCAGATGAGCGACAGCGGCGCGCACCTGGCGGCCCTGCTCATCCTGCAGACCGGCAGCACGGCCAACGACAACGTCGTCTACCTGGACGGCAGCGTGGTCGCCCGGGAAGGCTCTCCGGTCGGGTCGTCGGCGCCGGGCGAGAACTGGCAGAACTTCGCCGGCGTGGCGGTCAACGACGCCGGCGACTGGCTGCTGGCCGGCGACACCGACGGCGCCACGGCCACCGATGCCTTCCTCGCGTTCAACGGCGAACTGCAGGTGCGCGAGGGCGACCTGGTCGATGGCGAGCTGCTGGGCGCCGGGTCGGCACTGCGCGCCATCGCGATCAACAACCTGGGCCAGGCCCTGCATGCCTGGAACACGCCGGGCAACGTGCGCAAGCTGTTCTTCGCCAACGATGCCGGCCGCCTGCACGACTCGGTGCTGCTCCTGCGCACCGGCAGCGGCCTCGACCTCACCGGCGACGGCAATGCCGACGCCACCCTGGTCGACATCCTGGGCACCTTCACCACCACCACCGGCCTGAGCCTCGCCGAGGACGGGGCCATCCACATCCAGGCGTCCTACGACCAGGGCGGCAACACGCGGGTCTCGCTGCTCCGGCTGGCGCTGCCGGACCGCCTGTTCTACGACGGCTTCCAGGCGGCTGCGCCGTTCTGACCGGCCGTCCGGCCCGGCCCGGCGCGGTCGCCGTCCAGCGGTCGTCGCATGAGGCGGCCGCGACGGTGGCCGCGCCCGGGCGCTGCGACATGCCCGCGACGCGTCGCCGCGCGCCCCTCAGGCCGGGCCCGGCCGCGGCGTGCGCCTGCGCGGGCCGAATCCGTGGCCGAATGCGGCGGCCAGGACCAGGCCGCCGGCCAGGTACAGCCAGTCGCCCGCTGCCAGCAGGCCGTCCAGCACCGCGAGCGCGAAGCCGACGCCGGTGCCGGCAAGGGCCGCCAGCACCGGCTGGCCGAGCACCCGCGCGACATGGAAGGCGGCAAGGCCGTACAGGACCACGCCGATCACCACGACGGTGAGCCCGGCGGCCCAGAGCAGGCCGCGCAGGCCGCGGCCGCCGAAGGTCGACACCGCAACGCCCAGGGTCAGGCCGGCGGCCAGCGCCACCGGCGCGCACGGCTGCCTGAACTTCAGCGCCATCAGCAGCCACAGCGCCGCCTCGAACCCGACCAGCAGCAGCCAGAAAGGCCAAAGCGACGCAAGCGAAGCGGGGCCGGCGTTCCGTTCCGACCCGGAGTGTTGGAAAATCACGGCCTGCATCCACCTTCCGGCAAGTACGCCGTGCGCGCCCGGGCCTCAGCCCCGGCCCGACCGGCCAACGACACCGCCCTCCGCCCCTTCTAACCGGACGCCCGGACGGCATGACACCTTACAGCAGCACCAGCGAACCGTTCACCCTGCAGCGCGACTGCGATGCCGTCCTGGTCCCGGCCGGCGATGCCGTGCAGTTGCCGGCCGGGCAGGCGGGCTACATCACCCAGGCCCTTGGCGGCAGCTTCACGGTCTACATCGAGGGCAACCTGTTCCGGATCGCCGGCGCCGACGCCGACGCCCTGGGCAAGCTGCCGCCGGTGCCCCCGGAATTGCCCGAGGGCGCCGACGACGAGGATGTCGAGCAGGTGGTCTGGCAGCAGTTGCGCACCTGCTTCGATCCGGAGATCCCGATCAACATCGTCGACCTGGGCCTGGTCTACGAGTGCGAGCTGCGACCGCGCGAGGACGGCCGGCGCGATGTCGCGATCCGGATGACCCTGACCGCGCCGGGCTGCGGCATGGGCGAGGTGCTGGCCGACGAGATCTGCGACAAGGTGCTGGCGCTGCCGCATGTGGGCGAGGCCACGGTCGATCTGGTGTTCGACCCGCCGTGGGACCGCTCGCGCATGTCCGAGGCGGCGCAGCTCGCGCTCGGGCTGTAGCGGCTGCCGCGCGCGCTTGCGGCCTGCGCGGCGGAATGCTTCACGGACTCTCAGTGGGCCACGGTGGCCTTGAACTGGTATGCGTCGTGGCAGGCGACGCACTTTTGCAACGTGTCCGCCAGCTGCGCCAGCGTGTGCTTGGCGTCGCCCAGGCGCTCGGCGTCGGCGGCGATCGTGTCGAACTCGCGGTGCACGCTGAAACCCAGCGTCTTGAACTGCAGCGGCAGCTTGGCCACCATCGCCGCCGGCGCGCCGTGGGCGGCGTGCATGCCCATGCCGCTGGCCGCGCTGGCCGCGGCCTTCATGTCGTCGCGCGCGAGCGCGGCCGTCAACTGCTGCAAGCCGGCGACGAAGCCGCGCATCTCGCGCAGCACGAAGTCGCGCTCGCCGGGCTCCAGCACGATGGCCATGCGCCCGTCGGCGGCGGGCTCGACCGACCCGGCCACGATGAACTTGTAGGCCATGGCGGCGATCACCAGCAGCAGCACGACGATGGTGCCGAGCTGCAGCCGCTGGCGGGTGGTTTGATTCATGACGTTGCCCCGGGGTTGGCTCGGCGATGGACTGGGGTACAAAGGCAGCATCCGCCCCGCGCAGTATCGGCTGCACAGCGGCTGCCGGGCGTTGCGACCCCACTCTTGCAGGTTCTATTCGAGGAGATGCCGACCATGAACAAGCTGCTTCGCCCGATCGTCGCGATCGCCGTCGGCCTGGCCGCCGCGGCGGCGGTGCAAGCCCAGGCCTGGCCGACCAAGCCGGTGACGCTGCTGGTGCCGTTTCCGCCCGGCGGCTCCACCGACATGATCGCGCGCACGGTGGGCGCGAAGATGCAGGAAAAGCTCGGCCAGCCGGTGGTCGTCGAGAACAAGGCCGGCGCCACCGGCACCATCGGTGCCGGCCAGGTCAAGCGCGCCGCGCCCGACGGCTACACGGTGCTGGTGTCGTCACTCGGGCCCTTCGTGATCGCGCCGCACCTGATCAAGAACGTGCCCTACGACGCCGGCAAGGACTTCGACCTGATCACCGTGCTGGTGCAAGCACCCAACGTGCTGGTGGTGCCGGCGGCCTCGCCGTACAAGAGCGTGGCCGACGTCATCGCCGCGCTGAAAAAGACGCCCGACAAGCTGAGCTTTGCCTCGTCGGGCAACGGCTCGTCGGACCACCTGACGGCCGAGCTGTTCTGGCAGCAAACCGGCACTTCCGGCGTGCACGTGCCCTACAAGGGCGGCGGCCCGGCGATGAGCGACTTGCTCGGCGCGCAGGTCGATGCCTCGTTCCAGAACATCAACGTGGTGGTGCCGCACGTGGCCAGCGGCAAGTTGCGCGCGCTGGCGGTCACCAGCGCGCAGCGCGCGGCGCTGCTGCCGCAGGTGCCCACGCTGGCCGAGGCCGGCGTCAAGGGCGTGGACGTGTACTCGTGGCAGGCGGCCGCCGCACCCAAGGGGCTGCCGGCTGACGTCAAGGCCAAGCTGCACGCGACGATGGTGGGCGCGCTGAACGATCCGGCGGTCAAGCCCAAGCTGCTCGAGCTCGGCTTCGAGATCGTCGGCGACACGCCCGAGCAGTTCGCCGAGTTCCAGGCGCGCGAGAACGCGCGCTGGAAGCAGCTGATCGAATCGCGCAAGATCACCGCCGACTGATGCGCCGCGCGGCCGCCGCGCCAGCGGCCAGGGATTCGCCAGGGCAAACGGGGAAGGGCATTGAGCACCAAGCACACGCTGTTCGGGTTCCACGCGGTGGCGGTGCGTTTGCGCGCCGCGCCGGCGTCGGTGGTCGAGCTGCATGCCGATGCGGCGCGGCGCGATCAGCGCATGCGCCAGCTGCTGGAGCGTGCGGCCGCTGCCGGTGTGCCGGTGCTGGACAGCAACGATGCGCGGTTGACGCAGCTGGCCGGCACGCCGCGCCACCAGGGCGTGGTGGCGCGGGTCGAACCGCTGGCGCGCACGCACTCGCTGGACGATCTGCTCGATGCGGTGCAGGGTCCGCCGCTGCTGCTGGTGCTGGACGGCGTGACCGATCCGCACAATCTGGGGGCCTGCCTGCGCGTGGCCGACGGC
>DDTN01000014.1 GCA_002344355.1 Proteobacteria bacterium UBA2363 | reverse complement strand
AAGCTGCTGCTGTTCGGCGGCGCCATCCAGATGGCCGGTTCTGTGAAGGGCCGCAAGGCGGCCCGCCACGCCACCTCGGACTGGATGGCGCTGGAGAAGGAGCGCGGCATCTCGGTGACCAGCTCGGTGATGCAGTTCCCCTACGAGGGCCGCATCGTCAACCTGCTGGACACCCCCGGCCACGCCGACTTCGGCGAGGACACCTACCGGGTGCTCACCGCGGTCGACTCCGCGTTGATGGTGATCGACGTCGCCAAGGGCGTCGAGGAACGCACCATCAAGCTGATGGAGGTGTGCCGCCTGCGCGACACGCCGATCATGGGCTTCATCAACAAGCTCGACCGCGAGGGCAAGGCGCCGATCGACCTGCTCGACGAGATCGAGTCGGTGCTCGGCATCCAGTGCGCGCCGGTGACCTGGCCGATCGGCATGGGCTCGCGCCTGAAGGGCGTCGTGCACCTGGTCAGCGGCGAGGTCCACCTGTACGAGTCCGGCCGCAACTTCACCCGCCAGGACTCGACCATCTTCGAGTCCATCGACGCGCCGGAGCTGGCCCAGCGGATCGGGCCGGCCATGCTCGCCGAGCTGCGCGAGGAACTGGAGCTGGTCCAGGGCGCCAGCCACCCGTTCGACCGCGCGGCCTACCTGGCCGGCCGCCAGGCGCCGGTGTTCTTCGGCTCGGCGGTCAACAACTTCGGCGTGCAGCCGCTGCTCGACTTCTTCGTCGAACACGCGCCGCCGCCGCGCCCGCGCGCCACAACCACGCGCCAGGTCGAACCCGGCGAGGAGCGGCTGACCGGCTTCGTGTTCAAGATCCAGGCCAACATGGACCCGCAGCACCGCGACCGCGTCGCCTTCATGCGCATCTGCTCGGGCCGCTTCCAGGCCGGCATGAAGGCCTTCCACGTGCGTAGCGGCAAGGAGATCAAGCTGGCCAACGCGCTGACCTTCATGGCCTCCGACCGCGAGATCGCCGCCGAGGCCTGGCCGGGCGACGTGATCGGCATCCACAACCACGGCACCATCTCGATCGGCGACACCTTCACCGAGGGCGAGGCGCTGGTGTTCACCGGCATCCCCAACTTCGCTCCAGAGCTGTTCCGGCGCGCCCGGCTGCGCGACCCGCTCAAGCTCAAGCAGCTCCAGAAGGGCCTGGCCCAGCTCAGCGAGGAAGGCGCCACCCAGTTCTTCCGGCCGCTGATGAGCAACGACCTGGTGCTGGGCGCGGTCGGCATGCTGCAGTTCGACGTGGTCGCCTACCGGCTCAAGGACGAGTACGGCGTCGACGCCGCCTTCGAGCCGGTCGGGATCAGCACGGCGCGCTGGGTGCGCGGCGGCGATGCCCGCAAGCTCGAGGAGTTCCGCGACCGCAACGCCCTTAACCTGGCCATCGACGCCGCCGGCGAGCTGGTCTACCTGGCGCCCAGCCGGGTCAACCTGCAGCTCACCCAGGAACGCTGGCCGGACCTGGTGTTCGCGGCGACGCGGGAGACGCAGGGGTAGGTGGGGCCGGGGCCCGGGGCCCGGGGAAAGGGAGCAGGGCCGGGGCGGAAGCGCAGGTGCGACCGCGCCTTGCTCCCTTGACCGATACGACGATTGCGTCGCGCCGGTCGTCCCGGGGTGTGTAACGGCTGCCGCTTGTTGTCTGCCACCCCTTTCCTGCGCTGCGGGCACGCGGGGTCGTCGCCTGACAGGGGCGCCGGTGACTGATTCGGACCGGCGCGCGAGATGGTTCGCCGGGATCGGGAAACCGGCGACGCCGGGTTGGGCGTGGCGGCAACGAAAAAGCCGCCGGGGCTGCCGGCGGCTCGTCCGGGGGAGGGCGCCGGCGGCCAGGGGCCGGCGCGGGAGGTCAGGAGTTGTTGAAGCTCTGGCCGAAGATCTGGTCCGGCTCCATGCCGGTGCGCGACGAGAAGATGCGGTCGTCGGCCCGGCCGTCGAAGCCGGCGGTGGCGATGGCGTCCTCTTCGGCCAAGGCCGGCAGGCCGGCATCGGGGCCAAGCTGGCGGGCCATGAACACCGAGCCCACGGCGACCGCCGAGACCGTGGCGGCCAGCGCCAGGCGGCGCAGCGCCGGGCGGGCGGGCAGCGGCCGCGCCGTCGCGCGCCGGGCATCGGCAATGCCCTGCGACAGCTCGACCGCGGCGGCGCGGCTGGCGCGTGCCAGGCGCCAGGCCTGGGCCAGCGAGGGCGAGGCGGCGATCGCCTCGACCACGGCGGCGCGGCGCGGGCCGGCCAGGCGGCCCTCGGCCAGGTCGACCAGCTCGGCCGGCGTCACCGAGGCCAGCACGGCGGCATCGTCGCGGCAGGACGCCTGGTAGAGATTGGCCAGGTTGTGCTCAGTCATCGTCGCTTCCATCCAGTCCGGCCGCCCGCAGGCGGTCACGCAATTCGTACAGGCCGCGGTACATCAGGTTCTTGGCCATCGTCGCGGTCATGTCCAGCAGCTCGCCGATCTCCTCCGGGGTGAAGCCCTGCAGCGCCAGCCGTACCGGCTGCCGCCGCCGCCCCGGCAACGCCTCGATGGCGGCACGGACCATGTCCATGTGCTGGCCATCGCGGGCGCTGCGCACCGGACCGACCGGGTCAAGCAGGGCCTCGATGCCGGCCTCCTGGCCTTCCTCGGGCAATGCCGTGGTCTGTTCCGGCTTGCTGCGGCGCAGGGCGTCGATCACCGTGGTGACCACGACCCGCTGGATATAAGACGCAGGCAGGGCCGGATTGTTCTCACGCTCCAGCGCCTTCCACAGCCGGATGCGTACCTCCTGCTCGATGTCGTCCGGGTCAAGTCCTTGATTTGCCGAACAATGCTGAGCCACCAGCACGCGCAGCCGGGCGCCGTGCCGGGCCAGCAGGCCGGCCAGCTGGGCGTCCAGACCGGGCGGGCGGCCGCCGCTCACCGCGGCCGGCCCGGAATTCGACGGCCGGCCCGGGCGGCCACGGAAAGGAGGGGGGAACAGGACACGGGGATGGCCGGGCTGCGGGCAAACCGCAATGCTGGGCGCTGCGACGGGGGCTTGGCAAGGGGGCGCGCGGCGGCGGGCCGCCGTGGAGCACAGGCCCGGCCCCCCGAACGGGGCCAGCCCGCCTGTACGCCAGCGACCCCGCGAGGACGCGGTGCGATGGCGCCGGGTGCCGCCCGCTCACGCGCCGCGGCACGTGCCGTGCGCCGTCCGGGACCGCCCGCATGCCGCAGGTCGTTCCGCACGCGCGGCGACCGCGCCGATCCGGCCCCGGCCCCCCTCACTCAGTCCCCGAAGCCGGCGTTGAACAGCACGTCCGACTCGTAGGCGCCCAGGTCGATGGTCGGGCCCAGCACACGGGGGCCGCCACCGAGCTCCAGCAAGCCATGAGTCGGCCAGCCGGCGTTGAAGCCGCTGTCGCGCAGCGGCGAGTCGCCGCGCAGGCGGTAGTCGTCGACGCGGCCGGCGAATACCGGCGGGATCGAGCGGTTGCCGCTGGTGTCCGGCGTCCAGGTGACCGCGCTGGCGGCGATGGTGTTGTTCTTGCCGAGGATCGCGCCGGCCGGGTCGCGGGCGAGATCGGGCAGCGGGATTGGCGCGTTCAGTGTCGGATTGTGGAACAGGATGTTGTTGTACATCAGGATCGTGTCGGTGTCGCCCGTGAACTCGATGGCGCTGGACGCCGCCTGGTCGGGCGCATGGGCGTAATTGTCGACGAGGGTGTTGTTGTGCAGCCGGAACACCGTCTGGATGCCCTCGCTGACCCAGGCCCTGATGGCTGCGGCGCCGCCGGCGCTGTTGTGGTGGAACAGGCTGTTTCTGATGGTGACCTCCTTGAGGCCGGGGGACAGGTTCAACGCGCAACCCCGGCTCTGGCCATGGTCGCAGTGGTGGTCCGCGAACACCACGCGGTCGATCTCGACCTTGCCATGGACGTACATGAAGCCGTGGACGTTGATGCCCAGGCCGCGGGCGACTGAGGAGTCGCTGTAACCGCCGGACAGGGTCAGGTTGTGGATTCTCAGCAGGGCGTTGCCGCCCGACGAGCCGATCAGCAGGTTGAACAGGCCGAAGGAGCCACCGGCCTCGATCCGGGTGCCGGCCGGATCGAGCACCTGGCTGGAGCAGTCCTGGGGATCCCAGCCGCCGCTGATCTCCAGCGAGCGATCCTTGCTGGAGACATACGTGAACAGGTGCCCCTCCTCCGGGGCGGCCGGCACGATCAGGCCGCGGGCGACGCGGATCACGTTGTTCTCGTTGTTGGCCTGGGCCAGGTCGAGCGCGAGGTTGAGCTGGTCGACGTTGCGCGCGCAGTACTGCGCCGCGGAGGCCTGCAGGGGAAGCAGCAGGCCGGCCAGCAAGGAAAGCGCCGTCACCAGGACGGATGCCCGCGCCGGGTTCCACGGCCGGCGGCCCGCCGGGGACCCCGGGGGGCTGGCCGGCATCGGGTGGGCGGGCAACGGGGCCGTGGCCATCGCGCTTGCGCGCCGGCTGCGGCGGGCGCTTCCGAAGCGCTGCGCCGGGGCGCCGAAATGACGGGACGGGGTGTCGATGGACAGGGCGCCGCGCTGGCGCGGCAGGTACGACGGACGCATGGGCAGGTTCTCCAGGGTTGGGATGACGACCGCGGGATCGCGGAGGCGGCCAATCTGGAGGGGAGCCGTCGACGCTGCCTGATCGGCAGCTTTCAGGCTCCTGACGGCAAGATTATTTCTTTTCAAATCCGTTGGTTGCATTCCTCACCCGGGACGGGCCGGGCGGCGCCGAGAGGGGGCGGTCCCGGGGCTGGGCGCCCTGCCGGGCCTGGGTGCGGTCCCGCATGATCGACGAGCCGGACCGCCATCCCAGGTCGAGCCGCCCTCCCTCTCCGGCAGGCACGGCGGTCCGCCGCAGTCGCCCCCCGCCTGGCTGGCCCTGGACGACATCCGGGCGATCGCGACCAGGCCGACCGGACTCCATCCCACCACGGCCTGCCTGCCCCGCCATTCGCTGGAACCGCCCTTGCCGGCAGCACCGGCATCCCCAGGGCGCGACCTCATCCGGGCGCGGATCAGGGCCTGGACCGGCTGCTTCGCAGACCCCCGGCCGTCGCGCTGGCCTCGACGCGCGCAGCCTCCCGGCGACTGGTGCCTGGCACGCCTTGCCGCCATGCCAAGAAACCGAATCTGACCCCGCTTCCAGTCACGCCGCTCCCGACACGTGCCGCCGCCGGGCGACTGATGCCCGGCGCGTCCTGTCGCCACGCCAGGGAACCGAACCTGGCCCCGTGCCTCCCTCTGGCCCCATTCTTCCGGTGCTCAGTGCGCTTCGAAATCCCCCGCGAAGATACTGCCGCCGTAGTAGACGATCAGGTGGTTCGGATCCCACTTGCCCTGGGGTATGGCAAGCGCCACGACTTGGCCCCGGCTGTTGACCGGCCACAGTTCCGGGGGATCGGTCCTGCCGATCGGCAACTCGAACCGATAGAGGACCCCGTCCAGGGCGAGGGCGGGGGGCAGCAGCGGCGTGGGCCCGGAAGCGTCGGAGCGAACCAGCACCTGCGAGGACAACCCGTCCTGCACCCGCACCGACTGCACGAAGGCACCCGACGGCAGCACCCGATAGGCCCGCAGGTGATCGACAATGCCCACTCCCGGCAGGTCGCCGCCGGTAAGGGCGCCCAGCCGGATGCCCCCCTCGGCATCCACAGACAATGCCCCAGACCCGGTGTACGGGCCGCCATTCTCGCCGATGGGGACGATCATGCCGGCGATGGGTCCGACCATGGGCGGATTCAGCGCGGCGATGCGGCCCAGCCCGGGGATCAGTTGCCCCGTCTCCAGCAGGACCGCCCCGCCGGTCGGGCCGAACCGGACGATGGCGTCGCGCAGCGGCTGGTCGACCGCCGCCTGCACCCGCGCCCGGCCCAGGTAGTCCTGCGCCCCGACCGGGTGGAGCTGGCTGGGCGGGTTGATCACGCCCAGACCGGGCTCGAAGTGGACAAGGCCGATCCCGGGGACGGCGTCGCCATCGGCCATCTCCAGCTCGGGCCCGTCCGGACCCAGCCGGAACATGCCGTAGCGGGCATCGCCCCCGGCGTCGAACCAGTACGAGGAGAACCGCTCCAGCGGCAGGGCACGGAAGAAATACCGTGTCGGGCCGATGGTGGCGCCCGCACGGTTGGCGATCGGGTCGCCCTCGCCGACCAGTCGCGTCACCGTGTGGTCGGGCGCGATCCGCCAGGTGACCGGAGGTCCCGCGGCGCCCTCCCCTTCGCACTGTTCCGGCCCTTCAACCAGCGCGGCCTGCACCAGGTAGTCGCCCTGGGGATGGATGCGAAGGTGCCACGAGCAGACGACCTGCGGGCCGCTCACCCCGTCGCCGATCGGCCTGCCCCGGCGCAGCCGCTCGGCGACACTGCCATCCGCCTCGCGCACGAACCAGGCGCCGTCGCCGGTCAGCGGCGGCGGCGTGTCGATCGAACCCCAGAAGTCGATGGCGCGGCCCTGGCTGCGCAGCACCGCGACCACCGGGGTCACCATGCCCTCGCCATCCGGGCCCGGGCCGTAGGCCAGGGCCAGTTCCGGCTGCGCGGAGCCGTAGGTATCCACCAGGTACCAGCGGGTCTGCTGCCCCGCATCGCCCAGGTCGACGATCGCCTTGAACAGCACGACGCCGGACTCGTTGATCTGCGGAGGGTCGAACACGAAGAAGGTGCCGCCGCCCGGCGCCGGCTGGCCGATGCGGGCGAGCACCTCCGGTTCGGCCGCGATGGTCACGGCCGGAGCGAGCCCGACCGCCAGCGTCAGCGCCAGCCTGCGGCCGGCCTCACCCATGTCCATGTGGATCCTTGGCATTTCCCTGAGGACGCCAATGTAGCAGCCTGGGGATGGCATGACAGGACGGCCGACGCCTCTTGACCTGCGCCCGTGACCACGCCTGCCTGCAGCAAACCGCCCTTGCCGCGACACGCTCCGGGCGCGGGTGGAGGCCCGGATCGCCCGCATCGCGGGTGCCCCCGTCGGATCGCCCTCGCCCGCTCGCCGGATCCCTGCGACCGAGGCCTGGCGCCTTCCGCCGCTCCAGGCAACTGAATCTGATCCCCCGTCCTCTCTCCGGCGATCGGCTGCAGTCGCCCCCGCCTGGCTGACCCTCGGCGGCACCGGGAGCGATCGCGACGGCACCAACCGGGCACTACGCCGCCACGCCCTGGCCGCCGCACGATTGATTGGCTCCCGGCGACGGGGCCCGGGCGCGGCCGACGTACCCCTCTGTGCCATGGAGATCGCGCAGTGAAGCGGGGTCGGCCTGCCGCATCGTTGGGTCGCGGCCCACGATGTCCCTAGACCTGCTCGATCCACTGCCGGACGATCGCGACCAGCGCGTCAGTCTTCCGCGCTAGGTCTTCCGGACCCTCCAGGGTGACGGATGCACGGTCTTTGCCCAGCCACCTGAGCAACCCGTCCGGGTCGGCGATGGCCCCCGGTGGCAGCGCCCGCTTCGACTTTGCCCCGAGGTGGAGAATGAGCTGCAAGGCGTCCTTCGCCCGCAGATGCATGGTGGCGAAGTGCTCGGAAGTCCGGAAACTGGGTGCGTTCCACTTGATCTCTTCAGAGATCCTGGGATCCACCTCGAGCAGCAGCTTCCTGAGGGCGACGATCTCGCCCTGGAGCGGATGATCGAGCGCATCGATGAAGGCTTGCACCGGAGCAACCTGCTTTTCGCTCTTGTCAGCCATCCTCGTGTCCTCCCCTGGTGCCCTGGATACTGAGCCGCGCCAACCCACTAGACGGCTTCGACCGGAACCGGATATGGGGTCAGAGTGAATCTACCGGCGAGCCACAGCGCAAGGCATCTGTTCGACAGTGATCAGGGTGGGAGAGCAATGCGCCATTCCTGACCAGCTCCACCCCCGTAGCCTCGTCCGCCCGCCAACAGTTCCGCCTCGACACACGCTCATCGCGAAATCGCACTCTGACCCCAGTTTCCAGCGAAATCGCACCCTGACCCCAGTTACCGCTCCCCGAACTGAAGCAGCAGCGAAAGCGCCGTGCCTGCGGTGATGAGTAGAAGACCCCGGTTGACCGAGAAGTGCATGTGCACTCCAGCGTGCCAGCCAGGCAGCCCGCGGAGGCGTACGCCGCATGTCCGGTGCGCCATGATGCCTCAAGGAACGCGGACCGGGCGCAGAGCCCATGCCGCAGTGGGTCAGCTTGAGCGAGAGATCAGGCCTCATGCGGCACAGATGCCCGGGAGGCTATTCATCCATCCTCCAATTGGACCGCGGAGGCAGCACTTCCAGTGACCTTCTGTCGAGCTGCGCGAGGACCTCTTCAAATCCATACTTCGGCTTCCAGTCAAGTTCATCCATGGCGAGCGCGGGAGAGTAGACCCGGTCTATCGAGTTCGGCAGTTTCCACTTGCGGCGGCGGAATGTTTCTGCCAGTTCCGGGCAACGAAGCGCGATGACCTCGGAGGCGTTCGTCAGAAGCCTTTCCGTATCCTCCGGCAGGAACGGCGTGCTTCCAGAAACAACATAGCGACGAAAGCCAGGCAAGGACGCGAGCGCGGCAGTTGCGTGCGCGTCGGCAACATCGCGAACGTCGATGCCCCTGTGCAACCGATAGGCAGCCATGATCGGCGCCGGCTCCGGAAAGCATCGTGACATGCGGATCACCGTGACCGACAACCGGGATTTCTGGGCAAGCTCGTGCAGAAGGGCTTCCGCCCTGAGCTTTGTGCGGTGGTAGATCGTCCGGGGCAAAGGTACGGTTTCCTCATCAATCCAGGCTGCCCGGTCGTTCGGCGTTGAAGCAGAGCCGTACAGCGCTGTGGTGCTGGTGAAGACGAGCGTTCGGGCGCCGGCTTCTTCAGCAAGGCGTGCGAGCCTTCCGGTGGCCGCCACGTTGGTCGCCTCAAATGCCTCCTCGGTGGAGTGCCCTACATGGGGGGCGTGCATCGCGGCGATGTGGATCACTGCGTCGACCCCTCGCAGCGCCGCGCGAATCGAATCGGCGTCCTCGATCGATCCTACGATGTCGGATGTCGACGACGGCGCGCGGTCAAAGCCAATGACTTCGTGTTCCGCGGACAGGCTGATATAGGTCGCGCGGCCGATTCTTCCGGAAGCGCCAGTGATGAGGATCCTCATGAAGCCTGACGGTTGAGTCGAGCGGTTCGCGCGCCTATGCCCGAGCCTGGCACTCTAGCCATCACGCGTCCGTTCGAACAAGATCCTGAGTCTCATCATTCCCGACACCATTGAGACCGGGTTGATGCGCGCATCGCACGGAACGACTCTGGCAGATCGGCTTCATCTCCTGAGCCGGACGTGAGTTCCAAGATCGCGCGCTTCTGCTCGTCAGTGGCGGGTATCCCGCCCTCATGGATGATTCATGCAAGTGAACGCATTCCCGATGCAGGCTCGCCGTACTCGATGAGATGGCGCACCTCTGCTATCTCCCAGTCGTCCAGGACGGCGCTCCAGCAATCCAGCACCGCGTTGACGCGCAGAAGATACTCAAGCGCTGGGGCGTAGGTCACGATCCGTCCTCCGGACCAACGCTGTGTTGTGCCGCCGCGCAGGCGCGGACCAGCGGACCGGAAGAGCCGTGGTTGCGCAGCCAGCCTGACCACATGGTCATCGCCCCCCTGCCGGGCGCTGATGGGGGTACACGCGAATCTGCTCAATGGCTTGACGCTCATTCTCTCCGTATAGCGGGCCGAGAGGAAACGAGCCGTCGATGTGCAGCACGAAGTCGTGGTCTTCGACGATATGGAGAACATAGTAGAACCCAGCGAGCAGACCCAGGCTGCAATTGCCCGGGCCGAACACCAGATCGCGAACCTTTCCTCGATGCCGAGGAGACCCCTTCAACACCTCGGTGAGTTCGTACCTTGCCTCTACGTAGGCGCATTCGCCTCCATCGAACCCGTTGGCTTCGCATTCCCTGTGAGGCATCTGCCTGAGCCGGGTGCCGACAACCCTCGCAACCATAACATGCACCGCGGCGGAGAACAGCTGGGAATCGGCAGGGTGCGGCTGACGCGAACAGGCGTCTGCCGAAGGAGCACCCATGACTGCAAGCACTGCAATCACGAAACCAATGCGCATGGCGCTGGAGCTAGGCGGATATGGGGTCAGAGTGAATTTACCGGAGGGCCACGGAGCAAGGTACCTGTTCGACAGTGATCAGGGTGGGAGAGCAAAGCGCCATTTCTGTCCAACTCCGCCCCGGCAGCCTCGTCCGCCCGCCAACAGTTTCGCCTCGACACACGCTCACCGCGAAATCGCACTCTGACCCCAGTTTCCGACTACGCTGGCGGTCGCAGGCCGGAACCGGGGTTTGGTGCACAGCCAGCAAATCTGAAGGGCCGCGACCGCCGGCACCCGTGTTGGAGCAGGACCGCTCGTGGCGCGAGCCGAATCGGGACTGGGACTTGAGCCCGTATCCCTGTATCGCTTTGCGTGCAGATGGACGCTGTCCACGACGACCGACATGTGTTTGGGCCGACAGGCAGGGGCCGCCACGACGGCCTTGATCCAGAAGGGGGACTGGCGCGGCTCTCGCGCCCCCGACCAACACTGCGGAAGCCGGTCAATGCCCAGGACGGGAATTTCCCCCCACTACCCGGCATCGGGAGAGCGGCATTCGCCCTGTTGACAGGTTGCGGCGAAAGGGTGACCCCCTTCTTGGAGCGTTCGCTGGGCTACCGCGCTCACTGCAGATACTCGTCGGCGGGATAGTTGCAGTAGCCCACCTTCCAGCCGTAGCGCGAGCCGATCTCCGACCAGAGCCGCTCGTCGAAGGTATCAAGCCGCACTTCCTGCAGGCAGGCATGGCCAGCAAGCGCGGCCAGACCCTCGACATCGAACGCGGCATCGCCCCCTAGCACCAGGCACCTGAGCGCCGGTGCGGCGGCGATGGCGGCGAGGTCGCTCACGCTCGGCAGCTTGTCGATCACCAGCACCTTCAGGTCCACCAGTCCGTGCAGCGACGGGATGCCCTGGTCCACCTTGCAGCCCACCAGCCTGAGCTGGCGCAGCCTGGGCAGGCGTGCGATCGGGTCGAGGCTCGCCAGCTTCCTGAGGTCCCAGACATCGAGAAATGCGAGGTCGGCAAGCGCCTCGATCTGGTCGAGCGCCTTTACGCCCGTGGCGCGAAGTTCAAGCTTCCTCATCCTGGCGCACGACTCTAGGCCCGCGAGGCTGCCCAGGGTGCTCCGCCACAGGGAGAGCGTTTCGAGTGCGTGGAGCTGACCGAGGAAGCGAAGATCCTGCAGCCTGCCGCAGACCGATAGCGTCTCCAGCGCCTGTAGCGACTCCAGAACCTCGGTCGACCGCTTGGGTCGATCCCGTTTCGGGTCGCTGCCGGGCGCCAGCGTGTCGAGCGTGAACGTCCTCAGCCGGTCGGTGAGCCCCGCCAGAACGGCAAGGTCGATGAGCTCGCCGGCATTGGCCTCCAGCCACAGGTTGCGCAGCGCGGGCAGTTCCCGAAGGAAGCCAAGATCGATCGAGGTCGTGCCCTCCGGCGGGTAGACCCTGAGCTGGGCATCGGGCTGGTGCAGCAGGAAATCGTCGAGCCGCTGGCATTCCTCCGAAAGCAGCGCCCGACACGTCTGCAGGCGCCCGTGCGTCCCGAGCTCGCCTTGGGGAAGCGCGTGATCGAGTGGGCTGGTGAGCTCGTGGATGTGCCTGGAGTCCGGGTGCATGTTTGGTTCGGTCGTGCGATCGACAGCCGGGTATGGGGTCAAGCCGGGTATGGATCAGGGCTAGCTTTGTAGCATCCTGCGCCACCTCCGCGTCCTGGTCAGGTGGGGCGATGCTACAGAGCTGGACCTGACCCCATTCTTCGGCAACGCCTGCTGCAACGGCCAACCTGTGAGCCCATCTCTTACCCTGCGCGCCAAGGTAAATTTCAGCGCATGCTACGACGCCAACGAGAGATGCAGCGAGCGCGGAGAATGGAGGGAGGCCATCTATCAGGCCTAACACCTGAATTAAGCCGCGCCGCGAAGCGGCGTCGGCTTGAATGTTCGAATGGACTCCTCCCGCATCGCCACGCGGCTTCGATGAGCCAGACTGAAGGTGTTCGCCATCAGTCGAGGGAAACACGAGAGGAGTCCACGCATGAACGCTACCACTGTTCGCCCGGGTCGGGAATTGGCTGCCACGGTCGCTATCGATCTGGCCAAGGAGGTCTTCGAACTCGCCTTTGCGGACGGCAATGGACGGATCATCGAGCGCAAGCGGCTGGGCCGAGGACCCTTCCAGCGCTGCCTGATCAACCGCCCGCCCCTGCGCGTGGTCATGGAGGCCTGCGGATCAGCGCACTACTGGGCGCGACGCCTGGCCCGGCTCGGGCATTCCGTGGTCTTGCTGCCGGCCCACCACGTCAGGCCCTACGTCCGCGGCAACAAGTCCGATCGCACCGATGCCGCCGGCCTGTTGGAAGCCGCCCGTTGCCAGGATATCCACCCGGTCCCGGCCAAATCCCCCGAGCAACAGGGAATCCAGGCCCTGCATCGCATCCGTGAACACTACAAGGCCCAGCGCACGGCGGGCATCAATCTGGTGCGCGGGCTGTTGCGCGAGTTCGGCGTGGTCATGCCCGCTGGCGCCGGGAACCTGCGGCCGGCCACCCTCGCTGCGCTGGAGGATGGCGACAACGAGCTCCCCATGGAACTGCGTCACGCCCTGGCCGGCCTGCTTGAGAACATCGCCACCTGCGAGGCGGCGATGGACGATCTCGAAAAACGCTTCACGGCCATGGCCCGCAACGATCCGCGCTGCCAGCGCCTGATGGCTGCCTGTGGCGTGGGGCCGCTCACCGCAACCGCGCTGTGCGCTGGCGTGGGGGAGTTGAGCCGTTTCCCGTCCGGACGCCACTTGGCCAGCCACCTGGGGCTCACGCCACGCGAGCACAGCAGCGGCCACATCCGTAGACGCGGCCGAATCACCAAACGCGGCGACGTCTACCTGCGCACGCTCCTGATCCACGGCGCCCGCGCCGCCATCAACGCCGCCCAGGCCGCGCGCAAGCGCGACAGATGCCTCGACCGCACCCAGCAGTGGGCGCTCGAACTGGCCGACCGGATAGGCCACAACAAGGCCGCCGTCGCCCTGGCCAGCAAGACCCTCCGCCGGCTCTGGGCTGCCGAACGCCACGGCGCCCGATTCGATCCCAACCATCGCAGCCTGCGGCCCTCGGTTCAGGCGGCCTGAGCCGCTCACGCAATCACCGGCCCACCTCGTGTTGCCCTGTCGATCTCATGCAAGCGTGACGGTCCCCGGACTGGCCACACCGATAACAATGCTGACCCCCGTGGTCGCTTGAACGTAGGGCCCCAGTTCGTGGATTCAATGATGGCTCGGGCGACCCGCCCACCGAAAAGCCGAATACACGAATGCAACCGCTCCGACTTGCCGGGATCGAACAGCGTCAGCAGGGGGCCGCACCAGGAGGAACCTTGGCCATGACCCGATGAAGCACCCGTGGCCGTCAGGAGTTGACGGTGGAGTCCATACACACATAGTTAGCTCTCATGTTGCCCGAAATCCTCCCCCCTCGCTCATGCTCTCTAGGTGGCGGAGCACCATCCGGAGATCCTGGCGACGTAGCGCACTAAGGACTATGGAGGCATCTCCATTCTTGGATTTGACCTCAAGAACTCTTACCAATGGGTGGAGGGGAGTGCTGATGGTCCAGCCCAGCAGTTCGTTCGAGGCGATCTCGACCAACTCGTCTGACATTGCGTTGCGGGGCAACGAAATGAACCCGGTGGACATGTGAATAGATCTCTGGCTGAACCGAAGCATCCTGACGCCAGATGCGCACATGGCAAGTCCGAACAGCATGACCCCGATGCTCAGGCCCCAGAACATCGAGCTGCGGTCAATTAGACGGTAGAACCCCACCGCTACTGCAATGAGTACGCATCCGAAGCCAAGGTATCCCCAGCCGTCAGCTCGCAACTTGATTTGCGCGATGCCAGTCATGAGAGCTAACGCCTGAATTAAGCCGCGCCACGAAGTGGCGTCGGCTTGAATGAACAGTTAGGACTGCTTTTTGGCAACATATGCAAGAGCTTGCGAGAAGGCTGAGTCAGACGCAGTTCTCCACTCTAAGTAGGCGGCGTCAAGCAGTGGATCAGTCAATTGGGCGTAGTTCCAGTCGGGATCAGAGTCTCTAGGATCATCCTCGGCGCTCCGATCCACGCCCAGAAAACGATAGAAAGCAGCCCAGACGTCTCGGATACTTTGCCCCTGGAGAGAACTACTAAAGGTAGCGGCCTCCCCGACTGCTGCAAATTGCTGATCACGTTGGACGACGTAACCGGTATGCGTCAACTTCGCGAGTCCTCTCCGCAACTCTTGGTAAGTGAAGACTGCATTGTTAAAGCGGTCGCCAAGCACAAGGATATCGGGAATGCGCCCGCCTTCTGTACCGAGGCTGCAAATAGTCATTAGTAGCCACACATCAGACGGAGAAAAGTTTGGCTTCATGAGTCCTAACTACTATTCGACGGCACGTTGCCGTGTAATCCGGGCCGCGTATGGCGGCCGCGGCGGCAAGCCGGCACTGGAATCGCCCTTCTTTTCAGCACCTTGCCTCATCCCGGCCGTGCCCCCTATCCGCCTAACCCGTCCGTCTTTGCCAACCGGAGATGTGGCCTGGTGGAATCCTTGCACCGCTTGTCCTGCCAGGCAAGCGGTGGCGCGAACGCTGGCGCAGGCAGGGTCCGTGGCCCGGTCGCCTGCGGGCGGCACCTCCTGGGAGCAACCCATGAACGACCTCGGTCGATCCAGCGCCGTTCCCTGCCCGCGCCGCTCCCAGCCGCATCGGCCGCCTGCCCTGAAGGTGCCGCCCCGAAACGCGCTGATGGCGAAACGGTACCCTGAGCGCCGTACCCCTCCACCCGCACCTGCCAGCGCATGAATCCCGTTTGCTGCCGACTGATGGTTCTCGCCCTGTCCGTGGCCGCCTGCCTGGCCGGCGACGCCCATGCCGCCGGGACCGCCCGGGACGACGCGGACTGCCCGCCGATCGACGCCCCCGCGCTTGCCGGACCGGCGTTCGAGGAGGCGCTCGCCAGCGGCCGGGCGGCGCCGGTGTTCGTCTATGTGCCGGCGCCGGGTTTCGCCTACCGGCAGGACGGGCGGCTGACCGGTGTCACCATCGAGCTGCTGCGCGATTTCGCGGCGTTCCTGGGCGCGCAGCACGGCCTGGAGGTCGCGCCGTGCTGGCTGGCGCAGCCGGACTGGCGGGCGTTCTACGCGCAGGTCCGCGACGGGCGCGGCGGCGTGTTCGGGGTGGGCAACGTGACGGTCACGCAGGCGCGCCGGGGCGAGCTGGCGTTCTCGCCGCCCTACCTGCGCAACATCGCGGTGCTGGTCAGCCACCGCGACATCGCCGAACTCGGGGCGATGGACGAAATCGCCGACGCCTTCGCGGGGCTGACGGCGCTGGAGTTCACCGGCACCCTGCATGCGCAGCGCATCCAGGCCCTGGTCACGGCCTGGCTGCCGGGGCTGCGCCGCGAAGGCGTCGACAGCAACGAGGACCTGGTCCGGCGCATCGCCGAAGGCGGCCGTTTCGGCTACATGGACGCCTACAACTACTGGCGCGCCGTCGACGCCGGCCTGCCGCTGCGCCGCCACGCGGTCGCCGACGAGGGCGCGGAGACCTTCGGCGTCATCCTGCCGCTGGACGGCGGCTGGCAGGCGGCCATCGACGCATTCTTCGCGGCCGACGGCGGCTATGCGTCCGGCGAACGCTTCCGCGGCCACCTGCGCGCGCACCTGGGCGAGGCCCTGGCCGGGATGCTGGCCGTCGAGTGACCCGGCGGCCGCGGGAACGGACGCGCCGGCAAGGCGAGCCTCCGTCCCCGGGAACGCCTGTCATTCGAACCCGTAGCGGAAGATCTCGTCCTCCACCTCGAGCACGCCGTACACATCGTTGGTGTCGGACGGGCTGCCCGGCGTGAAGCCGGTGCCGGTGGCGTCGTCGGCGGCGTTGTCCTCGAAGGTCACGCCCATCGCCACGGCTTCGACGCCGGGCATCAGGAACAGCGCGCCGCCCTTGCCCTGGCCGGCGCCCCCGGCATTGGCACCGAACTGGCTGCCGGCGGCGCCGCGCAGGGCCCGGTTGTTGCTGAAGCGCACGTCCATCAGCTCGACGAAGCCGCTGCGCGCGAAGATGGCGCCGCCCAGGCCGGCACCGCCGCCGCCCCCGCCGCCGACGTTGCCGTTGCCCGAGCTGCTGCCGCCGTCGCCGGCGAACTCGCCGCCCGGCCCGCCGGGGCCGTCGTCGGCCAGGCCCTTGCAGCCGCGGCCGCCACCGCCACCGCCGAAGCCGCCAGGGCCACCCAACGGCGTGTCGCCGCCAGTGCCGCCAAGGCGACCGCCGCCGCCACCGCCACCGCCGAAGCCGCCGGCGGCGCCGAGGGTGAAAGCGAGATTGGGCGACAGGGCCTGGGCGCCGCCACCGCCACCGGCGCCGTCGCCGCCGGCGCCTGCCGGGGAACTGGTGGTGCCGGCCGCCCCGCCCAGGCCGGGCAGCGGCCAGCCATCGGCGCCAGAGCCGCCGGTCAGGAAGCCGGGTGCGCCCCCGGCCAGGTCGAGGCCGCCGCCACCGCCGCCGCCATCGTCGCCGGCCGGCAGGGAGCGCGAGCCGCCGGCACCGCCCTCCGCCACCGAGTCGCTGATCAGGACGAAGGCCAGGCTCAGGAAGCCGTGGTCGAGCAGGATGCTGCCGCCCAGGCCGGCACCGCCGCCGCCGCAGCCGGAGCGCTGCTGGCAGGTGCCGCCGGCGCCGCCGCGCGCCAGGCCGTTGCGCAGCTCCATGTTGATCAGGTCCAGGAAACCGCCGGCGACCACCAGGATGCGCTTGCGGCCGTTCGGGCCGTCGCCGTCGATGCGCAGGCTGCCGTCCTCCGGGCCGTCGATCCGGATCAGACCCTCGATGGCCGGCAGCGTGTCCTCGAGCACGATGGCGCCGCTGAGGCTGCGAAGGTCCAGGCGCGTCGGCACGGCCAGGCCGCCGCCGGTCTGGCCGAGATCGGTGGTGCCGCCGGTCTGGGCGGCGACGATCGCCTCGCGCAGGGTGACCAGGCCGTCGCCGGGCGTGGTGTCGTCGCCCAGGCTGTTGACGTCCAGCGTCAGCCCGCGGGGTTCTGCCAGGGCCGCGGCGCCGGCGCCCAGGCCGGCGCCCAGGACGAGGGCGGATGCAAGAGTGCGGATGCGTGTCATGGTGGACCTCCAGGTTCGCTGTCACAGGCCGCGTCGCCAGGGGACACCGCCGCCAGCCTGACAAGCGGGGAAATGGCGGGATTGCTATCAGGGCCGGTGGCGGTGCGCGTCCGGATCCGCATCGCCTGGCCCGCAGCTCGTTGAAGAACGAGAGTCCTGGTCGTGCTTCGAGTCGCCCGGCCGGCGCAGGTCCGGACCCGCTCCCGTCGGATCAACTGCTTGAACAGCTGCTCCGCCGAGCGGTCATCCATGACCGCAGCGGCAAGCCGTTTCCCAACAGCCTGCGGACTGCCCCGGCATGCGTCCGCGCGGTCGCTCGGGAGTGCGCGTCGATGCAGGCGCTGGTCGCGGCGAGTGCGCTCGCCGATCCCCGCCAACGGCGACGCCCGGCCCGCAGGACGGGCAGCGCACCGCCACCCCCGCGTGTCGCCATCGTCGGATGACGGTGAGCCGATTCTCCGCCCGCCTGCGCCTTCACTCCGCAAGCCGCCCCTCGTCCGGGCGGCGCCACGGGAGAGCGCCTGACCATGCACGCCTTCGTCATTCGCCGCGCCGGGCCGCGGCGCCATGTTTTTGCCATGCTGGCCTGCCTGCTCTTCGCCCTGCTGGCCGGGCAGGGGCACGGCGGCGACCTGGGCCACGCGCGGAGCGCCGCGGGCGGCTGGCACAGCCCGTTCACCGGCGCCGGCGCCAGCGGCGCCTCGGCCATCAACTTCGTCCCGGGCGTCTGGGCCCAGGCGGTCTGGGACGACGGCCGCGGCCCCGCGCTGTATGCCGCGGGCAACTTCGTCACCATGGACGATGTCTACAGCCCGGGCATCGCGCGCTGGGACGGCAGCGCCTGGGAGCGCGTGCCGCTGCCCGGCGATCCCGATCTGGTCTTCGACTTCGCGGTGTGGTCGATGGCCCCGTTCCAGGGCGAGCTCATCGTCGGCGGCAGCTTCCCGGCGCCGGACGGGCAGTCGCCGGGCGGCATCCTGCGCTACGACGGCCAGGCCTGGCATGCGCTGGCCGGCAGCCAGGGGGCCGGTGTCGGCGGCTCGGTCCGGGCCCTGGCGGTCTTCAAGGACGAGCTGATCGTCGGCGGCCAGTTCAGCCAGGCCGGCGGGGTGCCCGTGAACGGCCTGGCCCGCTGGACCGGCAACGACTGGCAGGTGCTCGCCAACCCGTTCCAGTCCAGTGCCACCGTCAACGCGCTTGCCGTCCACCAGGGCGAACTGGTCGCCGGCGGCTCCATCGTCTCGGCCTCACCGGCCATCAACCACGTCGCGCGCTGGAACGGCAGCGCATGGCAGGCCCTGGCCGGCCCCTCGGGCCAGGGCGTCGCCCAGGACCCCGGATTCGGCACTGCGGTCAACGCCCTGCATCCCACCCCGGCAGGCCTGTTCGTGGGCGGGCGTTTCGCCAGCGCGGGCGGCCTGCCGGCGCGCAACGTGGCGCGCTGGGACGGCGCGGCCTGGAGCGCGCTGGGCATCGGCGTGGGCGGCGTCACCCACCAGGTGCACGCCCTGCAGGCGCAGAATGGGCTGCTCTACGTGGGTGGCTCGTTTCCCGGCTCGGGCACGGTCGACTCGCCGCGGGTGATCGCCTGGGATGGCGGCCAGTGGCTTGCCCTCTCGGGTCCGGACGGCGCCGGCGCCGGGCCGGACAACGTCCTGAGCCTGGCCAGCTTCGACGACGAGATCCATCTGGGCGGCCTGTTCAGCCAGGCCGGTGGCGTGCTGAGCCCCGGCATCGCACGCTGGACCGGTGCCGGCTTCGCGCGGGTCTCGGACGCGCCGGTCAACGGCCTGATGGGCGGGCGGCCGCAGACCGTGTCGTGGTACGCGGGCCACCTGCTGGTCGGGGGCGGCTTCACGGAGGCGGGTTCGGCGTCCAGCGCGCGGATCGCGGCCTGGGACGGCACGCAGTGGCTGGGCCTCGGTGCCGGCTTCTCGAACGGCGAGGTCCATGCCGTGGTCGAGTTCGAAGGCCAGTTGATCGCGGGCGGCAGTTTCACCTTTGCGCCCGACCCCGACGCACCGCCGGGCCGCACCGTCAACCGCGTCGCGCGCTGGGACGGCAGCGCCTGGCAGCCGATGGCCAACGGCCTGGGCGGGACCGTCGAGGCCCTGCATGTGTACCAGGGCCAGCTCTACGCGGCGGGCTGGTTCACCGCGGCCGGCGGTTTCGGCGGCGCCCCCATGGCGCGCATCGCGCGCTGGACCGGCAGCGCCTGGCAGGCCGTCGATGGCGGGCTGGGCAATGGCATCGTGACGACCCTGCACACCCATGACGGCGAACTGATCGCCGGCGGCGGCTTCACCCAGCTCGGCAACGGCACGCCGGCGCCGCGCGTGGCGCGGTGGAATCCCACCGAGGGCTGGCGTCCGCTCGGCACCGGGCTGTCCAGCGGCGCGGTGCGCGCCCTGGCCAGCCTGGACGGCGCCCTATACGCCGGCGGCAGCTTCGGCGCGCCGCCGGGCGGAGCCAGCCCGCGCTCCCTGGCGCGCTGGGACGGCGCCGCCTGGCACCCGGTGACCGACGGCGCCGGCCAGGAGTTGGACTGGCATGTGGGCGACATGGCGGTCAGCGGCGACGGGCTGGTGCTGGGCGGCGGCTTCGAACGGATCGGCGATCTCGACCTGCACTGCGTGGCCCGCTACCACCCGACCGGGGGCTGGCGGCAGATGGCCGGCCCGCAGGGCATCGGCCTGCGCCGCAACTGCGGGGGCGTCAACCGCCTTCTGGTGCGGGAGGACACCGTGATCGCCGTGGGCCCGCTGATCGTCGCCGGTGGCCAGGTCGCGCACCAGATCGCCTACTGGTCGCCGCCAGGGGATGTGCTGTTCCGGGATGGCTTCGAGCTGCAATGAGGGATCGCTGCGCCCGCGGCTGCGGGCTTGCGGCCGACGGCGCACCGGCGAAACCGCTCAGGTCGAGATGTAGCTCTGCAGCTGCTCGATCTCGCGCGCCTGGGCGTCGATCACGGCCTTGACCAGATCGCCGATCGACAGCACGCCCAGCACGCGGCCGCCCTCGACCACCGGCAGGTGGCGGACGCGGCGGTCGGTCACCGTGCGCATGCACTCGTCCAGCGTGGCGTCGGGGGCCACGGTGATGACCGGCGCCGACATGATGTCGGCGACCGGGGTTTCGCGCGAGGAACGGTCCCTGAGGATGACCTTGCGGGCGTAGTCGCGCTCGGACACGATGCCGACCAGCGACTCGCCCTCCATCACGAGCAGGGCGCCGATGTGGTGCTCGGCCATGCGGCGGATCGCCTCCAGCACCGAGTCGCCGGGTGCGACCGCGTGGATCGCGCCGTCCTTGCCCTGGAGCAGATGCCTGGCGTTGTTCATCGCCTCGCCCTCCTTGCCGGATGGCGGGAGTCTAGCGCGGTTGGCGCCGTCGGTGCCGCTGGCCCGTCAGGCCGACCGGGGCCTCCGCACCCTCGCGTGCCCCGCATGCAGCCGACCTTGCCCGTCAGGCCGAGTGGCACGACCAGGCCCGCGCAGGGAAGGTGCCCCTCCTTGATCGCCGAACCGCTTGCCAGCCCCGCGAGCGCCCGGGAGCCGGCGGACCGGCGCAGCCAGCGCGCCCTGGTTTGCAGGCCGCGGCGCTGCAGGAGCCTCCCTCTCCCCCGGCCCCGCTCCCGCGCCGCGGGAGAGGGGAGCAGAGCACGCCCTGCTCCCTGCTCCCTGCTCCCTGCTCCCTGCTCCCTGCTCCCTGCTCCCTGCCGTCCCTACTGCAACTCGAAATCGTGCGCGAAGATCGTGTCGTTGCCGATCGCGCTGGTCGGCAGCGGCCAGGCCCAGGCGCCGCGGCCGCGGGTGAACACGGCCAGGGTGGTGAAGCCGCGGTCGACCGCCATGTCCCAGATCATCACGCGCGGCAGGCCGTTCTCGAAGCGGTGCCAGACCGGCTCGGGCGCGAACGCGTCGTTCGTGTAGTACAGGCCCCAGTCGGTGCCGGCGAACACCTGGCCGGGCACGTTGGGGTTGATGGCGATGGCGTTGGTCGGGATGTTCGGCAGGTTGCCGCTGACGTTGCGCCACACGAAGGTGCTGCAGTTGTTCTCGCAGATCACCTGGTAGACGTTGCCGGGCTGGCCGGGCGTGTTCTGCGCGAAGCCGCCGAGCGCCGCGTAGCCGACGATGTCGGCGCCGGGGTTGGCGGCGTCGAGCACGTCGACCACGACGTCCATCACCGGCCGGTTCGGCAGCACGGCGTTGTTGGCGGTGACGTTGACCCAGGTGGCGCTGTTGGCGGTGCCGGCGTTCATGCCGTGGCCGATCCAGACGTTGCCGTCGTTGGTGCCGGCGATCGCCACCTTCGGCGAGGCCACCGCGTAGGCGAGCTGGTTGATGAAGGAGCGGTTGCCCAGGGTGCCCTTGGTCAGGTTGGGGCTGTTGGCGTACCAGGAGCTGGCCGGGATGGCGCCCTGCACGGTCTCCCAGACGCGGATGCCGCCGGCCAGCATGAAGGTGCAGCCGACCGCGCTGGTGCAGCCGCTGCCGGGCGCGTTCAGCTCGCCGTAGCGGTAGATCTCGACGGGCATCACGAAGCTGCGGGTCTCGCCGGTCCAGGCGCCGGAGGCGGCCTGGGTGGCACCGGCGTGACCGGTGGTGGAGACCCGCAGGTTGCCGTTCTGGCTGGAGGCGTACCAGCGCTGCTCGTTGACCGGCTCGATGCGGCTGTAGATGCCGTCGCCGCCCAGGCGAACGGTCCAGGTGCCCGGGCCCGGGTCGGTGTTGTTCCAGCGGATGGTGGCGCTGCCGTTGTCCTGGGCGCCGCCGGCGGCGCCCGGCGAGCTGGCATTGGCGAAGTTGCCGGTGATGTCGCCGGAATAGAACTCGATCGAACCGATGGTGCGGTTCAGCGACAGGTAGGTGGGACGGTTGGCGGTCGAGGTGCCGCCGGTGCCGAAGCGCACGTTGGCGGTGTAGTAGACGCCGCCGTCGGTGCCGACCAGCACCTTGTCGCTGTCGAAGCCGCCGCTGCCGGTCGGCAGGTAGGCGGTGGAGTGGTGGTCGACGTGGGCGTTGCCGTTGCCGTAGCCGCAGGTGATGTTCTGGAAGGTGGTGCCGCCATTGGTCGAGCGGTACAGGTCGACGCCGCTGAGCAGCACGGTGTTGGGATCGTTGGGGTCGACGGTCAGGTTGGCGTCGTACCACATCTGCTGGCCGCCGCCGGCGGCGCTGCTGCAGCTGCCCGACTGCACGCCGGCGGTGGCGGCGGTCTGCGTCCAGGTGTCGCCGCCGTCGTTGCTGCGCCACACGCCCAGCACGTTGTTGGCGGTGGCGTGGGCGGCCATCGCGTACAGCACGGACGGGTTGCTGGGCGCGACCGCCAGCTCCAGGCGGCCCAGCACCTTGCCGGTGGGGTCACCGTTGCCGGTGCCGGCCGGCCAGCCGGTGTTGAGCAGGCTCCAGGACGCCACCGAGGGGCAGCCGCTGGTCGGCATGGCGGTGCGGTACACGCCGTTGGCGCCCAGGTTGGCCAGGTCCGGCTGCACCGGCGTCGGATTGCCGCGGGTGCCGACCGCCGCGTACAGCGTGCTCGGGCCGCTGGCGTTGTCGACCACGCGCAGGCCGGTGATGTCCTGGCGCTGGCTGGTGTGCGGGTTGGTCAGGCAGGGCCCCTCCCAGTTCTCGCCGCCGTCGTAGGAGAAGTACAGGCCGGTCTTGGTGCCGACCACCACGGTGTCGGAATCGTCCGGATCGGTGACCACCTTGCCGATCGCCTGGTACTGCGGGAAGCCCAGGCTGGCCGAGGGCGGGTAGAACGGCGTGAACACGTCCTCGCCCAGCACCTGCCAGGTCTCGCCCTTGTCGGTGCTCTTCAGAAGGCCGGCGGTGCCGAACGAGAACGAGCCGTAGCGCAGGTCGCCGGTGCCGGCGTAGATCACGTTGGCGTCGTTGGGATCGATGTACAGGTCGCCGATGGCGATCGACTTGATGTCGGGCTGGTCGGTGACGTTGCGCCAGGTGGTGTCGGCGTCGCAGCAGTCGGTGGTCTTCCACACGCCACCGCCGTCGGCGGCGGCGAAGGCGGTGTGGTGGCCGTCGCCGTCCGGGCCGGTCGGGTCGACCACGATCACGTTGGTGCGGCCGGAGACCTGGCCGTAGTTGCTGAACACCTGCGGCTCCGGGCCCAGGAAGGTCCAGCTCTCCGGATCCAGCGCCAGCGGCGAATCGCTGCTGCGGCGGTAGGTCTTCGCGCCGGCCGGCACGCCGGCGCTGACCAGCGCATCCTCGCGCTCGGCGTCCTGGTACCAGCTCGGACTGAAGTGGAAGGTCGGGTAGGAGACCCGGATCGCCCAGTAGTCGCCGCCCAGCGGCTTGAGGTTGGCGCGCTTGGCGGGCGCCGTGGTCGCCGCCCAGGCCAGGCCGGCCACGGTCAGCACGGCCAGCGCGCCGGCGGTCAGGTTGCTACGCATGCTCGATTCCCTCCCAGGAAGATGCGCGGTCCGCCCGCCGCCGTGGCGGGCAGTATCGCGAGGGTGGCCGGCGCGTCGTGAGCGGCCGCCGCGCCACCGCCGGAGTATGGGCGGGGGCGACGGGGCCGCTCAGTCCGTGCGCCGCAGCGGCGCCTCGTCCCGGCGCGGTGCCGGGCCGGGCGTCGGTTGCGGTCCGGGCCGGTCCTGATCGTGGTGGGCCGGCTCGACGGCGTCAAGCAGGTACAGGGGCCGCTGCTTGGACTCCATGAACAGGCGGCCCAGGTATTCGCCGATGATGCCCAGGGCGAGCAGCTGCACGCCGCCCAGGAACAGGACCACGGCCATCAGCGAGGGGTAGCCGCGCACCGGGTCGCCGTACAGGGCGGCCTTGATCACCACCCACACGCCGAACACGAAGGCGACCAGGGCGGTGGCGACGCCGATCCAGGTCGCCAGCCGCAAGGGCACCGCGGAGAACGAGGTGATCCCCTCGACCGCGAAGTTCCATAGCTTGAGGTAGTTGAACTTGCTGGTGCCGGCATGGCGGGGATCGCGCTGGTAGACCAGGGCGGTCTGCCGGTAGCCGACCCAGGCGAACAGGCCCTTCATGAAGCGGTGCCGCTCGCGCAGGCCTTGCAGCGCCTGGTGGGCGCGCCGCGAGAGCAGGCGGAAATCGCCGGTGTCGGCCGGAATCGGGGTGGCGCTGATGCGGCCGATCAGGCGGTAGAAGGTCGCGGCGGTGAGGCGCTTCAGCCAGGTTTCGCCCTGGCGCTCGGCGCGGGTGCCGTAGACCACGTCGAAGCCTTCGCGCCAGCGGGCCACGAAATCGGGAATCAGCTCGGGCGGGTCCTGCAGGTCGGCATCGATCACCACCACGGCGTCGGCGTCGGCCAGGTCCAGGCCGGCGGTCAGGGCCAGTTCCTTGCCGAAGTTCCGCGACAGCCTGGCGCGCACCACGCGCGGATCGTGCGCGGCCAGCGATCCCATCACCTGCCAGGTGTCGTCGCGGGAGCCGTCGTCGACGTAGACCACGGTGCTGTCCAGGTCCAGCCCGTCCAGAACCGCCGCCAGGCGGGCATGGAAGGCGGCCAGGCCCTCGCCTTCGTTGAAGGCGGGCACCACCACCGCCAGCGTCTGTCGATTCTCCATGGCCGCGGATGGTAGCCCGTAATGCATGTGCGGCCGCGCGCGGCGACGCTGCGGGCGCGCGACGATCCGCCGCCGCTCCCGCAGCCGGGTCATCGGCCTGCGCATCGAATGCACTGGCGACCGGCTCCGCCCGGACTGCCCTCTCCCCCAGCCCCTCTCCCGCGCCGCGGGAGAGGGGAGCAAATCCCGCTCCGAACCCTGCTTCCCGCTCCCGGGTCCCCGCTCCCGGGTCCCCGCTCCCCGCTCCCCGCTCCCAGTTCCCCGTTCCCTGCTCCCCGTTCCCTGCTCCCCGTTCCCTGCTCCCCGTTCCCTGCTCCCCGTTCCCCGTTCCCCGTTCCCCGTTCCCCGCTCCCCGCTCCCTGCTCCCTTGCACAACCCCCCCATTACTTCCATACTTCCGGAACCATGGAATCAAGCACTGCCCTCGACCTGCTCAGCGCCCTGGGCCAACCGTCCCGGCTGGCGATCTTCCGGCTGCTGGTCCAGGCCGGGCCGGGGGGGCTGCAGGTGGGCGAGCTGCGCGAACGCCTGGGCCTGCCCCCGGCGACCCTGAGCAACCACCTCAACGTGCTGCGCTCGGCCGGCCTGGTGGTGGATCGCCGCGAAGGCCGCAGCATCACCTGCCTGGCCGGGTTCGGGCGCATGAACGCCCTGCTCGCCTACCTCACCGAGAACTGCTGCGCCGGCGCCGACTGCGGCCAGCCGGCGCCCTGCCCGACTCCTGCCACCGAGATCGTCCAGCCATGAAACGCGTGCTGTTCGTCTGCGTAGAGAATTCCAACCGCAGCCAGATGGCCGAGGCCTTCGCCCGCCACCGTGGCGGCGACACGGTGCGCGCCGACAGCGCCGGCTCCGCGCCCTCCGGCCAGGTCAATCCGAAGGCCATCGCGCACATGGCCGAACTGGGCATCGACCTGGCCGGCCAGCGCAGCAAGTCGCTGGAGGAATTCCGCGACGCCGACTTCGATGCCGTGGTCACCATGGGCTGCGGCGACCGCTGCCCGTGGATACCGGCGCGGATCCGCGAGGACTGGGCGCTGCCCGACCCGCGCGACCTGGGCGAGGACGGCTACCGGCTCGTTCGCGACGAGATCGGCCGCCGCGTCGACGACCTGCTGCGCCGACTCTGACCGGATCCTGCGCATGGACGCCACCACCACCGGCCCGCGCCCGGCGCCCCGCCTGGGCTTCCTCGACCGCTGGCTGACCGCCTGGATCTTCGCGGCCATGGCCCTGGGAACTGCCGTGGGATCGCTCTGGCCCGGCGTGCCGGCCGCCCTGGACCGGCTCAATGTCGGCGGCACCAGCCTGCCGATCGCCATCGGCCTGGTGCTGATGATGTACCCGCCACTGGCGCGGGTGCGCTACGAGGCCCTGCCCCGGGTGTTCTCCGACCGCCGCGTGCTGCTGCTGTCGCTGGTGCAGAACTGGCTGATCGGCCCGGTGCTGATGTTCGCGCTGGCCGTGCTGTTCCTGCACGACACACCCGAGTACATGGCCGGCGTGATCCTGATCGGACTGGCGCGCTGCATCGCCATGGTGATCGTCTGGAACCAGCTGGCCGGCGGCGACAACGACTACGTCGCCGGGCTGGTCGCCTTCAACAGCGTGTTCCAGCTCCTGTTCTTCCCCTTCTACGCCTGGCTGTTCATGGTCGTGCTGCCCGGCTGGCTCGGCCTGGCCGGATTCGCCGTCGAGGTGCCGTTCGCCACCCTCGTGCAGGCGGTGGCGATCTACCTGGGCATCCCGTTCGCGGCCGGCTTCCTGACCCGGCGCTGGCTGCTGCCGCGCAAGGGCGAGCGCTGGTACCGCGAGGTGTTCATCGCGCGCAGCGCGCCGGTCACCCTGCTGGCGCTGCTGTTCACCATCGCCGCGATGTTCGCGCTGAAGGGCGCCAGCGTGCTGGCGCTGCCGCTGGACGCGTTGCGCATCGCCGTGCCGCTGGCGCTGTACTTCGTGCTGATGTTCCTGGTCAGCTTCTGGCTGTCGCGGCGGCTCGGCACCGACTACCCGCGCAGCACCGCGCTGTCGTTCACCGCCGCCAGCAACAACTTCGAGCTGGCGATAGCGGTCGCCATCGCCGCCTTCGGACTGGCCTCGCCGATCGCCTTCGCGACCGTGATCGGCCCGCTGGTCGAGGTGCCGGTGCTGATCGCCCTGGTCGGCGTCGCGCTGTGGCTGCGGCGGCGCTGGTGGCCGGCGACCGGCGCCGCCCCGGCGCCGCATCCGCAGCCGGGCGGCGGCGGACAGCCGGCGCCGGAACGGCCGTGACGCGTCCATCCAGCCAGCACACCCGCCCCGAGGACCGCATGGACCGCATCGACGACCACGACCTGCCGGCGCTGGCCACCGGCCAGCTGCCCGACATCGACCTCGGCGCGCTGGAGCCGGCGCGGCGCAACGACCAGCCGCCGCGCATCCTGCTGCTGTACGGGTCGCTGCGCGAACGCTCGTACAGCCGGTTGCTGACCGAGGAGGCGGCTCGGATCCTGCGCCGCCTGGGCGCGCAGACCCGCATCTTCGACCCGCACGGCCTGCCGATGCCGGACAGCGTGCCGGCCGACCACCCGAAGGTGGCCGAGCTGCGGGCGCTGTCGCTGTGGTCGGAAGGCCAGGTCTGGTGCAGTCCTGAGCGCCACGGCACCCTGACCGCCGTGCTCAAGGCGCAGATCGACTGGCTGCCGCTGGCCGAGGGCGCGGTGCGGCCGACCCAGGGACGCACCCTGGCCCTGATGCAGGTCAGCGGCGGCTCGCAGTCGTTCAATTCGGTGAACGCGATGCGCGTGCTGGGCCGCTGGATGCGCATGTTCACCATCCCCAACCAGTCCTCGGTGGCCAAGGCCTGGCAGGAGTTCGACGAGGCCGGCCGCATGCGGCCCTCGCCCTATTACGAGCGGGTCGTCGACGTGATGGAGGAACTGGTCAAGTTCACCCTGCTGCTGCGCGACCGCAGCGACTACCTGACCGACCGCTACAGCGAACGCAAGGCCCGGGCGGCGCGCGAGGCGGCCGCGGTCTGACCGCGCCGCGCCCGGCGGCAACCCGGCGCGATCGCCCCGACCCCGCGCGGCGTCGCACCCGCACGGCTGGCGCGGGCGGATCCGCGCGACCATCGATCAGGGTCAGGGCGCGACCCGGTCCGCCCCGATGCCGCTGAGGTGGCCCGGGCCGAGCGTTCGCATCTGCGCCTCGATCCAGGCGGCGCGGCTGGCGACCACCGGGCTGGGCGGCTCGACGCGCCTGCGGTTGGGCGCCGGCAGCACCGCGGCCATGCGCGCCGCCTCGGCCGGCGTCAGGGCCGAGGCCGGCTTGCCGAAGAAGGCCTGGGCGGCGGCCTCGGCGCCGAACAGGTCGGGGCCGAACTGGGCGACGTTGAGGTAGACCTCGAGGATCCGCTTCTTCGGCCAGGTCGCCTCGATGAGCACGGTGAACCAGGCCTCCAGGCCCTTGCGCAGCCAGCTCCTGCCAGGCCACAGGAACAGGTTCTTGGCGGTCTGCTGGCTGATCGTGCTGGCGCCGCGGCGACCCTGGCCGGCCAGGTGTTCGGCCGCCACCACGCGCAGGGCGGCGAGGTCGAAGCCGCGGTGCTCGGGAAACTTCTGGTCCTCGGAGGCGACCACGGCCAGGCGGAGCGCCGGGGCGACGCGCTCCAGCGGCACGTTGCGGTGGGCCAGCGCGAAGCCGGCCTCGCCGCGCCAGCGCGCCTCCAGCACCCGCTGCAGCATGAAGCTCGACAGCGGCGGGTCGACGAAGCGCAGCAGCAGCACCACGCTGGCGGTCAGCACCAGCCATCCGAGCAGCAGCCAGGCCAGCAGGCGCAGCAACCGGCGCGGCCAGCTGCGCCGGCGCGCGCCCTGGCGCCGGTCACGCCGCCGCGACGGCCGCGGGCCGGCGATCACGGTGCCGCCGGCGGCACCGGTGTCGCGACGTCGACGGCCAGCAACCAGCCGCGGTCGTCGACGTGCCGCCACACCCTCAGCCAGGCACCGACCCCCTCCTCGCCGCCGAGACTGATCCCGAGATCGCCGCTGGCCGCCATCAGCGTGGTCACCGGCACGCTGCCGCCGTGACGGTCGGTGACCACCAGGCGGGTCGCCTCGTGGCCGCTGACCGGGCCGCGCCCGGGCCGCAGCACCAGGAGATCCGTGGCAAGCCAGGACGCCGACACCGGCTGCTCCTGGGCCTGGCTGCCCGCCAGGCGCAGGGACGCTTCCTGCAGGGCGACCCAGCGGGTGTTCATCAGCCAGCTGCCCTGCGCCGGCGCCGAGCGGTCCGCACCCTGGACCACCACCGTGGCGGGCTCGCCGGCCGGCTGTGCCACGCCGCCGATGCCGTGGTCGGCGAGCACCTTCCACTGGCCGTCGGGCAGGCGGATCCAGACCGTCAGGTAGTGGCCGTGGCCGGCCGGCCGGGATTCGCCATCGAGCGGGTTCGAGGTCCACTGGCCCAGGCTGTAGCCGAAGTCGCCGGCACCGGCGACCTCCGCGAACCACGGTGTCCACTGCAGCAGGAAGTCCGGCTCCGCCTGGGCCGCGAACCAGGCGCGCGCCGGCGTCGGCAAGGGCCGGAACACGATCGCCTCGTCGGCCAGGTGGCGCAGGAAACCGTCGCGCACGCCCCGGCTGGCGACGTCGGCGCCGAACGCGGCCTCGGCCGCGAGCAGCGCGGCGAGCGCGTCCGGCACCGCATCGCCGGTACCGGCCGCCTCGTCGTCGTCCGTCCGGGCCACGTCCGGATCGGCGCCGGAGGCGTCCTCGTCCTGCGCGACGGCATTGGCCGCCAGTGCCAGCAGGAGCGAAAGCAGGATCGATGACGGGCGCATGCGGGGAACTCCGGGGCGGAGGGCCATGATCGCCAGCGCCGCCGGCGCCGGCAACCCGGATTCGTCGGCCAGGGCCGGATGCGGCACAATCGCCAGGCCAGCCAGGCAGCCGGACCCGAACACCATGACCGAGGCGATCGACCAGCTCCACGAACGCTACCGCGCCAGCCTGGCCGACAAGGCCGCCGAGCTGGAGTCCCTGTGGCCGCTGCCGACCAGCTCCCCGGCGCGCGACCGCGTGCCGGCGCTGCGCCAGCTCCTGCACAAGCTGGCGGGCTCGGCGGGCAGCTACGGCTACGCGGAGATCGGCGCCCAGGCCCGGCTGCTCGAGCAGTGGCTGTCGGCATGGGGCAGCAGCGGACCGCGGCCCGGCGCGAAACCGCCGCTGCGCATGTCGCAGGCCTTCCTGGAGCTGATCGAGCGCCTGCGCCGGACCGCCGGGGACGCGCTCCCGGGCTGAACGCCAGCCACGGACCGCCGGAGGGCGGCCCGTACAATGAACGGGTCCCCGCACCGGAGCCCGACCATGACCCCTGCCCTGCCGCTGTCCCTGATCGGCGTGCCCACCGACGTCGGTGCCGGCCACCGCGGTGCCTCGATGGGGCCGGAGGCGCTGCGCGTCGCCGGCCTGGCCGAGGCGCTGCGCCGGCGCGGCCTGGAGGTCGAGGATCGCGGCAACCTGGCCGGGCCGGGCAATCCCTGGCAGGGGCCGGTGGAGGGCTACCGCCACCTCGCCGAGGTGGTGGCCTGGAACCAGGCGCTGATGACGGCGGTGCGGCAGGAGCTGGAGCTGCTGCGCATGCCGGTCGTGCTCGGCGGCGACCACTGCCTGGCGATCGGTTCGATCACCGCGGTCGCCGACCATTGCCGGGCCACCGGCCGCAAGCTGCGGGTGCTGTGGCTGGACGCCCATGCCGACTTCAACACCAGCCAGATCACGCCTTCGGGCAACGTGCACGGCATGCCGGTGGCCTGCCTGTGCGGCCATGGGCCGGCGCCGCTGGTACAGCTCGGCCACCGGGTACCGGCGCTGGAGCCGGCCCAGGTCCGCCAGATCGGCATCCGCTCGGTCGATCCCGGCGAGAAGCGCCTGGTCCAGGAGGTCGGCCTGGACATCTACGACATGCGCTACATCGACGAGGTCGGCATGAAGCGGGTGATGGAGGAGGCGCTGGACGGCCTCGATGCCGACACCCACCTGCACGTCAGCTTCGACGTCGACTTCCTGGACCCCTCGATCGCGCCCGGCGTCGGCACCACCGTGCGCGGCGGCCCCAACTACCGCGAGGCGCAGCTGGTCATGGAGATGATCGCCGACACCGGCCGGCTGGCCTCGCTGGACATCTTCGAGCTCAACCCGGCGTTCGACGAACGCAACCAGACCGCGCTGCTGGCGGTCGACCTGGTCGAGAGCCTGTTCGGCAAGTCGACCCTGATGCGGGCCTGAGCGGCGCGACCCGGCGCGGCGGCGCTATGCTGTGCGGGCACGCGCACCGTCGGCCTGGGTGAAGTCGATGACCGGGTTCCGCTTCGGCGATTTCCGCCTGCTGCCGGCGGCCCGCGAGCTGTGGCAGGGGCCGCAACGGCTGTCCCTGCCGCCGCGCGCCTTCGACTGCCTGGTCTATCTCGTCGAGCACCGCGATCGCGCGGTCGGGCGCGACGAGCTGATCGCCGCGGTCTGGGGCCGCACCGAGGTCAGCGACGCGATGGTCGCCCAGACCATCCTGCGGATCCGCCGTGCGCTCGGCGACGATGCCAGCGCCCAGGAGACCGTGCGCACGGTGCCGCGCTTCGGTTACCGCTGGGTCGCCGACACCCGGGAGACGGAGGCCGGGCCGGGACACGGGGCGGCCGGTGGCGGCGTTCCGGCGGCACCGGCGGTCCTGCCCGCCGAGCGGCACGCCGGGGCCGAGGCCGATGCCGCGACCCGCGCGCCCACCGGCCGGCGCGCGCCGCCCGTTCGCTGGCCGGTCCTGGCCCTGGTCGCCACCGTGGTCGTCCTGGCCGCGCTCGCCCTGTGGCGCGAATCCGGCCGCGGGACGGCCACGACGGCGTTGCCCGACGCTGAGCCGTCGGCGCCGCTGCTGGTGCTGCCGGTGCTGGTCGAGGGCAGCGCGGGGCCGCCCTGGATCCGGCTGGGCGCGATGGACGTGATCGCCGAACACCTGCGGCGGGCCGGCCTGGCGGTGGCGCCCAGCGACCTGGTGGTGGCGCTGGCCGACCAGTGGGCGCCGCCCGGCCAGCCCCCGGACATCGGCGCGCTGTTCGACGCCAGCCAGGCCCGCGCCCTGGTCGCGCCCCTGCTGGCCCGCACCGGGACTGGCTGGCGCATGCACCTGGCCTGGCACGAACGCGCGTCCGCGCCGGTCGACTACGACGCCGAGGGCGACGGCGTCATCGAGGCCGCGGTGCAGGCCGCCGATCGCCTGCTCGCCGGGCTGGGCCTGGCCGGCGGCCGCACGCCGCCGCCGACCGCCGCCGACCAGCTGCTGGCCGAGGCCGAGGCGGCGATGCTCTCCGGCCGGCTGGCCGAGGCCGCCGCCCTGCTGGAGGCGCGCCCGGACGGACTGGCCGGCGATCCGGCGCTGCAGCTCAAGCTCGCCCAGGTCCGCTACCGGCAGGGCGAATGGGACAGGGCCCGGGACCTGATCGACAGCGTGCTGGCCGCCGAACCGTCCGACGGCCTGCTCCACGGCCGGGCCCTGATCCGGCAGGGCGGCCTGCTGGTGCGCACCGCGGCGATCGACGAGGCCGCGCAGGCCTTCGAGGCGGCCCTGGCGCGGCTGCCCGAGCGCGCCACGGGCGAGCGCGGCGAGGCCTGGAACGGCCTGGGCGTGATCGCCACGATCCGCGGCGAGCTGGCGGCCGCCACCGAGCCGCTGGTCCGGGCCCGCGCCCTGCTGCTGCGCAGCGGCGACCAGCTCGCCTATGCCCGCACGCTGATCAACCAGGGCCTGCTGGCGATGCTGAAGGGCCAGCCGCACGAGGGCCTCGAGCACTACCTGGAGGCCGAGCCGCTGGTCCTGCGCTACGGCGCCGTCGACGAGCGGGTCGGGCTGCAGGTCAGCATGGCGTTCGCGCGCATGTACCTGGGGCAGTACGCCACCGGCGAACGGCTGGCCGGCGAGGCCCTGGCCCTGGCCGGCCAGACCGAGAACCCGGTGGTCAGGCGCCAGGCGGCCTCGATCGCGCTGCGCCTGGCGGTGCTGCGCGGCCGCGGCGAGGCCGCCGCCGCCCATGCGGCGGCGCTGAGCGAGGCGCCCGCCGATGCCCGCTTTCCGCCCGCCATCTACCAGGCCCTGCTGGCCGAAGTCCACGGCGACTGGCGACAGGCCGCCGACTCGGCACGCCAGGCGCTGGACCTGCCCGGCCTGGACCGGGAGTTCCGGTCGGAAGCCGCCCGCCTGCTGGCCGGCGCCGCCCGCGCGACCGGCGACGGCGAACTCGCCGGCACGGCGCTGGCCGCGATCGACGCATTGCTGGAACAACAGGACAGTCCGCGCTGGCGACGGCAGCGCACCCTCATCCAGGGCCAGGCGGCCTGGCTGGCGGGCGACCGGGACGCGGCAGTGCGGCTGCTGGCGCCGCTCTGGCAGGAGATCGCGGGCCAGGGCATGCCGATCGACCGCATCGAGGTGGGCGCCACCCTGGCCGGCATGCACCTGGCCCGGGGGGAGTCCGAGGCCGCTGCCGCGGTGGCCGGCCGCCTGGCCCCCTGGCTGGCCGAGGACTGGCGTGTCGCTGCGCTGGAGGAGGCGCTGGCCGGCGAGGACGCGGGCCGGCGCCGGGCGGCCCGCGACCTGTACCGCCGGCTGGCCGGCAGCCGGCCGCCGCTGCCGCCCTGGTGACCTGCGGCGGGGTCCGCCGCCCGCTCCAGCCGGGTGCCCGGTCCAACCCGGCCGGACGCCTGCGGTAGCGCGACGGGTGCGGCGCGCTACCACCACCGGTACCGGCGCCCGCCGGCCGCCGGCCGGCCACCGTTCCGGAAAATCGACCCTGGCCGCTGCCGCCGGTCGCCCGGCCGGCACCGGCCCGGAGCCCCCCTGGAATCAACCGCTTGCCTGGCAGGCCGAGCCGGAGATCTCCCTTGGCCGCCGCCGCATTGCGGCCTTGCCATCGATCGCTAACCGAACGCTAATCGCCCCGGCAGCGTTCGCTCAAGCGCCGACCGGGGGGCGGCGGCAGGGTGCCGGAGGCCGGTGCGGGGTTCCCCCCCTGGCCCATCCGATCGACACCCCGAGGAGGACTACCCATGCGTCATCGTCTGCTGGCCACCCTGCTGGCCGCCACCGTTTCCGGCCCCGCTGCGGCGGGCGAATTCATCGAACTGGACGCCCCGGGCGGCCAGGCGACCTGGATCAGTCCGGATGGCCGCACCGTGGTCGGCTCGATCGCCGGGGAAGGCGGCGGCTGGGTCTGGCGCGCCGAGACCGGCGCCGTCGTCCTGTCCGGCTCGTCCAGCCTTGCCGGCCTGGCCGGCAACGGCTTCCCGGCCGGCGGCAGCGCCCCCGACCCGGTCTCCGGCCTGCGCCAGCCGGCGATCTGGAGCGCGCCCGATGCCCAGCCGCTCCTGCTCGGCGGCCTGCCCGGCGCCACCGGCCTGGACGGCACCCTGGCCAATACCTACGGCATCTCCGGCGACGCCGGCACCCTGGCCAATACCTACGGCATCTCCGGCGACGCCGGCACCCTGGTCGGGCTGGCCTACGGCGACGGCACCGGCGCCGGCAACGCCCACGCCTTCCGCTGGACCGCCGCCACCGGCATGACGGTATTGCCCAAGCTCACCACCGAGCGTGCGGCCCGCGCCAACGGCGTCAGCGCCGACGGCAGCGTGATCTGGGGCTGGAACGACACCAGCACCGGCTTCCGGCGCGGCGTCCGCTGGACCGATGGCGGCATCGAGGAACTGCTCGATACCGCGGGCGGCCAGGTCGGCGAGGTGTCCCGCGGCAACAGCGACGGCTCGATCCTGATCGGCAGCCGGACCACGGTCCCCGGCCGGGAGCGCGACATCTGGCGCTGGACCGCGGCGACCGGCGCGGTGCCGCTCGGCCACATCGCCCATGGCGGCCCGGCCGGCTCGAGCTTCGCGTTCGGAGTCACCGAGGACGGCGGCATGATCGTCGGCGCCAGCGGGTTCGGCGGCAACCGCATCCCGACGGTATGGACCCAGGAGGACGGCCTGCGCCCGCTCGCGCAGCTGCTCGCCGAGCGCGGCATCGAGGTGCCCGCGGGCTGGAGCCTGAACACGGCCACCGCGGTCTCCGCCGATGGCCGCATGATCGCCGGCTGGGGCCTGTCCGGCAACGCGTTCAGGTCGTTCCTGATCGACCTGGGCGCGCCGCAGGGTCCGGCCGAGGTGGTCGTCCAGGCGGTGGGGCGCGTGCAGTTCAACAGCCTGACCAACACCGCCTACGCCGGCGTGCCGGTCGACGCGCCGGCAGTCATGAACATGACCGTCGTGGCGCCGGGCGAGGTCGCCGTCGCCGGCCAGCACCTGTTCCACGCCATCGATCCGCTGCGCTTCGAGCTGCTGGTCGGCACCGGCATCGACACCCTGGTGCCCAACCAGTTCGGCCCGCGCCTGCACGTGGTCAACGACAATCCGGTCGCCGACGGCGTCTACATCTTCCAGACCGCCCTGACCGCCGGCGGCGCCATGGAATTCGAGATCTCGCAAAGCGCCGGGACGCTGTTCGGCTCGGCCGACCTGCTCGATCTGCAGGGCGTGTACGGCGGCGGCGAGTTCGACAACATCGACTGGAACCTGTTCGGCCAGGGCGGCATGTCGCTCCGGCTCGACGAGCTGCGCATCGAGCGCGTCTGCGGGCTGTTCTGCGGCGGCTTCGACTGATCCGCCGGGCCGGCGGCCGGCCTGGTCATCCGCCGGTCGCCGGCCTGCGGCATCATCGGGCCGGCAGCCGGGCAGCCGGCGTCGACCAGGAGCCCTCGATGTCCGACCGCCCGTCCCCGCTGGAACGCCTGATCAGGAACGGTCGCCTGAGCCGCCGCGACCTGCTGCGCGCCGCCGCCGCGCTGGGCCTGGCGGGCTTCGCCGGCGCACCCGCGGTGCGCGCGCAGGCGCCGCGGACCCGCTTCGTCGGCTACCCGTTCGCCCTCGGCGTGGCCTCCGGCTACCCGACGCCGGACGGCATGACGCTGTGGACGCGCCTGGCACCGGCGCCGCTGGCGCCCGACGGGGGCATCCCCCGCGACGAGTGGGTCACCGTCGCCTGGCAGGTCGCCCACGACGAGGGCTTCGCCCGGATCGCCCGCGAGGGGCGGGTGCGGGCGGTGGGCGAGCTGGCGCACAGCGTGCGCGTCGACGTCGACGGCCTGGCGCCGGACCGGCCCTGGTTCTATCGCTTCCTCGCCGGCGACGAGGCCAGCCCGGTCGGCCGCACGCGCACGGCACCGGCCGCCGGCGCGGCGCCGGCGCGGCTGCGCTTCGCGACCGGCTCGTGCCAGCACTTCGAGCAGGGCTACTTCAACGCCTGGCGGGGCCTGGTCGAGGACGATCCCGACCTGGTGGTGTTCCTGGGCGACTACATCTACGAAAGCTCCTGGGGCGACGACCTGGTGCGCCGCCACCAGGGCGGCGAGTGCTACACGCTCGACGACTACCGGGTCCGCCACGCGCAGTACAGGACCGATCCCGACCTGCAGCGCGCCCATGCCGCCGTGCCCTGGCTGCTGACCTGGGACGACCACGAGGTCGACAACGACCCGGCGGCGGCCGAGTCCGAGCACGGCGATCCGCGCTTCCTGCTGCGCCGCGCCGCCGCCTGGCAGGCCTACTGGGAACACATGCCCCTGCCCGCGCGGATGCGCCCGCGCACGGACGGCTCGATGGCCATCCACAGCCGCGTCGACTGGGGCGCGCTGGCCAGTTTCTTCGTGCTGGACAGCCGGCAGTTCCGCGACGCCATGGCCTGTCCGGATCCGTTCAAGGGCGGCGGTTCGACCACGGTCGACGTAGAGGCCTGCGCGGCGCTGGCCGACCCGCACCGCAGCCTGCTCGGCGCCGACCAGGAACGCTGGCTGCTGGACGGCCTGGCGGCCTCGACGGCGCGCTGGAACCTGCTCGCCCAGCAGACCCGCTTCAGCCCGGTCGACGGCGCGGACGCGCCTGGCCGGCAGGTCTGGACCGACGCCTGGGACGGCTACCCGGCCAGCCGGGAGAAGGTGATGGCCGCGCTGGAACGGCCCGGCCTGGGCAACCCGGTGGTGCTGGGCGGCGACATCCACGCCTGGGAGATCAGCGACGTCCGCCGCGACCCCTGGAACGGCTCGCCGGTGCTGGCCGCCGAGGTCTGCGGCACCTCGGTGTCCTCGCAGGGCTGGCCGGCCGGGCACCACCAGGCCATGCAGGCGCGCAACCCGCACATGCACTACGGGCGAAGCGACCGGCGCGGCTACACGCTGCTGACCCTGGAACGCGACGCCGAGGTCCGCCTGCGTTCGCCGCGCACGGTCAAGGAGGCCGATGACGCCATCGAGACCCTGGCCCGCTTCGTCATCGAGGACGGCGTGCGCGGCATCCGGCCGGCCTAGCCGCGCCGCGCGAACGCAGGGGCGGACACCGCTGGCCGCCGCGATGCCATCGCGTATACGCTTCGCCTTGGCAAAAACCGGAACGACCCATGCCGGAACCCGAGGCGCCTCCGCACAGCCCCCCGTTCGGACTGCTTGCGCTGTGGCTGGAAACCGCCCGCATGCTGCGCCGCCATGCCGGCGACCTGCTGCGGGTGCTGCTGCTTCCCGCCCTGCTGCAGCTCGGCCTGGTCTGGCTGGGCACACGGACGGCCGGAACCGGGGGGTTCTGGCCTTGGCTCGCCGCGATCTGGCTGAGCGTGGCGCTGTTCGCCACCAACTGCCACCGGGTGGTGCTGGGCGACCCCGGGCCGATCCGCAGGTTCGCGGGACTGTGGCTGGACACGCGCGTGCTGTGGAACCTGGGCTGGTCGTTCCTGCTGGTGCTGATCGGCTTGGTGGCGTCCGTGCCGGTCCTGATCCTGGCGACGATGGCGCTGCCGGCCCTGTTTCCGGAGCTGACCCCCGACGAGCGCACCCTGCTCCTCCAGGGCGTCGGCTCGACCTTCATGGTGCTGCTGCTCTACTTCCTGTTGCGCCTGAGCCTGGTGCTGCCCGCCGCGGCGCTGGGCCGGGATACGTATCCCGGGGAGTCCTGGTACCTGACGCAGGGCCATGGCTGGCGACTGGTCATCGGTCTGGCCCTGCCCACCGTGGCGACCGGCCTGGTCCTGGACGGACTCGGCAGGCTTGCGCGGATGAGCGACAGCACGGCCGTGGTCCTGACGGTCGCGCTGGTCGCGACGCTGGCCGCCGCGGTCGGCGTGGTGACCCTGTCGTGCGCATGGCGCCTGCTGGCACCGGACGACGGCGCCGAGCCGGACGACCCGGTCGCCGGGCCGGACGACGCTTCCAGCGCGGTCCGGGCCTGAGCCGCGCAGGGCGGCTCAGCCGCGCTGCAGCAGGGCGCGCAGGTCGATGATGGCTGCGTTGGCGCGCGAGATGTAGTTGGCCATCACCAGCGAGTGGTTGGCGAAGAAGCCGAAGCCGCGGCCGTTGAGGATGACCGGGCTCCACACCGCGTCCTGGGTCTGTTCCAGCTCGCGGATGATCTGGCGCAGGCTGGGCACCGCGTTCTTGCGGGCCAGCACGTCGGCGAAATCGTGGTCGACGGCCTTGAGCAGGTGCACCAGCGCGTACGTCGTGCCGCGCGCCTCGTAGAACACGTCGTCGATCTCCCACCAGGAGGTGCGCACCACGCGCAGCTCCGGCGCCGGCGTCGACTGCCGCGCGGCCGGGTCGCCGGCCAGGTCGATGTCGACCTGGACGCGCCCGACGCTGGCCGAGAGCCGCTGCGACAGCGAGCCCAGCCGCTTCTCGACCACCGCCAGCCAGTCCGCGAGGTTGTCGGCGCGCGCGTAGAACTGCGCGTTGTAGGCGTCGCCGTCGCTGAGCCGCTCCAGGTAGGCGTCCAGCCGGCGCACGCCCTGGCGGTAGCGGCTCTCGGTGGACACGAAGGCCCAGCGGTCGCTCGAATAGTGGAACAGCGGATCGGCCTCCTGGAGGTCGGGATCCTCGGTGCTCTGGGTCTGCGAGCGGGAGAAGTCGTTGCGCAGGGCACGGGCCAGGTCGCGCACCTGCACCAGCACGCCGAATTCCCAGTTCGGCATGTTGTCCATGAACACGCCGGGCGGGGCGATGTCGTTGCTCAGGTAGCCGCCGCGCTTGTCGAGCAGGGTCGAGGCCAGCGTACGCAGCGTGGCGACGGTCACGTAGCCCTCGACCAGCGGCCGCTGCCGCGACTGCGCCTCGTCCTGGGCGCGAGCGACCGGATCGAACGGGTCGGGCTCGCCGCTCCACCAGAACATCAGCGCCACCAGCAGGACCAGCCAGGCGGCGATGACCACGAGCAGGCCGCGCTTCAGCCAGCGGCGGCGGGGAGCGGGGACGACGGCGTTCATGGGCGGGCAGGTCCGTACCGGGGCGTATCATTGTAGTCCCGCCGGGCGCCGGCGAGCCCCTGACGGAAGCCATGGACCCCGACAGCCGCCTGGTCGACATCGAAACCCGGATCGCCTTCCAGGAGGAGGCGATGCGCCAGCTCAGCGACGCCCTGGCCCGCCAGCAGCAGGACCTGGAACGTCTGGCGCGGTTGTGCCAGGCGCTGCAGGCGCGCCTGGACGCCGGTGCCGCCCTGCCCGACCCGGTGTCGCCCGAGGACGAGCGGCCGCCGCATTACTGAGCGCTCCCGGCCGCCCGCCACCCGGCCCGGTGCCGGGCGCCCTGCCCGGCTCAGCGCTCCCGGTAGACCTCGCCGCCGGCCTGCCGGAACTGCTCGGCCTTCTCGGCCATGCCGGCTTCCAGCGCCGTCGCCTCGTCGGCGCCGATCTTCGCGGCGTAGTCGCGCACGTCCTGGGTGATCTTCATCGAGCAGAAGTGCGGCCCGCACATCGAGCAGAAGTGCGCCAGCTTGGCGCCTTCCTGGGGCAGGGTCTGGTCGTGGAACTCGCGGGCCTTGTCGGGATCCAGGCTGAGGTTGAACTGGTCCTCCCAGCGGAACTCGAAGCGCGCCTTGGAGAGCGCGTTGTCGCGCACCTGGGCGCCGGGCAGGCCCTTGGCCAGGTCGGCGGCATGGGCGGCCAGCTTGTAGGTGATGATGCCGTCGCGGACGTCCTGCTTGTCGGGCAGGCCCAGGTGTTCCTTGGGGGTCACGTAGCAGAGCATGGCGCAGCCGTGCCAGCCGATCTGGGCGGCGCCGATCGCGCTGGTGATGTGGTCGTAGCCGGGCGCGATGTCGGTGGTCAGCGGGCCCAGGGTGTAGAACGGCGCCTCGAAGCAGTGCCGCAGCTCCTCCTCCATGTTCTCGCGGATCAGCTGCATGGGCACGTGGCCGGGGCCCTCGATCATCACCTGCACGTCGTGCTTCCAGGCCACCCTGGTCAGCTCGCCCAGGGTGTGCAGCTCGCCGAACTGGGCGGCGTCGTTGGCGTCGGCGATGCAGCCCGGGCGCAGGCCGTCGCCCAGCGAGAAGCTGACGTCGTAGGCCTTCATCAGCTCGCAGATCTCCTCGAAATGCGTGTAGAGGAAGTTCTCGCGATGGTGCGCCAGGCACCACTTGGCCATGATCGAGCCGCCGCGGCTGACGATGCCGGTGGTGCGCTCGGCGGTCATCGGGATGTAGCGCAGCAGCACACCGGCGTGGATGGTGAAGTAGTCGACGCCCTGCTCGGCCTGCTCGACCAGGGTGTCGCGGAAGATCTCCCAGGTCAGCTCCTCGGCCTTGCCGCCGACCTTCTCCAGCGCCTGGTAGATCGGCACCGTGCCGATCGGCACCGGCGAGTTGCGCAGGATCCACTCGCGGGTCTCGTGGATGTGCTTGCCGGTGGACAGGTCCATCACCGTGTCGGCGCCCCAGCGACAGGCCCAGACCAGCTTCTCCACTTCCTCGGCGATGCCGCTGGTGACCGCGGAATTGCCGATGTTGGCGTTGATCTTCACCCGGAAATTGCGGCCGATGACCATCGGTTCCAGTTCGGGGTGGTTGATGTTGGCGGGGATGATGGCGCGTCCGGCGGCGACCTCGGCGCGCACGAATTCCGCCGTCACCTCGGCGGGCAGCCTGGCGCCGAACGGCTGGCCGGCATGCATGCGGCGCAGGTAGCCGGCCTGTTCGTAACGCTCGCGCAGCTCGGCCAGGCGGGCGTTCTCGCGGATCGCGATGAACTCCATCTCCGGCGTGACGATACCGCGGCGCGCGTAGTGCATCTGGCTGACGTTGCCGCCGGCCCGGGCCCGGCGCGGCGCACGCCGGTGCTGGAAGCGCAGGTGGGCGGTGCGGGCATCCTCGGCACGCAGGCGGCCGAAGCCGGAACTGGGCCCGTCCAGGTCCTCGCTGTCGCCGCGCGCGGCGATCCACCCGGCGCGCAGCGCCGGCAGGCCGACCAGCAGGTCGATGCGCGCGTCGGGATCGGTGTAGGGGCCGGAGGTGTCGTAGACGGTGACCGGCGCGTTCGGCAGCAGGTCGTCGCCGCTGCGGGTCGGCGCCAGGGCGATCTCGCGCATCGGCACGCGCACGCCCTGCGGGCCCTCGACATGGATCTTGCGGCTGGCCGGGAACGGCTGGCGGACCTCGGCCGACAGCTCGGCGGCCTTGAGGACGAGTTCGGTGGCGACGGCGTTCATGGCGTTTCCTCGCGGACGGGGCGTGGAAACGCGGCGCGACCCCAGGCCTGCCATGCCGCCCGTGCGGGACCGGTGCGGGCCCTGGCCGGCACGGTCGCGCGGGGCCCTGCGGCCGCGCGCCACGGCGACCGCTGGCCGCCCTCGCCTTCCCTACGCCGGGATCAACCGGATCAGGTTCAAGGGGACTGTCTCAGCCCGCCGCACGCGGCGGGCACCCCCGGCGCGGCCATCATGGGACAGGTGCACCGGCCGGGCAAGCGCGACGACGGGGATGAGGGTGCTATGCTCTTTTTGCGCCATGTCACGTTCCGTCCCGCCCCTGCTGGCATGTGTCGCGTGCCTGGCACTGGGCGCCGGCCCGGCCGCGGCATCGCCGTCCCTGCCCCCCGACGTGGCGTTGATCATGACGGTGCACGGAAGCGCGCCGCCGCTGCGCCCCGGCATGACCGGCGAACTGCACCTTCGCGTCGAGAACCGCTACCCGCGTGCCTACCAGTTCATCCTGGCGACACCAGGCACACCGGTACCGCCCGGCTCGCCGCCCATCCGGGTGTTTGCCCTGCCCGATGCGCCGGACGAGGACTGCGGCCTGCAGCAGGTCGACGACCATCTTTTCGTGCCTGGCCGGTACTGGTTCATGAGCGGCCACCTCGGTATCGGCGACGCGGTCACCTGCAGGACCGGCTTCGAGATCCTGCCGCCCGGTGGGACGCCAGGACACCTCGAGTTCCAGGCCCGTGCAGTCTCGGGACTGTCCGCGGGCTACATCGATCTCACGCCCGAGGACAACCTGGCCGTGCTGCCGTTCGGCCAGACCGTCCCGCAACCGGTTCCGGCGCTCCGGCGGACCGCCGTCGCCGCCTCGGTCCTGCCGCTGCTGCTGTCAGGGTTGCTGATCCTGCGCCGCGCCCGACGAAGCTGACCCGGTCACCGCGGGCAGCTCGCCATCCAGCTGCTGGAGATAGGCCAGCGCCCGCCGGGCGTGGTGGCTCATGCGCTCCAGCCAGCGCTGCGCGTTCAGGGCCGCCAGCGCCTCGTCGACCTCGATGCTGCCGATCGCCGAGGCCTGCAGGATGTCGGCGCGCAGTCCGCCGGCGACGCCGTCGAGCGGGGTCGCCGGCAGGCTGTCGGGTGCCACGGCCCGGACCTGGGCCTGCGCCAATACCGGCGCCGCCGACAGCAGGCCCTCGGCCAGCGCCTGGGCACGGGCACGCAGGGCCGGCACGGCGTCCAGGTGATCGTAGCGGGCCGGTTTGCCGGCGGCGCGCACGAACTGCCGTACGTGGTCCAGCAGATGCAGGGTCGCGGTCAGCCGGGCCAGGGTGCGCGGATCGCCCGGCGGCAGCCGCTCGACCAGCTCGCCGGCCGCCTCGGTGGCCTCCCGCCAGGCACCGAAGGTGGCCGGGCCCGGATGCGGGGCGCCGCGCAGGGAGCGGCCGGCGGTGGCGAACGCCTGGGCCAGCACGCCGCGCAGGGTGGTGATGGCGGCGCCGATCGCCAGGGCCGGCACCTCGCGCAGGCTGGGATCCAGGTGCCGGGTCAGGGCTGGCCGGTGCTCGGGCAACAGGCGGATCGCCAGCGCGGACAGCTGCGGAATCAGCGGCACGAAGACCAGGGCGCCCAGCAGGTTGAAGGCGGTATGGAAGGCGGCGATGGTGATCGCATGGTCGGCGCCGCTACCGTCGTCGCCGGTGAAGCCCTCGACGGCGTCCACGAACAGCGGCAGGACCAGAAAGGCGATCAGCCCGGCGCCCAGGTTGAACACGACGTGGACCAGCGCGGTGCGCTTGGCCGCGACGCTGGCGCCGATCGCGGCGACGCCGGCGGTCACCGTCGTGCCGATGTTCTGGCCGATCACCAGGGCGGCGGCCTGGTCGGTGCCGATCGCCCCGCCGGCCAGCGCCGCCAGCGTGGTCGCCACCGCGGCGCTGGAGGACTGCATCAGAACGGTCATGACCGCGCCGATCCCGACCAGGGCCAGGCGGGCCCCGACCCCGCTGCCCGCGAAGGCGCCCAGGTCGATGTGCGTGGCGACGCCCGCCATCCCCCCCTGCAGCATCTCGATGCCGACGAAGATCAGGCCGAAGCCGGCGACCGTGCTGCCGGCATGGGCGATGCGATCGCGGCCGAGCAGCCGCATCATCGCGCCGGCGGCCACCATCGGCATGGCGAATGCCGCGATCGAGAACTTCAGGCCGAGCACGGAGACCAGCCAGCCGGTGCTGGTGGTGCCCAGGTTGGCGCCGATGATGACGCCGATGGCGTTGCCGAAGCCGAGCAGGCCCGCCGAGACGAAGCCGATGGTCGCCAGGGTGGTCGCGGTCGAGGACTGCACCAGGGCGGTGACCGCGGCGCCGGTGGCCAGCGCCGACAGGCGGTTGCCGGTGAAGCGGGCCAGCAGGCGGCGCAGGGCGTCGCCGGCCAGTGCCTTCAGGCCCTCGGTCATCAGCACCATGCCGAGCAGGAACAGGCCGATGCCGCCGGCGATGGTGGCGAGCAGGTGGCTCAAGCGATCCTCGTCAGGGCGCTGGGGCGCCTATGGAAGCATGCCGCGCGGCGCGCGGCCAGCGGCGACCGGACCCGGACCGGTCAGCGTGGCTGATAGGCGCGCAGGAAGAAGTCGACCACCTGCTCGACGTGCGCCTGGTCCTGCTCGGGGGACGGCGCGGACTGGCTGTCGCAGCACAGCATGCGGACGTTGACGGCGCCCTTGAGCAGGCACAGGAAATGGCCGGCGGCGACCGCGCTGTCGTCGATCTCGAGCTGGCCGCTGGCCACCATGGTGTCGAGGAAGCCGCGGAAACTCTCGGTGATCCGTGCCGGCCCGGCCTCCCAGAACATCTGGCCCAGCTTCGGGCCGTTGCGCGGGTCGGCCAGGATCATGCGGTGCAGGTTCATGGCGACCTCGCTGGAGACCAGCGCCAGGAAGCTGCGGCCGATCTTGAGCAGGGCCTGGCGGATCGGCAGGCCGGCGCCGGGCAGGAACAGCTCGTCGGGCAGCAGTTCCTGGCACTTGCCGCGGACGGCCTCGACGAACAGCGTCTCCTTGTCGTTGAAGTGGCTGTAGACGGTCAGCTTGGAGACGCCGGCCTCGGCGGCGATGGCATCCATGCTGGTGCCGTCGAAGCCATGCCTCGGGAACAGGGTCTTGGCCGCCTCCAGGATGGCGAGACGCTTCTCCGGGTCCTTGGGGCGACCGGGTCCGGGGCTGCTGCGAGCGAGTGCTGGGTTCATGGCGGGAAATACTGGACAGGTCGGTTCACTAATGATTACTATACCGGCGCGTTCATTAACCGCGCCCCACACCCTTCGGCCATTGTAGTCATGCCCGCACGCCACCTCCCCGGATCCCGGCTTCCCGTCGCCTTCCTGGCCGTCCTCGTCCTGGCCGGCTGCAGCCGGCCGGCGCCGCCGCCGGAACCGCCGCGTCCCGCCATCGTCGCCCGTGCCGATGCCGGCGAGTCCGGCCGCGCCGTCTACTTCAGCGGCGAGCTGCGCGCCCGCCACGAGAGCCAGCTCGCCTTCCAGGTCGGCGGCAAGGTCGCCCGGCGGCTGGTCGACGCCGGGGCCCGGGTGGCGGCCGGCCAGGTGCTGGCGACCCTCGATCCGGACGACCTGCGCCTGAACCTGGCCGCCGCCGAGGCGGCGGTCGCCTCGGCCCGGGCCGACGCCGAGCTGGCCCGTTCCGAACGCGAGCGCCACGCCGGCCTGCTGGCCCGGCAGCTGATCAGCGCAGCGCAGTTCGAGGCCAAGGAGACCGCCCTGGCGGCCGCGCAGGCACGCCTGGACCAGGCGCAGGCGCAGCGGGCGGTGCAGCGCAACCAGCTCGACTACACGCAGTTGCGCGCCGACCGCGCCGGACTGGTCACCCGAATCGAGGCCGAGGCCGGCCAGGTGGTGGCGCCCGGCCAGGTGGTCGCCGTGCTGGCCCAGGAGGACGAGATCGAGGTGGAGATCGCCCTGCCCGAGGCGCAGGTGAGCCGGCTGCGCGTCGGCGATCCGGCCCAGGTCAGCCTGTGGTCGGATGCCGACCAGCGCATCGCCGGCAGCATCCGCGAGATCGCCCCGGATGCCGATCCCGCCAGCCGGACCTTCCGGACCCGGGTCCGCCTCGAGCAGCCCCCGGCAGGACTGGCGCTGGGCCTGACCGCCCGGGTGCGCTTCGACCAGGCCGGCGCCGGCCACCTGCGCGTGCCGCTCACCGCCCTGCACCGCGACAACGGCGATGCGGCGGTGTGGCGCGTCGACCCGGACACCGGCGCGGTACACCTGCGCGCGGTCGAGGTCGCCGCCTTCGACGAGCACGGCGTCGACATCGCCGCCGGCATCGCGCCCGACGACTGGCTGGTGGTCGCCGGCGTGCACCTGCTGCACGAAGGCCAGCGGATCCGGCCGATCGACCCGGACAACCGGCCGGTGCGCTTCTGACCGCGCCCGCCCGGCACCAACGCCCGCCCCGCCGCGCCGAGCGCCGGCCCGCCTGCCAGGAACCCCGTCGATGAGCCGCTTCAACCTGTCCGAGTGGGCGCTGCGCAACCGCGGCCTGGTCGTCTACTTCATGGTGCTGTCCGCCGTCATCGGCATGCTCTCCTTCCGCGGCCTGGGCCAGTCCGAGGATCCGCCGTTCACCTTCAAGGTGATGGTCGTGCGCACCCTCTGGCCGGGCGCCACCGCCGAGGAGGTGGCGCGCCAGGTCACCGACCGCGTCGAGGAGAAGATCCAGGAGATGGCGCGGATCGAGAACATCCGCAGCTATTCGCGCCCCGGCGAATCGCTGGTGTTCGTCGAACTGGGCGAATCGGTGCGCAACGCCGACGTCCCGGAGATGTTCTACCAGTTGCGCAAGAAGGTCGGCGACATCCGCCACACCCTGCCGGGGGAGGCCATCGGGCCGTTCCTGGACGACGAGTTCGGCGAGACCTTCGGCAACCTGTTCGCGCTGCACGGGGAGGGCTTCGACGACGCCGCCCTGCGCGACTGGGCGCGGCGCCTCAAGCTGCACCTGCTGCGCCTGCCCGGCGTCGCCAAGGTCGACCTGGTCGGCGTCCAGGATCCGCAGATCCACATCGAGGTCGACAACAGCAAGCTGGCGACGCTGGGCCTGGGCTTCGGCGAGGTCCGGGCGATGCTGGAGGCGCAGAACGCGATCGCGCCGGCCGGCTTCGTGGAGACCGGCAGCGAGCGCATCCACCTGCGCACCACCGGCGCCTTCGACTCGGTGGAGGCGATCGCCGCGCTGACCCTGCGCGCCAACGGCCAGCTGTTCCGGCTCGACGACATCGCCACCGTGCGCCGCGCCTTCGTCGACCCGGAGGCGCCGCGGATGCGCTACATGGGGCGCGACGCGCTCGGCCTGGCGGTCTCGATGGTCGAGGGCGGCAACATCCTCGAGCTCGGTGCCCAGCTCGACGACGCCCTGCCGGCGCTGCGCGCCATGCTGCCGGTCGGCCTGGTGCTGGACCGGGTCGCCGACCAGCCGGCGGCGGTGCGCGCCTCGGTGGGCGAGTTCCTGAGGGTGCTGGCCGAGGCGGTCGCCGTGGTGCTGCTGGTCAGCTTCTTCTCGCTGGGCTTCCGCACCGGCCTGGTGGTGGCGGTCACCATTCCGCTGGTGCTGGCGATGACCTTTTCGGCGATGGCCCTGTTCGGCATCGACCTGCACAAGATCTCGCTGGGCGCCCTGGTGCTGGCGCTGGGCCTGATGGTCGACGACGCCATCATCGCGGTCGAGATGATGGCGGTGAAGATGGAACAGGGCATGGAGCGCATTCGCGCCGCCGCCTTCGCCTGGACCTCGACCGCCTTCCCGATGCTGGCCGGCACCCTGGTCACCGCCGCCGGGTTCCTGCCGATCGCCACCGCCGCCTCCAACACCGGCGAGTACACCCGCTCGCTGTTCCAGGTGGTGACCCTCGCCCTGCTGCTGTCCTGGGTGGTCGCGGTGCTGTTCGTGCCCTGGCTGGGCGACCGTCTGCTGCCCGACCTGGCGGCGCGCGCCCGGGCGCGCGGGCATGGGACCGATCCCTACCAGCGGCCGTTCTACCGGCGCTTCCGTACCCTTGTGGATGGCGCCCTGCGCCGGCGCTGGCTGGTCATCGCCGGCACCGGCGTGCTGTTCGCGCTGTCGCTGGCCGGTTTCGGCCTGGTCGAGCAGCAGTTCTTCCCCAGCTCCACGCGCCCGGAGCTGCTGGTCGACGTCAAGCTGTCCGAAGGCGCCTCGCTGACCGCCACCCGGGCCCAGGTCGAGAAGCTGGAGGCGGTACTGGCCGACGACCCCGACCTGGTCAACCATGTCGCCTTCGTCGGCACCGGCGCGCCGCGCTTCTACCTGCCGCTCGACCAGCAGCTGCCGCAGGCCTCGTTCGCCCAGTTCCTGCTGCTTGCCACCGACACGCAGGCCCGCGAGCGGGTGCGCGGCCGGTTGCTGGAGCTGTTCGAGCGCGACTTCCTGGAGGCCCGCACCCGGGTCCTGCGCCTGGAGAACGGGCCGCCGGTCGGCTATCCGGTGCAGTTCCGGATCAGCGGCGAGGACATCCCCACGGTGCGCGCCCTGGCGCGCGAGGCGGCGGTCCTGGTGCGCGGCGATGCCGCCACCCGCAACGTCCACCTGGACTGGGACGAGCCCAGCAAGGTGGTGCGCCTGGTCATCGACCAGGACCGCGCGCGCGTGCTGGGCATCAGCTCGCAGGACGTCGCCAACTTCCTGCAGGGCTCGCTGTCCGGCGTGCCGGTCAGCGTGTTCCGCGAGGACGACCGGCTGGTCGACATCCTGCTGCGCGGCAACGCCAGCGCCCGGGCCCGCCTGTCGGCGCTGGACAGCCTGGCGATGCCGACCGCCGGTGGCCGCAGCGTGCCGCTGGCGCAGGTCGCCCGCTTCGAGTACGGCCAGGAGGAGGGCATCATCTGGCACCGCGACCGCCTGCCCACGGTGACCGTGCGCGCCGACGTGGTCGACGGCGTGCAGCCGGCCACCGTGTCGGCGCGGGTCTCGCGCAGCCTCGACCCGGTGCGCGAGCGTCTGCCGCCCGGCTACCTGCTGGAGACCGGCGGCAGCGTCGAGGCCAGCGCCAAGGGCCAGGATTCGGTCAATGCCGGCATGCCGCTGTTCGTGCTGGTGGTGCTGACCGTGCTGATGTTCCAGCTCAAGCGCTTCCCGAACGTGCTGCTGGTGGTGCTGACCGCGCCGCTGGGACTGATCGGCGTGGTCGCCTTCCTGCTGCTGTTCCGGGTGCCGTTCGGCTTCGTCGCCATGCTCGGCACCATCGCCCTGGCCGGCATGATCATGCGCAACTCGGTGATCCTGATCGACCAGATCGAGCAGGACATCGCCGCCGGCGTGCCGCGCTGGCAGGCGGTGGTCGAGGCCACGGTGCGGCGCTTCCGGCCGATCGTGCTGACCGCCCTGACCGCCGTCCTGGCGATGATCCCGCTGTCACGCAGCGACTTCTATGGTCCGATGGCGGTGGCGATCATGGGCGGGCTGGTGGTGGGTACGGCGCTGACCCTGGTGTTCCTGCCGGCCCTGTACGCGGCCTGGTTCCGGATCGGCCCGGAGCCTGCGGCCGGGGCCGGGCCGAGGTGAGGATGCGACCGGCCGCACCGGGGCCGATGACTTCCGGCACTGCGCCGGATCAGGCACTTGCGCCACCCTTGGTTTGCCCCGCCGGCCACCGGGCCGTACCATTTCCGACCCCCCGAAGCCCCTGCCGACGCCGATGACCACCGACCTCCGACTCGCCCGAGAGAACATGATCGAGCAGCAGATCCGCCCCTGGGAGGTGCTGGACACGCGGGTGCTCGAGACGTTCCGCACGGTGGAACGCGCGCGCTACGTGCCGGCCCCCTACCGGGCGGTGGCCTATACCGACGTCGAGATCCCGATCGGCGAAGGCGAGCGGATGATGAAGCCGGTGCTCGAGGGCCGCATGCTGCAGGCCCTGGCCCTGACCGGCGCCGAGCGCGTGCTGGAGGTCGGCACCGGCTCGGGCTACGTCACCGCCTGCCTGGCCCGGCTCGGCGCCTCGGTGCTGAGCCTCGAGCGGCATCCGGCGCTGGCGCAGGCGGCGACCGGCCGCCTGGCCGCCGACGGCATCGACAACACCGAGGTGATGGCCGCCGACGCGCTGACCGGCTTCGCGCCGCAGGACCGCTTCGACGCCATCGCCGTGACCGGCGCCATGGCGGCGGTCCCGGACGCCTGGCTGGACTGGCTGGCGCCGGGTGGCCGGATGTTCGTGGTGCGCGGCCTGGCGCCGGCGATGGAAGCCGTGCTGCTGACCCGCATCGACGGCCATGTCCGCACCGACAGCCTGTTCGAGACCACGCTGGACTACCTGCACGGCGCCGCCCCGGTCCCCCGGTTCACCCTCTAGGCCCGCCAGGGCCCGGCGCGTCCGGCCCGGCGGCTCCACCCGCCCACGCACGAGAAACCACCATGCGCCCCACGCCGCTCCCCCTGCTTGCCGCCCTGGCCCTGAGCTTCAGTTCCGGCGCCCATGCCCTCGACCTGATGCAGGCCTACGAGCTGGCGCGCCGCAGCGATCCGCAGCTCGCGGCCGCCGAATCCAACGCGCTGGCGATCGGCCAGGGCGTGCCGCTGGCGCGGGCGGCCCTGCTGCCGCAGGTGGGCGGCAGCATCGGCGTCACCGAGAACCGCACCGACGGCGAGACCTCGGTGGAACCGTTCTCCTCGGACAGCCGGACGCGCAGCTGGAGCGTGCGCCTGGACCAGGCGATCTTCGACTGGGGCGCGATCACCAACCTGGGCAGCGCCCGCGCCACCCGCGCCCGCGCCGAGGCCGACTACCAGGTCGCCCTCGACGCCCTGCTGCTGCGCGTCTCCGAGGCCTACTTCGGCGCCCTCACCGCCGAGGACGCGCTGGCCTTCGCCGAGGCCGAGGAACGCGCGGTCGGCCGCCAGCTCGAGCAGGCCGAGCAACGCTTCGAGGTCGGCCTGACCGCGGTCACCGACGTCCACGAGGCGCGCGCGCGCTTCGACGGCGCGCGCGCCGCCGTGATCGCCGCCCGCAACGCCTACGACGACGCCCTGGAGGCGCTGTCGGAGATCACCGGCGAGCCGATCCAGGGCAACCTGCTGTCCCTGCGCCTGGCGATCCCCCTGGCCGGCCCGGAACCCGACGATCTGGGCGAATGGGAGGCCACCGCCCAGCAGGCCAGCCCCGCGCTGGCATCGCGGCGGTTCGCGCTGGAAGCCGCCAACCGCGACATCCAGACCGCCCGTGCCGGCCACCTGCCGACCCTGGGCGGCTTCGTCTCGCGCAGCGACTCGCGCCTGCTCAGCGGCGAGGTCGGGCCGTTCAGCGCGACCAGCACCGAACAGACCCTGATCGGCCTGAGCCTCAGCGTGCCGATCTTCTCCGGCTTCGCCACGCAGTCGCGGGTCCGCCAGCAGGTCCATCTGCGCGACGCCGCCGAGGACTTCTTGGAGGCCGAGCGCCGCCTGCTGCTGCGCCAGACCCGCAGCGACTTCCGTGCCGTGGTCGCCGGCATCAGCGGCGTCGAGGCGCGCAGGCAGGCGCTGATCTCGGCGCAGAGCGCGCTGGAGGCGACCCAGGCCGGCTTCGAGGTCGGCACCCGCACCATCGTCGACGTGCTGCTGTCGCAGCAGCTGCTGTTCCAGGCGCAGCGCGACTACTCCAACGCCCGCCACCAGTTCATCCTCAACGGCCTGCGCCTGAAGCGCACCGCCGGCGTCATCGACGTCGCCGACCTGCAGGGCGTCAACGCCCTGCTGACCACCGAGCGCCTGTCGCCCGAGGAGATCGGCGCCCGCGTCTCGGCCGACGAGGAACGCGTGCGCCGCGGGGACTGAGCCACAGCGGCGCCGCCGGCGCCCGTCGGGACGAGCGGCCTCAGCGGCCTGCCGGCACCACCGGCAGGTCGAACCGGATCAGGTGCCGGTCGGCCGATTCGACCTGGCCGACGATGCGCTCGCGGTCGCGTCGTTCGAGCCGCAGCAGGTCGCCGGCTTCCGCGCCGGCCAGGTACCGGCTCTCGCCTCCGGCACTGATGATGAGCGTGTCGACGGCACCATCCGGGTCGATCTTGAAGTCCAGCATCGCCCCCGGGTGGTGCAGGAAGTCGGTCAGGTCGATGCCGCCTTCGGCCATCGCCGCGCGGTCGAAGGCGACGTCGCTGAACACCAGCCGGGTGTGGCCGGGATCGTAGCGGTCCTGGTAGGCGATCGCATCGACCACCTCGCGCCGGACCTCGCCGGCATGGAAGAAGCCTGCGCCCGGCGAGCCGGCGCCATCGCCGGCACCGGCGGACGGCAAGGCGGCAAGCATCGAGAGCACGACGATCGCGACGCGGTGGCGGGACATCACGGACTCCTGTGTTCGGGTGGCTGGGCGAGCCGACCGTGGCCGCCCTTGGCGATGGCAACCCCGGAACCGCGCGGCCGGGGCCAGCCGGCCGCCGGCGATTGCCCGCGGCGCCGGGCGCGGGCATGATCGCAGCGCAGGAGGGGCCGCCCTTCCCGGCCCCGGAGTCCGCGCATGGCACCGGACCGCGTCAGCAATCCCGGCAAGGCCAGTGACGGCGGCCTGGCCGGGCGCCTGCGCCAGGACTTCGTGCTGGCGATCATGGTGTCGGCCGGGGGCCTGGCGATCGCCGCCATCGCCCTGTTCGCCGTGTACCGGTTCCACACCGGCAACCTCACCGGCGCCCTCGCCAACGTCCTGATCGTGACGGCGCTGGCCTCGGTGCTGGCGATGGCCCTGCGCAGCCGCGACAGCGCGCCGGCAGCGGCGGTCTTCGTGATCGTCTCCGGCCTCGCCTGCGTCGCCAGCACCCTGGTGTTCGGCCGCACCGGCGCCTACTGGGGCTACCTCGTGCTGTGGCTGAACTTCGTGCTGACCCGGCGCGAGCTTGCCGCGACGGTCAACCTGGCGATCATCGCCCTGGTCGCCAGCCATGGCGAGCTGTTCGACGACCTCGCCGAGCGCCTCGTCTACACGGTCAGCGCCTCCCTGGTCACCGTGTTCGCCTGGGGCTTCTCGATCCGCTACGCATCGCAGCGGCGACAACTGGAGCTGCTGGCCAGCCATGATCCGTTGACCGGCGCCGGCAACCGGCGCCTGCTGCAGCGCGACCTGGAGGCGGCAGTGGAAGGGATGGCCGCGGGTGGCCCGGGAGCGACCGTGGCGGTCCTCGACCTCGACCACTTCAAGCAGGTCAACGACAACAGCGGCCACGAGGCCGGCGACCGCGTGCTGGTCGGCCTGGTCGCCGCCCTGCGCGCCCAGCTGCGTCGCGGCGATGGCCTGTACCGCTTCGGTGGCGAGGAGTTCGTGCTGTTGCTGCACGGCCTGCGCGGCGAGGACACGGAGCGCGCGCTGGCCGCCCTGCACCCCCGGATCAACGAGGGCCTGCATGCCCTGGCGCCGACGGTCACGGTCTCCATCGGCGCCGCGCCGTTGCGCCGGGGCGAGAACTGGTCGGCCTGGCTGGCACGTGCCGATGCCGCCCTGTACCGGGCCAAGCAGGCTGGCCGCAATCGCGTCGAGATCGATCCGGACTGAGCGGACCGACCGGGCCGCGTGCGTCTTCTGTCCCGTGGCGGGGCGACAGACGCAGCCACCGGAGGGCGGCGGCCCGCAACCGGCGTGCCCCCTGCGGCCGGGAAGCCGGCGGCGTCAGTCGCCGGCGAGCGCCACGACCAGCGGATGCGACTCGCCGAGCGCCTGGGCGGCCCGCCTGCGCGCTTCGCCGCGCAGGCGGGCCGCGGATCCGGCATCGCCGCCGAGATCGGCGATCTCCGCCTTGACCCGCAGGGCGCGCGCGAGGTCGTCATGATCCGGCAGATCGAGCCGGAGATAGCCCTCGACCACCCGTTCGATCTTCGCGCCGGCCTCGGCCAGATCCCCCTGGCGCAGACGCAACTCGGCCAGCCGCCGGTCGGTGCGCAGCTCGCTGAGCGTCAGGGCAGGTTCGAAACCGATGTCCGGCGGCCGCAACAGGGCCACCAGCGCGTCCGCCTCGGCGAGTCGCCCCAGGCCGATGAGGGCACCGAGCCTGACGCTCAGCGCCGAGCGTTGCGTCGCCCCGGCCAGGCTGGCGAATCCAGGCTGGGTCTGCACGGCATCGATGCCGTCCAGCGCCGCCGCGTGGTCGCCCCGCTCCAGCCACAGCGCCGCCTGATTGATGGCCACCAGCCTCGCCATCGCATGGTTGTCGCCCAGGGTCTGCCGAACGGTCGACAGGGCCCCGGCGAACGCCTGTTCGGCCTCCTGCCATCGCCCCTGTGCGCTGAGCACCAGCGCCAGCGCGTTGCCCACCCAGGCGAACCTCGCCCTCGGCGACTGCGCATCGCCCTCCAGCAGCGCCCAGGCGCGCAGGCAGTCCTGCTCGGCACGCGCATAGTCGGCCAGCCACCAGCGCGCCACGCACAGGTTCATGCGGTCGACCGCCATCCGGCTGTCCTCGACGCCGAGCAGGCTCCGGCGATCTTCGAGGATGGTCTCGTACTCGCGCAGTCCTTCCCGGTAGCGGCCACGGTCGTTCGCCAGGTAGGCGCGTGTCGTGCGCACCGCAATGCGTTCCCGGGCGACGCCGGGGGCCTCGCCCGACAGGGCGGCGACGGCGCGCTGCAGATCGCGTTCGGCGGCGTCCAGGTCGCCGCGGCGCTGGTGGTTGACGGCGACCGCATGCAGCAGGTTGCCCAGCGCCTGCGGCGACAGGGTCGGCTGCGCCAGCGCCTCGCGTTCGGCCTGCGCGAAGGCGGCGTGGGCGGCGTCCAGCTCGCCCAGCTCCTGCAGCGCCTTGGCCAGCTCGGTGCGCAGCTCGATGCGCGCTTCCGGGGCGTCGGCCAGGGCGCCGTCGAGCCGGCGCAGCAGGGCGTCCAGGAAGTCGGTCAGGCGCAGCTGGCTGCCGTCGCGGGCGGCGGTCGGACTCAGGCCGGCGAACGCCGAGACCACGAAGTCCTTGGTCGCCTCGGCGCGGCGGGCCTGCTGCTCGGCGCGCTCGGCCTGGGCGCGGGCGATGCCGGCCTGCCACAGGGCCAGCGCCAGGCCCGCCAGCAGGGCGATCGCCACCAGGCCGCCGGCGGCGACGCCCACGGCGTGCCGGCGGGCGAAGCGGCGCAGGCGGTAGCCGGCGCTGTCGGGGCGCGCGGCGACCGGCCGGCGGTCCAGCCACGCGCGCAGATCGGCGGCGAAGGCGGCGGCCCCGGCGTAGCGCCGCTCGGGCTCCGGTCGCAACGCGGTCGCCAGGACCAGGTCGAGGTCGCCGGCGACCTGGCGCGCCAGGCGCCGGCCGTCGACGCCGGCGCCCCAGACGCGTTCGAGCGCGCGTGCCTCGCCCTGGCCGATCGCCTGGCTGGCGCGCCCGACCGCGGTGGTCTGGGCCAGCTCGCCGACCAGCACGCCCGGATCGCGGGAGCTGCGCCGGTGCGGCAGGACGCCGGTGAGCAGCTCGTGGGCGATGACGCCGAGCGCGTAGACGTCGGTGGCGGTGCCCACCGGCTGGCCGAGGATCTGTTCGGGCGCCGCGTAGGCCGGCGACAGCACCCGTACCTGGCTGCCGGTGACGGTGCCGTCGCCGGTGTCCTCCAGCACCTTGGCGATGCCGAAATCGAGCAGGTGCGGCTGCCCCTGGGCGTCGACCAGGATGTTGCCGGGCTTGAGGTCGCGATGGACCACCAGCCGGGCATGGGCGTAGGCCACCGCATCGGCGACCCGGGCGAGCAGGGCGATGCGCTGGCGCAGGTCGAGGCCCTGGCGGGCGGCATGGACGATCAGCGGCGTGCCCTCGACGCAGGCCATCGCGTACCACGGGCGGCCGTCCGGGCTCATGCCGCCGTCGAACACCCGGACGATCCCGGGATGCTCGAGGCGGGCGAGGATGCTGCGCTCCTGCAGGAAGCGGCGCAGGATCGCCCGGGTGTCGAGGCCGCGCTTGAGCAGCTTGATCGCGACCTCCTGCCGGTAGGCGCCATCGGCGCGCTCGGCGCGCCAGACCTCGCCCATGCCGCCCTCGCCGATGGCCGTCAGCAGCCGGTAGGGCCCGAACATCGTTCCCGCGCGGGTTTCCCAGGCGCCGTGGACGGCGGCCCGGGCCAGCTCCGGGGTCACCTCCATCAGGGTCGCCTCCAGGATGCCTTCGGCCACGCTGTCGGCGTGCAGCAGCACCTCGATCTCGCGGGCCAGGGCCGGATCCTCCCGCGCCAGCGCGGCGACGCGCTCGGCGCGCTCGACCCCGGACAGCTCGACCAGTTCGTCGAACAGCCCGGCGATCCTGCCCCAGGTCTGGCTGTCGACCCCTGCCACGTCCTCTCCCCAGGCTGGCCCGCCCTGTGATGGTAGACGCTCGAACGTCCACCGCAAGCCACCCGTTCCGCGACGGAAGGGGGCCATTCGCGGCCGCGATGCGGACGGCAGGGGGCGGGACCGGACGCGCTGGCGCCCAGCCCTGCCCGACGCCTCTGGAACACCCGGATCCGGGCGCGTGGCCCGTGCCCGGGCGGCGGCTTCGGCCTGCCGTGCGCGTGACGCCGGCGCCGGCTGGCCCCTGGCCGGCTCAACCCGTGTGGAGACTGCCGGACAGGCCGGGACGGCCGCGGAGGAGCCCATGCAAGCCCGATCGAACATCGCCACGCTGCTGACCACTCTCGCCCTGTCGCTGGCGGCGCCAGCCCGGGCCGGGGACGCGCCGCCGGACGGTCTCGATGCCGAGGCATGGCGACAGCTCCAAGCGGCCATCGCCGATCAGGTGGACGCCGAAATCGCGGCCGGTGACGACGAGGCCCTGCGCGGCGGCATCACCGCCGTGCACGGCCTGATCCGCCGCCAGGTCCTGGTCGGCGACTATTCCGACCTGCCGCCGCAGGACGCCCCGGACGGTCCCGAGTTCGGCTACAGCGTGGCGATCGATGGCGACTGGCTCGCGGTCGGCGCACCGGGAACCGTGTGGACGCACGACACCCACGGCACCGGCCCGCACGGCGCCGTGTTCCTGTTCCGGCGCGGCGCGGACAACCAGTGGACGCTCAGCCAGCGCAGGCTCCAGGCGAATGGCACCTCCGGCGGGCAACCGGGCTCGCGCTGCGGCCATTCGGTGGCGCTGCGCTTCCCGCACCTGGCGTTCGGCTGTCCGGAGATGGCGACGGCGGGCGTCGAGCGGCGCGGACAGGTCTACACGAACCGCTTCTCGGGCGTCACGTTCAATGGCTCGGGAACCCTGTCCGGATCGGGTTCGGGCCGGCGCTGCGGGGCCGCCCTGGCGCTCACCGCGAACTACCTGGCGATCGGCTGCGCGACCGACGGTGGCGGAGCCGGCCAGGTACGCGTCGTGCGCCGGGCTGCGAACGACACCTTCCCGCTGGGCGAGCCCGAGGCGGTCCTGGACCCAGGCCAGGACGTCTTCGGTTTCGGCTGGTCGCTGGCCCTGCGCGAACCGGGCGCCTTCTTCGTCGGCGAGCCGGGCAACGTGCGGCTGGCGATCGGCGCGCCGAACACGGTGTTCGCCGGCACCCCCCTTCCGCGTGGCAGCGCCTTCGTCTACCAGCGTGCGATCGCGGCGCCGACCTGGACACTGGACGCGGTCGCGCGACCGGCAGCGCCCGGCAGCGACGATGCCGTGTTCGCCAACTTCGGCGCGGCGGTCGCGATGGACCGCAACCAGTTGCTGGTCGGCGCCCCCAACAACCGGTACTCGAGCGTCCAGACCTTCCCCGGACCGGGCACCGTGCGCCGCTACACGCTGAACAACACCGCCGGCACCTGGGCCTGGCTGCTCCAGGAAAGCGGCGGCCCGGCCAACCTTCCCGACGGCATCGGCAACGGACTGCGCTTCGGGGCGGCGCTTGCCCTGGGCTTCGACAACCTGATCGCGGTCGGCGCGCCCGGCACGCCCTCGTTCGGCGGCGGCCGGCCCGAGGTCGGCCTGGCCGAGATCCGGCGTTTTCCCGCCGGCGACTGGAGCCTCAACCAGTACTGGGGCGAGCTGCGCCCGGCCGGCAACACGCCGACCCACAACAACGCCCGCTTCGGAAGCAGCCTGGACTTCGACGTGGCCGGCCGGACCCTGGCCGTCGGGGTGCCGGGACATCGCATCCCCGGCCAACCGCCGCCGCCGCGCGGCCAGGTCTGGCTGTACGTCGAGGACCGCCTGTTCGACAACGGCTTCCAGTGCGCGGACGGACTGCCCGGCTGCTGAGCCCCGGGCGCGACGGTCGCCGGACGGCTCCGCGCGTGGCGCCGACCGCGATTCAGGCGTGCTCGCCGCGCAGTTCCCGCACCCGCGCCTCGAGCGCCGCTGCGCTGGCCTCGGCGGCGGCGACCGGCACCCCGACGACCAGCTCGACGCGGGCACGGAACCGGCGCGGCAGGCGCGTCCGGCCCATGCGGGTGTCGCGCCGGCTCCACATGCTGGACCACATGCCGCGCAGCGCCATCGGCACCACCGGCACCGGCCGTGCCGCCAGGATGCGCTCGACGCCCTTGCGAAACTGCGCGATCTCGCCGTCGGTGGTCAGGCCGCCTTCCGGGAAGATGCCGACCAGCTCGCCCTCGGCGAGCGCCCGGTCGATCTGCGCGAAGGCCGCCTCCATCACCGCCGGATCCTCGCGGGCGCCGGCGATGGGTATGGCGCGCGCCGCGCGGAACAGCTGGCGCAGGCCAGGGATGTCGTGGATCTTGTGGTACATGACGAAACGCACCGGCCGGGGCACCGCGCCCAGGACCAGCATCGCGTCCATGTAGCTGACATGGTTGCAGACCAGCAGCGCCGGGCCCTGGTCCGGCACCTGGTCGATGCCCTGCACGCGCAGCCGGTACAACAGCCGGATGACCATCCAGGCCAGGAACCGGGCGATGAACTCCGGCACCAGGGTGAAGATGTACACGGCCACCAGGGCGTTGAGCAGGGCCAGCACCAGCAGAAGCTGCGGGATGCCCAGGCCGGCCTGCAGCAGCGCGATGGCGAGCACCGCGGCCGCCACCATGAACAGGGCGTTGAGGATGTTGTTGGCGGCGACGATCCGCGACAGCAGCTCGCGCGGCGAGCGCTGCTGGATCAGGGCGTACAGCGGCACGGTGAAGAAGCCGCCGCTGACGCCGATCAGCAGCAGGTCCAGGCACAGCCGCAGGTTGCCCGGCGCCGCCAGGAACTCCTGCCAGTCGAGGCCGGCCTCGGGCGCGAGGCCGGGCCGCTGCAGGTAGAGGTCGATGCCGAACACGGTCATGCCGAGCGCGCCCAGCGGCACCAGGCCGATCTCGACGGTCCGTCGGGACAGGGTCTCGCACAACAGCGAACCCAGGCCGATGCCCAATGCGAACAGCGTCAGGACCAGCGGTGCGACGCTGGCGTCGCCGCCCAGGTGCAGCCGGGTGTAGTTGGGCAGTTGCGCCAGGAACAGGGCGCCGAAGAACCAGAACCAGCTCACCCCCAGCACCGAGTTCAGCACCGCCCGGCGACCGCGCAGGTGGCCCACGGTGGCGGCGGTGGCGCGCAGCGGGTTCCAGTCGATGCGCAGGCCGGGAGAGGTCGCCGGCGCCGGCGGGATCCGCAGCGAGGCCGCCCAGCCGAGCACCGCCAGGCCGAGCACGGCGACGCCGGTCAGCAGCGGGCCGTGCCCCGGGACGTTCATCAGCCAGCCGCCGAGCATGGTGCCGAGCAGGATCGCCAGGAAGGTGCCGGCCTCGACCAGGGCATTGCCGCCGACCAGCTCGCGCGGCCGCAGGGCCTGGGGCAGGATGGAGTACTTCAGCGGGCCGAACAGCGCGCTCTGGACGCCGGTCAGGAACAGCACCGCCAGCAGCAGGGGCAGGGACTTCAGCCACAGCGCCAGCGCCGCGGCCGCCATGATCGCGATCTCCAGAAGCTTGATCCGGCGGATCGCGCCGGCCTTCTCCTGGCGCTCGGCCCATTGCCCGGCCAGGGCGGAGAACAGGAAGAAGGGCAGGATGAACAGGCCGGCGGCGAGATTGGAATAGAAATCGACCTGCGCGCCGCTCAGGCCGGGCAGCTGGAACGCCACCAGGATGACCAGGGCGTTCTTGAACACGTTGTCGTTGAAGGCGCCCAGCGCCTGGGTGGCGAAGAACGGCCCGAAGCGCCGGCGCCGCAGCAGCCTGAACTGTTGGCCGGCCATGGCCTAGCCGGGAAGGCCGGCGCGTGCGGGCGCCGTCACGCGCGTCCCGCCGGGGCCGGCCCGGCCTCCCCGGTCGCCGGCGAGGCCGACAGCTCGGCGTACAGGAAGGCGCGGGCCCGGCGCCAGTCGCGCTTGAGCGAGCGCTCGGAACGTCCGACCAGGGTGCCGATCTCGTCCAGGTCGAGGCCGGCGAAGAAGCGCAGCTCGACCAGCCGTTCCAGGTCCGGGTCGAGCCCGGCCAGCTTGCGCAGGGCCTCGTCCAGCGCCAGCACGTCCTCGCCGACGCCCTCGCTGGCGGCGACCCGCAGGGCCTGGGTGTCGAGCGCGTCGATCCGCACGGCGCCGCCCCGCCGGACGGCGCCGCGACCGCGCACCGCGTTGAGCACGATCTGGCGCATCACGCGCGCGGCCAGCGCGTAGAAGTGCTGCCGGTCGTTCACCGCCAGCTGGTCGGCCCGGACCAGCTTGCAGTAGGCCTCGTGGACCAGGGAGGTCGCATGCATCGGCAGGTCGGCGCCATGCAGCTGGCCGCGCGCCAGGCGCTTGAGCTCGCCGTACAGGGCGGCGAACACCTGGTCGGCCGCGGCGCGGTCGCCGCCGCGTGCCAGGTCGATCAGTTCGGTGACGTCGGACATGCGCGGCCCCGCGCGGCATGGATGCGCGCACGACCATGCCACGAAGGCCGGGGGCAGGCAACGTGGAGGTACCGGTGGGCGGGTGCGCAGCCGGGGCGCGCCGACTGCGGCCGGCATTGCCGGTGGCGGCGTCCGGACGCCGGCCGACCCGCCCGGCGTCCGGACGGGCCGGGCCGGGTTCAGCCCCCGGCGCTTCGCCCCGGCCTCAGGCGACCGTGCGCAGGGACGGCCGGTCCTCGCGCGCGCCCTTGCCGGCGCGCAGGTCGGCGCTGTCGAAATCGTCGACGTGGATGAACTCCATCGCCGCGGCGCGCGCCTTGCACAGCAGCTCGCCCTCGACCGCCGTGATCACCCCCTCGGCCACCGCCTCGGCGACCTGGGCGTCGTAGTCGCGCGCCTGGATGGTCGACGCACGCATGGCCTTGATGAACTTGCGCTCGACCGGCTCGGCCTGGATCGCCAGCGCCAGCACCTGGTCCATGCGGCCGACGTGGTTGTGCTCGGTGGCGGTCCGATAGACGCCCTCGCACAGGCGGTCGCGGGTCTCCGAGGGCGACAGCAGCTGGGTGCACAGGCGCCTGCCCAGTCGGTCCGAGGGCGGCCGCTCGCGCCGGCCGATCGGGAAGATCAGCAGGGACATGAACCAGGCCAGGGGCCGCACCGGGAAGTTGTCGACGAAGCCGGCCAGGGCGACCTGCATGCGGTGGATGCGGTCGTGCATGGTCCAGGCCAGCAGCAGCTTGTCGGCCTCCGGGCGCCCCTGGTCCTCGTACTGCTTGAGCACGGCCGAGGCGATGTACAGCTCGCTGAGCACGTCGCCCAGCCGCGCCGACAGGCGCTCCTTCATCTTCAGCTTGCCGCCCAGGGTGAGCATGGCGATGTCGGCGCACAGGCCGAGCGCGGCGGCGTAGCGGTCGAGCTTGCGGAAGTACTTGGCGGTGTCGCGGTCGGCCGGCGAGCGGCCGACCCGGGCGTGGATCAGGCCGAGCCAGAACGCGCGCACGGCGTTGGAGATGGCCAGCCCGATGTGCGCGAACAGCAGGCCGTCGAACAGCGCCAGGCGGCGGCCGGGATCGGGCTCGGCCAGCGCCTGCATCTCCTTGAGCACCAGGGGATGGCAGCGGATCGCGCCCTGCCCGAAGATCATCAGGCAGCGGGTCATGATGTTGGCGCCCTCGACCGTGATCGAGATCGGCGCGCCCATCCAGGCCCGGCCCAGGTAGTTCTTCGGGCCCAGGATCACGCCCTTGCCGCCGTGGATGTCCATGGCGTCCCTGATCACCTCCCGGCCCAGCTCGGTGGTGTGGTACTTGGCGATCGCCGAAGGCACCGACGGCTTCTCGCCGCGGTCGACGGCGGCCGCGGTCGAGCGCGACAGCGCGCCGATCGCGTAGGTGTTGCCGAGGATCCGGGACAGCGCCTCCTGGACGCCCTCGAAGTGGCCGATCGCCATGTTGAACTGCTTGCGCAGGCGGGCGTAGGCGGTGGTCGCCAGCGCCGCCATCTTGACCCCGCCGGTGGCGTTGGACGGCAGCGAGATCGCGCGGCCGACCGACAGGCACTCGACCAGCATGCGCCAGCCGTGGCCGGCATAGGCCGGGCCGCCGATCAGGGTGTCGATCGGCACGAACACCCTGCGGCCCCTGATCGGGCCGTTCTGGAACGGCACGTTCAGCGGCAGGTGGCGGCGGCCGATCTCGATCCCCGGGGTGTCGCGCGGCAGCAACGCCAGCGAGATGCCGATGTCCTCGACCCCGCCGATCAGCCTGTCCGGGTCGTACAGGCGGAACGCCAGGCCGATCACCGTGGCGACCGGCGCCAGGGTGATGTAGCGCTTGTCGAAGGTCATGCTGATGCCCAGCACCTCCTTGCCGTCGACGGTGCGCTTCTCGACCACGCCGTAGTCGCTGATCGAGGTGGCGTCGGAACCGGCGGTGGGGCTGGTCAGGCCGAAGCACGGGATGTCCTCGCCCTTGGCCAGGCGCGGCAGGTAGTGCTGCTTCTGGGCGTCGGTGCCGTAGTGCAGCAGCAGCTCGGCCGGGCCCAGCGAGTTGGGCACGCACACCGTCGACGCCACGGTGCCGGACATCGAGGCGATCTTCACCAGCACCCGGTGGTGCGCGTAGGCCGAGAAGCCCAGGCCGCCGAACTCCCTGGGAATGATCATGCCGAAGAAGCGGTGCTTCTTGACGAACGCCCACATCTCCGGCGGCATGTCGGCCAGCTCGTGGTTGATGCGCCACTCGTCGATCATGGCGCACAGTTCCTCGACCGGGCCGTCGATGAAGGCCTGCTCGTCGGCGGTCAGGCGCGGCGCCTGCTGCTCAAGGAGCACGTTCCAGTCCGGCCGGCCGGTGAACAGCTCGCCCTCGAAGCCGACCGTGCCGGCCTCCAGCGCGACCTGCTCGGTCTCCGACAGCGACGGCAGCATGCGCTGGTAGAGCTTGAGCACCGGCAGGGTCAGGAACTGCCGGCGGGTCGGCAGGTGCAGCAGCGGCAGCGCGATGGCCGCCAGCAGCACGGCGGCGACGGTGCTCGCCAGCCAGTGCGCCTGGGTGCCGAAGGCGACCAGCGCCAGGGCGGCCGCGGAGACGCCGGCCCATGCCGGCAGGCGCCAGCGGTGGTAGGCGGCGATGCCGGCGACCACCAGCAGGACCAGGAAAGGCAACAGGTTGATCATGGCTGGGCTCCTTGCAGCGGGGTCTCAGGCCGCCGGCCTGAGCTGAAGCGGGGTGAGGAAGTCGAGCACGGCCTGCGCGAAGGCGTCGTTGTCGTCGCCGGCGACCAGGTGGCGGGCATGCGGGATGACCTGGTGGCGCGCGTGCGGCACCAGGGCCAGGAACTCGTCGATGGTTTCGCCGGAAACGACGTCGCTGGCGCCGCCGGTGACCAGCAGGGTGGGCACGTCGATGGCGCGCGCCGCGGCCAGCAGCTCGTGCTGGCGGGCATCGCCGTCGCGGGCGATGTCCTCCACCAGGCGCGGGTCCCAGTGCCAGCGCAGGCGGCCGTCGTCGTCGCGCACCAGCAGGTCGGTCAACGCCCGGGCGCTCTTGCGCGGCCGGTGCGGCATGTGCGCGGCGACCGCGTCGATCGCGTGCTCGACCGAATCGAAACCGCTGGCGTGGGCGCGCATGAAGGCGAGGATGCGGGCGACGCCCTCCGGCTCCCAGCGCGGCGTGATGTCGACCAGCACCAGGGCGGCGAACGGCCGGTGCAGGGCCTGCGCGGCCAGCCCGGTGAGGCCGCCCATGGAGGCGCCGACCAGCACCGGCGGCGCCTCGAAGGCCGCCGCCCAGCGGACCAGGTCGTCGACCATCTGGGCGGTGCGGTAGGGCTGTTCCGGGGGGTTGCGGCCGCTGTCGCCATGGCCGCGGGCATCGACCGCCAGCGCCTGCCAGCCGGCCGCGGCCAGGCGCGCCGCGCTGCGCCGCCAGGCGCCGCGCGACTGCCCGAGGCCGTGCGCGAACAGCAGGCCGCGGCCGCCGCGGCCGTGACGTTCGCCGTACAGCTCGGCGTCGGGCGCGGCCAGGCGGACCGGTTCCGGCGGAAGCGGTGCAGGGTGTTCCATACGGATGAGTATGGAACGGTCCGTCGCGAGCGTCAATCCGGCCGGCGGCAATGCCCTGCCCGGCCCGGCTGCGGCCCGGCTACCATGGCGCCATGAGCACCCGCAGCGCCCAGGCCGCGCCGGCCGACAAGGTCCGGCTGAACGCCGACGACTGGCTGAACGCCGCCCTCGACGAGATCGCCGCGCACGGCGTGCTGTCGCTGGCGGTGGAGCCGCTGGCGCGCCGGCTGGGCGTCACCAAGGGCAGCTTCTACTGGCACTTCGAGAACCGCGACGCCCTGCTGAAGGGCGCCATGGAGAGCTGGGAACGCCAGGAGCAGGAGAACCTGTTCGACGCCATCGAACCGATCGCCGACCCGCGCGAGCGACTGCGCCGCCTGTTCATGCGGGTCAGCGAGGAACTGCGCACCCACATCATCTATGGCGAACTGCTCAAGGCCCTTGACCACCCCCTGGTCAAGCCGATCATGACCCGGGTGGTGCGCCGGCGCCTGGACTTCCTGGCCCGCGCGTTCCGCCAGATCGGCCTCGACCGCCAGCAGGCCAGCCACCGCGCCCTGCTGTCCTACAGCGTCTACGCCGGCTTCCTGCAGCTGTCGCTGCAGCTGGGCCAGCCGCGCTTCGCCGAGCACAGCGAGTTCGAGGCGTTCATCGACCACACCATCGCCACGCTGATCCCGCCCGGCTGAACGCCGGGCCGGCCGGCCCGGCGCGGTTTGCGCCCCCGCCGGTCCACGGTTACTGTCCGGTGACAACCTTTTCCCCCTGCCCGCCCCCCAGAGATGTCCAGCCAGCTGCCCGAACTCAACGCCTGGGTCGACCAGGTCGCCGCCCTCACCCGCCCCGAGCGCATCCACTGGTGCGACGGCTCCGACGCCGAGGAGCAGGCCCTGACCGCCCTGATGCGGGAGCGCGGCGACCTGCTGGCGCTGAACCCGGACAGCCACCCGGGCTGCCACCTGCACCGGTCCGATCCGGAGGACGTCGCGCGGGTCGAGCATCTGACCTTCGTGTGCACGCGCCGGCGCGAGGACGCCGGGCCGAACAACCACTGGCTGGCGCCCGATGAGGCGCACGCCCGCATCGACGCCCTGTTCGATGGCTGCATGGCCGGTCGCACCCTGTACGTGGTGCCCTACTGCATGGGGCCGATCGACTCGCCGCTGGCGCGCTGCGGCGTCGAGATCACCGACAGCCCCTACGTGGTCGCCAACATGCGCAAGATGACGCGCATGGGCGACGCCGCGCTGCGCCGGATCGAACGGGACGGCGGCTTCGTCAGGGGCCTGCACTCGACCGGCGAGCTCGACCCCGGTCGGCGCTTCATCATGCACTTCCCCGAGGAGCTGACCATCAAGTCCTACGGCTCGGGCTACGGCGGCAACGCCCTGCTCGGCAAGAAGTGCCACGCCCTGCGCATCGCCTCCTGGCAGGCCCGCCAGGAAGGCTGGCTGGCCGAGCACATGCTGATCGTCGGCATCGAGCGCCCGGACGGGCAGACCCGCTACATCGCCGCCGCCTTCCCCAGCGCCTGCGGCAAGACCAACCTGGCCATGCTGATCCCGCCCGAGGCCTACCGCGAGCGCGGCTGGAAGGTCTGGACCGTCGGCGACGACATCTGCTGGATGCAGCGCGGCAGCGACGGCCGGCTGTGGGCGATCAACCCGGAGGCCGGCTTCTTCGGGGTCGCCCCCGGCACCGGCCCGTCCACCAACCCGAACGCCCTGGCGATGCTCGACCGCGACGCCATCTTCACCAACGTCGCGATGACCGCCGACGGGCAGCCGTGGTGGGAGGGCCTCGAGGAAGGCGCGCCGGCGCTGGACTGGCAGGGCCGCGCCTACGACCCCGGCAACGGCCCGGCCGCGCATCCCAACGCCCGCTTCACCGTGTCGATGCGCAACTGCCCGAGCTACACCGCGGCTGCCGAGCACCCGCACGGCGTGCCGATCAGCGCCATCGTGTTCGGCGGCCGCCGGCGCAGCCTGGTGCCCCTGGTCACGCAGGCGCGCGACTGGTCGCACGGCGTGCTGATGGGCGCCGCCATGGCCTCGGAGACCACCGCCGCGGCGACCGGCCAGGTCGGCGTCGTCCGCCGCGACCCGATGGCGATGAAGCCGTTCTGCGGCTACCACTTCGGCGATTACTGGGCGCACTGGCTCAGCTTCGACACCGAGGGCGCCCGGCTGCCCGCGGTGTTCCAGGTCAACTGGTTCCGGCGCGCCGAGGACGGCCGCTTCCTGTGGCCCGGCTTCGGCGACAACCTGCGCGTGCTGGAGTGGATCCTGCGCCGCTGCGACGACGACGCCGGCGCCCGGCAGACGCCGATCGGCCTGCTGCCCAACGCCGACGACCTCAACCTGGACGGCCTGGCGCTGGATCCGGCCGACCTCGATGCCCTGCTGGCGGTCGACGCCGACGGCTGGCGGGTCGAGTCGCAGGCGGTGCTCGCGCACCTCGAGGAGTATGCGCCCCGGGTGCCTGCCGAACTGCTGGCGCAGGCGCGGCGGCTGGCGGAGACGCTGTCCTGAGCGCGGCCCCGGCCGCACCCCCGGCGCGTCCTACAATCCGGTTCGCCCCGCCACCGCCCGCACGCCCATGACGTCCAGCGACCCCAGCACGGCCCCGGCCATCGCCTTCATCGGCGGCGGCAACATGGCGCGCAGCCTGATCGCCGGCCTGCGCGGCCGCGGCCACCCCGGCGACCGCATCCGCGTCGCCGATCCCGATCCGGACGCGCGCAGCGCACTGGCGCGCGACTTCGGCGTCGAGGCGGGCGACGACGCGGTGGCCGCCAGCGCCGGCGCCGAGCTGGTGCTGCTCGCGGTCAAGCCGCAGGTGATGGCCGGCGTCTGCACCCTGCTGGCGCCGGCGATCGCCGAGCCGGCGCCGCTGTTCGTGTCGATCGCCGCCGGCCTGCGCAGCGACCAGATCGACGGCTGGCTGGGCGGCGGCCGCGCAGTGGTCCGGGCCATGCCCAACACGCCGGCCCTGCTCGGCGAGGGCGCCACCGGCCTGTACGCCAACGGCCGCTGCGGCGCCGGCCAGCGGATCCTGGCCGAATCGGTGCTGGCCACGGTCGGCACCACCGCCTGGATCGCCGACGAGGCGCTGATGGACGTGGTGACCGCGGTCTCCGGCTCCGGCCCGGCGTATTTCTTCCGGCTGATCGAGGCGCTGGAAGCAGCGGCCATCCGCCAGGGCCTGCCGGCCGGCGTCGCCCGGGCCCTGGTGGTGCAGACCGCCCTCGGTGCCGCGCGCATGGCCGCCGCCGGCGACGAGGACCCGGCGACCCTGCGCCGGCGCGTGACCTCGCCCGGCGGCACCACCGCCGCCGCCATGGCCGAGTTCGACGGCCAGGACTTCGACGCCCTGGTCGATGCCGCGGTGGCCGCCGCGGTCCGGCGCGGCGTCGAGCTGGCGGGCCAGCCATGAGCCCGTTCGCCAACGCCGGCCAGTTCCTGGTCGCCACCGCGTTCGGCCTGGCGATCCTCGTGGTGCTGCTGCGGGTCTGGCTGCAGGCCGCCGGCGCCAACTACTACAACCCGATCTGCCAGGTCCTGCACCGGCTCACGCAGCCGCTGATCGGACCGCTGCGCAGGGTGCTGCCGCCGCTGGGCCGGGTCGAGACCGCCGGCGTGGTGCTGGCCTGGCTGCTGGCCCTGGCCAAGGTCGCGGCGATGGCCGGCCTGGCCGGTGGCCTGCCGCCGTTCGCCGCGCTGGCGGTCTGGGCCCTGGCCGACCTGCTTTCGCTGCTGCTCTGGCTGGCGTTCTGGGCCCTGCTGGCCGGCGTCCTGCTGAGCTGGTTCCCGGTCGACAACCGCAACCCCGCGGTGCCCCTGGTCTACCAGATGACCGGGCCGCTGCTGGCGCCGATCCGCAGGCTGCTGCCGGAGATGCCGATCGACCTGTCGCCGATGATCGCGATCCTCGCCGTGCAGCTGGCGCGCATCCTGGTGGTCGAACCCCTGCACCAGCTGGCCGGACGGATGGTGCTGGGCTGACGCCGGTTCCACCACGGCGGCGTATGATCGCGCCATCACGATCCGGGAGTACGCCATGCCCCAGCCCGACCCGACCCCTGGCAGCTTGTTGAAGAACGACCGTCCTGGTCGTTTTTCAAGTCGCCCGTCCGGCGCAGGTCCGGACGCGCTCCCGTCGAATCAACTGCTTACGCAGTTGCTTCGCCGAGCGGCCATCCATGGCCGCCGCCAGCAGGCTGTTTTTCAACAGCCTGCCAGGGCCGGCCGCCGCTTCGCCCCGGCCGCCCTGCTGGCGACGCTGGCGCTGCTGGCCGGCGCCGCCGGCGCCGCCGATCCGACCCGCGCCCACCGTGCCGACGGCTACACCGTGCACTTCAACGCGCTGCCGAGCACGGCGCTGTCCGCCGAGGTCGCCCGCGCCTACGGCATCACCCGCTCCGGCACGCGCGGCTTCCTCAACATCGCGGTACTGCGCGACGACGCCGGCACCGGCACCCCGGTACCGGCCAGGATCGCCGCGCGCAGCCGGGCGCTGACCGGACAGGTCGGCGCCATCGAGCTGCGCGAGCTGCGCGACCAGGACGCCATCTACTACGTCGGCGAATTCCGCATCCGCGGCGAGGAACAGCTGCGCTTCGAGCTGGAGGTGCACCCGGAGGGCGCGGCGCGGCCGATCCCGGTGCGCTTCGAACACCGTTTCGTCGGCGAGTGACGGAAGCGCAGGGCCGCCGCGGGACCGGCGCGCTGGTCGAGGCGCTGGCCGCGTTCTACGCCCTCGACGGCACCGCCGACGATCCCTACCTGGCGCGCAAGGCGGCGCCCGGCGCGCCGCTGCGGGAGCTGGCCCAGGCCTGGGACAGGATCGGGTTCGCCCTGGACGGCGCGCGCACCGTGCTCGACTTCGGGTGCCGGCACGGGGTGTTCGCCTTCCTGGCCCGGCGCGCGCTCGGCGACGGCCTGAACCTGCATGGCTGCGACGTGTTCGCGCCGGGCCCCTATGCCGCGCTGCACGCCGCCAGCGGCCTGCACTACGCCGGCCTCGGCCATCCCTGGGCCCTGCCCTACGCCGACGGCAGCTTCGACGTCGTGCTGGCCGGCGGCACCCTGGAGCACGTCGCCCACCAGGACAACACGCTCGATGAACTCTGGCGGGTCCTGCAGCCCGGCGGCCGGCTGGTGCTCACCCACCTGCCCAACGCCGCCTCCTGGATCGAATGGCTGGCCCGGCGCCTGCACCCGGCGCAGGCCCACCATCGCCGCTACCGGCTGGCGCCGCTGCGCCGGCACCTCCTGGCGCGCGGCTTCCTGCCCGTGCGCTGGGGCCGGCACCAGATGCTGCCGGCGTCCGGCGGCCACCTGGCCGATGCGCTGTTCGCGCTGAACCGGCCGTTGGAGTCGCTGTGGCCGCTCAACCGCCTGGCGACCACGTTGTGGGTGGTCGCCGAGAAGCGCCTGGGTTTCTGAGTCAGTCCCGCGCCCGCCGGGCGGCCCAGCCCTGGACGATCGCGGCGATGGCGTTCACACCCTCCAGCACCGCCGCCGGCCCGGGCTGCAGGATCAGCGCCGACTTGACCTCGTGCAGCTCGCCGTCGCGCACCGCCGGCACGTCCTGCCAGCCCGGGCGCGCCGCGACCTTCTCCGGACGGAACTTCTTGCCGCACCAGGAGCCGATCACCAGGTCCGGCGCGCGCCGCGCCGGCGCCAGCGGGTCGGCGACGATCCGTCCCCGGGCCAGCGGCTCGCGCGCGCACTCCGGAAAGACATCGTCGCCGCCGGCGATGCCGACCAGCTCGGACACCCAGCCGATGCCCGAGATCATCGGCGCGTCCCACTCCTCGAAGTAGACGCGCGGCCGCCGCGGCAAGGCCGCGGCCTGCGCCGCGATCGCGGCCAGGTTGGCACGGGCGCGCGCCACCAGCGCCGCCGCGCGGTCGCCGGCGCCGACCAGGGCGCCCAGCCGCAGCATGTAGGCGAGGATGCCCTCGACGCTGCGGTGGTTGGCGACCCACACCTCGATGCCGCGTCGCACCAGGTCGGCGGCGATGTCGGCCTGGATGTCGGAGAAGCCGATCACCAGGTCGGGACGCAGCGCCTCGATGTCGCCGGTGCGCGCACTGGTGAAGGCGCTGACCTTGGGCTTCTCGCGCCGCGCCCGCGGCGGCCGCACGGTGAAGCCGGAGATGCCGACGATGCGGTCCTGCTCGCCGAGCAGGTAGAGGGTCTCGGTGCCCTCCTCGGTGAGGCAGACGATGCGGCGCGGCCAGGGGTCGTTCATGGCGGCATGGTAGTGGCCGGCCGCACCGGGACGCCGGAGCGGCGACGACCGCAGGGCGTGAAAGGCGCGTCCTGCGCCCGCCGGACCGGCCACGACGACCGGATCGGGCAGCAGGGGACGACCCGGGCCGCCCGGAGCGCGGACGCGCGGCTCCGCGCGCGGAGGCCCGCCCGGCCCGCGCGCCGGGGTGGCGCGCAGGCAAGGCGACCGTGCCCGACTCAGGCCTAGCCCAGGCGCCCGGCGATCGCCGCGCCGAGGTCGGCCGGCGAGCGCACGGTGGTGACGCCGGCCTTCTCCAGCGCCGCGAACTTGCCTTCCGCGGTGCCCTTGCCGCCGGAGGCGATGGCGCCGGCGTGGCCCATGCGCTTGCCGGCCGGGGCGCTGGCGCCGGCGATGAAGCCGACCACCGGCTTGCTCACCGATTCGGCGATGAACTCGGCGGCCTCTTCCTCGGCGCTGCCGCCGATCTCGCCGACCATGATGATGCCCTCGGTCTGCGGGTCGTCCTGGAACAGCTGCAGGGCGTCGATGAAGTTCATGCCCTGGATCGGGTCGCCGCCGATGCCGATGCAGGTGCTCTGGCCGAGGCCGGCCTGGGTGGTCTGGAACACCGCCTCGTAGGTCAGCGTGCCGGAGCGGCTGACGATGCCGATCCGGCCCGGCTTGTGGATGTGGCCGGGCATGATGCCGATCTTGCACTCGCCGGGGGTGATGATGCCGGGGCAGTTCGGGCCGATCAGCCAGGTGTCCTCGTAGTTCTTCTTGAGGACGTTGTGCACCTTGAGCATGTCCAGCACCGGGATGCCCTCGGTGATGCAGACGATCACGCGGATGCCGGCGCTGGCCGCCTCGAGGATGGCGTCGGCCGCGAACGGCGGCGGCACGTAGATGACGCTGGCGTCGGCGCCGGTGTCCTCGACCGCCTCGGCGACGGTGTCGTAGACCGGCAGGCCGAGGTGCTCGCTGCCGCCCTTGCCGGGGGTGACGCCGCCGACCAGGCGGGTGCCGTAGTCGAGCGCCTGCTGGGAATGGAAGGTGCCCTGCTGGCCGGTGAAGCCCTGGCAGATGACCCTGGTGTTCTTGTTGACGAGTACGGACATGATGGGCGGTTCCGGGTTACTTGGCCGCGGCGACCGCCTTGCGGGCGGCGTCGTTGAGGTCGGTGGCGGGCTCGATGGCGAACCCCGAGTTGGCCAGCATCTGCCGGCCCTGTTCGACGTTGGTGCCTTCCAGGCGGGCGATCACCGGGATCGTGCAGCCGACCTCCTTGACCGCGTTGATGATGCCCTCGGCGATCAGGTCGCAGCGGACGATGCCGCCAAAGATGTTGACCAGGATCACCTTGACGTTGTCGTTGGCGAGGATCAGCTTGAAGGCCTCCTTGACGCGCTCGGCGTTGGTGCCGCCGCCGACGTCCAGGAAGTTGGCGGGCTCGCCGCCGCTGAGCTTGATCACGTCCATGGTCGCCATCGCCAGGCCGGCGCCGTTGACCATGCAGGCGATGTTGCCGTCCATGGTGACGTAGTTGAGGTGGTGCTTCGCCGCCTCGACCTCGGTGGCGTCCTCCTGGCTGACGTCGCGCATGGCGACCAGCTCGGGATGGCGGAAGTCGGCGTTGTCGTCGGAGTTGATCTTGCCGTCCAGGGCCATCAGCTCGCCGCCCTTGACGATCGCCAGCGGGTTGAGCTCGACCAGGGACAGGTCCTTGGCCATGAACAGCCTGTAGATGCCGGTCATGATCCGGGTCAGCATGCCGACCTGCTTGACGGTCAGGCCCATGGCGAAGCCGATCTCGCGGCAGTGGTAGGGCATCAGGCCCTCGATGTAGTCGACCTCGACGGTGTGGATGGCGTCGGGGTTCTCCTCGGCGACCTTCTCGATCTCGACGCCGCCCTCGGCGGAGACGATGAAGGAGACGGTCTTGGAGGCGCGGTCGACCAGGGCGCTGAGGTACAGCTCCTTGACGATGTCGGTGGCCTCGGCGACCAGCACCAGGTTGACCGGCAGGGCGACGCCGGCCGACTGGTAGGTCTCCATGCGGGTGCCGAGCATGCCGGCGGCGGCGGCGCGGACCTCGTCGTGGCTGCGGCAGTACTTGACGCCGCCGGCCTTGCCGCGGCCGCCGGCGTGGATCTGCGCCTTGACCATCCAGGCCTCGCCGCCCAGCGCGGTCGCCACCTCGACGGCCTCGTCGGCGCTGGCCGCGACCTTGCCGGCCGGGACCGGGATGCCGAACTCGGCGAACAGCTGCTTGGCCTGGTACTCGTGGAAGTTCATCGCTGGAATCCTGGGGTTGGCTCGGGCGCAGGCGACCGGGCGCGCGGTGGGTGCGCCGGGGGACGCGCGGGGGAAAGGGCGCCTATTGTCCGCATGGCGGCACCGGGCGTCAAAACCGGCTGGCCGGCTTTGCGCCCGGCCCGGCCCTGCCGGGCGCGCCCGGGCTGCGCTAAGGTAGCGCCAGCGCGGCGTCGACGCCGCCCGCGGGGAACCATGCGTCCGACCCGGTACGGCTTTCGCTGGCTGAAGCTCCTGGCCCTGCTGTCGGCGCTCGCGCTCGGCGCGGGGCCGGTCCTGGGCCAGGGCAACGGCGTGCTCACGCTCGGCCGGATCAGCGACGACCCGCGCAGCCACTACGCACAGCTCAAGCCGCTGCTCGACTACGTGGTGCCGCGGATGGCCGACCTCGGCATCCGCGAGGGCCGCATCCTGATGGCCCGCGACCTGCGCCAGATGGCCGGCTACCTGCGCCGGGGCCATGTCGACTGGGTCACCGAGACCTCGGGCATGGCGATGCAGCTCCAGGGCCTGGCCGGTGCCCGGCCGATCCTGCTGACCGAGCGCAGCGGCGTGCGCCGCTACCAGTCGCTGCTGCTGGCGCGCGCGGCTCCGGGCGCGCCGGCGGACCTGGCCGACCTGGCCGGCCGCACCGTCGCCTTCGAGCACGTCGCCTCCACCAGCGCCTACCTGATGCCGGCGGCCGAGCTGCTGCGCGCCCGCCTGCGCCTGTCGCCCCTGTCCACCATCAACGACCGCCCCGATCCCGGCAACGTCGGTTACCTGTTCGCCCGGACCCCCACCAACATCGCGATCTGGATCGACAAGGGGCTGGTCGACGCCGGTGCGGTCAGCGATCTGGACTGGGACAACCCGCGCGCGGTGCCGCCGGCGCTGCGCGAGCGCCTGCGCGTGGTCCATCGCAGCGGGCCGATCCCGCGCGCCCTGGAACTGGTCCGCGGCGACCTGCCGGCGCCGGTGCGCGAGCGCCTGCGCCGGCTGCTGCTGGACTCCGCGGCCGACCCGCAGGCGCGGCCGGCGCTGGCCGCCTTCTTCGGCACCACCGCCTTCATCGCCATCGACGCCGACCTGCGCGCCGGGCTGTCCGGACTGCAACGCGACTTCGAACGGGTCCGCAGGGAGGTCGAATGAGGCGCGGCTGGGGCCTGAGGCGCAAGGTGCTGACCGGCGTCGTGGCGGTCACCGGCGTGCTGCTGGCCGCGCTGGTGGCGATGGTGCTCTACGAGCGCGGCAGCCAGCAGGCCGCGCTGCGGCTCAGCCAGGCCAGCCAGCAGCACCTGCTGGCGGAGAGCGCGCGCGAGCGCACCTCGGTGCTGGCCGACCAGCTCGCCTGGACCCTGAGCAACGACCTGTACTACTTCGACCTGCAGGCGATCGGCAACCAGCTCGCCTTCGCCCTGGACCTGCCCCAGATCGAGCAGGTGGTGGTGTTCGACAGCGACGGCCGGGTCGTCCACGACGGCAGCGCCGAGATCTCGACCTACGGCGACGCGCTCGACAGTTCGCTGATCCGCGCCGCGCTGGCCGGCGACCTGGTGGCGCTGCGCGCGGACGAGGACACCATCGAGGCGGCGCGCCGGATCGGCATCGGCGATGCCGTGCTCGGCGGCGTTCTGGTCCGGATGGACCTGGCCGAGCTCAACCAGGCGGTCGATGCCGGCAACCTGCGCCTGGAGGAACGCCTGGCGCGCTCGAGCCGCTGGCGCCTGGCCGGCATGGCCGTGCTGCTGGCGCTGGTCGTGCTCAGCGGCCTGGCCGCAGGCTGGGCGATCCAGCGCCAGATCGTGCGTCCGATCCTGAGCCTGGCCCAGGCGGCGCGCCGGATCGAATCCGGCGACTACCGCGACCTCGCCCTGGACAGCGGTCGCAGCGACGAGCTCGGCGAACTGGAGCGCACCTTCCAGGGCATGGCCGCGCAGATCCGGCAGACCCACCAGGAGGTCGCGGCCAAGGCCTACCTGGACACCCTGACCGGCCTGCCCAACCGGCGCGCCTTCGACGAGCGGCTGGCGGCGCTGGTCGCCGAACAGCCCGCCCGGCCGTTCGCCCTGCTGTTCCTGGATCTCGACAACCTCAAGCAGGTCAACGATCGCCATGGCCACGACGCCGGCGACCTGGCGCTGGCGGCGTTCGCCCGGCAGGCCGCCGCGCTGATGGCCCGGGTGTCCTCCGGCCAGGGCTGGCTGGCGCGCATCGGCGGCGACGAGTTCGCGGTGCTCAGCACCGGCGCCCCGGTCAGCGGCGCCGCGGTGGCCCTGGCCGAGGCGCTGGCGCGAAAGCCGGCCGGCGAACCCGAAACCGCCGTCGACGGCACGCCGCCACTGACGGCCTCGATCGGCATCGCCCTGTTCCCCGACCACGCCCGCACCCCCAGCGACCTGCTGCGCTGCGCCGATACGGCCATGTACCAGGCCAAGCAGGCCGGCAAGCGGCGGGTGGTGCTGTACCGGCCGGGGGGCCAGGACGCCAGCTGAGCTGCAGCGGCCGGCGCCGGCTCAGGCCAGGGTGCCGACCGACCACGCGAGCAGCGCGGCGTTGTAGGTGGCGTGGGCGGTGCAGCAGGCGAGCAGGGAACGGGAGCGCAACCAGAGCACGCCCAGGACCATGCCGATCGCCCAATACACGGTAAAGGTTCCGAACGTGCCGGGCACGTGGAAGGCGGCGAACGCCGAGGCCGAGAGCACCAGGGCGATGCCCGGCCCGACCGCCCTGCGGGCGGCGTCCAGGAAGCGCAGCCGGAAGGCGTACTCCTCGACCAGCGGCGCGCAAAGCACCATCAGGACGGCGAACCAGAGCAGTTCCTCCGGGCCCGCGATCCGGAGCTCGCCGAAGGTGTCCATGGGCACGCCCAGGCGGACCATCGCCGGCACCACCGAGAATGCCAGCAACAGGCAGAGCGCACCCGTCGCCGTCCCCAGCCTCAAGGCCGGGCCGATGCCGGGCAGGGTTCCGGACATCGGCCGGCCGGTCGGGATGGCGCCCCGCAGCACGAGCAAGGCCAGCACCAGCGCAACGATCGGCATGCCGCTGGCCACGGCCAGCGTCCGGACCGTCCGGACATCGTGCTCCTGGCGATACCCCCATCCGCACAGGGGCGCGCCGGCCTGTTCCGACAGCACCGGCAGCGTCCCGAAGAAGGCCGATGCGGCCCCGCGTGGCAGCCGGAACCGCGCGGTGACCGTGCCGGTCGCGCAGGCCCCGGGGCCGACCCCGTCGCCCGTGGCGTCGGCGACCACCGTGACCCCGTCGGCGTCGAGGCGCTCGAGTTCGCGCTCCAGGAGCACGGACAGACGGTCGCTTGGCCCCGGTCCGTTGGCGGGGCCCAGGTCGAGGGCCACCAGGTAGGGCGCCGGCGTCCAGAACGACAGCAGCAGGCCGGCGATGACGACGGTGAGGATCACCGCCGCGAGCCCCCGGCAGGCCCGCAGCCACCATCGCAGGCGCCGGCGCAGTTCCGCCCCGCGCACCGGGCCCAGGCCACCGGAACGGTACCGCCTCGTCCGGGCCGGGTTCCTCATCGGCACAGCCCTCGCCGGCCCGGTGCCGCGCTTCTGAGAGGGCGTCGAACCCCACGCGTCATGCGCAGGCAGCGGACGCGCGGTTGCCTGTCCGGGCGTCGCACCCGACCTGTGCCGGGCACCCGGGGACGACCGGCCAGCCGGCCGGCGACCGGTTCCGGGCCGGCGCCGCCGGCCTGGCTGCCACCCGGCATCGCCGGCCGTGCAGGGCGTCCCGTCGCCCCGACCCGCGGCCCCGCCGGTGGACCGCAACGCGCGGCGTCCGCGCGACCCGGGTGGCCAACCGCCAGGGCGAGCGGGCGGCATGGCGTGGACGCGACCTGCGACGCGGCGCCGGCCGCCCTCGCCTTCCGCGCGGAATCGCTCTTTGCCCCGCTCGCTCCTGTCCGATCCATCACCCGGGAGCCTGACCACGGCCGACCCGCGCGTCATGGGAACGCTTCGCGGTGTGCCGTAGGAAAATTCCTATTCCGGATCCGGTGCGGTACGGTCCGCCCCGGCATCCCGCCCCGCCTGGTCCGGTCGACCCCGCCGCCTGGCCGCCTCCAGCCGCTTCGCCGATTTCAGGAAGGCGTACCAGGCCATGGTGGCGCTGGCGATGAAGCCGGCGCTGCCGTTGAAGACCTGGCGCTTGAACAGGTACTGGCGCAGGAACACGAACGGCGGGTACAGCACCATGCGCAGGCGCAGGAACCGCCGCTTGCCGGGACGGGCGTCGGCGAGCAGGCCGGTCGAGTAGTGGTTGAGCTTGTCGACCTTGGTGTGCAGGTCGCGCTCGCCATGGTGCAGGAAGGGCGCACGCAGGCGCGCGACACGGCCGTCCACCTGCGGCGCCGCGTGCACCGGCATGTCGCCCATCCGGGTGCGGCGGCGGTCGAACAGGCGCAGGAAGCGGTTCGGCCGGGCCAGGGCGCTGGGCCAGCGCCAGAACAGCCACTCCAGGCGCGGCAGGGTGTAGCCGTCGGCGCCGGGTGCCTGCAGCACCGCGGCGATCTCGGCGGCCGCGTCCGGGGTCAGTTCCTCGTCGGCATCGAGCAGCAGCACCCAGTCGTGGCGGGCCTTGTCGATCGCCGACTGCTTCTGGGGGCCGTAACCCCTGAAGGGCTCGGTGTACAGGCGGGCGCCGGCGGCCATGGCGATCGCGCAGGTCTGGTCGTGGCTGCCCGAGTCCAGCACCACGATCTCGTCGGCGAACGCGACGCTGTCCAGGCAGCGCGCCAGGGTCGCGGCGTTGTTGAAGGTGGTCACCACCGCCGACAGCGGCCGCCGGCTCACCGCGCCGGCTCCTCGCGAAGGTGCAGCGCGGCGATCGCGACCGCCAGCAGCCACCAGAAGAACAGCCCCCACCAGCTCGAATAGAAGGCGTAGTGGGTGTTGAACGGGAAGGTCATGGCGAACAGCGCGAGCGCCGGCGGCCAGCCGCGGGCGCGCGCGGCCGGCGACGCACGGCGTCCCGCCGCGAGCAGGAGCAGGCCGGTGGCCGCCCAGCACAGCAGCCCGAACAGACCGGTCTCGCTGGCCAGCTCGAGCAGGAGCTGGTGCGGGTGCAGGGCGACCCCCTGCGCCAGCCAGGGGTCGTCCGGGCGGGCATGGTCGGCGTAGGCGTGGCGGAAGCCGCGCACGCCGACGCCGTTGACCGGATGCGCCTGCGCCATCGCCGCCGCGGTGCGCCAGATCGGCAGGCGGCCGGCCAGGGCATGGTCGAGGTCGCCGGCGCTGCCGCGGCCCAGGTGCAGGGTGCGGTCCAGCCGTTCGGCGAAGCTCGGCGACAGCTGGTAGGCGGCCAGTCCGACCCCGGCCACCGCGACCAGCAGCAGGCCGGCGACCGCGACCGCCCGGCCGTTGCCGCCGGCGAACGGGCGGATGCAGAAGCCGGCGAGGACTAGCAGGTAGACCAGCCAGGCGGCACGGGCGCCGGCCAGCAGGATCACCCCCGCCAGCAGCACGCCGGCGACGAACACCCCGGCCAGGCCGAAGCGGCGCTGCGCCCAGGCCAGCAGCAGCGGCGACAGCGCCGCCAGCACGCCACCCAGCTTCAGGTTGTCGGCGCCGAACACGCCGCTGAGGCGGTCGCTGGTCATCGGCCCGCCCAGGCTCGCGCCGGTCAACGCCTGCAGCCAGCCGTCGAGCACCCAGACCGCCACCAGCACGGCGCTGGCGGCCAGCAGCCACCGCCACTGGGCGGCACTGCGCAGGGTCGCCGCGACGAACAGCGCGAACGGCGCGAACCGGAGCTGGGCGGCGACCTGGGTCCAGGTCCGTACCGGCTCGACCGCATCGAACGCCGACACCAGCGCCGGCAGCCAGTAGCCGGCGAACGCCAGCAGGGCCAGGCGCACGCCCGGCAGCTCGAGCAGCCCGCGCCCTTCCCGCCAGCACAGCACCAGGCCCCACACGGTCGCCGCCAGGAGCGGCAGCTCCGAGGCCCTGCCCACCGGCAGCAGCGCCAGCACCGACCACAGCAGCAGCACCGGCGCCAGCGCCGGCCAGGGCAGGCCGCCGGCCAGGATCGGGCGGGCGCGCTCGGCGTTCATGGCGCGCCGCCCGCCGCCAGCGACCGGTACAGCGCCAGCGTGCGTTCCTGCATGGCGGCCAGGGTGTAGGGCACCGGACCGGGTCGCGGCGCGTCGGCCAGCAGCGCCGCGGCCCTGGCCAGTGCCGCGGCGGCATCGCCGGTCGGCACCGCACCGTGCGGGTACAGCTCGGCCAGCAGTTCGCCGACGCCGCCATGGGCCCAGCCCAGCACCGGCCGGCCCAGCGCCAGCGCCTCGATCACGGTGCGCCCGAAGGCCTCCGGGCGCGACGACAGCTGCAGCACCAGGTCGGCACAGGCCATGGTCGCGACGATGTCGTCGCTGGCCGGTTCGAGCGCCAGTCGGTCGCCGACGCCCAGGCGCGCCGCCCGGGCGCGCAGCGCGTCGAGATAGGCCGGCCGGCCGCTGCCCTCGGCGCCCTGCAGGAGCAGGGCGGCATCGCTGCCCGCGGCGACCAGGCCGGCGAGCAGGTCGATCGCCTCGGCGTGGCCCTTCAGGCGGGTACCGCGGCCCGGCAGCAGCAGCAGGCGACGACCCGCCAGGGCCGGATGCCGGGCTTCGAGCATGGCGCGGCGGCCGGCGGCGACCGCGGCGGCGCACTGCCAGCGCGCCGGATCGATGCCGCGCGGGATGACCTCGATGCGCGAGGCGTCGACCCGGTAGTGGCGCTGCAGCCAGTCGCGGACGGTCGCCGACACCGCGATCACCCGTTCGCCGCGCGCCATGATCGCGCTGTAGCGGCCGGGCGAATTCAGCCCGTGCGCGGTGGTGACGAAGTGCGGCCGCCGCCCCCGCGGCAGGCCGCGCAGGGCCCACCAGGCCAGCCAGGCCGGCAGCCGCGAGCGGGCATGGACGATGTCCGGGCGCAGCGAGCGCAGCAACCGGCGCAGGCGCAGCGCCGCCAGCAGCGCCGCCGGCGACTTGCGGCCGAGGCCGAGGAGGTGGTGCTCGGCGCCGCCGCCGACCAGGGCCGGCAACAGGCGGCCGCCGGCGCTGGCCACCACCGAGCGGTGGCCGGCGGCGACCAGGGCGGCGCTGATCTCCAGGGACGACTGCTCGACGCCGCCGCTGTCCAGCGCCGGCAGCACCTGGAGCACGGTCAGCACGGCATCAGCCCCGGCGCAGCGGGCGCGGCCGGCGTTCGGCGCCGCGCCTCACCCGGCGGCGCGCCGCTCGACCAGGACGTATTCGGCCCCGCAGTAGGGGCAGCGCGCGTGGCCGTTCTCCTCGAGCGGCAGGTAGACCCGCGGATGGGCGTTCCACAGGGCCATCTCCGGCATCGGGCAGCTCAGCGGCAGGGCGTCGCGACTGACCTCGTAGCGGCGGACGGCGCAGGCCTGGCGTTGGGCGGTGTCGGGCATGGTCTGGGGCCGGCAGGGGCGGAAACGGCGGGGGCGGATCGGGCATGATTGTACGGCTTACCCGGACCCGCCCGCCAATGCCCGACGCCATCGCAGCGCGCCACCGCGCCGACCCGGCCGCCCTGCGCAGCCGTTTCGACAGCGCCCGTCCGTTCCGGCACCTGGTGCTCGACGGCTTCCTGGACGAGGCGTTCGCGGATGCGCTGCTGGCGCAGTTCCCGCCGTTCGAGCGGGGCAGCGCGGTCGCCGAGGACGGGTCGCTGGGCAACAAGTCGACGGTCGAGCGCATCCGCGGGCTGGGCCCGGCGTACGCGGCCCTCGACGACCTGGTGCAGTCGCGTCCGTTTCTGGACTGGCTGTCCGGGGCCACCGGCATCCCGGACCTGCTCTACGACCCCTGGTACTTCGGCGGCGGCACGCACGAGAACCGCAACGGCCAGGACCTGGACGCCCACGTCGACTTCAACCGGCACCCGGTCGAACCCTGGCACCGGCGCCTGAACCTGATCGTCTACCTCAACCGCCAGTGGCAGGACGAGTGGGGCGGCTCGCTGCAGCTGCACAGCGACCCGCGCGCCGACGACGACCAGGTCAGCACGATCACGCCGCTGTTCAACCGAGCGGTCGTCTTCGAGACCACCGAATGGAGCTGGCACGCCTTCCCGCCGATCCGGCTGCCGGCCGGGCGGGAGGGCGAGAGCCGCCGGTCCGTCGCCCTGTATTTCTACAGCCGCGAGCGGCCGGCCGACGAGCTGGCGCCCACCCATTCGACCATCTACGTCGACCGCCCCCTGCCCGGGCGCTTCCGTCCCGGCCATGTCCTTGACGAGGCCGATGTCCAGGAACTTCGGGTGCTGCTGAAGCGTCGCGACATGCACCTGCAGCGCCTGTACGGCGACCTCGCCGGTCTCAACGCGCAACTGGAGGGCGCCAGGGCGGCGCTGGCGCGCGGCCTGCTCGGGCGCATCGAGCACTTCGCACGGCGGACCCTGGCGCGGCTGCGCCGACGCTGACGGTGACAGCGCCGACACCGAGCCGCACAATGCCGCGATGGACACGCTCCTGAAGCGCGATGCGTTCGGCGCCATCTGGCTCTGCGGCGCCGGCGACGGCACCCGGATCCGCCGCGACCTGTCGTCGGTGCGCTGGTGGCTGCGGCCGCTGGCGCGCCGCGGCGCCGCCAGGGAAGCGCGCGCGCTGCGCCGCCTCGACGGCGTCGACGGCGTGCCGCGCCTGCTGTCGTGGACCGGCGTGCTGCTCGAACGCAGCCACATCGCGGGCTTGCCCATGCAGCAGGGCCAGCCACGGAATCCGGCCTACTTCCGCGCCGCGCACCGGCTTCTGCGGCAACTGCGCGCGCATGGCGTGGTCCACAACGACCTCGCCAAGGAACCCAACTGGCTGGTCCGCGACGACGGCCGGCCGGCGATCGTCGATTTCCAGATCGCCGGCATCGGCGCACCGCGCTCGCGCTGGTTCCGGCTGCTGGCGCGCGAGGACCTGCGCCACCTGCTCAAGCACAAGCGCACCTACTGCCCGGAACACCTGACGCCGGTGGAGCGGCGCCTGCTGGCGCGGCGCTCCTGGCTGTCGCTCGCCTGGCGGCGCAGCGGCAAGCGGCTCTACAACTGGCTGACCCGGCGCGTGCTGCGCTGGCAGGACAACGAGGGTCGCGGCTGAGTCCGACGCGTTCCGCGCGCGCGGACCGACGGGACCGCCAAGGGCGGATCGTCGTGCGGCATGCCGGCCATGGCCCGCCGCCTGGCGTGACCCGTCCGGGGCACGGGCGAAGCGGGTGTCGCACGGCCGGGCCTGCCTTCGACCTCGGCCCGGACCCCGCCCCTCCCGGCAGCGGCGCCGCGCACGCGGGCCGCACGGCGCCGGCCCGGGATCATTCCGCCGCGTCGCCCAGCGCCTCCACCGTCACCTCGATGCGCACCTCGTCGGGGATGTTCGGCAGGTACTTGTCGATGCCGAAGTCCGAGCGCCGGATGGTCGCGACCGCGTCGAAGCCGGCGGCGGGCACGTTGCGCATCGGATGGGTGCCCACCTTGTTGATCGTGACGTCGAACTCGACCTCGCGGGTGACGCCGTGGATGCCGAGGTCGCCGGTGACCTTGAGGCGGCCCTCGCCGGCCGACTCGACGGCGGTGCTGGTGAACTGCGCCGAGGGATGCACGGCGGCGTCGAAGAAGTCGTCCCGCTTGAGGTGGTCGTCGAGCCCGACGACGCCGGTGGAGATGCTGTCGATGGCGACCGTCATGGTCACCGACGAGGCGCCGGGGTCGGCGGCGTCGTAGACGATCCTGCCTTCCATCGTGTCGAAGCGTCCGGTGATGTTGGCGAAGCCGAGGTGGGAGTAGGTGAAGCGCACCTGGCTGTGGCGCGGGTCGACCCGGTACTCGGCGGCGAGGGCGGGCGTCGCCGAGCAGGCGGCGAGCAGGGTGGCCAGGGCAAGACTACGCATGGGGCGACTCCTTCGTTGGTCGGTCGGTTGGGCGGCGCGCGCGCGCAGGGCGCGGCGCCGGTGGTGACGGAGTGGAGGGTCAGCGCCGGATCCGCAGCGGCAGCCACCAGGCCAGGCCCAGGGCGGCCAGGAAGGTGCCGTAGCCGGCCAGCGCGGCCAGCACCTGGGGCCACATCGGTCCGTGGCTGGCGCTGGCCGCGGCATGGCCGGCCAGGGTCGCCGCCAGGGACAGCAGCAGGGCGCCGGCACAGGCCGGCAGCCAGACCCGCCGCGGCCGGCGCCGGGCGAACAGCCAGACCAGCACCGCGAAGGTCGGTACCTGGATGAGGAAGGACAGCCAGGGCAGCGTCATGCCGCGATCATAACGGCAGCCGGCCGGACCCAGGCACGGCCGCCGGCGACGACCGGCGGCCGTGCTGCGCGCTGCCGCGACGGCCCCGGGACGGCGCCGGGAGGCGCGCCGGACGCCTGATAGCATGCCGGGATGCACCCGATCACGCTCCTGCAGGATCTGGCGATCATCCTGGTGGTTGCGGCGGCGGCCACCCTGCTCTGCCATGCCCTGCGGCAACCCGTGGTGCTGGGCTACCTGATCGCCGGCCTGGTGATCGGCCCGCATACGCCGCCCTGGCCGCTGATCGCCGACGGCCACACCATCCAGGCGTTCGCCGAGGTCGGCCTGGTGCTGCTGATGTTCGGGCTGGGCCTGCACTTCTCGATCGCCAAGCTGATGCGGGTCGGCCGGATCGCGGTGATCGTCGCGCTGGTCGAGATCGTCACCATGGTGGCCCTGGGCTACTCGCTGGCCCGCGCGTTCGGCTGGGGCGCCATGGACGCCCTGTTCCTGGGCGCCATCCTGTCGATCTCCTCGACCACCATCATCATCAAGGCCCTGCAGGACCTGAAGATGACCGACCGGCCGTTCGCCCAGGTCATCTTCGGCACCCTGATCGTCGAGGACATACTGGCGATCGCCATGCTGGCCCTGCTGTCGGGCCTGAGCGCGGCCGGCGGCATCGAGCAGCTCAGCATGCAGACGGTCGCCGGCAAGCTCGGCGAGCTGGCGCTGTTCCTGGTGCTGACCACGGTCGCCGGCCTGCTGGTGCTGCCCCGGCTGTTCGCCTTCGTGGCCCGCTACGACAGCGACGAGATGCTGCTGGTCACGGCGCTGGGCGTGTGCTTCGCGATCTCGCTGCTGGCGTACCAGCTCGAGTACAGCGTTGCCCTGGGGGCCTTCCTGGCCGGCGTCCTGGTCTCCGAGAGCCCTGCCGGCGCCCGGATCGAGACCGGCGTCGCGCCGGTGCGCGACATGTTCAGCGCGGTGTTCTTCGTCGCCATCGGCATGATGATCGACCCGGCGGTGCTGGCGCAGTACTGGCTGCCGGTGGCGCTGATCACCCTGGTGGTGGTGGTCGGCAAGGTCGGCAGCTGCGCGCTGGGCGCCTTCCTGGCCGGCGCGCCGCCGCAGCGCGCCCTGCGCTCGGGCATGGGCATGGCGCAGATCGGCGAGTTCAGCTTCATCATCGCCCAGCACGGCACCGCCGCCGGCGTCGTCAGCGGCTTCCTGTACCCGATCACGGTCGCGGTCTCGGCGGTGACCACTTTCCTCACGCCCTACCTGATCCGCGGCTCCGACCGCTTCGCCGGGCTGCTGTCGCGCTGGCTGCCGGCGCCGCTCAAGCAACCGGCGCGCTATTACCAGAGCTGGCTGCACTCGCTCGGCGGCGTCGCCGAGGACGACCGCAGGATGATCCGCCGCATCCTGCGCCGCATCGCGCTGTACATCCTGCTCGACCTGGCCCTGGTGGTCGCCCTGCTGGCGTTCGCGGGCCTGCTCGCCAACCGCTTCCGGTCCGAGCTCGACGCACTCTGGCCGCATGCGTCCTGGACCGTGCCGATCGCCGCCCTGGTGCTGTGCCTGCCGATCGTCATCCACGCGATCGGCAAGCAGCGGGCGCTGGCGATGGCGCTGGCCGACCTCGGCCTGCGCAGCGGCCGGCCGTTCGGTCGCGCCCTGCTCCGCCACCTGCTGTTCGTGCTGATGCTGGTGCCGCTGCTGCTGATCGTGTTCGGCTTCGCGATCGCCGCGGTCGGCCCGGGCCCCGGCCTGGTCCTGCTGGCCCTGCTGGTGGCGATCGCCGCGGTGCTGTGGCGACAGCTCGCCAGCCTGTACACGCGCGCCCAGCTCGACATCACCGCGACGCTGTCGGAGCGGCCGCCGGACCCGGCGCCATGACCGGCTGCTGGGTGGTCAGCGACGGCGCCGCCGGCAACCAGCGGCAGGCACGGGCGCTGGCGCGCGCCCTGCTGCCGCAGGTGCCGGCGCGCGAGATCGAGGTGGCGCTGCGGCTGCCCTGGCGCTGGCTGGCGCCGCTGGGACCGGCCGATTTCCGGGCGGCGCTGGCGCCGGCGGCGGCGGCCGGCCTGGCGCCGCCGTGGCCGGCCCTGGTGGTCGGCTGCGGCCGCGCCGCCGCCCTGGCCACCGCCGGCATCCGGCGCCTGTCCGGCGGCGCCACGCGGGCGGTCCAGATCCTCGATCCGCGGCGCGGCCGCGACCGTTACGACGCCCTGGTCCTGCCCGCGCACGACGGCGTCGACGGCGACAACGTGGTGACCACGCTGGGCGCCCTCAACGAGATCGACGATGCCTGGCTGGCGGCCGGGCGCGCGGCTTTCCCCGACCTGGGCGCCCTGCCGTCGCCGCGCACCGCGGTCCTGGTCGGCGGTCCGACCCGCGCGCTGCGCCTCGACCAGGCCTATCTGGACGGCCTGTTCGACCGGCTCGCGGACTGGCGCCGACGCGAGGGCGGCAGCGTGCTGGCGACCTGTTCGCGACGCACGCCGGCGGCGCTCGCCATGCACCTGCGCAGGCGCATGGACGGCGTGCCGGGCGTGTCCTGGACCGGACCCGGCGACGGCGACAACCCCTATGCCGGGCTGCTCGGCTGGGCCGACCGCATCGTCTGCACGGCCGACTCCGCGAACCTGCTGTCGGAAGCCAGCGCGACCCGGGCGCCGGTGGCGGTGCACCTGCCGCGGCCCGCGGCCGGTCGCGTCGGCAGGCTGGTGGATGCCCTGCTGGCGCGGGGTCGCATCGAGGTCCTGCAGTCGAGCTGCCCGCGCTGGTCCGGGGAGCCCCTGCGCGAACTGGCCAGGATCGCGCCCCTGCTGCGCACGCGCCTGGACCTGGACACCGGCGCGCCGCCGTCCTGACCGCCTGGCGGCGGCCAGGAAGGCGCGGCGGTCAGCGCCGGACCCGGCGCACGCGGGCCGATGCCAGCAACGCCATCAGCCCGACCAGCAGCGCCAGCGACCACACGCCCGGACCCGGCACCGGCTGGGGCGGCGTCGGCGGCGGCACGCCGACCAGGGTGTTGACCAGGCTGACGCTGGCGGTGCCGCCGATCGCCAGCGGCACGGTCACCGGCGGCGGCGGCGTGTTCTGCGGATTCCAGACGAAGCCCGGCGGCGGCGGCGGCAAGGCACCGCTCTCGGTGATCGTGCAGGTGTTCGGCGCGGGGATGCCGTCGACCGGCACCGCGCCGCCGGCGGGCACCAGGACGGTGGTCGCGAACGGCGGCGAACTGCACTGGATGTCGACGCTGAACTGCGCGCCGGGCGCGGCACCGCCGACCACGACCTTGTCGACCAGCACGATGCCGTTGCCGCCGACCGGCACCAGGTTGTTGAACACGCTCACCACGACCTCCTCGCCGGTCGGCACGGACACCGTCTGCGGCGCCGGGGGCGTGTTGTCCGGGTTCCAGGCATAGCCATCCGGGGGCGTCGGCAGCGGCAGGTTTTCGGTGACCGTGCACTGGTTCGGCGTCGGGATGTCGATCAGCTCGATGTTGCCTTCCGACGGCACCTGGATGGTCTGCGAGTAGGCCGGGTTTGCGCAGTCCACGGTGATGCTGAACAGCAGGCCCGGCGGGCTGACGTCGCCGGTGACGTACTTGAACACCTTCAGTTGCGAGGGCACCTGCGCTGCGGCCGGCAGGGCGCCGGCGGCGAGCAGGAACGCGGCGAACAGGGCGGGCAGCGGGCCGCGGACGAGGGTCGGGACGAAGGCGCGGTGCATGGTCTCTCCTGGCAGATGGCGGCACGGACGGCGCCGTTCCGGACGTGGCCGCAGGGCACCTCGGCCGTGCGGGCGGCCGGCGTACCTCGCGGGTTGCGGCGGGCGCCTTCCCCGAAGACGCCTCCGGCGCAGGGTATCAAAACGTGATGCTCGTCACACTACGATGCGATGTCGGCCGGATCGCCGGGGCCTGCCGGCGGCGCCGGCCGGTCCAGCCATTCGGTCCAGGCGGCGCCGATGCAGCGGCGCGCCGACTCGATGGCGGGATCCGGCGGCACCACCCGGGGCCGCTCGTCCAGGGTCCGGACCAGGGCGCGCGCCAGCAGGTCGGCGTGCGCCTGCGCCAGGTCCCGGGCCGTCGCCTCCGGCAGCACGCCGGCGCCGGCCAGGGCGGCCAGCAGTCCGGCGCTGCCGCGCCCGGCGAGCAGGCCGGGGTGACGGTGGCCGTGCGCCAGCACCAGGAACTGCAGCAGGAACTCGAGGTCGACCAGGCCGCCCTGGCCCTGCTTGAGGTCGAAGCGACCCGGCGCCGAACGGTCCAGTTGCGCCCGCAACCGGCTCCGCATCGCCGCCACCGCGCTGCGCAACGCCGGGACGTCCCGGGGCTGGCCAAGGGCGCCCGCACGCAGGGCCTCGAAACGCGCGGCCAGTTCGGCGTCGCCGGCGACCACGCTGGAGCGCACCAGGGCCTGCTGCTCCCAGGTCCAGGCGCGCTCGCGCATGTAGGCGGCATAGCCGTCCAGACTGGTGACCAGCAGTCCCTTGGCGCCGTCCGGGCGCAGGCGTGCGTCGATCTCGTAGAGCCGGCCGCCGGGCAGGGGCACCGCCAGGAAGGCGATCAGCTTCTGCACGACCCGGGCGTAGAAGCGCTGGCCCTCGACCGGCCGGGGGCCGTCGCTTTCGGCGCCGCCGAAGGCGTCGTCGAACACGAACACCAGGTCGAGGTCGGAGGCGAAGCCCAGTTCGCCGGCGCCGACGCTGCCATAGCCGACCACGGCCAGGCCGCAGCGCGCCGGTCCGGCACCGGCCGGCCAGCCATGGCTGCGCACGGCATCGGCCAGCGCCAGGCGGAGCACCTGGCCGAGCACGCCGCGGGCGATCGCGGCCAGACCCGCCGCGATCGCCACCGCCGGCAGGCCGCCGTCGACGGCGGCCAGGCCGAGCCGGAAATGAAGGCTGGTCCGGGCCTCGGCCAGCGCCGCCAGCACCAGCTCCGGATCGTCGCCCGCGGCGGCGGTGGCGCGCGCCAGCTCCTGGTCGATCTCGGCCGCATCCGGCGGCGCCGGCGCCCGGGGATCGAAGACGTCGTCCAGCAGCAGGGGCTGCTCGACCAGGCGCCGGACCAGCCAGCGGCTGCCGCGCGCCAGCGCGAACAGGCGCTCCAGCGCCCGCGGCTGCTGGGCCAGCAGCGCCAGGTAGTTGGACCGCCGCAGCAGCACGTGCAGCAGCTCGACGATGGTCGCCGCCGCCTGGTCGTCCGGCTCGGGCGCGCCGCGCAGGCGGTCGAGCAGGGTCGCCATCAGGCGGTCCAGGCGGTCGCGCGCGCGCGCCGACAGCGCCTGCACGCCCGGGCTGCGGGCGAGCGCGCGCAGGCGGTCGTGCAGGGCCTCGCCGATCGCCAGGCCGGCGGCGCCGAGCTGGGCCGGGCCGGCGCGGTCCTCGGCCAGCGCCCGCCACAGCGCCAGCATCGCCGCCGGCGCCTCGCCGCCGTCGCGCTGGCGCGGCGCCAGCACCAGCGCGAACTCGGCGGCGACCCGCTCGCGATGGCCGGCCAGGGCCGCGGCCAGCGTCTGCCAGTCGGGCTGGTCGAGCGCCAGGGCGATCCGGGCGCGGTCGAGCGGGGACTCCGGCAGCGCCTGGGTCTGGGCGTCGCGCAGCATCTGCAGGCGGTTCTCCAGCCGGCGCAGGAACAGGTAGGCCTCGCGCAGCATGGCGGCGGTCGCCGGCGCGATGTAGCCGGCCTGCGTGCAGGCAGCCAGGGCGGGCAGCAGGCCGCGCCGGCGCAGCGAAGGGTCGCGGCCGCCGCGGACCAGCTGCACGACCTGCACCAGGAACTCGATCTCGCGGATGCCGCCGGGGCCGAGCTTGATGTCGTCGCGCAGGTCCTGGCGCTGCACCTCGAGGTCGATCTGCGCCTTCATCTCGCGCAGCGCGTCGATCGCCGGGTAGTCGAGGTACCTGCGATACACGAAGGGCCGCAGCAGCTCCAGGAAGCCGGCGCCGGCGGCCAGGTCGCCGGCCACCGCGCGCGCCTTCAGCCAGGCGTAGCGCTCCCAGTCCCGACCCTCGCGCTGGAAGTACTGTTCCATGGCCGGGAACGGCAGCGCCGGCTTGCCGGACTGGCCGAACGGGCGCAACCGCAGGTCGACCCGGAACACGAAGCCGTCCTGCGTGATCTCGCCGAGCAGCGCCGCCGTCTCGCGCACCACGCGCGCGTGCCAGGCATCGGGCGCCAGCGGACGCGCCCCGTCGCTGTCGCCGCCGCCGCCCGGGTAGCCGAACACCAGGTCGACGTCCGAGGAGAAGTTGAGCTCGCCGCCGCCGAGCTTGCCGAGCGCGAACAGGACCGGCGCGATCGCCTCGCCGCGCGGGTCGCGCGAGCGGCCATGACGCTCCGCCACGCGCGCCACCGCGATCTCCAGGGCCACCGCCAGGGCGCAGTCCGCGAGCGCGCTGGCACCCTGCAGCGTGGCCTCGACGCCATCGGCGCCGGTCAGGTCGCGAACCACCAGGCGGGCGCTTTCCAGGCGCCGGAACCCGCGCAGGGCGCGCGCGGCATCGTCGCCCGGACCGGGCCAGCGCCGGCCCGGAACGCCGTCGTCGTCGACGCAGCCGGCCAGTTGCGCCAGTCGCCCGGGCCGTTCGCGCAGGACGTCCCAGGCGAAATCGCTGGCCAGCAGCAGGCGCGGCAGCCACGCGGGCGCCGGTCCTTGCGGGGCGAGCTCCGCCAGGCGCTGCGCGACCAGGTCGGCCAGCGGCCCGGGCAGGGGTTCGGTCATCGCCGGGCGACCGGACCCGGGCCGGCGGGCAGTCGAGGGGCAGGCTGCCCGCTGCGCCCCGGGGCGGCGGCCCGGCGCAGCGCGCGCGCAGGCGCGCGCCTGCCCGGGACCCGGTCCGGCGCTGCGCCGGACCGCCGGGCCGCAGGACGGCCCGGCGGCCCGTCCTGCGGCAGGCCGCTAGCGCACCAGGCCAAGGATGCCGATCACGATCAGGTAGATCGCGACGATGTAGTTGAGCAGGCGCGGCCGGATCAGGATCAGGATGCCGGCGATCAGGGCGATCAGCGCGTTGAGTTCGAAATGCAGGGTCATGGGGGGTCCCGTCGGGCTGCCGGATTGGCGCCGACACCATGACCGGCGCCGACGACGCTGGCAAGGGCGGCGGCCGCCCGGCCCTGCGCCAATGAAAAACCCGCCGGACCGGAGTCACGACGGGCTACCCTCCCCTGGGTGCTGGAACTTTCCGCAGGCGGCGCGGTCGTGTCACGCCGCGCTGCAACATGGGCGGCCCCGGCAACCGCGCCCGGCTTGACCCGGATCAAGGCGGCGCGACCGCCCGGCCGGGACACTGGGCGCCATGATCGCCGTGCCCACTTTCGATGCCGAGCTGCTGCGCCGCTACGACCGGCCCGGCCCGCGCTACACCTCCTACCCGACCGCCCCGCAGTTCCGGCCGGGCTTCGACGGCCACGACCTCGAGCGCGCCGCCCGCGACAGCAACGACGACCCGATCCCGCAGCGCCTGTCGCTCTACGTGCACGTGCCGTTCTGCGTGAGCCCCTGCTTCTACTGCGGCTGCAACCGGGTGATCACCCGCGACTTCAGCCGCTCCGCCCCGTACGTCAACCGCCTGGTGCGCGAGGCGGGGCTGCTGGCGCCGCTGTTCGACCGCGACCGCGAGGTCGTGCAGCTGCACTTCGGCGGCGGCACCCCGAACTTCCTGTCGCCGGACCAGCTCACCGAGGTGATCGAGAGCCTGGGCCAGCACTTCAGCTTCAGCCGCGACCCCGGCCGCGACTTCTCGATCGAGCTCGACCCGCGCACGGTCGGCCCCGGCGCCATCGCGCAACTGGCGCGCGCCGGCCTGAACCGGGCCAGCCTCGGGGTCCAGGACTTCGACCCGGAGGTGCAGCGCGCGGTCAACCGCATCCAGACCGAGGCCGAAACCCTGGAGGTGATCGCCGCCTGCCGCGACAGCGGCTTCCGCTCGGTCAACGTCGACCTGATCTACGGCCTGCCCAGGCAGACCCGGGACGGCTTCGCCCGCACCCTGGACCGCATCGTCGAGGTCCGTCCGGACCGCCTGGCGGTCTACAGCTACGCGCACCTGCCGGACCTGTTCAAGGCGCAGCGCCAGATCGACGAGGCCGACCTGCCGGCGCCCGAGGACAAGCTGGCGTTGCTGGCGCTGGCCATCGAGCGGCTGACCGCGGCCGGCTACGTCTACGTCGGCATGGACCATTTCGCCCTGCCCGACGACGATCTCGCCCGCGCCCAGTCCCGCGGCGACCTGCACCGCAACTTCATGGGCTACACCACCCACGCCAACTGCGACCTGGTCGGCCTGGGCGTCAGCTCGATCAGCCACATCGGCGCGACCTACAGCCAGAACCCCCGCGAGCTGCCGGCCTGGGAGGCGGCGATCGACGCCGGCCGCCTGCCGGTCTGGCGCGGCCTGCGCCTGGACGCCGACGACCTGCTGCGCGCCGACGTCATCCAGCGCCTGATCTGCCAGGGCGAGGTCGACATGGCCGCCGTGGAGGATCGCCACGGCATTGATTTCCAGACCTATTTCGCGCCCGACCTGGCCCGTCTGGCCGAGCTTTCGGGCGACCGTCTGGTCGAGATCGACCAAGGTCTGATCCGCGCCACCTCGCGTGGCCGCCTGCTGCTGCGTATCATCTGCGCATGTTTCGACCGCTACCTGCAGCAACCCGCGCGGATGCCGGCCCGGTACTCCCGCGCGGTCTGAATGCCGGCCCCGCCGGCGCCGGGCGGCCATGGCCGTGAATTCGGCCCGGCTGCCGGAGGCCGCCGCCGGGCGCGCGCACTCCTGCTCTACCTGCGCCTTCACGAACCTGTGCCGCAACGACGGCATCGACGAGAACGTGGTGGCCCAGGTCGAGGCCCTGCTGGTCGACGAGACCTCGCAGTACGCCGAAGGCCAGCACATCTTCAGGGAAGGCGATCCGTTCGACTCGATCGCCGCGGTCCGGGGCGGCACCGTGAAGACCTACGTGCTCGACCGCGAAGGCCGGGAACAGGTGCTGGGCTTCCACCTGCCCGGCGAGGTGGTCGGCCTCAACGCCATCCACAGCCAGTCCTTCCCCTGCAACGCCTTGGCCCTGGAGCCGGTGGTGCTGTGCCGGTTCTCGTTCCGGCGCATGAGCGAGCTGGCCGCGCTGATCCCCGACCTGCAGTCGCGGCTGTTCCGGCTGCTCAGCGAGGACATCGGCAAGGCCGCCCTGCTCTCCGGCGACTTCAGCGCCGACGAGCGCATGGCCGCCTTCCTGTTGTCGCTGTCGCGCCGCTACGCGCGCCGGGGCTTCTCGCCGACCCGCTTCAACCTGACCATGCCGCGCACCGACATCGCCAACTACCTGCGCCTGGCGCCGGAAACGGTCAGCCGGGTGCTGCGCCGGTTCCGCGACGACGGCATCACGCAGATCGACCGCCGCGACCTTCGGCTGCTCGACATCGGCCGGCTGGAAAGCCTGGCGCTGCCCGTTCTGCGGCACTGAGCGGCGCCTGCCGGCCGCGCGGCCGCGCCGCCCCGGCCAGCGCTTGACCTGCATCAAGAACTCGCGCCGTACGCCGGCGCATAGTGGCTCCAGTCGCATCAATCCCCGATCCGAACCGGAGCCCGAACCATGATCCGCACCCTGCTCGCCGTTTCCGTCCTGGCCGCCCTGTCGGCTGCCCCCGCCGTCCGCGCCCACGAGGCCGGCGACCTGATCCTGCGCGTCGGCGCGCACACGGTCGACCCCAAGTCCGACAACGGCAGCCTGGCCGGCGGCGCGCTGGCGGTCGACGTCGGCAGCAGCACCCGGCCGACCTTCGCGGTCGAGTGGATGCTCACCGACAACCTCGGCCTGGACGTGCTGGCCTCGCTGCCGTTCAGGCACGACATCGACCTCAACGGCGCGCATGCCGGCTCGACCAAGCACCTGCCGCCGACCGTGTCCCTGCAGTGGCACTTCAATCCGCGCGGCACCGTCCAGCCCTACCTGGGCGCCGGCATCAACTACACGCTGTTCTCCGGCGAGCGCAGCGCCGGCCCGATCGCCGGCACCGACCTCGACCTGGACGCGTCCTGGGGCCTGGCCGCCCATGCCGGCATCGACTTCCGCCTCGGCGAGCGCTGGCTGCTCGGCATCGACGCGCGCTGGATCGACATCGATACCGACGTCCGGGTCGACGGCGCCGACGTCGGCACGGTGAACATCGATCCGATGGTGTTCGGCGTCTACGCCGGCTACCGCTTCTGAGCGGTGCCGGTCGACCGGGTGGGTTGACGGCGCCCGACCGGCGCGGGCCTGCGGTGCGGCCGCCGACGCCCCGCACGGCCGCGCCATGGACGGCCCCGGCAGGACGGCGACCGCAGCCGCGCGTCGCCGGCCCGCCTGTGGCGCCGGTCCGGGCGCCTTTTTACACCCCCCAAGGGCGTACCCTTGACCCAGGTCAAGCCCGCCCGGGCGACCATCGAACACCATAGCTGCCGATCTTCCGGAGTCCTTGCCCATGTCCACCGCAGCCGCCGTAGAGCGCTACAACGACAAGGTCGTCCGCCAGTTCGCCGTGATGACCCTGGTCTGGGGCATCGTCGGCATGCTGGTCGGCGTCCTGATCGCCGCCCAGCTGTACTGGCCGTCCCTGAACTTCGACATCCCGTGGCTGAGCTACGGCCGGCTGCGGCCGTTGCACACCAACGCGGTGATCTTCGCGTTCGGCGGCAGCGCGCTGTTCGCCACCAGCTACTGGGTGGTGCAACGCACCTGCCACGCGAGGCTGTTCGGCGGACCGCTGGCGGCATTCACCTTCTGGGGCTGGCAGGCGGTGATCGTGCTGGCCGCGATCACCCTGCCGCTGGGCCTGACCCAGGGCAAGGAGTACGCCGAGCTGGAGTGGCCGATCGACATCCTGATCACCCTGGTCTGGGTGGCCTACGCGGTGGTGTTCTTCGGCACCATCATGCGGCGCAGGATCAAGCACATCTACGTGGCGAACTGGTTCTACGGCGCCTTCATCATCACCGTCGCGATCCTGCACATCTTCAACAACATCTGGATCCCTGCCGGGCTGGGCAAGTCCTACCCGGTCTACTCCGGCGCCGTCGATGCGATGGTGCAGTGGTGGTACGGGCACAACGCGGTCGGCTTCTTCCTGACCGCCGGCTTCCTCGGGATGATGTACTACTTCGTGCCCAAGCAGGTCGGCCGGCCGGTGTACTCCTACCGGCTGTCGATCGTGCACTTCTGGGCGCTGATCGCGATCTACATGTGGGCCGGCCCGCACCACCTGCAGTACACCGCGCTGCCGGACTGGGCGCAGTCGCTGGGCATGGTGTTCTCGCTGATCCTGCTGGCCCCGAGCTGGGGCGGCGGCATCAACGGCATCATGACCCTGAGCGGCGCCTGGTACAAGCTGCGCACCGATCCCATCATCAAGTTCATGGTGGTCGCCATCTCGTTCTACATGATGTCGACCTTCGAGGGCCCGATGATGTCGATCAAGACCGTCAACGCGCTCAGCCACTACACCGACTGGACGATCGGCCACGTCCATTCCGGGGCGCTGGGCTGGGTGGCGATGATCTCGATCGGCGCGATGTACATGCTCTACCCCTGGGTGTTCGGCACCAAGGCGATGTACTCGACCAAGCTGATCGACGTGCACTTCTGGATGCACACCATCGGCGTGCTGCTGTACGCGGCCTCGATGTGGATCGCCGGCGTCATGCAGGGCCTGATGTGGCGCGCCACCAACGAGGACGGCACCCTGACCTACACCTTCGTGGAGTCGCTGGTGGCGACCTACCCGTACTACCTGGTGCGCCTGCTCGGCGGCCTGCTGGTGATCGCCGGCATGTTCCTGATGGCCTGGAACACCTGGAAGACCTGGACGCTTTCCCGTCGGGTGCCGGATGAGGTTCCGGTGCCGATGGCCGCGAACGCCTGAGGAGACCCCATCCCATGAGCAAGAGCCACGAGAAGGTCGAGAAGAACGTCGGCCTGATGATGATCCTGATCGTCGTCGCGGTGTCCTTCGGCGGACTGGCGCAGATCGTCCCGCTGATGTACCAGGCCGAGGCGATCGAGCCGCTGCCGGGGGTCGAGCCGTATCCGCCGCTGGAGCTGGCCGGCCGCGACGTCTACATCCGCGAGGGCTGCTACAACTGCCATTCGCAGATGGTGCGCACCCTGCGCTTCGAGACCGAGCGCTACGGCCACTATTCGATGGCCGGCGAGTCGGTGTACGACCGGCCGTTCCAGTGGGGCAGCAAGCGCACCGGCCCCGACCTGGCCCGGGTCGGCGGCCGCTACAGCGACGAATGGCACCGGGTCCACCTGATCAATCCGCGCGACGTGGTGCCGGAGTCGAACATGCCGTCCTACCCGTGGCTGGCCGGGCGGCAACTGGACGGCAGCGACGTGCAGCGGCGGATGCGCGCGCTGCGCATGATCGGCGACCCGTACACCGACGAGCAGATCGACGGCGCGCCGGCGGCGCTGGCCGGGAAGACCGAGATGGACGCCGTGATCGCCTACCTGCAGGGCCTGGGCCGGCACGCGCCCAGGACGCGGTGACCGCCATGAGCGCCGGCGTCTTCAACGGCATCGTGACCGCGGTGCTGCTGCTGGCCTTCCTCGGCCTGGTCGCCTGGGCCTGGAGCGGCAAGCGCAAGAAGGACTTCGAGCAGGCGTCCCGCCTGCCCCTGGATGACGACAACGGAAAATCGCCATGAGTACCGCCTGGACCACCTGGATCATCGTCCTGGTCGCGATCAACATCGTCGGCTGCGTCGTTCTGCTGTGGTGGACCGGCCGTGCGCCCGCCGCCGGGGAAGGCGAGACCACCGGCCACGCCTGGGACGAGGGCGCGATCCGCGAATACAACAAGCCGCTGCCGCGCTGGTGGCTGTACCTGTTCTACATCACCATCGTGTTCAGCATCGGCTACCTGATCTGGTACCCGGGACTGGGCGGCCTGCCCGGCACCAGCGGCTGGACCTCGCAGGGCGAGCACGACGCCCAGCGCGACGAGAACGAGGCGCGCCTGGCGCCGCTGTTCGCGCGTTTCGAGTCGATGCCCGTGCCGGCCATCGCCCGCGACGAGGAGGGCCTGCGCCTGGGCCGGTCGGTGTTCGCCAACCACTGCGCGATGTGCCACGGCAGCGACGCGCGCGGCGCGCTCGGCTTTCCCAACCTGGTCGACGGCGACTGGCAGTGGGGCGGCGATCCGGATGCAATCCTGGCCTCGATCATGGACGGCCGCGAGGGGCTGATGCCGCCGATGGGCGCAGCGCTGGGTTCCGACCTCGCCATCACCGAGACCGCGGTGTACGTGCAGAGCCTGTCCGGCCAGCGCGTCAGCCCCGGCATGGCGGCCAGCGGCAAGCGTCGCTTCGATACCCTGTGCGCCGCCTGCCACGGCATCGACGGCAAGGGCAACCCCCTGCTCGGCGCCCCCAACCTCACCGACAACGTGTGGACGTACGGCGGCAGCGTCGACAGCATCCGTTACGCCATCGAACACGGCCGCCACGGCCAGATGCCCGCGCACCGCGACATCATCGGCCCGATCCGCGCCCGCCTGGTCGCCGCCTGGGTCTGGGCGCAGTCCAATCCGGCGGACGCCGGCGTCGCGCCGTGACCGGGCCCGGGCCAGACCCCGTGATCGACCACCCGCCCCGGCCGCTGGCGCAGCGGCTCGGGGCGATCCTGTGGCCGAGCTTCTTCACGGCCGGCGTGGCGACCATGGTGCTGTTCGCCTTCGTCGACCCGCTCGACCTGCGCGACATCAGCTTCGTCGACCTGCCGATCAGCCGCGAGACCGGCTACACCCTCGGCTTCTTCGCCTTCTGGCTGGCCACCGCGGCCTCCAGCCTGTTCACCTGGATCCTGCTGAGGCCGGCGCGCCGCTTCAACCGCCCGCCCGGGCCGGGACGCGGCTGAGCCATGGCCGGATCGATCGACATCCGGGTCGAGCGCGGCGAATCGCTCTACCAGTCCGAGGGCAAGGTCTACCCGCGCGAGACCGATGGCCGCTTCCAGCGCCTGCGGATCGCCGCGGTGATCTGGCTGCTGGGCATGTTCTACGTGTTCCCGTGGCTGTCCTTCGACGGCCGCCAGGCGGTGCTGTTCGACCTGCCGGCGCGCAAGTTCTACGTGTTCGGCCTGGTGTTCTGGCCGCAGGACTTCATCTTCCTGGCGCTGCTGCTGATCATGGCCGGGCTCAGCCTGTTCTTCTTCACCGCCCTGGCCGGGCGGCTGTGGTGCGGCTTCGCCTGCCCGCAGACGGTCTGGACCGAGGTGTTCATCCGCATCGAGCGCTGGATCGAGGGCGACCGCCGCGAGCGCATGCGCCTGGACGCCGCGCCCTGGAGCCTCGACAAGCTCCGCCGCAAGTCCGCCAAGCACAGCCTGTGGCTGGCCCTGGCCCTGTGGACCGGCTTCACCTTCGTCGGCTTCTTCACGCCGATCCGCGAGCTGGGTGCGCGCCTGATTCCCTTCCAGTGGGGCGGCTGGGAGACCTTCTGGGTGCTGTTCTACGCGCTGGCGACCTGGGGCAACGCCGGTTTCCTGCGCGAGCAGGTCTGCAAGTACATGTGTCCGTATGCGCGCTTCCAGAGCGCGATGTTCGACCGCAACACCCTGGTGATCGCCTACGACCCGTTGCGCGGCGAGCCGCGCGGCGCCCGCAAGCGCGGCCTGGCCAGCGTGCTCGAGCGCGCCCGCGGCCTGCTGCCGCTGGCGCCTGCGCAGGCCGCGGTGGTCCGCGCCGCACGCCAGGAGGCCGAACGCGGCGGCGTGCGGGTCACCACCGGCCTGCTCGACCTGCCCGACGACGCCGCCCCGACGGTGACCGCGCCCGAGGATCTCGGCGACTGCATCGACTGCACGATCTGCGTGCAGGTCTGCCCGACCGGCATCGACATCCGCAACGGCCTGCAGTACGAGTGCATCGCCTGCGCGGCCTGCGTCGACGCCTGCGACGCGGTGATGGACAAGATGGGCTACCCGCGGGGCCTGGTGCGCTTCACCACGCAGAATGCCGTCGACGGCAAGCACAGCCGCGTGCTGCGGCCGCGGATCGCCGTCTATGCGACGCTGCTGCTCGCCCTGCTGGTCGCCTGGGCCTGGGGCATCAGCCAGCGTTCGCCCCTGCTGCTCGACGTGCTGCGCGACCGCAACGCCCTGTACCGGGTGCTGGGCGACGGCGGCACCGAGAACGCCTATACCCTGAAGATCTCCAACAAGGACACCACCGGACATCTGGTGCGCATCGCCGTCGATGCCCCGGACGGCGTGACCATGGCAGGCGCCCCGGTCGAGCGCACCCTGGCCCCCGAGGCCACGCTCGAGCTGCCGGTCACGCTGCGCGCCCCGGCGGCGCTGCGCGGCCGGCACGATGTCACGGTGGTGGTCACCCGCCCCGGCGATCCGCCGGTGGTGGTCCGTCACGAAACCGCGTTCTTCGCACCGCAATGAAGCCCATCGACGACTCCACCCGACCCTCCGGCCCGCGCAGCGGCGGCCCCCTGCTCTGGCTGGTGGTGCTGATCCCGCTCGCCACCGTGGTCGCCGGCATAGGCACCGTGGTCATCGCGACCCGGACCGGCAGCACCGACGCGGTCATCGACCCGGTCCGGCGTACCGCGCAGGTCCAGGACAGCGACCTGCGCGCCGACCGCGAGGCCGCCCGGCTGGGCCTGTCGGGCCGGGCCGGCGTGGACGCCGGAACCGGCGCCGTGCGCCTGTCGCTGGCCGGCGACGCCGCCGCCGGCAGGTTGCAGCTGACGCTGGCCCATCCGGTCCGCCGATCGGAGGATCGGTCCTTCGAGCTGGTGCCGGGCGGTGCCGGCGTCTGGTTGGGGCGCCTCGACGGCATCGATCTCGGGCACGACTGGAACCTGCTGCTGGCGCCGCCCGATGGCCGCTGGCGCCTGGTCGGCCGCCTGGCCGCCGGCAGCGACGCCTTCGAGCTGGCGGCGGCCCTGCCCGGCGACGGCTGAGGGCCGGCCATGGCCCCGGGCACCTGCTTCCATTGCGGCGAGCCGCTGCCCGCCTCACCGGTCGCGGCCGAGGTCGCCGGCGCGACACGGGCGTTCTGTTGCCAGGGCTGCAGCGCCGCCGCCTGCTGGATCGGCAAGGCCGGGCTGGCCGACTACTACCGCCTGCGCACCGCCGCCGGGCTGCGCGCCGATCCCGAACCGACCGACTACGCGGCCTGGGACCGCGAGGACGTGCTGTCCGGCCACAGCCTCGCCGATGGCGACGGCCGCCGGATCACCGTCCTGGTCGAGGGCATCCGCTGCGCCGCCTGCGCCTGGCTGATCGGTCGCGCCCTGTCCGGCCTGCCCGGCGTCGTCGAGGCCGAGGCCAATGCCGTCACCGGCCGCCTGCAACTGCACTGGAAGCCGGCGCTGACGCCGCTCAGCGCCGTGCTCGAGCGGCTGGCGGCGCTCGGCTATCGCCCGCACCTGGCCACCGGGGAGGCCAGCGAGCAGGCGCGTCGCGCCGAGCGGCGCGACCTGCTCAAGCGCCTGGCGGTCGCCGGCATCGGCACCCTGCAGGCGATGATGTTCGCCGAGGCGCTGTACCTGGACTTCCACCGGACCATGCCGGAGGCGACCCGCGACGCGCTGCGCTGGCTGACCATGGCGGTGAGCGCACCGGTGGTGTTCTACGCGGGCCGGCCGTTCCTGGCCGGCATGGCCAACGAGCTGCGCCTGCGCCGGTTCGGCATGGACACCCTGATCGCCACCTCGGTGCTGCTGGCCTGGCTGGCCAGCGTGGTCGAGACCGTGCGCGGCGGACCGCACGTCTGGTACGACGCGGCGGTGATGTTCGTGCTGTTCCTGCTCGTCGCCCGCTACCTGGAGCGGATGGCGCGCCAGCGCGCGCAGTCGGCGGTCGACGCGCTCGCCCGCGCCCGCCCGGCCCTGGCCTGGCGCGAGCTGCCGGGCGGCGTCGCCACGCAGGTGCCGCTGCATGCCCTGGCGGTCGGCGATGTCCTGCGCGTGCGCGCCGGCGAGGTGGTGCCGGCCGACGGCATCCTGCTCGACGCCGGCGCCGAGCTCGACGAGGCCCTGCTCACCGGCGAGTCCCGGCCGGTGCCGCGGCCGGCCGGCGGCAAGGTCCTGGCCGGCAGCCTGCCGGTGGCCCAGGCGCTGCGCATGCGGGTGACCGGCACCGGCGAGGACACCGTGCTGTCCGACCTGCTGCGCCTGGTCGAGCGCGCCCAGGCGCAGCGGCCGCGGGCCGCGCGCCTGGCCGACGCCGTCGCCGGCCGCTTCGTGCTCGGCCTGCTGGCCTGCGCGGCCGTGATCGCCCTGGCCTGGTGGCGGATCGCCCCGGAACGCGCCTTCGAGGTGACCCTGGCGATGCTGATCATCTCCTGCCCCTGCGCCCTCTCGCTGGCGATCCCGGCGGCACTTGCGGCCGCCCATGCACGCCTGGCCGGCCTGGGCGTGCTGGTGCTGCGCGCCGACGCCCTCGACGCCCTGGCACGGGTCGACACGGTCGTGCTGGACAAGACCGGCACGCTCAGCACCGGCGAGTTCCAGCTCGAGGACGTGGAGACCTTCGCCGGGATCGACCGCGACCACGCCCTGGCCATCGCCGCCGCCCTGGAACGCCACAGCCCGCATCCGATCGCCAGCGCCTTCGCCGGCATCGAGGCGCCCGAGGCGCGGGCGGTCCGGGTGGTCGCCGGCGCCGGCGTCGAGGGCGAGGTCGGGGGCCGCACCTGGCGGCTCGGACGCGCCGGTTTCGCGATCGGCGCCGTGCGCCGCGACGATGGCATCTGGCTGGGCGACGGCGACGAGGCCGGCGCCCGCTTCCGGGTCGGCGACCGCCTGCGTGCGGACGCCGCCGAGGCCTGCGCACGCCTGCGCGCCGACGGCCTGGCCCTGGAGCTGGCCAGCGGCGACGGACCCGAGGCGGTCGCGGCGGTCGCCGCCGCGCTGGCGATTCCGATCCATGCCGCCCGCCAGCAGCCGCAGGACAAGCTGGCGCGGGTGCGCGCCCTGCAGGCGCAGGGCCGGGTGGTGGCGATGCTCGGCGACGGCGTCAACGATGCCCCGGTGCTGGCCGGTGCCGATGTCTCGCTGGCGCTCGCCAGCGGCGCGCCCAGCGCGCACCGGGCCGCCGACGTCGTGCTGATGGGCGGCAACCTGGTGCGCCTGCCGCAGACCCTGGCGCTGGCGCGGGCGACGCGCGCCGTGGTGCGCCAGAACCTGGCCTGGGCGCTGGCCTACAACCTGGTCGCGCTGCCGGTGGCGGCGCTCGGCCTGGTCACGCCCTGGCTGGCCGCCCTGGGCATGGCGCTGTCCTCGCTGCTGGTGACCGGCAACGCCCTGCGCCTGGCCCGCCGCGGACCGGCCCGGGCCCCGGGCCGCGGCCAGGCACCGGCGGCCACCGGGCTGCCGGCCCCGGGATTGCCGGCATGAATGCCCTGCTGATCCTCATCCCGGTCAGCCTCGTGCTGCTGGGCATCGCCGTGTGGGCCTTCTTCTGGGCGGTCAACCGCGGCCAGTTCGACGACCTCGACACCCCGCCCCTGCGCATCCTCGAGGACGACCCCGGCGCGCCTGCGGCCTCGCGGGGCGGCCGCGACGAGGGCGCGGGCGACGACGGCGGCGCACGCTGATGCCGATCGACCTGCTCACCCTGTCCGCTGCCGCCCTGGCCGGCCTGCTCGGCAGCGTGCACTGCCTGCTGATGTGCGCCGGCGTGGCCAGCTCGCTGGCCGCCGCCAGCAGCGGCGGCACCGGCCGCGACGCTGCCGCTGTGGCCATCGCGCTGAACCTCGGCCGCGTGCTCGGCTACACGGCGGCCGGTGCCCTGGTCGCCGGCCTCGGCGCCGGGGCCGTGCAGGCGATCGATGTCGAACAGGCGACCTGGATGCTGCGCCTGGGCGTCGGCGTGGTCCTGGTCCTGGTCGGCCTGCGCCTGCTCGACGGGCGCGACCGCCTGCGTGCGCTCGGTGGCGTCGGCCAGCGCGCCTGGCGCCTGCTGCAACCGCTCGGCCGGCGGCTGCTGCCGGCCGACACGCTGCCGCGCCGGATCGCGCTGGGCGCGCTCTGGGGCTGGCTGCCGTGCGGCCTGTCCTGGAGCCTGCTGCTGGCGGCGCTGTTCACCGTCGATGCGGTCAACGGCGCCCTGACCATGGCCGCGTTCGGCCTGGGCACCCTGCCGGCGGTGCTGCCGCTGACCTGGGGCAGCGCCCGCCTGGCGCGGCACCTGGCGTCGCCCGGCCGCCGCCGCTGGTTGGGCCTGGCGGTGGTCGCGGCGGGACTGCTGACGCTGGCCGCGCCCCTGCTCGCCCGGGTCCCGGCCCTGCACGGCATCCTCTCGGCGCTGGGCTGCCGGACCCTGCCGGGCGCCTGATCGGCGATCGCCGGGCGCCGCGCGCGGCTGCGCCCGCCAGCCCCGGTCAGGGTTGCGGCGCGGGTTCGATCCGCAGGCCGACGCGGCGGGCCTCGACCATGCCCTGCAGGAAGGCGGCGTCGGGGCGGTCCGGCCAGGCGGCCAGGTCGACCAGCGCCAGCTCGAGCAGGGCACTGCGGTTGCGGCCGGCATCCTTGGCCCGGTACAGGGCGAAGTCGGCGAGGCTGAGCGCGACCTGCCAGTCGTGGCGTTCGCCGCCGTCGGAGGTCAGCGGCCAGCCGGCGGCGCCGACCGATGCGGTGACCCGGGAGGGCTGCCCGGGACCGCCGCTGGAGGCCTCGATGCCGGTCCGGATGCGATCGGCGATGGTCATCAACTCGCCCCGGGCCACGCCCGGAAGCACCACCAGGAACTCCTCGCCGCCCCAGCGCACCGCCTCGTCGCCGGCGCGGACCGCGTCGTGCAGCGCCTTGGCGATCCGGCACAGCACGCGGTCGCCGGTCTCGTGGCCGTAGCGGTCGTTGATCCGCTTGAAGCTGTCGGCATCGACCAGCATCAGCCCGAGCACCAGGTCGCGGCCGCTGTCCTGGCGCTGGCGGCGGACCTGCGCCAGCAGTCCCGGCATGCGCTCGAGGACGAAGCGGCGGTTGCGCAGCTGGGTCAGGGGGTCGACCAGGCTGGCCTCGGCCAGGTCGCGGTTGAGGGTTTCCAGGCGGGCGTTCGCCAGCGCGAGGTCGCGGGTGCGCGCGGCAACCGTCTCGGCCAGGGCCAGCCGCTGCAGGTGCAGGCGGTGCAGGCGCCAACGGAACAGCGCAACGACCAGGACGACCGCGGCCAGCAGCAGCAGCAGGCGGAACAGCCAGCCCTCCACGAAGCGTTGCGGCACCACCAGCTCGAAGCCGGCGGCCTCGCCCCAGGGCTGCTGGCTCAGCCGGGCCTGCACCTGGAAGCGGTAGCGCCCGGGCGGCAGGCGGCTGAAGGCGGCCCGCGACCGTCCCGCCACGTCCTGCCAGTCGGCATCGAAGCCGTCCAGCCGGTAGCGGAAGCGCAGCCGACCGGCATTCCGGAAGTCGACGGCGCGGAAGCCGACCTCGAGGTCGCGGACGCCGACCGGCAGCGTCAACACCGGCCGCGGCACCCGTGCGGTGCCTGCGAAGACGACCTCCAGCACCTCGGCCTGCGGCGCGTCCGCCGGGCGGGTGTCCAGCGGCAGCTCGACGATGCCGGCCAGCGACGGCAGCAGGACGCTGTCCGCGAGCAGGATGCCCTTGTCGTTGCCGGCGCCATTGCAGCAGCGGATGCGGCTGCGCCCGGGACGCTCGCCCTCGTCCAGCAGCAGCATCTCGAAGGCCCGTTCCCGCGACGCGTCGTCGTGCGCGGCGAACGATTCGGGCGGCAGGCGGTAGACCCCGTCGTGATAGGAGACCAGCAGGGCGCCGGCATGCTCGAACAGGTTGAACACGGTGTCCGAGGGCAGCCCGTTGGCGCGCCCCAGCCGCAGCCACGGCCCCTGGGCACGGCCGACGGCGATGCCGCGGTCGTAGCTGCCGACGGCGATGCGGCCGTCGGCCAGGGTCCGCACGCTGGTCACGAAGGCGCCGTCCAGGCCGGCGCCTGCGACCGCCTCGACCTGCTCTCCGACGGCCCGGAACAGGCCGGTCTCGGTGGCGATCCACAGCGCGCCACCGGCATCCAGCACCAGCGAGCGCACCCGGCGCCCGGCCAGCGGCGAGCCGGGGTAGCGCTCGGACACCCCGCCATCGCCGGCCACAAGAAGGCCGCTGGCGGCGGCCACCAGGACGCGGCCGTCGGGCAGCGCCAGCAGACCGTTCACCTGGATGCCGTCCAGGGCGGGAAAGGCCAAGGGAGGCGTGCGTCCGGGATCGATCCGGACCAGCCCCGCGCGGGTGCCCGCCCACAGCCGCCCCTGACCGTCCAGCAGCAACGCGTACACGGCCGGATGCGGCAGCGAGTCGGCTGCGAGCACGGTCTCGAAGCGGTTGCCGGTCCATGCGGCGACACCGCGATCGGTGCCGACCAGCACGCGCGCGCCGTCGACCGCGAACGACCAGGCGGTCGGGTCGGGCAGGCCGTCGCGCGGACCATGGCGCCGGATGCCCGGCCGCCAGTAGTGCCGGACACCGTGGTACTGGCTACCCAGCCAGACCCCCTGCGGGGTCGCCAGGAAGCTGACGATCCAGGGAAACGCTTCGGGGGCGTCCGGTTCGACGGCCTCGACCCGGCCGTCGGCGTGGCGCAGCAGCAGCTCGCCGAAGCTGCCGATCCACACGGTGCCGGCAGCGTCGATGCCGAGCGACTGCACGGCCAGGTTGCGGCCGCCCAGGGCGTCCGGGTCGGCCTGGAAGCGACCGCCGCGATGCCGGTACAGGCCGGCGTCGGTACCCAGCCAGAGCTCGCCGCCGGCGTCGAGCAGGGTCGAGACCAGGCCGATCTCGGGCGGCAGCGAGGCCGGCACCGGGTTCCCCTCGGCCGGCCACCACCACAGCTCGCGCTGCCCGCGCAGCAGCCAGCGCCCGCCGTCGGCCAACGCCAGCAGTCGGCGCACCGGCCCGTCCCAGCCGGGCTCGGCGGCCAGCAGCAGGGCGCCGGCATCGATCCGGGCCCGCCACAGGCCGGCCCCTGCGACCAGCACGCTGCCGTCGGCCAGCGGGGCGAGGTCAGCGACTTCGCCGATGTCGGGGCTGCCCAGGAAACGGCCGTCGGCATGCACCGCCAGGTTGCGCAGGGTGCCGATCCAGATCGCACCGCCGGCGTCCGCGCGCAGGCGGGTGATCCAGCTCGCCGCCAGCGCCGGCGTGGTGCCGGGCGTGAAGGTCTCGAACCGGCTGCCGTCGAAGCGGGCCAGGCCGTTCTCGGTGCCGATCCACATCAGTCCGTCGGCATCGCGGGCCAGCGCCTTGCCGGAGATCTGCGGCAGGCCCGACTCGCTGCTCCAGGTCTGCCAGGCGTGGTGGCGCAGCAACTCGGGGGACGTCGCGGCGAGCGCCGCCAGCGGCGCCAGCAGCAGGCACGCCAGCAGGCCGCGCCAGCGTGCGGGCCCAGACCTGCCTGCGACCTTGCCTTCCATCCCTGGCCATCCCCGGTGTTGCCGCGCAGGCAGCGCCCGCGCTGTCCCATGGCCCTCTTCTTATCCTCCCGGCGCGGCCCGTGCAAGCCTGGCAGGCGCCCGGACGCGGTCGACCGGTGCGACGCGAACCGGTGCGGGACGGACAGCGGGGCGCCGCTCAGGCGCCCGGCAGCAGGGACCCTGCGGCATCGTCGATCTGGGCGTGCAGGAAGGCCCGGGCCCGCCGCCAGTCGCGCTTGAGCGAACGCTCCGAACGGCCGACCAGGCCGCTGATCTCGACCAGCTCCAGGCCCGCGAAGAAGCGCAACTCCACCAGCCGGGCGAGGTCGGCATCGACCGTCGCCAGGCGGCCGAGCGCCTCGTCGAGGGCAAGCAGCTCGTCGTCGCCTTCCGGACTGGCGGCGATGCGCAGGGCCTGGCTGTCCAGGCTGCCGATGGCGAGGTCGCCGCCGCGCCGCAACGCCGCCCGGGCCCGGACATGGTCGATCACCACCTGGCGCATGACCCGCGCCGCCACGGCGTGGAAGTGCTCGCGGTCGCGGGCGTCGACCGCGGCGCCGATCGCCAGCTTGCACCAGGCCTCGTGCACCAGCGAGGTGGCCTGCATCGGCGGCGACGGCCCGTGCAGCTGGCCGCGCGCCAGGCGCTTGAGCTCGTCGTAGAGGGCGCTGAACAGGGCCGAGGTCGCGGCCCGGTCGCCGCCGCGCGCCCGCTCCAGCAGGCGCGTGATGTCGCCCCTGCCGGCGCCTTCGTCCGCTGCACGCTCCATCCGGACTCCTGGTGCGATGGCCGGCGCCCCACGCAGACCGGCCCCGGGCACCGTGCCACGACCGCGAGGGCTCGGCAAGCCGGTCGCCACGTCGGCCCGGGGCGGGCCGCACGAAGCCCGCCGCCGGCGACCCGGTCAGTGCAGCCTGGCCCGGCAGCGGCGCTTCCTGCGTGGCGGGCAGGGACAGCGTCGATTGCCGGCGCCCCGACCCGAACGGAGATCCGCACATGAAGTCCCTGCAAACCTGGCTGTTCCTCGCCGCCGCCCTGGGCCTGGCGCCCGCCGCAGCGGCCGACGACGGCAGCGCCGACGGCCGCTTCCAGGCCGCCGGCGAACTGCGCACCGTGGCCGACGGCATGGCCGTGCGCGATGGCCGCAACGTCCGCATCGTGTTCAGCGACCAGGCCTTCGATCGCGTCGCGTTCGCCGCGGACGGCAAGTACGACGTGTGGGACTTCATGGATCACCCGGGCAACAGCCTTCAGCTCACGGTCGATCCCGAGGGGGGGTTCCTGTGGTCCTGGAGCGTCCTGTCCGGCGGCAGCACGATCTCCGGCAGCAGCAACGACGGTCTGAGCCTGGAAGACGCCGGTACCGATCGCATCAAGGGCCGCTGGCAGGACGAGGCGGGCCATGCCGTCCGGTTCGACCTGCCGGTGCTGCCCCAGGACGTGCCGCGGGCCGGCCAGCCGCTGGCGGCCGATGGCGGCGAGCCCGGCGCCGCGTTCCGGGCCATGCTGGAGGCCATCCATGGCGACGACATCGAGGGCATGATCAACCACTCGGCCCGCGACCAGGCCGAGCAGCTGCGCGCCGCGGTGGCCTCCGGCGAGGCTGCCCAGGTACTGCAAATGGCAAGGGCCTTCACGCCCGGCGTCGACGGCCTGGCGATCCAGGGCGGCACCGTCGATGGCGACCGCGCCTGGGTCGAATTCACCGGCCGCGACGCGACCGGCCCGATCCGCGGCACGGCCGCGATGCTGAAGATCGACGGCAGCTGGCGGATGGACGCGATCAACAGCAGCAGCAGCGGCGACTGAGGGCCAGCCGGCCGGAACGCGCGCGTCCTGGCGAGAACGCAAGGGCCGGACGCCTGCCGCAGGTCCGGCCCGGCCCGACGGCGCCACCCGGACCGGTCGGGCCTGCCGATGCCAGGCGGACCGCCCCGACACGCCGCAGGACGGCACGGCGGCGGCGATCGCGCTCCGGCGATCGCCGCCGGCGGGCATCCCGATCCGGCAGTCGCGCCGCAGCGCGCCCCGGGGGAATGTCCGGCCGCACCGTGCCCCTCCTCACCACGCGCCCGGCCGGGCTGGCCGAGGGCGCCGGTCCGGGATTGACAGCCCTGAGCGGCGCAGGCACCCTCAGTACGACGCATGTCGTAGGTAGCCGCCGTGACCAAGCATTCCCCGCCCTCCCCGCGCCCCGTCCGCCACCTGCGGGTGCTGGCGCCGTTGCTGTTCCTGGTGGTCGCCGGCAGCCTGGGCGCCGCGTCGCCGCAGCCGCACCACAGCGGCCACTGGTACTCGCCGGACCGCTCCGGCGAAGGCTGGATGCTGGAACTGCTGTCGCCGACCCAGGCCCTGCTGTACTGGTTCACCTACGACGAAGCGGGCCGCCAGCGCTGGCTCACCGCCGAGGGCCGGATCGACGCCGGCGGCATCGACTTCGATCCGGTGGTGCTGACCACGGGCGGCCGCTTCGGGCCGGCCTTCGACCCCGGCCAGATCGTGCAGCAGGCGGTCGGCCGTGCCCGGCTGGAGTTCGGCGACTGCCGGACCGGCAGCCTGGCGTTCGACGTCCTCGGCCAGCAGTTGACCCTGCCCTGGGAACGCATCACCAGCGCCATGGGCCTGCCCTGCCCCGGGGACGCGCCGCCGCCGGCGGACGGCCGCGCCGGCCAGAGCGGCTCCTGGTTCGACCCGGCCCGCTCCGGCGAAGGCTGGTCGATGCAGTGGCTCCCCGATGGCCGCGCCCTGGCGGTCTGGTACAGCTTCGATCCCGAGGGCGCGCCGTACTGGATGATCGGCGTCGGCGAACGCGACGACGGCGGGGTCCTGGTGTTCCCGCAGATGCACGCGACCCGCGGCGGCCGCTTCGGCGCCGGCTTCGACCAGGATGCGGTCGAGCGCTTCGAGTGGGGCGCGCTGCGCTTCGACTTCGACTGCCAGGGCGGCCGTGCGCAACACGCGTCCGTGCTGGCCGGCTTCGCGCCGGGCGGCATGGACCTGGTGCCGCTCACCCGCCTGGACGGCACCGGCTGCGCGCTGCCGCCGCGGCTCGACCTCGACCGCGCCACCTGGTCGCTGGCGCCCGGTCTGGGCCCGGACCGTTCCGAGTGGCCGGCGACGGTGCTGGACGGGCAGGTCTACGCCGCCGGCGGCCTGTCGACGATCGGTACCAGCCACCGCGAGTTCTGGCGCCACGACCCGGTCGCCGGCGGCTGGACCCGCCTGGCCGACCTGCCGGCCCCGCGCGACCATGCCCAGATGGTCGCCCACGACGGCGCGATCTGGCTGTTCGGCGGCTTCGCCAGCGGCCCCCTGGCACCGCAGCCGAACCGCAACGCCTGGCGGTACGACCCGACCGGCAACCAGTGGCAGGCCCTGCCCGACATGCCGCGCGGCCGCGCCACCGGCGTCGCACTGTCGGTGGGCGGCCGCATCGTGCTGGCCGGCGGGCTGGGTCCGGCCGAGGATTGGCTGGACCGCTACGATCCCGCCACCGGCACCTGGAGCAGCCTCGCCATCGATCCCGGTGCGCCGCGCGACCATCTCGCGGCGGTCGTGGTCGCCGGCGAGCTGTGGCTGATCGGCGGCCGCGAGCCGGTCTCCGGAATCGCCCACAACGTCGTCACCCGGATCGATCCCGGCACCGGCACCAGCCGCCCGGGACCGGCCATGGCCACGGCGCGCAGCGGCCACGCCGCGGCGGTGCTGGGCGGCCGCATCGTCGTCGCCGGCGGCGAGTCGTTGCTGCCGCCCGCGCTGATCGGCCAGGCCGAGTACCTGGACCCGGTCCTGGGCGCCTGGCGGCCGCTGCCCGACCTGCCGTTCGCCGTGCACGGCGGCCCGGCGGTCGTGGTCGGTGCCCGACTGCTGGTGCTGCCCGGTTCGGTGGCGGTCGGCGACATCGCCAGCTCGCGACGTGTGCAGGTGCTGGCGGTGCCCTGACGGTCCGCGCGACGGACCGCCCGTCCCTTCGCCTGTCAGGTCGTCCGCCTGGCACCGGACCGGACCGGCTCCGCGCCGCCGACGGCGTCGGTGCCGGTGCCTGCCCGGGCCGTCATCGCAGGCCGCGCGCAGCGGTCCGGCCCTTCGCCGGATCCCGGGCATCGCGCGGCCTGCGAAGGCTCGTGCGTCGCGCCGCAAGGGCACAGGCTGTCCCGCCCGGCCTGCGCATGGCAAGGTGTACGCACCAGTGCAGGTTCCGACGCCGGCTCGCTGCGGCGCCCGGATGCCCGATGCGCCGATCTACGCGAACGGAGGATCACCATGAACCCGACCCGGCCCGACACCGATGCGCGCCCGCGCCGCCTGCCCGCTGGGCGCCGGACCCGCCTGCTCGCCGTGCTTCTGATGCTGGCCGGCAGCGGCCAGGTCGGCGCCCAGGCGCCGGACTGGCCCATGCAGGTCCTGCCCGGACAGCCCCGCGCCCTGCAGGCGACCTGGCTGCAGGTGATGACGCCGGATTGCCAGAAGCTCACCCGGGTCAGGCATGTCCAGGGCGTCCTGGAGGTCGAGGTGCGCCCGACCGGCTGCTTCATACCGCGGCCAGGCTTCCGGAACTCGCGGACGCTGTCGCTGGGCAAGCTGCCCCAGGGCGAGTACCGCATCCGCCTGGTCGACGCCGGACGGCCGGATCGTCCCCTGCTCGCCCCCGAGCTCGCCGTCACGGTCGCGCCGCCGCCGCCGGGCGTGTACCCGGACGAGGTCGAACCCCTGCACGACTACTCCGGCTGGTGGATGCGTGCCGACCAGGACAGCGGCGAGGGCTGGCTGGTCGAGCACGTCGTCCCGGACCGGATGATGTTCACCTGGGTCGGATACGACGCCGATGGCGAGCCGACCTGGCTGGTGATGCAGTCCACCGCGAACCGCTACGGTCACCTGAGCGGGCCGGTGTACCGCTCGCGGCGCGAGGGCGACCAGGTGGTCCGGACCCGGATCGGCGAGGGCACGTTCGTGAGCGCTCGCCACGACGAGGCCCGGTTCACCCTCAGGCCGGACGACCCGGACGCCGAGCCGATCGAGACGCCGCTGCGCAGGTTGCCGCTCTGAGGCAGGGCGCGGCCGGCCGGCCCAGCGGTCGGCAGGGCGCGCCGACGACGACGGGCATCGGCGCAGCACGGACCGGGCGGGTCAGCGAGGCGCCGGGAGGCCGGCCAGTGCCCGCAGCTCGCTGCGCACGGCATCGCCGGGTGCCGCCTCCGGCCAGTCGGCCAGGGCGGCGGCGGCCAGCGTCCGGGCCTGCTCCGGGGCGCCTGCAGCCTGCGCGGCATAAGCGCGCTCCAGCGCGATGCGCGCGCTCAGGTCCGCCGGCAGCGGCTCGGCGCCGGGAGGGGCGCCGCCCTCGCGCCCGCCGGATGCCGGCACCGGCGCAGGCAGCGCCAATGCGTCGAGGGCGGCGCGGGCACCTGCGGCATCGCCCGCCAGGCGCAAGGCGCGCGCGGCGCCCAGGCCCGCCTCGAGCGTGCTGGCGTGCCGCGCCCCGTAGATGGCGAGGAAACCCTGGTGCGCACGCAGGAATCCCTGCGCGGCCTCGGCATGCCGTCCCTGCGCGGCCTGCACGCGCGCCAGGGCCGCAGTGGCGGACGCGACGTCGTAACTGTCCGGGCCGGCGATCGCCAGCAGGCGCGCCAGCGCCGCTTCCAGTTGCGCCCGCGCCTGGTCGAGGCGACCCAGGTCCAGCAGCGCATTGCCGTGCTCGATGGCGGCGGACCAGGGATACACGCTGTCGGCCCCGAGCGCGGCCAGGAACAGCGACTGGCTGCGTTCGAATGCAGTTGCGGCGCCCGCAGGGTCGCCGCGCGCGCGCGCCAGCGCGCCCTCGAACATCGCCAGTTGCGCGGCGGCGCCGCCGGTGCCGGGCAGTTGCGCGCCGGCCTCCGCCAGGGCCGCGCCGGCGCCGTCGAGGTCGCCGGTACGGCGCAGCAGGTCGCCCTGGCGCATCAGCAGCTGGCCGACCATCGGATGGCGCGCCGGCAGCACCTGCCGGGCCAGCACGGCCGCTTCGGCCATCAGCGCGGCGGCCTCCGGATAGCGCTGCTGGCGGCGCCTGACGTCGGCCAGCACGGTCAGCGGCCGGACCAGCCGGGCATGCTGCTCGCCGGCGCTGCGGCGGATGCCGGCGAGGGCGGCCAGGAACTGCGCCTCGGCCTCGTCCAGGCGGTCGAGGTTCTCCAGGGTGACCGCCAGGCTGACCTGGACCTGCAGGGTTTCCTCGTGGTCCGCGCCGAGCGTGGCGGCGAGCGCCGCATGGGCGCGACGCAGGTGCTCGAGGGCGTCGTCGGCGGCGCCGGTCAGCAGCAGCGCGCGCGCCAGCTGGTCGCGGGCGCGGGCGGTGGCCGGATGGTCCGGGCCCAGGGTCCGTTCCAGGGTGGCCACCGCCGCCTTCGCCTCGGCCAGCGCCTGCGGGGCGTCGGCGCCGCCCAGGGCGCCGGCCAGGGCGACCTGCAACTGCGCCACGGCGGGCGTGTCCTCGCCGTCGACGGTGCGGCGTTCGTCCAGCAGCTCGCGCAGCAGCGGCGCGGCGGTCGCGCCATCGCCCAGGCGCGCCTGCAGGGCGGCGAGGTCGCCCAGCACGTCCAGGCGCAGCGCCGCATCGTCGACCAGGCTGCGGCGTGCCCGGTCGATGCCGTCGGCGACCAGTTCGGAGGGGCTGCGCGCCTGCAGGCTGGCGCGCGCCACCGGGTCCTGCTCGGCGAACAGCGACAGCAGGAAGTCGCGGGACAGTTCGGCCCGGCGCGCCTGCTGCCGGGCCTGGTCGGCCTGCCACAGCGCCGCGGCAAGGCCGGCCAGCAGGGCGGCGAACGCCAGCGCGGTGGCGGCGACCATGGTGCGATGCCGGCGCACGAAGCCGCGCACGCGGGCGCGCACGGACTCGGGGCGTGCGGCGATGGCGCGGCCATCCAGCCAGCGGCGCAGGTCCTCGGCGAACGCCGCCGCAGTGGCGTAGCGGGCAGCCGGATCGGGGCGGACCGCGGTGGCGATGATCAGGTCGAGGTCCCCCGCCACCTGCCGCAACAAGCGGCGCCGGTCGCCGCCTTCGCCGTACTGGGCCGCGAGGGTCGCCTCCGGCACCTGGCCGAGCAGGGTGCTGGCGCGCTGCGCGGTCTCGGTGTCCAGACCGCGCACCAGCGCCTCGACGCCGGGCGCGCGGCGCTGGTGGGGAAGCTGCCCGGTGACCAGTTCGCACAGCACCAGGCCCAGGGCGTAGACGTCGGTGGCGGTGCCGACCGGCTCGCCGCGGATCTGCTCGGGGGCCGCATAGGCCGGCGACATCAGGCGCAGCCCGGTGCCGGTGAGGGTCTGCTCGCCGGTCTCCTCGAGCAGCTTGGCGATGCCGAAGTCGAGCAGGCGCGGGCGGCCATCGGCGCCGACCACGATGTTGGCGGGCTTGAGGTCGCGGTGCACGACCAGGCGGGCGTGGGCGAAGGCCACGGCGTCGGCGACCTGCGCGACCAGGGCGACGCGGGCGCGCAGGTCCAGGCGCCGGCCGGCGGCGTGCGCGAGCAGCGGCTCGCCGTCGACGCGGTCCATGGCGAACCACGGCCGGCCGTCCTCGGCGACGCCGCCGTCGACGATGCGGACGATGCCGGGGTGGTCCAGGCGGGCCAGGATCTGCCGTTCCTGCCGGAAGCGGCGGACGATGGCCTCGGTGTCCAGGCCGCGCTTGAGCAGCTTCAGGGCCACCTGGCGCTGGTAGGCGCCGTCCTGGCGTTCGGCCAGCCAGACCTCGCCCATGCCGCCGCGGCCCAGCGGGCCGAGCAGCCGCCAGGGACCGATGCAGGCGCCGGCCGCCAGCGACCAGCCCTGGTCGGCTTCGGTTCCGGCAGGCCGCAGCGCGGCCTCCAGCGGGCCCTGGTCGCGGCCGTCGGCGGCAAGCAGGGCGCGCAGCTCCGCCGCCAGCGCGGGCGACTGCGCTGCGAGGGCGGCCAGCGCCTCGGCCCGCTCGGCCTCCGGCAGGTCGACCAGGGCGTCGAAGCGCGTCCACAGCGTCTGCCAGGCGTCCCGGCCACCCTCGTCCATCGTCGGATCTCCCGCGCGCACCGTGTCAGGCGCCCTCGTCACGGCTATCGTCGGCGGCGCCTGCGACGGGCCAGCCGGCCCTTCCCGCATCGCCGTCCAGCGCCCGGTACAGCCAGGCCCGCGCGCGCCGCCAGTCGCGCTTGAGCGAGCGCTCGGAACGNNGTGGTCGGCGAGCTGGCCCAGCGCGACGTCCAGGGCCAGCAGCTCGCCCTCGTCGCGACCGTCGGCGGCGATGCGCAGCACCTCGCTGTCCAGGCCCACCAGGCGGTAGTCGCCGCCGCGCCGCCGGGCGTCCCGGGCGCGCACCTGGTCGATCAGGATCTGGCGCATGGCGCGCGCCGCCAGCGCGCAGAAATGGACGCGGTCGTTGGCCTGCGCGACCGCCGCCGGCGCCAGCTTCAGGTAGGCCTCGTGGACCAGCGAGGTGGCGTGGCCGGCACCCTCGAAGGCGCCGGCCTGGCGCCGGGCCAGCACCTTCAGCTCGGCGTACAGCGCGGCGAACAGCCGGTCGACCGCCGCGCCGTCGCCCCCGCGTGCCTGCGCGATCAGCGCGGTGATGTCCGACATGGCGCCCTCCCGGTCCCGGTGGCGACAATGCCATGCCGGCTGGCGACCGCCAAGCGATGCTGGCAAGCGCGGGCCGGGCGGCCGCCGCCGGCGCGGACGCAGGCCCGCGCACGCCGCCGGGACGGCTGCGGGGAGTGGCGCCAGGCCGGCGCCGTCCGCGAACGCAGGGATGCGCGCCCTGCCCTTTCCGCCGCCCGCCCGATCCGTGCCTGTCAGGGGGGCGGTGGCGCCCCGGCCGCGGTCGCGGACGCGTCGGCCGCAGCGGGCGCCAGGACCGCCGCGCGCATCTCGTCGGCGTGGCGCGCCAGCGCCGCCGCCTCCGCATCTCGCCCCTGCCGCGCCAGCAGCCGCGCCTTCAGCGCCAGCGCCAGTGCGTGGTCGTCGTGCGGCGACAGCCCGGCGCGCCGGTAGCCGGCCAGCGCCCGTTCGACCTCGGCCAGGGCGTCGTCCGGCCGGCCCTGGGCGTCGCGCACCTGGGCGACAACGCGTCGCGCATTCAGCAGGTGAACGGTCTCCGCCGCGTCGGGATCGGCCAGGAGCGGCTCCAGGATCGCCGCGGCACGGTCGCCACCGGCAGCCGCCTCGGCCATCGCCAGGCGCACCTGCCGGGCCAGCAGGTTGTTGTCCGGCACGCCCTCGGCGGCCAGCGCCCGGAACTCGGCCAGCGCCATGTCCGTCTGGCCGGCCGCCAGCAGCGCCGTACCCCGGTTCCAGCGCACGGTGCGCAGCATCGGATGGCCCGGACCCAGGTGCTCCCGGATCAGGTCGGCGGCGCGCCCGGCGGTGGCGAGCGCCCGCTCATGGAGTCCGAGCCGGGACTCGACCAGGATTCGCGCCGACTCGATCCAGGCCAGCCGCGCCCGCGGCGCCTGCGGATCGGCGCGCAGCAGGGCCTCGGCGCGGTCGCACTCGGCCTGGGCCGCGGCGTAGGCCGCCAGGTACATCCGCGCAACGCACAGGTTCAGGTGGTCGACCGCGGAACGCGCGTCGGCCCGCCCGTTGAGGGCGACGCGCTGGTCGCGGATGTTCTCGTACAGGGCCAGCGCCTCGGGATAGCGGCCGCTGTCGGTGAGCAGCTGGCCGAGCAGGGTGTCGGTGGCAATGCGCGCGGTGAGCGCCTGGGGACTGTCGTCCGCTTCGCGCAGCCGCGCCCGGGCGCGGTTGAGCCTGGACGTGGCCTCGGCGCGGGACCCGAGCCGGTGGCCGGTGATCGCCCAGCGGTGCAGGGCCGTGCCATGCAGGACCGCCGTGGCGGTGCCGGGGTCGGCATCGAGTTCGTCGACCAGGGCAGCCAGCCGGGCGTCCGCCTGCGCGGCCTCGCCCAGTTCGAACAGGGCGCCGGCAAGTGCCAGGTGCAGTTCCTGGCGCGAGCGCGGATCGTCGGCCAGGTCGCGCGGCAGGCGGTCCAGGGTGGCGGTGAGGAAGTCGGCCAGCCTCAGGTTGGCGCCCTCGCGGGACTGTGCGGGATCGAGGCTGGAGAAGGCGCTGACCACGAAATCCCGGGTCGACTGGGCCTGACGCGCCTGGGCCTGGGCATGGGCCGCCTGCTGCTCGGCGCGCAGGGCCTGGGCCTGGGCCTCGAGCGCGTGGCGCTGGGCCAGCCCGGCCTGCCAGAGCGCGACCAGCAGACCGACCACAAGGGCCAGGGCGGCAGCCGCCGCGGCGGCGACGCCGACCCGGTTGCGCCGCACGAAGCGCCGCAGACGATAGCCCGGGCTGTCGCCGCGCGCCGACACCGGATGCCCGCCCAGCCAGGCGCGCAGGTCGGCCGCCAGGGCGTCGATGCTGGCGTAGCGCCGGGCCGGCTCCGGCCGCAGCGCCATCGCCAGCACGTGGTCGAGGTCGCCGGCCAGGGTGCGGGCGAGGGCGCGCGGGTCGGTCGGCCGGCCGTAGTGCCGGGCCAGCTGGTCGGGATCGGCCCGGACGACCGAGTGGCTGGCGCGGAGCGGCGGCCCGGCGGCGTCGTCGGGGCGCGACGGCAGGGCGCCGGTCAGGAGCTCGAACGCGACCAGCCCCAGCCCGTGGACATCGGTGGCGGTTCCGACCGGCTCGCCGCGCCGCTGCTCGGGCGCGGCATAGGCCGGCGACAGCACGCGCACGCCGGTGCCGGTCCGGGTCGACTCGCCGCTGTCCTCGAGCAGCTTGGCGATGCCGAAATCCAGCAGGCGCGGCAGGCCGGTGCCGTCCACCAGGATGTTGCCGGGCTTGAGGTCGCGGTGCACCACCAGTTGCCTGTGGGCATGGCCGACGGCGTCGGCGATCCCGGCGAGCAGGGCGACGCGTTCGCGCACGCCCAGCCGGGACCGCGCCGCGTGCACGGTGACGGGCGAGCCGTCGACCAGTTCCATGGCGTACCAGGGACGGCCGTCGACGGTCATGCCGCCATCGAGCAGGCGGACGATCGCCGGGTGTTCGAGACGGGCCAGGATGTTGCGCTCCTGCAGGAAGCGGCGCAGCACCGCGCGGGTGTCCATGCCGCGCTTCAGAAGCTTGACCGCGACCTGGCTCCGGTAGGCGCCGTCGTCGCGCTCGGCGCGCCATACCTCGCCCATGCCGCCCTCGCCGATCGGCTCGATCAGCCGGTAGGCACCGACCCGGGTGCCCTCTGCCGTTTCCCAGGCGGCCTCGGCGGGATCCCACATCGTCTCGGCGAGCGCGCGGTCCAGGGGTCCGGCGCCGTCGGCGTCGGCGGCCAGCAGCCGCCGCACCCGGACGGCGATCCCGGGGTCGCGTTCCTGCAGGCGTGCAAGCCCGGCCGCCTGCCCGTCGGGATCGGCGTCCGCCAGACGCTCGAACGCCTCCCAGATCGCCTGCCAGTGGATCGCGCTTCCCGGCTGCATGCCCCGCTCCCGAAGCCCTGCGACATCGTGCCGGCGCGATCCTCCGCTGCGCCGCCGCCGGCGCCGCGTTCCGCGTCGCCCACCCGCAAGGGCCATGGGCGATGCACGCCGACCGATGGCACCGACCGTGCCACGGGGGCGTTGCCCGCACAAGCCCCGCCCGGCCGGCGGCACGGCGAGCGCCAGCCGTGAAGAATTCTGAGAGCGCGGCGAGGCCAACGGGATCGCGCCGCAGTGCAGGCAGCGCGCCGTCGGGCAGTGAAGGCGCGGCCGAAACCTCGTCGAAGCGGTCGATGGAGCAGGCCGCGCCCCGGCGCGAAGATCGGCGGCCGCGGCAGCGGCCTCGTGCAACATCCGGACTAGACGGGGAGGCGCAGCCTCGCCAGGCAGCCGCTGCGGTCGTCGCGGTTGCGCAGGACCAGGCTGCCGCCGTGGCCTTCGGCGATCTGCCGGGCCAGCGCCAGGCCGATGCCGGAGCCGCCCGGCTTGGTGGTGAAGAAGGGCACGAACAGGTTCTCGCTGCCGGCCAGGCCCGGACCCTCGTCCTCGACCTCGATGTCGATGCCGCCGGGCCGGGCCAGGGCCCGGACCTCGACCGCGCCGCCGCTGCCGGCGCTGGCCTCGGCGGCGTTGCGCAGCAGGTTGATCAGGGCCTGCTCGATCTGGTCGGGATCGAGCGCCAGGCGCACCGCGGCGACCTCGCCCGGGCGCACCGGCACCCGGGTCTCCAGCGCGCAGATGCGCGCCAGCAGGGGCGCCAGCTCGACCTCGCGCTTGCGCGGCGGCGGCAGGCGGGCCAGGGCCGTGTAGCCGGCCATGAACCGGGCCAGGGCATCGGCGCGCTCGGCGATCACCGCCAGGCCGCCGCGGGCGTCCTCGCGCCAGTCCGGCGGCGGCGGCTGCCGGCCGACCAGGTCGGCCAGGGTGTCGGCCATCGACTTGATCGGCGCCAGCGAGTTGTTGAGCTCGTGGCCGAGCACGCGGATCAGGCGCTGCCAGGCCAGCCGCTCCTGCTCGCGCAGGGCGCGCGACAGGTCGGTGATCGCCAGCAGGTCGTGGCTCAGGCCGCCCTCGCGGAACACCGCGTGGCGCACGTCGAAGCTGCCGGCGCCGCCGGGAAAGGCCCGCTGCAGGGTCGCCGCCGATGCCACCGACAGGCAGTCCTCCAGGCCGAGCGCGGCGGCGTCGAGGCCGATCGCCTGGTCGCCGCGCAGGCCGAGCAGGCGCTCGCCGGCGGGGTTGATCAGGCGCAGGCGCTGCTGGGCGTCGAAGGCGAAGATCGCGATGTCGACGGTCGCCATCACCTTGGTCAGCAGGGCGAGCGTCTCCTCGACGCGCAGGCGCTGCTGGCGCAGCGTCTCGCTGAGCGCGTTGACCTCCCAGACCACCTCGCCGATCGCGTCGCCGCGGCGCGCGCGCGTGCCGCGCAGGCTGAAGTCGCCCTCGCGCAGGGCCTCCAGCAGGTTGCTCAGGGTGTACAGCGGGAACACCACGCGGTGCCGCAGCCAGGCGGCCAGCGCCAGGCTGGACAGGCCCAGCACCGCCAGGGCCACGGCGATGCGCGACGCCTCGATGCCGGCCAGCCAGAGCAGCATGGCGCTGGCGGCCAGCCCCGGCGCCGCCACCAGCAGGGCCATCAGCAGGACCCGGCGCTCGAAGTTCATCGACCCCGGCGACGCCGGCCCCGGGCGGCCACCGCGACGGCCGGTCATCGCCGCGACAACCGGGCCGGCGGCCGCGGCGCGATGCCGTTCATGGCTCGCCGTCGGCTGCGGCCAGGCCGTACTTGTCGATGCGCCGGTACAGCGCCGGCCGGCTGACGCCGAGCGCGTCGGCGGCGCGCTGGATGTTGCCGCCGCTGTCCTCCAGCGCCTTGCGCACCAGCAGCTCCTCGGCGGCGTCCAGGGTCAGGCCGGCCGGCAGCGCGGCGCCGGCGGCGGGCGCCGGCGCCGCGCCCAGGCCGAGCTCGCCGGCCTGGACCTGGCTGCCGGCCGCCATCAGCGCGGCGCGCTCCATCAGGTGCGCCAGCTCGCGGACGTTGCCGGGCCAGGACCAGGCGCCGAGCGCGCGCTCGGCGGCCGGCGCCAGGCTCATGGCGCCGCGCTGGTAGCGGGCGGCGCTGCGTGCCAGGAAGGCGCGCGCCATCGGCACGATGTCCTCGCCGCGCTCGCGCAGCGGCGGCACCGTCAGCACCACCGTGTTGAGCCTGTACAACAGGTCGCGCCGGAAACGGCCGGCCGCGACCTCGGCCTCGATGTCGGCGTTGGTGGCGCTGACCAGGCGGACGTCGACCCGGATCGTGCGCGAGGAGCCCAGCCGCTCCAGCTCGCCGTCCTCGAGCACGCGCAGCAGCTTGGGCTGCTGCGAGGGCGGGATGTTGCCGATCTCGTCCAGGAACAGGGTGCCGCCGTCGGCCAGCTCGAAGCGGCCGATGCGGTCGCCCTTGGCGTCGGTGTAGGCGCCGCGGACGTGGCCGAACATCTCCGACTCGAACACGCTCTCGGCGATGCCGCCCATGTTGACCTTGACCAGCGGCCGGTCGGCGCGCGGCGAATTGGCGTGGACAAGGCGCGCGACCACGCCCTTGCCGGTGCCGTTCTCGCCCAGCACCAGGACGTTGGCGGCGGTCGGCGCGACCTTGCGGATCTGTTCGCACAGCGCCCGCATGGGCGGCGAGCCGGCGATGAAGTCGGCGTCGTCCTCGCCCTTGAGGATCTCGTTCTCGCGATGCAGGCGCGCGGCCTGGCGCCGGCTGTCGGCCAGCGCCAGCTGGTTGCGCAGCACGCTGAGCAGGCGCCGGTTGTCCCAGGGCTTCTCGATGAAGTCGCCGGCACCGGCCTGCATCGCCTTGACCGCCAGCTCGATGCTGCCCCAGGCGGTCATCGCCACCACCGGCACCTCGGCATCGATCGCGCGGATGCCCGCCAGCAGGTCCAGGCCTTCCTGGCCGGAGGTGGTGTCGCGCGTGTAGTTGAGGTCCATCAGCACCAGCGACGGGGCGCCGCTGCGCACCACTTCCAGCGCCTCCCCCGGGCTGCCGACGCAGCGGCTCGCCAGGCCCTCGCCCTTGAGCAGCAGGCGCAGGGCCTCGAGCACGTCACGCTGGTCGTCGGCGATCAGGATCATCGGGGCAGGCGGCTCGGCGGCAAGGGGGTTCAGTGGCGTCCGGGTCAGGGCCCGGTGCGGCAAGCATACGCGGCCGGCCGGCCCGGACGCAGGGGGCGCCGCGCCAGCGTCCCGGCGACCCGGCCACGGCCGCTCACTCCGCCGCCGACAGCCAGCCGTCGCGCAGATGCACGGTGCGCTGGCCGCGGGCGGCGTTTTCGGGGTTGTGGGTGACCTGGACGATGGTCGCGCCGTCGCGGTGCAGCTCGCCGAGCAGGTCCATGATCATCGCGCCCTGGCTGGCGTGCAGGGCGCCGGTCGGCTCGTCGGCCAGCAGCACCTTGGGCCGGGTGATCACCGCGCGCGCCACCGCCACCAGCTGCTGCTGGCCGCCGGAGAGCTGGCGCGGGTACAGGTCCTTCTTGCCGACGATGGCGAAGCGGTCGAGCATGTCGGCGACCAGCGCCTTGCGCTCGGCCGTCCTGATGTCGCGGTAGGACAACGGCAGGTCGAGGTTCTCGGCGACGGTGAGGTCGTCGATCAGGTGGTAGTGCTGGAAGATGAAGCCGAGGGCGTCGCGCTGCAGCGCCTGGCGCTGCTTGCCGTTCAGGGCGTGCACGGCGTGGCCGTCGAGGCGGTACTCGCCGCCGAAGTCGCCGTCCATCAGGCCGAGCACGTTGAGCAGGCTGGTCTTGCCGCTGCCGCTGGGACCCATGATCGAGACGAACTCGCCCGGCCGGATCGAGAGATTGATGTTGCGCAGCACCCAGCTGCGGCCGCCGGCCAGCGGGTAGCTGCGCTCTACGTTGTCCAGTTCGATCACGGCGCGGTGTCCTTCAGGGATGACTGCGGAAGAGGATACGGCGGGCGTGCTCATTCGGCGCGCAAGGCGACGGTCGGCGGCACGCGCAGGGCGCGGCGCAGCGGTCCGGCGGCGGCCACGGCAAGGGTCGCGGCCATGACCGCCAGGGCGGCGAGCAGGGCCGGGAGGCCCAGGCCGGCATCGCCGTACAGCGCCTGGCTCATGCCGCGGCTGCCGACCAGCGCCAGGACCAGGCCGAGAACGGCACCCGATCCGCCCCACAGCAGCAGTCCCCCGAACAGGCCGCGTGCCAGCCGGCCGCCGTGTGCGCCCAGGGCGCGGCGCACGCCGATCTCGCGCACACGCTGGGCGACCAGGCTGCCGAACAGCGCGCCCAGGCCGGACGCCGCGAGCAGGATCGCCAGCAGGCCCAGCGGCGCGAACAGGCCGAGCACGAAGCGGCTCCAGCTGCTGGCGCGCCAGCGCAGCTGTTCGAAGCTGCCGAGCTCGACCAGGGCGATGTCCGGATCGATGCCGCGGGCGATCGCCTGCAGCCGCGGCGCGAAGGCCTCGGCGGGGCCGCGCGTGCGCACCGCCAGGCTGCGCTCGTACGGCGTCGGCTGGCCGGCCGGCACGAAGAGGCTGGCGCGGTCCGGGCCGCCGCGGCTGTCCATGCGCACCGGCTGGCTCAGTCCGATCACGGTGTGGGCGCGGAACTCGCCGCCGAAGCCGACCTCGACGCTGCGGCCGATCGGATCGGCGTCGCCGAACAGCGCCTGCGCCGCGGCCGGGTCGAGCACGGCGACGCGGACGTCCGGACTGGCTGCATCGTCCGTATCCGCGGCGGTCAGCCAGCGGCCGCCGCGCAGGCCGATGCCGAACACCCGGGCGAACTGCGCGTCGACCGGCGAGACGTCGGCGGTGACGCTGGCCTCGCCGACCCGGACCACGCGCTGGCTGACCAGGGCGACCGGCAGGGCGCCACCCAGGCTCACCGCCTCGACCTGGGCCTCGCCATCCAGGGCCTGACGCAGGCGCTCGGCGAAGCGCTGCCCGGCTGCGGCATCGCTGCTGCCGAAGGCGGCGGTGAGGACGCGGTCGGCATCGATGCCCAGCGGCCGCTTCAGCGCATCGCGCGCGCCCTGCGCCGCCTGCACGGCGACCAGCACGGCGACCATCGCCAGCAGGCACTGCAGGCCGAACAGGCCGCGACCGAATCGCGAGAGGGTGCCGTCGATGCTGCGCGCGCCGCTGCGCAGGTCCTGGGCCAGGTCGCCGCGGCGCAGCCGTCGCGCCGTCGGCCAGAGCAGCGCCAGCAGCAGCAGGACCGTACCGACCGCGGTCATCGCCAGCACCAGCGGCGTGAGCTCGACCGCGTAGTACAGCGGCATGCCGTTGTCGGTGCTCCACAGGTAGGCGTTGAGCGCGGCGACGAGGCGCACGGTGAGGAACAGGCCGATGGCCAGCGCAACCGCCGCCAGCAGCAGGCCCTGGACGGCGAGCGCGGCCAGGGTGCGGCCGGCGCCGGCGCCGAGCGCCTGGCGGGTCGCCAGTTCGCGCCTGCGGCCCAGCCACTGCACCAGCAGCAGGCCGCCGGCGTTGCTGGCCGCCAGCAGCAGCAACAGGGTGGCGATGCCCTGCAGCACCAGGCCGAGCAGCTGGGTCGAGGGTTCGACCTGCGGACTCAGCGACTGCAGGCGCAGCGGGCTGCGTCGCGCGTCCTCGCCCCAGCGCGCCTCGCGCTCGACCTGCAGGGCGGCCAGGGTGCGCTCGACCGACTCGCGCGCTGCGGCATCGGGCAGGGCCAGCACGGTCTGCCAGGTGGTCGACCGCAGCGCTGCGCGGCCGGCCAGCGAAACCGAGAGGTAGAGCTGCTGCTGGAACGGGAAGGTGCGCTGCGCCGGCAGCACGCCGACCACGGTGGCGGGTTGGCCGTCGACCCGGACCTCGCGGCCGATGATGCCCGGATCGCCGGCGTAGCGGCTGCGCCACAGCCGTTCGCCGAGCACCACCACGCTGTTGGCGTCGGCCCGGAAGTCGGCAGCGTCGAAGCCGCGACCGTGCAGCATCGGCCAGCGCAGGGTGCCGAACAGGTCGCCGTCGACCAGCAGGCCGGCGACGCGACTGGCGCCGTCGCTGGCGTCGCCGCCCAGGTTCAGGTCGCTCCAGCGGAAGGCGACGGTACCGGCCAGATGCGGGTCGCTGGCGCGCAGGTCGAGCAGGTCCAGGCGTTCGCCGCCGGCCAGGGGCACCTGGGCGCCGGTGGTGGCGAAGCCGACCCGGTAGGTGTGGTCGTGGTCGATCGCGGTCGGCGGCTCGGCGAAGATCACCGCGTTCAGCGCGGTGATGCTGACGTAGGCGGTCAGGCCGGCGGCAAGCACGCCGATGGCCAGAACGTTGCCGATCGGCCGGGCGCGCAGCAGGCGCCAGCCGTCGACGAAGGCGGAGACCAGGCGGGTCATGGGCACCTCGATGGGGTGGGTGTGCCGGCGTCGGCGCCGCTGATGGCGCGGCGCGAACGCAAGCCAGGGCGGGCGGCAACCCAGGGCTTCATGCGGCTTCCTCGAGCGCCACCCGCGGCGGCACCCGCGCGGCGCGCCAGGCCGGCAACGCACACGCGGCGACGGCGGCGACGGCAACGGCGAGCACGGCCAGGCCCCAGCTGAGCGGGTCGCTGCTGCCGATATGGTGCAGGCGGTCGGCGATCAGGCGCGCCAGCGGCACGCCGACCAGCAGCCCGAGCGCGGCGCCGGCGAGGGCCAGCGCCGCGCCCTGGGCCAGCACCATGCGCCGGATCCGGGCCGGGCGCGCGCCCAGGGCCATGCGCACGCCGAGCTCGCCGGTGCGCCGGCGCACCGCGAAGCCGAGCACGGCGTAGAGACCGACCGCGGCCAGGGCCAGGGTGATGGCGGCGAACACAGCGACCAGTTCGACCAGGGCGCGGCGACCGGCCAGGGATTGCGCGACCAGCTCGGCCAGCGGGCGGTTGACGACCAGTCGGGCGTCGGGCGCCAGCGCGTCGATGCGTTCGCGCACCGGCGCGACCAGGCTGGCCGGATCGCCGTCGGTGCGCAGCACCAGCATCGCCACCGGCAGCGGCGTCGGCCCGAACCGGTACAGCGTCGGCAGCGGGTCGGCCTCGTCCAGCGCCTCGTGCTTGACCGTGGCGGCGACGCCGACGATCTGCGAGATGCGGGGCGGCTCGCCGGCACCCTCGCTCAGCCGCACCTGGGCGCCGAGCGGGTCGCGTCCGGCCAGCCAGCGGCGCACGAACACCTCGTCGACGATCACCGGCTGCGCCGCGGCGTCGCCGTCGGCGAAGCCACGGCCGGCGACCAGCGGGATGCCCAGGGCCTGGAAATAGCCGGGCCCGACCAGGCGCAGGCGCGCCTGAAGTTCGTCCTCGCTGCCCGGCAGGCCCAGGCTCGACACCGCCTCCCAGCCGCTGAACGGCGCCATGTTGGCCGCGGCGACGGCGGTGACGCCGGGTAGGCCGCCGAGCGCCTCGCGCAGGGTGTCGAGCTGCGCACCCAGCCGCGCGCTGTCGCGCCCGGCATCGAACTCGCCGCCCTGGGTGACGCCGGCCAGGTCGAGCGCGGCGACCAGCACGCCGCGCTCGTCGAAGCCGCGCTCCTCGGCGGCCAGGTTGATGGCGCTGCGCAGCAGCAGCAGGCCGCCGCCGAGCAGCGCGGTGGTCAGCGCGATCTGGCCCAGCAGCAGCACGCTGCGGGCGCGGCCGAGGCCGCCGATGCGGTTGCGTTCGCCCAGGCCGGCGGCGCTGGCCGGCCGGCGACCGGCCGCCAGCGCCACCAGCAATGCCAGCGCGATCACCACCGCCGCGCAGGCCAGGCCGGCGAGCAGGGTGGGAAGATCCAGCGCGGCACGCACCGGCAGTTGCGTGGGCAGCAGGCCGCGGCTGTCGAGCAGGGCCAGGCCGGGCGGCACCAGGGCCAATCCGACCAGCGCACCGAGCACGGCCGCAGGCAGCAGGTCGCCGAGCATGGCGGCCATGCGGTCGCGGCCGCGCGCGCCCAGGGCATGGCAGATCGCGAACTCGCGCTGCCGCGCCAGCAGCCGGTCCAGGCACAGGTTGGCCAGGTTGAAGCCGATCACCAGCAGCAGGCCGATCGCCGCCAGCTGCAGCAGGACCAGGCCCTGCCGATGCTCGGCGGCGAAGTTCTCGCGCCAGGCGCGGACGTCGGCGCGCAGGCCCGCTGACGCGCGCAGGCCGGCCAGGTGGTCGACCGTCCCGAGCAGCGCGTCGACCCGCGCGCGCGCCTGCTCGAGCCTGGCGCCCGGCGCCAGGCGCGCGACCACGTCGATGCCGCCGACATTGCCCTGGGCATCCTGCTCGCGCTCGGCGCTGCTGGCGATGTAGGGCATCCAGGCCTCGGTGCGGCGGTCCGGGAACACGAAACCGGGCGGCATCACACCGACGATGGTGAATACCTCGCCACCCAGGCGGACGGTCTGCCCGACCACGGCGGGATCGGCACCGAAGCGGTCCCGCCAGGTACCGTCGGACAGCACCAGCACGCGACCGTCGCCTTCCAGGTCGGACGTCGACAGGCTGCGGCCAAGTGCCGGCGCCACGCCCAGCACCCGGGCGAAGTCGTGGCTGATCCGCCGTTCGCGCCAGGTGCGGCCGTGCTCGTCGCGGCGGCCGGGAATGTTGCCGGCCCAGTACACCAGGCCGGCGAAGGTGTCGTCCTGTGCGCCCAGCGCCTGCGCCAGCGACTCGGACAGGCCGACCTTGAAGCCGAAGTTGACCAGGTCGGTGCGCAGCTGCACCAGCTCGTCGCTGTCGGCCCACGGAAGCGCCTTGCGTTCCAGCGCCCACAGCGCGCTGAAGGCGATCGCGTTGACCGCCACCACCGCCGCCAGCAGGGCGGCGACGGTGAGGGCGAAACCCGGGCGGCGGACGCTGCGGCGCAGTGACGCATGCAGGTTCATGGAGGGAGGCTCACGTGCGGGCCTGCCATGCGGCAGGGGAAGGCGGGGTCGAGTGCTGCCAGGGACCGGCCGTGCGACCGGGTCCGGCCTGGTGCTGGTGCCATGTGGGCATGGTCGGCGCTCACTCCTGGCGAAGGGCGATGACGGGATCGGTACGGGCGGCACGCACGGCGGGCACCAGGCAGGCCAGCAAGGCAACCGACGCCAGCACGGCGGCCACCGCCAGCAACACCAGGGGATCGCTGGCGCTGGTCCCGGCCAGGTAGGCCTGCAGCACCCGGGACAGGGCCAGCGCCGCAGCCAGGCCCAGGGCCAGGCCCAGCAGCATCTGGCGCAGGCCGTCGCGCAGCACCAGGCCGAGCAGGCCGGCGGTGCGCGCGCCCAGCGCGCTGCGCACGCCGAACTCGCGCCGGCGGGCGGCGCCGGCGACGGCGACCACCGCGTACAGGCCGACCGCGGACAGCAGGACGGCCAGGGCGGCGAAGGCGCCGACCAGCAGCAGGTTCAGGCGGGTGCCGTCGGTGCTGTCGCGAACCAGCTCGGCCAGCGGCTGCAGGTGGGCGATCGGCTGGCCCGGCGCGACCTCGGCGACCGCCGCCCGGATCGCCGCGGCATGGCCGGCCGGCTCGCCCTGGACGTGGACCGCGAAGCGCAGCGGCGCGAAATCGCGCAGCAGCTGCAGCAGGCCATCGGGAACCTGGGCCAGCGGCAGGTAGACCATCGGCGGCGCCGCTGCCTCGGGGCCGTGCTGGCGGGTGTCGCCGACCACGCCGACGATGCGCAGCGGCAGCAGCGCGCCGGACTCCGGATCGGGCACCTCGAGCAGGCCGCCCAGCGCCGCTGACGGCGCGCCGGCGGCCGGACCGGACGCCAGGTGCGCGCGCACGAAGGCCTCGTTGACCAGCGCCACCGCGGCGCCGCCCGGCACGTCGCTGGCCAGGACATCGCGGCCGGCCCGCAGCGGGATCGAGAACGCATCCAGGAAGCCCGGGCTGATGCCCCGGAACTCGACGCTGAACATCTCGCCGCCGGGCACCTGCAGGGAATAGTTCAACGGCGCGCCGATCGGCAGGTTGGTGCCGGCCGCCGCGGAGATCACCCCGGGCTGGGCCTGCAGGCGCTCAAGCAGACGCTGCGCCAGGGCCTTGCTGCTGGCGCTGTCCGGGAAGCGCGCGCGCACCGGCGCCAGCTCGAAGCCGAGCCGGCCCTCGATGCGGTAACCGAGGTCGACCGTCGCCGACTGCGCCAGCGAGCGCGCGAACAGGCCGGCGCCGGTCAGCAGCAACGCCGCCAGGGCCACCTGGGTGACCACCAGCGTGCGCGCCAGCCGTCCGGCACCGCGGCCCAGGCCGCTGCGTCCACCGGCGACCAGCTCGCCGCTGCCGGCGCCGCTGCGTCCGCGCCAGACGCCCAGGCCGGCGGCCAGCAGCGCCACCAGCAGTCCGCTGGCGACCGCGAAGCCCCAGGCGAGGCCACCCAGGCCCAGGTCGGCCTCGCCGCCGAACCAGGACGGCGGGATCCAGCCGGCGGCCAGGTGCAGGCCGCGCTCGGCCAGCAGCAGGCCCCCGGCGACCCCCGCGATCGCGACCAGCAGGCCCTCGGCCAGTTGCGGCATCGCCAGGCGCGCCGTGGAGGCGCCCAGGGCGCTGCGGATCACATTGACGTGGCTGCGCGCAAGCGACCGCAGCAGCATCAGGTTCACCAGGTTGACCGTCGCCAGCAACAGCACGCACAGGGCGCCGCCGAGGAACAGCAGCAGCAGCGGCCGCGACGAGGCGCCGAGGGCGCCGGACAGCGGGCGCAGGCCGAACCGCGAGGTCGCGTACCAGCGCTCGCCGGGCGTGCCTGCATAGACGCCATGCAGGCGGCGGTCGACCTCGCCGGCCACGGCCTGCGCGCCGGCGCCGTCCGCCAGGCGCACGATCGCCAGGAAGTTGCGGCCGTCGTCGGTGCTGGCGGACGGCAGCGCCAGGGGCAGGAGCAGGTCGAACGGCGCCGCGTACCGGAAGTCGGCCGGCAGCACGCCGATCACCGGGGTCGCCTCGCCCTCGATCGACAGCGTGCGGCCGACCGCCTGCGGGTCGCCGCCGAACCGCGCCTGCCACAGCCGGTGCGAGATCACCACGGCGCGCCCGGCACCGGGCCGGTCCTCGTCGGCGGCGAAGCCGCGGCCGAGCGGCATCGCCGGCGCCAGCGCCGCCAGGAACCCGGCATCGACCCACAGCGCGCGGGCCATCTGCGGATCGTCGGCCTCGGCCAGGTTGACCGGCAGCGGGGTATGCGAGGCCAGGCCGCTCGCGGCGATGCCCTCGAGGTCCCCGATCGCCTGGTACTCGCGCGGCGTGATGCTGGCCGAGCCGTCGCCCTGCAGCAGGCCGGCTGCGAACAACTGGCCGGGCGCCGGATAGGGCAGCGGCCGCAGCAGGACCCGGTCGACCAGGGCGAGCACCGCAACGCTGGCGCCGATGCCCAGCGCCAGGGTCAGCGTCGCCAGCGCAAGGAAGCCGGGGCGGCGCAGGCTGGCGCGCCAGGCCTGGCGAAGTTCGGCAATGACGATCATGGTTCCATCCTCCAGCGCGGAAGAACCGCGAAGCCAGCGGCGCCCTCACTCATGGCGCAGGGCGATCATCGGATCGACGCGCAGGGCGCGCCGCAGCGGGGCCAGCGCGGCCACCGCGGCAACCGCCACGATCACCGCGATGACCAGCGCGAAAACCATCGGGTCCAGGCCGCGGGTCTGCATTTCCGGACTGGCCATCAGCAGCGACCAGGGCAGGCCGAGGGCGACGCCGATCGCGAGACCGAGCAGCACCTGCCAGAGCACGCGGCCGGCGACCACCCCGACGATGCCGCGGCGGCCGGCCCCGATCGCCCGCCGGATGCCGATCTCGCGCGTGCGCTGTTCGACCGCGAACGCCAGCACGCCATACAGCCCGGCCGCCGACAGCACCAGCGCAAGCAGGCCGACGCCGGTGAATATCTGGGTCAGGATCACCGGGCCGACCCGGCCCATCTCGATCGCCCGCTGCTGGGTTCGCTGCCAGTACACCGCGGTGTCGGCGTCCTCGGCGCGGACCAGCGCCGCCAGCTTCGGCGCGAACGCCGAGGCGTCGCCGCGGGTGCGCACCGCCAGCGAGGCGAACCGCGACGGCGCCTGCGCGAACGGCACCAGGTAGGTCGGGAACACGGTGTCGTCGGCGTCCTCCAGGTGCATGGCCTCGACCGTGCCGACCACGGTCAGCGTGGTCGCCTCGGGGGTTTCCGGATGGACCACGAAGCGACGGCCGAGCGGATCGGCGTCCGGCCACAGCGCCTGGGCCATGCGGGCGTCGACCACCGCCACCTTCTCGCTGTCGGGGCGGTCGCGACCGTCGAAGAAGCGGCCGGCGGTCAGGCGCACCTGGTAGGTCTGCGCGAAGTGGGGGTCGACCGGCGCCATCAGGGCGGCGGGATAACCCTGCGCCGGCTTCGGCTCGCCTTCGGCGACGAACCGGTGCCAGCCGCCCGAGGAGGTGCCCGGCACGGTGTTGGCCACGGTCGCCGCCACCACCTCGGGATCGGCGCGCAGGCGATCGCCCAGGCGCTCGAAGAACTGCAGCTGCTCGGCCGGCGTCGGGAACTGCTCGGGGAACAGGCCGACCCGCCCGGTCATGATCGTGGTCGGATCGGCGCGTGTGCCGAAGTCGAAGGCCAGCACCGCCTGCAGGGCACGGATGAACATGCCGGCACCGACCAGCAGCACCACGGTCAGGGCGATCTCGGCCACCACCAGGCCCTTGGCGACGCGCGCGAAGCCGCTGCCGGAACTGCCCTTGTCGCCGTCGCGCAAGGCATCCTGGACATCGGTCCGCGAGGCGCGCAGGGCCGGCACCAGGCCGGCCAGGACGGTGGTGAACAGCGCCGCGAGCACGGCGAAGCCCGCCATCCGCAGGTCGATGTCGAAACTGATGAAATAGGCCGGGCCGTCGTCCGCGGCGATGAAGGTGTCCATCACCCAGCGCCCGCCCAGATGGGCAAGCAGCAGCGCGATCAGGGTCGCGCCGAGGCTCAGCAACAGGCTTTCGGCCAGCAGCGCCCGCAGCAGCCGGCCGCGGCCGGCCCCGAGCGCGCTCCGCACCGCCAGCTCGCGGCGCCGGCTGAGCACCTGGGACAGCTGCAGGTTGGCGACGTTGGCGCAGGCCAGCAGCAGCACCAGCAGGCCGGCGGCGAACATCATCCAGACCAGGCCGCGGGTGGTGGCGTCGACGAAGCTGAAACGCAGCGGCTGGAGCGCCAGCCGGCTGTCGTTGGCCAGCCCCTCGAGCTGCCGGCCCAGGGTCGCGGCAACGGCATCGAGCTCGGCGCGCGCCTGCGCCAGGGTGACCCCGGGGCGGAGCCGGGCGAGCATCTCGTGGTTGAAGTCCGAGCCGGCGTAGGCGCGCCGCGCCAGCCAGACCGCCTGCCGCTGCGGGAAGCCGAACTCCGCAGGCATCACGCCGACGATCGTGCCGGTGCCGCCATTGACCCGGATCGCCCGTCCGACGACCTCCGGATCGGCGCCGAAATCGTCGCGCCAGACGTCATGGCCGATCAGCACCACCGGCGCCGCGCCCGGCCGCTGTTCGTCCTCGGCGGCGAAGCGCCGGCCCAGGACCGGCTGGGCGCCCAGCAGCGGCAGCATCTCCTCGCTGAGCGCGGCACCCTCGTAGCGCTTCGGTCCGGCCTCCAGGCCGAGCACGATGGTCATCCGGCTGTAGCCGCCGATCGCCTCGTAGCTGCGCAGCGCCGGCGCCACCCGGACGAAGTCGGCGCTGGACATCGAATTGATGTTGCGGTTGCCCTCGCGCTGGAAGCCGATCGAGACCAGGCGCTCGCTGTCCGGGAACGGCAGCGGCGCGAGGATCAGGCCGTTGACCGCGGTCAGCAGGAACAGCATCGCGCCCAGGCCCAGACCGAGCACCGACACCGACAGCGCGCTGTAGCCGGGGCGCGCGAGCAGCCGGCGCCAGGCGGTTCCAAGTTCGGTCATGGCGGCGGCTTCCTGCGGCTGCGGGCCGGCGGGCGGGCCCTGGTGGGCTTGCTCATGCAATCGGCGGGCCAAGCCGGCGGATTCGTCGCATCAGGCACTTGCAGGTGCCCGGCGCGTCCGGAACCGGACGACCGGGGGCGTCGGCGTTCGGTTGCGGTTGCCCGGGCGCGCCTGATCGGTTGCACGGGGGGCGCAGGCCCTGCGTGGGCGTGGCCCGCCGCCCGGCGATCACTCGTGGCGCAGGGCGATGATCGGATCGACGCGCAGGGCGCGGCGCATCGGCGCCAGGCTGGCGACCGCGGCGACCATCGCGACCACGGCAGCGACGGCGACGAACAGCAGCGGCTGCGGCCCGCCGGCGGTCAGCACCGGGTTGGCCAGGGCCAGGGCCCACGGCACCGCCAGCGCCAGACCGATGGCGAGGCCGGCCAGAACCTGCCAGCCGGTGCGCCAGGCGACCAGAGCGATCACCCCGGGCACGCCGGCGCCGATCGCGCGGCGGATGCCGATCTCGCGGGTGCGCTGGGCGACGGAAAACGCCAGCACGCCGTAAAGGCCGACCGCGGCCAGCAGCAGGGCGACCAGACCGACGCCGGTGAAGATCTGCGCGAGCAGTTCGGCGCCGGTCCGCCCCATGCGCAGCGCCTGGGCGTGGCTGCGCAGCCAGTAGACCGCCGCCTCCGGATCGACGCCGCGCACCGCCTCGGCCAGTGTCGCGGCGAACCCGGCGGCATCGCCCTGCAGGCGCACGGCAACGGTCGCGAAGTACGGGGGCGCCTGGGCGATCGGCCGCAGCAGGACCGGCCGCGGCGCGGTGTCCAGCGCGCGCAGGTGCAGGTCGTCGACCACGCCGACCACGGTCGCCGGCCGCGCACCGGCGGCTTCCGGGTCGAGCACGATGCGCTGGCCCGGCGCTGGCCGGTCGCCGAACAGGCGGCGCGCCAGCTTGCCGTCGATCACCGCGACCGGTTCGCTGCCGGCGTCGTCGCCGGCATCGAAGAAGCGGCCCTCGCGCAGGCGCAGCCCGTAGACGGCGGCGAAGCCGGCGTCCACGAAGGCGTGGTCGGTGCGGACCGGGCCGCCGGCGGGCACCGGCTCGCCCGGCACCGCGACCGGGTCGCTGCCCTGCCCGGCCGACCCCGGGATGCCGGTGGCGATGCTGGCCGCGGCCACGCCGGGCAGGGCCCCCAGGCGCGCCAGCACCTGGTCGAACACGCGCTGCCGGTCGGCCGGCTGCGGGTGACTGGCCGGGAACAGGCCCAGGCGTGCGGTCATCACCGTGGCGGGATCGGCATCGCCGCCATGGTCGAAGGCCAGCATGTCGTTGATGCCGCGGATGAACATCGCCGCGCCGACCAGAAGGACCACGGTGAGGGCGATCTCCAGCACCACCAGGCCGCGCGAGAGCCGCGCGAAGACGCCGCCGCGACTGCCCCGGCTGCCGTCGCGCAGGGCGTCGTGGGCGTCGATGCCCGCGGCGCGCAGCCCCGGCACCAGTCCAGCGAACAGGCTGCTGGCGAGCGCGGCCGAGGCGATGAAGATCAGGTCGCGGTGGTCGTAGCCGGTCTCGACATGGACAGCGGGCACCTGTTCGTTGGCGAGCATGACCGACAGCACCCACAGTCCGCCGAAGTGGGCCAGCGGCACCGCGATCGCCGTGGCGGCGAGGCTGAGCAGGACCGCCTCGGCCAGCACCTCGCGCAGCAGCCGGCCGCGGCCGGCACCCAGCGCGCTGCGCACCGCCAGCTCGCGCTGGCGCGCCAGCACCTGGCCGAGCTGCAGGTTGGCGACGTTGGCGCAGACCAGGGCCAGCACCAGCAGGCCGGCCGCGAACATCATCCACACCATCTGCCGGGTGGTCTGCCCGACGAAACGGTGTGCCAGCGGCTCCGCCGCCAGCACGTTCTCGCCGGGGTCCTGGCCGAGCAGCGGGGCCAGGCGTACGCCCTGCGCGGCGAGCGCCACCCCGGCCGCCTGGAGGCCGGTGCCGGGTGCCAGCCGCGCGACCACGTTCACCGCCATGCCGTCGGCCGGATCGAAGCGCCGCGGCAGCCACACCTCCTGGCCCTGGGGCCAGGCGAAGCGCGCCGGCAGGACGCCGACCACGGTGGCCGGCTGGCCGTTGGCGCGCAGGGGGCGGCCCAGGATGTCCGGGTCGGCCGCGAAGTCGCGCCGCCAGACCCGCTCGCCGAGCAGCACCCGCAGCGGTGCGCCGGGGCGGTCGTCGGCCGCCTCGAAGCCGCGCCCGAGGATCGGCTCGACGCCGAGCAGGGGCAGCAGGGCGGCGTCGATCAGGGCGCCGTTGTAGCGCGTGTGGCGGTCGCCCTCGCCCAGGTTGACGGTGGCCGGTCCGCCGTCGAGGGCGAACGCCTCGATGCCCGGCAGGCCCTCGCGCAGCAGCGCCCATTGCCGGGCGTCAACCGCGTCCAGGCCGCTGCCGGGCGCACCGTCCTGCCAACCCACGCTGACCAGGCGGTCGGCATCGGGGAACGGCAGCGGCCGCAGCACCAGGCCGTTCAGGGCGCCGAACAGGAACACGGTGGCGGCCAGGCCGACCGACAGCAGGCCGACCACCAGCAGACCGTGGCCGGGACGCGCCCTGAGCCGGCGCCAGGCCTGCCGGAATCCGTCGACTGCCATGCGTGTGCGCTCCCGGGTCCGGAACGGTCCGGCCTCTGGACCCTGTCCAAGCAAGCCGGGTGCCATCTGGGAACCGGCGCCGCCAGGCGCGCGTGGAGGTCCCGCCGCCGTTCCGGCGGCGTCCGCAGCCGGACGCCGCGACCGGAAACGGGCACCCGCGGGCCGGACGCCGCTGTCGGGCAGGCCTCACCGCCGGCCCGCCGGCCCGCCGTAATCGCCCGCGCCTTTCGCTGCAGTGCAGGGTGCCGGCGGCAACGGCTCCGGCGCACCCCGCACGAGGAGAGCAACCATGACCCCGAATCGCCTGTCCCCCCTCCTGGCACTGGCTGTGCTCGCCGCCATCGCCAGTCCCGCATCGGCCCAGGGCAATGCGCCGGCCGGTCGCCTGGTCGGCGCCTGGGCCGTCGACGCCGCCGTCGGCCCGTGCGGTGCCCCGCCGGTCACGTTCTTCTCGGCCTACAACACCTTCCATGCCGGGGGCACGCTGAGCGACTTCAACTGGATACCGACCGCGGCGCGCTCGCCGGGACACGGCGTCTGGGAGCACCTGGGCCGCAACCGCTTCGCGACCCGCTTCCAGTTCTTCCGCTACGACCAGCCGCCGCCGGCCACAGCGACGGGTCGCCAGGACATCCGCACGGTCCTCACCCTGGATGCCGGCGGCAACACCTACACGGCGCAGATCAATGCCCGGGCCACCACCCTGGACGGCACGCCGGTGGGCCCGCCGCTGTGCGGCGAGGCGGCCGGCACGCGGATCACCGTGGACTGACCGGCGCGGCGGGCCGGCCCGGCCGCCGCGACCGCCGCCGGGCATCCCCGGCGGCGGTCGCACCGCGGCGTCCGGCTCCCGCGCCGCGCCCGGCGGCCGCCACGGGCGCGCAGCGCCCGCCGGCGGATGCCGGTCCGGCCGTCAGTGGCCCGGACGGGTGCCGAAACCGCCGTAGAACAGCACGTCGCGCTGCTCGATGGCGCCCAGGTCCCAGGGACCCCAGGGCTGGTCGGCGATGCTTGCGACGTCGACCGGGGCCGGCTGGCCGTAGCCGTCCAGGTCGGCCGGCCAGAAGTTGTCGGCGATCCCGAAGTCGCAGGTGTCGATGGCCGCGGACTGCGGCCGCGGCGCGAAGCCCGGGGCCAGCCGTGGCGAGGCGACCACCTTGACGCCGGGCGGCACGCCGACGTCGGTGTGCGCGAGCAGGCACTCGTCGTGCACCATGCTGCCGCCGCCGCTGATCAGGCTGGCACCTGGCGAGTGCAGGATGCTGCCGGTCGTGCGCACCGAGTTCGCCGCGCCGTTGACGATCAGCAGGTGCGTGACCGGGTTGTTTAGCACGGTGTTGTAGCCGAACAGGAAGCTGGTGCGTGCCTCGACCAGCGTCCGGAAGCTGGCCGAGCCGCCGGCGGAGTTGCCGCGGAACACGCTGCGCAGGATGCGCACGGAGGATTCACCGCGGGCATCGACCACGGCTGCGGTGCCATTCGGGTCGGCATTGTTGTCGAACATCGCGCCGGCCACGCGCAGGGCCGGCCGGGGCGCGCCGGTCGCCTGCTCCAGGAAGGCGAAGCCGCCGGCACCGAAGGTGTTGCTGAAGGACTCGTTGAAGGCCGTGTTGTTGAACAGATCGACGCAGGGCCAGGGCTGGCCGAACAGCACGCAGCTGCCGGCGCCGAACTTGACCAGCCGGAGGTCGACGGCATTGCGCAGGTAGACCGCGCCGCCGCGCGCGCGCGCATCGTTGCCACTGATCGTCGCGTTGCGCAGCTCGGCGGCAGTGAACGGATCGGCGGCATTCGCACTGCCCTCCAGGTACAGGGCGCCGCCGAAGTTCGCGCTGTTGCCGAGCAGCTGCACCGAGCGCAGGGTGGCGTTGGTCGCGGTCGAGGCGTAGAGGATGTCGGCGCGGAATCCGTAGATGGCGCCGCCGAAGCCCTCGGTCGCGGAGAACGCGGCGCCGCCGGCGCTGTTGCCGGTGAAGTCGACCACCTCGGTGTTGATCGGGTCGAGCACCAGCCGGTCGTTCTGCGAACCCATGAACAGCCCGCCGCCATGGCGGCGCGCCTCGTTGTTGCAGACGCTCCCGCGCCAGATCGTCACCTCGGTGCCGCCGATGGCATGGATGCCGCCGCCATTGCCGTTGCTGCCGGGCCCGGTGGCGGCGTTCAGGCAGACCCGCGAACCGCTGGCCAGACGCAGCCGGGTGAACTGGTCGGGGTTGGCGGTCAGGTTGAACAGGGCGATGCCGCCGCCGTTGCTGGCGCTGTTGCCGTCGACGTAGGTCTCGGACTCCAAGTAGAGGTTGAGCCGTCCCTGGGCATGGATGCCGCCGCCCCAGCCGAGCTGGGTGGACGGATTGAGGCCGCCGGTGAGGGTCAGGTTGCGCAAACGGATGGTGCGCCGCGCGTTGCTGTTGTCGTTGGCGATCCGGAACACCCGCGCGCCGGACACGCCCCCGGAGTCGAGGGTGCTGCGCTGCCCGACCGCAGGCGCCGGATCGGTACAGCTGGCGTAACCGCCCTCGAGGATGATGTCCTGGGCGGGATTGACGATCTCGTAGTTGCTGATCAGGCGGTTGCCGGTGTCGATCTTGATCAGGTGCGGGCCGGGCGAGGCGTCGGCGACCGCGGCGTTGATCGCGGAAAGCAGGGTGAGGTGGGTGCAGGCGGGCCCGGAGCCCACGGAGTACGTCGTGGCCAGGGCCGGGAGGGCGGGCAGCAGGGCGGACAGCGCGATGGCTGCCAGGCCGGATCGGCGGCCGGACGAGGCACGGCGGGCTCGAAGAACTTGCTGGGACATTACGTGGACTCCTGGGAGGGGATCGGGTCGCCCATGTCGGGCTCCGATGCTCCCAGCGCAGAATCCGCGGAAAACACGCCATCAGGAACTCCGGGGCGGGGCGGATGGGCCGGGCTACAGGACGGGACCCGGGACCCGGGACAAGAGCCCCGAGCCGCGAGTCGCGGACTCCGACTCCCGACTCCCGACTCCCGAGTCCCGACTCCCGAGTCCCGGGTCCCGGGTCCCGGGTCCCGGCTCCCCCCTACTCGTGCCGCAGCGCCACCATCGGGTCGACGCGGGCGGCGCGGCGCGCCGGCAGCCAGCAGGCGAGCAGCGCGACCGCCGCCAGCACCAGCACCACCGCCACGAAGGTCGCCGGGTCGAAGCGCGAGACGCCGAACAACTGCGCGTTGAGGAAGCCGCCCAGGGCCAGCGCGCCGGCCAGGCCGACGCCCAGGCCGAGCGCCGCGATGCGCCCGCCCTGCCCCAGCACCATGCGCACCACGTCGCCGCGCTGCGCGCCGATCGCCAGGCGCACGCCCAGCTCGCCCGTGCGCTGCGCCACCGAATAGGCGAGCACGCCGTAGATGCCGATCGCCGACAGCGCCAGCGCCACGCCGGCGAACAGCAGCAGGAGCAGCATCGGCGCCCGCCTGCCCTGCAGCGACAGGGCGATCCGCTCGTCCAGCGTGCGGATGTCGTAGACCGGCTGCTCCGGGTCGACGCGCAGCACCGCGTTGCGGATCGGCTCGACCAGGCCGCCGGTGGCCAGGCCGGTCTTGACCACGTAGAAGCCGCCCCGGTTGCCGAAGCGGTTGAACGGGAACTGCCCGAACGGGAAGTAGTAGGCCTCCTTGGTCATCTCCGCGGCGAGGTTGCCGTGCTTGACCGTGCCGACCACGCCGACGATGGTCCACCAGGGACTCTCCTCCTCGCTGCCGGTGCTGCGGATGCGCCGGCCGATCGCGCCGTCCGGGAAGTACTTGCGGGCCAGCAGCTCGTCGACGATGACCACCCGCGGCGCGCCCTCGACGTCGGCGTCGGTGAAGTAGCGCCCGGCCAGCAGGGGGATCTCCAGGGCGCGGAAGAAGGCCTGGTCGGCGATCCGCGCGAAACCGTGCGGATTGGCCTCGCCGGCGGCCTGGTCGCGGCCTTCGACCACGTAGGAGCTCTGCCAGGTGCTCTGCCCGAACGGCAGGTTGCTGGTGTAGCCGGCCAGGGTGACGCCGGGGATGGCGCGCAGCTCGGCCAGCGCCCGCTCGTGGAAGCGCACGATGGCGGCGTCGTCCGGGTACTTGCCGGCCGGCAGGTCCAGGCGGACCGTGATCAGGCCGTCGCGCTGGAAGCCGGGGCTTTCGTCCTGCAGGCGCTGGAAGCTCTTGACCAGCAGCCCGGCGCCGACCAGCAGGGTCACGCACAGGGCGATCTGCACCACCACCAGCACGTTGCGGGTGGCGCGCGCGCCACGGCCACCGGTGTTGCCGCGGCCGCCTTCCTTGAGCGCCTCGAAGGCCCGCCCGGGCCGCTGCGCGAATGCCGGCACCAGGCCGAACACCAGCCCGGTGGCCACCGAGAGCAGCAGGGTGAACAGCAGCACCGGGGTGTCGATGCCGATCGCCGCGCGCAGCGGGCTCTGGGCCAGGTTGATCGAATCCAGCAGCTGCAGGCAGGCCATCGCCACGGCGACCCCGGCGACGGCGCCGGCCAGGGCCAGCAGCACCGCCTCGATCAGCAGTTGCCGGACGATGCGTGCGCGGCTGGCGCCCAGCGCGCTGCGCACCGACAGCTCCTTCTGGCGGCCGGTGACCCGCGTCAGCATCAGGTTGGCGACGTTGGCGCAGGCGATCAGCAGCACGAAGCCGACCACCGCCTGCAGCAGCCAGAGCACCGGCCGCACGTCGCCCACCCACTGCTCGCGCAGCGGCACGGCGCGGCCCAGGAAGCCGCCATCGCGCAGGAACTGCGCGAAGCCCGGCCCGCGCGGATCGCCCGAGCCGGCCACCCGGTCGGCGGTGCGCGAGACGATCGCCTGCAGCTGCGACTCCAGCTGGGCGATGCTGGCGCCGGGCGCCAGCCGGCCGATCGATTCGGAGTACTCGTTGCCGCGCTCGTCGTCGCTGCGCTGCTGCGGCGTGGTCGCGAACGGCAGCCACAGCTGGGTGTTGCGGTTGGGGAACACGAAGTCGGCCGGCATCACCCCGATCACCCGGTAGGCCTCGCCGTTCAGGCGGACATCGCGGCCCAGGACGCCCGGATCGCCGGCGAACTGGCTGCGCCACAGGTCGTGGCTGAGCACCACGACGCGGTCCTGTCCGGGCGTCTCGGCCTCGGCGTCGAACACCCGGCCGAGCAGCGGGCTGGCCTGCAGCGTGCTGAACAGCGAGGCGGTGGCGCGCAGGCCGACCAGGCGCTGCGGCGTGCCCTCGGCGGCCAGGTTCAGGCTCTCCCCGGTGTACAGGGCGAGGTCCTCCAGCGCCTGCGCCTGCTCGCGGCGGTCGAAGTAGTCCGGGATGGAGGTACCCGCGTAGTCCAGGCCCATGCGCGGGTAGGCGTTGTGCACCAGCACCAGGCGCTCGCCGTCGGGATACGGCAGGGGCTGGAGCAGCAGGCCGTTGACGACGCTGAAGATCGCCGTGTTGGCGCCGATCCCGAGCGCCAGCGTCAGCACCGCGGCGATCAGGAAGCCCGGCCGCGCGAACAGGCTGCGCAGGCTGTAGCGCAGGTCCTGGCGGAAGGTGTCGGTCATGGTCGCATTCCTCCGGGGTCGACGGTCAGTTCGCGCGCAAGGCGTCGATCGGCGATGCGCGGGAAGCCTGCAACGCGGGAACCAGGCTGGCCGCAAGGGCAACCGCCACCAGAATGCCCGCGGCCGCGCCGATCACCGCCGGATCGGCGGCGCCGACCCCGTACAGCTGCGAAGCCACGGCACGCCCCAGCGCCAGTGCGGCCAATGTGCCGATCGCCAGGCCGGGGACGATCATGCGCAGTCCGTCGCCCAGCACGAGGCGATGGATGTCCCGTGCCATCGCACCCAGGGACTGGCGGATGCCGATCTCCGCCCGTCGCATGCCGACCGACCAGGCGATCACGCCATACAGGCCGATCGCCGCCAGCAGCAACGCGACCGCGGCGAACACGGTCATCAGGCTCATGTTGAAGCGGCGCAAGCCGGTGGTCTCGGCGGTCACCGCGTCCATCGTTCGGATGGCGTAAACGGGCATGTCGGCCGCGACTTCCGCCAGCGCCTGCCGGACCGTGTCGGCCAGCGCCAGGGCGTCCCCGCCGGTCTTCAGGGCGACGGCCGGCTCGCCAACCGGCGCCGTGCGCACGGGGAAGTAGATTTCGGCGGCGACCGGTTGGTCCAGTCCACGCTGGCGCACGTTGCCGACCACGCCGACGATGGTCTTCTCGCTGCCGTCGAACGTCGACACCTGGACGCCGATCGCGTCGCCACCGCCCAGATACTGGTCCACGAAGGCCTGGTTCACCAGCGCCTGGGTCGGGAACAGCGACTGCTCGCCGTCGTCCGGGCCGAACGTCCGGCCGGCGACCAGCGGAATGCCGAAGGTGGCGAAGTAGTCCGGGTTGACGAAGCGGAACTCGACCAGACGCCGTTCCGGCAACTCGCGTCCGGGGATGCTGAAGTCGCCGTTCCAGTTGGATTGCCCGGAGGCCGGCAGAGCCTCGCTGATGGCGATCGACTGCACCCCCGGCAGGGCACCCAGCCGGGCAGCCAGCTGGTCCAGGCGTGGCGCAACCACCGCTCTGCTGCGCGCGTACCAGGCCGAGAACTCCTCCCCGGGCTGCATCACCGGTGCAGGCAGGGAGAGCCGGACGGTGAGAATGCTGCCCGCGTCCGCGATCCCCGACTCGACTTCGCCCAGCCGGCGAAGGCTGTCGATCATCAATCCCGCGCCGACCAGCAACGCCATCGCCAGCGCGATCTCCGCCGATACCAGCAGCGAGCGGGCGCGCGCCTGGGCCCGGCTGCCGGTCTGGCTGCGCGAGGCGCCCTGCATGGCACGCAGCGGATCGATCCTGGCCGCCCGTCGGGCCGGCCACAGGCCGAACAGGAGCAGCGTCGAGAGCGCGAGCGCGCCGGTGGCGACGACGACCCGCACGTCGATCGCCGGCGCGTGAAACCCCGGCAACAGCCCGGGGGCCATCGCCAGCAGTCCGTTCACCATCGTCGGAATCAGCAGCAGCGCGACCGCGGCGGCGGCCAGCGCAATCAACAGGGATTCCGCCAGCACCTGCCCGACCAGACGACCTGCGCCGGCACCCAGCGCGCGGCGGATGGCCAGCTCCTGTGCGCGCGACTGGCCGCGCGCCAGCATCAGGTTCGCGAGGTTGGCGCAGGCGATCAGCAACACCAGGCCGGCGGTCGTCAGAAGCATCGCCATCGGCGAGCGGAGGCGCGATCCGACCAGCTCCCGCAAAGGCGCCACGCGAGCGCTCAGGCCGGCGTGGTTGTCCGGGAAACTCTCCGCCTGCCAGGCGGTGACCCCGGCCAAGGCGGCCTGCGCCTGGTCGATGCCGACGCCGTCGGCCAGGCGCGCGACCGGCGCCAGCGAGTTGCTGCCGCGGCCGGCAGTGCGTGCGGGCAGGAAGGCCGGCATCCATAGCTGGGCATCGGCAGGGTAGCGGAAGCCCCTCTCGGCCACGCCGATCACCTGCCAGTTCTCGCCGTTGATCTGGAGGTCGCGGCCGATCACATCGCGCGCACCCGCAAAACGGTCGCGCCACAGGGCCTCGCCGATCACCACGACGCGCTCGCCGGCCATCTCTTCCTGGTCGCCGAAGGCACGGCCGAGCGCGATCGGCTGGCCGAACACCTGCCAGTAGCCGGGCGTGACCGCATAGGCGTTGAGGCGCATGGCCTCGCCGGCACCGGTCAGGCTGACGGTCTGCGGCTCGTAGGCGCCGAAGGCCTCGAAGCTGCCGGCGCTGCGCTCCTGCCATTCACGCAGAACGGGTGGCGACACCGGGCTGGCCGACACCGGGGGCTGGTCGCGCAGCACGCGCACGATGCGATCGACGTCCTTGAACGGCAGTGGCTTGAGGAACACCGCGTCGTAGACGGTGAATATCGACGCCACCGCGCCGACGCCCAGGGCCAGGGTCGCCACCGCGGCCAGGAAGAACCCCGGCGCGGCGCGCAGACAGCGGGCGGCAATGCGGACATCCTGCAGGAACCTGGTGTTCATCTTCGTCATCTCCATCGGACGGTGCGCCGACGCGGCTCCCCGGGTGCCGGCCGAAGACCGTTCAAGCAACCGATTCCGGCTCGTTGCGCCGGAACAACCGGGCGTCCTCTTCCTTGCGCAGGCGGTGCATGGTGTCCTCGTCGACCACGCGGCCGTCGAACATGAAGATCTTGCGGTCGGCGAACTCGGCGTAGCGCGGGTCGTGGGTGACCATGCAGATGGTCGCCCCGGCGCGATGCAGCTCGTCGAGCAGGGTCATCACCGCCTCGCCGTTGCGCGAATCGAGGTTGCCGGTCGGCTCGTCGGCGAGCAGGATCGACGGCTGGCCGACCAGGGCACGGGCGACCGCCACGCGCTGCTGCTGGCCGCCGGAGAGCTGGGCGGGGTAGTGGCGCAGCCGGTGCGCCATGCCGACGCGTTCCAGCGCCTCCTGCACGCGCGTGCGGCGCTCGGCCTTGGCCATGCCGTCCCGGTAGGTCAGCGGCAGCTCGACGTTCTCGAACACGGTGAGGTCGCCGATCAGGTTGAAGGCCTGGAAGATGAAGCCGATCTCCTTGTTGCGGATCCGCGCGCGCTCGCCGGCGCCGATGTCCTCGACCTGCCGGCCGTTGAGCAGATAGCTGCCCTCGCTGGGCGAGTCCAGCAGGCCAAGGATCGACAGCAGGGTCGACTTGCCGCAGCCGGACGGCCCGGAGATCGACACGTACTCGCCGCGGCGGATGTCGAAGTGCACCCCCGACAGGGCATGGGTCTCGACCTCGTCGGTGAGGAACACCTTGGTGATGCCTTCGAGCCTGATCAGGGGCTGCGAAGCCGGGACCCGGGACTCGGGACCCGGGACCCGGGATGCCGGGGCGGGGCCGGATCCGGCGTCGACGGCCGAAGCGCGGTTGTCGGTGCTCATGTCGCGGTTCCTTCTGTGCAAAGGGTCAGTGCTCGCGTCCGGCACCCGACGATCGGGCCCCGGAATCCTTGATTGCCGTCAGTTCGTTGCCATGGCGCCGACCATCGGATGGGTACTCTCAACGCCCTCGCCTCCATGAGAATCGCGCTCCTGTCCTTGTCCCGGGTCCCGGCCCTCAATCGATCCGTATCCGGTCATGCTGGTCCCACGCCGAGGTGTCCGACAGGATCACCACGTCGCCCTCGGCCAGGCCCTGCTCGACCTCGACCAGGTTCACCGAGGCGCGGCCCAGCCGCACCGGCACGCGCAGGGCGCTGCCGTCGCCGTTGAGGCGGAACAGGGTGGTCTGGCCGCCGGGCTGGCCGAAGGCGGGGCGGCCGACGTGCAGCACGTCGGGCAGGCGCTCGATCTCGATGGTGCCGTCGACCGACAGGTCGGGGCGGGCGCCGGCGGGCAGCGCGCCGGTCAGCTCGACGTCGACCTGGACGGTGCCGTTCTGCACCGCCGGATCGATGCGCAGCACCTGGCCGGCGACGATGCCGTTGCGGGTGTCGACCCGGACCGGCTGGCCCAGCACGATGTCCTTGGCCTGGGTCTCGGCGATGCGCAGCTCGGCCATCAGCTCGTCCGGCCGCGCGACGCGCGCCAGGTTGCCGCCGGCGATCACCTGCTGGCCTTCCTGGACGGGCACCTGCTGCAGCACGCCGGCGATGCCGGCGCGCACCTGGAGGGCATCGGCCTGGCGCTGGCGCAGGTCGCGGGTGCGGGCCAGCTGGTCGATGCGGGCGCGTTCGGCCTCGAGCTGCTTGGCGATGTTGCGCCGGCTGTTGTCCAGGCGCTCGCGCTCCATGTCGACGCGCACCCCCAGGCTGTCGGCGCTGAGCTGGCTGCGCCGGTACTGGATGGCCGAGATGATGCCGCGCTCGGACAGCTCCCGCTCGGCCTCGGCCTGCAGGCGGGCGCCCTCGTGCTCTGCCTCGAAGCCGGCCAGGCGCGCGCGCTGGTCCAGCACCTGGCTTTCCAGCTCGGTCTCGCGGGCGACGTAGCTGGCCTGCGCGGAGACCAGCTCCGACTCCGCGGCGGCGAGCTGGTCGTCGAGCACCGGGTTGGAGAGCTCCAGGATCACCGTGTCCGGCTCGACCACGGCGCCGGGCTTGACCACGATGCGCTCGACCCGGCCATCGGTCTCGGCGGCGATCCAGCGGATCGCCTTCGGCACCAGGGTGCCGGGGCCGCGCACCTCGCGCAGCATCTCGCCGCGCTTGACGGTGTCGGTCCACACCGTGCCGCGATCGACGCGCGGCGCGGCCGGCTCGAGACGCGCCACCAGCAGTGCCAGGCCGCCGAGCGCGGCCAGGGCGAGTGCGCCGCCGACGATCCGGCGGCGGCGCTTGCGGAGCTTGAGGTCGTTGCGCTGGATATCCATGGCAGCCGTCAAGCAGGCGCCGTGCCAATCGCATTCCTCCTTTCCGCTCAGACGTTTGCGCGAGCAGCCCCGGCGCCGGCGCCGGGCAACCGGCGATGCCGGCGGACGCCGCCGTCCGGAACCGGACGGCGGCCCCGGTTCACAGGCCGGCGGCCGCCCGCGCCTGCGCCAGCCGGTCCAGGCGCGGGTGACCTGGCGGCAGCAGCGACGCCAGCAGCGCCTGCGCCTCGTCCCAGGCCTGGCCTGCCGCCCGGGGGTCGTTGCGCAGCAGCGCCAGCTCCGCCTGCGCCTGCGCGAGGCGGACCCGGACCGGTGCCGGCGGTTGCCGGTCGGCCACCGCCTCGAGGCGCCGCGTCGCCGCCGCGGCATCGCCGCCGACGAGGTCGAGTCGGGCCAGCAGGATCTCCGAGTCCAGGCGCTCGGGGTGGTCGTCTGGCAGGGTCGCGCGCACCTGCGCCGCGGCCTGCGCCTCCGGCCTTGCCGCCTCGGCGCGGCCCGCCGCCAGCAGGATGCGCGCCAGGTTGTGGCGGTTGCGGGCGATCGCCATGGCCTGGGCGCCATGCGCGATGCGCATCGCCAGCGCCCGACGCGACATCGCCTCGGCCTGCGCCAGTCGTCCGGCATCCTCGAGCAGGCTGGCCAGGTTGTTCAGCACGATGGCCTCGTCGACGCTGCCGTCCGGTGCCAGCGCCCGGCGCTGCGCCAGCGCCTCCCGGTAGTGCGCTTCCGCGGCCGCGAAGTCGCCACCGTCCTGGCGTGCGGAGGCCAGCTCGTTGAGGGTCTGGGCGACCCGCACCGAAGGCTCGCCCAACAGTTGCCGCTGCGCCGCCAGCAGTTCGGTCAGCCGCGCGGCCGCGGCCTCGTGGTCGCCGGCGCGCGCCGCGCTGGCGCCAAGCAGCTGAAGGGTGTTGAAGGTCGACGGATGGACCAGGGTGTTGACCTCGCGCTTGATCGCCAGGGACTGCTCCAGCAGCGCCTTCGACCGGGCCGGGTCGCCGTGGCGGCCCTCCAGCCAGCCCAGGTTGTGCAGGGTGGCCGCAAGTTCGGCCCGGTGGCCGTCGCCGGCCCCGGCGAACAGCGCCCGCGCCTCCTCGAAGCATTCGCGCGCACCGGCGGCATCGCCCACGCCCTCGAGGGCGACGCCCAGGATCTGCAGGACGTGGCCGATCTCCGGATCGCCGGGCGGCAGCGTGGCGCGCGCCCCCGCCAGGGCCTCGCGCGCCGCCGGCACCGCGTCGCCGTCGCGGCCGGCCAGCTCGTAGGCGCGGGCCAGGTGGCGCAGCGCCGCGACCAGCACGCGCGGGTCGCCGGCGTCGCCGGCGCTGCGGGCATTGGCGACCGCCGCCTCCAGCAGTTCGACGCTCGGCCCGGGCAGACCCAGGCTGGTGTTGATGTCGCCCAGGGCCACCTGCAGCCGCGCCTTGACGTCGGGCCGCGGGAAGCTGCGCGCCTCGAGCTGGCCGCGCGCCTGCTCGACCAGGTCGCGTACGGTCAGGGCCTCGCCGCGGGTGGTCTCCGGCGCCGCCAGCTTGAACAGGTCGACCAGGAAGCCGGCCGCCTGGTTGGCGCCCTCCGCCTCCTGGCGGGCCTGGGCCTGGGCGGCCACGGCGCGGTCGCGCTCCTGGGCCAGGCGCAGCGAGAGCGCCGCCAGCGCCATCACGCAGGCGGCGGTGGCGCCGAGCGCCACCGGGTGGCGGGCGACGAACTTGCGCAGCCGGTAGTGCCAGGCGTCCGGCGCCGCGCTGACCGGCCGGCCGGCGAACCAGGCCTCGATGTCGGCGGCCAGCGCCGCGGCCGAGGCGTAGCGCCGCTGCGGTTCCTCGCGCAGCGCCTTGCGCACGATGTTGTCGAGGTCGCCGCGCAGCAGGCGGGCGTCGGCGCGCAGCCAGTCCTCGCCGGCCGCGGCGACCTGGCTGGGCGCCAGCCGGGTGGTGTCGCCCTGCTGCTTGCGCAGCGGCACGCCGGTGAGCAGCTCGAACAGCACCAGGCCCAGGCCGAACACGTCGCTCAGGGTGGTGGCCGGCTCGCCACGCAACTGCTCGGGACTGGCGTAGGCCGGCGTCATCGCCTGCAGACGGGTCTGTTCGGCGCCGTCGGTGCCGCCGTCGAGCAGCTTGCCGATCCCGAAGTCGAGCAGCACCGGCGAGCCGTCGCCGCGCACCAGCACGTTGGCCGGCTTCAGGTCGCGATGCACGATGAGCTGCTGGTGGGCATGCTGGACCGCCGAGCACAGCGCCTGGAACAGGCGCAGGCGCTCACGCAGGGGCGGGTGGCGGCGCGCGATCCAGGCGTCCAGCGGTTCGCCCTCGACGTACTCCATCGCCAGCCAGGGCTGCCCGGCCGGCGTCGTGCCACCGTCGAACAACCGGGCGATGTTGGGATGGCGCAGCGTCGCCAGCAGCTCGCGCTCCCGGCGGAAGCGCTCGAGCACCTCGGAGGTCGGGAAGCCCCGCACCAGCTTGATCGCCACCTGGTGGTGGAACTCGCGGTCGTCGCGCTCGGCCAGGAACACGGTGCCCATGCCGCCGCTGCCGACCTCCCGCAGCAGGCGGTAGCCGCCGACCTGCTGGCCGGGGGCGCCGTGGCCGGCACCCGCGACCAGGGCCTCGGCGACCGGCACCACGCGCGCCGCCAGCGTGGCGCCGTCGTCGTCCTGGTCGCTGGCCAGCAGGGCCTCGAGTTCGGCGCGCAGTTCCGGCTCGCCGGCACAGGCCCGGTCGAGGAAGGCGTCGCGCGCCGCCGGGTCGAGGTCGGCGGCCTGGTGGAACAGCGCCTGCAGGCGCGCGAGCCTGCTCACGCCGCCAGCGCCTGGCGCAGCCAGGCGCGGCCGAAGCGCAGGGCGCGGTCGACCGTGGGCACCGACACCTCGAGCACGTGCGCGATCTCGTCGCGCTTGAGGCCCGCGAAATAGGTCAGCTCGATCACCTTGGCGGTACGCGCGTCCTCGGATTCCAGCTCGGCCAGCGCCTGGTCCAGGGCCAGGAAGTCGGCATCGGCGTCGCTGGCTGCCAGGCCGTCATCCAGGGTCACGCGCAGGGCGCCACCGCCGCGCTTGTCGGCCAGGCGCGCGCGCGCGTGGTCGACCAGCACCGAGCGCATGTGCAGGGCGGCGGTCGCGAAGAAATGCGCGCGGTCGCGCCAGTCGGCGTCGCCGTCGGCCATGCGCAGCCAGGCCTCGTGGACCAGGGCGGTCGGTTGCAGGGTGTGGCCGCCGCGCTCGCCGGCCAGGCGCCGCCGCGCCATGACGCGCAGCTCCTGGTACACCGCGGCGTTCAGGCGCTCGCGTGCCTGGCCGTCGCCGGCCTGCCAGGCACGCATCAGCACGGTCAGGTTGCCGGTGTCAGCCATCGCCCGTTTTCACCTTTTCGGCCGCCGGAAGTCTAGCCCGGCTGGCGGCAGCGGATAAACCGCGTCGCGGCCCTGCGCGCGGGCGACCTGCGCGAACCGAGCTCAAGCCTTGATCGGGTCGTCGGGCACGGGCGCGACCAGGCCCGCCCCCTGGGCGCGGACATTGCCGACCGCCGGGGCCACCGCATGCCAGGCCAGCGCCGGCGGCTGCGCGGCGGCGGCGATGGCGGCCGCCGCCTCGCCGTCGGCATGCAGCCAGTCGGCCAGCACCGGGGGCGACAGAAGCAAAGGCATCCGGTCGTGCACGGCGCGCAGAGCGCCGCTCGCCTCGGTGGTGACGATGCTGAAGCTGTCCAGGCCGGGCTGGTCCGGGGTGCCCGGCCAGTGGTCCCACAGGCCGGCGAACAGCGCCACCGGCCCCTCGGCCGGATGGATATGGACCGGTTGCTTCGGCCGCGGCCACTCGTACCAGCCCGAGGCCGGCACCAGGCAACGCCGGTGGCGCCACGGTCCGCGATACGCGGGCTTGACCGCGGCGCTCTCGACGCGCGCGTTGATGGTGCTGTAGCCGGTGCCGATCGTCTTCGCCCAGGCCGGCACCAGGCCCCAGCGCATCTGCCGGGCGACGGCGCCGCTGCCGCCCGGGCCGGCGACCAGGACCCAGGACGACTGCGTGGGGGCGATGTTCCAGGCCGGCTCCGGATCGTCCCCGGGCGCGGCGATCGCCAGCGGCTGCGAGAACGCCCGGACCTGGTCCCAGCCGACCGCCCGGCTGTAGCGCCCGCACATCAGGGCAGCGCCGCGGCCCGCGCGCGCAGGGCCGCCAGACGGGCGTCGAGGTCGGCGCGGTCGTGCCAGCGGCCGGCCACCATCACGCCCCGGATGTGGTCGACCCGGCCGATCCGCCGGCGCGGGTCGGCATCGAGCAGGACCAGGTCGGCGGCCTGCCCGGCGGCCACCGCGCCGCGCTCGCCGGCAGCACCCAGGTGCGCCGCCGCCGCGACCGTGCCGGTGCGCAGGGCCTGCCAGGGCGTCAGGCCCGCCTCGACCATCAGCGCCAGTTCGCGGTGGGCCGAGACGCCGGGCACGTTGAACCACTGCGGGGCGTCCGAACCCAGCACGATCGGCACGCCGCCGTCGTGCAGGGCCTTCAGCAGCTGCCGGCGCAGGTCCAGGAAGCGGTCGGCGCGCGCGCGGCTGAAGCCCGGCCCGGACTGGATCTGGCCGCGCTGGCTGCGCCAGCGCGCCTGCACTTCACCGGGCACGTAGACCATCTCCGGCCGCGCCAGCAGGTCATCGACGTCCTCGCCGCCCAGCATCCAGCGCATCAGGGTCTCGGTCGGCGAGATCGCCGTGCCGGCGGCACGGGTGGCTTCCACCAGCACCGGAATCCGGTCCGGATCGGCGGCCTCGACGGCCAGCAGTCCGAAGAAACCGGGACTGGCGGTGCGCGCCCGGTGGTCGTCCGGGACCAGGGCGCGCACGTAGTCGTCCATGTGCTCGATGCCGGCCATGCGGCGGTCCAGCGCGTGCATCAGCCCGACCGCCTCGGGCACGTGGCCGACCACCGGCATGCCGTGCGCGCGCGCCGCGGCCATCACCGCATCGAAGCGCGGGATGTCCAGGCCGGGGTGGATCTTGAGCAGGTCGAAGCCGGCCTGGTGGATCTCCCCGACCAACGCGGCGGCCTGTTCCGGGTCGGTGACGCTGTTGCCGTTGAGCGACGGCCCGGCCAGCACCACGCGCGGGCCGTCGCGCTCGCCGTCCTGCAGCTGCTGGCGCAGCACCAGCTGCCCGGTCTCGCCGAGCAGGCCACGCACGGTGGTGACGCCATGGGCCAGGAACAGGTCGAGGGTCGGCTGCAGGTCGGGATGGTCGAGCGGCTGCAGGTGGCCGTGCGCCTCGGCGAGGCCGGGCATCAGCCACAGGCCGCGGCCCTCGACCACGCGCGCGCCCTCGGGCACCTCGACCCGCCGGCGCGGTCCGACCGCCTCGATGACCTCACCGCGCACCACCACGGTGTGGTCGCGCAGCACGGTGTCGCGATCCATCGGCAGCACGTCGACGCCGCGGAACACGGTGAGCTCGGCGGCGGCGACACCGCAGGAGAGCAGGAGGGCAAGCGGGACGACGGGGCGGACGGCGATCATGGCGCGGTTCCCTGGCAACGGGGCCTGCCAGCGTGCCGGGCCGGCAGGCCGCTGTCACGCTGCATCGCACGTCCCTCGCCCGGGAACCGCGGGCAGCCGGGTCAGTCGGCCGCCTCGCGCTGCAGCCGCGCCTCGAGCGCCCTGCCCGATCGCTCGCCCAGGCGCCGGCACGCCGCCGGATCGGCCAGCTCGCCACGCGCGTGACGGTCGAACAGGTCGGCGACCTCCGGATGCGCGGTGACCAGCACGTCGCAGGGCAGTCCGGCGACCTTGTCGATGCTGGCGCGGAACGCCGCCAGCGCGGTCCGGTCGGCACCGAACCGGAAATCCGGCGCCGAGACCGCGGTCAGGCTGTCGGCGTAGACGATGTCCAGGCAGGTCGCGCCCTCGCAGCTGCGCCAGCTCCAGGTGGTGCCGCCGGGCGTGTGCCCGGGCGTGTGGTGGGCGGTCAGGCGCAACCGCCCGAGCCGGATCGACTCGCCGTCGCCGACCCCGTGCACGGCCGCGACCGCCGGGAAGCGCATGCTGCCGGCCGGGTCCGCCTGCGGGTCGCCGGGCACGGCATCGCCCAGCGCCAGGGCGCGGGCGCCGGCCGGGCTGGCCGCGACCCGCGCGCCGGTCGCCGCGGCCAGCGCGGCGATCCCGCCGGCGTGGTCGAAGTGGGCGTGGGAATTGACGATCCAGCGCACCTGCGCGGGATCGAAGCCCAGGGCGCGCAGGTTGTCCAGCACCTGCGGCGCCGACTGCGGCAGGGCGCCGTCGAGCAGGACCAGGCCGGCGCCGGTGTCGATCAGCAGCACGCTCAGGCCGCGCGGGCCGACGTACCAGGTGTCGCCGTGGATCCGGAACGGCGCCTGCGGCGCGTTCCAGGCCGCACAGGGACCGCAGTCCACCGCGTCCGGCGCGGGCGCCACCGGCGGGGCGGCCGAGGCGATCCCGGGGACGAGGGCGAGCGTCGCGAGGGCCAGGGAGGCAAGGGCGGGCAGTCGGGCCATCAGGGTCATCCGGTGAGGGTCGGGAGCGGCAGCCTGGCGGTCCGCCCGGGCAGGCCGCGGGCGGCAGGTGGCGGATTTCGGGCAGGCGCCGGCGGCGGCTCAGGCCGCGCCTGCCGGATCCGCCGCGCCGGCACCCCCGCCCGTGCTGTACACGGTGACCGCGCCGCCGCGGGCGAAGGCGAACAGCGCCAGTCCGGCCTCCCTGGCCAGATGGACCGCCAGGGTGGTCGGTGCCGAGATCGCCGCCAGCGCCGACAGGCCGGCGCTGGCGGCCTTGTGGACCAGCTCGTGCGAGGCGCGCGAGGTGACCAGGGCGAAGCCGCCCCCCAGGTCGGCGCGCGCCCGGGCGCCGATCACCTTGTCCAGGGCGTTGTGGCGGCCGACGTCCTCGCGCACCAGCAGGCCGCCGGCATGGACGACGGCGGCGGCATGCAGGCCGCCGCAGCGGGCGTTGAGCACCTGCAGGGGCGGCAGGGCGGCGAATGCGGCCGCGACCTCGGCGGCGGCCGGCACCGGGCCGGGCGGCACGACCGGCGTCGGCCGGATCGCCGCGGCCAGCGAGGCGGCCCCGCACAGGCCGCAGCCGACCGGCGCGGTCAGCGCGCGGGTGCGGCCGGCCAGGGCCCGGAAGCGCGCCGGCGGGATCGCCATCTGCACGGCGATGCCGGAGGCGCTGGCGCGGACATCGACCAGGTCCAGTTCGCCGGCATGCGCGACGATGCCCTCGGCCAGCGAATGACCGAGCGCGAAGTCGGCCAGGTCGCCCGGGCTGGCCATCAGCACGGCATGGTCGTGGCCGTTGTAGACCAGCACCACCGGCACCTCGACGGCGACCTCGTCCAGCACCGCACTGCGGCGCCCGGCCTCGTGGCGTTCGCCCGGCAGCCGGTCCAGCGCGGGCGGCACGGCCGCTTCGCTCATGACGCCGGCCGCGCCTCCAGGCGCACCGGGATCGCCTTGCTTGCCGGCGTCCGTGCGCCCTGCGCGTGGTGCGACAGCGGCACCAGCGGATTGGTCTCCGGATAGTAGGCGGCGACGCAACCTTCGGGGATGGCGTACTCGACCAGGCGGAAACCGCTCACCCGCCGCTCGCCGTCGTGCCACACCGAGACGATGTCGACGCGCTGCCCGGCCGCCAGGCCCAGGCGCGCCAGGTCGGCGCCGCCGATGAACAGCACCCGGCGCTCGCCGTGGATGCCGCGGTAGCGGTCGTCGAAGCCGTACACCGTGGTGTTGTACTGGTCGTGGCTGCGCACCGTGGTCAGGGTCAGCAGGTCGCCGCCGGCCGCGGCGCCCTCGCCCTGCAGGGCGTGGTGGATGAAGCGGGCGCGGCCGCCCGGCGTGCGCCACTCGCGCTCGCGCGCCGGGTTGCGCAGGTGGAAGCCGCCCGGCACCCGCACCCGCGCGTTGAAATCCTCGAAGCCCTCGACCACCCGGGCGATGCGTTCGCGCAGGGCGTCGTAGTCGGCGGCCAGCGCCTGCCAGGGCGTGGCGCTGCCGGGCAGGGTCGCGCGCGCGATGCCGGCGACGATCGCCGGTTCCGACAGCAGGTGCGGCGAGGCCGGCGCGTTCATGCCCGAGGACAGGTGGACCATGCTCATCGAGTCCTCGACGCTGACCGCCTGGCGGCGGCCTTCGACCTGGTCCAGCTCGGTGCGGCCCAGGCAGGGCAGCAGCAGGGCCGCCTGGCCGTGCACCAGGTGCGAGCGGTTCAGGCGGGTGGCGACATGCACGGTCAGCGCGCAGCGGCGCAGCGCCGCGTGGGTGAATTCGCTGTCCGGCGTGGCGGCGGCGAAGTTGCCGCCCATCGCGATGAAGGCCCGGACCCGGCCGGCGTGCATGGCCTCGATGGCGCCGACCGTGTCCAGGCCGGGCGCGCGCGGCGGCTCGAAGCCGAACTCGGCGCCCAGCCGGTCCAGGAAGGCCGGCGGCGGCCGCTCCCAGATGCCCATGGTGCGGTCGCCCTGGACGTTGGAGTGGCCGCGTACCGGACATGCCCCGGCCCCGGGCCGGCCGATGTTGCCGCGCAGCAGCAGCAGCGCGGCCAGCGTCTGGATGGTCGCCACCGCCCGCGGGTGCTGGGTCAGGCCCATGCCCCAGCAGGCGATCGTCGCCGGGCTGTCGATGTAGACGCCGGCGGCCTCCTCGAGCTGCGCGCGGGTCAGCCCGCTGCCGGCCTCGATCGCCGCCCAGGGCGTCGCCAGCACGGCGTCGCGGAACGCCTCGAAGCCCGCGCAGTGCGCGGCGATGAAGGCCTGGTCGATGGCGCCGGCCGCGAGCACCGCGCGCGCCAGGCCGGTGATCGCGGCGAGGTCGCCGCCGATCCGCACCGTGTAGTAGTGCGAGGCCAGCCGGGTGCCGTGGCCGGTGACCAGCTCGACCGGGTGCTTGGGGTCGGCGAAGCGTTCCAGGCCGCGCTCGCGCAGGGGATTGAACACGACGATGCGGCAGCCGCGGCGCGCCGCCTGGCGCAGCTCGCCGAGCATGCGCGGATGGTTGCTGCCGGGGTTCTGGCCGAAGATGAAGATCGCCCCGGCGCGCTCGAAGTCGGCCAGGGTCACCGTGCCCTTGCCGACCCCGATCACCTCGGGCAGGGCCAGGCTGGTCGGCTCGTGGCACATGTTCGAGCAGTCCGGCAGGTTGTTGGTGCCGAACTCGCGCACGAAAAGCTGGTACAGGAAGGCGGCCTCGTTGGAGGTGCGCCCGGAGGTGTAGAAGGCGGCCTGGTCGGGGTGGTCGAGGCCGCGCAGGACGCCGCCAATGGTCTCGAAGGCCTGTTGCCAGGACACCGGCAGGTAGCGGTCGCTGGCCGCGTCCCAGGCCATCGGGTGGGTCAGCCGGCCGGCCGCCTCCAGGGAAAAATCGTCCCAGCCGGCCAGCTCGGCCAGCGGGTGCCGGGCGAAGAACTCCGGGTCGGCACGGCGCGCGGTGGCCTCGGCGGCGACCGCCTTCACCCCGTTCTCGCAGAACTCGAAGCTGGAGTGCGGATTGCGGTCCGGCCAGGCGCAGCCCGGGCAGTCGAAGCCCTCGGGCTGGTTGACCCGCGCCAGGGTGCGCGCGCCTTTGCCGACGATGCCCTGCTCGCGCAGCGCCTTCAGCGAACTGCGCAGCGCGTCCAGGCCGCCGGCGGCCTTGTCGTAGGGGCGGTGCGGGCCGGTCATGGCGGCATGGTAGAGCGCCGGACCGGCCCGCGCAGGCCCGCCAGGCCTTGCGGGGCGGGGCGCAGAGGCCGCTGGCGCGGCGGGTATGCGACCGGCGCTAGACTGGCGGCCGGGGGTGGACATGACCGGAACGCTGCCGTCTGGACCGGATGATGCGGCCGACGCCCTGGACGGGGCCGGCCCGGATGCGCTGTTCACCGCGGTCTACGATCGCCTGAAGGCGATGGCCGGCCGCCGCCTGGCGGCCGGCCCGCGCGGCACCCTGGACACCACCGCCCTGGTCCACGAGCTGTACCTGCGCATGAATGGTACCGACGGCCCGCGTTTCGGCCATCCCGCGCAGTTCTTCACCTACGCGGCACGGGCGATGCGCCACCTGCTCGCCGACCGCGCCCGCGACCGCCTGCGCCTGCGCGCCGGCGGCGACTGGCAACGGGTCACCCTGACCGGCATCGACGTCAAGGTCGCGGTCGACAGCGCCGAACACGCCCTGGCCCTGGACGCCAGCCTGCGCCGCCTGGACGAAGCCGACCCGCGCGCCGCCCGGGTCGTGGAACTGGTGTACTTCGCCGGCCTGACCCTGGAGCAGGCCGCCGCCGCCCTGGGCGTGTCGCGGCGCACCGTCGACCGCGACTGGCGCTTCGCGCGCGCCCACCTGAAGGCGGACCTCGACCAGGACGCCGGCTGATGGCGCAGTCCGGTCCCTGGCGGCGTTGACCGGTCCAGCCATGAATCCTGCCGACGACCCCGGCGCGCCGCCCGGGACCACCCTGCGCTCCCTGTTCGACCGGGCGCTGGCGCTGCCGGCCGGGCAACGCGCCGCGTTCCTGGACCGGCACTGCGCCGACCCGGACCTGCGCGCACGCCTGGACCGCCTGCTCGCAGCCGAGGCCGCGCTGGATGCCGGCGCGACGCTGAGCGCGCGCCCGGCGTTGCGGCTGGCCGAGGACATCGGCGAATCCCCGCCCCCGCCCGCCTGGTCGCCCGGCCAGCGGATCGACGCCTTCGAACTGTGCGGGGTGCTTGGCCAGGGCGGCTCCAGCACCGTGTTCCGCGCCGTCCGCGACCTGCACGGCGGGCACCAGCAGGTCGCCCTGAAGCTGCTGCACCGCGGCCTGTACTCTCCGGAGGCCGAGCGCCTGTTCCGCCGCGAGCACCGGGCGCTGGCCTCGCTCTCGCATCCGAACATCGCGCACCTGATCGACGGCGGCGTCACCGCGGACGGCCATCCCTACCTGGCCATGGAATACGTCGACGGCGTGCCGGTGACCGACTACGCGGCCCGCCACCAGCTCGGCGTCCGCGAGCGCCTGCGCCTGGTCTCGGTGGTCTGCCGGGCGGTGGCCGCCGCGCACCGGGCGCTGATCGTGCATCGCGACCTCAAGCCCTCCAACATCCTTGTCGACGACCAGGGACGGGTGAAGCTGCTCGACTTCGGCATCGCCAAGCTGCTCGACGAGGGCCAGGCCGCCGAGGACGCCACCCGCACCGGCTACGCGCCGCTGACCCCGGGCTATGCCGCGCCCGAGCAGTACACCGGGGCGGCGATCTCCACCGCCACCGACGTCTATGCGCTGGGCGTGGTCATGCACGAGCTGCTGCTCGGCGAGCGGCCGGCCGGGCAGCCGGTGCCGCGCCCCTCGGCGCGGGTCGCCGAGCTGGCCACCGACCTGTGGGCGCTGCCGGCCCCGCGACCGGCCCTGCGCACCGCCCTGCGCGGCGACCTCGACACCATCCTGATGAAGGCGCTGGCCGAGGAGCCGGCACGACGGTACGCGAGCGGCGCCGACCTGGCCGACGACATCGACCGCCACCTGGACAACCAGCCGGTTCGCGCGCATCCGCCCTCGCGCTGGTACCGGACCCGCAAGTTCGTGCAGCGGCACCGGGGCGGCGTCGCCCTGACCACCGCGCTGATGCTGGCGGTCCTGGCCAGCCTGGCCATGGCGACCTGGCAGTCGCGCATCGCCCGGATGGAAGCGACCCGTGCCAACGCCGCAGCGGCGCAGGCGCAGGCATCGGCGGAGGCGCTGCAGGCGCAGTTCACCTACCTGGACAGCCTGCTGGACGTGCTGGCGCCCGGCAGCGAACCGGCGGGCGACCTCGACCGTCCGAAACTGGTCGCCGATGCGGCCCGCCGCGCGGTCGGCGACCTCGCCGGCAGGCCCCTGGTGCTGGCCAGCATCGAGCTTTCGCTGGCGCGGGTCGCCGGGCGGGCCGGCGACTATGCCCAGGCCCTGGCGCTGGCCGAAAGCGCGCATGACCGGCGACGGCAGGCGCTCGGCGACGACGACGTCGACACCGCCCGCGCCCTGGCGAGCAGCGGCGAGTTCCTCAACCTGGGCAATCCGCCGCGCCATGACCAGGCGCTGCAGCGGCAGTTGGCGGCGACCGCGGTGCTGCGCCGGCGCGCCGCGGGCAGCGCGCCCCTGGTGGAGGCGCTGCACGCACTGAGCAGTACCTACAGCTACCTGGACCGGCCGCACGAGGCCCTGGCGGTGCTGGCGGAAGCGGACGCGCTGTGCACTGCCGCGCAGACCGGACAACCGGTCTGCGAGGATGTCTGGAAGAACCAGGGCATCATCCACACCAATCTCGGCCAGGACACGCGGGCCATCCCGCCGCTGGAACGCGCCTGGGCGGCGCGCCGGCAGCGGCTCGGCGAGGACCACGCGCTGACCCTCGACCTGGCCTCCAACCTGGCCTGGGCCTACGCCCAGGGCAGCGACTTCGAACGCGGCCTGGCGCTGGCCGAACGGGCCCATGCGGCGCGCCAGCGCATCGACCCGCGACCGACGCAGTCCACTCTGCTGGCCCTGCGCCGGCTGTCGCGGATGTCCGCGTATGCCGGGCGTTCGTCCAGGGCGGCCGAGCTCAACGCGGAATTCCTCGGCCAGGCCCGCCTCCTCTACGGCGATGACCATCGCGACACCGTGCTGGCGATGATGGACGCCGCCAGCAGCGCCTACACCGATGCCCGCTTCGAGGAGTCGGCGCGACTGTATGCGAGCGCCGCGGCGGCGTATCGGGGACTGCCCGACGGGGCCGGCCTGCAACCGCTGCTCGCCGACCTGTTCCATGCCTATGCCCTGCGGGAATCCGGGCGGGCGGCTGCGGCCCTGTCGATCCAGGAGGGCGTGATGGCGCAACTGCAGGAACGCTTTCCGGACCGTGCCGAGCGGATCGCCGCGGCGTGGTCCGGCATGGCGGCGACGCTCTCGGCGCTGGGGCGTAACCGCGAGGCCCTGCGGGCCCACGACCGCGGCATCGGGATCTATCGCACGCTGGCGGACACGGCGGCACCGGCCCTCGCCATGGCCAGGGCCGAGCGTGCCCACGCCCTGCTCGGCCTCGGCGACAGCGTCCAGGCCGAGGCCGAGCTGCGCGACAGCCTGGCGGAGATCGCCGCCGCCAGGGGACTGCCGCCACGGCCGTACTGGGAACGCTTCGGCCTGCTGGTCGAGGCGGCGTGCCGCAACCGCGCCGCCGACTGCGCGGCGTTGCGGGACGAGGCCAGGCAGGCCCTGCAGCGACCCCTGCCCGGCATCGTGACGTTGCGGCTGCGGCAGGCGCTGGCCGCAAGCGAGGACTGACCGCCACCGGATCGGCACGCGATGGCGGCTTCGCGCAGCGCCGGGTCGCAGGGCGCTGCCGGCCTGCCCTCTCCCCGCCCCTGCCCCGCACGCCGGGGAGGAGCGACGTGGCGTGCCGTCGCAGGTCCGGTGCCCCGGCCCGTTGCCCTGGCTGGGCATGGACTGCCGCTCCCTGGCACGCGACAGGGCCTCGGCCCGGCCCTGCGCCCCGCATGTCGCAGGAGCGGCGGTAACGGCGTTCATCGACCTGCCAATACCGGCCAGAGCGCGAGTACCCGCGATGTCCACCTGCCGCTTTCCCCTCCTGGTCCTGCTGCTGGCCGCGGCCAGCGCCGATCTGGCTGCCGCCATCCTGACCGTCGGCGCCGCCGGCAGCGGCTGCGACCACACCAGCATCCAGGCCGCCATCAACGCCGCCGAGGCCAGTCCCGGGCCCGACACCATCCGGATCACCCGCAGCGCGACCTGGGGCCAGCAGGCGCTGGTGGTCAACACCAGCCAGCACCTCAACATCGTCGGCGGCTTCGCGACCTGCACGCAGGCCGCCACCGACAACACCCACACGGTCCTGGACGGCGCCGGCGGCGCCTTCGCGCCGGTGCTGCGGATCACCGCCGGCACCGGCGGCATCGTCAAGCTGCGCCACCTGACCGTGCGCGGCGGCGATGCCCTGGCCTCCGGCGCCAACTACGGCGGCGGCATCCACTTCCGGGGCAACGGCCTGCTCGAGCTCATCGAGAGCACGATCAGCAACAACACCGCCCACTACGGCGGCGGCATCTATGCCGAGGGCCTGGGTCCGGATGCCGAGCTGCTGATCTCCGGCAACGTGCTGATCCAGGTCAACACCGCACTCTACTCCGGCGGCGGCATCTACCTGGACGGCGGGAAACTGACCATGAACGCCCCGGACAGCTGGATCGCCTTCAACGAGGCGCTGGGCACCGGCGGCGACGGCGGCTACGGCGGCGGCCTGCAGATCGTCGGCGGCGACCGCCAGAGCTGCGCGAACATCGGAAGCCCGGGCGTCGGTGGCGCCGGTCCGATCTACGGAAACCAGGCGCGCTACGGCGGCGGCGTCTCGGTGATCGGCGCCAACGGCACCGCGCGCACGGCCGAGCTGGGCCTGTACAGCACCGACGCCAGCCGGCAGACCGCCATCCGCGACAATTTCGCCAGCGTCGCCGGTGGCGGCATCTACGTCTGGGCGCGTGGCGAGTTCGGCACCGCCACCGGCGGCTATTTCGGCCGGGCCAGCCTGAGGAACGCCAGCCTGCTCGACAATGCGGCGCCGGACGGCTCGGCGGCCTTCGTGCAGACCTCGGACAACACCGTGTTCCGCGCGGCCGCCAGCCTCAGCATCAACCGCTCCGGCTTCCTCTGCGCGCCGTCGGTGGCGCCGCTGGGCTGCCCCGCCGGACGTCCGTGCTCCCACGTCACCGGCAACCAGGACCAGAACGCCAACGGCCAGCCCACCGGGGGCGCCGTGCTGGTGGTGGGCGAGGACAACGGTCTGTTCATCGAACGCACCGAGCTCTCCGGCAACCGCGGCGGACGGGTGCTGCGCGCGGTCGGCAGCGACACCGAGGTCGAGGTCCTCAACACCCTGTGGTCCGGCAACACGCTGAGCCAGGAACTGATCCGGGTCACCGATGACACCGACCTGCTGCTGGAGAGCAGCACCTTCGCCGGCAACCTGGTGGGCGCGGCCAGCGTCGTCAACGCCAATGGCCGGTTCCGCATGCAGCGCTCGGTGCTCTGGCAGCCGGGCAAGACGTCCCTGGTCCACGCCGGCGGCACCCGCTTCGTCGAGAACGTGCTGACCCATGAGCGCAACTCGCTCGATGGCGGCAACTCGCCCCTGGTGATCGAGGCCCCGCCACGGTTCGTCGATCCGGCACGCGGCGACTACCGCCTGCGCGCCGCGTCCCCGGCGGTCGACTTCGCCGCTACCGGCGGCGGCCCGGACCTGGTCGGGACCCAGCGCGGCATCGACCTGGCGATCGTCCCCAACCTGATGGGCTCGGCCGACCTGGGCGCTTTCGAGCGGCCGGCGCTGCAGCCGCTGGTGCTGTTCGGCGACTTCGACGAGGCCGGCGACCTGGCGCTGTGGCCGGAGGCGACCGCCGGCGCATCGACGTGGACTTCGGCGCAGAACAGCGTGGGCGGCGCCGGTTCCGGATCCATCCAGGTCAGCCAGAGCAACATCGCGCAGCCGCGGGTGACCGCCCGCAGCCAGTGCATCCACCTGCCCGGGCCGGGCCGTTACCTGCTCAACGGCTGGGGCCGTTCCGCCGGCGCCATCGCCACCCGCGACAGCGTGCTGCTGCACTGGCAGCTCCGGCACGACGGCGGCGAGGCCTGCAATGCCGGCCCGCCGGTCGCCTCGGGCGACCATTTCCTGACCACCAGCACGAGCTGGGTGCGACCGACGGTGCCGGCGCAGATCGTCGTCTCCGACGCCGACTGGACCCACACCAGCTCGCTGACCGTCGCCCTGGTGGTGGTCGACAACGGGATCACCTTCCCGCCGGCGGTGACCGGCTGGTTCGACGGCATCACCCTGGATGCCGAGAGCAACGACCTGATCTTCGCGCACGACTTCGAGCCGTGAACTCGCGCTGCGAAATCGTGTTCCAGCCGGGCAGGGCCCTCGATCCGCCGGGCAGCGGCGTGGCGGTGGACCTGCACGACCTGCGGGTCGGTGGCGGCCACGGCCTGGCCAACCTGGCGCCACGCACCATCCGGCGGACCGCCCACCCGCTGTTCCCCGATCCCGGCCAGGGCGATGGCCGCCTGCAGCCGGGGGCGCAGGCGCGCGACCGCTGCACGGCCGGCGGCGGCGTGGTGCCGCCGGCCATCGACCTGCGCGGCGGCGGCCGGCCGGTCGCCAGCCCGGGCTCGCCCAAGCCCTGCGCCTTCGGCGCCTGCGAGTTCGGGGCCGTGGTCGACGCCGTGTTCGGCAACGGCTTCGAGGGCTGAGCGCCGGACGCGGCACCGGCTGCCGCCGGTCCGGACGGCGCGTCTGCCGGATTGGGCGTCTCCGGCCACGCGGCTAGACTGGGCGCCATGCACGACCAGGCGACCCGCTTGCTCGAGGCCTGGCGCGCCGGCGACCAGGGCGCCCGCGACCGGCTGATCGAGGCCGTCTATCCGGAGCTGCGCGCCGCCGCGGTGCGCCAGCTCGCCGGCGAGCGCAGCGGCCACACCCTGCAGCCGACCGCCCTGGTCAACGAGGTCTTCCTGCGCCTGGGCGGCGTCGCCCGCATCGACTGGCAGGGCCACGGCCACTTCGTGCGGGTCGCGGCGCGCCTGATGCGCGAGATCCTGGTCGACCACGCGCGTCGCCGCAACGCCGCCAAACGCGACGGCGGCGAACGGCTGTCGCTGACCCAGCTCGATATCGCCGGCGAGCTGCCGGCGCTGGACCTGGAGGCCCTGGACGACGCCCTGGCGCGCCTGGAGGCCCTCGACGCCGACAAGGGCAGGATCGTCGAGCTGCGCTATTTCGCCGGGCTCACCATCGAGGAGACCGCCGCCGCCATGGCGATGTCGCCGGCCACCGTGAAGCGGCACTGGCAGGCGGCGCGCACCTGGCTTTACGACGCGCTGGCGGGCTGAATCGCGATGGACACCGAGGCCGAACGCCAGGTGCTGGACCTGCTCGCCGAAGGCCAGGCCCTGCCGGCCGGCGCGCGCGACGCCTGGCTGGCGGGTCTGCCGGTCGAGGCCGGCGTGCGGCAGCGCCTGGCACGCCTGCTGGCGCGCGACCGGCAGGCCGGGGACTTCCTGCTGTCGCCGGCCACGCCGGGCGCGCCGTCCCTGCCGCAACTGCCGGCGGTCGGCGAGCGGCTCGGCCCCTGGCAGCTCACCGCCCTGCTCGAGGCCGGCGGCATGGGCGTGGTCTACCGCGCCCGGCGCGCCGACGGCGCCTACCGCCAGGACGTCGCGGTGAAGCTGGTGCAGCCGGCCTACCTGGCCGGGCGCGACGCGCTGCGCGCGGCCCTGGTGGCGCGCTTCGCCGCCGAGCGCGACATCCTCGCCCAGCTCCAGCACCCCGGCATCGCGCGCATCCTGGATGCCGGCAGCACCGGCGACGGCGTGCCCTACCTGGTCATGGAGTTCGTCGACGGTCTGCCGCTGACGCGCTGGTGCGAAACCCGGGGCCTGGACCTGCGCGCGCGCGTGCGCCTGCTGTGCCGGGTCTGCGAGGCGGTCGAGGCCGCGCACCGGCACCTGGTGGTGCACCGCGACCTCAAGCCCGCCAACATCCTGGTCGACGACGACGGCCAGCCGCGCCTGCTCGACTTCGGCGTCGCCAAGCTGCTCGACCCGGCGCGCCCCGATGCCCGCCCCGAAGCCACCGCCCTGCAGGCGATGACGCCGGGCTATGCCAGCCCCGAACAGCTCCGGGGGGAGGCGATCACCACCCGCGCCGATGTCTACGCGCTGGGCGTGATCCTGTACGAGCTGGCCACCGGCGTGCTGCCGCACGACCTCGCCGGCCTCAGTCCCGCCCAGGCGGAACGGCAGGTCGGCGAGCAGGCCGCGCCGAGCCTGGCGTGCGGGCTGGCGCGCGCCGGACCGGACGCGGACCGCCGGGGCCGGCGCGGCGGCTTCGACAACGACCTGGAGCGGATCGCCGCCAAGGCCCTGCACCGGGAAGCCGAACGCCGCTACGGCTCGGCACGGGAACTGGCCGACGACCTGCGCCGCTGGCTGGACGGCCGTCCGGTCGGCGCCCATCCCGACAGCCGCGGCTATCGCCTGTCGCGCTTCCTGCGCCGGCACCGCCTGGCCAGCGCCAGCGCCGCCCTGGCCCTGGCCGCCGTGCTGGGCGCGGCGGCGCTGGCCCTGCACCAGGCCCGCCAGGCCGCGCGCGCCGCCGCCGACGCCGAGGGCATCAACCAGTTCCTGCTCGACATCCTGGCCCGCGCCGATCCCGGCAACACCAGCGAGGAGACCACCCTGGCCCAGGCCCTGGACGAGGCCGCCGCCCAGGTCGGCGCGCGCTTCGACGACCGGCCGGCGCTGGCCGCCGGGATCCGCCACGCGATCGGCTACAGCATGCTCAGCCGGCACCGCCTGGAGGCGGCCCGGCAGCAACTGGAAACCGGCCATGCCCAGGCCCGCGCGGCGCTCGGCGAGGACCACCCGCGCACCCTGCAACTGCTCCATGCGCTGGCCTGGCTGCACGAGTACGAAGGCCGCAGCAGCGAGGCGGAGGCCGCCTTCGCGGACATCCTCGACCGGCTGCGCGCCGCCGGCCGGCTGCGCAGCCCCCTGCATGCGGTGGCGCGCAACGACCTGGCCGTGCTGCTGCTCAATCGCGCCGCCTACGAGCAGGCGCGCGACAACGTGGAACAGGCCCTGGCCGTCGTCGAGCGCCAGGGCGTCGAGGTCACCGTCCACGAGCACGCCAACATGATCGCCAACCTGGCCCAGGCCCTGCACGGCCTGGAGCGCCTCGACGAGGCCGACCGCCTGTACGCGCGCGCCGCCACCCTGCTGGCCGGCGAGTTCCCGGACGGCAGCCGCGACATCGCCATCCTGCTCAACAACCGCGCCCTGCTGGCGCGCGACCGCGGCGACCAGGCCGCGGCCCTGGACCTGCTGGAGCGCTCGGTGGCGATGCGCCGCCAGGTCTACGAGGGCGACCATCCGGTCGTGGTGTTCGGCCTGGTCAACCTGGCCCGGCAGAGCCTGGCCATGGACCGGCCGGGCGACGCGCTGGCACACGCCGGGGAAGCGGTCGCCATGGCCGACCGCCTGTTCGCGCAGCCGGCCCAGGAGCAGGTCATGGCCCTGGCCGTGCTTGCGCAGGCCCTGGCACGCGGCGACAAGGCCGGCGAGGCGCATGCCCGCCTCGCCCAGGCCGAAGCCGCCCTGGCCGCCCTGCCCGAGGGCAGCGAACGGGCGGCAAGGCTGGTGGCCGACACCCGCGACATGCTGTGCGGCGAGGCGCCGGCAGCAGGGGCCTCTTGCTGAGGCGGGCGGCCCATCCGCGGCACGGGACAGGAACCACGCGCGGACCGCTTCTGCCGGCCCCTGACCCGTCGTCCCCGACCGCGTCCTGCCAGGCTGCGCCTGCTGCCAGGCGATGCCGCCAAGGCACCCGGACACGGGCCGTGAAGCCCAACGCCCGGGATGGGCCGGGACGCCGCGCAGGCTCAGGGCGATTGGGGGCCGGCCGCGCGCAGGGCGGACGCCGGCGCCGGAAGACCCAGGGCGGCCCGGTAGCGGGCATGCAGGACATGCACCCTCGCCACGTACAACCGTGTTTCCGGATACGGCGGGATGCCGCCATGCAGGGCGACGGCGCCGATCCCGGCGTTGTAGGCGGCGGCGATCCGGTCGAGGTCGCCGTCCAGGCGGTCGGTGAGGAAGCGCAGGTGGCGGGCACCTGCATCGATCGACGCGGCCGGGTCGAAGGGGTCGTCGATGCCGTACTCGCGAACGACCTCGGGCATCAGCTGCATCACTCCGAGGGCCCCCTTCTCCGAAACCGCCAGCGGGTCGAAGGCACTCTCGGCGTGGGCGATGGCCCGCAACCAGGCCTCGTCCAGGCGATAGGCGCGGGCGGCCGCGCGAAACTCGGCATCGAAGCGGTCGAGCTGCGCCGGCCCGACGATGCCCAGGCCGGGATGCGCATCGATGCCGGGTGCGGTGCGGGCATGGAAGTCCAGCACGCGCTCGGCGCCGTCCATGGGCCGCGTGCTGTAGACCTTGCGTCCGGCCTCTTCGCGTACGAACAGCGCGCCGCGGAACTCGCCCAGCGCGCCCCACAGGGCCGGCGGATTGGGATCGTCGTCGTCCAGTTCGTGCGCCTCGCATTGCGCACCGGGATCGGGCGCGGTGGCCAGGCTGACCGTGCCGTCCAGCACGCACCGGTAGACCGTGCGCGCCTGCAGGGGCGACCAGGCCGCCAGGGCGACCAGCAGGCCGGCACAGATGCTTGCTGCAGGACGGCGACGGCGCATGATCCAGCCCGGTGGGACAGCGACGATCATGACCGCCTCGCGTCAGCGCGGATAGCCGGGGCGGGCGCACCGTTCAGCCGGGGTGTCGGCGGCAGCGAGGAGCCCGGCCCCCCGGGCTGGAACCGCAGAGGCCGGAGGCCCCTCCATGGTCGAGGCTGGCGACCCCATGGATGCCGCGGGATTCCATGTGCAGCGGCCTGGCCGGCTTCGCAGATTGCGGGCGGAGGCTGCGCGGATGCCGCGCCGTGGAGCGGGAATCCTGGTCGCCCAAGTTCCAGCGGCAGTGCCGCCAACCCGCCAGTGCATTCTTGCCCTACTGTTCTCCGATCAGGGTGCCGGTGCCGGCCATGGAACTGGGACGGTAACCACGGTCCGTGGTCACGCAGCACCCGGTACGATTGCGCAGGAGGTCGGCGCGAACTGCACCGACGCATCAAAGGCGGACTGGCAACCACGTTCGAGTGCCCGTCCGTTGACGAGGCTGGCGGCAGTACCCGGGCCATCGGCATCCATGTCCAAGGCATCCGCCTCCAGGGCGCCGAGAGTCGCCAGCCATCAGTCGAAGCCGTGTTCGAACAGCGCGTCGCCGCGCAGGTCGAAGGCGGCCAGGCCGAAGCGGCGTTCGCCGTCGACGTGGCTGAACTGTCCGGCCAGCCATAGCGTCGTGCCGTCCGTCGAGGGCCGCATCATCGCCGCCCTGCGATCCAGCTGCGGGCGCCAGGCGGTGTCCAGCGTGCCGGACTCGTCGAAGCGGAAAACCTCGTAGCCGATGCTTTGCCCCTCGGCGAGCATGGCACCGAACATCGGTCCGGTCGCTGCCCCGCTCACGACCGGCAGGGTCCACGGCACCGTTCGCTGCCACAGCGTCTGCGCCGGCGTGCCCGGCGCCTGTGAGACCAGGCTGATGCTTCCCCTCAGTTGCATGAACACCGTGCGCCCGTGAGCGACCACCAGCGGACCGCCGGAACGTACGAACAGGCTCGGCCGCAACCAATCGCCCACGATTGTGGTCCAGGTCGGATCCGCGAGACCCGGCGCCGCGCCCGCGAACCGCCTCAGGCGGCCATGGCCGGCACCGGTGTAGACCCAGCCATCCGCCAGGGCGATCGCCACCACCGTGGCATCGGCGACCACCGGCCGCCAATGGGCATCGAACGCACCGGTGGCATCGAAACGCGCCAGCCGCGCCTGCGCCTGGCCGGCCACCTGGTCGAAGGTCCCACCGACATGGAGGCGGCCATCGGGGCCGAAGGCCAGGGCATCGACGGTGCCGTCCACCGCTGGCAGCCAGGTCGGGTCGGGCTGGTCGCTGTCGGCCTGCAGGCGCAGCAGGTGCAGCGGTTGCGGCAGATCGGGATGGTGCAGATCGCCGCCGGCATGCACGCGACCGGCAGCGTCGACGGCCAAGGCCCTCACCTGGCCGGTCACGGCCGGGGCGAATCCGGGATCGATGCCGCCACTTGCATCCAGACGCAGCATGCCCTCGCGTTCCATGCCGTTGGCATGGAAGTAGTCCCCGACCACGACGACACCGCCGGCCGGATGCGCGGCGACGTGGAGCACGTTGCCCGCGAGCGCCATCAGGTGGCTGCCGATGCGGGTGCCGTCTACGCGTGCGACACGCACCAGCCCGGCGCTCGGCGTCGCCCCGGTGCTGCGAAGGCGGCCGGCCGCCCACAGCGAGTCGTCGGGCCCCGGCACGATGGCCACCAGCGCGTTGCCCAAGGGCGCAGCCGGGCGCAGCGGCGAATCCCAGGCCGGATCGACGTCGCCGGGGCCGATCGTCGACACCCGCGCCATCGACGCGCGCGCCAGTCCGCCGAACTGATCGAAGTAGCCGCCGACGAACAGCCATGGCCCGTCGACATGCAGCGCATCCACGCGCTCGCCATCGAACGCCGTTGGCCAGTCCGGGTTCGGATGCCAGGTCGGATCAATGGCGCCGCTGCCGCTGGTCGACACCCGCAACAGCCCGTGGCGCGGCGGCGACTCGGTCGCCAGCTGGCCGGCGACGTAGAGCCAGCCGTCTTCGCCCAGGGCGATCGCAGAGACCCGGCCGTTGTCCAGGAACGCCTGCGCCGGATCCCAGTCCGGATCGACGGCGCCATTGGGCAGGACACGGGCAAGACCCTTGCGCAGGAAGGATTGTGCAGGCGTGCCGATGCCATGGCAGCCCACGACATACAGGGTGCCGTCGGCTGCGACCAGCAGGCGCTGGATGCGACCGGACGCCTGGACGGTCCAGGACGGATCGTGCGCGCCGGAGTCGGCGTGCAGCCGTACCAGCCCGTAGTAGATCGTGCCGGCTATCGAGAGATACTCGCCCGCGACCAGCAGGCGCCCGCTGCCATCGCAGGCCAATGCGCTGATGTTGCCCGTGACCGCCGAGGTCCAGGCCGGATCGGGCACGCCGGTCTCGCGGTCGATGCGTCGCAGGTTGACGTCGTCACCGCCCGAGGGTGAGGCCAGCGTGCCGGCGACGTAGATCCAGTCGCCGCAGTTGGTTGCGGTGGCGTAGTTGAGCCAGAGCCCGGAATTCTGCGTGCCGATCGGAGCCACCTGCCAGCCCGGGTAGGGCGTGCCGTCGGCCTGCAGGCGTACGACGCCGCGGCCGACGGCCCGGCCATTGGCCCAGTCGATGTCGCCGGCCGCCAGCAGGCTGGCGTCGTCCAGGCGCTCCAGGATGGCGACCCGCCCCTCGCGAAGAAGCAACAGGTCGGGCTGCGCGCGCAGCACCGGAAGCGGCTCCTGCGCGACCGCCGTCGGCATCCGGCCAGCCATCGCCAGGCCGATCAACGCTGTTGCCATCAGCCACGGGATTCGTCGATCGCGCTGCACGGCGGACGGGTTCGCGTGGCGATCCATGCGCGTTGTCCCTTGGACGATGCGTCACGTTAGCAGGCGAAGGGGGAAACGGCCAACTGTTGCATAAACCCGGACATCGCCAAGGTTTCCGGAGCGCGAGCGGTCGGCCTCTCGCCGATCCGACAGCCGGGCACGGCCGGGTCCGGACAGCGGCATCCGAAGTCGCATCTGTGAAAACCGGCCCGCCGGGTCCTTCCGACGTCGCCGGACCGGAAACGGGAAGGCCCCGCATCGCTGCGGGGCCTTCCGTGTCGAACCTGGGCACCGGCCCGCGCCCCGGCAGGGGAGCGGGACCGGAGGTCGGGCCTGGATCAGAAATCCATGCCGCCCATGCCGCCCATGCCGCCGCCGTGGTCGTGGCCACCGGCCGGGGCGTCCTTCTTCGGCAGCTCGCCGACCATCGCCTCGGTGGTGATCATCAGGCCGGCGATCGACGCGGCGTTCTGCAGCGCCGTGCGGGTCACCTTGGTCGGGTCCAGGATGCCCAGGGCCACCATGTCGCCGTACTCGCCGTTGGCGGCGTTGTAGCCGTAGTTGCCCTGGCCGTCGCGGACCTTGTTCACCACCACGCTCGGCTCGTCGCCGGAGTTGGTGACGATCTCGCGCAGCGGGGCCTCCATGGCGCGCAGGGCGATGGCGATGCCGTGGTTCTGGTCCTCGTTGATGCCCTTCAGGCCCTCGATCGCCGCCTTGGCCCGGATCAGCGCGACGCCGCCGCCCGGCACCACGCCTTCCTCGACCGCCGCACGGGTCGCGTGCAGGGCGTCCTCGACGCGCGCCTTCTTCTCCTTCATCTCGATCTCGGTCGAGGCACCGACCTTGATCACGGCGACGCCGCCGGCCAGCTTGGCGACGCGCTCCTGCAGCTTCTCGCGGTCGTAGTCGGAGGAGGTCTCCTCGATCTGCGCCTTGATCTGCTTGATGCGCGACTCGATGTTGCCGCTGTCGCCGGCGCCGTCGATGATCGTGGTGTTCTCCTTGGTGACCACGATCTTCTTGGCCTGGCCGAGGTCCTTCAGCGAGGCCTTCTCCAGCTGCAGGCCGACTTCCTCGGAGATCACCTGGCCGCCGGTCAGGATCGCCATGTCCTCCAGCATCGCCTTGCGGCGGTCGCCGAAGCCCGGCGCCTTCACGGCGCACACCTTGACGATGCCGCGGATGGTGTTGACCACCAGGGTGGCCAGCGCCTCGCCCTCGACTTCCTCGGCGACGATCAGCAGCGGCTTGCCGGCCTTGGCGACGCCCTCGAGCACCGGCAGCAGGTCGCGGACGTTGGCGATCTTCTTGTCGTGCAGGAGGATGTACGGGCTGTCCAGCTCGACCGACATGTTCTGCTGGTTGTTGATGAAGTACGGCGACAGGTAGCCGCGGTCGAACTGCATGCCCTCGACGACGTCCAGCTCGTTGTCCAGGCCCGAGCCTTCCTCGACGGTGATCACGCCTTCCTTGCCGACCTTCTTCATGGCGTCGGCGATGATGGTGCCGATCGACTCGTCGGAGTTGGCCGAGATGGTGCCGACCTGGGCGATCGCCTTGTCGTCGGCGGTCGGCTTGCTGATCTTCTTCAGCTCGTCGACGGCGGCGACCACGGCCTTGTCGATGCCGCGCTTGAGGTCCATCGGGTTCATGCCGGCGGCGACCGCCTTCATGCCCTCGCGGATCATCGCCTGGGCCAGCACGGTGGCGGTGGTGGTGCCGTCACCGGCGACGTCGGAGGTCTTGGAGGCGACTTCCTTGACCATCTGCGCGCCCATGTTCTCGAACTTGTCCTTCAGTTCGATCTCCTTGGCGACGGAGACGCCGTCCTTGGTGATGGTCGGGGCGCCGAAGCTCTTCTCGAGCACGACGTTGCGGCCCTTCGGGCCCAGGGTGACCTTGACCGCGTTGGCCAGGACATTGACGCCGGCCAGCATGCGGGCGCGGGCGTCTTCGGAGAAACGGACTTCCTTGGCTGCCATTTTCGTAATCTCTCAGGTTCTTGGTTGGATCGAAGCGGGAGGAGAAGCAAGCCAGCGATGGCCGGGCAAGGCGCGCGGCGCGGCGCAAACCGGAGTTGGCATCAGCCAATGAGGATTTGCGACGCGACGCAGCAACGCCGCCCGGGCGAGCTGGCGCCGCTTATCCCTCGATGACCGCCATGACGTCTTCCTCGCGCATCACCAGCAGCTCCTGGCCGTCGACCTTGACCTCGGTGCCGCTGTACTTGCCGAACAGCACCTTGTCGCCGACCTTGATGTCGAGGGCGCGCTTCTCGCCGCTCTCCAGGATCTTGCCGTTGCCGACCGCCAGGACCTCGCCCTTGATGGGCTTCTCGGTGGCGCTGTCGGGGATCACGATGCCACCGGCGGTGGTGGTCTCGGCTTCCAGGCGCTTGATGATCACGCGGTCGTGCAGGGGACGAATCTTCATGGCTAACCCTATCGCAAGTGGTTGAACGGACTGGGAATAAGGCGGAGCTGTCAGCACTCGGCGCCAGTGAGTGCCAATGATACCGGCACACGCCATCGCAGCCAACTCCACCAGCGCGCCCTTGATGGGGCCCGCCGGCGGGCTTTCAAGGGCCGGCAGGTGCGGCAGCGGGGGCGGGCGGCGGCACCGCCGGATCGCCTCCCGGCGGGGGCGGGTATGCTTGCCGGCCATGACCGACGCCCTGCTCGCCCTGACCACCTGTCCCGACGAGGCCGCCGCCAGCGCGCTGTCGCGGTCCCTGGTCGAGTCCGGCCTGGCGGCCTGCGTCAGCCGGCTGCCGCTGACCGCTTCGGTCTACCGCTGGCGGGGCGCCGTGGTCGAGGAGGCCGAGGTGCTGCTGCTGGTCAAGACCACCCGGGCGCGCTGGCCCGACCTGGCCGCCCGGCTGCCGTCCCTGCATCCTTACGAGGTCCCCGAGCTGCTGGCCCTGCCGGTCGCCGAGGGACTGCCGGCGTACCTGGCCTGGCTGGCCGAGGCCACGGTCACGGAACCTGGCCCCTGATCACGCGGTCGCACGTCCCTGCGGCGCGGCGCCGGACCGCCACCGCGCCTGCACCTTCCTCCGTCCATGATCGCCCCATGTCCCGACTGCCCCGCCTGACCTGCCTGCTCGCCCTGCTGTTGCCCCTGGCCGCCTGCCAGGCGGCGGTCGACGAGGACGAGCTGCTGCCCGTGGAGGAGGCCTTCGCGGTCAGCGCCCAGGTCGACCCGGCCGGCGTCCTGCGCCTGACCTGGACGATCGCCCCGGGCTACTACCTCTACCGCCATCGCCTGGGCGTCGAGGCCGAGGACGACGGCGTCGTGGCCGGTGCGCTGGAGACGCCGCCGGGCACCGCCTACACCGACGAGTTCTTCGGCGATGTCGAGACCTACCGCGGCGAGCTTCGTGCCAGTGCGCCGCTGTCCTGGCCGGCCGGGCTGGCCGGGACCACCGTGCAGGTGCGCTTCCAGGGCTGCGCCGACGTCGGCGTCTGCTATCCGCCGCATCGCCAGGCGGTGGCCCTGCAGCTGCCGGCCCGCGCCGAGCCGGCGCCGCTGGCCCTGGCCGCGCAGCCGCTGACCGGCGGCCGCCCGCCCGGCCTGCCGGCGGTGGCGCCGCCGGCACCGATCCCGGGCCTGCCGGGCAGCGCGCCCGGGAGTGCCTTCGAGCCGCTCCAGGAGCCGCTGCCCGGCGGCCGCGAGCCGCCGCTGCCGCAGGAGCAGGCCTTCGTGGTCGAGGCGATCGCGCTGGACGCCACCCGCCTGCTGGCCCGCTTCACCATGCCGCCCGGCTACTACCTGTACCGCGACGCCACGCGGCTGCGCGTCGACGCCGGCGACGCGCTGCTCGGGCAACCGCAGTGGCCGGCCGCGACCGCCCACGAGGACGAGCACTTCGGGCAGGTCCAGGTGTTCTTCGGCCAGGTCGAGGTGCCGCTGGCGATCGCCCCGGAACGCGCCGGCACGGCCACCACGGTGACCCTCGCGGTGGACCTGCAGGGCTGCCAGCTCGACGGCATCTGCTATCCGCCCATGCAGCGCAGCCTGGTGGTCGACCTGCCGCCGGCATCGCCCGAGGCGATCGCCGCGGCGCGCACGGCGATCGCCGCCGAACCGCCGCCGCCCCCGGCCCTGGGCGAACCGGCCACGACCGTCGGCAACGCCATGCCCGCCACCGCCGACGACGGCAGCCTGCTGACCCGCGGCGGCTGGCTGACCCTGGCCGGCTTCCTGCTGGCCGGCCTGCTGCTGGCATTCACGCCCTGCGTGCTGCCGATGGTGCCGATCCTGTCCGGCCTGATCGCCGGCGCCGGCACAGTGACCACGCGCCGCGCGTTCACGCTGTCGCTGGTCTACGTGCTGGCCAACGCGGTGGTGTTCACGATCGCCGGCGTGATCGCCGGCCTGGCCGGCCAGAACCTGCAGGCGCTGTTCCAGAAGCCCTGGATCCTGATCTCGTTCGCGGCGCTGTTCGTGGCGCTGGCGTTCTCGATGTTCGGCTACTACGAGCTGCAGCTGCCGGCGCGCTGGCAGAACCGCCTGGCCAGCGCCAGCAACCGCGGCGCCGGGGGCTCGCTGGCCGGCGTCGCGCTGATGGGCATGCTCTCGGCGCTGATCGTCGGCCCCTGCGTGGCGCCGCCGCTGGCGGCGGCGGTGGCCTACATCGGCCAGACCGGCGACCCGGTGCTGGGCGGCGCGGCGCTGTTCGCCCTGGCCATGGGCATGGGCCTGCCGCTGCTGGTGGTCGGCACCGGCGCCGGGCGCTGGCTGCCGCGCGCCGGCGCCTGGATGGACACGGTCAAGGCGCTGTTCGGCGTCGCCTTCCTGTTCCTGGCCTGGTGGATGCTCGAGCGCATCCTGCCGCCTGCCTGGACCCTGGCCCTGCTAGGCGCCCTGCTGGTCGGCTGCGGCGTGTTCGGCGGCGCGCTCACCCTGCTGCCCGCCGATGCCGGCCGCGCCCGGCGCCTGGGGCAGGCGCTCGGCGTGATCGCCCTGGTGCTGGGTGCCGCACAACTGATCGGCGCCATGGCCGGCGGCAACGACTGGCTGCGGCCGCTGGCCGGCCTGCGCGGCGGCGCGGCGCAGGTGGCGCCGGTGCAGTTCGAGAAGGTGGTCGGCGAGGCCGGGCTGGACGCGGCCCTGGCCCGCGCCGCCGCGGACGACCGCCTGGTGCTGTTCGATTTCTATGCCGACTGGTGCGTGGAGTGCAAGCGCATGGAGCGCTACACCTTCACCGACGAGGCGGTGCGCGCGGCGCTCGGCGACGTGGTCCTGCTCAAGGTCGACGTCACCGACCAGACCGCCGACGACGTCGCCCTGCAGCGCCGCTTCGGCATCATCGGGCCGCCGGCGACGCTGTTCTTCCGCGACGCCGCCGAGCTGCGCCCGTTCCGGCTGGTCGGCTTCGAGGCGGCGCCGGCGTTCGCGCGGCGCATCGGGCAGGCCGGCCAGGCGCGGCCATGAACCGTCGCCTGCTGCTGCCCGTGCTGCTGGTGGCGTTCGCCGTGGTCGGCGGCGGCGCCGGCTTCCTGCTCGGCGGCTGGCTCTACGACAACCCGCCGGCCCCGGCCGGCGTCGACCAGGTGGCGGTCGGCCAGCCGGTCCCGGACTGGTCGCTGGACGACGTCGACGGCCGCCCGGTGCGCCTGTCCGACAGCGCCGGCCGCCTGCGCATCGTCAACTACTGGGCGAGCTGGTGCCCGCCCTGCGTCGAGGAGATGCCGATGCTGGACGCCTGGGCGGCCCGCCACGGCGACGCCGTCGCCGTGCTGGGCATCGCCGAGGACGACGAGGACGCGGTGCGCGGTTTCCTGGCCGACCACCCGGTCGCCTACCCGATCCTGCTCGCCCGCCGCGAGCTGGCCGGCTCGTCCCTGCAGGTCGGCAACAGCCGCGGCGTGCTGCCCTACACGGTGGTGATCGGCGCCGACGGCCGGCTGCTGGAACGGCGCGCCGGACTGCTCGACGAGGCGCGCCTGGACGACTGGCTGGCGCGCTTCGGCACCGGCCGGCGCTGACCGACCGGCGCCCGACGTGGAACAATCGGGGCAGCCTGCAGCGCCGCACCGCCCCGCGACCGCCGCAACCACCCGCCTTACGAATCCGCTCACGAGGAACCCGCCATGGTCCGTCGCCTCACCCTGATCGCCCTCGCCGCCGCCGTCGCCGCCTGCGGCCGCGAACCCGCGCCCGCCGCGCCGGAAAGCGGCCCCGCGCTGTCGGCGACCGCGCGCGCCACGCTCGACCGCTACCAGGACCAGGCGCGCGAGTTCGCCGGCGCCATCGACGCCGGCGCCGGCGCCGACGAGCTGTCCGCGCACGCCGACGAGCTGCTGGCCAGCGCCGATGCGGTGCTGCCCGAATTTCTCTCCGCCCGGCCGCACTGCGAGCCCTACCTGACCGCGGCCCTGCGCCTGGGCAAGCTGTGGACCTCGTTGACGCCGGCGCAGATCGAGGCCGGCTACCACAAGGACGGCGAGCTGCCGGCGGTCGCGGACGCGGCGTCCTGCTACCACATGAAGGACCTGGTCGTGCATCCGCTGACCGCCCTGGCCCACCTGGCCCAGGACCCGCCGGACGCCGCCGCCGCCCGGCGCGAGATCGACGAGGTGATCGCCCACGTCACCGTGGTCCGCGACATGCGCTGAGCGCGCTCCGGACGGCCGCGGCGCCGTCCGCGATCGCGCGGCGTTGTCGCGGCAACGCCCGCCGCCTCAGGGCTCGAAGCCGTCGCCGAAGATGAGGTCGGTGCCGGGCAGCTGGCCGCTGGCATCGCGGCCGTCCAGCTCGCGCAGCCAGGCGATCAGGTCGGCACGGTCGCCGACGGACAGCGCACGGACCCGGCGGTGCGGCTGGGCGCGGGCCAGGTCGCCGGGGCCGGACACCACGATCTGGTCCAGGGCCAGGGGCGGCCAGCCGCCGGACTGCGCAGTGACCACCACGGTGTTGCCGGTGCCGGGCGCCAGGGCGACGCCGTCGATGGCCAGGGTGCGCCAGTCGATGCCATTGCCGGTCGCCGGCATCTGCAGGTTGCGGACGCTGCCGTTGACGCTGACGGTGAAGTTGAACTGACCCGCGCCGGCCGGCCAGGCCAGGCGCAGCTCGATGCGTCCGTTGCCGCCGGGGCCACCGGCGACGCCTGCCAGGGTGACGCTCGCGCCGGCGCTGCCCAGCTGCACGAAGCCGCCATGGCTGGCGTTGCCCTCGTTGAGGTCGATGAAGTGGGTGACCGCGCTGGCGCCACCGGCCAGCGCGCCGGCCTCGGCCTGGTAATCGGGTCCGCCGGCCACGGCGAACACGTCATCGAGTGTGTCGGCCGAGCCGTCGTGGAAGTACGGCGGGTTGTCCCAGACGCCCAGCAGGGTCGGCGTGTCGATGCCGTCCAGCGGGGCGCCCAGGCGCTGCCCGGAAGTGGTGCGCAGCGTGCCGACGTCGTGGCGCTGGCCGTCGCGGAAGCCGCTGGCCGGCGCATGGCAGGTGGCGCAGCCTTCGGCGGCGAACACCGCCTGGCCACGCACCGCCGCCGCCGTCAGCTGGCCGCTGGCCTGGCGGTGCGGGCTGCGCGGCAGGCTGGCCAGGCCCAGCGAACCGACATAGGCGGCCAGGTCGTCCAGCTCGGCGCTGAGGCCGGCCTTGGCCGGCCCCAGCGGGTGCTGGGTGGCGGCGAAGTCGGCATCGCTCATGAAGCCGGTGCCGCCGAAGAACAGGCGGATGTCGTTCTCGAAGTCCTGGATCTCGTCGAAGTTGCCGGTCCAGTGCACCAGGCCGTGCGCCAGGCCGGCGCGGCCGCGCAGCTCGATGTTGTTGCGCAGGCCCTCGCCGCGGCCGGTGAAGTCCCAGACCCGGCCGTCGCTGCCGCCGTCGAGATGGCAGGTCGCGCAACTGATGTAGCCCTCCGGGCTCATGCGCGGGTCGGATGCGCGGTAGAACAGCCGCTTGCCGCGCGCCACCGCCGGGGCCAGCGCTTCGCCGGCCGTGAGTGCGACGTGGCTGGCGGTGCCGGACTGGCCGCCGCTGGCCAGGAAGTGGTCGACCGATCGCAGCGAGGCGCTGCGCGACATGAAGTTCTGCACCACCAGGTCGCCGCCGGCGAGCAGCACGCCCTGCGGCGCGCCCTGCACCGGCCAGCGCCCGGCCACGCCCTGCAGACCCGGCGTGGTGTCCAGCGCCAGGGCATCCAGGACCAGCACCTCGTCGTTGCCCTGCAGGCCGACGAAGGCGTAGTCGCCGAGCGGCGAGAAGGCGACCGAGGCGGGCGAGTCGGCGTTGTCCAGGTCGCGGCCTCGGCTGTCGTCGACGCTGTTGCCTGCCAGGTTCAGCACGATCACCTGGGCGCGCACGGTGTTGTCCGGATCGAGCTCGTGGCGGCCGTCGAAGAACTGCAGGCCGCGCGTGGTGTTGTCCTTCTTGGCGGTGATCCAGGCGCGGTTGGCGCGCGGCGAGATCGCGATGGCGGTCAGGTAGTTCGGCACGCCGCGGCCGTCGGCCGAGGAATCGGTCGGGATCGCCCGCATCGGCAGCCGGATGCGCCGGGTCAGGGTGAAGGGACCTGCGGCGATGTCGTAGACCTCGCCATGGTTGCGCGCCGAGACGAAGCGGGTGACCAGCACCCGGGCGCCGTCGCCGCTGACCGCGATCGCCCGCGGGGTCGGCCCGACCGCCAGGCTCTGCACGTCGAGGGTGGCGGTATCGATCTTCAGCACCCGGCCGGCGCCCTGCAGGGCGACATAGGCGGTGGCGCCGCCCGGCGCCATGGCCACCGCCACCGGTGCCGAGCCGTAGCCGGTGGCGATCGACTGCACGACCGCCCCGCTGCCGGCGTCGAGCAGGTCGATGCGGTCGGCATCGAAGCCGGCGACCCAGATCCGGCCGGCGCCATCGACCGCCACCGAGCGCGGGTCGGCGCCGACCGCGAACTCGCCGGTGCGCGTGCGCGTCGGCCGGTGCACGCGGCTGACCGTGTCGTGGTCGGGATTGACGATCCACAGCGTGTCGCTGGCGGCGTGCCAGGCGATCGCGCCGCTGGCGGTGGGCGCCGGCCCTGCCGGCACCGCCTGCACGGTGACCCGGGTCGCCCGCGTGCTGATCGCGCCGTGCGGGTCGCGCGCCTGCACCTGCAGGGTGTAGCGGCCGGCGGCCGCATAGCTGTGGCTGGCATCGCCGCTGGCGGTCCAGGCGGTGCTGGTGCCGTCGCCGAACACGAACCGGTACTGCACGGTGTCGCCCGGATCGGGATCGACGGCGGTCGCGCTGGCCGACACCGGGGCGCCGGGCGCGGCCGGGTAGGGACCGGCACCCAGCTCGGTGATCTGCGGCGGCTGGTTGCCCGAGGCGCTGCCGCCGGTGGAGAACCGGAAGCCGTAGCCCTCGATGCCGTTGCCGGCGACGTCCTGGATGCCGCCGGCCGGAAACACCACCTCGTACTCGGTATCGGCCGCCAGGTCGTCCACCGGGACGACGTTGAGCTGGCCACCGGAGGTGAAGTTGACCAGGGCCTCGATCGGCGCGCCGCCGACCGGCCGGACGATCACGGTGCTGCCGTTGACGATGGTCTCGGCGCGCAGGGTCTCGTGGATCAGGAAGGCCAGCGGCGCGGTGCGCGGCCAGCTGGTCTGGTTGGGCCGAGGACGGTGGTAGCCGACGGTCGGCCCGCGGGTGTCCGGCTCGGCCTGGTGTGCCCAGATCCGCCAGGCCTGCTCGGTCATGCTGCCGACGCCGCCGGTGACCAGCAGGTTGCCCAGCGGCAGGGCGAACTGGCTGGTGTCGCGCCAGGCGCCGCCCGACTCCGAGGGCAGCGCCAGCACCGGCTGCTGCGGGTTGCGCATGTCGATCTTGAAGCGGCCGGTGAACGCGAAGTTGTCCTGGAACTGGGCGTACATCGGGCCGTCGCGCCAGTTCGTGCTGGCCACCACGTCGGCGACCAGGGCGGGCGCGGCCGGGTCGCTGAGGTCGACCACCTGCCAGCCGCGCAGGCCGTCGTTGCGGCGCGGGAACAGCAGGTACAGGGTGTCGCCCTCGCCCCACAGCTCCGGCCAGTAGCCGCCGGTTCCGCCCTGCTTGAAGACGCTGAGCAGGGTCGGCGGCGTGCCCTGGTTGCGGAAGGTCGGCTTCATGTCGTACACGGCGACGCCGGACAGGGTCTGTTCCTCGCTGGCGACGATCAGCAGGTCGCCGAACAGCAGCGGCATGCCCATCACCCCGCCGCTGACGGACAGGTGGTCCCAGTCCGCCCACAGCGTGGTGGCGACCTGGCTGGACGGGCTGCTGCGCCGGCCGATCGCGAAACGGCGCTGGTCGAGGTTGTAGAACCAGTTGCCGCCGATGGTGCCGTTGCCCGGGTCGCGGAAGCCGACCACCCAGCGCGGCACCGCGCGGCCGCGCTCCCAGGCCATGTTGTGGAAGCCCTGCGGCGCGCCGGTCGGGAAGTTCACCCTCTGGTACTGCTGGTAGCCGGTGCGCCGGAACAGCCAGTTGTCGCCGCCGAGCTGCAGGTCGGCGTTCTGGAACACGTAGCCGTGCGCCTGCATGTTCATCGGCCCGATGCCGAAGTTGGCGACCATCTGCGGCGTCGCCAGCAGGGCCTCGCTGGAGATGTCCCAGGCCTTGATGTGCAGGCTGCTGCCGGCGGCGCTGGAGGGGTGCTCGGGGATGGTGTAGAGCAGGCCGCCATGGAAGGCGATCAGCGCGCCGCGGCCGTCCGAGGCGAAGCCCTGCGGGCCGGTGGTGATCAGGGTGCCCGGGGTCCGCGGCGTGTTAGGGAAGCCGGCCTGGGACCAGGCCGGGTCGGCGCCGGCGAGCAGCGCGGTCAGCGCCAGCAGGGCGCCACGGCCCAGGCGGGCCGGCCGCGGCAGCGGACGTGCGGCAGCGTTCGACATGGAATCCCCCCGGTTCCAGTGGTCAGCGGAAGACCGGATGCTGGCCGCTGCGGCGCCGGCGAACCGTGATGGATCTCACATTCGCCCGGGGCCGGGCGCCGCGCTCAGCCGGCCGCGCGCGCCTCCAGCGCCGCCACCGCCGGCAGGGTCTTGCCTTCCAGGAACTCCAGGAAGGCGCCGCCGCCGGTGGAGATGTAGGACAGCTTCGCGCCGATGCCGTACTTCTCCACCGCCGCGATGGTGTCGCCGCCGCCGGCGATGGAAAACGCGCTGCTCGCCGCGATCGCCCGCGCCAGCGCCTCGGTGCCCTTGCCGAAGGCGTCGAACTCGAAGACCCCGACCGGGCCGTTCCAGACCACCGTGCCGGCGCGCTTGACCAGCTCGCCGTAGCGCAGCGCGGTCTCCGGCCCGATGTCCAGGACCATCTCCTCCGAGCCCACCGACTTCGCCGACTTCACGGTGGCGCGGGCCTCGGCCTTGAACTCGCTGGCGACGGCGACGTCGCTTGGCAGCGGGATCTCGGTGCCGCGCTCCTTGGCCAGCGCCAGGATCCGCTTCGCCGCCGGCAGCAGGTCGGGTTCGTACAGCGACTTGCCGACCAGGTGGCCGGTCGCGGCCAGGAAGGTGTTGGCGATGCCGCCGCCGACGATCAGCATGTCGACCTTCTCGACCAGGGTCTCCAGCAGTTCCAGCTTGGTCGACACCTTGGCGCCACCGACGATCGCCAGCAGCGGCCGCTTCGGCTCGCGCATGGCCCGGCCCAGGGCGTCCAGTTCGGCGGCCAGCAGGGGCCCGGCCACGGCCACCGGCGCGAACCGCGCGACGCCATGGGTCGAGGCCTGGGCGCGATGGGCGGTGCCGAAGGCATCCATGACATAGACGTCGCACAGGGCGGCCATCTTCCGGGCCAGCGCCTCGTCGTCGGCGCCTTCGCCGGCCAGGAAGCGGACGTTCTCCAGCAGCACCACCTGGCCGGGCTCGGCCTCGACGCCGTCGATCCAGTCGCGCACCAGGGGCACCGGCGCCTCCAGCGCCTCGGAGAGCCACGCGGCGACCGGCGCCAGACTGGCGGCCTGGTCGAACACGCCCTCCTTCGGCCGGCCCAGGTGCGACATCACCAGGACCCGCGCGCCGGCATCGCGGGCGGCGCGCAGCGTCGGCAGGGCCGCCTCCAGGCGCTGGCTGGCGGTGATGGTGCCGGCCTCGTCCATGGGCACGTTCAGGTCCTCGCGGATCAGCACGCGCTTGCCGGCCAGGTCGATGTCGCTCATGCGGAGAAAGGTCATGGGCTGCGGCTTCCGTGTCTTGGCAGTGGGGCCGCGCGCTGCGCCGGCGGGCCCGGGCCGGCCATGGTAATGCACCGGCCGGCGGGTCCGGCCGGGCTGGCCGGGGACGCGGAGCGTGACCGCTTCGTTAGCGCGTCTTAACCCGCGCCCTGCACCCGGCTGCTAGTTTCACTTTTATGACAGGGGCGAAATCCACCATCACGCCAGGGGCAGGGCCCGGCTGGCGCGGAGCGGCTTCGCGGGTGCCGATGACCGGTCTGCCCGGCTGGCCGCTGCTGGCGCTGCTGCTCGTCGTCGCGGCAAGCGCCTGGCTGCTGCGCGACCTGGTGGTGCAGCTCGATCCCGCGCTGGCCGGCGTGCCGGGCGAGGACGGCCCCGATCCCGACCTGCCCGGGCGGCGCTGGGCCAACGCCCTGCCCCTGCTGGTCCCCGCCCTGGTGCTGCTGGCCCTGCTGCGCCGGCCGGTGCTGGCGCTGTGGCTGACCAGCCTGCTGGCCGCCGGGCTGTACGGCATCGACGCCCTCAAGTCCGCGCACCTGGGCGTGCACCTGGTTCCGGCCGATTTCCAGCTGCTGCCGCAGGTGCTGGCGAGCAGCGGGCTGTACCTCAACTACCTGCGCGCCGAGGGGCCGGGCTGGCTGGCCGTCCTGGTGCTGGCCCTGGCCACCCTCGCCCTGTGCTTCGAACCGCCCCGGCCCTGGCTGCGCTGGCCGCAGCGGCTGGCCTGCGCGCTCGCCGCCGCCGCGCTGCTGCTGGCCCTGCTGCGCGGCTGGCCACCGGTGGCGGCCCTGTACGACAGCGAACGACTCGGCTTCGTCGCCTGGGTGCCGGACGAGTCGACGGACCGCGCCGGCCTGCTGGCGAGCCTGGTGAAGCTCGGCGCCCAGGGCCCCTGGCGCCTGCCGGAGGCCGACCCGGTGTTCGTCGAGCACGTGGTCGCGCTGCACGCCGACGAGGCGCCCGGGGCGATGGTTCCCGATCCGGCCACGCTGCCGGACATCGTGGTGTGGCAGAGCGAGTCGCTGTTCGACCTGGGCCGCATGGCGATGCCAGGCGCCGCCCGCCACCAGCCGGCGCTGGCCGACGCCCGCCGGCGCAGCCATCACGGCAAGCTCAGGGTGCCCACCTACGGCGGCGGCACCGTGCGCACCGAATTCGAGGCGCTGACCGGCTACCCGCTGCACGCCTTCCCCGGCATCGACTATCCCTACACCGCGCTGGCGCACCGGCCGGTGCGGGCCCTGCCCCAGGTGCTGCGCCGGATCGGCTACCGGACCCTGGCCATCCACCCCTACGACGCGCGCTTCTGGAGCCGCAACCGCGCCCTGCCGAACCTGGGCTTCGACGACTTCCGCGATGCCGCCTGGTTCGACGGCGGCGACTACCACGGCTGGTACATCGGCGACGACGCCCTGCTGCGCCATGTTGTCGAGGCCCTGGACGGGCCGGAGCGCGAGGACGATGCGCCGCGCTTCGTGTTCGCCATCTCCATGGAGAACCACGGCCCCTGGCACGAACGTCCGGGCATCGACAGCCGCCGACTGGCCGGCATCCAGGTGCCCGAGGCGCTGGCCGGGGCGCCGGCCACCGAGCTGGCCCATTACCTCTACCACGCGCGGCGCGCCGACGAGGCGCTGGCCGCCCTGATCGACCACGTCGCACGCCGCGCGCGGCCGACGGTGGTGCTGTTCTACGGCGACCACCTGCCGGCCCTGGACGAGGTGTTCGACCAGGTCGGCTTCGCCGACGGCGCCCGCGCCCGCAGCCAGCCGGTGCCGTGGCTGCTGTTCGACAACCGCACGCCGCGGCAACGCGGCCGGACCGCGGCCGGCATCCTGCGCAGCTACCACCTGGCCAGCCTGGTGCTGGACGCCGCCGGCATCCAGGCCAGCCCGCGGCAACGGGTGCTCAGTGCCGACCGCGAGCGCCACGGCCACACCGGCCTGGCCAGCCCCGCGCTCGACCCCGTGCTCGACTACGACCACGCCCTGGCGCACCTGAGCTGGCACTACTACCGGCTGGCGCCGGATCCCGCCACGCCCGCCGGCGGCGCGACGGCGCCGGTCCTGGCCGTGCCGTAAGGCTGGACCGGCACCCCTGGCAAGGCCGATGCCGCGGTTGCCGGTGCGCGCGCCATGGCGCGGAACGCCCCGGTTCGCCGGCCCCGGGGGGCGCCGCTGGCGCCCTCGGCGTCCGCCACGCCGCTCCCGTGCCGCGACGCGATCCCGCCGGCTTCGCCGCGCGTCCTCACCGGAGTGCCGCGTCAACCCGCCAGCGACCGGGTCCGTCGCGACCGGCACTTGAACGACTGGCCGGAATCGCGCAGGCTTGCCAACCATGTCCCTGCGCGCCGCCCTGACCGTGCTGCTGTGCCTGGCCCTGCTGGCCCGGGCCGGGATGGCGTTCGGCTTCGCGGCATCGCCGGCGGCCGATGCCGGCCCGGTGGGCGAGGTCGCCTCGGCGATGACCGACTGCCACGGCAATCCGCTGCCCGTCCCGGCGCCGGCCGATCCGGCGCCGCCGGTCGCCGGGACCTGCCTGGACTGCGACTGCGGCTGCCTGGCCGCGGCCCTGCCGGCGGCGACCGCCGGCGCCGGCCCGCACCCGCGCCCCGAGGGCCTGCGCAGGGCCCTGCGCGACGGCCTCGACCTGCCCCGGGCGGCGCCGCAGATCCGGCCACCGATCGCCGCCTGAGCCGTCGCGGCGGCGCCCGGCGCCCCCGCCTTCCCCGTCCCGCACCGCGGCGCAGCGCCGCCGGTGCCGTCGTTGCGTCCAGGTGATCCGATGACCCGACCTGCCTCCCCTGCCCTCGCCCTGCTGGCCGGCCTGCTGCTGGCCGGCTGCGCCAGCCTGCCGGCCGACCGCGGTCGCGGCGAGCTGGCCGCCCGCCTGCCGGCGGGCACCGCCCTGCCCGATCCCGCGCAGGCCGCGCCCCTGCCCGAGCTGCCCACCGGTCCGCTCGGCCCGGACGACGCCGTCGCCCTGGCCCTCGCCGCCAGCCCGGCGGTGCGCGCGATCCTCGCCGGACTCGGGCAGGCCGCCGCCGACCGCTTCGAGTCCGGGCGCATCCACAATCCCCGGCTGTCGCTGGGCCGGCTCGGCGAGGAACGCCACGCCGGCCTGGACGTGGTGCTGTCCGACCTGCTCAGCCTGCCGGCGCGCAGCCGGATCGGCGCCGAGCGCTGGCAGGCCGACCTGGCGCAGTCCGCGCACGCGCTGCAGGCCTACGCCGGCCAGGTGCGCGCGGCCTGGTACCGGCTGGTCGCCGCCGGCCAGATCGCCGGCCTGCGCGCGGCGGTCGCCGACGCCGCCGGCGCGCGCGTCGAGCTGGCGCGCCGCTTCCACGCCGCGGGCAACATCAGCGCCCTGCAGCTGGCCCGCGAGGAGGCCGCCGCGACGCTGGCGCGGACCGACGCGGCGCGGGCACGCAGCGAACGGCTGGCCGCGCGCATGGCGCTGGCCGAGCTGACCGGCCTGGCCGGACGCAGCAACGCCTGGCGCACGCCCGAGCGCCTGCCGCTGCCGGCCGGCGAGCCGCCCGCCGTCGCCGCGCTGCTGGCCGGCACCGCCGAGCATCGCCAGGACCTGGCCGCCGCCCGCGCCGCCCTGGCCGCCGGCGAGCGTGGCCGCCGGCTGGCACGCCGGCTCGCCTGGCTGGGCGAGATCGAACTCGGCGTCGAGCGCGAGCGCGAGGGCGACGAACGCCGCAGCGGCGCCTCGATCGCCCTGGAGCTGCCGCTGTTCCATCAAGGCCAGGCCCGGCGCGCCCGCGCCGACGCCGACCTGGCGGCCGCCGATGCCCAGGTCGCCGCACTGCAACTGGCCGTGCAACGCCAGGTCCGCACCGCCGCCGAGCGCGTCGCCACCCGGCGCGGGATCGTCGAGACCTACCGCGACGCCCTGCTGCCGCAGCGCAAGGCGATCGTCGAGCGCGAACAGGAACGCTACGACTTCATGCTGATCGGCGCCTTCGACCTGATCGCCGCCCGCCAGCAGGAGTACGACGCCTGGCAGGCCTGGCTGGAGGCGATCCGCGACTACTGGCTGGCCGTGGTCGAGCTGGAGCTGGCCGCCGGCCGGCCGCTGCCGCAACTGCATGCCGGCACCGACAGCGCCGGCAGCGCCGATGTCCTGGCGCCGCCCGACGCCGGCGGCGGCCACGACCACCACCATCACCACCTGCACGGAGACACGCCATGAAGCTGCGTCGACGCGACCTGTTGCTCGGGGCCGGCGCGGCCGCCCTTCTTCCCGCCATCGCCCGCCCGGAACCGGTGGACGGCACCGGCATCGCCGTGGCGCCGCCGCGCGACCGCCGGCACGGCTACCGGCCGGTGCGCACGCTGAACGGCTGGACCCTGCCCTGGCGACTCAAGGACGGCGTCAAGGAGTTCCACCTGGTCGCCGAGGAGATCGAGCACGAATTCGCGCCCGGCAGCCGGGCGGTGTGCTGGGGCTACAACGGCACCACGCCCGGGCCGACCATCGAGGCGGTCGAGGGCGACCGGGTCCGCATCTTCGTCACCAACCGCCTGCCCGAGCACACCACCATCCACTGGCACGGCCTGCTGCTGCCCTCGGGCATGGACGGCGTCGGCGGCCTGACCCAGCCGCACATCCGGCCCGGCGAGACCTACGTCTACGAGTTCACCCTGCGCCAGCACGGCACCCACATGTACCACCCGCACGCCGACGAGATGGTGCAGATGGCGATGGGCATGATGGGCCTGTTCGTGATCCATCCGCGCGCCGGCGAGCCGCGCCGCATCGACCGCGACTACGCCCTGCTGCTGCACAACTGGGCGCTGCACCCGGGCACCGCGCGGCCGGACCCCTCGGTGATGCAGGACTTCGACCTGTGGACCTTCAACTCCAAGGTGTTCCCGGCCATCGATTCCCTGGTCGCGCGCAGCGGCGAGCGTGTGCGGGTGCGGATCGGCAACCTGTCGATGTGGAACCACCCGATCCACATGCACGGCGTGCAGTTCGAGGTCACCGGCGGCGACGGCGGGCGCTGGCCGTCCGGGCAGTGGCGCCGCGAGGTCACCGAGATCGTCGGCGTCGGCCAGATGCGCGACCTGGAGTTCGTTGCCGTGCCAGGCGACTGGGCCTTCCACTGCCACATGGCGCACCACGTGATGGGGCCGATGGGCCACGAGATCCCCAACACCCTGGGCGTCGACCAGCGCGGCGTCGAGGAACGCATCCGCCGCCACCTGCCCGGCTACATGGCGATGGGCGAGGGCGGCATGGCCGAACACCAGGAACACGTCGACATGGGCCACATGCGCGGCCCCGACAACACCGTGGCGATGATGGCCGGCAAGGGACCGTTCGGGAACCTGGAGATGGGCGGCATGTTCACCGTCATCAAGGTCCGCGACGACCTGGCCCGCGACGACTTCCGCGACCCGGGCTGGTACCGCCACCCGGAGGGCACCGTCGCCTGGCGGGTCAGCGCCGATCCGGACTTCGGCCAGCCGGAGCGGCGCGGCGCGGCGCCCCGCGACCGTCACGATCCCGCCCTGCCGCGGGCCAGCCGGGAGCAGCACCGTGATCACAAGCACTGAGCGGGCATCGACCCGCCACCTGCGTGGGGAAATGGCGGGCAAGGGCGCGCCGGCACCGGGCCGATCCGGGACTTCAGCGGGAGACGGAGCCGTCCGGGCCACCGCTTGACCCTCCCACCATGGGAGGCATGAAGCTGGCAGCCCATCGACGGGACTTCCCATGAACGAATCGACACCGAACCTTCTCGACCTGCCCGTGCACGGGATGCACTGCGCGTCCTGCGTGGCGCGCGCCGAACGTGCCCTCGTTGCGGTTCCGGGCGTACGCAGCGCGACGGTCAACCTCGCAACGCGCCAGGCTCGCCTGGCGGTGGAGGAGGACTTCGATCCGGCCGCGGCCCGCAACGCCCTGCGCGCCGCGGGCTACGGCGCCGCCGCAGACCCTGGCGATGACGACACCCCCGACGGCCGCGCGGGTCACGACGGCACCGGCGAACCGGAGGTGGAGGCGAACCGGACGCGCCGCGATTTCCTGATCGCTGCCAGGCTCACCGCCCCGGTGTTCGTCCTGGAGATGGGCGGCCACCTGGTACCGGCGCTGCACCACGCGTTGCACGGCTGGCTGGGCACGCCCACCATCAACCTGGTGCAGTTCCTGCTCGCGAGCCTGGTGCTGTTCGGGCCCGGGCAGGGCTTCTTCCGTGCCGGCATCCCTGCCCTGCTGCGCGGGGCGCCCGAGATGAACTCGCTGGTCGCCCTGGGCACCGGCGCGGCGTGGCTCTACTCGGTGGTCGCCAGCTTCGCCCCGGGGTCGATGCCCGAGGGCAGCGCCCAGGTCTACTTCGAGCCCGCCGCGGTGATCGTCACCCTGGTCCTGATGGGGCGCTGGCTGGAGGCGCGGGCGCGGGGACGCACCGGGGCGGCCATCGCCCGGCTGCTCGGCCTGCAGGCCAGGATCGCGCGGGTGGAGCGCGGCGACGAGGTCGTCGAATTGGAGGTCGCGGCCGTGCGTCGGGGCGACGTGGTGCGGGTCCGTCCGGGCGAGGCGATCCCGGTCGACGGCGAGGTGGTCGAGGGCCGCTCCCGCGTGGACGAATCCATGCTCACCGGCGAGCCGGTGCCAGTGGCCAAGGCGCCGGGCGACGCGGTGGTCGGCGGCACGCTCAACCAGCAGGGCAGCCTGCGCCTGCGCGCCACCGACCTGGGCGAGGACGCGGTGCTGGCGCGCATCGTGCGGATGGTCCAGCAGGCCCAGGGCGCCAAGCTGCCCATCCAGGCCCTGGTCGACCGGGTCACCGCCTGGTTCGTGCCCGTCGTGATCGCCCTGTCGGCGCTGACCGCGCTGGCCTGGTGGCTGCTGGGGCCCGAGCCGGCCCTGGCGATGGCCCTGGTCAAGGCCGTGGCGGTGCTGATCATCGCCTGCCCTTGCGCCATGGGCCTGGCCACGCCCACCTCCATCCTGGTCGGCACCGGACGCGGCGCGGACGCCGGCATCCTGTTCCGCGGCGGCGACGCCCTGCAGGCCCTTCGCGGCGTGGACACGGTGGCCCTGGACAAGACCGGCACCCTCACCCTGGGCCGGCCGGCGCTGACCGACCTGGTCCTGCTGGCGGACCTCGACGAGGCGCGGGTGCTGGTACTGGCGGCGGCGGCCGAGCAGGACGCCGAGCACCCGGTGGCCGCCGCCCTCCTCGCCGCGGCGCGCGAACGCGGCATGGCGCTGCCGCCGGCCGACGGGTTCGCCAGCCACACCGGCCGCGGCATCGAGGCGCGCGTCGATGGCCGGGGTGTCCTGCTGGGCAGCGCGCGCTTCCTGGCCGAGGCCGGCATCGACACCAGCGCCCACGCCGAGCGCGCGGACGCCCTGGCCCGGGCGGCCAGGACGCCGCTGTGGATGGCGGTCGACGGCCGCGCGGTGGCCCTGCTCGCGGTGGCCGACCCGATCAAGGCCGGCACGCCGGCCGCGATCGAGGCCCTGCACGCCATGGGCCTGCGCGTGGCCATGCTCAGCGGCGACCACCGCCGCACCGCCGAGGCGATCGCCGGCCAGCTCGGAATCGACGCGGTGCACGCGGAACTGCTGCCGGGCGACAAGCTCGACCTGATCAGGCGGATGCGCAGCGAAGGCCGCCGCGTCGCCTTCGTCGGCGACGGCATCAACGATGCGCCGGCCCTGGCCGAAGCCGAGGTGGGCATCGCCATCGGCAACGGCACCGACGTCGCCATCGAGAGCGCCGATGTGGTCCTGATGTCGGGCGACCTGCGCAACGTGGCCAACGCCATCGCGCTGTCGCGCGCGACCCTGCGCAACATCCGCCAGAACCTGTTCTGGGCCTTCGCCTACAACACCGCCCTGATCCCGGTCGCCGCCGGCGTGCTCCACCCGGCTTTCGGCATTGGCCTGTCGCCGATGCTGGCGGCGCTGGCGATGGCCCTGTCCAGTGTGTTCGTGGTCGGCAACGCGCTGCGCCTGCGCCGCTTCCGCGTTCCTTACCCGCTCGGCTGAGGAGACCGCCATGCCACGTCGCCAAGTCACGCCGGTGGCACTCGCCGATGCGCGCCGCGAGGGTTTCCACGAGATCGGCGCCGCCGCCGCGGCATCGGGGGTCTCGGTGAAGATGATCCGCCACTACGAGAAGATCGGGCTGATCCCACCGGCCACCCGCACCTTCGCCAACTACCGGGTCTACAGCGATGCCGACGTGCACTCCCTGCGCTTCATACGTCGCGCCCGCGACCTCGGTTTCGGCATCCGCCAGATCGACGCCCTGCTGGCCCTTTGGCGCGACCGCGACCGCGCCAGCGCCGACGTCAAGCGACTGGCACTGGGCCACGCGGACGAGATCGAACGACGCATCGGCGAACTCGAGGCGATGCGCGACACCCTGCGCGAACTGGCCGAGCGCTGCCATGGAGACGCACGCCCAGAGTGCCCCATCCTTTCCGACCTGTCGCGGCAGCGCACAACGCAATGACCGTGCTCCGGCATTGGTGCGACCGTGCCTCCCCGCCCGGAGTTTGCGGGCGCGTGGCGACCGGAGCGAACGACCGCGTCGCTGCCCGTCCGCATCCGCGTACCCGGCAGGGCCCGACGCGGGTCGCGGGCCACGCCTGCTCCTGCCCCTTGCGGCGGCGCCGGGACCCGATCTGCGGGAAGTGCGATCCAGAACGACGTAGGGCCAGGAACTGCCTGGCCGTGCCCTCGAACCGCCTGACCGCCACAGCCACCGAAGGCTGGCAGGCGACCACCCCGACCACTCGATCCAGGAGGAAAGCATGCATCCGGAAACCACGGCCCCAGCCACCCTGCGCCGGATGGCGAAGGTCCTTGTGGCCGCCGTCTGCCTCGTGATCGCCGGACCACTGGCCGCGCACAGCGGCGTCACCGCCACCCGGCCGGACGATGGCGCCCGCCTCCACCATCCGCCCGAGTCCGTCGGCGTGCAGTTCGATGGCGCACTGCGCATCACCCGGTTCACGCTCAGCGGGCCCGACGGGGACGTCGTCCTGTCGGACCGTCCCGGCGCGCAGCCGGTACGTGGCTTCGAAACGGCGCCAGCCGCGCCGCTGGCGCCCGGCGAGTACCGGGTGGAGTGGCGTGCGCTGGCAGCGGACGGCCACCTGATGTCGGGCAGCTTCCGCTTCAGGGTCGGCCACTGACGATGGTCTGGCCGACTGCCGCGCAGGCGCTGGACCCCTGGACCGGCGCGCGCATCCTGGTCGCCGCCGGCGTCTACGCGGCCGCAATGCTGGCCATCGGCAGTCGCCTGCTCCTGCACGCCTTCCCTGGCCTGGGTGCGGCCGAGGCAGGACGCACGGCGCGAGGGGGCGCGATGGCCGCGGCCCTCGGCATCGGACTGGTCGTGCTGCAATGGCCCCTGCAGTCCGGCTATCTCGGCGGCGGCAGTCTCCAGGCCGCCGTGGACCCGGCGCTTCTCACCCTGGTGTACGGCAGCCCGCTGGGCGATCGGATGCTGCTGGCCGTCGCGGGCATGAGCCTGCTGCTGGCCTCGATGGCCGGTGCGCGCAGCTTCGCGGCATGGCCGTGCAGGTTGATCGGCGTGGCAGGCATCTCGCTCCTGCTGCTGGCCTTCGTGCAGGTGGGACATACCCGAAACGAGCCGCGTGGCGTGCTGGTGGCCCTGCTCTGCCTGCACCTGCTCGCAGTCGCCTTCTGGATGTCGGCACTGGCGCCGCTGTTCCGCCTGGCATCGGCCACCGACACCGTGCATGCCGGCACCGTGCTGGCCCGCTTTGGCAGGATCGGGCTGATGTTCGTTCCGGTGCTGGTCGCCGCCGGGCTCGGTCTGGCCTGGCTCCTGCTTGGCAGCGCGCAGGCCCTGCTCACCACGGCCTACGGCCAGCTGCTGCTGGGCAAGGTCGGCCTGGTGGCCGCCCTGCTCGGGATTGCCGCCCTGAACAAGCTTCGCCTGGTGCCTGCGCTGGCGCGCGGCGATGTACGCGCCCGCCGCGGCCTGCGCCGGAGCATCCTCGCCGAGGCCCTGCTGATGGCTGCGGTCCTGCTGTCGACCGCCGCGCTGACCACCCTTGCCTCGCCGCGCGATCCGCCCGGAGAGACGGCGCCCACAAGCCAGGCCAGGTCCTCACCACCCCACCACGCAGCAACCATCGGAGATCGCGAATGAACTTCCCCCGAATCCAGCTCCGGGCGGTGCTCGCCCTGGGCCTGTCCGTGGCGCTGCCCGCCTGCGCGCAGGAGCCCCAGGCGACACCGGCATCGACAGCGGGCTCGACCGCTGCAGGAGCGCGCGCCGATGGAAGCGAGGCACGCCCGTTGCTGGTCGTGCACAAGACTCCCTGGTGCGGCTGCTGCACCGCCTGGGCCGAGCAGGCCGAAGCCGCCGGCTTCGCGGTCGAACTCCGCGACCACGAGGACCTCGACCCGATCAAGGAGGCACTGGGCGTGCCCGCGCACCAGGCCTCTTGCCACACCGCCGAGATCGAAGGCTACTTCGTCGAGGGCCACGTGCCCTTTGACGACATCCGCCGCCTGCTGGCCGAACGTCCCAGGGCGCGGGGCATCGCCGTCCCCGGCATGCCCCTGGGGTCGCCCGGGATGGAGGCCCATGTGCTCCAGAGTTTCAGCACCCACCTCATCGACGCCGACGGCGGCATCAGCGAGTACGCGCACCACCGGGGCGACCAGCCTCAGCGGTAGAGCGGACCGCCAACGCCCTCCCCGCCTCCTGCCCCGCCTTGGCGACAGACTCATGAGCCACACGCCTGACCGTCGCGTCCTCGCCACCCTCCCCACGTTCGCCGCGCCCATGGCCCTGGCCCGACCCGGCCAGGGCCACCACGGCGATCACGGCGATCACGGCCACGGCAGCGCGGCACGGGCGGCCCGGTCAGTGCAGGGAAACCAAGCCGGTCGCGGCGACCACCCCGCCCACGGAGTCCAGGCAGGACAGGCAGGCCACCCGGAGCACGAAGTCCATGCGATGCGCACCGAAGAGGCCGTGCTCGGCGTGCCGATACCGTCCCGCGAAACCGCGGTCACCGTCGACCGCTTCATGGCTGCGCTGGCGCGCGGCGATTCCGACGCCGTGCGCGCCGAGTCCGTGCCTGCAGCAATGGTGTGCGCGTCGGGGGGCTCCGGGGAGTACTTCGACTGCCCCGCGGGCCACGACGCGGCCTTCCCGAAGTCCACCCACCACCAGCCGCGGCATCGTGTCGCACGGGCCAGCGCAGACTCGGCCTGGGCGGTCTACGAGAGCGGGGTCCACACCGAGAAGGCCGGGCGGATACCGTCCGCATTCAGCACCGGGACCATGGTCACGCGCCGCAGCGGTCCGCGCTGGCGGCTCGTGCACATCCACTGGTCCGGCCACGAGAAGCAATACTTGAGCCACTCCCCCGCTCCGGCATCCGCCGGCGCGGGGCACCCGCCCCCGGAGGTCAGCCATGGGCAGCAACGGTCGCGACCACAGGCACGTGCAACACCACTCCCATCATTCCGGTAGCCCGCCGGCGGGTCGCCCGGGCGACGCAGGGCACGACGGCCACGACCGCCACGCCGGCCACAGCGTGGCGATGTTCCGGGACCGCTTCTGGATCACCCTTGCGCTGGCGGTTCCGGCCGTGGCCTGGTCGGAGATGATCCAGCACTGGTTCGGCTATCGCGCGCCGGAGTTCGCCGGATCGGCGTGGATACCCGCGATCTTCGGCACCGCCGTCTATGCCTACGGCGGCCTGCCCTTCCTGCGCGGCGCGCGCGACGAGCTCAGGCACCGCCTGCCGGGCATGATGACGCTCATCGGCCTGGCCATCACCGTGGCCTTCGGCTACAGCCTGGCGGTCAGCCTCGGCCTGCCCGGCGAGGACCTGTGGTGGGAACTGGCCACCCTCGTGGCGATCATGCTGCTGGGCCACTGGATCGAGATGCGCTCGATCTCCCAGGCCCAGGGTGCGCTCAAGGCCCTCGCCCGGCTGCTTCCCGACACCGCGCTGCGGCTGCGCGCAGACGGTGGCGTGGACGAGATCGATGCATCGCAGCTGGTCGAGGGGGACGTGGTCCTGGTCCGTCCCGGCGCCGCCATCCCCGCCGACGGGCGGGTCCGCGAGGGCGGCAGCGCGGTGAACGAGTCCATGGTCACCGGCGAGTCGCGCCCGGTGGACAAGACCGCCGGCAGCGCCGTGATCGCCGGCACGGTCAACGGGCAGGGCTCGCTGCGTGTCGAGGTCACCGGCACCGGCGAACGCACCGCGCTCGCCGGCATCATGCGGATGGTCGCCCAGGCCCAGCAGTCGCGTTCGCGCGCCCAGGCCCTGGCCGACCGCGCCGCCCGCCTGCTGGCCTTCGCGGCCATCGGCGCGGCCCTGCTGACGCTGGCCGCCTGGACCGCGATCGGCGCCGAGTGGGCCTTCATCATCGAACGGGTGGTCACCGTGCTGGTGATCGCCTGCCCGCATGCGCTGGGCCTGGCGGTGCCGCTGGTGATCGCGATCTCGACCACGCTGGGCGCCCAGCAGGGCCTGCTGGTCCGCGACCGGCGCGGCCTGGAGGAGGCCCGCCAGCTGGACGTGGTGGTCTTCGACAAGACCGGCACCCTGACCCTGGGCGAGCACCGTGTCGTCGACGTGGCGGTGACCGCGGGGATGACCGCGGACGAGGCGCTCCGCCTGGCCGCGGCCACCGAGCGCGACTCCGAACACCCCGTCGCCCGCGCACTGATGCTGGGTGCCGAAGAGCGCGGGCTCGCCGTGCCCGCGGCAGGCGACTTCCGCGCCACGCCCGGGCGCGGCGTGGCCGCGCGGGTGGAAGGGCGCGCGCTCGAGGTGGGCGGCCCGGCCTTGCTGCGCGCCGTGGGCGCCACGGTGCCGGCCGAGCTGCAGGCACTCGTCGAACATGCCCGGGCGTCCGGGCGCTCCGTCGTCCACCTGGTCGAGGCCGGCCAGGTGCGCGCGGCGTTCGCCGTCGCCGACGCGGTCCGCCCCGAATCGCGCGAGGCCGTCGCGCGTCTCCAGCGGGCCGGCATCGAGGTCGCCCTGCTCACCGGGGACGCGGCCAACGTCGCCCATGCGGTCGGCGCCGAACTGGGCATCGACACCGTGATGGCCGAAGTGCTGCCCGAGGACAAGGCGGCGGTCGTCGAAGGGCTGCAGGCACGAGGCAAGCGCGTGGCGATGGTCGGGGACGGGGTCAACGACGCCCCCGCCCTGGCCACCGCGGACGTCGGCATCGCCATCGGCGCCGGCACCGACGTGGCGGTGGAGGCCGGCGACATCGTGCTGGTCCGCTCCGACCCGCGCGACGTGCATGCCATCGTCGCGCTCAGCCGCGCCAGCTACCGCAAGATGCTGCAGAACCTGTGGTGGGCCGCCGGCTACAACATCCTCGCCATCCCCCTGGCCGCCGGCGTCCTGGCCGCCTGGGGCATCCTGCTGGCGCCGGCGGTGGGCGCCGTGCTGATGTCGGTCAGCACGATCGTGGTGGCCATCAACGCGCAGCTGCTGCGGCGGACCCGCTTCCGCAGCGCGGCCTGATGAGCCCGTTGCCCGGGGCAAGCCCCCGGGCAACGGCGTCGCTGCCTCAGGCCACCTCCGCCCTGCCTTCCCTGCGCCGAAGCGTGCGCCGCTCCAGGAGCAGGTAGGCCGCCGGCAGCACCAGCATCGACAGCAGCGGCGCGCTGAGCATGCCGCCGATCATCGGCGCGGCGATCCGCTGCATCACCTCGGAGCCGGCCCCGGTGCCGACCATGATCGGGAACAGGCCAGCCAGGATGGTCGCCACGGTCATCACCTTGGGCCGGACCCGTCCCACGGCGCCCTCGCGGATCGCTGCTTCCAGCGCCTCGCTTCCGGCCTGCGGGTCGGCGTCGCGGTGGCGGTGCCAGGCGTTGCGCAGGTAGAGCTGCATGACGATGCCGAACTCGGCGGCGACACCGGCCAGGGCGATGAAACCCACCAGCGTTGCCACGGAGACCTCGTGTCCGAGCAGCCACACCAGCCACACCCCGCCCACCAGCGACAGCGGCAGGCTGAGCATGATCGTGGCGGCCTCCGCGCCGCTGCGGAACACCAGGTAGATCAGAACGAAGATCACCGCCAGCACGACCGGCACCACCAGCTGCAGCCGTTGCTGCGCGCGTTCGAGGTACTCGTACTGCCCGGACCAGCCCAGGGCGTAGCCTGGCGGCAGATCCAGCCGGGCGCCGAGGTGCTCGCGCAGATCGGCCACGACATCGCCCAGCGCGCGACCGGCCACGTCCACGAACACATAGCCGGTGAGGCGGCCGTCGTCGCTGCGCAGCATCGACGGCCCGGCGCTGACGGCGACGTCGGCCACCTGCGACAGGGCGAGCTGGCTGCCGTCCGGCGCCACCAGCGGGAGCCGGGCCAGGGCATCGAGGGTGCCGCGGCGTTCGCGCGGGTAGCGCAGCACGATGGGATAGCGTTCGCGGCCTTCGATGGTCTCGGCGATGGGCTCGCCGCCGACCACCACGGCGATCAAGCGCTGCAGTTCGCCCTGGGTGAAGCCGTAGCGGGCCGCGTCCAGCGGGCGGATGCGCAGGTCGACGTAGCGCCCCTCGCCCACCCGCTCGGCGATGGCCGAGCTCACGCCCGGCACCTCGCGCGCCAGGCGCTCGATGCGGTCGCCCAGCGCCTGCAGCACGGCGGTGTCCGGGCCGCCGATCTTGATGCCGATGGGGCTCTTGATGCCGGTGGAGAGCATGTCCACGCGATTGCGGATCGGCGGCACCCACAGGTTGGTGAGCCCGGGCACCTGCACGGCACGGTCGAGCTCCTCGCGCAGCTTCTGCGGGGTCATGCCCGGGCGCCACTCGCTGCGCGGACGGAAGGTGACGGTGGTCTCGAACATCTCCAGCGGCGCCGGATCGGTGGCGGTCTCGGCGCGGCCGGCCTTGCCGAACACGTGCGCCACCTCCGGCACCGATCTGATCATGCGGTCGGTCTGCTGCAGCAGCTCGGCGGCCTTGCCGGCGGACAGTCCCGGCAAGGACGTGGGCATGTACAGCAGGCTGCCTTCCTCCAGCGGCGGCAGGAACTCGCTGCCCAGGCGGCTGGCTGGCCACAGCGTCACCAGCACCGCCAGCGCGGCGCCGGTCAGGGTCAGGTGCGGATGGCGAAGCACCGTCTCCAGCAGCGGGCGGTAGCCGGCGACCATGCAGCGGTTCAGCGGGTTGTCGTGTTCGCGGCGGATGCGGCCGCGCACCAGGTAGCCCGTCAGCACCGGCACCAGGGTCACGGCCAGGCCGGCGGCGGCGGCCATGGCATAGGTCTTGGTGTAGGCCAGCGGGGCGAACAGGCGACCCTCCTGGGCCTGCAAGGCGAACACCGGCAGGAAGGAGAGCGTGATCACCAGCAGGCTGACGAACAGGGCCGGGCCGACTTCGACCGCGGCATCGGTGAGGATGCGCCAGCGTTCGGCGGGGCCGGGCTCACCCTTCGCCTCGCGCCAGCGCTCCAGGTGCTTGTGCGCGTTCTCCACCATCACCACCGCCGCATCCACCATCGCGCCGATGGCGATGGCGATGCCGCCCAGCGACATCAGGTTGGCGGTGATGCCCTGGTGGTACATGACGATGAAGGCCGCCAGCACCCCCAGCGGCAGGCTGACCACCGCCACCAGGGCCGAGCGCAGGTGCCACAGGAACAGGGCGCAGACCAGGGCCACCAGCATGAACTCCTGCAGCAGCTTGGTACGCAGGTTGTCGACCGCCTCGCGGATCAGCTCGGAGCGGTCGTAGACCGGAACGATCTCCACGCCCTGGGGCAGGCTGGGGCGCAAGGCGTCGAGCCTGGCCTTGACCGCGTCGATGGCGGCCAGCGCGTCCTTGCCGGTCCGCAGCACCACGATGCCGCCCACCACCTGGCCGTCGCCGTCCAGCTCGGCCAGGCCACGGCGGAAGGTGGGGCCGCGCTGGATGCGCGCGACCTCGCCCAGGGTCACCGGCACGCCTCGCGCATCGACGGCGACGGGAATCCGCTCGAAGTCCTCGCGGCTGCGCAGATACCCTTCGCTGCGCACCATCAGTTCGGCCTCGCCCTGCTCGATCACCGAGCCACCGCCGGAACCGTTGGCCGACATGATGGCCTCGGCCAGCCGGGCCAGGGTGATGCCACGTGCGGCCAGGGCCTCAGGCTCGGGCAGCACCTGCCACGCGCGCACCGCGCCGCCGACGGTGGCGACCTCGGCCACGTCGGGCACGGTGCTCAGCTCGTAGCGCAGGAACCAGTCCTGCAGCGCGCGCAGCTGACCGATGTCGTGGCGCCCGCTGCGGTCGACCAGGGCGTACTGGTAGATCCAGCCCAGGCCGGTCGCGTCCGGCCCCAGCGACGGGTTCACCCCGGCCGGCAGCCGCCCGCGCACCTGGCTGAGGTTCTCCAGCACCCGCGAGCGCGCCCAGTACAGGTCGGTGCTGTCGTCGAACAGGACGTACACGAAGGAGTCCCCGAAGAAGGAGAAGCCGCGCACCGTCCTCACCCCCGGCACCGACAGCAGGCCGGTGGCCAACGGGTAGGTGAGCTGGTCCTCCACCACCTGGGGCGGCTGGCCGGGCCATTCGGTGCGCAGGATGACCTGGGTGTCGGACAGGTCGGGCAGCGCATCCAGCGGCGTGCGCAGGGTCGACCATACGCCCCAGGCGGCCAGCAGCAGGGCGGCCATCAGCACCACCACGCGGTTGGCCACCGACCAGCGGATCAGGGCGGCGATCACGGCCGGCCGCCGATACGCTCGATGCGCTCGACCACCAGCGCGCGGCCGTCTTTACGGACGGCGACGCGCACGCGGTCGCCGGCGGCGAACCCTTCGACCAGGTCCGGGTCGTCGACGCGGAAGCCCATCACCATGGCCGGCATGCGCAGACTGGTGAAGGGACCGTGGTCGAGCACGATGCGGCGTGGCTCGATGGCCTCGATGCGGGCGTCGGCCTCGTGCAGGGCCGCCATGTCCGGATCGTCCGATGCCGGGTCGTGCCCCCCATCGGCGGGATGGTGGTGCTCGCCGTGGCCGGCACCGGCACCGGCGTCGCCGCCCTGCACGGCCTGCGGGTCCGGCCCCACCCCCAGGCGCTGTAGAGCGCCGGCGAGACTGGCTTCGGAATCGATCAGGAACTGCCCGGACACCACCACCTTCTCGCCGCCGTCCAGCCCTTCCAGGACCTCGATCAGGCCACCGGCACGGCGGCCGATGCGCACGGCCACCGGCCGGAACCCGTCCTCGCCGGCGACGATCACGCGCGCACCGCGGCCGTCCTGGATCAGGGCCTCGCCGGGCACCAGCGGCCGCGGCGGGCCGGCTGCGGGACGCAGCTCGGCCTCGACGTACATGCCGACGGCCAGGCGTCCGCCGGGGTTGGCCAGGACCACGCGTGCGGTCCGGGTGCGGGTGCGCGGGTCCAGCTCCGGCAGCAGGGCCTGGATCTCGCCGGCGAATCGCTCGCCCGGGAACGCCGTGACCGACAGCTGCACCGCATCGCCGACGCTGACCGCGCCGGCCTCGGCCTGGGGCAGGGCGAGTTCCAGCCACAAGCTGGCGTCGCCGTTCAGGCGGAACATCGGCTCGCCGGCCATCACGCTTTGTCCCTCGCGCACCTCGATCGCCGACACCACACCGGCGGCGGGCGCGCGCAACACCACCCGCGGCGCCCCATCGGTGCCGCGCAGGTCGGCGTCGGTGAGGCCGAGCACGCGCAGGCGCGAGCGGGCGGCATCACGCAGCCGGGCAGCCGTGGCCGACTCGGCCGTGGCCAGGGCGCGGTACTCGGCGAGGGCGCTGCTCAATGCCGGTGCCAGCAGGGTGGCCAGGGGCTGGCCAGCCTGCACCGGCTGGTAAGGCGTCCGCACATGCAGGCGCTCGACGATGGCCTCGACCCGCGCGCCCAGGCGATGCTCCTCGCGCAGATCCCAGGTCAGGGTGCCGGGGACGCGGATCAGGGCCGCCAGGCTGCCGGCTTCGACGGTCACCGTGCGGAGGCCGAGGTTCTGGCGCAGCCCCGGATCGATGCGCACCCCTGCCGCAGCGACCTCATCTGCGTAACGCGGCACCAGCATCATGTCCATGAAGGGTGACTTTCCTGGACGGTCGAAACGCTGGTCGGGCACCATCGGGTCGTACCAGTACAGGATCTCGCGCTCGTCACTTCCCGCCTGCGCAGGTGTGGTATAGGCGTCCTGGCCGGCGCGCCCGAGCCGGTAGCCGATGCCGAGGGCCACGGCGATGGCCGCGGCAACGATGAGCCAGCTCAAGGGCGCCCTCATGACGAGCCCCCCTCGTCAAGCAGGGTCGCCAGTAGCGCCCAGGCCCGGCCTTGGTCGGCGACCGTCGCCAGGTGGGCGAGGCGCTGTTCGATCTCGTCGCTCCGCGCCTCCAGCCAGGGCTGCAGGGAGGCGCCGCCGCCATACGCTGCCAAGGTCACCGCGCTGCGGTCGCGTGCCAGGGGCAGCAGGGTGTCCCGGTAACGTGCGGCCTGCTCCCGCTTGCTGCGCCAGGTCGCAAGGGTCTGGTCCAGCAACGCGCGCCGGCTGCGTCGCGCGTCCTCGCGTTCGGCGCGCACCGCCTCCAGCTCGTGCCGGCGCGCGGCGACGTCGCGATCCTGGCGGTTGCGCGGCGCCACCGGCAGGTCGATGCCGACCTCCAGCATCAGCACGTCGGGAAAGCCGGCATCGCGGACGCCGTAGGAAATGCCCACGCGCCAGTCGGGTCGGCGCTGGAACCGGGCCAGATCCAGTGCCGCTGCCGCTTCGGTCTCCCGCTGCGCCCACGCCTGCAGGTCGGCCTGCTGTTCGAGCCGCTCGACGAGGCGCCTGGGCCCCACAGGAAGCCGGTCGAAGTCGGGCCAGGGCAGCTCGCGGGCTGTCGCCGCCTCTCCGAGCCAACGTGCCAGCCCGGCATGGGCGGCTGCCTGCGTGGCGCGGGCTTCGGTCAGGCGATTGTCCAGGGAAACCCGCGCGGCATGAGCGGCCAGCGCCTCGGCGGCCGTATCCTGGCCCGACTGCAGGCGGGCCCCGGCCAGCTCGACCACGCGCGCCGATTCCTCCTCGAGTTCGACCAACAGCTCCAGAGCCCGGTCGGCCTGCCATCGCTCGATCCAGGCCACGGCAGCCGCCCGCGCCACAGCAAGCCTGCGCGCCTCCGATTCGAGACGGGCGCCGCCGGCACGTGCCAGTGCCACCTGGCGGCGGGCCTGGCGCTTGCGCGCAGAGGGCAGGTCCTGCATCACGCCGATCCGGTACGTGGTCGGCATGGCATCGCCCATGCTGCCCGCAGGCCTTCTCGCGACCGGAAGGTCATCGATGGCCAGGGTCAATCGCGGATCCGGAAAGGCATCCGCGCGCCCGGCGTCCTCCGCTGCCGCTATTTCCATGGACCTGCGGCTGTCCAGCATCGGCGAATCGGCCAACGCCGCGCGCATGGCGTCCTCAAGGGACAGGGAGGGCGCGGAGTAGGCCTGGCCGCCCAGGCAGAGCGTCGCGCACAGAAGTAGGGGGCGCAGGCAGGCAGCGGCGGATGTACGACTCGGCAGCGGTGGAACGAGGCGGCAACATGGCGCCGCGGCAACAGGATGGACGTGCATGGTGGTGGATCTCCCGACGAGAGGACAGGAAGGCCGTCGAGGACGGCCGCCGGTTTGTCGGGGAGGGCTAGATCAGCAGCCGGCAGAGCTCGGCCAGGCAGGGCGGCCGGCGCAGGATCCGGCCGGGATCGGGCAGCCGGAGCTGCCGGCGGGATGTGGCTGCGGCCAGGTACGCGGCACCCGCGAACGGCGGGTGGGCGACCGCCAGCGTGCCGGAAGCCACCGATTCCGACTGCGGGCAGGGGTCGGTTTCCGCGGGGTCCGGACTGCCTCCGGGATCGTGGCAGTCGCCGGCCGGGTCAGCCGCGGCAACCCCGGCATCCGGTTCTCCGGCGGTCGCCAAGGCCGCGACGTGGCAATGCACGAACACCAGCAGGACGAGCGGGAGCCAAAGTCGGTACCAGCGGCGATGGAGATGGCGCTTGGACATGCACGGGCCAAGGGTGGATCGCCTGTGTACCGTAAGCCCTGCGCCTGCCCCCCGCCCTGACCTCGATCAGCCGCCACCGATACTGCACCCCGACCGCCGACCACGCCTGGTACCCCTGCTTCGTGCCGTCAGGCGGCGGGAGGGATCGCCCGGCGCGCCTGCCCGGCTGCTGCGGCCTGAAGGCGGCTGCCGGGCCATCGCGACGGCCGCCTGCCGCGGCGCGACCGGTCGCTGCCAGGCAGCCGGCAGCCGGCGTTGCAGGAACGCTTGCGTGCAACGAAAGGCAAACCGCAACCAGTCCCGTTCCGCCACGGTCGGGCCAGGCAGTCGACAATGCCTGCTGTCGCGCCGTGGCGCGTTGCCGCAGGAGGCTCCGATGAGCCGCTCGTCGATGCCACGCTGGTGGCCCTTCCTGCCAGATTCCCTGGGTTGCTTGCCGCGGTTCTGGCGGTCGCGCTGCCGCTGTCGGCCACGGTGCCGGCGCAGGCCGCCGACCTTGCCGCTGGCGCGCGCCTCTATGCCGATCACTGCGCGATGTGCCACGGCGCGACTGGCCGGCCCGGGCCCGACAGTCCGGTCGCAGCGGCCCTGGACCCCCCGCCTGCCGACCTGTCCGACCCGCTGTTCAACAGTCGCGAGCCGGCACCGGACTGGGCCATGGTGATCAGCCACGGTGGCCATGCCATGGGACTGTCGGCCCAGATGCCGGCCCAAGGCGGCGTCCTGACCGCAGCGCAGGTGCGCGATGTCGTCGCCTACGTCAAGTCGCTGGCCGACACGACGGGCTATCCACCCGGCGAGCTTAACTACTTCCTGGCGTTGCGGACGCGCAAGGCCTTCCCCGAGGACGAGGTGGTCTGGAAGCTCCGCCATACCTCGCGCGATGGCGTGGACGAACTGCGCAACGTGCTGGAGGTCGAGAAGCGGGTGGGCCGCCGAGGCCAGTTGATCGCCGAGCTGGTGCATGCCGACGACGGCTGCACTTCACGGGCCCGGGAGGTCCAGCTCGGGTACAAGCATGTGCTCGGTTGGAACCTGCAGAGGGCCTCGATCGGGGCAGCCTGGTGCTTGCTGTCCCGCTCGAAGGCGACCGGTCGCTGGCCCTGCAACCTTCCCTGGCCTGGGCTCGTGCCTGGTCCGATCGCTGGATCCTCCAGGGCAGCGCCCGCGCCGTGCTTCCCCTGGACGACCTCGACCTTGGCGAGGTCGAGGTCGCCGCGGCCCTGCATCATCGCTGGACCCCCTGGCCGCGCCGCGTATTTCCCGGTGTCGAACTGGTGGCACGGACGCCCTTCCTCAGCGGGGAGGGCGACCGCATGCAATGGAGCGTGCTGCCGCAAGTCCGGATCGGCCTCACGCGCGGCGGGCACGTGGCGCTCAACATCGGTATCGAGGCGCCGCTGTCCGACCAGGACTGGGACTGGCGCGGCCACATGGTCCTGCTCTGGGACTTCGCGGACGGAAGCCTGTTCAAGGGCTGGTAATGCGTCCGCCTGCCGGGAAACAGACGCCGAGTACAGGCTCGGAGGCGGCGCACCGGCAACGAGGCGGTGCCCGACGGCACGCCCGAGCGAGCCTGGCGCGGGTCGGGGAGTGGCGGGCCGCGGCGCCGGGCGAGGGTGGCGGAAGGTGATCGGCCCGTCGGTGTGAACGGCCTGCCGGAACTGCCGTACCTGCGCCAGGACGACGGCGGGGCTGGTTGCCCGCGCCGCCGTCGCCGGGAAGATCGGACGGTATCGATCGCTACCGCATCATGACACCGCGCGCCGCAGGCGGCCGGCGGCCAGCAGCACCACCAGGGCGCCGAGCAGCAGCACGCCCCAGGCGGCCAGCGACGGCACCGCCTGCACGCCACCGGTGGTCGGCGGCGGCGTGGTGCCGAGCGGCAGGAAGCTGCCCGGCGAACCCTGCGGCAACGCGAACACGCCGAGCGGCTGGTTGCTGCCATCGCCGGCGGCGAACACGCGGATCAGGGTGCCGGCCGGCAGGTTGACCGGCAGCGGATTGATCAGGGTGGTGGCGCCGCCCGGTGAGGTGATGCGCAGGTCGTAACTGCCGCCCGGCAGGGCCAGGTAGCCGGTGACGTCGCCGAAGGTCACGCCGGGGACCACCGGGGTGCCGTCCTCGAGGCGAACGTCGGCCAGCACTGCGGCGCCGGAAGCGAACGGTGCGAGGTGGCCGACCCGGATGCGGATGTCGCCTGCCGGCGGCGGCGTCTGCTCGTCGACCAGGGCGATCAGGCCGAGCGGCTGGTTGCTGCCGTTGCCGACCGCGATCGCCGTGTAGTCGGTGTCGGCGGCCAGGCTGACATTGGCGCTGATCGCCGCGGTGCCGCTGCCGACGGGGAAGATCTCGACCAGGTAATCGCCGGCAGGCACATCCAGGTAGCCGGTGGAGGCGCCGTAGCTGACGTTGCTGAGCGCGGTGGTGCCGTTCAGGGCGATGTCGACCGCGGTGCCGGCGCCGGGCGCGAACGGCGCCAGATGGGCGACCTGCAGGCGCGCGGTGCCGGGCGGCGGCGTGGTGCCGAGCGGCAGGAAGAAGCCTGGCGCGCCCTGCGGAAGGGCGAACACGCCCAGGTCCTGGTTGACGCCGTCGCCGACGGCGAAGGCGCGGATCACGGTGCCGCCCGGCAGGTCGACCGGCAGCGGGTTGATCAGGGTCGCGCTGTCGCCCGGCGCGGTGACCCGCAGGTCGTAGCTGCCGCCGGGCAGGCCGAGGTAGCCGGTGACGTCGCCGAAGGTCACGCCCTCGACCACCGGCGTGCCGTCCTCGAGGCGGACATCGGCCAGCACCGCGGCGCCGGAGGCGAACGGCGCGAGGTGGCCCAGGCGCAGGCGGATGTCGCCGGCCGGCGGTGCGGTCGGCTCGTCGACCAGGGCGAGCAGGCCGAGCGGCTGCTGCGCGCCGTTGCCGACCGCGATGGCGGTGTAGTCGACCCCGGCATCCAGGTTCACGTTGGCCGAGATCGCCGCCGTGCCGCTGCCGACCGGGAAGATCTCGACCAGGTAGCTGCCCGCGGGCAGTTCGATGTAGGCGGTCGATTCGCCGTAGCTGACGTCGGACAGCGCGGTGCTGCCGTTGAGCGCGATGTTGACGGCGGTCCCCGCTCCCGGGGCGAACGGCGCCAGGTGCGCGACCTGCAGGCGGGCGGTGGGCGCGCCGCCGGGTTGGGAGAAGGCGGGCAGCGCGGCGAGGCCGAGCGCTGCCGCGGCGAGCAAGGAAAGGACTGGTTTCATGGCGAACCCCTGGGTGGAAGACGGCGACGTGCTGCGTGTTCCGCATCGTTGCCGGCGAGCCGTGGCCTTGGAGTGAGCGATCGCCGGGGTTTCGTGGGCGATGCGTGAACCCGTCGCACGAAGCTCACGACGCCTCGACGGTCGTGAATCGTGGGTGAGGATCGACGCCGGTCGCTGACCGGTCACGGCCTGTTCGCATCGACGCCTCGCCCTCCGCGGCTGCGCGGCCAGGTCGCCTGGAACGGCGGGAGACCCGGGAGCTCGGCGGTCGGCAAGGCCGGGGGAGCGCCCGCCCGCCAGCCGGCCGACCGTCGGATCGCTCCCCCGCAGCCCTCAACGCGATTGCGGATCGAGCGGATCCGGATCGCCGTCCAGGAACCGGCCGACGCGCCGGGTGATCTCGGCATCGGCGAAGGTCACGCCATGCCCGGCGCCGGGCATCACCTGAAGTTCGGCCCGTTCGAAGCGATGGCGCACCGGCTCCAGGTGGTGCAGGGGCGTGGCCGGGTCGATCCGGCGACTGAGCAGGAGGGTCGGCATGCGGACCACCCAGTCGGTGTCCAGCGGCTGCGCCGGCACGCCCATCCAGTCGCACAAGGCGTACTGCCACGGCTGCGGCCGCAGCACGTCGGCGAACAGCGGCCAGGCGGCGAGCTGCTTGTCCAGCTTGGCGGGATCGAGCGGCGGATTGTCGCGGCAGCCGATCAGGTGGTGGGCGAGCGGGCTGAACGTCGGGTCCAGCCACTGGGTCGCCGCCTCGTCGAACAGCGCCTGCCAGTGCGGATCCGGACCGCCGACGGCGAGGCGGTCGAGCAGCCCGGGGAACTGCGCTGTCCGATCCTCGCCATAGAGTGCGGAGATGAGCACGTCCACCAGGTCCTGGCGGTCGATGCGCATCGCCAGGCCGGGCTGGCTCCGGTACAGGTCCCGGGCGACGACCTGCAGGGGCGCCTCGCCGAGCCGGTCGAGCGCTCGACGCAAGGCGGTGCGGATGCCGCCCTCATGGGCCGCGCAGGCTGCCAGCGCGCGGCAGCGTGCGTCGATCGAGGCCAGCAGCCGCTCGAAATCCTCGGGCAGGATCGCCATGGCGGCGCCGCTGCCGGGTGGGTAGACCGAATCCAGCACCAGCCGGTCGACCGGCACGTCGCCGCCGCGCACCGCCTCGATGGCCAGACGGGTGCCGTAGGACTCGCCGAACAGCGCGAAGGCACGGTAGCCGTGGACGCTGGCCAGGGTGGCCATCAGTTCGCGCAGGTCGGCGGCCGCCGTGGCGGTCCCGTACAGGCCGGCGGCGCGGTCCTGCGCCGACACCTGCCGGGCGCAGTCGAGCAGGAACTTCGCGGCCTTGGCCATGCGCTGGCCGTAGTCGCCGGGTCCGGCCAGCACGCTGCGCAGGTGGACGTCGTTGCCCTGGCAGTGCAGCGGTGGCTGCGCCCGGCCGGTGCCGCGCTGGTCGTAGCGCACCAGGTCCTGGCGCAGGCCCAGCTGCGCGCGCCACATCCGCGCAAAGCGCAGGCCATCGCCGTCGAGGTCGCTGCCGGCGCCCGGGCCGCCGGTGAGGTAGATCACGGCGCGCCGGCTGGCCCGGTCCGGCTGCTGGCGCAGGACCACCACCGGCAGGCGGGTGGCGGCGGCCGCGTCCTGCCGCGAGGGCGACAGCCAGGCGCAGCGGGTCCGGCCATCGGCGCCGGCATCGAACCAGCACCCGGCCTCGCTCAGTTCGGCACCGGCCAGTGCCGGTGCCGCGGCGGCCAGCGCCAGGGCGCCTGCCAGCAGCCGGACCGGCACCGCCGTGCGCCGCGCGATTGCGGTCGGCACGGCGCGGGCCTCGCGAGAACGGCGGTCCGCCTCAGCTGCCCCGGCGCCCGGCCGCGACCAGGGCCAGGGTGGTGTCCAGCATGCGGTTGGAGAAGCCCCACTCGTTGTCGTACCAGGCGCACACCTTGACCAGGGTGCCGCCCATCACCTGGGTCAGGGTGGCGTCGTACACCGAGCTGTGCGGGTCGTGGTTGAAGTCCACCGAGACCAGCGGCCGCGTGTTGTAGCCGAGGATGCCCTTCAGTTCGCCCTCACTGGCCGCCTTCAGGACGGCATCGATCTCGTCCTTGCTGGTTTCCCGCGCCGCCACGAACGACAGGTCGACCACCGAGACGTTGATCGTCGGCACACGCATCGAGAAGCCGGTCAGCTTGCCGTTGAGCTCGGGCAGCACCAGGCCGACCGCGGCGGCGGCGCCGGTCTTGGTCGGGATCTGGCTCTGGGTCGCCGAACGCGCGCGGCGCAGGTCCTTGTGGAAGACGTCGGTCAGCACCTGGTCGTTGGTGTAGGCGTGGATGGTGGTCATCAGCCCGTGCACCATGCCGATGCTGCCGTGCAGGACCTTGGCCAGCGGCGCCAGGCAGTTGGTGGTGCACGAGGCGTTGGAGATGACCGTGTCGGACGCCTTCAGGGTGTCGTGGTTGACACCGAAGACGATGGTGTTGTCGACATCCTTCTCGCCCGGCGCGGAGATGATCACCTTGCCGGCGCCGGCGTCGATGTGCGCGGAGGCCTTGGCCTTGGAGGTGAACAGGCCGGTGCACTCCAGCACCACGTCGACGCCGAGTTCGCGCCAGGGCAGCCTGGCCGGATCGCGCTCGGCGCAGACCCGGATGCGGTCGCCGTTGACCACCAGGTCGCCGCCGGCCACCGAGACGGTGCCCGGGAACTTGCCGTGCGCGGTGTCGTACTGGGTCAGGTGGGCGTTGGTCTCGGCATCGCCCAGGTCGTTCACCGCGACCACCTGGATCTCGCCGGTACGGCCGGTCTCGTAGAGGGCGCGGAGGATGTTGCGGCCGATGCGGCCGTAGCCGTTGATGGCGACCTTGACGGGCATGTACGGACTCCTGGTGACGGCGGTTGGGGGCAAAGGACCGTGATTTTAGCCCATCCCGGCCAGCGGCCGGACCGCCGGCCGCCGCCCCGCGCGGGCCGGCAGGCGTCGATAATGGCCATCCCGACCCTGCCCAGCGAGGCCCGACGATGCTCAGCAGCTACATCGCCCGCGACGGCCGCGTCGAGGTCGCCGGCACCATCGCCGCCCTGCACGACGCCGACCTGGTCTGGGTCGACCTGCTGGACCCCAGCGACGAGGAGCGCCTGGCGGTCGAGCAGCGCTTCGGTCTGGAGGTGCCGACCCAGGCGGAGATGGACGAGATCGAGCCGTCCAACCGTCTCTACGAGGAGGGCGGCGCGCTGTTCATGACCGCCACCCTGGTCGCCCAGGTCGAGAGCGGCACGCCGCGCAGCGCGCCGGTCACCTTCATCCTCGGCGAGCGGCAACTGATCACCCTGCGCTACATCGATCCGAAATCGTTCCGGACCTACGCCGGCCACGTGCAGAAGGCGCGCCTGGTGGACGAGCGGCCGGTCGGCGTGTTCACCGGCCTGCTCGAGGCCGTGGTGGCGCGGCAGGCGGACATCCTTGAACGGGTCAGCCTGGACGCCGACCAGATCTCCGCGCACGTGTTCCGGCCGACCGAGGTCGATCAGGCCAAGCCGCTGGCGGAACTGCTCAAGGACATCGGCCGTTGCGGCGAGCTGACCTCGCGCCTGCGCGAGGCGGTGGTCTCGACGATCCGGCTGCTGACCTGGTTCGGCCATCCCGAGAACGGCTGGGGCAAGGACCATGGCGTGCGCGAGCGCATCAAGAGCCTGGGCCGCGACCTCGCCTCGCTGGCCGACTTCGCCAACTACCAGTCGAACAAGGTGCAGTTCCTGCTCGACGCCACCCTGGGCCGGATCAACATCGAGCAGACCAACATCATCAAGATCTTCTCGGTCGCCGCCGCCGCGTTCCTGCCGCCGACCCTGATCGCCAGCATCTACGGCATGAACTTCGAGGCGATGCCCGAGCTGTCGTGGCCCATCGGCTACCCGCTCGCGCTGGTCGCGATGGTGCTGTCGGCGGTGCTGCCCCTGTGGTACTTCAGGCGGCGCGGCTGGCTGTAGCCGCGCGCCGGCTAGCGACCGCACCGGGCAGCAGCGGACCCCGCCCAGCGCCGGTGCGGGCACGGCAGGCGATGCCGCTAGACTGGCCGCGGTCCCGCCGCCACCCCCGCCGATGTCCTTGTCCTGGCCTGTCCTCGCCCTTCTGTTCGCCGCCATCCTGGCGACGACCGTGCCGGCGCAGGCCTTCGGCCCCGACGGCCATCGCATCGTCGCCGATCTCGCCGACCGGCAGGTCGCCCCCGGTACCCGCGCGCGCATCGCCGAGCTGCTGGCCGGCGAGGCCGATGCCAGCCTGGCCGGCGTGTCGATCTGGGCCGACGAGATGCGCGGGCTGCCGGAGTGGCGCTGGACCGCGCCCCTGCACTACGTCAACTTCCCGCGCGGCGACTGCCGCCATCGGCCGCAACGGGACTGCCCTGGCGGCCGGTGCATCGTCGCCGCGATCCGCGAACAGGCCGCGATCCTGGCCGACACCGGCCGCGATCCGGTGCAGCGCAGCCAGGCCCTGAAGTTCCTGGTCCACTTCGTCGCCGACATCCACCAGCCCCTGCACGCCGGCCATGCCGACGACCGCGGCGGCAACACCTTCCAGCTGTTCTACCTGGGCCAGGGCGGCAACCTGCATGCGCTCTGGGACGGCGGACTGCTGCGCGCCGGTCGCGAACCCTGGCGGACGCGCAGCGCGCGCCTTGCCTCGATCGGGCCGGACCGCGACACCGCCTGGTCGCCGCGGGCACCGGCGGCCTGGGCAGAGGCCTCATGCCGCCTGATCGGATCGGCAGGCATCTATCCGCCCCGGCCGGGCCGCCTGCCCCGCGGCTACATCGAAGCGCAGCTGCCGGTGGTGGAACGCCAGCTGGTGCTCGCCGGCGCCCGCCTGGCCGCCCTGCTCGACGCCGTCCTCGCCGACTGATCGCCCGGCGGGCCGGCCGCGCCGCCGGGGCGTGGACCCTGGCAGCGGTTCGCGGTCGCCGATGGCGCCGGGTCAGCGAGCCAGCGCCTGTCTCGCCCAGGCGACGATGTCGGCCGCCGCCAGCGCCCCCGAGTGCCGGCCCAGCTCCGTCCCGCCGGCCAGCAGGACCAGGGTCGGAATGCTGCGGATCCCGTAGCGGGCGGCCAGGCCGGGTTCGGCCTGGGTGTCCAGCTTGGCCAGGCGCAAGCGCGGCTCCAGCAGCTGCGCGGCGCGTTCGAACTGCGGCGCCATCGCCAGGCAGGGCCCGCACCAGGGCGCCCAGAAATCGACCAGGACGGGCAGCCCGGCGCGGCCGACGTGCGCCTCGTGACCGGCGCCGTCCAGCGCCACCGGCCGGCCGGTGAACAACGGCTGGTGGCAACGGCCGCAGGACGGCGCCTCGGCCAGGCGCCCGACCGGCACCCGGTTGATGCCGTTGCAGTGCGGGCAGGCGACGGTGGTGGCGGTGCCGGTCATCGCCGCGCGCTCAGGCCCCTGCCTCGAAGCTCCGGTCGCCGAGCAGGACGCGGCCGTCGCCGTCGCGCACGCTGACCGCCACCTCGATGCCCTGGCGGACGCTCTGGGTGACCACGCAGAATTCCTCGAACTGCGCCAGGATGCGGTCGAGCTGCTGGTAGTCGGCGGCACTGCCGGGCAAGGTCAGCTCGACGTCGGCGCGCGGGATGCGCCAGCGGCCATCGGCGTTGCGCTGCATCGGCGCCGTCGCCTCGGCGACCAGCGACCCGTCCGGGGCGTTGCGGAACTTGCGCAGCGCGAACAGCAGGCTGGCGGCCAGGCAGTTGCCGAGGGCAGCGAGCAGCAGGCGCGACGGGTTGGGGCCGCCGTCATGGCCCAGGGGCGCCGGCTCGTCGGTCAGCAGGGCGGCCAGGTCGGTGTCCGGAAAGCTCAGGCGGAAGGCGAAGTCCTCCTGCTGCTCCAGGCGGACGCGGATCGGCGTGATGTCGCTCATCGCGGGCTCCTCAGGGCGGGTTTGCGGTGCGGGGGACCTCGACCCACAGGGCGCCGCGCAGGTCGCCCTCGCGGAACCCGGTGGCGCGGTCGTCCGGATACAGGCGGTCCACGGCCCCGGCGATGCCGGGCGCCAGCTCGGCGCCGTGACAGATCTGGCACGGCGCCTCGACCCGGATGCCGCGCATCAGGCGCAACTCGACCCCGTCGGGCAGGCCGTCGACGACCAGCTCGACCTGCTCCTCGGGCGCGGCGCCGTCGGCCACCGCGGCGGCGAAGCGCGCGAGCACCGGCACCTGCCAGTCGACGGCCGCGTTGTCGGGATTGCGTTCGCGTCCGGGCACCGCGATCCGGCCGATGCGGACGCCGTGCGCCGCCATCACGTCGGCGGCGATGGCCGGCGCCTGGTCGTGGCAGAAGTCCAGCGCGGAAACCGGTCCCTGGCTGGCCATGTGGTCGCGAAGGGCGGTGCGCAGGCGCCCGGAGAAATCCGCCGCCGCGGCGCGCGCCCGCTCCGCGGCCGGGACCGGGGGCGGGGCCGGCACCTCCACAGGCGCCTCCGGAGCCCGCGGCCCGCCGCACCCGGCGGCTGGCGGCAGCGCGGCGGACAACAGGAGTGCGATCGCCCTGGGGGTCATGCCTTGGACTCCTGCGCCACGGCGGTCCGCCTCAGCAGCGCGAAATAAAGGAGGGGAATCACCACCAGGGTGAGCACGGTCGACACCAGTATGCCGAAGATCAGCGAAACCGCCAGCCCGTTGAAGATCGGGTCGTCGAGGATGAAGAAGGCGCCGGCCATGGCCGCCAGCGCGGTCAGGGCGATCGGCTGCGCGCGCACGGCGCAGGCCTCGACCACCGCCTGCTCCAGGCGCCTGCCGTCGGCCAGGGCCTGGTTGACGAAGTCGACCAGGAGGATCGAGTTGCGCACGATGATGCCGGCCAGGGCGATCATGCCGATCATCGAGGTGGCGGTGAACTGCGCGCCCAGCAGGGCGTGCCCGGGAAGCACGCCGATCACGGTCAGCGGGATCGGCGCCATGATCACCAGGGGCACCAGGTAGCTGCGGAACTGCGCGACCACCAGCAGGTAGATCAGCAGCAGTCCCACGGCATAGGCCATGCCCATGTCGCGGAAGGTCTCGAAGGTGATCTGCCATTCGCCGTCCCACTTCAGCGAGAAGCCATCGACGGTGTCCGGCTGGGCGAAGAAGAACTGCCGCAACGGCCAGCCGGCGAACTCGGTCCCGCCGATCCGGCCGACCAGGTCGAACATGCCGTACAGCGGGCTGTCCAGGCGGCCGGCCTCGTCGGCGGTGACGTAGACCACCGGCAACAGGTCCTTGTGGTGGATGGCCGGTTCGTAGTCGACGCGGCGCACCTCGACCACCTCCGACAGCGGCACCAGCTGTCCGCCCTGGGCGCGCACGCGCAGGGCCAGAAGCTGGTCCAGGCTGGCCTGGTCGCCGGCCGGCAGGCGCAGGCGCACCGGCACCGGGTACTTCGAGGCGCCGTCGCGCAGCCAGGTGGCGTCGTGCCCGGACACCGCCATCGCCAGGGTCTGGGCGACCTGCTGCTGGCTGACGCCCAGGCGCGCGGCGCGGACCCGATCGATCACCACCAGCTCGCGCGACGCCGGCGCCTCCACCGTGCTGTCGACGTCGACGATGCCCGGGGTGGCGGCGAACATCGCCGCCAGATCGCGCGCGATCTCGCGCTGGCGGTCGTGGTCGGGACCGTAGACCTCGGCGACCAGGGGCGCCAGCACCGGCGGGCCGGGCGGCACCTCGACCACCTTGACCGAGGCGCCCGCCTGCGCCCCCAGCGCCGCCAATGCGGGCCTGACCGCGCGGGCGATGTCGTGGCTCTTGCGGCTGCGCTGCCGGCGGTCGAGCAGGTTGACCTGGAGATCGCCGACGTGCGGGCCCTCGCGCAGGTAGTACTGCCGCACCAGTCCGTTGAAGTTGATCGGTGCCGAAGTGCCGGCGTAGCCCTGCACATGGGTGACCTCGGGGACCGTCGCCAGCTCGCGCGCGAGCCGCGACAGCAGGGCGTTGGTCTGCTCCAGGGCGGTGCCCTCGGGCAGGTCGACCACCACCTGGAACTCCGACTTGTTGTCGAACGGCAGCATCTTCATGACCACCCACTGGACCGCGACCAGGGCGAGGGCCAGCGCGACCAGGGCCGCCATGCCGGCGAACAGGCCACGCCGGGCGCGGCGGCCCCGCCCGGCCTCCAGGAACGGCGCGAGCAGGCGCCGGAACATCGGATGCAGGCGGGCCGCCAGGCCATGCAGCGGCTCGCCGGCGCCGGCGGCCGGATGCGCCCCGGCGGCCGGCGGAAGATGCCGCGAAAGCAGCTTGCCGGCCAGCCAGGGCGTGACCGTCAGCGCCACCAGCAGGGAGATCAGCATGCCGACCGAGGCGTTGATCGGGATCGGCCGCATGTAGGGTCCCATCAGGCCGCCGACGAAGGCCATCGGCAGCAACGCCGCGATCACAGTGAAGGTTGCCAGGATGGTCGGGCTGCCGACCTCGTCGACCGCCGGCGGGATCGCCTGCAGCAAGGACCCGCCGCGGGCCAGGTGCCGGTGGATGTTCTCGACCACGACGATGGCGTCGTCGACCAGGATGCCGATCGCGAAGATCAGCGCGAACAGCGACACCCGGTTCAGGGTGAACCCCATCGCCCAGGACGCGAACAGGGTCAGCGCCAGCGTCAGCACCACGGCGGCGCCGACCACGACCGCCTCGCGCCAGCCGAGCGCGGCCAGGACCAGGAGGACCACGGCGGAGGTCGCGAACACCAGCTTGCTGATCAGGGTGTTGGCCTTGTCGGTCGCGGTCCGGCCGTAGTCGCGGGTGACCTCGACCTCGACGCCCTCGGGCAGCACGGTGCGGCGCAGGTCGTCAAGGCGCGCGCGCACCGCCGCGGTGATGTCGGCGGCGTTGCTGCCGGGCTGCTTGGCGATGGCGAGGGTCACCGCCGGCGCCTGGCCGGCAAGCGGCCCGTCCGCGCCGGCGCCGGCGCCGGCCATGTGCCAGACGTAGCGTCGCGGCAGGTCGGCGCCCCGCCGGATCGCGGCGACGTCGGACAGGTACAGCGGACGACCGTCGCGCAGCCCGATCACCAGGCCGGCGACTTCCTGGGCATCGGCCAGCCAGGTGCCGGCGGTGACCGGCACGCTGCCCGAGGGGCCGGTGCGCTCCCCGGCATGGACGGCGATGTTGCTGGCCGCCAGCGCCGTCGCGAGATCCTCCACCGCCATGCCGTAGGCGGCCAGGCGGGTGGCGTCGAGCTCGACCAGCACGGCCCGGTCCGGCGCGCCGAGGGTATAGACGTCGCGGGTTCCGCGGATGCGCTTGAGCTCGGTCTCCAGGCTGTGCGCGACCTCGGCCAGCTCGGTGGCGCCGCGCCCGGGGTCGTCGGTCCACAGCGTGAGCGCCATCACCGGGACATCGTCGATGCCCATCGGCCGCACCAGGGGCTGGCCGACGCCGAGGCCCGGAGGCAGCCAGTCGGCGTTCGAATACACCTGGTTGTACAGGCGCACCACCGCCTCCTGGCGCGGCACGCCGACCTTGAATTCGACGGTGATCACGGCGGCGCCTGGGCGGCTGGTCGAATGGACGTGCTTGACGCCCTCGATCTCCGACAGGGCCTGCTCGAGCGGGAAGCTCACCAGGTTCTCGACGTCGCCGGCCGGTGCGCCGGGGAACGGCACGAACACGTTGGCCATGGTGACGTCGATCTGCGGCTCTTCCTCGCGCGGCGTGACCAGCACCGCCAGCAGGCCGAGCAGCAGGCCGGCCACCGCCAGGACCGGGGTCAGCGGGTTGTCCTGGAAGGCGCGCGCGAGCCGCCCCGAGATGCCCATGGCGGCCGGCGTCATCGCGTCGACCCGCGCTGGCGGGCCAGCCAGGCGAGCGCGTGCTGCGGGTCCGCGGCGACCCGCTCGCCGCGCACCAGGCCGGCCAGGACCTCGACCTGTTCGCCGCGGCGATGGCCGACGCGCACCTGGCGCAGGGCCACGCCATCGTCGCCGACCACGTAGACCGCGACCACCTCGCTGCGCCTGACCAGCGACCGTACCGGCACCTGCAGGCGCTCACCCTCGGCGAGGGCGAACGCCACCTTGGCGATCATCCCCGGGTGCAGGCCGGTCTGCGCCTCCGGCAGCTCGACGCGGACCCGGAAGCTGTGGCTGCCCGGGTCCGCGTAGGGAAACACCACCACGCGCTCGGCCTCGACCCGGCGATCGTCGTCGAGCAGCACCCAGGCCTGGCCCCGCTCCCGGACGGCGGTGACATCGCTCTGCGGCACCTCGACGCGGATCCTCAGGCGGTCCAGGGACAGTCCGGAGACCAGGGGTTGCCCCGGCTGCACCGATTCACCGACCTCGACGTGGCGTTCGGTGAGGATGCCCGAATAGGGCGCGCGGATCACCGTGTAGTCGACCTGCTCGCCCGCCTCCCGGACCGCGGCCCGGGCGGACTCGAGCTGGGCGCGCGCGGCGTCGCGCCGGGCGGTGGCCTGGTCGAGCTGGCTGCGCGCGACCAGCCGGCGTTCGTAGACCTCGGCGATGCGGCCGTGCTCGGCCTGCGCCTCGGTGAACGCCGCCTGGGCCGCGGCCAGGGCGGCCTGCGCCTGGCGCGCGCCGCTGCGCTGCTCGACGTCGGTGAAGCGCACCACCACGGCCCCGGCCTCGACGTAGTCGTTGACGTCGAACGGCAGCTCCAGCACCCGGCCACGGGTCTGCGCCGAGAGCGTCGCCTGGTGGACGGCCTCGACCACGCCGTCCCAGACCCGCTCGCGCGGCGCGGCGACCGCCTGCACCTCGACCGTCTCCAGGTCCGGCGCCTGCGCGATCGGCTGCGGCGGCTCGGTGGGATGCGAACAGGCGGCGAGCAGCGCGACGGCCACGGACAGCCAGAGGCGCGGCGGCGGCAGGACGGCGACGCCGCTCACCGGAAAGCGCATCCGGGGCGCACGCCGAACGCGGCGAGGATCCGGGCCGCGGGGCAGAACCCGGTGAACGCCGACTGCAGCAGGTTCACGCCCACGAAGGCGGTCAGCAGCAGCCACCAGGGCGACACGAAGTGCACCAGCGCGACGCTGGCCAGGATCATCACGCCGGCGAAGGCGAAGATGGCGCGGTCGAGGTTCATGAGGCTCTCCTTGCTGTGGGGTGGCCGCGGTCAGGACTTGAGGCGGAAGATGCCCAGCGCCTTCATCACGTATTTCTCGTACACCGGCTCGACGTTGCCCGTGCGGATCTTGCGCAGGAAGTACTTCTCGAAGGCGATCTTGGCCAGGTGCACCCACTTGCCGACCTTCGCCCAGGTGACGTTGCGGGGCGGCATCTGCGGCAAGGCCACGAAGGCGGCGCCGGTGTCGCCCATGTCTGCCAGGCAGATCGCGTTCCAGGTGGCCCGGGCCGCCGGCGCCTGCCCGGCGAGCTCCAGGCGGATGTTCTCGCACAGGGCGGACACCATTGACTCGATCATGTAGCCGGTCTTGGGCGCGCCGGTGGCGACCGGAGTGGGCTCGACCGGCGGGATCGCGACGCAGACGCCGGCGGCGTAGATGTTGTGGAAGTCGGGATGGCGCTGGTGGCCGTCGATCGGCACGAAACCCCGCGGATTGCCCAGGCCCGGCGCCTCGCGCACGGCCGCCACGCCGGTGAACGGCGGCATGATCATGCGGAAGACGGCCGGGATGCTGCCCTGGCGGACCAGCGTCCCCTGCTCGTCGAGCTGCTCGTAGTGGACGGCTTCGGCATCGACCGCGGTGACGCGGGCATTGGCGATCCACTGGATGTGGCGCTGCCGGAACTGGTGCTCGAGCAGTCCCCGGGAATCGCCGACGCCGCCCAGCCCCATGTGGCCGAGCCACGGCTCGGAGGTGATGTAGGTGATCGGCACGCGGTCCCGGATCCGGCGCCTGCGCAGGTCGGTGTCCAGGATCATCGCGTACTCGTAGGCCGGTCCGAAACAGCTCACGCCCGCGGCGGCGCCGACCACCACCGGGCCGGGGTCCTGCACGAAGCGCTGGTAGTCCTGCCAGGCGGACTGCGCATGCCCGGTGGTGCAGATCGAATGGCTGTGCGCGTCCGGACCCAGTCCCGGCACCTCCTCGAAGGCCAGCCGCGGACCGGTGGCGATCACCAGGAAGTCGTAGCCGATGGCGCTGCCGTCGCGCAGCAGCACCTGGTTGCCGGCCGGGTCCACCCGCCGGGCGCCGACCGTGCTGAGGGCGATGTCGTGGCGGGCCAGGGGGGCGGCGATCCCGACCTTGACCGCGTCGGCGGTGCGCCAGCCGACCGCCACCCACGGGTTGGAGGGCGTGAACGAGAAGCGGTCGGACTCGGCGAGGACCGTGATCCGATGGTCCTTGCCGAGGGCCTTGCGCAGCTCATAGGCTGCGCTCATGCCGCCGACGCCGGCGCCCAGCACCACGATATGCGCCATCTGCCACCTCCCGACCCGGGGTACCGGGTTGCCATTGGATTAGCTGTGGCTTATATTAGCGTCACCTAAGTCAAAGTCAAGGGACCCCTTCCATGCCCGTTACTGCCCCAGAACTGGTCGCCGCAGCGAGGTCCGCGATCCGCGAGATCGCGCCCGCCGACTGCGCCAGCGTGCGCCCGGGGTCGGTCCTGATCGACGTGCGCGAACCCGGCGAGTTCCAGGACGGCCATCTGCCCGGCGCCATCAACCTGCCGCGCGGCGTGCTCGAGTTCCAGGTCGACGCCCATCCGGCGATGGCCTGCGCCACGGCGCCGGCCCTGGCCGACCGCGGCCGTCCGGTGCTGCTGTACTGCCGTTCCGGCGGACGTGCCGCGCTGGCGGCGCAGAGCCTTGCCGCCATGGGCTTCTCCGACGTGCGCTCGATCGCCGGCGGCATCCAGGCCTGGGTCGAGGCGGGCCTGCCGGTGGTGCGCCCATGAGCCCGGTCGCCGGCGCCGCCGCCGTGCCGCCGCCCCTGCCCGATCCGGAGGCGATGCGCGCCCATGCCGCCGACGCCGCGCGCCTGCTGAAGGCGCTGGCCAACGACCGCCGCCTGCTGATCCTGTGCCTGCTGGTCGGCGGCGAGCTCAGCGTCGGCGAGATCAACGCCCGCGTCGAGCTGAGCCAGTCGGCGTTGTCCCAGCACCTTGCGGTGCTGCGCGAGGAAGGGCTGGTGCTGACCCGGCGCGAGGCCCAGACCATCTACTACCGCCTGGCCGACGGCCCCGTGCACGCGCTCATCGCCACCCTGCACGCCATCTACTGCGCGCCCTGACCGGCGTCGACCGGGCGGCGCCGGCGCCCCGCCAAGGAGTCCCGTCATGCTGTTTCGCCAGCTCTTCGATGCCACCTCCAGCACCTGGACCTACCTGCTGGCTTCCGGCCCCGGTCGCGAGGCCCTGATCATCGACCCGTGCAAGGCCAACCTGGCCCAGTACCTGCGGCTGGTCGAGCAGCTGGAGCTGCGCCTGGTCCGCGCCATCGACACCCACACCCACGCCGACCACGTCACCGCCCTGGGCGACCTGCGCGACGCCACCGGCTGCGCCACGGTGATGGGCGAGCACACGCGTGCGGAGTGCATCAGCGAACGCGTGCGCGAGGACGAGGTGCTCGATGTCGACGGGATCCGCCTGAAGGCGCTGTACACGCCCGGGCACACCGACGAGTCGTTCAGCTTCCTGCTCGACCCGCAGCGGCCGCGCGCGGTGTTCACCGGCGACGTGCTGCTGATCCGCGGCACCGGCCGCACCGACTTCCAGAACGGCGACGCCGGACGCTCCTACGACTCGATCACGCAGGTGCTGTTCGCCCTGCCCGACCGGACCCTGGTCTACCCCGCGCACGACTACAAGGGCGAGACCTGCTCCAGCATCGGCGAGGAGAAGCGCCACAACCCGCGCATCGCCGGCAAGTCGCGCGAGCAGTACGTCGCCCTGATGGCGGCGCTCGACCTGCCGCGGCCCAAGCTGATCGACATCGCGGTGCCGGCCAACCTGCGCTGCGGCCGCGACGCGCCGGCGCTCGAGGACCAGGCGCCGCAGGGCTGATTGCGACCGGCCCGCGGCCCGGAAGGCACGGCCAGCTGGCGGCTGCCTGGCCGCAAGCCTCGCCCGCCGCGGCCGCCCTCCCCGTCCCGCCCGCGGCGGGCCGCGCGTCAGTCCCGGCGCCGCAGGATGCGGCGACGCTGGCGCTCGTACTCGCGCTGGTCGAGCAGGCCCTGCCCGTGGGCGCGCTCCAGGTCGATCAGCTCCTGGCCGACCGTGGTCGAGCGGGTGCTGTTGCGCACCTCGGCACCACCGCCCCAGCAGCCGGCCACCGAGGTCGCCAGGGCCAGCGCCAGCGCCGGCGCCACGACGCGGGCCGCGGCCATGCTCAGCGCCCCGCTGGCGCGGCGACGCGGCGCAGTGCCGCGACCACGGCGTCGACCGTGATGCCGAAGTGCTCGAACAGCTGCGCCGCCGGCGCCGAGGCGCCGAAGCGGTCCATGCCGATGACCTCGCCGTCGAGACCGACGTAGCGCCACCAGCCATCGGGGTGCGCGGCCTCGACGGCCACCCGGGCCCGGCACCACGACGGCAGCACGCCCTCCCGGTACTCCAGTGGCTGGCTCTCGAACACGCTGGTGCAGGGCATCGACACCACCCGCACGCCCAGCTCGCCGTCCAGCGCGCGGGCGGCCGCCATCGCCAGCTCGACCTCGGAGCCGGTGGCGATGACGATCGCCTCGACACGGGCGTTGCCGGGCTCGGACAGGATGTAGCCGCCCCGGGCAGCGGCGGCCAGGGTGTCGGCATCGCGCGGCTGGCAGACCAGGTTCTGGCGCGAGAACACCAGGCAGGTCGGACCGTCGCGGCGCTCGATGGCGCGCCGCCAGGCGATCGCGCTCTCGACCGCGTCGGCCGGCCGCCAGACCTCGTTGCCGGGGATGCAGCGCAGCGACGGCAGGTGCTCGACCGGCTGGTGGGTGGGGCCGTCCTCGCCCAGGCCGATCGAGTCGTGGGTGTAGACGTGGATCGCCGGCGCCGGAATCAGCGCGCTCATGCGCACGGCATTGCGCGCGTAGTCCGAGAACACCAGGAAGGTGGCGTCGTAGGGGATGAAGCCGCCGTGCAGGGCGAGACCGTTGGCGATCGCGGTCATGCCGAACTCGCGCACCCCGTAGTAGACGTAGTTGCCGCGCGCCGGATCGGCGTTGACGTCGACCGCCCCCTTCCAGAGCGTGAGGTTGCTGTGGGCGAGGTCGGCGGAGCCGCCGATCAGCTCGGGCAGCAGCGGCGCCAGCGCCTCGATCGCCTGCTGGCTGGCCTTGCGCGAGGCGACCTCGGGCAGCCGGGCCTGGACGTCGGCGACGAACGCCTGTGCTCGCTCGGCGAAGTCCGCGGGCAGCTCGCCTGCCAGGCGCCTGCGCAGCTCCGCGGCCAGCTCGGGATAGACCCGTGCGTAAGCCTCGAACTGGCGGTGCCATTCCTTGCTGCGCATGCCGCCGGCCAGGCGCGCGTCCCAGGCGGCGCGGATCTCGCCCGGCACCTCGAACGGCGGGTGCGGCCAGCCCAGGGCCTGGCGCGCGCCGGCGACCTCCTCGGCGCCCAGCGGCGCGCCGTGCGAGCTTTCCTTGCCCGCCTTGGTCGGGGCGCCGTAGCCGATCACGGTCCGGCAGCAGATCAGGGTCGGCCGCTCGTCCTGGGCCTGGGCCGAGACGATCGCCGCCTTGATCGCCTCGGGGTTGTGGCCGTCGATCTCGGGGATCACCTGCCAGCCGTAGGACTCGAAGCGCTTGACCGTCTCGTCGGTGAACCAGCCGCGGACGTCGCCGTCGATGGAGATGCCGTTGTCGTCGTAGAAGGCGATCAGCTTGCCGAGCTTCAGGGTGCCGGCCAGCGAGGCGACCTCGTGCGAGATGCCCTCCATCAGGCAGCCGTCGCCCAGGAACACCCAGGTGTAGTGGTCGACGATGGCGTGCTCCGGGCGGTTGTAGCGCGCCGCCAGCAGCTTCTCGGCCAGGGCCATGCCGACCGCGTTGGCCAGGCCCTGGCCGAGCGGGCCGGTGGTGGTCTCCACGCCCGGCGTCTCGTGCGCCTCCGGATGGCCGGGGGTCTTGCTGTGCAACTGCCTGAAGTTGCGCAGTTCCTGCAAGGGCAGGTCGTAGCCCGACAGGTGCAGCAGGGCATACACCAGCATCGAGCCATGGCCGTTGGAGACCACGAAACGGTCGCGGTCGGGCCACGAGGGTTCGCCGGGATCGTGGCGCAGGAAGTCGTTCCACAGCACCTCGGCGATGTCGGCCATGCCCATCGGCATGCCGGGATGGCCGGACCTGGCCGCCTCCACGGCATCCATGGCGAGGGCGCGGACGGCATTGGCGAGGTCGCGTCGGCTGGGCATCGGGATCGGCTCCTGGCCGCGGCGGCGGCATTGGGGGCGGCCATTGTCGCCGACCCGGGCCGACAGCCCAAGCCGGGACGCGTTCCTTGTGTGACCGGTGCGCCGGAATGCGCTCTCCGGGCAAGGCTAGACTCGCCTGGGCAACCCGTCGGGAGGGGCGGCATGGCGAAGTATCGATGGCTCCGGGGCGGGCGAGCGGCCCGGCTCCTGTCCGGCATCCTGGTCGTGCTGGCGGGTCCGGCTGTCGCGATCGACCTGGTGGTCCGCGATGCCCGCACCGGCGTCGGTCTCGACGCCTCGCTCCTGCTGGCGCCGGCGCAGGGGCCGTCGACCACCCGCAGCGCCCTGGCGGCGGCCCTCGAACAGGCCGGCGCGCGCGCCAGGCGCCTGCAACTGACGCAGGGCCGGACCCGGCTGGTCCTGGCCGAACCGGCGGCGGTGCTGGTCATGCACCCGGGCCACCGGCCGCTGTGGCTGCTGATGGAGCCGGGCACGCCGACCGTCCCCTGGACGCTGTGGCTGGCTCCGGAAGACGAACCGCCGGCGCCGGGCGAGCCTGACACGCTGACCGGCCACGTCATCGACCCGCAGACCTTGCGCCCCGTCGCAGGCGCCACGGTGCGGCTCGCCGGCGGTGCCCGGACCGTCACCGGCAGCGACGGCGGCTTCCGTCTGCCGGCGCCCTCGGGTCCGGAGCATGGGCCCCTGCGCCGCGACCTGCTGGTCGTGGAGGCCCCCGGGGGCCGGCGCAGCGAGCGCGCGATCGCGCTCGCGGCCGGCGCCGACCTGCACCTGCTGGTCGATCTCGATGCCGGCTGGCAGGAGGACGCGGGGCACCGGCACCTTGCCGGTGCCGGTGCCGCGCAACTGCCCTGGACCGGCCCGATGCCGGCACCGCCCCCCGCCGGCACCGGGACGGCGCCTGCCGGGCAGGGCGACGAGCCCCCCGCCAGCGTGCGGGTCGGCTACGGCAATGCCGCCTGCAGCGCCACCTGCTGCACCGGAAGTTGCAGCCACGTGTGCGTGTTCGACCTGGAAACCTACGTCAGGCGCGGCCTCAACGACGAGTGGATCGCTTCCTGGAACGGCCAGTCGCTGCGCGCCGGCGCCGTCGCCTACCGCAGCTACGGTGCCTGGCACGCGCTCAACCCGGTGCCCGGCCGGCCCTTCGACCTGTGCTCGTCGGCCTGCTGCCAGGTCAACGACGCCGACACTTCGACCGCCACCGACCAGGCGGTGGCCGCCACCGCCGGGCTGATGCTGGTCCGCAACCAGGCGGTGTTCCGCAGCGAGTACTCGGCGGAGAACAACTGTCTGCTCGGCACCCAGAGTTGCGCCAACGTCGACCTGTCCTGCGGCAACGGCTTCGCCGGCTCGCCGGCCGCCGGCTGGCCCTGCCTGGCCGATCCGGTGGGCACCGACCGCGACTGCTTCGGGCACGGCCGGGGCATGAGCCAGTGGGGCACCCAGCGCTGGTCGCTGGCGCCGCACCTGCGCAGCTGGCGATGGCAGCTCGACCACTACTACAACGGCAACGGCGGCGGCACCGGCCTGCGCACGGCGACGCCCAGCCGCGTGCTGGCGCTCGACGACCTGGACGGCGCGCCGCGCACCCTGCGGCCGGGCGACACGCTGGAAATCCGCTACCGGGCGCGCAACCTGGCCGCCACCGGCCACGGCCTGGTGCTGCTCGGCGCCAGCCTGCGTTCGCCGCCCGGTCCGTTCATCGACGACCCGGCCAACGACGCCCCGGTGTCCCTGCCCCCCGGGCCGGCCTCGCGCAGCCGGCTGTTCGTCCTCCCCGCCTCGCTGCCACCCGGCCGTTACGATCTGTACGGCTCGCTGTACATCGACGTCGACGGCGACGGCGCGATCGCCCCCGGCGACCTCGCCCAGGCGCTGGTGCACCGGCCCGGGGCGCTGCGCGTCGTCGCTGGTGCCGACCTGATCTTCGCGGACGGCTTCTGATCCGTTCTCGCCTCCCGCCGGGATGCACGGCAACCGCGGTGCGGCCGTTCAACCGCCCGGTTCGAAGTCCGCATCGAACAGGGCATCGCCCGCCCGCGCCAGCAACACATACCGCGCTTCGCGGAACGGCGCGTGCGGGTCGTCCGGGACCACGCGCAGGTCGAGCGTCGCGCCCGCCGGCCGCGGCGGCAGGTCCAGCGGCACCTCGACCTCCTGCCAGCGACGATGCGGGTTCGCCATGGCGAACGGGATGCGTGCCACCGGCTGCTCGTCAAGCAGCACCGTGGCAGCCTGCCCGCCGTTCATGCCGTCGAAGCGCCGACGCAGCCAGAACGATTGGCCGGGCTGCCCCAAGGCGAAGCGGAAGCGCGACGCGCCGCCGGTGAAGGTGCAGACCCGGCCGACATGGCGGGTCGGCGGCTCGTCGGCGAATGCCGCGTCCAGCGGCGCGCAGGTTGCGCCCGCCGGCGCCTGGTAGTCCGCGGCCGCCACGCTTGCCGGGTCGGCGAGGTCGAGCCTGGCCACCGCCGCGCGGCCGACGCCGGGCGCGTGGTAGGCCCAGGCCACGCCATCGACGCACATCGCCTGGTCGCCATAGGCGCCGCGTTCCGCGCGCAGGTCCAGGCCGGCCTGGAACGGCACGGCGTCGAGCAGGTTCAGGCGGTACATGCGCGAGCGCACCGGCACGCCCGCCACGAGCCGGTGCCAGGGCGCGCCCGACAACGCCAGGGCGTGGCGGTGGCCGTAGCCGCCGCGATCGAAGTAGAAGCCGCCGTTGAAGAAGTCCTCGACGCCGGTGCCATGCCACACCGGATGGGGCGAGCCGTCCAGGTACAGCCGTTCGTCGCCCTCGAGGTAGTTGGCGTCGTCCTCGGCCTGGTTTCGCTGGTCGACCAGCAGGGCCACCCAGCGCCCCCTGCCCTGCCGGCGCAGCAGCGCGGCATCGGGGTCGTGCCGGCCGCCCGCCAGGCACTGTCCGAGGGCCAGCGCGGACAGGGGCAGGGCGCCCTCCGGCGCCGGCGCCGCCGACCAGGCCAGTTCGGCGTCGACGGCCACCGCGAGCGGACCGGGGTTGGCCAGCCGCAGGCTCACATGCTCATGGAACGGCTGCGGCAGGTACAGGTAGCCGAAGCCGTGGTCGTCCTCACCGATCAGCAGGCTGCGCACCGGACCGGGCTGTTGCGTGTCGCTGCCGAACACGCGCGTCAGGGGCAGGTCGATGCGCTGCTCGCCGTCGACGGTGACCGCCAGGCGCAGGTCCTGCCAGGCCCCGGGCGGGTCCGGCCGCAGCCGCAACGCGAGCAGGGCACCGCTGCCGGAACGCTTGCCCAGGTCCGCCTCGGCGCCGACCGGCAGCGTGACCCGCGTCGAGGTCCACTCCGGCGCCTGCGGCCACGGATACCGTCCCGGCTCGGTCGCCATGAACCGGCGCCAGTCCTCCAGGTCGGCGGGCAGGCCGCTGGCCACCGCGGCCGCCGTCCTCCCGGCCCGGACGACGGTGAACTGGTACCAGATCCGCGCCTGGTCGATGCTCGCCGCCGGCCCGGCCAGGGTGACCTCCATACCGGAACGGAACGCGATCGGCAGGTAGGCGAAGCCGGCGCCTGCACCGCTATGGCGGTCGCCGACCAGGGGTGGCAGGAATGGCCAGGCGCTGCCGTCGAACCATTGCCGGACCGGCAGGTCGACGTAGGGGATGGGGTTGCCGTCGAGCCGGATGCGCAGGCGCAGGTCGGCCGGGAAATCGCCGCTGAAGCCGTCGCCGGTGGTCATCCAGACGCGGACCAGCGCGCCTGCGCCCGCCTCCTCGGCGAGGACGAGTTCGGATCCCTGCTGGCGCAGGTAGCGGTGCCGCGCCAGCGGCCGGTACAGATGGTCGTAGCGGCAGTCGAGATGGCCCGGCAGCACCCGGCCGGCGGCGTCGTACACGCACGGCTCCGGGCTGAAGCTGGACCTCAGCACCACCGCGTGGTCGTCGCGATCGATGGCCAGCGCCAGCGGATCCGCCCAGATCCGCCAGGGCGGTGATCCGTCCAGGGCCTGGGCGACCGCCGGCAGCACGCCGGCCAGCACCACGAGGACCAGGCGACCGGACACGCCTCAACCCGGCGGCGGTCCGCCCCGGGGCACCGTGGCGACGTCGCCGCCGCTGGCCGACTCGCCCCGGGCGATGACCATGGTGCCGACCAGGTCGCCCCCGACGTTCACCGTGGTCCGGCACATGTCGAGGAAGCGGTCGACGCCGAGGATCAGACCGATGCCCTCGGGCGGTATGCCGAACATCGCAAGGATCATGGCGATCACCGGCAACGAGCCGCCCGGCACGCCGGCTGCGCCGACGCTGCCCAGGATGCACAGGACCAGGACCAGGAGCTGCTGGAGCAGGGTCAGCTCGACGCCGAAGAACTGCGCCAGGAACAGGACCGTGACGCCCTCGAACAGCGCGGTGCCGTTCATGTTTGCGGTGGCGCCCAGCGTGCACACGAAGCGCGCCACGTGCCGCGGCGCCCCCAGGCGCTCCTCGGCGGCCTTCAGCGTGGTCGGCAGGGTGGCGCTGCTCGAGGAGGTGGAGAACGCGGTCAGCATGACCGGCTGGATCTGCCTGAAGAACCACAGCGGCGACACACCGCCCAGGGTGCGCAGCAGGATCGGGAAGACCACGAACATGTGCACGGCGAGCGCGAGCACCACGGTACCGACGTAGCGGGCGAGTTGCGCCAGCACGTCCCAGCCGAGCCGGGCGGTGATCGTGAACAGCAGCGCCGCGACCGCGTAGGGGGCGAGCCGGATCACCCACTCGATCAGCTTCAGGCTGATCTCGTACAGCCCCTGCACGGTATGGCGGAACGCCTCCGTGGCGGGGCTGCGGATCACCGCAGCGGCCAGGCCCACCAGCAGGGCGAACAGGATCAGGCCGATCAGGTCGTTGCGCGCAGCGGCGTCGACCACGCTGCGCGGCACCATGTTCAGCAGCAGGTCGCTGGCGCGCACGCTCTCCCCGCGGGCGGCGATGTCGGAGGCCTGCATGGAGCCCTGCTCCATGAGCGACTGGGCGACCTCGGGCGGCAGGCCGCGTCCGGGTTGCAGGAGGTTGACGGCGACCAGGCCGATCAGCGCAGCCAATGCGGTGACCAGCAGGATCCACAGCAGCGTCCGGCCGCCGATCCGGCCCAGCGACTTGACGTCGCCGATCTCGATCACGCCCAGCACCAGCGCCGAGAACACCAGGGGCACCACCAGCATGAACAGCAGGCGCAGGAAGATCTGCCCGGCCGGGTAGGTGACCCAGTCGATCAGGGCATTCAGCCAGGGAGCGTCCGCCGCCAGGGTGTAGGCGGCGATGCCGCCGAACAGGCCGACCAGGAATCCGATCAGCATCTTGGTGTGCAGCGGCATCGGCCCACTCCGTCGCGTCGCCCGCCCGTGCGCGGGACCCGGGAATGGTAGCGGCATTCGGCGGGGGCACGGCCGCCGTCACGCCCCGGAAACGAAGATGCCCGGCCGGAGCCGGGCATCCCGATCAGGCGCCTGCTTGGGATCAGGGCGCGTTGAAGGTCGCCGTGCAGGTGCGCGGCGAGCTCATCACCACCGAGGTGGCGACGTTGGTGCCGGTGCAGTCGCCGCTCCACGCGACGAACACGGACCCGCCGGTCGGCTGCGCGGTCAGTCCCGCGGTCGCCCCCTGGGTCATGCCGATCGTGCACGGGGCATCGTCGTACAGGCACGAGGCGTTGCCACCCGGGCGCGACGGCGAGAAGCCGGTCGAGCTGCTGCTGATCGCCACGTTGCCGGTACCGGTGCCCTCGATGTTGATCACCAGGTTGACCGCCGGGCTCGGCGGCTCCGGCTCGTTGCCGCCCTCGATCTCGACCACCGCCTGGGCGCCGAACGCGAAGAACACCAGCGCCGGCTGGCCGGAGCCCGCGTCGATGCCGAGCGTCGACACCGCCACGGCGACGCAGCCGTTCGCCTGGGTCGGTCCGACCGTGCCCGACGCCGCACCGTTCGCGGTGCCGGTGCCGCCGCCCAGGGCCTGGAACGCGAAGCCGATGCTGGCGCCGCGGACCGGCACGTCGTTGGCGTCGCTCAGGCAGACCGTGACCTGGGCCGGGGTGTTGGCGCTGATCACCTCCGGCACCGCCACGAGGTTTGCCGGACCGGCCGCCGGATAGGCGGTCAGCTCGACGTCGGCGACGGTCTTCGGCTCGCCGGCCACCACGCGGCCGTTGCCCTGCGCCCAGACGATGACGCTGGCGCCCAGGCGCGAGACCGGGTAGGTCATCAGGGTGGTCGCCACGCCAAGGTCGTTGGTGGCGGCGCTCTGGCCGATGTTGCCGATGGTCGCGCGGCCGATCGCGTACGGGATGACGCCGCCGTTGTTGACGCTGCCGCCGGTGTCGTCGTTGAGGTTGAACCGGCGGGTCACGGTCAGGCTGCCCGGACCGGTCACGCTCTGGATCACCCGCGCCATCTCCAGGTCGCGGTTGCCGGCGACGCTACGCCCGAACAGCACCAGGGCATCGCCGGGACCGGCGCCGCCGCCAGCGGTGGTGAAGGCGCCGTTGGCGGCGGTGAACAGGGTGCCGCCCTCCTGCGGATCGCCATTGCCGCCGGAGATCGCGAACGGGCCGGAGCCGCCGTCGGGCGCCCCCTGGATGGGCGCGTCGATCAGGCCGAAGTCAATCACGGTGCCGGGACGAACCGGGTTGCCGAGGCGGTCGGTGGCGACCGCGCTCATGATCACGCTGTAGCTACCGTCCGGGGCGCCACCGAAGTCCGACTCGTTGACGAACAGCGAGTCGATGAACGGACTGGTGATGGTCAGGCTGAACAGCTGGCCGTCGGAGACCACGATGGTGTTCTCGGCGGTCACCGCGTTCTGGATGCCGTTGTCGATGTTGTTGTCGGCGCGGTCGGCGGTTGCGCGCAGCGTCACCGGGCCCTCGCGCGTCGAGGAGATGAAGATCGCGCTGGCGATGCCGTTGGCGGTACGGGTGTTCACCACGGTGCCTTCCTGGGTCGCGCCGGAGGCACTGGTGGTGCGCAGGCGCTCGCCCTGGGGATTGAGGATCTCCAGGCGGACGTTGTTCCAGGCGACGCCGCCCTGCTCCGGGTTCGGCACCGGGCTGCCGGCGCCGTCGTTGACGAACACGCGCACGGCGCGGTCGGTCTGCACGTAGGAGGCGGATCCCTGCGGCACGATGTCCAGGGAGGCCGGCATGTTGGGCACGCCGGAGATCATGGTGAACTCCATCTCGGCGCTGAGGTCCTCGCCGGTGTCGAGGTCGCGGACGCCGACGGTCAGGGTGCCGGTGCCCTGGAAGCCCAGGGACCGTGCGAACACGGTGGCGCGACCGGCGTTCAGGGCCAGCCCGGTGGACGCCAGGAACAGCTCGCATTCGTTGATGTCCGTGGTTTCCGGGTCGTCCGGGATGCCCAGGGCGCCGACGTTGGCGGCCGAGGTCCAGGAGGCGCGCATGGCGTCGTCGTCGACCGGCAGGGTGACCAGCTCGCCGCGCAGGTTGCGCCAGGTCACCACGACCTCGGCCTGATAGGGGTAGCCGCGGCAGCTCGGCGGCACGCCCTCGAGGTTGATCGGGATCTGGGTGCGGTCGGCGACCATGGTCAGCCGGTTGTCGTTGCTGGGGCCGCCGTTCAGGCTGATGCTGGTCTGCCCGGTGATGTTCACGGACGGCGTCTGCGGGTCGTTGACCGACGCGCGCACCACCACGGTGCCGGTCTGGCGGGTGCTCTTGAACCGGAACCGGGCGACGCCGCCGGCGGTGGCCGCCTGGGCGCTGTTGTTGAAGGCCTGGTTGTCGCCGCTGGCGGCGCCGACCTGGCCGAGCGCCGGGTTGTCGACGCTGAGGCTGACCACGGTGCCGTCCGGCACCCCGGTGCCGCGGCGGGTGACGTTGACGACGATGTCGGACAACGAGTTGACACCCAGGGTGGACTGGCTGCTGGAGACGGCGACGCTGACGGTCTGCGGCGGCTGGATGGCACCACCGGAGTCACTGCCGCCGCCGCCACAGGCGACCAGCGCCAGGCTGCCGAGGAGGGGAACGAGCCGTTGCAGGGCGCGGATCATCTTGTTCTCCAAGCTTGCTTTGAACATGTCTGGGAATTCCGGGCGCGGTTACTGCAGCGTCTCGCGCAGCAGTTTCGGCGTGACGAAGATCAGCAGCTCTGCCTTCGACATCCGGCGGTTCTTGTTGCGGAACAGGTTGCCGAGGACCGGCACGTCGCCGAGCAGCGGAACCTTCTGAAGGGATTCCTCCGAAGAGATCTCGTAGACGCCACCGAGCACGACGGTCTCGCCGTTCTGGACCAGCACCGCGGTGTTGATCTCGCGCTTGGTGATCGACGGGATTGTGCCCTGCGGGGTCTGGATGCGCTCGGCGACCTCGTCCTTCTTGACGTTGAGGGCCAGGAACACGCGGCCATCGTTGGTGATCGTCGGCGTGACCCGCAGCTCCAGCAGGATCTCCTTGAAGTTGACCGTGGTCTGGACCACGCCGCCGGCCACCTGGGTGGTCTGGTAACCCTCCTCGCGGCCCTGCTTGATCACGGCCTCCTGCTGGTTGGCGGTAATCACGCGGGGGTTGGAGACCACCTCGCCACGACCCTCGGCCTGCAGGGCGGACAGCTCGAGGTCGAGCAGGTAGTCGGCGCCGAGGATGGCGAGCGCGAAGCTGCCGGCGCCCGGCGTGCTCACCGGCAGGTTGAAGTTCAGCCGCTCGCCGAGCGAGGGCGCCAGGATCGGATCGCCGGCGCTGTCCGGGGGCACGAACACCGGCAGGCCGCGGCTGCGCCCGGTCATCCGGTTGTTGATCGCCTCGCCGCTCATCCGGTCGGTGCCGGTGGCGCTGCCGGCGGTGCTGAAGATGTTGCCCTCGCCGTCCTCGCGGGCACCGCTGATGCCGAAGCGCGCGCCCAGCTCGCGGGCGAAGCTCTCGTTGGCGATGACGATGCGCGACTCGATCAGGACCTGCTGCACCGGGCGGTCGAGCAGGGCGACCAGCTCGCGCACCTCCTGCAGCTTGGCCGGGATGTCGTTGACCAGCAGGGTGTTGGTGCGGCGGTCGAAGGAGACGCTGCCGCGCGGCGACAGGAAGCCGCGCGCCGCGGTGCTGGTCTGGCCGCCGCCACCCTGGGCCTGCTGGCTCTCGGTGGTCAGCAGCTTGGCGATCTCCTCGGCGTTGCCGAAGTTGATCGGGATGTAGTCGGTGATCAGCTCGGCGCGCTCCTCCATGGCGATGCGCGCGTCCTCGAGTTCCTTCTCGCGGTTGGCGATCTCCTGCTGGGGCGCGATCCAGATGACGTTGCCCTGGGTGCGCTTGTCCAGTCCCTTGGCCTGCAGGATGATGTCCATCGCCTGGTCCCAGGGCACGTTGACCAGGCGCAGGGTGATGTTGCCCTGGACGCTGTCGGCGACCACCACGTTGAGCTCGGAGACGTCGGCGATCAGCTGCAGGACCGAGCGGACCGGGATGTCCTGGAAGTTGAAGGTGACCCGCTGGCCGGAATACTCCGGCGCCTTCAGTCGCCGCTCCGCGGCGGTCGGCTCGCGCCGCTCGGCGACCTCGACGACATACTGGTTGCCGGTCTGGTAGGCGAGGGTCTGGATCGAGCCGGTGGTTCCGATCTCGATGCGCGCGCCGCTGTCGCCGACCGCCCGGATGTCGACGAACTGCACCGGGGTGGCGAAGTCGGTCACGTCCAGGCGCCGGATGTTGCGCTCGGGGACGCGGACGTTGGCCAGCTCGAGCTGCAGGCGGTTGCCGAACTCGCGCATGTCGGCGCCGACGCTCTCGCCGGTGAACACCAGCTGCAGCCGTCCCTCGCCGTTGCTGCCGCGGCGGAAGTCGACCCGGTCGAGCTCGTTGCGGGCGGCGATCGCCGGCCGCTTGGTCGGGTCGGTCTCGGCGGAAATGGTGGCCGAGCCGCCGGACACCGACACCCCCGACTCGACGCTGAGCACCAGCACCTGGCCTTCCTGGCGCAGCGCGTAGCTGGCCGGGCGCAGCAGGTCGACCACCAGGCGCGTGCGGCCACCCGATTCCACCGCCGAGACCGCGCTGACCGCGCCGCTGCCGACCGGCAGGCGGCGCTCGGCCCAGGCGTTGCGGGTGTCGATCAGGTCGACGGCGATGCGCGCCGGCGAGTCGGTCGCGAAGTCCCTGGCGTCGATGCCGGCCTCGGCCAGGCTCATCCGGATGTCGACCCGGCCACCGCCGGCGACCACGTAGTCGACCGACTCCAGGATGTTGGCCGCGTAGGCCGCGGGCGCCAGCAGCAGGGAAAGGATCGTGGCCGCGGCGAGCAGCGGCCGGCAGCGGTACTGGGTGTGGGCAGAGGCAGTCATGGGCTCGCTCTCACTGGTTCTCGAGTGGGATCAGGGCGGGTTGCTCCAGCCATCCGCCCACGCCGTTGGGGATCAATTCGACCAGCTCGATGCGGTCTTCGAAGATGCGGGTGATGCGGCCATCCGCCTGGCCCAGGTAGTTGTTGGGCCGGACCCGGTAGACGACGCCGTCCGGGGCCTTGACCAGGCCGTACATGTCGGCGGCCATGCCGATGGTGCCGACCATGTCGAGGGCGTCGAGCGGGAACGCCTCCAGCGCCTCCTTGCGGCGGTTCGGATCCGGCCGCGGACCGACCCCGGCGATGGTCGCGCGCTCCTCGCCGGTCTCCCAGGGCGAGAACGGCTCGCGCAGGTCGAAGGCATCGTAGGGATGCGGATCGAAGGTCTTGAGCACCGGCAGGGGGTCGAGCGGCGCACCGCGCCGGGCCTTGACCTCCTCGACCCACTCCTCCAGGTCACGGTTGCCGCCGCCGCAGGCGGCCAGCGACAGGGCCAGCGCCAGGATCGCGAGGACCCTGCCCGGCCGCACCATCTCCCCCTGACCAGACATCTCAGCCTCCTCCTGCGGCGCCGGGGGCGCCGGCCTGGGCGGCGTCCTGTGCCGCCTGCTCGTCTTCGTCCAGGTACCGGTAGGTCCGGACCGTACCCTCCATGCGCAGCGGCCCGCCCGGCGCCGCCGCCTGGGCGCCGCCGCGGCGGGCGCCCCGGCTGGCGCCCGGGCTGTCGCTGGGCTGCAGGACGATGTCGTGCATGGTCAGGATGACCACGCGCGGCAGCGAGGCCAGGTCGCTGATGAACTGGCCGAACTGGTGGTAGCTGCCGACCATGCGGATGGTGATCGGCTTCTCGGCATAGAAGTCCCGGGGGACCTCGGCGCCGGGCTCGAACAGCTGGGTGTCGATGCCGGCGGCGAGCGCCGTCTGCGAGATGTCGGTGAGCAGGTCCGGCATCTCGGTACGGCTGGGCAACTGCCGCAGCATCTGCCGGAACTGCTCGTCCATCTCGGCGAGCTGGTCGCGGTAGGCGGCCAGGTTGACCACGCGGCCCTGCTTGATCTCGAAGTCGCGGCGCAGGTCCAGCTCCTGCCGGGCATGCATCTCCAGCTCGAGCTTCTGCTCGCTGATCTTGAAGTACCAGCCGGCGACCGCGATCAGGATGACCACCAGCGCCGAGAAGGTGACCTTGACCCCCTGCGGCCAGGCGCCGACGTTGCTGGTGTCGAGGTTGCGGAAATCGGAAAGCTTCATCGGGTGCCTCCGGCATCCGCGAACGGCGGGTCGTCCTCGGTCTCGGGCGCGCCCGGCTGGGTCATGGTGACGCGCAGCGTGAAGGCGAAGCGGCTGGAGGCGTCGTCGCCCTTGGCTTCGACCACGCGCAGGTCGGGATTGGTCAGCCACTCGGAGCTGTCCAGGCGGCGCATGTACTGGGACACCCGGGCCTGGGACTGGGCGAAGCCCTCCAGGGTCAGCTGCGGCCCGGACTGGCGCACCGCGCTCAGGCGCACGCCCTCGGGGATGGTCTTAACCATCTGCTCCCACAGGTGCACCATCTGGGTGCGGTTGGCCTGCAGCCGCTCGATCACGTCCTTGCGCGCGATCAGCTGCCGGCGCCGTTCCTCCAGGCGCTCGATCTCGCGGATCTGCTCCTCGAGCTTGGCGATCTCGTCGCGCAGGTAGCCGTTGCGGGCGAGCTGGTCGTCGATGCGGTTGTTGTAGAAGGTGATGCCCGCGATCACGAGCAGCACGCCGAGGACGGCGGCGGCGCCGAGCATGATGTAGAACTCGCGCTCGCGCTGCTTGCGGCGCTTTACGCGCCAGGGCAATAGGTTGATGCGCGCGGCCATCAGTCGAAGCTCCTCAGCGCAAGACCACAGGCGATCATCATCGAGGTGCCCTCCTCCACGGCCCGGGCCGGGACCCGGCTGGCCCGGCCCATCTCCGCCAGCGGGTTGCCGACGTGCGCGGGCACGCCGATCTCGGCGCTGATCGCCTCGGCCAGCCCGCTCATCGCCGCGGTGCCTCCGCAGACGATGATCTGGTCGACCCGGCTGAACTCGCTGCCGGCGTAGAAGTACTGGAGCAGGCGGCCGAGCTGGACGGCCACGCCGTTGCGGAACCCGGGAAGGACCTCCTCGGCGTAGCTCTCCGGCAGGCTGTTGGCCCGGATCGCGGCCTGCGCCTCGTCCTGGCTGAGCCCGTACCGGCGCTGCACGTCGTCGACCAGGCTGCGACCGCCGAAGGCGTGCTCGCGGGTGTAGACCACGCGGCCCTCCCGGATCACCACCATCGAGGTCGCGTTGGCGCCGATGTCGAAGATCGCCGACACGGTGTCGGCCGGGGCATTGCGCACGACCGGCAGCAGCTCGGCGGCGCGGGCGATGGCGAACGCCTCGACATCGACCTTCTCCATCGACAGCCCGGCCAGCTCCACGACGGCGACCCTGGCGTCCACGGTCTCGGTGCGACAGGCGGCCATCACCACGTCGATCAGCTCGGTGCCCCGGTTGCCCAGGACATGGAAGTCGAGGCTGATGTCCTCGAGCGGGTAGGGGATGAACTGCCCCGCCTCGACCTGGACCTGGCCCTCGAGGTCGTCCTCGTTGAGGCCGCTCGGCAGGGTCAGGATCTTGGTGATCACGGCCGAACCGGCGACCGCCGCGGCGGCATGCTTGAGGCGGCTGCCGGACCGTTCCAGCGCCCGCTTGACGGCATTGCCGACGGCGTCGACGTCGCTGACCTGCTTGTCGCGGACGGCGTCGGACGGCAGCGGCTCGACCGCCCAGGCCTCGACCCGGTAGCCACGGTCCTGCCGGGCAAGCTCGAGCAGCTTGACGGAAGTGGACGAGATGTCGATGCCGATCAGTGCCGGCGACTTGGCTTTGAAGAGACCCACGAAGATTCCCCCTGTAGGACGGTCTCTTACGACGAATTGTTGTTCAGCCGGATTAAAGGTCAAAACCCTACCCCGGTGCAACACCTTTTTTACGCCAGCCCTGAGGAACCCCCGGCAAGAGACGGATATGCAAGCAAAAGCATGACGCTGGTCACAAAACAAAACCGAACCTGAACAGCCCGGGCCGGAGCGCCCGCCCGACCCGGGCTGGCAGGGCCCGCCGGCCGCCGTATACTGCGCGGGTGTCCACGTCCTCCCCCCCCGAGCCGGCACCCCGTCGGCGTCGGCGCCGCCTGCTGCGATGGTTCCTGGCCCTGGTCGCCGGCTCCGTGCTGCTGGCCGTCATCGCCGCCGCGACGCTGTACTGGCTGATCGCCCCGACCCTGCCGTCGGTGGATGCCCTGCGCACGGTCGAGCTGCAGGTGCCCCTCAAGGTGCTGACCCGGGACGGCCGGCTGATCGCCAACTTCGGCGAGATGCGGCGGATCCCGGTGCGCATCGAGGAGGTCCCCGCGTGCGTGCGCGAGGCCTTCCTCGCGGCCGAGGACGCCCGTTTCTACGAACACCCGGGTGTCGACTGGCGCGGCATCTTCCGGGCGGTCTGGCTGCTGGCGATCGGTCACGAGGGCCGGGTCCCGGGCGGCTCGACCATCACCCAGCAGGTCGCCCGCAACTTCTTCCTGAGCTCGGAGTACAAGCTCAAGCGCAAGGCCGCCGAGATCCTGCTGGCGCTGCGCATCGAGCGGCAGTTGAGCAAGGACGAGATCCTGACGCTGTACCTGAACAAGATCTTCCTGGGTCACCGCTCCTACGGCATCGCCGCCGCCGCCGACTTCTACTACGGCAAGACCCTGGACCAGCTGACCCTGCCCGAATGCGCGATGCTGGCGGCGCTGCCCAAGTTTCCGTCCACCGGCAATCCGATCACCCGTCCGCAACGGGCGCTGCAGCGCCGCAACTACGTGCTCGACCGCATGCTGGAGGTCGGCTTCATCGACCGCGATGCCCACGCCGCGGCACTGGCCGAACCCGAGCGGGCGCGTCCGCACGAGTCGCCGGCCGAGGTCGACGCCCCGTACCTGGCCGAGATGGTCCGCATGGACGCCCTGGAAAGGTTCGGCGAAGAGGCGCTGACCAACGGCTATGTGGTCTGGACCAGCATCGACGGCGACATGCAGGAGGCCGCCAACGCCGCCGTGCGGGCCGGGATCCTCGACTACGACCGGCGCCATGGCTGGCGCGGGCCGGAGGCCCGGCTCGAACTGGCCGACAGCGACCCCGACATGCGCTGGCGCCTGGATCCCCTGGCCGGCCGCTACAACATCGCCGGCCTGCAGCCGGCGCTGGTGCTGGAGGCCTCGGCCCAGGGCGCCCGGCTGGAACTGCGTGGCGGCGACCAGATCGAGATCGGCGTCGATGCCGTCTCCTGGGCCCGCGAGTACCGCAGCGTAAACGCCCGCGGACCGGCACCGACCCGGGTCGACGCGGTGCTGGCGCCGGGCGACGTGGTGCGCCTGCGCCAGGACGACGACGGGGCCTGGCAGCTGTCGCAGATGCCGGCCGTGCAGTCGGCGCTGAGCGCGCTGGACAGCCGGGACGGCGCGCTGCGCGCCCTGGTCGGCGGCTTCAGCTTCGCTCTGAACAAGTTCAACCGGGCCACCCAGAGCGCGCGGCCGCCGGGCTCCAGCTTCAAGCCGTTCGTCTACGCCGCCGCCTTCGAGCGCGGCTTCAATCCGGGCAGCCTGGTCAACGACGCCCCGGTCGCCCTCCCCGACCCCTCGCAGCCGGACGGCTGGTGGCGGCCGGGCAACGACGACGGCCGTTTCATGGGCCCGGTGCGCCTGCGCGAGGCGATGGTGCGGTCCCGCAACCTGGTCTCGGTGCGGCTGCTGGAGGCGATCGACGTCCGCCAGGGCCGCGACTACATGCTGCGCTTCGGCTTCCCGCCCGAGGCGCTTCCGGCCAGCCTGTCGCTGTCGCTGGGCACCAGCGCGGTGGCGCCGATCCAGATGGCCCGTGGCTACTCGGTGTTCGTGAACGGTGGCCGCCTGGTGGATCCCTGGTTCATCGAACGCATCGAGGACCGCGAGGGCCGCGCCCTGTTCCGGATGCAACCGTTGCTGGCCTGCGATGACTGCAGCAACGAGGCCGGTGGCGTGCGGGTCGCGCCCGAGGTGATCGACCCGCGGATCGCCTACATGGTCACCAGCCTGATGCAGGACGTGGTCACCCGCGGCACCGGGTCCGGCGCGCGCGTGCTGGGCCGCCCCGACATCGGCGGCAAGACCGGCACCACCAACGATTTCCGCGACGTCTGGTTCTCCGGCTTCGGCGGCCACCTGGTGGCCACCGTGTGGGTGGGCTTCGACGACTTCTCGCCGCTCGGCCAGGGCGAGTTCGCCTCGCGCAATGCCGTGCCGATCTGGACCGACTTCATGCGCACCGCCCTGGACGAGGCGCCGGTGCGCGAGTTCGCCCTGCCCGACGGCCTGGTGCGGGTGGCGATGAGTCCGTTCACCGGCGCCCTCGCCCGCGCCGGCGAGCCGGGCGCGATCAGCGACCTGGTCCGGCGCGAGGACATCGAACGCATCCGTTTCGGCCAGGGCATCCTCGGCGGCACCAGCGCCGAGGAGGAAGCGGCCTACGACATCTTCTGAAGCGGGGCGGCCGCCAGCGCGGCACGCCGCCCCGGTCCGGGGAGCACGCCATGTCCAGCCGGGAGCGCCACGAGCTGCGTCGAAGGATCGCCCAGGCGACCGCCCGCCTGCTCCACGAGGGCGGCCCGCGCGACTACGGCCAGGCGCGGCGAAAGGCGGCGCGCAGCCTCGGCATCGACGACCCCCGGCTGTTGCCCGACGCCGGCGAGATCGAGGAGGCGCTGCGCGAGCACGTCGCGCTGTTCGGCGGCGCCGGCCGCGAGCGCTGGCTGCGGGCGCAGCGCCGGGCGGCGCGCGAGGCGATGGTCTTCCTGGCGCGGTTCCAGCCGCGCCTGACCGGCCCGGTGCTGACCGGCACCGCCGACCGCCACGGCGCGATCGAACTGCATCTGTTCGCGGAGCCGCCGGAGGAGGTGGCGCTGTTCCTGGCCGACCACGGCATCCGCCACCGCGCTGGCGAACGCCGGCTGCGCCTCGACGGCGAACGCCAGGTGCGGGTACCGACCCTGGCGTTCAGCGCCGACGACCACGAATTCGAGCTGACCGTGCTGCCGCTCGACGGCCTGCGGCAGGCACCGCGGGACCCGCTCGACGGCCGCCCGATGCCCCGTGCCGCGCTGCCGGCGGTCAACGACCTGCTCGCGGGCTGAGCGCCGTTCCGTCGGCCCGCGGGGCCCCGGCACTCAGGGCAGCGGCGAGATCGCGCAGGGCGCCGGGTCGAAGCTCCCGTACAGCAGGATCTCGTCGCGGTTGGTCGACCAGCCGATGTCGCGGAACAGCTCCAGGGTCAGGTCGACGCGATCGAAGATCGAACCGGTCAGGGCGGGCTCCATGAGCAGGTTGGGGAAGGCGTCGGAAGTGAAGTGCGACACCGACGATCCCTGCTGCACCGGGTTCGGCGCGAACATGCGCATGCAGCCCTGGCGGGTGCCGGCCAGCGGCGCACCGGGCGGAATCCCCAGCGTCAGCTCGACGCCGGGGGCAGGCAGGGCGGTCCGCAGGCTGGCGCCCAGCGCCTGGCTGATGCCCAGCGAAGGGATGACGATGTCGCCCGACGCCCCGCCCATGCCGGGCAGGCCGGACGGCTCGTTGTTGGCGACCAGGACCGCGATCGCACCGGCCTGCTGGGCGAACGCCACCTTCTCGACGAAGGTGCAGGTGCCGCGGTCGACCAGGGCGACGCGGCCGGCGACGGCCGCGGGGTTGGTCAACGGCGCGCAGGCCAGGGCCGGCTCCGCCGCCGCAAGGGTCCCGGACAGGCCCTGCGCGGGCAGGGGCGGGCCGAAACTGGCGGTCTGCACCGGTCCGTAGGCGCCGGCGAGGTTGCCCGGGGCGGTGACGATCACGGCCGGCTCGCCGCTCAGGAAGCGCGAGGTGTGGCGGTTGGTCTCGTCGCCGCTCCAGACCAGGTCCGGGTCGTTGACCGCCGAGGCGACGCGTTCCGCGTTGCTCATGGAGCGCCAGTGCTTGGCCGTCTCGAGGTCGTACAGGTGACTGGTCCAGACCGGCGGGCTGCTCGAGAAGTAGCTGCCGTTGGCGAGGTTGGTCTGGGCGGAGAAGCCGAGGCCATGGCCGAGTTCGTGGAACACCACCGGCAGCAGCGCCAGGCGGCCGGCCGGCACCGGTACCGTGGGATCGGTGCCGTACCACCAGCCGGTGATGTTCGGACTGCAACCGGAATCCAGGCTGACGTTGAAGGTGGTGTTGATGTCGTTCTGCCCGGGCGCCAGGTCCTGGCCGGCCAGGGCGTTGGCGTGGGCGATGTGGTAGGCGGTGTCGATGCGCGGCGCGCCCGGGAAGTTGCTGGCCAGCGCGATCGGCCCGGCGGACCCGAGCACGGTGCCGCCGGCGCCGCAGGTCTGGGCGGCCATCTGCGCCTGCACCCGGATGTCGACCGCGCTGTTCAGCAACCGCCCCCACTGCTCGGCGGCCTTCTGGAACACGAACAGGCGCTGGGCGCCCAGGGTGGTGCCGGGGTTGCCCGCCACCGGCGTCGCCGGGGTGGTGTCGTTGAAGCCGACGCCGGCGGCGTTGGTGTTGACGATGACGATGTTGGACTGGGCTGCGGCGCCGACCGGCAGGCCGGCCAGCAGGGCCAGGACCAGCCCGGCCAGGCGGATCTCAGCGGACATCGCGCACCTCCCGGGCGGCAACGGCGCCGCGCAGGTCCTGCCTGCGCACGGCACCGGTCTCGAGCGCGCCGGTGCAGGCGGCGCGCTGCCCGCCCTGGCCGTCGTCGAGCAGCACCTGGGCCTCGACGCCGTTGCCGTTGAGCCAGGTCAGCACGGTGCCGTCGGCGCGCACCTCCTCCCTGACGCGCGAGGGATCGCCGCGCAGCTCGGGAAAGTCGATGGCCGCGCCGGCCTCGCCCGGCCGCGCGCGCAGCGCGCCGGTCTCCGGGTCGACGAAGACCACCATGCCCTCGCTTGCCGACGCCGGCGCGGCGCCGGGTCCGAAGCCGAAGATGCCCACCCCGATCGCGAGAACCGCGACCAGCAGCCTGCCCGTTGCGTCCATGACTGTCCCCTTCGTGCTGAGGTGGCGACACCGGCCGCCGCGGGCGGCCGGAGCGGCGGGCGAGCGCGCTCGCCCGGTTTGCGGAGCCGATGGTTGGCCGGCGCCCGCGAAGCCGGCGTCGCGAAACCATCAAGCTGGCGTGAGCCGCGTGCCCGGCCGACGGCCCGCCGGCGCATCGGTCCCGGGCGCGGCCCGGGACGGCCGTCCCGCGCGTCTCAGGGCAGCGGTTGCAGCGGACAGTCCACCGCCTGCACCGGCGGTGCCGGCAGCAGCAGGGGCCAGCCGAGGTCGCGGAACAGGTCGAGGGTCAGGTCGAGGTCGTCGAACAGGGTGCGGCTGATCGACGGCGCCATCAGCAGCGCCGGCTGCGCCTCGCTGTGGAAGTGCGATACCGAGGAGCCGGCCTGCAACACCGACGGCGCGTACATGCGGACGCAGCCCTGGCGCGTCGCCGACGGCGTCGTGGTGCGCGCGAAGGCGGTTTCCAGGCGGGCGCGCAGCAGGCTGCGTCGCAGCGCCGCGCCCTGCTGCCGCGTGACCCCGACGGCCGGGATGGTGATGTCGGCACCGGCGCCACCCATGGTCGGCGGCGCACCCTCGACCTGGTTGGCGACGATGACGCCGACCGCGCCGTGCTGCTGGGCATGGCGCACCTTGTCGACGAACGGGCACAGGCCGCGGTCGAGCAGCGCGACCTGCCCGGCCAGCCGGGCGCCGTTGCGGAACGGGAACTCGCAACCGTCGGTGACGGTGCCGGGCGGCTCGCCGGCGCCGGCCACGCCGTCGTCGACCGCGACCACCCGCGCCGTCCCGGCCAGCCCGGGCCAGGCCGGCCCGAACTGCGCCAGGGCCAGGCCGGCCACCTGCGCCGGGCCACCACGGATACCGGCCAGGTCCAGTACCGGTTCCCCGAGCAGCAGGCCTTCGCCCTGCTGGTTGACGCTGCGTCCGCTCCAGACCAGCCAGGGATCGTCCCGGGCCGACTGCACCCGCTCCGCCGCCGACAGCGCACGCCAGTGGCGGCCGCGCTGCAGGTCGAACAGGTAGTGGCTCCACAGGGTCGGCGAGCTGCCCGGGAACTGGCCGGTGGCGAGATCGACCTGCGCCGAGAAACCGAGGCCGTGCGCCAGCTCGTGCAGGGCCACCGGCAGCAGGGCGATGCGGTCGGCGGGCACCGGCTGGCCGGGGTCCAGCCCGTACCACCAGCCGCTGACGCCGGTACTGCAACCGCTGTCGACCGCGAGATTGAATTCGGCCACGACATCGTCGCGGCTGTCGAGGTCGACCCGGGCCAGGGCGTTGGCATGGGCGATGTGGTAGGCGGTGTTGGCGCGGGGCGCATTCGGGAAATTGCTGGCCAGGGCCACCGGACCGGCCCGCGCCAGCGTGGTGCCCTGGGCGCCGCAGGGCAACGCCACCATGCGGATGGCGACGCGGATCGGCACCGGACTGTCGAGCACCGCCGCCCATATCTCGGCGGCGCGCTGCAGCACGGCCAGCCGCTGACCGCCCAGGGTGGTGGCGCCGTTGGCGCCGGCGGCGGCAACCGCCGGCCGGCCGTCGGCGAACCCCGTGCCCGCCGGATCGCCGTTGACCAGGACCACCTGGGCGGCCGCCAGCGGGCCCGCGAGCAGCGCGGCCAGCAGCGCCGCGACGACGCTGCGGCAACGGCGCTCAGCGGGCGTCATCGCCGGCACCCGCGCGCTGCGTCCGGCGCCGGAAATCGTGCAGGCCGGACAGGCGACTGTCCTGGCCGCTGCAGACCAGCCGGTGGAGGTCGCCGGCGACCACCAGATCGAGGCGCTCCATGCCCCAGCCGTCCAGGAAGGTCACCACGGTGCCGTCGGCGGCCAGGGATTCGACGATCACCGGCGGCCGCGCCTGCGGCCAGGCCTGCGCGGCAGCCGGCTGGTGCTCGATGCGGACGCCGGCGGGCGGCGCAGCCGCCAACGGGAACGCGAACAGGGCTGCGAGCAGGAGGGCCGGGCGCAGGGTCATGCGGGAAGGGCCGGACGGGGCGGCGATGGCTCCGAGTCTAGCCCGAAAGTCTCGGGGCGGCGCGCCAACCCGGACGGCAGGGGCGGGTTTCGCGCAACCGGCCACGGCCCGGATCGGGTCAGCCGCCGCCGGATCCGCGGCAGCGGCGGCGGCGCGGCGGAATCCCGGCCCGGCCGACGGCCGGACCGGACGCTCAGCGGCGGTCGACGGCGACGTAGTCGCGACGCACGGCGCCGGTGTAGATCTGCCGGGGGCGACCGATCTTGGTGCTGGCGTCGGCGCTCTGCTCCAGCCAGTGCGCGACCCAGCCGGCGGTGCGGGCGATCGCGAACATGACGGTGAACATCGAGGTCGGGATGCCCAGCGCCTTGTAGATGATGCCCGAGTAGAAGTCGACGTTCGGATACAGCTTGCGCTCGACGAAGTAGTCGTCCTTGAGCGCCGCCTGCTCCAGCTCCATGGCGACGTCGAGCAACGGGTCGCTGACGCCCAGCTCGTCGAGCACCTTGTGGCACATCTCGCGGATGATCGCGGCGCGCGGATCGTAGTTCTTGTAGACGCGGTGGCCGAAGCCCATCAGCCGGAACCCGGAATCCTTGTCCTTGGCGCGCTGCACCGCCCGGGCGACCTGGCTGGCGTCGCCGATCTCCTCGAGCATCTTCAGGACCGCCTCGTTGGCGCCGCCGTGCGCCGGCCCCCAGAGGGCGGCGATACCGGCGGCCACGCAGGCGTAGGGGTTGGCGCCGGTGGAGCCGACCAGCCGGACGGTCGAGGTCGAGGCGTTCTGCTCGTGGTCGGCATGCAGGATGAACAGCAGGTCCAGGGCCCGGGCCGCAACCGGCTTCAGGTGCAGCGGCTCGCTCGGCACCTCGAACATCATGTGCAGGAAGCGCTCGCAGTATTCGAGGTTGTTGCGAGGGAAGCGGATCGGCCAGCCGATCGAGTAGCGGTAGGCGGCCGCGGCGATGGTCGGCATCTTGGCGATCAGCCGGATCGCCGCCAGGCGCCTGTGCTCGGCGTCGTCGATGTCGAGCTGCTCGTGGTAGAACGCCGCCAGCGAACCGATCACGCCGCACAGCATCGCCATCGGGTGGGCGTCGTAGTGGAAGCCGTGCATGAAGGTCTTGAGCGACTCATGCATCATCGTGTGGTGGGTCACCTCGTGCTCGAAGACCTGCGCCTGGCCGGCGTCGGGCAGTTCGCCGTTGATCAGCAGGTAGGCGACTTCCAGGAAGCTGGAATTCTGCGCGAGCTGCTCGATCGGGTAGCCGCGGTAGAGCAGCACGCCCTGGTCGCCGTCGATGTAGGTGATGGCGCTCTTGCAGCTCGCCGTCGAGACGAAACCCTGGTCGAAGGTGAACAGGCCGGTGTCGCGGTACAGGCGGCCGATGTCCAGGGTCGCCGGTCCGAGCGAACCTTCGATCAGCGGCAGTTCGGTCTGCTTGCCGGAGTCGGCGACGGTCAGTGCGGCATGCTTGGCGGACACGGGAACCTCCATGGCGGGCAGGGGCGCGCAGGCACGGGGTGGGCGGCCGCGGCGACCGGCCCGGCGCCTTCGTGCTGGCGCGACGTGATCTCGGGGACCGGCCGTGCCGGTCGTCCTTTATTGCACTGCGGCATTATCGCATACGGCCCGGCATGGACGGGGCGGCAGGCGCGGGCGGTCCGGCTCCCGGCGCGCTCGCAGCGACGCATGGCCGGCGCGGCGGCGCGTCCGCGGCAGGGGCGGTGCCGGCGTGCAGGCCGGCCGGGAATCCGTGCGCTTGCCGCGCCGCCCGGACATGGCGATGCCCGGGACCGCCCGGGCAGGGCGGCCCGGGCGGGAGCCGGGCGCTCAGGGGCGGCGCCGGGGCCACGAGGCCCGGTGCCGCCGGGACGTCACTTGCCGGCGTAGCGCCGACGGAAGCGGTCGACGCGGCCGCCGGTGTCGACCACCTTGTGCTTGCCCGTGTAGAACGGGTGCGACTTGGAGGAGATCTCGACCTTGACCAGCGGGTACTCCTTGCCATCCTCCCAGACGATGCTGTCCTTGGTGTGGATGGTGGAGCGGGTCAGGAACGCGAATTCGGCGTTGGCGTCCTGGAAGACGACCTCGCGGTACTTCGGGTGGATGTCGGGCTTCATGGCACGGCCTTGAACAGTCAAGCGGGCAATCATAGCGGCGCCGGCCGCGGCCGCGCAAGGCCAGCCCCACCAGGCCGCGGTCAGGGCGCAACCGCCGTTTCACACGGGACGATGCTGGCCTCGAGGTCGTTCGGGGTGGCGACCAGGGTCCGCCAGTCCACCGGCGGCGGCTCCGGCTGGCGCAGTGCCAGCCAGTAGATCCGCTGTTCCTCGACCCGTTCGCTGAGCTCGGCCGGGTAACCGCGGCTGCGCATTTCGCCCTGCCGGCGCTCGGCGTTGGCGCGGTCCCGGAACAGGCCGAGCGAGATGGTGTTCTCGCGATCGCCCGCGGTCACCACGTAGTAGTCGCGGACGCCCGCCGCGGCCAGCTCGCGGGCGGTGACCAGCGCGCGGTCGCGGCTGGCGAAGGCCGGCAGGTAGACCCAGTACCCGCGGAAGCTGCGCTCGACCGCCTCGCGGTTGCCCAGCGGCTGGCCGAGCGCCGCCAGGTCCGCCTCGGCCTGGCGCAGCGCCGACTGGGTCTGGAACGGTCCGATCTCGATGCAGCTCGAAAAACCCGGCGCGGTCGCCGGCGCCGGTTGCGGCGACACCGGCTCGGCGAGCGGCTCGGGGGCGGCGGCCAGTTCGGCGCTGGCATCGTCCAGCGACGCCAGGCTCTCCCCGAGCAGGGTGAGTACCGCCACGCCGGGGTCGGCGGTGGCGAGCCGCTGCCGCTCCGGCGCCGGCGCCAGCCACAGCCACAGGGCAGCGGCGATGTTCAGGGCCAGCAGCAGCAGGAAGACGACGCGCGCGAGCATGGCCGGCAGTGTAGCCGCCCGGCATCGGTGTGTGCTGGGCGCCGGAACGCACCGGCTCAGCCGGCCGCCTCCGGTGCCCGGCTCCAGGCGTCCAGGCCTTCCAGTACCAGCCAGGGCCGCACCTGGACCGGCGCTGCCAGCAGGGCCGCCAGCGTCTGGGCATCGCCACCGCCGAGCAGCACCCGATCGCCGGTGCCCCGCCAGCGCGCCAGCAGCGCCACCAGGGCCTGCAGGCAGCCGCTGGCGATCGCCTCGGGGCTGTCGAGCGCCAGGCCGGCGCCGGCCTCGCCGCCGCGGTGCCGACGCAGGCCGGGCGCGGCCCCGAACAGGCCGGCGCGCATCGCCGCCAGGCCGGGGGCGATCAGGCCGCCGGCGTGGCGACCATCCTCCTCCAGCCGGTCCAGGGTGAGCGCGCTGCCGGCGCTGACCACCAGGCAGCGGCCGGGGCGATCGCGCCAGGCGGCGATCAGCGCCAGCCAGCGGTCGATGCCGAGGCGTTCGGGTCGCCGGTAGCCGCAGCGCAGCCCCTGCCAGGTCGCCGCTGGCGAAGGTTGCCGGATCGCAGCCTCCGGCAGCTGCCGGGCCAGCCCCGCGAGCAGGCTGCGCCGGGCCGGGGCCGCGGCGACGCTGGCGAACACCACCTGGTCCGGGGCGATGCGCCGCCAGCGTGCCAGCAGCGCCGGGCCCACCCGGGTCGCCGCCCGCGGCGGCAGCAGCCAGCCCTGCGGCCCCGCCACCACCCACTTGAGACGGGTGTTGCCCTGGTCCAGGAGCAGCCGGACGGGACCGTTCACGGCCATGCCAGGGTGACCTCGGCGCTGTGGTAGGCGACCACCTGGCCGTCGTGGTCGACCCGCAGGGCGCCGTCCCCGGCCAGGCCGCAGGCCCGCCCGGCCCGCATGCCGGCGGCGGATTCGACCACGACACGCCGGCCGGCCAGCGCGTCCAGGGCGGCGAAACGGTCCAGGAAGGGCGCCAGGCCCTCCCGGTCGAAGCGGGCAGCGGCCGCCAGCAGGGCCGCCAGCAGGTGGCCCGCCAGCGCGTTGCGGCCGCGCGGCATCGCCAGCAGCGGCGCCAGGTTGACGACCGCGCGGCCGAGCCCTTCGGTCAGCGCGGCCGACAGGGACCAGTTCAGCCCCAGCCCGACCACCAGCGACCCGTCGCCGGCCGCCTCCACCAGCAGGCCGCCCAGCTTGCCGCCGTCGACCACCAGGTCGTTCGGCCACTTCAGGGCGGGCGGGCGGGTCATCAGGGGGCCCAGCGTCTCGGCCACCGCGCAGCCGGCAGCCAGCGCCAGCCCCGGGCGCTGCGCAGGCGCGCGCGCCAGCGCCAGCCGCACCGAGAGCAGGATCGCCTCGCCGTAGCCCGCCTGCCAGCGTCGCCCGCGCCGGCCACGGCCGGCCCACTGGCACTCGGCCAGCAAGGCCCGGGGCAGGTCCGCCCCGTCCTGGGCCGCCAGCCGGGTGCTGGTGGAGTCGACCAGCGTCCTGACCTCGACCGGGCACGACCAGCCCAGGGCCGCGGCGGTCGCGGCGATCGCGCCGGCATCCAGCGACCCGGGGCCGGGCCGCCAGTGCAGGCTGCCATCCCGGGAGTCGACGACGACCGGCAGGCCGAACGCCGTCAGGACCGGCAACGCCCGGCCAAGCGACTCCGGCCCGCCGGTCAGACCGGCGGCAGCCGGCGCCGGCAGTGGCCCGCCGGAGCGCAACCGCTCGACCAGGACCAGCCAGCCCGGCTCGACCTGTGCGCCCGGCGCTCGCCCGGTTTCACCGTCGTGCACTGCAACCCTCCGTGTCCGCCCGGCATCGTAACGGACACGGCAGCCGACCGGACCCGGACAAGGCGGACACCGGTCAGGCCGATCAACCGCCAATGATTTCAGGATGTTGCAAGTGGTCCGCTACTGGCACGCCGTTTGCACCGAGATTCTCATGAAGCCGGAGTTCGCCATGCATACCGTCCTCGCCCGTCTCGTCCTCGCCCTGGTCATGGTGCTTGCCGCCTCGGTCGTGGCCCTTGCCGCCGGCGGCGGCCAGGACGCCGTTCCGGCGCAGACCGACTGCCCGACCCCGGCCGTCCAGGCCGCGGCCGCGGTCGCCGAGGCGGAGCCGGCCCGTCGCCGCGCCCCGCCCCGTCTGCGCTGGCTGACCTTTCTGCCGGGCGCGATCCGCTGATCCGGACGCGGTCCACGCGTCGGGGCGCTGGCCGGCGGCCAGGCGCCTGGGCGACACTGTCGCCATGCTGCAATGGCTGCGCCGCCGGATCGCCGGCCCAGAACCGATCGCCGAAGCCGACTGGCGGGCGGCCTGTGCCGCGATCGCCGTAATCGACGGGCTCGACGGCCAGGCGCTGGAGCGCCTGCGCACCCTGGCCGCGCGGTTCCTGCACGACAAGGACATCGTCGGCGCGCACGATCTGGCGCTGACCGGGCACGACCGCCTGGTGATCGCCACCCTCGCCTGCCTGCCCGTGCTGTCGCTCGGCTACGACTGGCTGGCCGGATGGCGGCAGGTGATCGTCTATGGCGACGCCTTCCGGGTCCGGCGGCAATGGCACGACGAGGAGTCCGGGGTGGTCTCCGAAGCCGACGACTGGCTCGCCGGCGAGGCCTGGCAGCACGGTCCCCTGGTGCTGTCGCTGGCCGACATCCAGGCCGATCTCGACGATCCGCACGCCGGCTTCAACCTGGTCGCCCACGAGGTCGCGCACAAACTGGACATGCTCGACGGCCACAGCGACGGCGTGCCGCCGTTGCCCGACCGGCCGCGCCGCCAGCGCTGGCTTGCGACCTTCCAGGGCGCCTTCGACGGCCTGCGCGCCGAGGTCGATGCCGGCCGCGACACCTTCCTGGACCCCTATGCCGCCGAGGCACCCGACGAGTTCTTCGCGGTGGTCTCGGAGGCCTATTTCTCCTGCCCGCAGGCGCTGGCCGCCGCGCACCCGGACCTGCACGGGGAACTGCGCGCCTTCTACGGCATCGAACTCCGGCTGCCGGCCTGAGGGACCGCCCCGCCGCGCCGCCGGCGGCCAGCCGCGCCGCCACGGTTACACTGTTGCATCCCGTCCAGTCTCCGGAGCACCGCTGGTGTCCTGCCGTCGCACCCTCCTCCCGACCCTGACCGCCCTCCTGCTGGCGGCCGCCATGCCGGCCCGCGGAACGACCACCGCGTTCCACCTGGAGATTGCCGACAGCAGCGCCTATCGGGTGTCCTGGGAGATGCTGGCGGCGGTGGCGCCGGGGCTCGGGGAGATCGAATCCGGCCGCCTGCGCCTCAGCGTCGGCGGCGAACCGCGGGCAGTGCACGTCGACGACGGCGGCGATGGCCGGTTCGGCCCCGGCGACCACCTGAGCTTCTTCGGCGAACGCCTGCACGGACCCGAGAGCTGGTTCGACACCTATGCGGTGCACAACGTCTACCGGCTGGAGATCGCCGGGACGGCCGCCGGCCCGCAAGCGGTCGGCGCGGTCGCGAGCCGGGCCGCCGCGCCACTGCGCCGGACGCTGCACCTGGAGGAGGAGAACCTGCAGATCCGGCTCAGCAACACCTGGGTGCAGCCCGGCGAGGAGCCCGACCTGTGGTTCTGGGCCAAGCTCACCCAGATCGATCCGGAACCGTTCCAGGCGACCTTCGCCCTGCCCGACCTCGCCGATCCCGGCACCGTCCGGCTGCGCCTGGGCTTCCGGGGCCTGTCCGAGGTCTGGGTCGAAAACCCGGCCGACAAGCCGGACGACCACGTCGTCGAGGTCCGCCTGAACGGCGAGGCGGTCGCCAGCACCCGGTTCCAGTCGCGCAACGTGCACGAGGTCCGGCTCGAGCTGCCGGCGCGGGCGCTGCGGGCCACCGGCAACCGGCTGGAGCTGCGCGTCCCGCAGCGGCAGGCGCCGAGCGGCGGCGACGCCCTGGTCGACGTGGTGATGTTCAATGCCCTGACCATCGACTACCCGATCACCGGGCACATCGACGACACCCCGCTGCCGATCACGGTGGCCAGCGACGGCGAGGTCGCGCTCGACGCCGACGATGCCGTCACCCTGGTCCTGTACGGCCGCGATGGGAGGCGCGTCGAGGGCAGCGCCGGCGCCGATGGCCGCTGGCGCTTCGGCGCACTGGCCGCCGGCGAATACCAGCCGGTGCCCGACGACGGCTACGCCACGCCGGCGCGCGTGCGGCTGGCCGCGCCGGCCGCCTGGCGCGAGGTCGACCTCGGCTACGACTACCTGATGATCGGCCACGGCACCCTGCTTCCCGAGGTCGCCGCGCTGGCCCAGCACTACACGAACATGGGCATGCGGGTGGCGCGCGTCGACGTCGAGCACCTGTACGACGAGTTCAACCACGGGGTGGTGCACCCGCGCGCGATCCGCGATTTCATCGCCCATGCCTGGCACCGCTGGCCGGCGCCCAGGCCACGCTTCGTGCTGCTGGTCGGCGACGCCAGCTTCGACATCCGCTCCGACCGGGTCGAGGACGCCCGCTATGCCAAGTGGGCGACCATGGAGCTGCTGATCCCGGGACAGTTCGGCGAGATCCCGGGCGAGCACTACCAGGGCACCGACAAGATCGGCGCCCGCCGCAACCTGGTGCCGACCTGGCAGTACCCATCCGAGGAGGGCCACTCGGCGTCGGACAACTATTTCGTCGCGATCGACGGCGACGACTGGCTGCCCGACCTGGCGATCGGCCGGTTTCCGGTGGTCGAACCCGCCGAGGTCGCCGAGATCGTGGCGAAGAGCATCCGCTACTACGCGCACTCCGAGCTCGGCGACTGGCGCCGGCGCACGCTGTTCGCCACCGACACCAGCACCTACCTGCAGCAGGCCAGCGACGGCATCGCCAGCGGCCTGCAGGCGGAAGGCTTCCAGCCGCTGGCGGTGTATCCGAGCGAGGAGGAGCGCGACAACGAGGCGCACATCGGCACCCTCAAGCAGGCGATCAACGAAGGCCAGCTGCTGGTCCACTTCATCGGCCATGGCGGCCGCTACATCTGGCGCACCGGGCCGCCGGACCTGACCCGCAACCACGACCTGTTCACCCTCGACCACGTCGCCAACCTGGACAACGCCGGCCGGCTGCCGATGGTGCTGTCGATGACCTGCTACTCGGCGCCGTTCGACCACCCCAGCGCCGACTCGATCGGCGAGCGCTTCCTGCGCGAACCGAACAAGGGCGCCATCGCGGTGTTCGCGGCGTCCTGGCGCAACACACCGATCCCGCAGTTCAGCCAGGCGGCGATCGACGAGCTGATGGTGCCCGGCGCGCACATCGGGGAGGCGCTGATGCGCGCCAAGCGCACCCTGCCCCAGCCGGGCCAGCGCACCCTGGTCGAGACCTACAACCTGCTCGGCGACCCCGCGGTGGTGCTGCAACGTCCCTCGCTGCCGATCCATGCCGAGCCGGCGATGCTTGCGCTCAGGCCACACCTCGCCGTGACGCTCAACGGCGCCGGCCCGGTCAATGGTCGGGTTGTGGTCGAATGGCAGGACCAGGACGGTGCCACCCTTGCGCGCAGCCGCCGGGAGATGCGCGGCAGCCGGATCGTAATGCCTGCCCCCAAGGCCGCCGCGAGCGCGCGCATGGCGCTGGTCCACGTGGTCGACTTCCGCGGTCGGCGTGAAGGGCTGCTACGAAGCGACCTGCGTCCGGATCTGACCGCCGCTGCGGAAGCCGCCGCGGCGGCTGCGGCGGCGGCAGCGGCACCGCCGCCAATGCAGCCGCGCACCCAGCCGCGGCCGGCCCCGGTATCCGGCGATGAAATCCTCTATGACGGCGAGTGGTAGCGCGCCACCCGGCCAGATCCGGGAAGGGCGCGGCCGACCGCGTCCGCCGCCCGGCGATCAGCGCCGCGGGCCGCGCCACAGTTCGCGCCAGGCGGCGACCAGGTAACCGCGCTCGTACAAGCGCGGCTCCACCCAGTCCCACCAGCGGCGAGCGGGAACCCGGCGAGCGCGCCGGACCACGACCCGCTTGCGGAGCACCCCGGGCAGTCCGAGGAGCGCGTCCCTGTAGAGGCGTAACAGCGTCCGCCAGCGACCTTTGCGCAGGTTGCGCAGCCAGATGCCGCCATGGGCCAGGACGATCCAGGGCAGGTGCGCCACCAACCACAGCGCAGGCGCGTTCTTGGCCAACGCCCAAATCGAATTACGGATGCCGTGGTAGAGCACGAACTCGTTGTCGGGTCCGCCGCTGGAAAGGGAGCCATGGTGCAAGGCCACGGCATCGCGCGCGTAGATGCAATCATGGCCGAGCCAGCGCGCGCGCATCGCCAGGTCGGTGTCCTCCGCGTAGCAGAAGAACGACTCATCGAACAGCTCGCCGTGGCGCCCGCGCAGGTCATCGACCACGGCCCGCGGCAGCAGCATGAAGCCCCCGGTCGGTCCGAGCAGGCGCGCGTCCTCCGCCAGCCGGTTGGAGGCCAGCCCCGACCTGTAAAGCGAGATGCCCAGGCTGTCGACCTGGTCCCGGTCCCGCCAGCGCATCATGCGTCCGGCCACCAGGACATCGCGCCCGGCGCGCTGCCACGCCGCCGCCAGGGCGGCGAGCCCGCCCGGACCGACCAGCGCGTCGTTGTTCACCAGCACGACAGCGCCGGCCTTCCCGTCCTCGAGCGCCAGGGCGACCAGCCGGTTCATGCCGCCCGCAAAGCCGGTGTTGGTCGCGGACGCGATCACCCTGAGGGCCGGATGGGGATCGAGCGTGACCTCCTCGCCGCTCCGCCCGGCGGCATTGTCAAGCACCCACAACCGATCCTGTGGCAACAACTGGCCGATGACCGCGCGGACCGCCTGGGTGGTGACCTCGGGATGCCCGTGGCAGACCATCAGCACCCCCAGGCCGGGCCTTGCGCCGGACTGCGGTGCCGGGCCCGGGCGCTCAGCCATCGCCGTCCGGGTTCGGCGCGGCGAAACTGGCCGCCATGATGGGGAAGTTGGGGTTGTAGTGGGGATCGCCCCGGTCGAGGAAGCGACGGTGGCGGCGCTGCATGTAGGCGACCTCGGCCGCGAACCTCGCACGCTTGGCCGGTGAGTCGTCCTGGCCCCGTGAGCGCGACTCGAAGTGCCGAAGCTCGGCGTACGGGGTGTAGATCGTGCGCAGTCCCCGCTCCCTGAGCCGCAGGCAGTAGTCGACGTCGTTGAACGCGACCGGCAGGTCGATCTCGTTCAGTCCGCCGAGTTCCTGGTAGAGCTCGCGGCGCGTCATCGCGCAGGCGAAGGTCACCGCCGAGACATCCTGGATCAGGTGCGCGCGGCAGAAGTATCCCGGCGCCTCGCCGGGGATGCCCTCGTGGGCGTGTCCCGCGACGCCACCAAGCCCGACGATCACGCCGGCATGCTGGACGCTGCCGTCGCCATACAGCAGGCGGGCGCCGACCGCGCCCACCTCCGGTCGCTGGCCGTGCTCGAGCAGGGCGGCCAGCCATTCGCCCGACCCCACCTCGGTGTCGTTGTTCAGGAACACCAGGTACTCGCCGGTGGCGCTGCGCACCGCGAAGTTGTTGATCGCGGAGTAGTTGAACGGGCGGTCGTAGTCGAGGACGCGGACCCGGGAATCGATCCGCGGCAGACGCCGCGCGTAGTCGAGCGCGCGCTCCTCGGTGCTGCCATTGTTCACGCAGACGACCTCGAAATCGGCATACTCGGTGCGCGCCAGCAGCGAGCCGATGCAACCCTCGAGCAGGGCGCCCTGGTCCCGGAACGGAATGATGATGGAGACCTTGGGCCGGCCCCGGATCGTCCTGCGCACGCGATAGGTGTGCGGGAACCTGCCCTTCTCGACCGTCGCATCCAGGCCGCGCCTTGCCACCGCGTCGGCGACCGCCCGGCAGCCCGCCTCCCAGCTCTCCGGCTTCGCCTCGGCGCTCGCGGCGGTCGATGCCTCGTGGATGCGCCAGTGGTAAAGGATCCTGGGGACGTGGTGGACGTCGGCGTCGGCATCGGTGAGGCGCAGCAACAGGTCGTGATCCTGGGAACCCTCAACGCCTGTCCGAAACCCGCCGATCGCCGTGATCAGCTCCCGTCTGACCACCAGCAGGTGGCAGATGAAGTTCTGCGACAGCAGCAGGTCCGGCGAGTGGTCGCTCTTGAAGTGGGCCTGCGAGTGGCAGCCGTTCCGGTCGATCTTGTCCTCGTCCGAATAGAGGATGTCGCGATGGCCGGCGCGGATCGCCGCAGCCATCGCCATCAGCGCCTCCGGATGGAGGAGGTCGTCGTGATCGAGCAGCGCGACGAAGTCGCCGGTCGCCGCCTCGAGCGCGGTGTTGCTCGCCGCCGAGATGCCGCCTGAGGCGGGGCGCCTGCGCACGACGATCCGGGGGTCGTCCAGCGCCTCCAGCATCGCCACGGTCCTGTCATCGGTCGAGCCGTCGTCGGCGATGCACACCTGCCAGTGCGGATAGGTCTGCCGCTCGATGGAACGGAGCGCCGCGCCCAGCCATTCCGGGGGCGTGTTCCAGACCGGAACCAGGATCGAGAAGCTGGGCTGCGGAGCAGCCCCGGGACACTCGTCCGGCGCGTCCGGAGCGGACGGCGACGGCTCCCGCTTCCGGCCGGGAACGTAGCCGGCGCCCGCCGGAAGCGGCCCGTCGCCCGGCGGCGGCAGCTTCGCCACGTAGTCCGGGTCGACGTGGAAGGTCGCGCCGGCATCGATGAAATTGCGGTTGTAGTACGGGTCGCCGGCTGCCAGGAGCGCGCCGTGCCGCTCGCGCATGAGCTCGGACTCCTGGGCGAAACGGCGCTGCTTGACCGGATCGTCCTCGCCGCCCCGGGTCCTGGATTCGTGGTGGACGAGCTCGGCGCATGGCGTGAACACCACCAGCTTGCCGCGCTCGCGGGCGCGAAGGCAGAAGTCGACGTCGTTGTACGCGACCGCCAGCGCCGGATCCATGCCACCCAGCTCCGCATAGGTCGACCTTCGCATCATCGCGCACGCGAAGGTGACCGCGCTGACGTTCTGGGTCAGCACCGCCCGGGCCATGTAGCCCGGATGGTCGCCCGGCAGGAGATGGTGCGCGTGGCCGGCGAACGAACCGACACCGACCACAACGCCGCCGTGCTGCAGGCAGCCGTCCGGATACAGCAGCCGGCAGCCGACCACCGCGACTTCGGGGCGCTGGGCGTGCTCGAGCAGGCACTCGATCCAGTCGGGCGTGATCACCTCGGTGTCGTTGTTGAGCAGGACCAGGTACTCGCCCTGCAGGCCGGCCACGATCTCGTTGTGCAGCGATGCGTAGTTGAATGGCTGGTCGAACCGCTCCAGCCGCACGCGCGGATCGCGGGCCAGCAGCTCGGCGACCAGCTCGGCGGTGCGCGGGTCGGCACTCTGGTTGTCGACCAGGACGATCTCGAACCGGGACCAGGTTGAGCGGTCGAGGATCGACTCCACGCAGGTCCTCAGCAGCCCGGGCTGGTCGCGGAACGGGACCACGATGCTGACCTGCGCCTCGCGATCGACGGCGCGGCGGATCCGGTAGGTGTTCGGATAGGGACCCAGGTCGACCTCGCCCCGGATGTTCCTTCGCGCCAGCGACTCCCCCAGCGCCCGTCGCCCGGCCTCCCAGGTGTAGGGCTTCGCGCCGGCGTCCGCCGCGGTGGAGCCCGGGATCATGCGCCAGTGGTAAAGGACCTTGGCGACGTGACCCACCTTGCGTGCGGACTCGGCCAGACGCAGCACCAGGTCGAAGTCCTGGGCCCCGTCGAAGCCCTCGCGCAGGCCGCCGACCGCCCGCACCAGGCTGGTCCTGGCCACCAGGAAATGGCAGACGTAGTTGTTGCTGTCCAGGAAATCCGGCGAATAGTCGGGCTTGAACACCGGGTTGTGGGGGATGCCGTCCGGATCGAGCTTGTCTTCGTCCGAATAGGCGAAGTCCAGCTCGGGATCCCGGAACAGCCGCACCATCTCCAACAGCGCGTCGGGTTCGAGCACATCGTCGTGGTCGAGGAAGCCGACCAGTTCGCCGCGCGCCCGCCGCAGCCCCTCGTTGGTGGCGGCGCCGATGCCGTGGTTACGCTCGAGTCGATGGACCCTGATCCGGGGGTCGGACAGCGCCTCGAGCGCCGCCACGGTGTCCGGGTCGCTCGAGCAGTCGTCGACGATGCACAGCTCCCAGTGCGGGTAGTACTGCCTGGACACCGAATCGACCGCCTCGGTCAGCCAGCGCAACGGCGTGTTCCAGACTGGCATGACGATGCTCACCAGCGGCACCTCGTCCAGTTCCGCGAGCAGCGCCTGGGCGCCTGCGGCGTCGATCCGCGGCGTCCGGGCCGGCGACGGTCCGGCCGCGGGGACGCGCCCGGACTGCAGGTACAGCTGGTAGGACTGGGTGTGCCGGGTCAACCAGGGCAGCCTTCGATGCGCCCACAGGACCAGCGCCTGCTTCCTTTCGCGGCTCAGCCCGGGGAGCCGGTAGTACAGCCGGTACAGCGCCTGCTCGAACCGGTAGCTCGGCTTGAGGGCGCGCGACCAGCGCAGGGAGCCCAGCCAGCGCAGCGGCGCGGTCACCCGCCAGGACAGCGAGGATTGCATGGAGTGCACGGCGCGGTCGTGGGCGAGGGCCTGGGCGTGCAACATGTCGCGCTCGCGACGGCCATCCTCGATCGCCAGGCGAAGTCGCGTCTGCCGTTCGAAGGCCTCCGACAGACGGCACCGGAGATCGACCACCTGAGCGGTCCTGCTCCCGAGCTTGTCCTGCAGGCCCCGGACCTCCGCCTCCTGCGCGGCCAGCCTGTGCTCGAGGCGCGCGTGGATGCCCTCCGATAGCATTGCGACGCGAGCGAGCTGACGCCTGACCAGATCCTGGTCGTCGACCATCGCCCGGTACAGCCGGTCCTCGAAGGCCCGCTGGAAGGTCTCCAGCTCGGGGTCGGGCTCGCGCCATCGCGAAGCGTCGAGGGACACCAGGGTTGCCGACCCGCAGGCCTCCTGCAGGGCCTCGTAAAGTTGCGCCTGGCCGATGTCCATGAGACCGCCGGCGTCCTCCTGCTGACGGTTGCGGTGCAGGCCTGAGTTGACCACGGCGCAGGCCCGCTGGACGGCTTCCGACGGCGGCTCTGGGAGCCCCTGGGCAGCGAGCAGACGGAGGATCCGCGGCAGCTCCGCGGACGGATCGGCCACCAGGCGCTCGTAGCTGACGAACAGCACCGGCCGGCCGTCCAGGTCGGCCAGCAGGCGCAGCATGTACTTCTGCCACAGCAACAGGGAGAGGCGGGTCGGATAGATGCCCCTCGGACTGGAGGCCAGCGAGGCGGCGATCGACAGCGGGTGGCGGACGGCGACCGCGATCGCCGCATCCGGCGCCACTTCCCGCCAGACCGGCATCAGCAGGCACAACCTGGGATCCTTGATCAGCCAGGGCTCCCGTTCACCCAGGCCCTCGAGAATGCCGGAAAGGCGCGTGCCCAGGACCGTGCTCTCCCGGCGCTGGAGCAGGTGCGGTGACATCCATGCCACCCGGTCCCAGTCGAGGCCCAGCTCGGCCATGAACCCGACATGGGCATCGTAAACGTCCCTTCGCTCCCAGTATCCGTCGGGGTTGTCTTGGGCATGCGGCGCCAGGAGCTCGTCCTCGGCGCCGGGGGAGATCCCCAGCGAAGCGAGCATCTTGGCCATGACCGAGGTGCCAGACCGGTGCATGCCGCACAGCAAGAGTCCCGGCGCCGCCGCGGGGGGCCGCCAGGCCCGGTCTGCGCGCCGCGGTTCCGTCGCCAAGGTGTCCGGCTGACGCCCGCCTTCGTTCAGGGCGCGCCGGGGTCCGGCATGGACCCGCCAGACCATATAGCACTCGACGCCCGTCTCCTCCCCATCCCGCTGGAACACCAGCTCGGCGTCGATGCCCGCCGCGGTCTGGACGGCGGCAACGAAGGCCAGGAACGACCGGCTGTCCCAGACGTGAATCGATTCACGCCGCTCCCGGCAGTGCCGCAGCGCCTCGCTCAGCTTGGGGCCGCCCATCGAGACCAGCTCCGGATGGGCGTCCTCGAGAAACGGCAGGTACCGGGCCTCGTCAAGGTCCGGCCCCGACGAGCCCGACGCGGCGATCAGAGCCCCGGGATCGGTGCTCGGACGCACGCCGGGCGCCGTGAACCGCCGATCCGGCACGCTGATCACCACGTGCCCGCCGGGGCGCACCACCCGAAACAGCTCGACCAGGACACCCGCCGGGTCGGCCACATGGTCGAGAACCATCTGGGCGATGACGAAGTCCTGGCTGGCGGCGTCGTAGGCCCCAAGGCCTTCGCGGTCGAGATCGATCACGGCGTCGACCTCGACCAGGCCGGCGGCGTCGAGTTCGGGAAAGCGCGCGGCCGCCTCGGTCCGGCTCAGGCGGTCGACGTACGCGGCGTGAACCCCGACGGGAAGCGGTGTCGGCGCATTCAGCGCGCCGATTTCCAGGCCGACCCCAAAAAGCATCCTTGCGCCGGACTCACGATATGACATCTGCTCTCCCCTGGTCGCGGACGGGCCTCGCGCGGCCGTGGCGGGGATCCCCGCGTCGGATCACGCGGCTGTGGATACCCCCCTCGCGGAATGGACACCCCGATCGCCGGGCGACTATCTTACCGGCAGCCGCCCCCGCGGATCGGCCCGGAGCAGGAAACCCACGTGGATCGAACGCAGATCATCCTCCGCGACATCGATCGCTCCGGACTCGGCCTGGAGATCGGCCCCAGCCACAACCCGATCGCACCGCGATCCGGTGGATTCAACGTCGAGGTTGTCGACCACCTCGACCGCGAGGGCCTGCTCGCCAAGTACGCCGGCCACCCGGTCGATCTCGGCCGGATCGAGGAGGTCGACCATGTATGGCAGGGGCAGCCCCTGTCCGAACTGATCGGCGCCACCGGAAAATACGACTGGATCATCGCGTCGCACGTCATCGAGCATGTCCCAGACCTCGCCGGGTTCCTCGCCGAATGCGCGCTGCTGCTACGCCAGGGAGGCACCCTGTCGCTTGCCGTCCCCGACAAGCGGTTCTGCTTCGACAACCTCAGCCCACTGTCCAGCACGGGCGACGTGCTGCAGGCCCGCCTGGAGGGCCGCAGGAAGCACCCGCCTGGCCTGGTCTTCGACCATTTCGCCTCGGCGGCCGCGCTGGGCGGCGACATCACCTGGCGGGAAGGCTCCAGCGGCAAGATGACGGCGCTGCACACGCTGGAACAGGCCATCCAGCTCTACGCGCTCGCCCAGGATTCCGGATCCGACTACATCGACATCCACGCCTGGAGGTTCACGCCGTCCAGCTTCCGGCTGCTGGTCGGTGACCTGTGCAGACTGGGCGTGATGAACCTGGGCATCCACCGCTGGGTGGATACCGTGGGCTTCGAGTTCTTCGTCTCGATGCGCCACGTCCAGGAGCCACCCGCGGAATGCCGCGTGGAACTCGCCCGGCTGGTCAACCGCGACCTGCTCAAGGGCGCCTTCTGACGTCTCCCGGCCAGGCCGGGCGACCGCATCAGCCGCGCGGCGCCGCCGCGTGGTAGTCCGCCATCACCTTGGCCACCGGCCCCTGGGCGACCAGGCGGCCCGACTCCAGCCAGGCCGCGCTGCTGCACAGCTCGGCGATGGTGCCGTCCTGGTGGCTGACCAGCACGCAGGTCATGCCCGAGCGCATGCGCCGGCGCAGGTCGCCGCCGGACTTCTCCATGAACTCGGCATCGCCGACGCCCAGCACCTCGTCGATCAGCAGCACGTCCGGCTCGGCCTGCATCGCCACCGAGAAGCCCAGGCGCAGGACCATGCCGCTGGAATAGCAGTTCAGCGGCTGCTCGAAGAAATCGCCGAGCTCGGCGTATTCGCGGATCGCGGGCAACCGCTGCTCGATCTCGCGCCGGGCCATGCCCAGCAGCATGCCGCTCATGATCGCGTTGTCGCGCCCGGACAGGTGCGCCACGAAGCCCAGGCCCAACGCCAGCATCTGGATGCGCAGGGGCCGTGCCTGGACGATCCGGCCCCGGTCCGGCCGCAGGATGCCGGCGATCACCCGCAGCAGGGTGCTCTTGCCGGCGCCGTTGCGGCCGATCAGGCCGAGGGTCTCGCCCTCGTGCAGTTCCAGGCTGACGTCCTCGACCGCCCAGTAGCCGCTGCTGCCGATCCGGCGCACGCCCTGGTAGGCCACGCCGACGTGGTCGAGGCGGAGCAGCGGCGCGGCCATCAGACCGCCAGCTTGGGGTAGCGCGGCGCCAGCCGCATGATCAGGACGACGGCGAACGCCAGCACCACCAGGGATCCGATGCCGGCCTTGGCCAGCAGCAGCCAGTCCGGCCACTGGCCGCGCATCAGGATGTCGCGCGCCGACTCGATGATGCCGACCACCGGGTTGAACGCCATCCAGGCGGCATAGGGCTCGGGCAGGCTGGCCAGCGAGAACACCACCCCGGACAGGAACATCAGGGCCATCATCGCGTTCTCGATGACGAAGCGGATGTCGGGCACGAACGGCACCACGGCGGCGGCGATCAGGGCGCCTGCGCAGCCCAGCAGCAGCTCCACCGCGAACACCAGCGGCAACGCCAGGTAGGCCCAGCCCGGCGGATGGCCCAGCGACCAGAGGATGACCAGCAGCACCGCGAAGATGAAGGCGAACTTCACCGTGTCGCTGAGCACGGCGGTCAGCGGGAACAGCAGGACCGGCAAACGTACCTGCCGCATCAGCGGGATGTTCAGCCAGATCGCATGGCTGCCATGGGTGATGCAGGACTTCAGCCACTGCCAGAAGGTCAGGCCGACCAGCAGGAAGGGGATGAAGTCCGGGTCGCGGTTGCCCAACACAAGGCCGAACACGACCCAGAACACCGCCATGAACATGGCGGGTTCCAGCAGCCACCACAAAAAGCCCAGGTAGCTGCGTGCCGACTCCGCCTTCAGCTCCGCATAGGCGCTGAACCAGAGCAGCTCGAGGAAGCGCACGGCAGGCCGCCGCGTCCCCGGCTCAGCCCTCGGCGCGGCGCTTGGCCGGGGCGCGGAAGGTCGGCGTGAACTTCTCGCGGGTGCCGTTGGTGGAGATCGACTCGACGTAGTACCAGTAGTCCTTGCACGGGTCGATGGTGTCGTCCCGGAAGCTGTAGCTGTGCGGCTCGTCGGAGGTCCCGGCGCCGGGGATCGGGGCGGCGGTCAGGCGCTCGAAGGGGCCGTCCTCGGACTCGCCGCGGTAGACGTCGAACCCGAAATTGTCGAGTTCCGCGGCGGTGCTCCAGCGCGGCGTGTTGGCGATGCGGGCATCGGCCTCGACCGCGGACTGGTCGCCGCACTGGCCGACCGGCACCTCGGGCGCGGCGGGCGGCGCCGCCGCCTGCTGCGCCGCCGGTGCGGGCGCCGCGGCGTCCGGCGCCGGTGCCGGCTCCTCGGCGCGCTGGCAGGCGGACAGGACGAGCGCGACGGCGAGCGTGAGGATGAGGCGGGACATGGCGGACTCCGGCAGGGCGTGAATTCCAGCGCTCACGATAGCCGAACGCCGGCGCGGCCGGCAAACGCCGCCTTGTCCGCCCTGCCTGGCCGATCCGGCCGGTTCACGGCACCCGCAGCCTGAAGCTGGCGCCGCCGAGCGCGCCGGAGCGGCCGACGTCCAGGCTGCCGCGGTAGGCGCGCAGGATGTCCTGGATGATGGCCATGCCGATGCCATGGCCCTCGACGCGCTCGTCGCCCCTGACGCCGCGCTTGAGGACGTCGGCGACGCGCTCCTCAGGTATGCCCGGGCCATCGTCCTCGACGGCGATCTCCAGGGCCTTGCGCCGGGCGCCCGGCAGCGCGATCTGGCGGGCGCTGAGCAGCACCCGGCCGCGCGCCCACTTGAAGGCGTTCTCGAGCAGGTTGCCGAGCAGCTCGAGCAGGTCGCCACGCTCGCCGTAGAAGCGCGCCTGGGGATCGATCTCGAACTCGCAGACCACGCCACGGCTGGCGTAGACCTTCTCCAGGCTGCGCACGACCTCCTCCGCGGCCGGCCCGATCGCCAGCGGCGTCGCGAAGGTCTGGTGGCCCGAGGTCGCCGCCCGCGACAGCTGGTAGGCGACGATCTCGTCCATGCGCCGGACCTGCGACAGCAGCTCGCCGCAGGCGGCGATCGGCGTGTCGCCGCCCTCCAGGCGGGTGCGCATCACCGCCAGCGGCGTCTTCAGGCTGTGCGCCAGGTCGGCCAGCGTGTTGCGGTAGCGCACCAGGTGCTCGCGTTCGGTGACGATGAAGTCGTTGACGCTCTCGGTCAGGCCCTGGATCTCGCGCGGGTAGTGCCCGGACAGCCGCTGCAGGTGGCCGCTCTCGATCCGCGCCAGCTCCGACTGCACCCGGCGCAGCGGCGACAGACCCCAGCGGAACAGCCCGAGCATGATCACCAGCAGGAACAGGCCGGCGGCGCCCAGGTACACCCACAGGGTCTGCCGGAACACCCCGACCTGCTCGCGCAGGCCCGAGGCGTGCTCGGCGACATGGATGGTCAGGCGCAGCTCCTGGTCGTCGGGCAGTTCCCAGACCACGCCCTGGCTGAACCGGAAGATGTCGCCGACCGGACTGTCCAGCGGCCCGTCGAAGCGGATCTCGCCGGCCGGCAGCTCGTCCTCGAACGGCAGGTCGCGCGCCAGCGCCGAGGCCGACTCCCAGCGCAGGCCATCGCCGGTGATGCCGGCGTAGAGGCCGGACCCGGGCTGGTCGAAGCGCGGTTCCGGCGCCACCTCCGGCAGCACGAGGCGCCGCGACACGGTCGGGTCGGAACCGGCGATGTAGGCCCAGACGTAGCTCTGCAGCCGGTCGCGCAGGGCGGTCAGGCTGCTCTCGCGGAAGGCCTGGTCGAGCGCGAATCCGGTCAGCCCCAGGAAGCCCACCAGGGCCGATGCCAGGACCAGCAGCAGGCGCGACTGCAGGGACCAGGGACGCACGGCGGCTCGGCTCGGGGCTGCTCAGGCGCGGCCGGGCCGGACGGCGCCCGGACCGCGACCGGCGCTCATTCCGAGCGCGGAATCGAGAAGCGGTAGCCGCGTCCGCGCACCGTGTCGATCGGCTTGAGGGTGCCCTCCGGATCGAGCTTGCGGCGCAGCCGGCCGATGAAGACCTCCAGCACGTTGGAGTCGCGGTCGAAGTCCTGCTGGTAGATGTGCTCGGTCAGTTCCGCCTTCGACACCAGCTCGCCGGCATGCATCATGAGGTACTCGAGCACCTTGTACTCGTAGCTGGTGAGTTCGACCGTCTCGTCGTTGACGCTGACGGTCTGCGCGGTGGTGTCCATGCTGACCGGCCCGCACTGGATCACCGGCTTGCTCCAGCCGCTGGCGCGCCGCATCAGGGCGTTCATCCGGGCCAGCAGCTCCTCGACATGGAACGGCTTGACCACGTAGTCGTCGGCGCCGATCTTCAGCCCCTCGACCTTGTCCTGCCAGCTGCCGCGCGCGGTCAGCACCAGGATCGGGAACCGGCAGTTCTCCTCGCGCAGCTTCTCGATCAGCTCCATGCCGTTCATCCGCGGCAGGCCGAGGTCGATGATCGCCAGGTCGAACGGCACCTCCTTGCCGAGGTACAGGCCCTCTTCGCCGTCGGCCGCGGCATCCACCGCGAAACCCTCGCGCTTCAGCCTGGCCGCCAGCGTCTCGCGCAGCGGCGCCTCGTCTTCTACCAGCAGGATGCGCATCGCTTGGGTCTCCCTGTACGTGGTCGGCAATCAGCGCCGCGCGGGACCGCCGCGGCTGGACTTGGTCACCACCCGGACCCGGCCGTCCGGGGTCAGCACCTTGATCCGGTAGAGCTCGCGCGGCCCCGCGCGCACCGTGTCGGCCGACAGCACGCGGCCGCCGGTCTCCTGCTGCACCAGCTCGATGGCGTGCTGGAGGCTGTCGGCCGCATCGCGGGCCAGCGCAGCCGGCGCGACGGCGAGCAGGCAGGCCAGGATGAGGGAACGCAGGGCAAGGGTCATGAGCGCACGATTGTGGTCGGGAAGCGGGCGGCGGCGCAACCTGGCCGCCGCAGCCGGGCCAGACTGGCCCTTCGCCATTGAATTCGCACTGAACCCGGCCGGCGCGCCGGGCCTGCGGTTCAGCCGCGGGGCACCCACCCTCAGTACAGCTCGGCGACGCAGCAGCGCAGGGACCCGCCGGCCTTCTCGATCTCGGGCAGCGGCACCGAGTCGATGGTCCAGCCCTCGGCCGCGAACGCCGCCCGCGTGCCCGGCCGCAGCGCCGCCCGCGCGCCCTCGCTCATCCACACCGAACCCTCGCGCAGGGCGATGCAGTTGCCGGCGAAGGCACCCTGCTCCGCGGCGGAAAGCTCGACGCAACGGTCGCGCCAGGCCGTCGCCAGGGCCTCAGCGACGGCGGCGTCGGCAAGGCCGGACGGCGCCATCACCAGGCTGCGTCCGGCCAGCACGCTGAGCACGACATTGGTGTGGTACTCGCCGGGGGCGAGGTCGAACGCGAAGCTCAGGCGCAGGCCGAAGGCGGCATGCATGGCCTGGGCGCCGGCCAGGTCGCAGCGCTCGGACAGTCCGCACAGGCCGACGCCGCGGCGACGGTCGATCACCAGCGAACCGGTCAGCTCGGCGACCCGGTCGCCGCGCGCCAGGTCGATGGTGGCGTAACCCAGCACCTGGGAGAAGAAGGCGCGGATGTCGGCGCGCGCGGTCTCGCGCTGCCGCGCCGGGTAGCGCATCGCGCCCAGCAGCAGGTGGCCGGGGACGGTGGCGAAGGCGTTGTTGAGGAATACCGCATCCGGCGTCGCCGGATCCCCCGGAAAGGTGAGCACCGGAAGCTGCGCCGACAGGGCCCTGGCCAGGGCGCGGTGCTCGGCCGCGCAGCGATCGGCGTCGACGGCGTCGGCGGGGCGCATGTAGGCGTTGTCGGCACAGGTGGCTGCCGCCGGATCCAGGCCGTCCGGGGACAGCAGCAGGGCCGCCCGGGGCACGGCCGGCCCCCACGGGGCATCGGGCAGGTGGCCGAGCGCCTCCAGGAAGGCGGCCGGCTCGGTGACCAGCATCAGGCGGCCTCGACCAGGGCCGGCGACAGGCTCGCCAGCGCCTGCTCCAGCACCGGCCAGCCGGCCCCGGGGCGGCGCGCCGCCTCGGTCAGGATGCGCCGGAACGGCCGTGCCCCGGGCAGGCCGTGGGCCAGCCCCAGCCAGTGCCGGACGATGGACGGCAGGCGGTCGCCGGCGGCCAGCCGCGATTCCACGTAGCCGCGCAGGCCGGCCACCACGCCACGGCGGTCCGGCAGCGGCGTTCCGAACAGCCGCTGCTCGAGCTGCGCCAGCCGCCAGGGCGTGTGGTAGGCGGCGCGGCCGAGCATCACGCCGTCGAGCCGCGCCAGCGCGGCGTCGATGTCGGCGTCGGCGGAAAGGCCGCCGTTCAGCACCACGGTGAGTTCCGGGTGCTCGCGCTTGAGCCGGAACACCCGCGGCCAGTCCAGCGGCGGCAGCTCGCGGTTCTCGCGCGGGCTCAAACCCTTCAGCCAGGCCTTGCGGGCGTGCACGACGAACACCGTGCAGCCGGCGCGCGCGACGGTGTCGACGAAGCGCTCGAGATCCTCGTAGTCGTCCTGCTCGTCGACCCCGATCCGGCACTTGACGGTGACCGGCACCGCCGCCGGAACCACGGCGCGCATCGCCGCAACGCACTCGGCGACCAGCGCCGGCTCGCGCATCAGGCAGGCGCCGAAGGCGCCATCCTGCACCCGCTCGCTGGGGCAGCCGCAGTTGAGGTTGATCTCGTCCATGCCGTGGTCGACGCCGACCCGCGCCGCCCGCGCGAGCAGGGCCGGCTCGCTGCCGCCCAGCTGCAGGGCCAGCGGATGCTCCTCGCGGTCGTGCGCGAGCAGGCGCCCGGCCTCGCCGCGGACCAGCGCATTGGCGTGCAGCATCTCGGTGTAGAGCAGCGCATGCGGCGCCAGGCGCCGGTGCAGCACCCGGCAGTGGCGATCGGTCCAGTCCATCATCGGCGCCACGCTGAGCCGGCGCCCAACCGATGCTGGAGCGGCCGCCGGCGCAGGGCGGGACAGGCTGGGCAGGGCGGGGCGGGTCGGTGCGGACAAGGGCGGAGGCGGGCGGTTCGGGCGGCACAGGATACCGCGAGGCACCCGCGACACCGGCCGGACGGCGGCCGGCCGCCCTCGGCCCTGGTCCGCGCACCGGCCCGGTCCGGCCCTGCGGCGGCCGCACCGCAGCCGGGCGGTTGCTAGTACGACAGCAGGGTCGGCACCGGCGTCCGCTCGAGGATCGCGCGGGTGACGCCGCCCAGGATCGCCTGGCGCAGACGGGCGTGCACGAAGGCGCCCATCACCAGCAGCTCCGCCGCGGTCTCCTCCAGGTGGGCGTGCAGGGCATCGGCGACGGCCCCGCCGGCAACCGTCCGCAACCGCGGCCGCGCGGCGACGCCGTGCCGGGCCAGCCACGGCACCAGGGCCTCGCCACCCAGCGCCCCGGAGAGATCCTTCTCGCCGGTGACGCTGAGCAGGTCGACTTCGGCGCCGTGCAACAGGGGCAGGGCATCGTGCAGCGCCCGGGCCGCGCGCGCGCTGCCATCCCAGGCGACCAGGGCGCGCGTCACCGGCGCCACGGCGGTGCACCCGGACGGCACCAGCAACAGCGGCCGGCCGCTGCTGAACAGAAGCGAATGCGCCGGATGGGCCTCCAGCACGTAGGCGGCGGCATCGGCATCGACCATGCACAGGTCGTGGCCGTGCGACTGCCGGGCCATCGCCAGGAGCAGGTCGGGCGGCGCCAGCGCCGGCGTGAACAGGGTGCAGTCGACCGCCAGCGCCCGGGCCAGCTCGCCGGCCTGGCCGGCGACGGCCCGGGCGCGGTCGCGACGGGCCGCGTTTTCGCCGGCCACCAGGTCGGCGGCCAGCCGGCCCAGCAGCGCGTGGCCGAGGCTCAGCGCCGGTGCCGCCGCCATGACCGCGGCCGAGGCCTGCGCCCGGGCAGCCAGCGCCATGCCGGCCGCCACGGCGGCCGACGGTGCGGTGCCGGCGGTCCCCGGGACGATGAATACGCTTTTGATCCGATCCAGTGTCATGGCCATGGCGCCCGTGGGAATCCGCCACCATGGTCGCGCCGGACCGCCGCCGGCGGCTTGACCGGGATCAAGGCCGCTGCCGGCCCCCGGCTCAGCCGGCGTCGGCGGCGGGCAGCGCCGGCGCGGACCGGCGGTTGGCGCGGATCGCCCACCAGACCAGCACGCCGATCAGGAGCACCGGCGCCAGCACCGGCAGCAGCGCCAGCGGCAGGACGACCAGGGCGACCACGGCGCCCAGCACCGCGCCGAGCGCGCCGAGGATGGCGCCCAGCACCGCACCGAGCACGCCGACGACCAGCCCGAACAGCGCCAGGACGACGCGCAGCGCCAGGCCGAGCAGGCCAAGCAGCGCGACCGCGATGATCGCCGGCAACGCCACCGCCGCCGCCCCACCGAACAGTGCGGCCACGGCGACGCCCGCGCCCGCCAGGACCAGCAGCGGCAGGGCCACGGCCGGCAGGATCACCAGCGCGGCGAGCACGCCAAGCACGATCAGGACGGTTTTCATGGTCTGACTCCCAGGGCTCGCCGACCAGCCGTCGGCCGCATCCGTCCGCGAGGTCCGGCGGCAGGGCCGCTCGGCGTCGCGGTGTACGGACGCGACCACCCTATCGCGGCCGGCCGCCGTCGTCGGGTGGAGAAGGTCATGGTCGGGCCGCACCGGCCAGCGCGGGTTCAGCCAGGTGCACATGCCGTGAACATCGGCTGTGCTGTGCTGGCGCCCTGTCCAGCCATCCAGCGGAGGCGCCCCATGACCCGTATCTCCCTCGCCGCCGTGGGCCTGGCGGCCCTGCTCGCCGGTTGCCGCGAGGCGCCCCCCACCGGCGATACCGCCACGCCGCCCACGCCGCCCGCCGTGGAACCGGCCACCACCCCCGCGGCAGCGGCGACGCCGGCCGCCACCCTGCCCTTCCAGGTCACCGCGGTCGGCCGCTTCCAGGCCCCCTGGGCGATGACCTTCCTCCCCGACGGCCGCCTGCTGGTGACCGAGAAGGCCGGCGTCCTGCGCCTGTTCGATCCCGCCACCGGCACCACCGGCACCGTCGCCGGCACGCCCGAGGTCGACCATGGCGGCCAGGGTGGCCTCGGCGACGTCGTGCTGCATCCCTCCTTCGCCGGCAACGGACAGGTCTACCTGAGCTACGCCGAGGCCGGCGAGGACGACACCCGGGGCGCCGCCGTGGCCCGCGCCCGGCTGGTGCTGGACGGCGGCGACGGTCGCCTCGAGGACCTCGAGGTGATCTGGCGCCAGGCGCCGAAGACCACCGGCCGCGGCCACTACGGCCACCGTCTCGCGTTCGGCCCCGATGGCCACCTGTGGATCACCTCGGGGGAACGCCAGAAGTTCGACCCGGCGCAGGACATGTCCGGCAACCTCGGCAAGGTGCTGCGACTGAACGACGACGGTTCGCCGCCGGCCGACAACCCGTTCGCGGACCAGGGCGGGGTCGCCGCCCAGGTCTGGTCGCTCGGCCATCGCAACCCGCTGGGCATCGATTTCGACGGCGAGGGCCGGCTGTGGGTGCACGAGATGGGTCCGGCGCACGGCGACGAGCTCAACCTGGTCCAGCGCGGCGGCAACTACGGCTACCCGCTGGTCTCCGACGGCGACCACTACGACGGCACGCCGATCCCCGACCATGCCACCCGGCCGGAGTTCAACGCGCCGGCGGTCGTCTGGGTGCCGGCGATCTCGCCGGCCGGCTTCGTCATCTACGACGGCGACCTGTTCGCCGACTGGCGCGGCAGCGGCCTGATCGGCGGCCTGTCAAGCCAGGCCCTGGTGCGGGTCGAGTTCGACGGCGAACGGGCGCGCGAGGCCGAGCGCTTCGACATGGGCGCGCGCATCCGCGAGGTCGAGCAGGGGCCGGACGGTGCCGTCTGGCTGCTCGAGGACGAGCGCGACGGCAGCGGCGGGCGCCTGTTGCGGCTGGATCCGGCGGCCCGCTGAGCCCCGCCATGGCATCGCAGCCGCCGGCGTCGTCCGGCCCCGGTCGGACCCTGGCCTGGGCCCTGGGCGCCGGCGGCGCCCTGCCGTTCCTGGCACTGGCGCTGGCGCCGCTCGCCGGCCCGGTGCCGGATTGGGCGTGGCCGGCACTGGTCGGGTACGGCGCGCTGATCCTGTCGTTCCTGGGCGGCATCCGCTGGGGCCGCGCCCTCGGCCACCGCGAGCGCCGCGCCGCCGACCTCGACCTGCTGGCCTCGGTGCTGCCCAGCCTGTATGCCTGGCCCCTGCTGCTGGTGCCGTCCGGCCAGGCCCTGCCGCTGCTGGCCGCCGGCTTCGCCGGCCAGTGGCTGCTGGACGAGCGCCGCCGGCAGCCGCCGGCGCCGTCCTGGTTCCTGCCCCTGCGTCGCGCCCTGAGCGCCACCGTGATCGCTGCCCTCCTGCTGGCCGGCGCCGTGCATCCGGTCTGAGCGTCCCGGCCACGGCGCTCGGCCTGCGCGGCGCGCCGGCCGAGCGGCCGGCCTGCACGCCGGGGTCAATGCCAGGGCGGCACCGGGGCCTCGCGCAGGGTGCAGCGCCAGAGCCACTTCTCGCCGGCCAGCACCGGTTCCCCGGCGTGCAGCGAGGCCTCGTCGGGCGCGCCCCCGGGATCGACGTTCCAGTGGATCAGGCCCATGCCGTCCTGTCCGGCGACGGTCAGACCGGCGCGCGGATAGGCGGTGCCACCGCCGCGATCGGGCGCGTGCAGGTAGACCAGGAAGGTCGCCATGCGCTGGCCGCTGGGATCGCCGCGCAGCGTCCGGTTGCGCTGCAACTGGTCGATGCTGAACCAGTCGACGTGCGGCCGGTACGCCTGTCCGGGGCGGTAGCGGATGATCGAGCACGGCTCCAGCGCCCGCGTGGACCAGTCGGTCAGGGCGGCGATGCGCCGCTCGAGTGTGCGCACCACGGCATCGGCATTGATCGCCCCGATCGGGCAGCCCTGGCCGTCGAATTTCTCCAGCTCGGCGTCGTCGTTGGCGCTGGCCTCGCCGTGGAAGCTGCTCGCCTGCGCCAGCCAGGGCGCCACCGAGGCGATCAGGTGGGCGCACTCCTCGGCACTGGCGAAGTCCGCGCAGGTGGCGACCCGGGGCGCCCGGCACAGCCAGTGCCACTCCCGCCCGGCCACGGGGCTCGGCGGATCCGCCCCCGGCTCGCCGTCGACGGTCCGCAGCCCGCCGCGGCCGTCCGGCACCAGGGCGGGATGGTCGATGGCGGCGAACGCGGTCACGGCCTGGCGCACCAGGGAGTCGTCGCCCTGGCCGGCGGCCGCGGCGGCGAGGCCACGCAGGAGGGGCGCGGCGCGCTGCCAGGCGGCCACAAGGGCCTGGTACCAGTGGCGGACCCTGACCGGGTCCGCGTCGGCCAGCAGGGCCTGGGCGGCGGTCCGGGCCCCGGGGTGGCGGGCGTCGGCGGCCCGCAGCAGGAGCGCGCGGGCCAGTGCCGGATCGCGGCGCAGTCCGACACCGCGGGCGGCGCGCAGGCCGAGGGCATGGAACGACGGCGGATGACCCAGGGCGCAACCGAGCGCGAAAGCCTGGGCGGCAGCCGCGGGGTCGCGGGCGATGCCGTGGATCGCGCCGCAGTCGAGCAGGTAACCGGCCTGCCAGGCATTGCCTGCGCTGCCACGGGCCGCCAGCGCCTGGTGCAGGGCCAGCGCCCTCGACGGATCGGCCGGCAGCGCCAGGCCCTGCAGGCACAGGTCCGCCAGGCGGTCCAGCGCCCGCGGGTGGCCCAGCGCGGCGGCGCGTTCCAGCCAGGCCAGGGCCCGTGCCGGCGCCTGCCGGTCCGATGGCGTCATCAGGTGGTAGGCGCCGAGCAGCCAGCAGGCTTCGGCCGCCTGCGGGCCCGTCGCGGCCTGCTCCAGCAGCGCCAGGCCCTCGGCGTGGCGTCCGCTGCCCGGGTCGTGCCCGGTCAGCAGCTGGCGCGCCAGGGCCAGCGTCCGGGCCCCGCCGTCGACCGCCTGCCGCGCATCCCCAGCTGCCACGCTCGGTGCTCCCGGTTGCCGCCGACAGGATAGCGGCGGTCGATCGCTTGCGCGCCCGCGCTGGCGGCCGGCTCCGGAGCGTGGGCAGCCAGCCGGTGGCCAGGCTCCGGAGCCGGCGGCCGGAAGGGCGGCCTGCGGAACCGGGGGCGCGGCGGGCGATCCGCGTCGCCAGGTCCTGAGCCTGACCGGTCCCCGGCGGGCCGGACGTCCGGGCTTAGGTCGGGTCCGGCTCGAAACCGTCGGCGAACAGCCGGTCGGCCCGTCCCAGGCTGCCGTCGGGATTGAGGTTCTGGGCAAGCAGGTCGCCCTCGAAGCTGCCCGCCGCGTCCAGCCAGGCGAAGGCGGCGAAGCCCGCGGTCGAGACCGCGCCGACCAGCCGGGCACCGTCGCTGGCGCCGGTCTTGAGATCGACGATCGCCGGCGTCCACGCCGCGGCGCCGGCGTCGTCCAGGGCGGCGGCGCGGATCGGCATCGCCGAAGGAAAACCGCCCTCGGCCCAGGCGATGACCGCCAGGCCGGCGACCGGCACGGCCTGCACCTGGCCGCGGTCCTCGCCGGTCAGCGGCTGCAGCGCCAGGCCCTCCGGACCCCAGACGCGCTGTCCGGCGGCATCGATGCGCTGGCCACGCACGCCGTACAGCGACTGCGCGGCGTTGGTCTCGCGCCAGGCCAGGACGATGGCGCCATCGGCCTCGTCCAGGAACGCCGCCGGCGCGTAGCGGTTGCGGCTGGTGTCCAGCGAGGCGCGCAGACCGTTGCCGGAGAAGCGCGCGCTGCCGTCGGCCAGCAGGTGCTGGACCGCGATCTCGCCGCGCACGCCGGTGGCGAACTGCCATGCGAACACGGCGCCGCCGGCGCCGTCGTGGCGATGGACCGGGAAGTAGCCCAGCGGCATGGCGCCCGCGCTGGCATCCATCAGCACCTTCGGGGTCGCCCCCCACAAGGCGGCGCCGTCCGCGCCGGCCAGCTTCTGGGCCCAGTACTGGCGGTTGTTGAACGAGGCCTGGGCCTGCCAGGCCAGGATCACGTCGTCGCCGGCCGCGCGCAGGTCGGCGAGCAGGAAAACGCCGGCGGGCGGCTGCAGCAGCACCGGCTGCGGCCAGGTGGGCTGGCCGGCGGCGTCGAGCCGGACGACGCCGATGCCGCCGTCGCTGCGGCTCCAGGCGGCGACGATGCCGCCGTCGGCGGTCGCCGCGACGCGCGGCGACAGCGCCTCCGCCGGTCCGGACGACACCGGCACCGGCGCCGGCCAGGCCGGCGTGCCGTCGGGCGCGATCCGGGCGACCACCGCCTGCGTGCCCTGCCCGGCCAGCGCCAGCCGGAACGCCAGCACGGCATGGCCGCCGGCGTCGACATCGAGCCCGTAGTCCTGGGTCGAGCTGAACCCGCGCGCCGCCACCAGCACCCCGCCGGCCGGCCACTGCGCGACGCCGGCGGCATCCAGGCGCTGCAGGCGGACGTCGTAGCCCCCGTCGCGGTTGTCGAACCAGCTCACGTAGAAGCCGCCATCGGCGCGTGCCGCCAGCTTCGGCTGGGTCTGCTCGCCCGGGCCACCGGCGACCCGGAGGTTGTTCGCCGGGTCCGCCGACCACTGCGCGGCCGCCGGCCCGGCCCATGCCACCAGCAGCAGGACGGCAACGGTACGGGCTGGCATGGCGAAGCTCCGGTGGTCGTCGGCCATGGCAGTCGCCGCCGGGCCGGGGACCGCAGTGTATCCCGCGCGCCAGCGCGCCGGACGGTGCCGTCGTCGGCGCCGTCCCGCGCCGGGGAGCGTCGTCGCGTTCGCCGCCGGGACCCGGCGCGACCGGCAACGACAGGTGGTCTTTTCCACAGCCTGCTAGAGTCGCCGCGGGGACGCCGGCACCACGCCGGCACGCGGGGAGGCGAACATGACGGGACAGTCGGTGGCCGCGCGCGCGCGCGGGACCCGGATCGGGCGGGCGTGGCGGGCGCTGATGGCGGTGCCGCTGGGCCGGTCGCTGCGCTGGCTGGCCTGGCTGCTGCTGGCGGTGCTGGCGCTGGCGGTGATCGCCTTCGTGCTGTTCGTGGCGCTGCCGGTGCGGTCGATCCCGGCCCCGGAGCCGGTCGACGACCACGTCTGGCTGGATCAGGGCTGGAGCCCCGAGCAGCGGGCGCTGTGGTACTACACCCCGCAGGGCACCTCCCTGCCGCAGGGCGCGCAGGCCGACCCGCTGCGCCATGCCTGGTTCGTGCACCTGGAGATGCCGCTGTCGCGGCAGCGCTTCGCCGATCCGGCGCACATGCGCCGCTACCGCTTCCTGGTCGACCCCGAGGCGACGCCCGCGAACCCCGACCAGCTGCCGGTCGGCTTCACCCGTCACTTCAACAGCGCGCTCGGCGAGTACGTGCTCGACATCACCTGCGCCGCCTGCCACAACGGCGAGATCCACCACCGCGCCGCCGACGGCCGCAAGGTGGCGATCCGCATCGACGGCGGCCAGGCCATGCATGCCTTCACCGACATGCAGCGCGGCTCGTTCGCGCCGACCCTGGCCGCCGCGCTGGCGGCGACCTGGGCCAATCCGTTCAAGTTCAACCGTTTCGCCCGCAAGGTGATCGGGCCACGCTACCCGGAAGGCAAGGCGCAGCTGCGCGCAGCGCTGCGCCGCACCCTGCTGGCCCTGCTGGAGACCGGCCAGAACAACCCGTTGCGCCACCTCTATCCCGTGCGCGAGGGTTTCGGCCGCACCGACGCCCTGGGCCGGATCGCCAACACGGCGTTCGGCGATCACCTGGTGCCCGGCAACTACCACGTCGCCAGCGCGCCGGTCAGCTACCCGTACCTGTGGAACATCTGGAAGTTCGACTGGGTGCAGTACAACGGCTCGGTGGCGCAACCGCTGGCGCGCAACGTCGGCGAGGCGATGGGCGTGGGCGCCGTGCTGCGCCTGACCGACACCTACGGCAATCCGCTGCCGGCCGCGGAGCGCCTGGACAGCTCGGTGCGGGTGCCGGACCTGGTGCGGATCGAGCACGCGCTGCAGTCGCTGGCGCCGCCGCCCTGGCCCGAACACCTGCTGGGCGCCATCGACCGGCCGCTGGCACGGCGCGGCGGCGAGCTGTTCGAGCAGCATTGCCGCGGCTGTCATGGACCGCACCAGGCCAGCGCAGCCGAACAGCAGGCGATGGCGCCGGGCAAGCCAGGGCCGGAAGTGCAGTGGCGCATCGAGGTGATCCCGGTGGAGCACATCGGCACCGACGCCAGCGCCGCCAGCGCCTTCATGGACCGTCGCTACGACCTGACCGCGACCGGCCTCGACAACGAGGAGATCGCCGGCCTGCTGCGGCCCCTGCTCACCCGCCAGCTGGCCAGGCAGGTGCGCTGGCGCCTGGCCGAGGTGGTCGAGGGCCGGCAGCGCGCGGGCGAGGATGCCGACACCCTGGCCGCGCTGCTGGCCGGCTATCCCGACCCCGATGCCGGGGCGGCACCGTCGCTGCCGCGGGAACGCTTCGCCGAGATCGCCGCGGCGCTGGCGCCGGTGCCGGTGCCGGCGGCGGCGCCTGGCCCGGCGTGGTCCTGCGACCTGGCCTGCCAGACCGCCTGGCTGGCCTGGAACGTCAGCGGCGCCGAGGCCGCCTACGAGGCGCAGCTCGCCGCCATGGACCCGGCCAGCCTGAGCGAGGGCGAGGGCCTCAACCTGCTCGGCCTGCTGATCAAGCGGCGCTGGTTCGACCAGCGCGGCATCGGCTGGCAGCAGCAGATGTGCATCGAGGGCTTCGGCACGCTCGACCTGCCCCAGCAGGTGCGCGGCTACAAGCCGCGGCCGCTGGCGGGGGTCTGGGCGACCCCGCCGTTCCTGCACAACGGCTCGGTACCCAACCTGTACGAGATGCTGTTGCCACCGGAGCGGCGCAGCGCGCGCTTCTTCGTCGGCCGCCGCGACTTCGACGTGCGCCATGTCGGCTACGTCACCGAGCCGGACGAGGACGGCACCGACGACGGCTTCTGGCTGGATACCAGGATCGACGGCAACCGCAACAGCGGCCATGCCTTCGCCGCCGAGCCCGCGCTCTGGGCCGCGCACCAGGGCGATCCGGCAGGACATCCGCTGCCGGGCGGCGTCATCGGCCCGCTGCTGGAGGACGCCGACCGCTGGGCCCTGGTCGAATACCTGAAGGTGCACCAGGATCCGCCGACCCCGGTCGGCTACCAGCCGCCCGATTGCGGCCTGGCCGGAACCGGCCCATGAGCGGGACCGGCCACAGCCACGATTTCGCGCAGGTGGCCGCCGACGAGGCGGCCTGGATCGCGCGCCGCCGGCGGGCCGGCGGCCTGCCGGCCGACACGGCCGCGTTCGGCCTGGCCCTGTCCGGCGGCGGCATCCGCTCGGCGGTGTTCAACCTGGGCCTGCTGCAGGCGCTGCACGGCGCCGGCCTGCTGCGCCAGGTCGACTACCTCTCGTCGGTCTCCGGCGGCGGCTATGTGGCCGGCTGCCTGTCCTGGCTTCGGCACACCGTGCCCGGCTGGCGCGGCTGCCCGTTCCAGGCGCCGCTGGCCGATGGCTCAGGGACGGTGCTGGACTGGCTGCGCCTGAACGGCAAGTTCCTGATCGCCGCACCCGGCTTCTCGATGTGGACCCTGGTCGCCGCGATCCTGGCCTCGACCCTGCTCAACCTGCTGGTGCTTGCGCCCCTGCTGATCGGCCTGCTCTGGCTGCTCGGCCTGCCCTGGTGGCCGGCGCAGTGGCCGCAGTGGCTGGTCCTGCCCGGCATGGACGCGCCGCACGGTCATGACGGCTACTGGCTGGCGCTGCGCGGCGGACTCTGGCTGCTGGCCGCGTTCCCGCTGCTGGCGGTGCTGGCGGCGCTGCTGATCGGCACCGCCAAGGCTCGCTCGGACCGGCTGATGCACGCCATCCGGCTGCTGCTCGGCCAGGTGCTGGCGCTGTCCTGCGGCCTGCTCGCGCTGGGCACCCTGCCGCTGGCATCGCGGCTGGGCGACGCCCTGGTGGCCGGCGTGGACAACGGGACGCTGCGGCTGCTCGGCGGCCATCTCGACTGGGGCCTGGCGATGGTCGCCGGGCTGGCGGTGCTGCTGGCCGGTCGGGGCCGGGCGCGGCGCGGCCGCCAGGGCCTGGCGATGGCGGGCCTGGCGCTGCTGCTGTACGGCCTGGTCCTGCTCGGCTACCACCTGGCGGTGCGCGACGACGTGGTGGCGACGCCGGCGTTCGCCGCCGCCCTGGTCCTCTCGGTGCTGCTGGCCTTCACCTGCGACCTCAACCGCGTCTCGATGTTCGCCTACTACCGCGCCCGCCTGCTCGGCAGCTTCCTGCCGGCGGTCGCCGGCGGCGGCGACGCCCCCGCGATCTCGCTGCGCATGGACGCGCTGGCGCCCGATGCCGGCGCACCGCTGCACCTGGTCAACACCACGCTCAACACCTTCTCGTCCCCGGATGCGCGCCGGCGCGCCCGCGGCGGCGCCAGCTTCTTCGTCTCGCCGTTGTGGCTGGGCTCCGACGCCACCGGCTTCCGGCGCAGCGCCGACTACGCCGGCGACGCCGCCACCCTGGCCAGCGCCCTGACCATCTCCGCCGCGGCCATCGACCCCGATACCCATGTCACCCGCAACCGTGCGCTCAGCGCCCTGATGGCCCTGCTCAACGTCCGGCTCGGCTTCTGGGCGCTCAACCCGCTCCGCGGCCGCGGCGACTGGCTGCCGCGGCCGCGCTGGTGGCTGTTCATCGCCCGCGAGATGCTCGGCACCGGCCTGTCGGAGCGGCACCGCCACGTGCACCTGGCCGATGGCGGCCACTTCGACAACCTGGGCCTGTACGAGCTGGTGCGCCGGCGGGTGCCCCACATCGTGGTCAGCGACGCCGGGGCCGACCCCGACCTGGACTTCGGCGACCTCGGCCGGGCCATCGAGCGGGTGCGGGTCGACTTCGGCGCCGAGATCGACCTGGCGGTCGACAGCCTGGCACGCGAGCGCGAGGCCGGCCTGGCGACGCGCCCCTGGCGCCTGGGAACGATCCGCTATGCGGACGGCAGCGCCGGCCGCATCCTCTACCTGCGCCCGATGATGGCCGCCGGCCTGTCCGCCGACATCTATGCCTGGTGGCGCGGCCACCCGAGCTTCCCGGACGAGTCGACCGCCAACCAGTTCTTCGGCGAGGCGCAGTTCGAGGCCTACCGCGCGCTCGGCTTCGACCTGGCCGGTCGCCTGCTCGCCGGCGCGCCGACCCAGGACGTCGTGGCCTGGTTCGACCACCTGGCCGGACTGGAGCGTGCCGCATGAGGCTTCCCCGGCCCTGCACCGCAGCGACCGCCGACGATGGCCAAGCGCGGGCCTGCCGCGCGGCCCCGACCTCCTGACCCGGATGCCGATCCCCATGGGACTTCCCGCCCGCCTGTCGTTCCTCCTGCTCGTGCTCGCGGCAAGCGCAGGCCTGCGCGCGCAGCCGGCCCCTGTGGTCGCCACGCCCGGGTTCGGCAGCATCGACCTGCTCGCCCACCTCGAACTGCTGGAGGATCCCGAGGGCAGGCTGGACCTGGCCTCCGTCATGGCCAGCACAGGGTTCACCGGCATGCCGGCGCGCGGCGGCAACTTCGGGTTCAGCGGCTCGACCTGGTGGGTGCGCTTCGCCGTGCACAACCCGGGCGGCGAGCGCATCGAATTGCTGCTGCGCCAGGACTATCCGCTGATCGACGACCTGCGCGCCCACATCGGCGACGGCGCAGGCGGCTTCCGGACGATCGCCACCGGCGACCAGGTGCCGTTCGAGCGTCGCGAGCTGGACCTGCGCAACTTCGTGTTCGGCGTCTCCGTGCCGGCCGGCGCGACGGTGCCGGTGTATCTGCGCTTCGCGACCACCGGGACCATGGACATCAGCCTGCACCTTCACGAACCTGCCGCGCTGTTCGGCCTGGTCGGGGTCGAGCAGCTCGCCTACGGCATGTACTACGGCGGCTTCCTGGCGCTGATCGTCTACAACCTGTTCATCTTCATCGCCGTCCGCGACCGCGTGTTCTTCTGGTACCTGCTGTACGCGGTGGTGTTCGGCCTGCACTTCGCCGTGCACAACGGTTTCGCCTTCCAGTTCCTGTGGCCGGCGCAGCCGACCTGGGCCAACCAGAGCCTGGTGGTGCTGCTGGGACTGTCCCTGGTGTTCGCCCTGCAGTTCACCCGCGGCTTCCTCGACGCGGCGCGGGTCACGCCGCGCATGGACAAGGCGGCCATCGTGCTGCAGGCGCTGGCGATGGCCATCGTGCTGGGCTCGTTCGTGCTGCCCTACGCCCGGGTGATCGTGCCGATCGCCGTGGTCACCGCCCTGGTCACCGGCCTGATCCTGGCGATGGGCACCTGGGCGATGGCCAAGGGCTATCGGCCGGCGCGCTACTTCATGCTGGCCTGGGCGGCCATGCTGTTCACCGTGTTCGCCTACATGCTGAAGGCATTCGGCCTGCTGCCGCACAACACCTTCACCCAGAACGGTTTCCAGATCGGTTCCCTGCTGGAGATGACCCTGCTGTCGGTGGCGCTGGCGGCGCGCGTGCGCGACCTGCAGCGGCACAGCTTCAGCGACCCGCTGACCAACCTGCTCAACCGCCGGTCCTTCGACCAGCACCTGGAACTGGAGTTCATCCGGGCGACGCGCAACCGCACGCCGGTGTCCCTGCTGATGGTCGACATCGACCACTTCAAGCGCTTCAACGACCAGCACGGCCATGCCGCAGGCGACCAGGCGATCCAGGCGGTGGCCAAGCAGTTGCGGCGTTCGGTGCGCCAGGGCGACGTGGTGTGCCGCTACGGCGGCGAGGAGTTCGCGGCGATCCTGCCCGGCGCCAGTTGCCCCGACGCCGCCATGGTGGCCGAGAAGATCCGCGCGTCGGTCGCCCAGGTGCGGGTGGCCGGGCAGTCGCTGAGCGTCAGCGTCGGGGTCGCCTGCAGCGTCGATGCGCCCTACGAGGATGCCGACGAGCTGTTCCGGACCGCCGACGAGGCGCTCTACGAGGCCAAGGCCAGCGGCCGCGACCGCGTCGTCCAGCACGGCAAGCGGCAAGCCGCCCCGCGGCCCGGGACGGTCGCGGAAGGGCCTCCGCAATGATTCATCGTGGCCGGACGCGGTTCCTCGCGGACTGCACGCCCCGACACCTCCATGCCAGGCGCCACCCGCACCGGGCGCCGTTCCCCGCCGGCGCCTGCGCCGGCCGGAACCGGCGGCTGCCCGACCCGCCGACGGCGACCGTTCGGGGCTCGACGGACCGCTACCGGGGCCAGTAGCGGAACAGCCCGCCGCAGCCGTCGCTCACCCGCAGGGCGCGTTCGTCCCAGTCCCAGTTGACGCCCTCCTCGCAGGACGCGTCGCCGTCCTGCTGGTGGAGCACGGCCTGGCGCGCCGGCACCGGGAACCGGCAGGTGGCAGGGCGGCCGCGGACGCTGCTGCAGGCCAGGTACTGCGGGCCCGACAGCGGCGGCGGCGCGTCCGGGTGGCCGCTGCCCTGGCGGAACAGTCCGGCGCATCCGGCGTCCACCCACGGGCCGCGGTCGTCGACGCCCCAGCTCTGCCCCTCGGTGCAGGGCGCCATGGAAAGCTGCCGGACCAGCACCGTCGGTCGCGACGGCGCATCGCAGCGGGTGTAGCGGTTGCGGCGGCTGCGGCACTCGAACTCGGTCTCCCCGCCCGACCAGCCGCCCTGCCAGCCGTCCCCGGGAACCGATGGCGCCGGCGGCGCGGCGGCGCGGGCGTCGGCGAATTCGCCGGCGCAGCCGCCGCTGACCCAGACCCGGCCGCGCTGGCTGCCCCAGGTGCGCCCCTCCTCGCAGGGCGTCCGCGAGATCTGCCGGACCAGGCGGGCGTCGCGGAACGGGACCTGGCATTCGGAGCGCTGGTAGTCGCGCGATCGGCATTCGACGGTCTCCGCGGCGACGGCGACCGGTGCCGTCGCCAGGAGCGCAAGGGCGACCGTCGAAGCGGTCGCAGCGATCCAGGCACTGTTCGTTCGCATGGCGTTTCTCCGATCGGCACGCAGGGCCAGTCTATGGGATTGCGCAGGGGTCGAGGCGCGGCGCGGCACGTGCAGGCTGCACGGCCGACTCCGGCGACCTGCATGGTCGGACCGCGACGGCGCGGCGCCGACCTGCCGGGGTGAGCCGCCTGTTCGGGCCGCCGCCCGGGGCGCTGCTGTGCGGGATTCCGGCCGTCGCGGCGACCCCGGGCGGCGCCGTCGGGCAGGACTGGCATGCCCGATGCGAGAGCGTTCCTGCGGGTCGTTCCCGCTCATCCCTCAACAGGAGAACGATATGACCAGGACCCTTCTCTCCAGCATCGCCGCCACTGCCGCCCTGGCCTTCGCCGGTCAGGCCTTCGCCGACGACCACGCCACCTTCGAGTCGCTCGACGCCAACGGCGACGGCATGGTCACCGCCGACGAGATCCCCGCCGGCCACAAGATGGCCGAGAAGTTCAGCTCGATCGACACCGACGGCAACGGCCAGATCAGCCGCGCCGAATTCGACGCGTGGAAGATGAGTCGCGACGAGGCCAAGTCCGACTACTGAGCCGACGCCAGGCGTCCGCGTGACCGGTGTGCCCGCGGTCGCGCGGCAGGGCCCCGGCCGGAACGGGGGCGTCCCTCGGGGGCGCCCTTCCTGTTGCCCGGCGCCGGGCCTCCCGCTCGGCGGGGCGCGGGGAACTGCACCCGGGTTCAGTCCTTGAGCGAGGACAGGTAGGCGACCAGGGCGTCGAGCTGTTCGGGGGGCAGCGACCGGTAGGCCTGCTTGGCGCGCAGTGCGCGCGGAGACAGGTCCTCGGCGACGCTGTCGCCACCGATCACCCACTCGCGGATCTGCGCGGGTGCCAGGGCGCTGCCGACGCCGTCCAGGGGGCTTCGCGGGCTGCCGGTGCCGGCGATGGCATGGCAAGCCGCACAGTCGTTCTGATCGTAGACCTGCCGACCCTGCGCCAGCAGCGTGGCATCGGCCTGCTCCCCGGCGGCCGGGTCGACCGCCAGGGGCGAGGCCACAGCCATGACCGCCGGGAGGTTGCGGACCGCGGCGAAGGCAGCGGTGAGTCCCAGTACCAGCAGGCAGGTCAGCAGCGCCAGCCTCCTCGCCCATCGTTCGCGCATGCTCGCATCCTCCGAGTCGGTGAAGGGGATCGACCCGATGATGCCACCGCCGGACCCGTTCCGCCGGTGGCCGGCGCTCAGGCCAGGTCGAACAGTTCGGAATGCACCTGGCGCAAGGGCACGCCCAGCGCCACCAGGGACTGCTCGGCCAGGCGGATCATGGCGTTCGGACCGCAAACGTAGCACTGCAGGCCGGCGACCTCCGCCGGCAGGTGCCGGGCCAGGACCGCGCTGTCCACGTAACCGGTTTCGCCCTGCCAGCCGGGCGGCGGCTCCAGCAGCACGTGCACCACGGTCAGTCCGATCGCAGGCGCCATCGCCTCGATCTCGTCGGCGAAGGCGCTGCGCTCGCGCACCCGGTTGCCGTAGAACAGCCACTTGGGACGGGTGTCGCCACGGTCGGCAAGGGCGCGCAGCATGCTCATCACCGGCGCGATGCCGACGCCACCGGCGATGAACACCCGGCCGGCGGCCTCTGGCTGGCGGTCGATGCCGAAGCTGCCGTAGGGCCCGTCGACATAGGCGGTCTCGCCCGGCGCGATGCTGCCGATGGTGCGGGTGAAATCGCCCAGCTCCTTGATGGTGAACGAGACCGTGCCCGCCCGGGTCGGCGTCGACGAGAACGAGAAGGGATGCTCGCGCATCGCGAACGGGCCGGCACGCAGGGTCAGCCAGGCGAACTGGCCGGGCTGGTAGGCCGGCACCGGCCCGTGCCGCGGTGCCAGCGACAGCGTCCAGGTGCCGGGGCACTCCGGACGCACCGAGACCACCTGCCACGGCCTGCGCCGCAGCCAGGCCGGACGCAGCAGCCGCACCCACACCGCCAGCCCGAGCCAGAACGCGCCCAGGGCGATCCACAGCGCGCGGTCGACCGGCGCCGCCAGGTAGCTGCCGCTGCCGTGCACGTGCAGCAGGGCGGCCAGCAGCCCGCCGACCGCCAGCAGCACGTGCCAGCGCCGCCAGCGGTCGTAACCGATGCCCAGGCGCTTGCGCCACAGCGAACTGGTGACCAGCGCGGCGAACGCGAGCAGCGCGACCCAGGCCAGCAGCATGTGCGCCGGCATGGAGCGCGGATCCCAGCCGCCGGTCGCGGCCGGATGGCGCACCAGCAGGATGCCGGCGTGCAGCAGCAGCAGGGCCAGGGCGCCGACCGCCAGGAAGCGGTGGAAGTAGTAGATGACGTCGATGCCGAACGGCGCGGTCGCGCGTTTGAAGCGCGCGGTCAGCGCGAACTGCACGCCGAACATGCCGGTCGCCGCGTAGCCCAGGGCCAGCGCGAAGTCCCACCAGAAGCCGCCGGGGCGCGGCTGCGCGCCGACCATCAGGATCGCCAGCGGCGCCAGCACCAGCAGCAGGTAGACCGCCAGCCAGGTCGCCGCCCTGGCCCGCCCCGTCGTACCGCCGTCGGGATTTCCCATGCCGCCTCCTGGTTTGCGCCGGCTTGACCGGGGTCAAGTACCGGGATGCGGCTCAAGCTACCATTCCTTGCAGGTTCGGGCATGCGGAGGCGTCATGACCGGAGGATCCGTCGCAGGCCGGCTGCTCGCCGCCACGATCGCGCTGCTCGCGCCCGCCACCGGGCCCGCGACCGATGCGGCACCAGCGCTGCCGGCCGCGGTGCAGGACTGCCTGCAGTGCCACGACGAACCGCATGTCCTGGCGATCCTGTCCGGTCCGCATGCGGTCGCCGCGGACGCCCGGACCGGCTTCGCCCGCCTGGGCTGCGGAAGCTGCCACGGGCCTTCCGATGCGCACATGCAACGTCCGCCGCGCGGCCAGCGCCGCGCCGCGCCGGATGCGCCGCTGCGCAGGGACGACCCGGCCGCGGTGAACGGGGTCTGCCTGGACTGCCATCGCGGCGAGGCCGGGCTGCACTGGCCGGGCTCCAGCCACGACATCGAGGCGCTGGCCTGCACGGATTGCCACCGGGTGCATGCCGCCGAGGACCCGGTGCTCGCGGCGGACGGCGAATTCGCCGTGTGCACCGGCTGCCACGGCAAGGTCCGCAGCGAGGCGCTGCGGCCCTCCGCGCATCCGCTGCTGGACGGCCGCATCGCCTGCAGCGACTGCCACGCCGCCCACGGCGGCCCCGGTCCCGGGCTGCTCACGGCGACCACCCTCAACGAGAGCTGCACGAGCTGCCACGCCCAGTACCGGGGCCCGTTCCTGTGGGAGCATCCGCCCGCCGCCGAGGACTGCCTGTCCTGCCACCGGCCGCACGGTTCGGTGCACGCACCCTTGCTGGTCAAGCGCACGCCCTGGCTGTGCCAGGACTGCCATCTCGCGCAGTTCCACCCGAGCACGGCGCTGAGCGGCACCGGCCTGCCCGGCGACGCCCCGCCGTCCGGGTCCAGCTCGCTGCTCGGCCGCGACTGCATGAACTGCCATGTCCACGTGCATGGCAGCAACCATCCCTCCGGCGCCGGGAGCACGCGGTGAGCGCGCCCCGCCTTGCCTCCGCGGCGATGCTGGCCCTGGCGCTGGCGGTCCCCGCAGGGCAGGCGGCCGACGGCAATGACACGAACGCCTGGTGCGGCGCCGTACTGCTCGGTCTGGGCGTGTTCGACGACAGCGCCGCGACCGGCGACCTGGCCGGGCAGGGCGACGGCGGCACCGCCCTGCTCGACCTGCTGCTGTGCCGACGCCGGCATGCAGGTCCCGGTGGCGCCAGCCATCTGCACCTGGCCAGCCACGGCCTGGCCCTGGACACCCGCCGTCTGGCCCTGGATGCCGGCGTGCAGGGCCGCTGGCGCCTGCGCGCCGGCATCGACCGACTGCCGGTACGGTCGATCGCGGGCTTCACGGTGTTCGCCAACCCGGGCGACGCCGACCTGCGCCTGCCGCAGGCCTGGCAGCCCGCCGCGACCACGGCGGGCATGGCCGCGCTCCAGGCCGCACTGTCGCCGGTCGACCTGGCGGTCGACCGGCGGCGCCTGCGCCTGCATGCGCTCGCCCACCTGGCCGAGCACTGGCGCACCGAGGTGCGTTACGCCGAACACCGCCAGCAGGGCCTGCGCAGCCTGGCCGGCCTGATCGGCAGCACCGGCGGCAACGCCCGCGCGGTGTTCGCGCCGGTCCCGGTCGACCAGCGCAGCCGCGATGTCGAGCTGGCGCTGCGCCACACCGGCAGCCGGGCCCAGGCCCGGCTGTGGCTGCTGCTGTCGCGCTTCGACAACGCCCTCGATGGCTTCGCCTTCGACAATCCCTACGCCGGCGTCGCCGGCTGGCATCCGGCCGCCTCGCACCCGGCGGGACGCGGACGGGTGTCCCTGGCGCCGGACAACCGCCATGCCCAGCTCGGCCTGTCGCTCGCCGCGGGCCTGCCCGGCAGCACCCGACTGAACCTGGATGCCGCCCGTGGCCGCCTGCGCCAGGACCAGGCCTTCTTGCCCTACACCGTGAACCCGCTGCTGGCGCAGACCGTCCAGGTGCCGCTGCCGCGCGCATCGTTCGACGGCCGGGTCGACACCACCCTGCTGCAGCTGCGCCTGACCGGGCGGCCGGCGGCACAGTGGCACTGGCAGGCCGGCTGGCGCTTCGAGGAGCGCGACAACCGCAGCCCCCGCGACGAGTACGTCGGCATCGGCGGGGACTCGCAGGCGCAGCAGGCCGCGCCCGGCAGCGGCAGTCGCCGCTTCAACCTGCCGGTCGGCCATCGAGACCAGCGGCTGTGGGCGCAGGGCGGCTGGCGCCACGGCGGCAACGAGGCCCGCCTGGCGCTCTCGCACCGGCGCACCGACCGGACCTGGTCGGCACGCAGCGACAGCGACGAGACCCGGATCGAGGTCCTGCTCCGCGGCGCCCTCGGGGCCGACGCCGGCATCGGGCTGCGCCTTGCCCGTGCCGATCGCGGCGGCGGCACCTACCTGGGCAGCCGGCCGTTCCTGGACAGCCATGCGCCGGCCTACGCGGAGACGGTGCCTGGCCAGTTCGAGAACCTGCCCGGGCTTCGCCAGTACCACCTGGCCGACCGCCGACGCGAGCAGGTGGCGGTGTCGGCGCACTGGCAGGCGGCACCGGCCTGGCGCCTGGAGGCCAGCCACGCGCTGATCGCCGACGACTACCGGCGCTCGGAGTTCGGCCTGCAGCGCAGCCGCATCCGCGACCACCGGCTGGAGCTCGCCTGGCAGCCGGACTCGCCGTGGAGCGGATTCGCCTTCCTGGCCCGCGAGCACCTGGCCGCGGACCAGGCCGGACGGGCGTTCAGCGGCGGCGCGCCGCGCCTGGCCCAGGCCGGCGATCCCGCCCGCAACTGGACCGCCCGCCACCGCGACACCGTCGACAGCGCAGGCGCGGGCCTGCACCGCGAGTTCGCCGACGGCCGCTGGCGCCTGGGCCTGGATGGCGCCGTCTCGCGGGCCGCGGGCCGCGTCCTGGTGCGCACCGGCCCGGCCCTGGCCAGTGCGCCACTGCCCGACAGCGACAGCCGGCTGCTGGTCGCCGGCGCCGTCGCCCAGTGGCGGGTCTCGATGCGCGACGAGATCGCCCTGCGCTGGCGGCTGGAGCGCGTGCGCAGCCGGGACTTCGCCAGCGACGGCGTGGGACCGGGCCAGCTCGCCAACGTCATCCTGCTGGGCGAAGCCTCGCCCGACTACGCCAGCCAGGCCCTGCTGCTGTCCTGGCAGCGCCGCTGGTAACCGCTCAGGTCCGGCGCCGCGCCGCAAGCACGGCGGCCAGCGCCAGCGCCGCCGGCAGGGCCTGGCTGAGCACGATGCTGGGCTTGGCGGTCAGGCCACCGACGATGCCGGCGACGATCACGCAGGCCAGGAAGAACACCTTCAGGTCGAGACGGTCGCGCCACAACCCCCAGGCCAGGCCGGCGGCCAGGAAGCCGTTGTACAGGCCCTGGTTGAAGGCCAGCACGGCGCTGGCGGCGGACTGCTCGGGCGTCATCCCGAACAGCCGGCGCCCGAACGGGTGGTCCCAGAACAGCATCTCGATGACCATGAAGGCCAGGTGCCCGAGCACCACCAGCACGATCAGCGCGGTCGCGATCCTCCTCACGGCATCCTCCCCGTCGGCCCGGGGCCAGTGTGCCTGCCAGCCGGCGTCCTTGCCACGGGGGGCCGGCGCGCGGCCGGGCGATCGCGCCGCAGCGCTCAGGCCCGGCCGCGCGGCGCCGGCCGGAACTGGTTGAGCGCCACGCCGCCGAGGATCAGCAGGCCGGCCACGGCCATGGTCGCGGTCAGGGGCTCGTCGAGCAGGGCCCAGGCCCAGGCAACGCCGAACAGCGGCACCAGGTAGGTGACCGTTGCCGCGCGCGACGGTCCGACCCGGTCGAGCAGGCGGAAGTACAGGGCATAGGCCAGGCCGGTGCACAAAACGCCGAGCGCCACCGCGCACAGCCAGGCCAGCCCGCCCGGCGCTGTCGCAGGCCACTGCGCCACCGCCAGCGGCGCCAGCAGCACGGTGCTGAAGGCCAGGGTCGCGGCGGCGGTGGCGGTCGGCGGCAGGCCGACCAGCCAGCGCTTGACCAGGTTGGCGGCGACCGCGTAGCACAGCGCCGCGACGGTGCCGGCCACGGCCGCCCAGGCACTGCCCAGGCCGGCATCGCGACCGGCGACCAGGACCACCACGCCGGCCAGTCCGGCGACCAGGCCGATGCCGCGACGCAGCCCGATCCGCTCGCCGAACATCAGCCAGGCCACCAGCACCGCGAACAGTGCGGTCAGGCTGTTGGCGATGGCGCCGATCGCGGCCGGCGCCCGGGCCGCCGCCCAGGCGAACAGCACGAAGGGCACCGCCGAGTTGAGCAGGCCGATGATCGCCAGACGGCCCAGGAAGGGGCGCAGCCGATGCCGCGCCATCCAGGCGAACGGCAGCAGCACCACGGTCCCGAACAGCAGGCGCAGCTCGACCAGGGGCACCGCGCCGAACGCCGGTGCGGCGATCCGCATGAGCAGGAACGAGCCCCCCCAGATGGCGCCGAGCAGGAGCAGTTCGGCCAGGCCACGCACATCGATGCCGGCCGCGGGCGCGGCGGGCGGGCTGGACACCGGTGCGGCTGCGGACATGTCGGCGGATCCTGGCGGGGGCGGCATTGTCGGGCAAATCCGCGGCGTACACGCGCCGTTTCCGGACGCGACGCTGCGGCGCAGCGGCCAGCGGCCAGCGGCCCGTCCAGCCACCCCGGGGCGCACAGGCATTGCACTTCGATGCCGCTGCCCGGTCGTCCGCCCCGTGGCTGCCGGCGCGGAGCCTGGCAAGGCGGTCCCGATGGCCGGCAGGGGCATCACGCTGACCGGGTGCCAAGACGCCGGGGCGCCGCGCCGCCCAGCGACCAGCAGCGATCCGGCCGGAGGCCGGGGCGACCGTCCGGCCACGCGTGACCTCCGACCCATCGTGGCCGGGCGCGGCCTTATGGAACAATACGCGGCCCGCGGCGCCCCCCGCGTCCCGGCGCCCCCGGGGCTGGCCGGCCACCACGACCCCTCCCTGCCCAGGACCGTGCCATGCCCCGTGTCTGCCTGCGTCTGATGTCCGTGTTGCCGTGGCTGCTGGCCGGGTGTGCCGGGCCCGCCGCGGAGCCGCCACCGCAGGCGGCGGCCGCCCAGGCACCCCGGGTGTCGGTGCAGCCTCTGAGCGCGTTGCTGCAGCCGCGCCATGGGACGGCACCGGCGACGGTACGGGCCGGCAACGACTCCGTGCTGGCCAGCGAGGTGACTGCGGCGATCGCCGGCGTCGAGGTCGACGTCGGCAGCCGTGTCGGTGCCGGCGACCTGCTGGTCACGCTGGACGACACCGACCTGCGACTGGCCCTGGCCCAGGCGCAGGCCCGGGTGGCGGCCGCCGATGCCCGTGCCAGCCAGGCGGGTCGCCGCCTGCAGCGCGCACGCGGCCTGCAGGACCGGCAGTTCATCGCCGAGGACGAGGTCCTGGCGCTGGAAACCGAACACGAGGCGGCGCTGGCCGACGTCGCGGTGGCGCGCGCCGATCGCGACGTCGCCGCCCGCGCCGTGGGCAAGACGCGGATCCGCGCCCCGTTCGCCGCCGTGGTCATCGAGCGCCAGGCCCAGGTCGGCGCCCTGGCCGGCCCGGGCACCCCCTTGCTGCGCCTGGTCGACCTGGCCGCCGCCGAGGTCGAGGCCAGCCTGCAGGTCGGCGACGCCGCCGCCATCGGCGAAGCACGGGACCTGGCCTTCGAGAGCCAGGGCGTTCGCCTGCCGGTCCGGTTGCTGCGCCTGGCCCCGGTGGTCGAGGCCGGCACCCGCGGCCAGCTCGCCCGCTTCGCCTTCACGCAGGCCGCGGCGCCGGCCGGCAGCGCCGGCACCCTGCACTGGCAGTGGCCGGCCAGCCAGCTGCCGGCACCGTTGCTGGTGCGCCGCGGCGACGCCGTCGGCGTGTTCCTGGTCGAATCCGGAAACGCCCGCTTCCTGGCGGTGCCGGGCGCGGTCGATGGCCGGCCGTTCGCCCTCGATCTCCCTGGCGACACCTTGCTGGTGACCCGCGGCCAGCAGGGCCTGGCCGACGGCGATGCCGTCGTCCTCGCCAGCGACGACCCGGAACCGGAGGCCTGAGGTGGGCCTGCTGCGCGCCCTGATCGGCAACCACCCCCTCGCCAACATCGCCTTCGTGGTGGTGATCGTCATGGGCCTGATGGCCTATGCGCAGATGCCGCGCGAGCAGGACCCGGAGATCAACTTCAACTGGGTCAACGTCGCCACCGCCCTGCCCGGCGCCAGCGCCGAGGACGTCGAACAGCGCGTCACCAATCCGCTCGAGGACGCCATCCGCAACGTCCAGGACGTGCGCTGGGTGGTCAGCTCCTCGCGCGAGGGCCTGAGCAACATCCTGGTCCGCTTCCGCGACATCGGCGCCCGCGACTTCGACAAGCGCGTCAACGACCTGCGCCGCGAGCTGCAGAACAAGGCCAACACCGAACTGCCCAGCGAGGCGATCGACCCGGAGATCCTCGAGCTGACCACCTCGAACGGTTTCCCGACGGCGATGGTGGTGCTGACCGGACCGGCCGACGACGAGCACCTGCGCTTCGCGGCGCGCGGCGTGCGCGAGGACCTCGAGCAGATCGCCGGCGTCGACCGCGTCCAGGCGATCGGCTTCCGCGATCCGGAGCTGCTGGTCGAGTTCGAGCCGGTCGCCCTGGCCGGCCGCGGCATCGCCGCCACCGCCCTGGCCGACGGCCTGGCGCCGTGGTTCCGCGACACCTTCGCCGGCAAGGTCCGCACCGAGGGCGGCGAGTGGTTGCTGCGGGTCGCCGGCACCAGCGCCGACCCGGCCCTGCTGGCCTCGTTCCAGCTCGCCGCGCCCGGCACCGTCGACGGCCGGGTGCCGCTCGACGCCGTGGCCACGGTGCGCCGCGGCAGCGCCGATCCGCGCCAGCTCGCCAGCATGGACGGCCAGGCCGCCGTGCTGATGAGCGTGACCAAGGTGGGTTTCACCAACACCCTCGACCTGGTCGACCGGATCGCCGCCTACATCGACGAACGCAACCGGGTGCTGGCCGGCAGCGGCCTGCGCCTGGCGCTCAGCGACGACCAGACCGTGCCGACCCGCACGGCGCTGGGCGTCATGCAGAACAACGCCCTGATCGGCCTGCTGCTGGTGCTGGCGGTGTGCTGGGTGTTCCTGGGCTCGCGGATCGCCGCCCTGGTGGCGCTCGGCGTGGTGTTCTCGGTGGCCGGCAGCTTCTGGCTGATCGCCGCCACCGGTTCGACGCTGAACGTGTCGGTGCTGCTCGGCGTGGTGATCGTGCTGGGCATGCTGGTCGACGACGCCGTGGTGGTGGTCGAGGCGATCTACTACCGCATGCAGCGCGGCATGGCGGCGATGGACGCCTCCCTGGCCTCGCTGCGCGAGGTCGGCCTGCCGGTGCTGGCCGCGGTGTCGACCACGATCGCGGCCTTCCTGCCGCTGATGCTGCTGCCCGGCATCGTCGGCGAGTTCATGTTCGTGATCCCCTTCGTGGTCACCGTCGGCCTGCTGGTCAGCCTGGTCGAGGCGTTCTGGATGCTGCCCGCCCACGTCGGCACCCTGGGCCGGCACGCGATCAGCGCCTCGCGCAGCCAGGCGCTGCGCACGCGCTGGACGCACAGGGTCCGGATCGCCTACACGCGCGCGCTGATCCGCGTGCTGCGCCGGCCGCTGCGCTGGCTGGCGGCCGCCGCCGGCCTGTTCCTGGCCGCGGTGCTGGCGATCGCCGCCGGACTGGTCCGCTTCGACTTCTTCGCCTTCGACCCGCTGCGCATCTATTACGTCAACGTCGACCTGCCGCCGGACGCGCCGATCGAGGAGACCCTGCGCCGGACCATGGCGGTGGAACAGGTGGTGCGCCGGCACCTGCGCGAAGGCGAGGCGCGCTCGGTGGTGTCGATGGCCGGCATCAAGTTCACCGAGGTCGAGCCGGTGATCGGCGACCGCCACGGCCAGATCGCCGTCTCGCTGGCGCCGGACGCACCCGGCATGCGCCCGGTGGACGCCATCATCGAGGACATGCGCACGGCGGTCGAGGCCTCCGGCGGGCGCGCCGAGGTGTCGTTCCTGAAGCTGTCCGGCGGACCGCCGGCCGGCAAGGCGATCAGCGTCAAGGTGCGCGCCGACGACTTCGGGGAGCTGCGCGAGGCGGCCGGCGCCGTCCGCGAGATCATCGCCGGCATTCCTGGCGCCACCGACATCGTCGACGACGACAATCCCGGGCGCGACGAGCTGTCGCTGGAGGTCGACGTGCTGGCGGCCCGCAATGCCAGCCTCGACCCCGGTGCGGTGGCGCGCCTGGTTCGCCTGCACGTCGATGGCGAGGTGGTCGCGCAGATGCGCGACCGCGGCGAGAAGGTCGAGCTGCGGGTGCGCGCCAGGCCGCGGGAGGTCGCCGACGTCCGCGACCTGCTGTCCGACCCGGTCGCCCTGCCCGGCGGCGGCAGCACCACCCTGGGCGCCCTGGTGCGCGCGCAGGAGCGGCGCAGCCCCGGCCTGATCCGGCACTGGAACCTGCGCCGGGCGATCACCGTGGAGGCCGACCTGGCGCCGGGCAGCACCGACACGGTGGCCGCCAACCGCATGCTGCGCGAGCGCTGGCAGGAAGTGCGCGCCCGCTTCCCCGGCACCGACCTGGATTTCTCCGGCCAGCTCGACGACATCAACGAGTCGCTGGAGGCCATGGGCGGGCTGTTCCTGCTGGGGCTGGGGCTGATCTACCTGATCCTGGCGGCGCAGTTCCGCAGCTACTTCCAGCCGCTGCTGATCCTGGTCACCGTGCCGCTGGCCTTCACCGGCGTCACCCTGGGCCTGCTGGTCTCGCGCAACCCGATGTCGCTGTACACCCTGTACGGGGTGATCGCGCTGACCGGCATCGCCGTCAACGCCGCGATCGTGCTGATCAGCGCCGCCAACGACCGCCGCCGTGCCGGCATGCGCACCCTGCATGCGACCGTCTATGCCGCACGGCGACGGGTGATCGCGATCGCCATGACCACCTTCACCACCATCGCCGGCCTGTTCTCGCTGGCGATCGGGCTGGGCGGCAAGTCCCTGCTGTGGGGGCCGGTCGCGGCCAGCATCGTCTGGGGCCTGGCGTTCTCCTCGCTGCTGACCCTGTTCGTGATCCCGACGCTGTACCGGTTCTTCATGCGCCAGCGCCCGGCCCGGGCCGGGGTTCCGGTCCGGCGGTCGCGCGCCTTCCGCCGCGGGCGGCGCTGAGGCGCCCTCAGGCCGCGCGCGCGGCGATGTCCCCGGCGCCCGCGCCGTCCCTGGCCAGGCGCGGCGCCACCACCGGGATGGTCAGCATGGTGCTGGCCACCGCCATCAGCAGCAGGGCGGTGAAGGTCGCCGAGGTGATGATCGCCTTGTCGAGCAGCACGTTGGCGAAGATGATCATGATCAGCGCCTTGGTCTGCAGCAGCCAGCCGATGATGCCGGCGTCGCCGCGCGGCCAGCGCAGGATGCGCCCGGCCAGGTGCACCCCGGCCAGCTTGCCGGCCACCGAGGCGACCAGCAGGGCCGCGGCGGCGGCGAACACCATCGCGCCACCCAGCTCCCAGGTGGTGCGCAGGCCGGTGCTCAGGAAGAACACCGGCATCAGCACCAGCAGCACGTGGTGTCGCATCAGGTCCATGCGCTCCTGGTCGAACCAGCGCGCATCGACCACGACGCCGGCCAGGAAGGCGCCGACCATGTAGTGCAGGCCGGCCCAGTCGGCGCCGAACGCGCACACGCACAGCCAGATCGGCAGGATGTACCAGCGGTCGCGCTCGGCCAGCGCCCGCATCAGGCGGCGGAACAGCAGGCAGGCCAGGCCGAAGGCGACCAGGAAGGCCGCCTGCCGGCCGATCCTTTCCCAATCCATCAGCACGATCGCCAGCACGCCCCAGATGGCGATGTCGTCGAGGCTGGCGTAGCGCAGGATGCGCTGGCCGATCGGCTGGCGCAGGATCGAGAGCTTTTCCATGAACAGGATGAGGATCGGCAGGGCGGTCACCGCGCAGGCCATGCCGACGCCGACCACGAACTGCCAGGGCCGGCCTTCGACGCCGATCCAGCCCGGCAGGCCGAGCAGCACCCAGGCGACGGCCGCACCCGCCAGCAGCGGCGTGAACAGGGCCAGGCCGGCGGTCACCACGGTCTCCCGGCGGTTCGCCCAGGCCTGCGCCAGGTCCAGCTCGATACCGGCGATGCACACGAAGATCATCACCGCCCACCAGGCGACGCCGTTCAGCGCGGCCACCACCTCCGGCGCGAACACGAAGGCGTAGTAGTCGGGGAAGGCCGCGCCCAGCACGCCGGGGCCGAGCAGGATGCCGGCGACGATCTGCACCACCACCAGGGGCGCCCAGTAGTCGGTGCGCAGCAGCCGCCAGACCAGCCAGGGCACGGTGAAGATGATCGCCATGGCGATCAGGTACAGCTCGGTGGTGGTGATCTGGTGGGTCATGCGTCGTTCGCGCGGCGGTCGGCGGGGGCGAGCCTACCACCGGCGCCGACGCGCGCGGCGCGGGGCTTCCGCGCCGGCCACGGACCGGCGACACTGGCGGCGATGCGCCGCACCGCCCCCTCCGCCAGCCCGCCCATCGCGCGCGGCCCGCAGCGTCGCCTGTTGCCGGCGCCGGCCGCGCTGCTGCTGGCGCTGTCGCTGCTGGCCGGTTTCGTGCTGGTGCTGGCCAACGTCCTCGACGGCGACCTGGCGCACTTCGATGCCTGGCTGGTCGCGGCGCTGCGCGCGGCCGGCGACGGCGCGACGCCGCGTGGCCCGGGCTGGCTGCCGGTGTTCTTCGTCGAGCTCACCCACCTGGGCGGCACCGTGGCGCTGGCCCTGGCGACGCTGCTGGTCGCCGGCCTGCTGCTGTTCGAGCGCCGGCCCGCGAAGGCCGGCCTGGTGCTGGTCGCCGTGGCCGGCGGCACCGCGCTCAGCAGCATGCTGAAGTGGGGTCTGGACCGGCCGCGGCCGGATCTGGTGCCGCACCTGGTCGAGGCGCTCAGCCCGAGCTTCCCGTCCGGCCACGCGATGCTGTCGACCGTGGTCTACCTGACCCTGGGCGCCCTGCTCGCCCGCTTCGAGTTCCGGCGCGGCGCGACCCGGATCTACGTGGTCCTGTGCGCGATCGGCCTGGCCCTGCTGATCGGCGCCAGCCGCGTCTACCTCGGCGTGCACTGGCCCAGCGACGTGCTGGCCGGCTGGTGCCTGGGCGGCGCCTGGGCGATCGCCTGCCTGGTCGCGGCCGACTGGCTGGCGCGGCGGCGGCGCGGCCACCCGCCCTGAGCGCCGGGCGGACGGACCTGCGCGTCCCCCGGATCCTCAGATCGCGGCGGCCGCCTCGTGCTGGCCGGCGCCGGCGTAGCCGACCTCACCCGGGAAGCGACCCTCGCGATCCGGCCAGAGCAGGACCAGGGCCTGGAACGGCCGCTCGCCGTAGTGCCGGAATGCGGTGCCCAGGTATTCGCCGTAACGGTCGGCGCGCAGCGGCGCCAGGCGCACCCGGTAGCCGCCGCCGAGCAGGTCGCCGCGCTCGCCGGCCGCCAGCCGCTGGCCGGCCTCGGCCAGGGCCACGCAGCGCGCCAGCAGGGCGTGCGCCGAGGCCTCGGGCAGGCCGAACACCAGAACCTCGGGCTGGCCGAAGCGCTCCGCCAGTCCGATCGTGTAGGCGAACGCCTCCTCGCCCTCGGCCTCCGGCGCGACCATCACGCAGTGCCAGCCGTGGCTGCGGATGTTCGCGGCGGTCGCCGTGGCGGCGCTCACCGGCTGCCGCCCGGCGGCCGGCTCAGCCGCACTTGGAGTTGCCGCAGGACAGGCAGGTTGCGCAGCCGTCCATCATCACCACGGCCTTGGCGTTGCACTTGGCGCACAGGCTGGCCGAGGCCGGGAAGCCGGCGACCGTGGCCTCGTCGGCCTGGGGGGGGACCTGCGGGCGGTCGGCGAGGTCCGGGCTGATCCGGTTGCCGCCGACGCCGCTGCCCTGCCGCCGCGACGGCGTGCCCTGGCCCGCGCCTACCTCAGGCTTTTTTTTTGAGCGGTTCTCCAGGGCGGCGCGCTTCTCGGCGATCAGGCGCTTCTGCTCGGGGCTCAGCTCCTCGCCCAGGATCATGCCGATCTTGCGCAGGTGGTCCTCGATCACCACGCCGAGTTCGGCCACGATCGACGGCATGTAGACGCCGCCGGCCTTGAAGTAGCCGCCGCGCGGGTCGAACACCGCCTTCAGCTCCTCGACCAGGAAGGTGACGTCGCCGCCCTTGCGGAACACCGCGGACATGATGCGCGTCAGCGCCACCGTCCACTGGAAGTGCTCCATGTTCTTGGAGTTGATGAAGATCTCGTAAGGCCGGCGCAGCTCGTGCTCGGTGCCCTCGTTGAGCACGATGTCGTTGATCGTCACGTAAAGCGCGTGCTCGAACAGCGGCGACTTGATCTTGTAGGTGTGGCCCTCCAGCCGCTCCGGGCGCTCGACGCGCTCGTGCATCTGGATGACCTCGGCGCTGGGCAGCCCGGCATCGGCATCGGCGTCGTGGGCCGGGACGGAAGCGGCCGCGACGGCCGCGGGCTCGTCGGGCCGGACCACGGCGTATCCCTTGATTTTCTTTTCGATCTTGATGGCCATCGGTTGTCCTTGGCGTACCGCGCCGAGGGCGCGGTACGGTGTCTCCTCGTGCGATGCCCGGGTCAGCGGCGGGTGCGGCCTGCCGCCTTCCTGGCGGCGGCCTGCTTGCCGGTGGCCGCCTTCTTGGCCGCCGCCTTCCGGGGAGGCGCCGCCTTCTTGGCCACGGCCTTCTTGGTGGCGACCGCCTTCCTGGCCACGGCCTTCTTGGTCGCCACCGCCTTCCTGGCGACGGCCTTCTTGGTCGCAACCGCCTTCCTGGCGACGGCCTTCTTGGTGGCGACCGCCTTCTTGGCGACGGCCTTCTTGGTCGCAACCGCCTTCCTGGCGACGGCCTTCTTGGTGGCGACCGCCTTCCTGGCCACGGCCTTCTTGGTGGCGACCGCCTTCTTGGCCACGCCCTTCTTGGTCGCGACCGCCTTCTTGGCGACGGCCTTCTTGGTCGCAACCGCCTTCTTGGCCGCCGCCTTCGGGCCGGCAGCCGCCTTCTTCGCGACCGACTTGCCGCTCACGCCCCTGGCAGGAGACTTCGCGGCCTTGCCGGTGACCTTGGCCTTCACCGCGCGTGCGGCGGCGCCGACCTTGTCGACGGCCACCGAGGCGGCGCCGGCCACCGTGCCGGCCGCGCGGCCGGCGACGCCGGCAACGGTGCCGACCGCGGTGCCGACCACGGTGGCGACCGTGCGACCCGCCGTGGCGGCGGTGCGGCCGGCGCTGGCCGCAACCTCGGCCGCCTTGCCGGCCACCGGCTCGACGGTGGCACGGACCTTGGCGGCGCCGGTACGGACCTGGGCCCGGCGCAGGGCGACCTGGGTCCGGACCACCTCGGCGGCGCTGCCCGCGACCTCGCGAACCCCGTCGGCCAGTTCGCTGGCGCCGGTGCGGGCGTGGTCCAGGGCTTCCTTCAACGCCTCGGTGCCGTGGCTGGGCTCGGCGGCGGGCTTCTTGCTGGGGGATTTCCTGCTGGCCATGGCGATTGCTCTCATTGGGTCGACGAACGGCCGCGGCAGCGCCGCGGCCCCGTGCCCGGCCCGGGGGCCGGGTACTCAGAACTTGCCGTAATAGCCTTCCTTGAGGGCATCGAACAGGTTGGCGGCGGTGTGCAGCTCGCCGTCGTACTCGATCTCCTCGTTGCCGCGCGCCTCGATCACGCTGCCATCCTCCAGCTCGAACCGGTAGACGGTGTTCTCCAGGTCGGATTCCTTGACCAGCACGCCCTGGAACGCGGCGGGGTTGAAGCGGAAGGTGGTGCAGCCCTTCAACCCTTGCTGGTAAGCGTAGCGGTAGATGTCCTTGAAGTCCTCGTAGGGATAGTCGGTGGGCACGTTCGCGGTCTTGGAGATCGAGCTGTCGATCCACTTCTGCGAGGCGGCCTGGACGTCGACATGGGCCTTCGGGGTGATGTCGTCGGCGGCGATGAAGTAGTCGGGCAGGCGCGCCGCGGCGTCCTCCGAGAACGGCATCGCCTTCGGGTTGACCAGCTCGCGATAGGCCAGCAGCTCGTAGCTGAACACGTCGACCTTTTCCTTGGTCTTGCGGCCCTCGCGGATCACGTTGCGCGAGTAGTGGTGCGCGAAGCTGGGTTCGATGCCGTTGCTGGCGTTGTTGGCCAGGCTCAGCGAGATGGTACCGGTCGGCGCGATCGAACTGTGGTGGGTGAAACGGGCGCCGGTGCGCGCCAGCTCCTCGACCAGCCCGGGCGCCGCCTGGGCGACGCGCTGCATGTAGCGCGAGTAGCGCGCGTGCAGCTCCCTGCCCTTTATGGTGTCGCCGGCCTTCCAGCCGTCGGCGGCCATCTCCGGTCGCTTGCGCAGCATCGCCGCGGTGACCTCGAAGTCCTCGTCCATGATCGGCGCCGGACCCTTCTCGCGGGCCAGGTCCAGGGCCATCTCCCAGCCGGCCAGCGCCATCTCGCGCGACACGCCCTCGGTGAACTCCAGCGACTGCGGCGAGCCGTACTTCATGCCGAGCAGGGTCATGGTGCTGCCCAGGCCCAGAAAGCCCATGCCGTGCCTGCGCTTGCGCAGGATCTCCTCGCGCTGGCGCGGCAGCGGCAGGCCGTTGACCTCGACCACGTTGTCGAGCATGCGCGTGAACACGCGCACGACCTCCTTGTACTCCTCCCAGTCGAAGCGCGCCTTCTCGGTGAACGGGTCGCGCACGAACTTGGTCAGGTTGACCGAGCCGAGCAGGCAGGCGCCGTACGGCGGCAGCGGCTGCTCGCCGCAGGGGTTGGTGGCGCGGATGTTCTCGCACCACCAGTTGTTGTTCATCTCGTTGACCTTGTCGATCAGGATGAAGCCCGGCTCGGCGTAGTCGTAGGTGGACACCATGATCATGTCCCACAGGTGCCGGGCGCGGATCTGGCCGTAGATGCGGCAGGCGACCAGGCCGTCGTCGCGGGTCACGTAGTTGCGCGAGGTCGGCCACTCGCGCCAGACCACGGTGGCGGCGTCGGCGAGGTCGACCTCGTCGGCCTCGTGGACGTGCACCGGGAACACCAGCGGCCACTCGGCGTCGGCCTCGACCGCCTGCATGAAGCCGTCGGTGATCAGCAGGCTGAGGTTGAACTGGCGCAGCCGGCCGTCCTCGCGCTTGGCGCGGATGAACTCCCTGACGTCGGGATGGCTGACGTCGAAGGTGCCCATCTGCGCGCCGCGGCGGCCACCGGCGCTGGACACGGTGAAGCACATCTTGTCGTAGATGTCCATGAACGACAGCGGCCCGGACGTGTAGGCGCCGGCGCCGGAGACATAGGCGCCGCGCGGGCGCAGGGTGCTGAACTCGTAGCCGATGCCGCAGCCGGCCTTGAGGGTCAGCCCGGCCTCGTGGACCTTGTCCAGGATGCCGTCCATGGAGTCCTCGATGGTGCCCGACACCGTGCAGTTGATGGTGCTGGTCTTGGGCTTGTGTTCCTGGGCGCCGGCGTTGGAGGTGATCCGCCCGGCCGGGATCGCGCCGCGCCGAAGCGCCCACAGGAACCGCTCGTACCAGTACGCCTGGCGGGCGGTGTCGGCCTCGGCGTCGGCCAGGGCGCGGGCGACGCGCTGGTAGGTGGCGTCGATGTCGGCATCGACCGGCTCGCCCTGTTTGGTCTTCAGGCGGTACTTCTTGTCCCAGATGTCCAGAGAGGCGGGCTGCATCGGGACTTCACGGGACGCAGGGGCGACGGCTTCCAGTCGCACTGTGCTCATTCCTGGGCGCTCCCAATAGTTCGTTGATCTGATGGTGCTTTTCGACGCTTCTCACAACTTCTAGTGCAGCCCGGACGCGGCGTCCACAAGATGTTGGGGCGGGAAGGAACGGTACTCCCGGGCGGAGGGGTCGTCAATCACCGCCGCGCCGCCGGCCGGCCGGCCGGCTTCCGATGGCGCGTTCCGGCTGCGCGGACAAGCCCCCGTCACCCGGTCCGCGGCGGCCTCGGACCCGGCGCTGGCGGGTGGCCGACCCGCCGCACCGACCAGGGTGTCGGGATGGCGCCCGGTCTGGCGTGTTCCCGGTACCCCGACCGGAGCAGGCGCCATGAACCCGAATGACCGTCCCTGGCAAGGCCTGGCGATGCTGGCCGCCCTCGCCACCGGCGCTGCCGGTCCGGCGCAGGCCGGTGCCGGCGATCCGGAACCCCTGACCGGAATGCTCGGCGATCTGGTGCCGGGCACCACCGGCTCCGCGCCTTCCGCCTATGTCCGGCTCGGCGCCCAGGTCTGCTTCGGCGCCGACGACGGCGTGCTTGGCCGGGAGTTGTGGTGCAGCGACGGCACCCCCGCCGGCACCCGCCTGGTCGCCGACCTATACCCGGGCGTGATCGGTTCCGACCCGGACCACATGGTGGTGCTGGGCGATCGCCTGTTGTTCACGGCCGGTCGCCCGGGCGCCGGGCGCAGCCTGTGGCGCACCGACGGCACCGCGGCAGGCACGGCCCTGGTGTTCGAGTTCCCGCCCAACAGCGGGGACCCGGGTCCCAAGGTGGTGATGAACGGGGTGGCCTATTTCGCGGCGACCGGAGTGTCCACTGGCCGGGAGCTCTGGCGCAGCAATGGAACCGCCACCGGCACCTGGCGGGTGCGCGACATCAGGCCGGGGGCCGCCTCGTCCGCTCCGATCAGGCTGACCGTGATCGGGACCCTGCTGTATTTCGTCGCCGACGACGGCGCCCATGGCGACGAGCTGTGGCGCTCGAACGGCTCCGAAGGGGGGACCCTGCGCCTGACCGATATCTGGCCCGGTACCGGTCACAGCTATCCGCGCTTCCTGGTCGAACAGGGGCCGCGCCTGTTCTTCGTTGCCGACGATCCCTCCAACGGCGAGCAGATCTGGCGCACCGAGGGCGATGTCGCCAGCACCGTCAGGGTCACCACGATCGCCGGCCTGCGGCCCACGAACCTGGCCCGACTCGGCAACAACACCCTGCTGTTCAGCGGCGTCACCGGCGGCCTGGGCCGGGAGCCGCACCGGCTGGTGAACCTGCAACTGACCGGCATCGTCCAGCTCGCCGCCGACATCGGCGCGGGCAGCGCCGGTTCCGACCCCGGTCCGTTCACGGTCCACGACGGGATCGCCCATTTCGCCGCCACCACAGCCAGCCACGGCCGCGAGCTGTGGCGCTCGGACGGCACGCCGTCCGGCACCTGGCTGCTCGCCGACCTGGTACCCGGACCCGGCGACGGCGAACCCTCGTGCCTGGCCTGGTTCAACGACCGCCTGTACTTCCACAGCGCCATGCCGCGCACGCTGTGGCAGTCGGACGGCAGCACGCCCGGGACCCGGCAGCTGGCCAGCCCCAGCCGGCTCGCCTGCGGCTTCACGCCGCTCGGTGCGCGGCTGCTCTACCGGGCCGCGCAGTACCTGCCGGCGCAGACGGGCGTGGAGCCCTGGGTGCTTTTCGACGACGCCCTCTTCGGCAACGGTTTCCAGTAACCGGGCTGCACCGGCTTGCCCCCGGGCGCCTGCCGGGGCGAGGATGAACGTCCTGCCGAGGGGGCCGGAACCTCGGGCGCCGCGACCGGTCTGAGCGCCCTGCCGCCGGCCGCCCGGCACCCCCTGCCCGAGGATCCGCCATGTCCGACCGCCGACTGCTCCTGCCCAGCCTGATCCTGGTCGCCGCGGGCGCCGGCTGGCTGGGCGGACAGTTCTCGACACAACCGGGGTCGCCGCTCGCCGATGTCCTGGTCGCCCCGGCGCGCGCCGCCGGCCTGCCGGCGGCGGTCGACGGCCAGCCGCTCCCGTCCCTGGCGCCGATGCTGGAGCGGGTGATGCCGGCCGTGGTCAACGTCTACACCGCCAGCCGGGTGCAGGTGCGGCCGTCGCCGTTCATGGACGACCCGTTCTTCCGGCATTTCTTCGGCATCCCCGACATGCCGCGCGAACGCGTCGAGCGCTCGCTGGGCTCGGGCGTCATCGTCGATGCCGGCCGTGGCCTGGTGGTGACCAACCACCACGTGATCGAGGCCGCCGACGACATCTCGGTGACCCTGGCCGACGGCCGCACCCTGGTCGCCGAGCGGGTCGGCGCCGACCCGGCCACCGACATCGCGGTGATCCGCATCCCGGCCGAGGGCCTGGTCGCACTGCCGCTGGCGCAGCGCGAGCCGCTGCGGGTCGGCGATTTCGTGGTCGCGGTCGGCAACCCGTTCGGCCTGGGCCAGACGGTCACCTCGGGCATCGTCTCGGCGCTGGGCCGGGGCGGCCTGGACGGCCGCGGCGTGCAGAACTTCATCCAGACCGATGCCTCGATCAATCCCGGCAATTCCGGCGGCGCCCTGGTCAACCTGCGCGGCGAGCTGGTCGGCATCAATACGGCGATCTACTCCCGGTCCGGCGACAGTGCCGGCATCGGCTTCGCGATTCCGTCGACGCTGACCGCCTCGGTGCTGGACCAGCTGGTGGAACAGGGCGCGGTACGGCGCGGCTCGCTCGGGGTGGAGGTGCAGGACCTCGATGCCGCACTGGCGGCAAGCCTCGGCGCCGCCACGGGCGCCGGCGTCGCGGTGACCCGGATCCAGGCCGGCGGCACCGCCGCGCGGGCCGGCGTGCAGGTCGGCGACGTGATCACCGCGCTGAACGGCACGCCGGTGCGCAGCGGCCGGGAGCTGCGCGCGCTGGAGGGCATGCTGCCGGGCGGCGGAGAGGTCGCGCTGGTGGTGCTGCGCGACGGACGCGAGCGCCGCCTGGCCGGCGCGCTGGTCAGCGCCCTGACGGCGCTGGTCGGCGACACCGCGGACCGGCGCCTGGCCGGCGCCGAGTTCACGCCGGTGCCCGAGCGCCTGGCGGCCCGCGGCGTGCGCGGCGCCCTGGCCAGCGCGGTGGCCGCGGAGTCGCCGGCCGGGCGCGCCGGACTGCGCAGGGGCGATGTCGTGCTGCAGGTCAACGGCACCGACCTGGACGACCTGGAGGCGCTGCGCGCCGCGCTGGTGCGTGCGCCCGCCGTGCTGTCGCTCACGATCCTGCGCGGCAATCGCCTGTACAAGGTGGACCTGACCGGCTGATCGGGCCGCCGGCCCGGCCTGCGGTGGTGGCTCGACAGCCCCCATGGTATCGTGCACAAATCATTGACCGCCAAGCGGATTTCACTTCCATGCGCGTAGCCACCCTGCTCCTGACCGCCGCCTCGGCCCTGTTCGCGGCGGCACCGGTCCATGCCCAGCTCTCGCTGCGCGGCGACTACGCCGCCGCCCGCGGGCTGACCGAGGTGGGCGCCCTGTACGCGCGCCAGACCCGCACCTCGCTGACGGTCACCCCGTTCAGCACCAACGCCGGCATCGAGGGCGTCATCCGCGGCGAGATCGACATCGCCACCTCGGCGCGCCCCCCGGTGCCCGGCCGGGACGCCGAGCGCCACCTGGTGTTCTGGCCGGTCGCCTGGGACGCGGTGGTGTTCATCGTCCATCCCAGCAACCCGGTACGCGAACTCAGCCTGGCCCAGGTCCGCGACATCTTCATGGGCCGGCTGGAGAACTGGAACCAGGTCGGCGGCCGCGACGCGCCGATCGACCTGTACTCGGTGATGGGCCCCTACGACGGGCTGGAGTCGTCGATGCGCCAGATCCTGTTCGGCAACCCCGGCTACAACGCCAAGATCCGTCGCCTGTTCCTCAACCAGCACCAGATCGAGATCGGCGTGCAGATGGACCCGGACTCGATCGGCATGACCACCCTCGCCGGCCTGGACAAGCAGCGCGTGCGCGCGCTCGGCATCGAGGGCGTGGCCGCCGACAAGGACACCGTCGCCGACGGCCGCTACCTGCTCACCGTGCCGCTGTACCTGGTGTACCGGGCAGACAATCCCAAGGTCGACGAGATCAACCGCTTCGCCGAGTTCCTGCGCACGCCGCTGGCCGAGAACGTGATCGTCGGCAAGCGCCTGGTGCCGCACCGGGACGACGAGGACTTCCGCGACCTGCACGCCCGCCGGCTGGCGACGCTCTGGGAACGCCTGGGCGGCGAGCCGCTGCCGGTGGAGCCGCCGCGCTTCGTCGGTCGCGACGCGGCGCCGGCGGCGGATGCCGTCGCCGGCGGCGGCGATGCCCCAACGGCCACCACCGCCGCGCTGGCGTCCGCCGACGCGCCTGCGGAAGCCGGGCAGGCCGCAGCCGGCGCCGAGCCCGTGGTCGAGGCTGCCGCGCCGGCCGTGCCGAACGGCGACGGCCAGGCGGCCGCCGAAGGGACGGCGGACGCCGCGCCGGAGTGCCGCAGGACCCTGTTCTCCCGCAAGTGCTGAGCGCCCGCGCCCGGTCGGCGCCGCCCGCGGCGCTGACCCTGGATCTCGACGACACGCTGTGGCCGATCCTGCCGGTGATCCTGCGCTGCGAGACGGCGCTGGAGTCGTTCCTGCGCGAACACGCCCCGGCCGTCGCGGAACGCTACCCCGGGCTGGCCATGCGCGCCCTGCGCGACGCCATCTTCGCCGAACGGCCCGACCTGGCGCACGACTACGGCGCGGTGCGCCGGCTCAGCCTGGAGCGCGCCTTCGAACATTGCGGACTGCACGCACCGGCGCTGGTCGAGGCCGCCTACGCCCTGTTCTACGCGACCCGCAACCAGGTCGAGTGCTACCCCGAGGTCGACCAGACCCTGCCGGCGCTGGCCGCGCGGCACCGGATCGTGGCGCTGACGAACGGCAATGCCGACCTCGCCCGGATCGGACTCGACCACCACTTCCACGGTGCGGTGTTCGCCCGCCAGGTCGGTTGCGCCAAGCCCGACCCGCGCATCTTCGGCCACGCCCTGGCGTTGCTTGAGCTGCCCGCCGGGGCGGTCTGGCATGTCGGCGACGATCCGCTCCTGGATGTCGTCGGCGCGCGCCGCGCCGGGATGGGCGCGGTCTGGCTGAACCGCGAGGATCGCCCCTGGCCGCATCCGGACCTGCCCGGCCCGGACCTGGTGGTGCGCGACCTTGCCGAGCTGGCATCCCATCTGGCCGACCTCTCCCCGACCCCGAGCACCCTGCGATGACCCTGATCCCCCTCGATGCCAACGCCCCGGCCACGCCCCTGGTCGCGGTCCGCGCCGACGGCCTGGACGCCGTCCTGGCGACCCTGCCGGCCGGCGCCGGCGGACATGCCCGTGCCTGCGGCTTCAGCGCCGAGGCCGGCAGCCACTGCCTGCTGCCGGACGGCGACGGCGGACTGGCCGCGGTGCTGGTCGGTGCGGGCGACGCGGGCGATCCGTGGAACCTGGCCGGCCTGCCCCTGCTGCTGCCCGCCGGCGACTACCGCCTGGACCCGCGCGGCCTCGGCCTGGACCCGCTGCTGGCCGGTCTGGGCTGGGCGCTGGGCAGCTACCAGTTCAGCCGCTACCGGCAGCCGCGCCGCGCACCGGCACGCCTGGCGTTGCCGGTGGACCTGCTGGGTGCCCTGCAACCGGTCGTGGAAGCGGTGACCCTGGTGCGCGACCTGGTCAACACCCCGACCGAGCACATGGGCCCGGCCGAGCTCGCCGAGGCCACCAGCCGCCTCGCCGACCGGCATGGCGCGCAGGTCCGGGTGATCGAGGGCGACGACCTGCTGGCCCAGAACTTCCCGGCGATCCACGCGGTCGGCCGGGCCAGCCACCGGCCGCCGCGCCTGATCGAGCTCGACTGGGGCGACGAGGGTCACCCGCGCCTGGCCCTGGTCGGCAAGGGCGTGTGCTTCGACACCGGCGGCCTGGACATCAAGCCGGCCGACGGCATGCTGCGGATGAAGAAGGACATGGGCGGCGCCGCCCACGCCCTGGCGCTGGCCGGCCTGGTGATGGCCGGCGGCCTGCCGGTGCGCCTGAAGCTGCTGATCCCTGCGGTGGAGAACGCGATCGGTCCGGATGCCTATCGTCCCGGCGAGGTGATCGCCACCCGCAAGGGCCTGAGCGTGGAGATCGGCAACACCGACGCCGAGGGCCGGGTGATCCTGTCCGATGCGCTGACCTACGCCGCCGAATGGCAGCCGGCGCTGCTGCTGGACTTCGCCACCCTGACCGGTGCCGCCCGCATCGCCCTGGGCCCGGATCTGCCGGCGCTGTTCGCAAACGACGAGGCGCTCGCCGGCGACCTGCTGGCGGCGGGCCTGCGGCAACGCGATCCGCTCTGGCGGATGCCCCTGCACGCGCCCTACGCGGCCTTCCTGGACAGCCCGATCGCCGACCTCAACAACGCCGCCGCCAGCAAGCACGCCGGCTGCATCACCGCGGCGCTGTTCCTGCAGCGCTTCGTGCCCGAGGACCTGCCCTGGGCGCACCTGGACGTGTATTCCTGGAACGACGGCGCGCGGCCCGGCCGCCCGGCCGGTGGCGAGGCCCAGGGCCTGAGGGCCTACCACGCGATGCTGCAGGCGCGCTTCGGCGGCTGAGCCCTCGCCGGCCTGCGCGAGCGCGGTGGGCAGGACCGGTGCGCACGGGCTGACAGCCATCACTGGCCCTTCGCGCCGGCTGCCGGCAAAGTAGCCTCCTGGCATGGGAGGCACGGGCATGGAGGGTTCCGAGGAGGTCCTGCGGCAGCTGCGCATCGAGCGCCGGCAGCGACCGCAGGCGAGGCGGCGTCGCTGGCCCTGGCTGCTGGCGCTTGCGGCGCTGGCGCTGCTGCTGGCCTGGCTGCTGCTGGGCAACCGGCCGGTGCCGGTGGAGACCGTCGTGGCCCGGGCCGCCGAGGCCGGCGGCGGATCGGTGCTGGATGCCAGCGGCTACGTCACCGCGCGGCGGCTGGCGACGGTCTCCGCGAAGATCACCGGCAAGGTCGAGGAGGTGCTGATCGAGGAGGGCATGCGGGTCGAGGCCGACCAGGTGCTGGCCCGCCTCGAGGCGGTCGACGCGCTCGCCCAGCAGGCCCTGGCGGAGGCCCAGCTCGACGCCGCGCGGACCCAGCTCGGCGAGGTCCGCGCCAACCTGCGCCTGGCCCAGCAGAACCTGGAGCGGCAGCGCAGCCTGCTCGAGCGCCGTCTGGTCGCGCAGGCGCAGCTCGACCAGGCGCAGGCCGAGTTCGACACCACGCAGGCGCGCCAGGCCAGCCTGGCACGCCAGGTCGAGGTGGCGCGCAGCCAGGTGGACCTGGCGCGGATCGGCGTCGACAACACCATCGTGCGCGCGCCGTTCGCGGGGGTGGTGGTGGCCAAGGCCGCGCAGCCGGGCGAGATCGTCTCGCCGATCTCGGCCGGCGGCGGCTTCACCCGCACCGGCATCGGCACCATCGTCGACATGGACTCGCTGGAAGTGGAGGTCGACGTCAACGAGGCCTACATCGGCCGGGTGCTGTCGGGGCAGCCGGTGGAGGCGGTGCTCAACGCCTATCCGGAGTGGCGCATCCCCGGGTCGGTGATCGCCATCATCCCCACCGCGGACCGCGCCAAGGCGACGGTGCGGGTGCGCATCGCGCTGGATGTCGAGGACCCGCGCATCGTCCCCGACATGGGCGTGCGGGTCAGCTTCCTGGAGCAGGCCCGCGCCGACGCGCCGCCGCCCAGGGGCGTGTGGGTGCCGGCGCGCGCCATCGTCGAGCGCGATGGCGCCAGCGTCGCGTTCGTGGTCCGCGACGACCGGGTCCGCCAGGTGTCGGTCGAGGCCGGCGAGCGCCGCGACGCCGACCGGCAGGTGCTGTCCGGGCTGGCCGACGGCGACGCCGTCGTGGTCGGGCCGCCGGAAACGCTGGCCGACGGCGACCGGGTCCAGGCCGGCCGTGGCCGTTGACGGCGCCGCCGCGGTGCCGGCGCCGCTGGTCCGCATCCGCGGCGTGACCAAGGCCTACGTGCGCGGCAAGCAGCGCATCGAGGTCCTGCACGGCATCGACCTGGACATCCCGGATGGCGATTTCGTCGCCCTGATGGGGCCCTCGGGTTCCGGCAAGACCACCCTGCTGAACCTGATCGGCGGGCTGGACTCGCCCAGTGCCGGCGAACTGACCGTCGCCGGCGAGCGCATCGACGCGCTGTCCGGCGAGGCGCTCGCGCACTGGCGCGCCGAGACGGTGGGCTTCATCTTCCAGAGCTACAACCTGATGCCGGTGCTGAGCGCGCAACGCAACGTCGAGCTGCCCCTGCTGCTGACCGCGTTCGGCGCCGGGGAACGCCGGCGCCGAGCGCGCCTGGCGCTGGCCCTGGTCGGCCTGGACGACCGCGCCGGCCACAAGCCCAGCGAGCTGTCCGGCGGCCAGCAGCAGCGCGTGGCGATCGCCCGGGCGCTGGTCTCCGACCCGCGCATCCTGATCTGCGACGAGCCGACCGGCGACCTCGACCGCAAGACCGCCGACGAGGTGCTGACCCTGCTGCAGCTGCTCAACCGGCGCTTCGGCAAGACCATCGTCATGGTCACCCACGATCCCAAGGCCGCCGACTACGCCGCGCGCACCGTGCACCTGGACAAGGGCAGCCTGGTCGACGCGCCGGCGGCGGGGCACTGAACGGTGCCGGGGCGGGGGCCGCCATGAAGTACCTGCACCTGGTCTGGAGCGCCCTGTTGCGTCGCAAGACGCGCACGCTGTTCACCCTGCTGTCGCTGACCGCGGCGTTCCTGCTGCTCGGCCTGCTGCAGGCGATGAACTCCCTGGTCGCCGGCAGCGCGGACTTCCTGGGCGCCGACCGGCTGATCACCCAGGCGCGGATCAGCTTCACCCAGCCTCTGCCGATGCGCATGCTGCCGCAGGTGGAATCGGTGCCGGGCGTGACCCGGGTCGCGCACTCGCAGTTCTTCGGCGGCGTCTACCAGGACCAGCGCCAGGGCTTCCCGCAGTTCGTGGTCGGTCCGCAGCGGCTGCTCGACGTCTACCCCGAATGGATCCTCCCCGAGGAGCAGCGGCTGGCCTTCGTGTCGACCGCGGACGGCGCCATCGTCGGCGCCCGGCTGGCCGAGCGGTTCGGCTGGAAGCTCGGCGACATCGTGCCGCTGACCAGCTTCATCTGGACGCGGGCCGACGGCAGCCGCAACTGGGAATGGCGGATCGTCGGCATCTTCGAGGGCCGCGACGACGAGTGGCGCGACCGCGCCCAGCTCATGTACCTCAACTACGCGCAGTTCGACGAGGCGCGCAGCCCGGGCGCCCGCGGCCTGGCCGGCATCTTCATCGTCCAGGTCGCCGACCCGGGGATGGCCGAAGAGGTCGCCGCCGCCGTCGACGCGCGCTTCGAGAACAGCCCGGACGAGACCAAGACCCAGGCCGAAGCCGAGTTCCAGCTCGGATTCCTGCGCCAGTTCGGCGACATCGGCTTCATCATGAACGCGATCTCCGGGGCGGTGTTCTTCACCATCCTGATCCTGACCGGCTTCACCATGAGCCAGGCGGTCCGCGAGCGCATCCCCGAGCTGGCCGTGCTCAAGTGCCTGGGCTTCACCGACCGTGCGGTGCTCTGGCTGGTGCTCGCCGAGGCCCTGCTGCTGTGCGCCCTGGGCGCGCTGGCCGGCATGCTGCTGGCCAGTGCGGTGACCGGCGCCCTGCCCCCGGACTTCCCGCCCTTGCGCACCGATCTGCGGGTCTGGGCATTCGCCGGCGTCAGCGTGCTGGCCCTGGCGGCCGCGGTCGGCCTGCCGCCGGCGCTGCGCGCGATGCGCCTGCGCATCGTCGACGCCTTGGCCGGGAGATGAGCATGCCGGCGCCCTGTCAGCCGATCGCCGGAACATCGCCATGAGGACCTGGCGCCAGGTGGCCGCCATCGTCGCCATGAACCTGCGCAGCATTCCGCAGCGCTGGGGGCGAGCCGGGGCTTTCGCGGCCTGCGTCGGATCGCAGGCCGCGCCGGCGAGCGCCGCGCCAAGGAGGGCGCGGCCGGCGCAGCCCGCCATGGACGGCTCGAAGCGGCTCGTGCCGCCGGGAGCAGGGCGATGAGGACCTGGCGCCAGGTGGCCGCCATCGTCGCCATGAACCTGCGCAGCATTCCGCAGCGTTGGGGCGCGTCCCTGGTCATCATCGTCGGCATCGCCGGCGTGGTCGCCGTGCTGGTCGCGATGCTGTCGATGTCGACGGGCCTGCGCCGGACCCTGTCGGCGACCGGCGAGCTCGACCGGTCCCTGGTCCTGCGCGCCGGCGCCAATGCCGAGCTGTCCAGCTTCCTGGACCGTGCCGCGGCGACCCGCATCAAGAACGACCCCTCGGTGCTGCGCGATGCCGATGGCCTGCCGATCGCCTCGGCCGAACTGATCGTGATCGCCGAGGTGCCCCGGCGCGGCCAGCGCACCGGCGCCAACGTCTCCCTGCGCGGCGTCGAGCCGGCCGGCGTCGCCATGCGCCCGGAGTGGCGGCTGGTGCAGGGACGGATGTTCCGGCCCGGCCTGCGCGAGCTGGTGGTCGGCCAGGGCGCCGCCGGCCAGTTCGCCGGCCTGGCGATCGGCGACACCCTGCGCCTGCGCGGCTCGACCTGGACCATCACCGGCGTGTTCGATTCCGGCGGCGATGGCCACGCCACCGAACTGTGGGGCGACGCCGAGGCGGTGCAGAGCGCCTTCGGCCGGACCGGCTTCTCCTCGGTGCTGGCCCAGCTCACCCACGGCGACGCCTTCGACGCCATGAAGGCCCGCCTGACCGCCGATCCGACGCTGACCGTGGACGTATTCCGCGAGCAGGAGTTCTTCAGCGCCCAGTCGCAGACGCTGACCTTCCTGATCGGCCTGCTGACCAACATCATCGCCGCGATCATGGCCTTCGGCGCGCTGTTCGGCGCGCTCAACACCATGTATTCGGCGGTCTCGGCACGCACGGCGGAGATCGGCACGCTGCGCGCGCTGGGCTTCGGACGGCTGCCGGTGGTCGCCTCGGTGATGGCCGAATCGATGCTGCTGTCGGCCGTGGGCGGCGCCCTGGGCGCGGCGCTGGCCTGGCTGCTGTTCAACGACTACAGCGTCAGCACCCTGGGCCAGGGCTTCACCCAGGTCGCCTTCAACTTCGCGGTCACCCCGGCACTGGTGCTGCAGGGCCTGGTCTGGGCGCTGGCGATCGGCTTCCTGGGCGGCCTGATGCCGGCCCTGCGCGCGGCGCGCCTGCCGGTCACCGCGGCCTTGCGGGCGATCTGAGCCGAGGCCCGCGGATCAGGCAGGGGTCCGGGTCACCGGTCGCACCGTGCCCGGTGGCGGCGCCGCGCCGCGGCTGATCAGCACGACGCCCGACAGGATCACGGCCATGGCCAGCACGGTCTGCCAGCCCACCTGCTCCCCGGCCAGCAGGGCGCCGAGCAGGACCGCGATCGGCGGATTCACGTAGGCGTAGCTGGTCGCCAGCGCCGGCCGGACGTTGTTGAGCAGCCAGATGTAGGCGCCGAAGCCGATGATCGAGCCGAACACGGCCAGGTAGGCCAGCGCGGCGATCGCCGACGCCGGCGGCGTGCCCTCGATGCGCTCGCCGGTGGCCAGGCCGAAGGCCAGCATCGCGACGCCGCCGGTCAGCATCTGCGCCGCCGTGCTCATGAACGGCGACGGCAGGTCGCGGCCCCGGCTCCAGACCGAGCCTAACGCCCAGGAGGCGGCCGCGACGACCAGGGCCAGGGCGGCAAGCGGCCTGGCCTGCAGCGCCTCGCCGGCGTTCAGCAGCAGCACGCCGGCGAAGCCGACCAGCACGCCGAGCCACTCCAAACCCCGGTAGCGACGGCCGAACGCCAGGCCGAACAGCGCCGCCCACAGCGGCATCGAGGCGACGGCGACAGCCGCCAGCCCGGACGCCACCGATTGCTGGGCCACCGACACCAGGCCGTTGCCGAGGCCGAGCAGCAGCACGCCCATCAGCGCGGCGTTGCGCCATTGGCGCGCCGTCGGCGCCGGCCGGCCGCGCAGCCGCAGCCACAGGTAGACGGCCGAGCCGGCGCACAGGAAGCGCAGGCCGGCCATCAGGAACGGCGGGAAGCCCTGCAGGCCGAAGCGGATGCCCAGGTAGGTCGAGCCCCAGATCAGGTAGACCGAGAGCAGGGCGAGCGCGACCTGCAGGCGCGAGGGCGTCACGCGGTCGGGATCTGCTGCCATGGCCGGCGTTCCGCAGGGCTGCCGCGGGCCTGCGGCGGGGTGAGGGCTGAAGGCGGGTCGGGGTCAACGCTGGCCGCCCCGCCGCCGACCCGGCAGGCGCGGCCACGGAACGGGGCCGTGGCGCCGGCCACCCGGGCCAGGGCGCCCCGGGCAGCGCGGCGCCCGATGCCCCTCCGGCAGGGTCCCGGCTCCGTCCCGGCAGGGACGGGTGGCGATCCGCCTAGTCGGCCTGGGCCGGCTCGACCCGCGGCGGCACCAGCCCGGCCAGACGCAGGTCCTCGTTGCCCAGGGCGATGGCGTCGGCCAGGATCCGCGAGGCTTCGACCAGAAGGGCGTCCGGGCGGTTGTTGCGGCGGGCCCGCTCCTCCGCCGCCACCGACTCGGCGAAACCGCGTTCGTCGGCCTGCAGTCCGTCGTCGCCACGCGCCGGCTCGGCATCGGCATCGGCCAGGCCCAGCTCCGCACGGCGGGCCTCCCGCGCGCGCCGGCGCGCCTCCTGGCGGTCGCGCTCGGCCCGGCGCTCGCGCTCGACCAGCGAGACGCTGCGCTCCTCGCGCTGGCGCCGGTACTCGGCGATGTCCTCCTGCCAGAAGCGGAACTCCTCGTCCTCGGCGATGCGGATGCGGTGCCGGGCCTGCAGTGGCGCCAGCAACGGCGACAGGTCGGCAACCGCCTGGTACTTGGCGGCGTCGATCTGCATCCAGGGCAGCGCGTTGTCGTAGGTGCCCTCGCCGTAGTCCTCGGCGTCCAGGCTGACCGGGAACTGGATGTCGGGGGTGACGCCCTTGACCTGGGTGCTGCCGCCATTGATCCGGAAGAACTGCGCGGTGGTGAACTTGAGCTGGCCGTGGCGGGCGCCGTCGCGGCCGCTCAACTGGTCGAGGCTGATCAGGTTCTGCACCGTGCCCTTGCCGTAGGTCGGCTCGCCGATCACCAGGCCGCGGCCGTAGTCCTGGATCGCCGCCGCGAAGATCTCCGAGGCCGAGGCCGAGACCCGGTTGACCAGCACCGCCAGCGGCCCGTCCCAGGCCCGGCCCGGCCGGCGGTCGCGGTTGACGTCGACCCGGCCCTGGGCGTTGCGGACCTGCACCACCGGACCCTGGTCGATGAACAGGCCGGTCAGCTCGGTCGCCTCGTCCAGGGAGCCGCCGCCGTTGTTGCGCAGATCGAGGACGACGCCGTCGACGCCCTCCTCGCGGAGTTCGGCGAGCAGCTTGGCGACGTCGCGGGTGGCGCTGCGGTAATCCGGCTCGCCGCGCCGGCGCGCCTCGAAGTCCTGGTAGAAGGTGGCCAGCTCGATCACGCCGATGCGGCGGCCGACACCGTCCCCGTCGACCTCGATCACCCGCTTCTTGGCGGCCTGCTCCTCGAGCTTGACGCGCTGCCTGACGATGGCCATGCGGGTCGGGCGGGTGTCGATGCTGGCCTGCACCGGCACCACGTCCAGGCGGACGGTGGAGTCCTTGGGGCCGCGGATCAGGGCCACCGTGTCGTCCAGGCGCCAGCCGATGACGTCGACCATCGGTCCCTCGCCGTCCTGGCCGACCGCCATGATGCGGTCTCCCGGCTTGAGGCCGGCGCGGTCGGCCGGCCCGCCCGGCACCACCGAACGGATCAGCGTGTACTCGTCGTCGCGCTGAAGGACCGCGCCGATGCCCTCCAGCGACAGGCTCATCTGGATCTCGAAGGCGTCGGCGCTGCGCGGCGCCAGGTAGCTGGTGTGCGGCTCGATCGCGCCGGCATAGGCGTTGATGAAGGTCTGGAAGACGTCCTCGCTGTCGATCTCGGCGATGCGGTCGGCGTAGCGCTGGTAGCGCTTGTCCAGCGTGTCGACGATGTCGGGCGCGCGCTTGCCGGCCAGGCGCAGGCGCAGCCAGTCGTTCTTGACCCGCTTGCGCCAGATCTCGTCGAGCTCCTCGGCGGACGCCGCCCAGGCGACGTCCGTGCGGTCGTAGTCGTAGCGCTCCTCGACCTCGAAATCGAACCCCTCGCGCAGCAGGGCCCGGGCGTGCGCGGTGCGCTCGCCGACCCGCTCGATGTAGCGGTTGAACATCGCGAACGGCGCGTCCAGGGCCTGGTTGCGGATGGCGTCGTCGAGCCGGTACCGGTGCCGCTCGAACTCCTCGACGTCGGCCTGAAGCAGGAACAGGCGGTCGGAATCCAGCGACTTCAGGTAACTGTCGAAGATGGTCGACGACAGCTCGTCGTCCAGCGGCAGCGCCCGGTAGTGGACGCGGCTGAGCGTGTACATCGCGAACACCGCGGTCTTGCCCTGTTCGGGCAGGGGCGCGAGAGTGCTGGCCGGGGGCGGCGCGGCCTGGCGGGCGGCGGCGGCGCCGACCGCGACCAGAAGGGCGATCAGGAGGGCCGGGACGGTGCGTCGGATCATTCGGAACTCCGGGAGCCGCCGGGAGAGGCGGCGGTCAGGTACACAGACATAGCGCCGTCCGGCAGGTTCCGCAAGTGCGCCGGGACGCCGCTCCGGCACGCCGGGACGGCTGACGGCAGTTCAGGCGACCTCGGCGACGCCGGCGGCATGCGCCATCTGGTCGGCATGGTAGGACGAGCGCACCAGCGGGCCGCTGGCCACGTGCCTGAACCCCAGCGCCTCGCCCAGGCGGCCGATCCGGTCGAATTCGTCCGGGGTCCAGTAGCGCACGACCGGGTGGTGGGCCCGTGAAGGCTGCAGGTACTGGCCGACCGTGAGCATGTCGACGTCGTGGCGGCGCAGGTCGTGCAGGACCGCCTCGACCTGTGCCATGGTCTCGCCCAGCCCGAGCATGATGCCGCTCTTGGTCGGAACCTGCGGGTGCTGGGCCTTGAACCGGCGCAGCAGGTCGAGCGACCAGGCATAGTCGGCGCCCGGGCGGACCTGCCGGTACAGGTCGGGGACGGTCTCGACGTTGTGGTTGAAGACATCCGGCGGCTGCGCCGCGAACGCCGCCAGGGCCCGCTCGATGCGGCCGCGGCCGCGGAAATCGGGCACCAGGATCTCGATCTGGATGCCCGGGACCCGGGCGCGGACCTCGGCGATGCATTCGGCGAAATGGCCGGCGCCGCCATCGCGCAGATCGTCCCGGTCGACCGAGGTGATCACCACGTAGCGCAGCGCCATGTCGGCGATGGTACGGGCCAGGTTGACCGGCTCGGCCGGATCGGGCGGCTTCGGACGGCCGTGCGCGACGTCGCAGAACGAGCAGCGCCGCGTGCAGACCTCGCCGAGCACCATGAAGGTCGCGGTGCCCTTGCCGAAGCATTCGTGGATGTTCGGGCAGGAGGCCTCTTCGCAGACCGTCACCAGCCGGTTCGCGCGCAGCTTGCCCTTCAGGTCGGCCACGGCGCTGTCGGCCGGCAGCCGGACGCGGATCCAGGGAGGCTTGCGCAGCAGCGGGGCATCCGCGTCGAACGCCGCCGTGTTTCGGGCGATCTTGGCGTCGGCCTTCTGCTTCTCGCCTTCGACCAGGACCGGGATCTGCTTGGCGGCGGGGTTCATCGCGACTCCGGGACGGAGGCCGGCACGGGCGTGAGGCCGAGCGCCGCGGCCAGCCTTGGCACCAGCTCGCGGTCGACCTCGGCGAGGCTGCCGGGACCGCCCAAGTCTAGCACCTGGGTCACCGCCAGCCCGGCGAAACCGCAGGGATTGATGCGCCGGAACGGCTCCAGGTCCATCGCCACGTTGAAGGCCAGGCCGTGGAAGCTGCAGCCGCGGCGCACGCGCAGGCCCAGAGCCATGACCTTGGCGCCGGCGACATAGACCCCGGGGGCGCCCTCCCGGCGGCCGGCGGCGATGCCCCAGACCGCCAGGGTGTCGATCACCGCCTGCTCGATCCGGCAGACCAGCTCGCGCACGCCCAGGCCGGCGCGGCGCAGGTCGATCAGCGGGTAGGCCACGCGCTGGCCCGGGCCGTGGTAGGTCACCTGGCCGCCCCGGTCGACCGGCAGCACCGGGATGTCGCCCGCCGCCAGCACGTGCTCCGGGCGGCCGGCCTGGCCCAGGGTGAACACCGGCGGGTGTTCGACCAGCCAGAGTTCGTCGGCGGTGTCGTCGCCACGCCCGGCGGTGAACGCCTGCATGGCGCGCCAGACCGGCTCGTAGTCGGCCAGGCCGAGGTCGCGCACGTGCACCGGCGCCGCGCCGCCGGCATCCGGCGCCGGCCGGGGCGCGCTCACAGCAGCCACTTGACGCCCGGGTGGCCGCGCACCGATTCGATCACGGCGTTGAACTGCTCGCGGTCGGCGGCCAGGAAGTTGATGTGGACCGCCACGTAGTTGCCGGCGCTGCTCTCGCGCACGCGCAGGGTGCCGGCCAGCACCTGGGCGCCGGCGGCGGTGACCAGTTCGGGCAGGGCCTGCTCGATGCCGGCCCCGGCCGAGCCCATGGCCGACACCTCGAAGGTGCCGGGGAAATCGTAGGCCTCACCCTCCAGGTTCTTCACGGCGGCTCACTCGAACAGCAGCAGGAAGGCATGCCAGGTGCGGCGGAAGAAGCCGGCCTCCGGATGCTCGTCGAGGCTGACCAGGGGCGCCTCGGCGACGGCCTCGCCAGCCAGGGTCACCTTGACGCTGCCGACCGCCGCGCCCTGGGCCTGCGGCGCGATCACCGTCTCCGGGAGAAGCATCTCCGCCCTCAGCTCCTCGTAGCGGCCGCGCGGAATGGTCACGAACAGGTCGCGGGCGACGCCGAGGCGGGCCTGGTCGGCGGCGGCGCGCCAGATGTCGGGGGCGGCGACGACCTCGCCGGCGGCGTACAGACGGTGCGTCTCGAAGGCGCGGAAGCCCCAGTTGAGCAACGCCTGGTTGGCATCCTCGCGCTGCCGGAAGCCCTCGCTGCGGCTGCCCTCGATGCCCATGACCACCGAGATCAGGCGCTGGTCGCCGCGCTGGGCCGAGGCCGCCAGGCAGTAGCCGGCGGCCGAGGTGTGCCCGGTCTTGATGCCGTCGACGGTGGCGTCGCGGAACAGCAGGCCGTTGCGGTTGTACTGGCGGATGCCGCCATAGGTGTACTCGCGCATCGAGTACAGGGCGTAGTGGTCGGGGAAGTCCCGGATCAGCGCGCTGGAGAGCACGGCGATGTCGTAGGGGCTCATCTGGTGCCCCGGCGCGGTCAGGCCGTGGGAGTTCACGAAGTTCGAGTTGCGCATGCCGAGCCGGCGTGCGGTCGCGTTCATCAGGTCGGCGAAGGCCTCCTCGCTGCCGGCGATGTGCTCGGCCAGGGCGATCGAGGCGTCGTTCCCGGACTGGATGACCATGCCGTGCACGACCTCCTCCAGGCGGACGCGGGAATTCACCGACAGCGCGCTGAACGAGCCGTCGGTGCCGGCGCCGCCCTCGCGCCAGGCGCGCTCGGAGATGAACACCTCGTCGTCGCGGCTGATGCGGCCCGCGGCCAGGGCCTCGGCGACCAGGTAGGAGGTCATCACCTTGGTGATGCTGGCCGGATCGGCCGGGACATGTTCGTTGTGCCCGGCCAGGACCTGGCCGCTGGCATGGTCGAACAGGACCCAGCCGCGACCGGGCACCTGCGGCGGCGTCGCCGGTATCGCCGGTTGCGGCGCCGGAGCCGGCGCGGGTGCCGGCGCCGGCTGCGGTTGCGGCGCCTGGCCGGCCGCGACGGTGGCCAGGCCGGCCAGGACGAGGGCGAGCATCCTTCTCACGTGGCAATCTCCGCAATGACACAGGGCGGGCCGGCGCGGCCGCGCAGGCGCGGTAGCGCCTGGACGGACCCGGACCCGGGAATCGAGCAAGGGCGCCACGTTAACCGCATCGGCCGGCGCGGTCACGCGTCGCGTCGGGCGGGTTCAGTTTCCGATAACGATCGGCGTCGCCGGCAACCCGAGCAGACGCAGGCGGGCCTTGGCCTCCTCGACGCTGGCACCGGTGAACGGCCCGGCCTGGACCCGGAACAGGGGCGGCTCGCCGTCGGCCGGCTCGACCAGCCGCGCCGGTTCGCCGGCCTGGCGCAGCCGCGCCACCAGCGCCTGGGCGTTCCCGCGCTCGCCGAACGCACCCAGCTGAAGCCAGACCGTGGTCGGTCCGGCGGCAGGCGGCGGCAGCAGCACCGGACCCTCCGGGGCGATCGCCTCGACCTCGACCATCGCGGTGCCGGTCTCGTACACGCCCAGCTTGAGGGCGGCGACGTAGCTGAGGTCGATGATGCGGCCGTCGTGGAACGGACCGCGATCGTTCACCCGCACCACCACGCTGCGGCCGTTGCCCAGGTGGGTGACGCGGGCGTAGCTGGGCAGCGGCAGGGTCTTGTGCGCGGCAGTGAAGGCGCACATGTCGTAGGGCTCCATGCTGGACGTGGCCCGGCCATGGAACTTGGCGCCGTACCAGGAGGCCAGGCCGCGCTCGCGGTAGCCGCGCACGTCGGTGAGCACGCGGTACTGGCGGCCGAGGACGGAATAGACCGGCCGGTTGCCGTAGCGGCTCAGCGGCTCGGCGCGGGGCACCGGCTCGGCGATGCGGTCGAGATCGGGGCGGCCGGCCGGCGCATGGTCGCGCTGGCCGGGCCGGTACAGCCCGCCCGGCGTGTAGTCGGCCTCGTCGTGCTCGTAGACGAGGGCACAGGGATCGCCGTCCTGGACCTGCGCGACGGGGGGTGCCTGCCGTGGCGCGGGCAGCTCGGGCGTCGGCCTCGGCTTGCCCTTCCCGGCGCAGCCGGCAAGGGCGACGGCGGCGAGCACCAGCGCGAAGCGCGAGGTCGTCGCCCGCATGCGGGCCTCAGGGCGCCGTGCCGGCAGCGGTCGTCGCCAGCGCCTCGGCCAGCTGGTGCACGGCCATGGCGTACAACGGGCTGCGGTTGTAGCGGGTGATCACGTAGAAGTTGTTGAACAGCACCCAGTGCTCCTCGCCGTCGTTGCCGTCGAGCCGGAGCAGGGTGGCGGCGAGCTGGTCGCCGCCGTCGTGGTCGACCCGCCAGCCGAGCTCGCGCAGCCCGCCGAGCGTGGTGTTGAGCCTGAGTCCGTCGCGCTCGAACGGCCGGGTGTCGGCCCCGGCCCGGGCCGGCAGGGTGACCAGGCCGTCGCGCTGCCAGCCATGGGCCACGAAATAGTTGGCGACGCTGGCGACGATGTCCGGCAGCGAACCGAACAGGTCGCGGCGGCCGTCGCCGTCGCCGTCGACGGCATAGGCGCGGTAGCTGGAGGGGATGAACTGACCCCAGCCCATGGCGCCGGCATAGGAGCCACGCAGCTCCCCGATGTCGAGGTGGTCCTCTTCGCGCACCAGGTGGAACAGGTGCTTGAGTTCGGACCGGAAGAAATCGGCCCGGGGCGGGTAGTGGAAGCCCAGCGTCGCCAGGGCGTCGAGCACCCGGTGGCGGCCGGTGATGCTGCCGTAGCTGGTCTCGACGCCGATGATGGCGGTGACCACCTCGGCCGGCACCCCGGTCGACGCCTGGATCCGCGACAGCAGCTCGCGGTGTTCGCGCAGGAAGCGCCGGCCGCCGTCGATCCGCGCCTGGTTCAGGAAGATCGGCCGGTAGTCCCGCCACGGCTTGGCCTCCGCCGGACGGGCGATGGCATCCAGGATCGACTGCTGCTTGCGGGCGCCGGCGAGCACCGCGGCGACCTCGGAGGGGGCCATGCCGGTCTCGGCGGCGACCTCGGCGACGAAGGCATCCTGGCCCGGGAAAGGCGCCGCCAGGAGCGTGGGGGAGACCGACACGAGCGCGGCCAGGAGGGTACGGATCATTCTCGGACGGGAGCCTCTTCGTGGATGCGGCGATGGTAACCGACCGGGACCGGGCACCGGGGTTCCGGGGTTCGGGGGTTCCGGCCTCACAGCCCCGCGCCGGGCGAGGACTGCCGGCGGTGCCGGTGCACGGAGAAAACCAGTCCGAAGGCCAGCAGCAGGGTCACCGCGGAGGTGCCGCCGTAGCTCACCAGGGGCATCGGCACGCCGACCACGGGCAGCAGGCCGGCGACCATGGCGCCATTGATCAGCACGTAGACGCCGAAGGTCAGCGCGATCGATCCGGCGAGCAGGCGGCCGTAGGTGTGACGGGCCGCACCGGCGATCACCAGGGTGCGGCCGATGATGAAGCCGTACAGGGCGAGCATGGCCAGGACGCCGACGAAGCCGAACTCCTCGGCGAACACCGCGAACACGAAATCGGTGGTGTGCTCGGGCAGGAAATCGAGCTGGGACTGGGTGCCGGCCATCCAGCCCTTGCCGTGGAGGCCGCCCGAACCCACGGCGATCTTGGACTGGATGATGTTCCAGCCCTGCCCCAGGGGATCGGATTCCGGATCGAGGAAGGTGCGGACGCGGTTGCGCTGGTATTCGTGCATGAAGTGCCAGAGCACCGGCGCGGCCGCCGCGGCGCCGATGCCGGCAGCCAGCATCCAGCGCCAGGGCAGGCCGGCCAGGAAGACGACGAACAGGCCGCTGGCGGCGACCAGCAGGGCCGTGCCGAGGTCCGGCTGCTGGCCGATCAGCAGGGATGGCAGCGCCACCAGCGCCGCCAGCAGCGCCAGGACCGGCCAGCGCGGCGGCAACGGCTGTCCGTGCAGCACCCAGGCCAGCATCATCGGCAGCGCCAGCTTGGTGATCTCCGAGGGCTGGAAGCGCACCACGCCCAGGTCCAGCCAGCGGTGGGCGCCGCGCCCCTCGCCCAGCAGGGCGACCAGCACCAGCAGCAGCACGGCGCCGCCGTACAGCCAGGGCGTCCAGCCCAGCAGCAGGCCGGGCGGCAGGCGGGCGGCCACCAGCATCAGCACCAGGCCCAGCCCGAACCGGGCACCCTGGCGCAGCACCAGATCGCCGTTGCCGCCGCTGGCGCCGTACAGGATGGCCAGGCCGGCGGCCGCCAGGAGCAGCAGGCCGCCCAGCAACCACGGGTCCAGACCGCCACGCAGCCAGGTCGGGCGTGCCCCTGCGCCGCGGTTCACGGCTGCAGCTCCCGCCCGATCGCCCACCAGGCATCGAGGATCCGCCGGGCGATCGGTGCCGCCGCGCGCGAGCCGCTGCCGCCGCCTTCGATCACCACGACCAGGACGATGGCGGGATCCTCGGCCGGGGCGAAGGCGACGAACAGGGCCTGGTTGCGCAGGTGCCGGGCTAGGCTGTCCGGATTGCGGCCTTCGCGGCGGGACACGCGTTGCGCCGTGCCGGTCTTGCCGGCGATCCGGTACGGCGCGCCCTGGCCGATGGCCCGGGCGGTGCCGGTGGCGCCGTGGACGACGTCGACCATGCCCTGCACCGCCACCTCCCAGTGCCCGGCATCGCCGAGCGGGAGCTCGCTGGCCGCCTGCCCTGGAACCGGGATCGGTTCGCCGTCGATGCCGTCCTGGGTTGCGCGCAGCAGGTGCAGCGGCGCGTGCCGGCCCCGTCGCGCCAGGATCGACATCGACTGCGCGAGCTGCGGCATGGTGGTGACCCAGTAGCCCTGGCCGATGCCGGCGATGACGGTTTCGCCCAGGTACCAGGGTTCGCGCAGCGTCGCCTGCTTCCATTCGCGGGACGGCAGCACGCCGCGGGCCTCGCCGATCACGTCGAGGCCGGTGCGCTCGCCGAAGCCGAACCGTCCCATGAATGCCGCCATGCGGTCGATGCCGATGTCGACGGCCAGGCGGTAGAAGTAGGTGTTCACCGACTGCGCGATGGCCTCCCGCGCGTCGACCTGGCCATGGCCACCGGCGCGCCAGTCCCGGTAGACCTGGCTGTGCCCGGGCAGCTGGTACTGGCCGGTCGACAGCACCCTGTCTCCGGCGCGGATGACATCGAGCTCGAGACCGGCGACCACCAGCAGCGGCTTGAGCGTCGACCCGGGCTCATAGCCACCCTGCACGACGCGGTTGAACAGGGGCCGGTCCGGCGAATCGACCAGCTCGGCATAGGCACGGCGACTGATCCCGCCGACGAAGGGATTGGGGTCGAATCCCGGCAGGCTGACCATGCCCAGGACCTCGCCACTGCGCGGGTCGACCGCCATGGCGGCGCCGCTCTCGCCCTCGAAGGCCGCAGCCATCGCCGACTGCAGGCGGTGGTCCAGGCTCAGGTAGAGGTGCCGGCCCGCCCGCGGCGGCGTCCGGCTGACCACCCGCAGGGGGCGGCCGGCGGCGTGCGTCTCGACGTGTTCGAGCCCGGCATGGCCGTGCAGCAGGTCCTCGTAGTGGCGCTCCAGGCCGGTCTTGCCGGTGTGGCTGGAGCCGGCGTACCGGCGGCCATCGAGCCGTGCCTGGTCGTCGGCATCGATGCGCCCGACGTAGCCGATGATGTGCGAATAGAGCGCGCCGTGGACGTAGTGGCGGCTGTGGTAGGAAACGACATCGACGCCCGGGAAGCGATGCTGGTTGACCGCGAACCGGGCCATCTCCTCCTCTCCGAGATTGAACTTCAGCGGTACCGGCTGGAACCGCCGCGCTGCCGCGTACTGGACGCGGAAGCGCTCCAGGTCGTCGTCGTCGAGCACCAGCAGGCCGGCCAGCCCGGACAGGGTCGCCTCGAGGTCGGCGACCCGCTCCGGGACTACCTCGATCCGGAACGCCGGCCGGTTGTCGGCGAGCAGCACCCCGTTGCGGTCGTAGACCAGGCCGCGTGCCGGCGCCACCGGGCGCAGCTTGATCCGGTTGCTTTCCGAGCGGGTGACGAACTCCTCGTGCTGGCTGAGCTGCAACCACGCATAGCGGGCGACCAGCGCCAGCAGGGCCACGACCAGAAGCGCGCCCGCCTGGATGAGGCGGGCACGGAACAGGCCGCCTTCGCGGACGGCGTCCTTGACCTGGACCCGGGCCTGGCGACGACGGGCCATCAGGCGCGACCGCGCACGCGGCGGCGCAGGTCGTCGGCCAGCACCAGGAGCAACGGCCACAGCAGGGTGCCGGTCACGGCGGGCAGCCAGTAGGCGAGCCCGATGCCGACCTCGCCGGCGAAGCTGCGCAGCATGGCGATGACGATGCGGTCGTTGACCAGCAGGGCGGCGACCGCGGCGGTCTGCTGCCAGAGCGGGAAGAAGCGCAGCCGGGCCCGGAAGCGGCGGACGATGAAGGCGATGACCACCAGCCGGAACGCATGCTCGCCGAACCAGGTGCCGATCAGCAGGTCGGCGCCGAGTCCGATCAGGAAGGCCAGTCCCAGTACGCCCCGCGAGGGCTGCTCCAGCGCCAGCCAGATCACCAGCAGGCCGAGCCAGAACGGCTTGGCGTGGACCAGCGGACCGGGCAGCGGCAACAGGGTGAGCAGATAGGCGGCCAGGACGGCCAGCAGCAGCCAGGTACCGGCGCCGGGCATCCTCATGGCTGCTCCCCCGTGGCCGCGGTGGCGGGCACCAGGCGCGGGGGGCCATGGCCTTCCCGGGGCCAGCGCTCCTCGCTTTCCTGCACCGCCACCTCCTCGAGCAGCAGCAATTCGCTGCTCAGGCGCAGGCGCGCCAGCGGCTCGGCGACCACCCGGGCAAAGATGCCGTTCTCGTCGACGCCGACCTCGCGCACCACCGCCACCGGGAATCCCGCCGGGAACCGGCCGCCCAGCCCGGAGGTGAGCAGCTCGTCGCCGACCTGCAGGTCGCTGTTCATCGGCAAGGTGGGCAGCACGATCCGGTCGTCGCGACCGGTACCGTAGGCGACGGCGCGCTGGCCGGTGCGCGCATTGCGCACCGGAACCGCGTGGTCGGGATCGGTCAGCAGCATGATGCTGGCGGTGCTGCCGCTGGTGGAGATCACCTGGCCGACCAGGCCCCAGGCATCGATCACCGGCTGCCCGACCCGGACCCCGGCGGCAGTGCCGCCATCCAGCAGCACCCGCTGCCGCGAGGGGTCGAGATCGACCTGGAACACCTCGACCATGCGGCCGCTCAGGCGGTAGCGCCGCCCGGTCTCGAGCAGTTCGCGCAGGCGCAGGTTCTGCTCGGTCTCGATGCGGGCGGCGTTGAGGCGGGCCCTCGCCAGCAGCAGTTCGCTGCGCAGGGCATCGTTCTCGCGCCGGAGCTCGACCCGCTCGCTGGCGGCCGCCCACAACCAGCGGGAGGCCTCCACCGGCGCCTGCGCGACCCGATACAAGGGCGTCGCCAGGCCGCCCAGTGCGGCGCGCGCGCGATCGAGGTAGTGGCTGTGGTGATCGGTGACCATCAGGGCCACCGCCGCCGTGAGATAGACGATCAGCCGGAGCGTGTCGGCCTGGCCGCTGGCGAACAGCGTGTTCTTGTCGCCGGCAATGGCCATGGCCCGATCCCCGCCGCGGTCACTCCGCGGCGAAGAAGTCGTTGCCGTAGCCCTGGTCGATCAGCTCCAGGGCACGGCCACCGCCTCGGGCGACGCAGGTCAGCGGGTCGTCGGCGACCTGCACGTGCAGGCCGGTTTCCTTGGAGATCAGGCGGTCGAGGTCGCGCAGCAGTGCGCCCCCGCCGGTGAGCACGATGCCGCGCTCGGCGACGTCGGAACACAGCTCCGGCGGCGTCTGTTCCAGCGCCGACTTGACCGCCATGACGATGCCGGACAGCGGTTCGTGCAGCGCCTCGAGGATCTCGTTGCTGTTAATCGTGATCATCCGCGGCACGCCCTCGGCGAGGTTGCGCCCGGAGATCTCGATCTCGCGCACCTCGGACTGCGGGTAGGCGCAGCCGATCTCGACCTTGATCCGCTCGGCGGTGGCCTCGCCGATCAGGGTGCCGTGGCTGCGCCGGACGTAGTTGATGATGGCGTCGTCGAAGCGGTCGCCGCCGATCCGCACCGATTGCGAATAGACGATGCCGTTGAGCGAGATCACCGCGACTTCCGAGGTGCCGCCGCCGATGTCCAGGACCATCGAGCCGCGCGCCTCGGCCACCGGGATGCCGGCGCCGATCGCGGCCGCCATCGGCTCCTCGATCAGGAACACGTCGCGGGCACCGGCGCCCTCCGCGGATTCCTTGATCGCCCGGCGCTCGACCTGGGTCGAGCCGCACGGGACGCAGACCAGCACGCGCGGGCTGGGGCGCAGGAAGCGCGACCGGTGCACCTTGCGGATGAAGGTCTGCAGCATCTGCTCGGTCATCGTGAAGTCGGCGATGACGCCATCCTTGAGGGGACGGATCGTCACGATGTTGCCGGGGGTGCGGCCCAGCATGCGCTTGGCGTCGCCGCCCACCGCGGCCACCGAGCGTGGCCCGCCGGGCCCGCGGTCCTGCCTGATCGCCACCACCGAGGGCTCGTTCAGGACGATGCCCTGGCCGCGGACGTAGATCAGGGTGTTGGCCGTGCCGAGGTCGATCGACAGGTCGTTGGAGAAGAATCCGCGGAGGGTCTTGAACATGGGGGAGGCGGGGCACCGGGACCGGCAAAGGGTGCGATAATGTAAAGGCCGCGTCCACGCGCGGCAAGCAAACACGGGGCCTGCGCGGCACCGCCGGTTCAGCTGGCGGCCGCCGGCGCGCGCTCGTTAAGTCCATTTAATGCACGGCATCACGGTTGCCGTGGCCACCCGCTGGGAGTGATCGATGTCGGCCCTGATCTGCGGCTCGCTTGCCTACGACACCATCATGGTCTTCGAGGACCGGTTCCGTAACCACATCCTGCCGGACAAGGTGCACATGCTCAACGTCGCCTTCCTGGTCCCGGCGATGCGCCGCGAGTTCGGAGGCTGCGCAGGCAACATCGCCTACAACCTCAAGATGCTGGGCGGCTCGCCGCTGCCGATGGCCACCGTCGGCCGCGATTTCGCCCCCTACCGCGAGCATTTCCGGCAACTCGGCATCCCGCTGGACCACGTGCGCGAGCTGGACGGCCACTTCACCGCCCAGGCGTTCATCACCACCGATCTCGACGACAACCAGATCACCGCCTTCCATCCCGGCGCGATGATGGAGTCCTGGCGCAACGAGGTGGCGTCGGTCGACGGCGTCGCGTTCGGCATCGTCGCCCCCGACGGCAAGCAGGCGATGCTTCAGCACGCCCGGCAGTTCGCCGAGCGCGGCATCCCGTTCATCTTCGACCCCGGCCAGGCGATGCCCCTGTTCGACGGCGCCGAATTCCGTGCCTTCATCGAACAGGCCGACTACGTGACCGTCAACGACTACGAGTCGCAGCTCCTGCAGGAGCGCACCGGCTGGTCGATCGCCGAGATCGCCGGGCGCGTGCGGGCCTACATCGTCACCCGTGGCGCCCAGGGATCGCTGGTGCACAGCGGTGGCCGCACCCTGGAGATCCCGGCCGCCAAGGCGGCGCGCGTCGCCGACCCGACCGGATGCGGCGACGCCTACCGCGCCGGCCTGATCTTCGGGCTGAGCCAGGGCCTGGACCTGGAGGTCACCGGCCGGATCGCCTCCCTGATGGGCGCCCTGAAGATCGAGCACCCCGGCACCCAGAACCAGCGGTTCGACCTCGATCAGTTCCGCGCGGCCTTCAAGGAGCAGTTCGGCTTCGATTTCTGAGCGCCGGGCGCGCCCCGCCGGCAGCGAGCGCGCCGGCGGGGGGTTCCCGTCCGCCAGCGCGCCTACTGGCGCGCCCAGGACTTGGGGCAGTGGCACTCGGCCGCCGGTCCGGGCAGGCCAATGCCGGCGGCGCTCGCGGCGCCGGCGCCATGGCGCTGCCAGTAGAAGGTCGGCGCCGGACGTTCGCGGCCGCCGATCTCGGCCATGGTCGAGGCATCGAACAGCCTGCCGTTGACCATCACCAGGTCGACCAGCTCGCTGTTGCGGATATCGGCCAGCGGATCCGAGCCGAACACCACCAGGTCGGCGCGCTTGCCCGGCTCCAGCGAGCCCAGGTCGCGGTCGAGTCCCAGGTAGCGCGCCCCGTTGATGGTCGCGATCCGGAGGATCTCGTGGTTGCTGAAGCCGCCGTGGCTGAGCAGCCACATCTCCCAGTGCGGCGCCAGCCCCTGCATCTGGCCATGGCCGCCGATCTGGATCGGCACGCCGGCATCGTGCAGGGCCTTCAGGGAGCGGGCCACCTCGGGATGGAAGTACTCCTCGTCGGGCATCATCTGGCGACGGATCGACCGGGCATCGACCTGCTCCCGCGGGAAGAAGCGCAGCAGCTTGTCCTTCCGCCAGATGTCGTCGTGCTGGTAGGCCCAGTACTCGCCGCTGACGCCGCCGTAGCTGACCACCAGGGTCGGCGTGTTGCCGACCTCGGTCGCCGCCCAGAGCTGGATGACGTCCCGGTAGAGCGGAGCGATCGGCAGGTTGTGCTCCACGCCGGTGGCGCCGTCCACGATCATGTTCAGGTTGTGGAAGAAGGTCGAGCCGCCCTCCATCACCACCAGCATCTCCAGTTCGCTGGCCGCCTGCTTGATCTGCTGCCGCTGGTCGCGGCGCGGCTGGTTGTAGCTCTTCACGCTGAACGCGCCATGCGCCTTCATCCGCCGCAGGTGCGATCGCGCGTCGTCCAGCGAATTGACCTCGGCCTTGAAGTCGCCATCGGCGCCGTAGAGGATGGTTCCGGTCGAGAAGACGCGCGGCCCGACGCCGATGCCGGCGCGGACCAGCTCCGCCTGCGCGAACACCTCGGTGGTGTTGGCGGAAGGATCGTGCATGGTGGTGATCCCGTAGGCGAGATTGGCGTAGTAGCTCCAGTTCGCCTGCGGGTTGGGGCCGTTGTGGAAGTGGTTGGCGTGGGCATGGACGTCGACGATTCCGGGAGCCAGGGTGCGGCCCGCCGCGTCGACGATCCGCGCCGCGGCCGGAATGTCGACCTCTCCCGCCGGACCGACCGCGACGATCCGGTCGTCGCGGACGATGAGGGTGCCGCCCTCGATGATCTCGTCGCCGCGCATGGTGAGCAGCCGCGCGTTGGTGAAGGCGACCACCTGCGATGGCGTGTCGACCGGCAAGCGCAGGCCGATCCCGATCCCGGGCGCCTCCGGGGCCTCCGCGGCCTCCGGCGCGTCCGACCCGGTCGAACCTGCGTCGGAGAGGAAGGCGAAGGCGTCGCGCAGCTCCCGGGTATGCAGGCGGTCGCCGACCAGCCAGTGCAGGCGGCTGGAGTCGCCGGACCAGTGCAGCCATGACCCCACGTCCCGGCTGATCCGGGACACCGGCACCGACTTCATGTCCTTGTTGAGATCGACCGGGGCGCCGGTAGCCGCCAGCGGCGCGACGTAGGCGTTGAAGAGTTCGGTGAAGGCCAGCCACCTGCCATCCGGGCTGATCTCCACCGCGTTCACGTACTTCAGGTTGTAGTGCTCGCGCGGATCGCTGCCGTCCACCCCGACGCTCATCAGCTTCTTTTCCATGCCGCCGCCGGTCTGGAAGTACACCCGGCTGCCATCGGCGGAGAACTGCGGCCGGCTGCCGCTGCGGTGGACCCGCCGGGCCTGGCCGCCGTCCAGCGGCTGGATCCAGATCCCGGTATCGAGACCGAATCGATAGTCGACCAGCCCGCCGGGCGCCTGCCGCGAGTAGACCAGCGAATTGCCGTCGGGCGAGAAGCGCGGCGAGAAGTGGAAGCCCGGCCGGGCGTTCACCTCGCGCTCCCGGCCGCTGCCCAGGGTGCGGACCACCACGCGGCTCTGCGCCTCGTCGCTGTACCGGATGAAGGCCAGCTGGCGGCCATCGGCGCTGAAGGCGGGGGCGTACTCGAAATCCTCCGAGGTGGTCAGCCTCTGCGGGGTGCCGTCCGGCAGCGCCTTGCGCCACAGCCGGCCCACGGCATGGAACACCAGGGTCCGGCCATCCGGACTGGTCGCCGCATCACGGATCATCCGGGGAGCGAACTCCCCTTCTTCCAGGCGATAGCTGTAGCGCAATGGCTCGGAGAGCACCTGGTCGACCTGCGCGGTGAACGGGATCGGAGAAGGCGCGCCGCTGCGAACGTCGACCGACCAGAGCCTGCCCTGGGCCCAGACCACGATCCGCGCGCCGTCGGGGGTCCAGGCGTAGTTGGGGTAGACACCGAAGATCGCCCAGGCCTCCTGCTGGTCGCGCGACAGCCCGTCCCAGAGCGCGCGGATCTCGCCGGACTCGAGGTCGAAGAGGCTCAACACCGTGTTGCCGCGCACCCGCCGCACGAACGCCAGGCTGCGGCCGTCCGGGGACGGCTGCGGCCTGACCGCGCCGCCCTGGACGCGGACCAGATCGACCAGCTCGCCGGTCTCGCGGTCGAGGCGCCGGATCGCGTAGATGATGCCGTGCGGGTCCTTGTTGTACTGGAAGTTGGGCCCGGGACTGACGTCCTCGCTGAAGTACACGAAACGGCCGTCCGGTGAGAGCGCCGGCTCGCCGGCATCCTGCTGGTCGTTCTTGCGTTTGGTCAGCTGCAGGCCTTCGCCACCGCTGCGGTGGTAGATCCACATCTCGCCGGCGCCCAGCGAGCGGGTGGCGGTGAAGTGCTTGCGCGCGACCAGCCATTCGCCGTCCGGCGACCAGACGGCGTTGTTCAGCAGCCGGAACTTCTCGCGGGTCACCTGCACCGGTTCGCCGCCATCCAGCGGCAGGCGCCAGATGTTGTCGCCGCCGCCGCGGTCGGAGGTGAAGCTGATCTCCCGACCATCGGGGGAGAAGCGGGGCTGCAGGTCGAACGCCGGCCCGGAGGTGAGCCGGGTCGCCTCGCCACCGGCGATCGGCAGCAGGTACAGGTCGCCAAGCAGGTCGAACACGATCCGCCGGCCATCGGGACTCACGTCCAGGTTCAGCCAGGTGCCCTCATCGGTCGCGAACCGGGCGTGGCGGACCTCGCCACGCGGGGCGTTGACGTCCCAGGGGGGCGCTTCATCGGCGGCGAGCGCGATGAAAGGCGCCATCAGCAACAGCAGAGCGGAGGCGGTTCGCATGGGCGGCAGGTCCGGCGGAAACGACGGTCAAGCGTAATGGCAGGGCCGGTCGCCGCCACGCTCACTCTGCCGTGGGACCAGGTCGCTTGGCGGCGGGTGCCGCCCGGCACCCTCGCAACAGCGACCTGCGCCCGCTGGATCGGCGGTCATCGGACGACGCGCCCGTCCTGCACCGCGTCGTCGGCTTTGCTGCCGCCCAAAGAAAACGCCCCGC
>DDTN01000002.1 GCA_002344355.1 Proteobacteria bacterium UBA2363 | reverse complement strand
GCGGGGGAGCGATCCCCCGCCCTTTTTGCTGCGCCATACGCACCGGTGGCCGGATCGACCGTCCGCACCCGGGCGGTGTCCGCAGGCTGCCGTCCGGGGTTTTCGGCGCGGTCGGCTCCGGTGTTCGCGCCCGTTGCCGCGGCTTCGCGCGTCAGGCCGAGCGGGCGATGGGTCCGATGGCGATTCCTTCGATGCCCCATGGGCGGTACCCTTCCGGTCCGGTCGGCGCAGTCCAGCGCTGCCGACCCTCCCCCGGAGATGCCCATGCGCTGTTCCCCACCGACCTTGCTGGCCGGCGTCGTCGCGCTCGTCCTGTTCCTGCCTGTCCCCGGCGCGCGTGCCGATGCGCTGGACAGCGTCGACGACGGCGCGGAGTCGGCGCGCCGCCTCGACCGCGTGCAGGTCACCGCGACCCGACGCGAGGAGGCGGCGCTGGAGATCCCGGTGGCGGTCACCGTGGTCGACGCCGACGAGATCCTGCGGATGGCCCCGCAGACCGTCGCCGACCTCCTGCATGGCGAGCCCGGCACCTACGTGCAGCAGACCACCCCGGGCCAGGGCGTGGTCGTCATCCGTGGCCTCAAGGGTTCCGAGGTCCTGCACCTGGTGGACGGCTTCCGGCTCAACAACGCCTTCTTCCGGAACGCGCCGAACCAGTACCTGGCCCTGGTCGACCCGCTCAACCTGGCGGGCATCGAGGCGGTGCGCGGCCCGATGTCGACGCTGTACGGCAGCGACGCCATGGGCGGCGTCGTGCAGTTCCTGACCCCCGAGCCGCGGTTCACGGGCGCGGACTGGCAGGCGGGCGGCCTGCTGCGGGGGCGCTGGTCCAGCGCCGACCGCAGCTGGCATGGCCGCGCCGGGTTCGAGGCCGGCCGCGAAGGACTGGCCATCACCGGCGGCGTGAGCTGGCAGGACGTCGGCACCTTGCGGGTCGGCGGCGGCGAGCGCCTGCCGTTCACCCAGTTCCAGCAGCGCGGCGGCGACCTCAAGCTGCTGCTGACGCCGGCCGGCAGCGCGCATGCGCTGATGGCCTCTTTCCAGTACAGCAAGCAGCCGGAGACGCCCCGCCACGATGCCCTGGTGCCGGGTTTCGGGCAGACCCAGCCGGACAACGCGGAGTTCCTGTTCAAGCCGCAGGCCCGGGAGTTCGGCCATCTGCGCTATCGCTACACCGATGCCCTGCCGTTCGCCGACGACGTCGAGATCCATCTGGGCCGCCAGAAGGTCGTCGACGACCGCACCACCCGCGACACCGGCACGCCGAACCGCGACATCGAGCGCAATGCCAGCACCCTGCGGGGCGTCACCGCGCAGATGACCAAGACCCTGGGCGAACGCCACTTCCTGACCTACGGCGTGGAGTGGTACGACGACCGCGTCGACAGCTTCCGGGAGCGGCTGGATGTCGATACCGGTGCGCTGACCGCGCGGCCGAGCCGCTACCCGGACGGCTCGACGATGGCCTCGCTGGCCGCCTACGTGGCGGACGACTGGCTGGTCACCGACCGCCTGGACATCAACCTCGGCCTGCGCTACAGCCGCTTCGAGATCGACCTGCCCGCCACCGGCAACGGCATCGGCGTGTCGCTGTCGCCCTCGGACGTCAACGGCCACCTGGGATTCGCCTACAAGCTGGGCGAGGACCTGCGCCTGGTCGGCAACGCAGGCCGCGGCTTCCGGGCCCCCAACATCTTCGACCTGGGCAGCTTCGGCGACCGTCCCAGCAACCGCTTCAACATCCCGAACCCGGACCTGTCCCCCGAGACGGTGAACACCTTCGACCTGGGCCTGAAGTATGTCGATCCGGTCTGGCAGTGGGAGCTGATGGCGTTCCGCTCCAACTACCGGGACAAGATCACCTCGGTGCTGACCGGCGACTTCACCGACAGCGGGCGGGCCATCGTGCAGTCGCGCAACGCCACCCGGCTGGTCCTCGAGGGCCTGGAATCGGGCCTGCGCTGGATGCCCGGGCCGGAGTGGCAGCTCTACGCCACCGCCACCTGGATGCGCGGCGACGAGCGCTTCGCGGGCGACGAATACCCGGCCGACCGGATTCCGCCCCTGTTCGGCAAGCTGGGCGCGCGCTGGGCGTTCGCCCCGGGCTGGGAGCTGGAGGGCTGGAGCGTGTACGCCGGTCGCCAGGACCGGCTGAGCCCGCGCGATGCCAGCGACGCCCGCATCAACCCGCAGGGCACGGCCGGCTGGGCCACCGTCAACGCGCGCCTGGGCTGGCAGGCCACCGAGGCGGTGATGCTGCAGGTCACCGCCGCCAACCTCGCCGACAAGCGGTATCGCGAGCACGGCTCCGGGCTGGACGAGCCCGGCCGCAACCTGTCGCTGGCGCTGGACTGGCGCTTCTGAGCCTGACTCAACGGTCCGCCAGGCGCGGACCGGGCGCATCGCGGGCGATCGCCCGCCAGCCGATGTCGCGCCGGTGCTGGGCTCCGGCGAAGGCGATCGTGTCGACGCGCGCCAGGGCGCGGTCCCGGGCCTGGAGGACATCGTCGCCGAGCGCGCAGACGGTGAGCACCCGGCCGCCCGCCGTCCGCACGCGGCCGTCGTCCGCCAGGGCGGTGCCGGCATGGAAGACCTTGACCTGGTCGGCGTCGCCGGCGTCCAGTCCGTCGATGGCGTCGCCGGTGCGCACGCTTGCCGGATAGCCGGCGGCGGCCATGACGACGCCCAGGCTGGGGCGCGGATCCCACTCGGGCGTCACCGCATCGGGATGCCCGTCCAGCGCGGCCTCGAGCACCTCGACCAGGTCCGAGCGCAGGCGCAGCATCACCGGCTGGGTCTCCGGGTCGCCGAAGCGCACGTTGAACTCCAGCACCTTCGGCGTGCCGTCGGCCATCACCATGATGCCGGCGTACAGGAACCCGGTGAACGGCCGGCCCTCGTCGGCCATGCCGGCCAGGGTCGGCGCGATCACCTCGGCCTCGATGCGCGCGGCGATCGCCGGCGTCACCACCGGCGCCGGCGAGTAGGCGCCCATCCCCCCGGTGTTGGGGCCGGTGTCGGCCTCGCCCAGGCGCTTGTGGTCCTGCGAGCTCGCCATCGCCACGAAGCGACGGCCGGCGGCGACCACGATGTAGCTGGCCTCCTCGCCGTCCAGGAACTCCTCGACCACCACGCGCGCGCCGGCACCACCCAGGCCACCGCCGAAGCAGTCGCGCAGCGCGGCCTCGGCCTCTGCCAGCGTGGTCGCCACGGTGACCCCCTTGCCGGCGGCCAGGCCATCGGCCTTGACCACGATCGGCGCGCCCTGCTCGCGCACGTACGCCAGGGCGGGTTCCAGCGACTCGAAAACCGCGTAGCGGGCGGTCGGAATGCCGTGCCGGGCGAGAAAGTCCTTGCTGAAGGCCTTGGAGGCCTCGAGCTGCGCGGCGGCCCGGCTGGGGCCGAAGCAGGGCAGGCCGGCGGCCTGGAAGCGGTCGACCAGGCCCGCCGCCAGCGGCGCCTCGGGGCCGACCACGGTCAGGCCGATGTCCTCGTCGCGCGCCAGGGCGAGCAGGCCGTCGAGGTCGGTGGCGGCGACCGCCGCATTGCGCAGGCCCGGCTCGCGCGCGGTGCCGGCATTGCCGGGCGCGACGATGACCTCCTCGACCTTCGGCGAGCGCGCCAGCTTCCAGGCCAGGGCATGTTCGCGGCCGCCGCCGCCGATCACGAGCACTTTCATCGCCAGCCGGTCCTCGAGGGGAAGGGCGCGATTATCGCCCAGGCGCCGCGCCGCCGCGGGGCGGGCGCCGCGCCGCCCGTGCCGGCGTCGGCCGGCCTCGGCATAATGACCGCCCCGGCGCGCCGTTCCGGCGCCGCCGCAGAACTCCGGACGGACCGCACAGCATGGACAAGGCCGAGCAACTCAAGCAGGCGGCGCTGGATTACCACCGCGCGCATCCGCCCGGCAAGATCCGGGTCGCGCCGACCAAGGCCCTGGTGACCCAGCGCGACCTGTCCCTGGCCTACTCCCCCGGCGTGGCGGCGGCCTGCGAGGCGATCGTCGACGACGCCAACGCCGCCTCCCAGATGACCGCGCGCGGCAACCTGGTCGCGGTCATCAGCAACGGCACCGCGGTGCTGGGCCTGGGCGACATCGGGCCGCTGGCGGCCAAGCCGGTGATGGAAGGCAAGGGCGTGCTGTTCCAGAAGTTCGCGGGGATCGATGTGTTCGACCTGGAGGTCGCCGAGCGCGACCCGGACCGGCTCGTCGACATCATCGCCGCGCTGGAGCCGACCTTCGGCGGCGTCAACCTGGAGGACATCAAGGCGCCGGAATGCTTCATCGTCGAGCGCAAGCTGCGCGAACGGATGAAGATCCCGGTGTTCCACGACGACCAGCACGGCACCGCGATCATCGTCGGCGCCGCCGTGCTGAACGCCCTGGAGGTGGTCGGCAAGCGCATCGAGGACGTGGTCCTGGCGACCAGCGGCGCCGGCGCCGCCGGCATCGCCTGCCTGGACATGCTGGTGGCGCTGGGCATGAAGCCGGAGAACATCCTGGCGGTCGACCGCGACGGCGTCCTGTACACCGGCCGGCCCGGCATGGACGCCGACAAGGCCCGCTACGCCCGCGACACCGGCAAGCGCACCCTGGCCGAGATCGTCGAGGGCGCCGACGTGTTCCTCGGCCTGTCTGCCGGCGGCGTGCTCAAGCCCGAGATGGTGGCCTCCATGGCGGCGCGGCCGGTGATCCTGGCGCTGGCCAACCCGACCCCGGAGATCCTGCCCGAGAAGGCGTTCGCGGTGCGCCCGGACTGCATCATGGCGACCGGGCGCAGCGACTACCCGAACCAGGTCAACAACGCGCTGTGCTTCCCCTACATCTTCCGGGGCGCGCTCGACGTCGGCGCCACCACGATCAACGAGGCGATGAAGCTGGCCTGCGTCCGGGCGATCGCGAGACTGGCGCGCATGGAGGCCTCGGACATCGCCGCCAGCGCCTATGGCGGCGCGCCGGCGGCGTTCGGTCCGGACTACCTGATCCCGCAGCCGTTCGACCCGCGCCTGCTGGTCGAGCTGGCGCCGGCGGTGGCGCAGGCGGCGATGGATTCCGGCATCGCCACCCGCCCGATCGCCAACATGGACGCCTACCGGGAGAAGCTCTGGCAGTTCGTGTTCCGCACCGGCCTGATGATGAAGCCGGTGTTCGCGGCCGCCAAGCGCGACCGCAAGCGGGTCTGCTACGCGGAGGGCGAGGAGGAGACCGTGCTGCGCGCGGTACAGACCGTGGTCGACGAGGGCCTGGCGACGCCGGTCCTGATCGGCCGGCCGGCGGTGATCGAGCGGCGCATCGAGCGCCTGGGCCTGCGCATCCGCGCCGGCCGCGACATCGAGGTGGTCAACATCGACGACGATCCGCGCTTCAACGACTATTGGCAGCTCTACCACTCGATCATGCGCCGGAAGGGCGTCACCCCGGCGGTGGCCAAGGCGATCGTGCGCTCGCGGCCGTCGGCGATCGCGACCCTGGCGTTGCGCAGGGGCGACGTCGATGCGGTCATCTGCGGCCTGATCGGCCGTTACCAGAAGCGGGTCCGCTACGTGCTGGACATCCTGGGCCTCGACGAAGGCGTGCATGCGCCGGCCGCGGTGACGGCGGTGATCAACGACAAGGGCACCTTCTTCTTCCTCGATACCCACGTGCAGGTCGACCCGGACCCGGAGATGATCGCCGAGAGCACCCTGCTGGCGGCGGAGCGGCTGCGCTGGTTCGGCATCGAGCCGAAGGTGGCCCTGCTCTCGCACAGCAACTTCGGCAGCCACGCCGATGCCAGCGCCAGCAAGATGCGCAAGGCCTGCGCCCTGCTGCGGGAGCTGGCGCCGGAACTGGAGTTCGAGGGCGAGATGCACGGCGATGCCGCGCTCAACGAGGCGATCCGGGAGCGGCTGTTCCCGGACTCCCAGCTCAAGGGGGCCGCCAACCTGTTCGTGATGCCGAACCTGGACGCCGCCAACATCGCGCTGAACCTGGTCCGCACCCTGACCGACGGTGTGGTGATCGGGCCGATGCTCCTGGGCGTGCGGGGCGCGGCGCACGTGCTGACCCCGTCGGCGACGGTGCGCCGGGTGGTCAACATGACCGCCCTGGCCGCCGTCGACGCCCAGAAGCGGGCCGCCCAGCAGCCCGGCCTGGGCTTCTGAGCACGGCCTTCCCCGGGGGCGGCTGCCGCGGCCGCCGCGGCGCTGCGGCACAATGGGCCGCCGGCGGCAGCGTGCCGCCGGGGCGGCCGCGGCCGCCTGCGCATCCCGGGAGCAGTCCATGTCAGGCATCCTGAAGTCCGTCGCCGCCCTGGTGATCGTGGTGCTGGCGGCCCTCGCCATCGCCGTCGTGTTCGGCCTGATCGACCTGTCGGCGCTGGGCCAGTACGCCGGCAGGGTGGTCCTGGTCGGCTGCATCGTCGCGATCGCCAGCGGCGCCCTGGCGATGCTGCTCGGGCGGCGCGACTGACCGCGCGCGGCCGGTCCGGCCTGCCCGGATGCCGGTCACGGCACCCGGCGGGGCTGCCCGGCTGCGCCCGCCACCCGACCGCGGGTCGGGGCAGGGACCGGATTCCCGCCCTGCGGGGGCGTGGTCGCACCGGGTGCCGGTTAATGTAGACTTAACGCCCCCTGCCGCTCCGACTGTGGCAGGAATCGCATTCCAAGAAGACGACGACACGTGGCATTCGGGGCTGCGGCGTTACCAAGCGCGCCGCAGCCTTCTTGTTTTCCGCCGCCCCGTCCGTCGCGAGATGCCGAGCCGGCCCGTCCCTGGCGGCCGCGCCCGCGGCCCCGCGCCCGCCGCCGCATCGGCCACGGCGCGCGCTGCGCCGCCGCAAGCGCCTGTGCGATCATCCCTGCCCCGCGCGAAACATCCGGGCTAGACTCGCCCGCTGCAGGCACGACCATGATCGCCGCCGTCGGACGACGGTGCGCCCCGACGCGAGAACAGCGCCATGACCACCCCCCAGGACCCGACCCGCAACGACCTCGACCCGGTCGAGACCCGTGAATGGCTGGACGCCATCCAGGCGGTGATCGGCAGCGACGGCCCGGAGCGCGCGCATTTCCTGCTGGAGCGGATGATCGAGGAGACCCGGCGCGCCGGCGGCCACCTGCCGTTCCGCCTGACCACCGGCTACCACAACACCATCCCGCCCGAGCGCGAGCAGCGCAGCCCGGGCGAGCAGAACCTGGAGTGGCGGATCCGCTCGATCATCCGCTGGAACGCCCTGGCCACGGTGGTCCGGGCCAACCGGCGTCCGGGCGAACTGGGCGGCCACATCGCCAGCTTCGCCTCGGCCGCGACCCTGTACGACGTCGGCTTCAACCATTTCTGGCGGGCGCCCCACGAGGGCCATCCGGGCGACCTGCTGTACATCCAGGGCCACTCCAGCCCGGGCATCTACGCGCGCGCCTTCCTGGAAGGCCGGATCAGCGAGACCGAGCTGGACCGCTTCCGGATGGAGGTGGACGGCGGCGGCCTGAGCTCCTACCCGCACCCCTGGCTGATGCCGGACTTCTGGCAGACCCCGACCGTGTCGATGGGCCTGGGCCCGATCATGGCGATCTACCAGGCGCGCTTCTGCAAGTACCTGGAGCACCGCGGCCTGCTGCCGCGCTCCGACCGCAAGATCTGGTGCTTCATGGGCGACGGCGAGACCGACGAGCCGGAATCGCTGGGCGCGATCACCCTGGCCGGCCGGGAGAAGCTCGACAACCTGGTGTTCGTCATCAACTGCAACCTGCAGCGCCTGGACGGCCCGGTGCGCGGCAACGGCAAGATCATCCAGGAGCTGGAGGGGGCCTTCCGCGGCGCCGGCTGGAACGTCCTCAAGGTGGTCTGGGGCAGCCGCTGGGACCCGCTGCTGCAGCGCGACCACCAGGGCGTGCTGCGCCGACTGATGATGGAGACCGTCGACGGCGAGTACCAGAATTGCAAGGCCTTCGGCGGCGCCTACACGCGCGAGCACTTCTTCGGCAAGTACCCGGAGACCCGCGCCATGGTCGAGACCATGTCCGACGAGGACATCTGGCGCCTCAACCGCGGCGGCCACGACCCGCACAAGGTGTATGCCGCCTACCACGCGGCGATGAACAGCGACGGCCTGCCGACGGTGATCCTGGCCAAGACGGTCAAGGGCTACGGCATGGGCAAGGCCGGCGAGTCGCTCAACCCCACCCACCAGACCAAGAAGCTGGACGACGAGGCGGTGCGCGCCTTCCGCGACCGCTTCCAGATCCCGGTGCCGGACGAGCGCATCGCCGAGGTGCCCTACTACCACCCCGGCCCCGATTCCGAGGAGGTCGCCTACCTCAAGGCCCGCCGCGAGGCCCTGGGCGGTTCGCTGCCGCAGCGCCGCGCCCGCGCCACCGAGAGCCTGCCGGTGCCCGGCCTGGACGCCTTCGAGCGCCTGCTCAAGGACACCGGGGAGCGCGAGATCTCGACCACCATGGCCTTCGTCCAGGCCCTGAACATCGTCCTGCGCGACAAGCAGGTGGGGCCGCGCTGCGTGCCGATCGTGGCCGACGAGGCGCGCACCTTCGGCATGGAGGGCCTGTTCCGGCAGATCGGCATCTATGCCCCGGAGGGCCAGAAGTACAAGCCGGTCGACGCCGACCAGCTCATGTACTATCGCGAGGACCAGGCCGGCCAGGTGCTCCAGGAAGGCATCACCGAGGCCGGCGCGTTCTCGAGCTGGATCGCCGCGGCGACCAGCTACAGCACCAACGACCTGCCGATGCTGCCGTTCTTCATCTTCTACTCGATGTTCGGCATGCAGCGCATCGGCGACCTCGCCTGGGCGGCCGGGGACATGCGCGCGCGCGGCTTCCTGCTCGGCGCCACCGCCGGCCGCACGACGCTGAACGGCGAGGGCCTGCAGCACGAGGACGGCCATTCCCACCTGCTCGCCGGCAACATCCCCAACTGCCGCGCCTACGACCCCGCCTTCGCCGGCGAGGTCGCGGTGATCCTGCAGGACGGCATGCGCCGGATGCTGACCGAGCAGGAGGACGCCTACTGGTACATCACCCTGATGAACGAGAACCACGGCCATCCGGCGCTGCCCGAGGGCGCCGTCGAGGGCGTGGTCAAGGGCATGTACCTGCTTCGGGACTCCGGACTCGGCACCCGCGACCCGAAGGGCAGGGGCAAGGGCGCCGCGCGGCCCCACGTCCAGTTGTTGGGCTCGGGCGCCATCCTGCGCGAGGTGATCGCCGCCGCCGAACTGCTCGACAGCGAGTTCGGCGTCAGCGCCGACATCTGGTCGTGCACCAGCTTCTCCGAGCTGCGCCGCGACGGCATCGAGGCCGAGCGCTGGAACCGCCTGAACCCGAAGGCGAAGGCGCCCCGGCAGCCGTGGGTCAGCCGGCTGCTGGCGGGCCGGCCCGGCCCGGCGATCGCCGCCACCGACTACGTCCGCCAGGTCGCCGACCAGGTCCGCGCCTGGGTGCCGATGCCGTACACGGTGCTCGGCACCGACGGCTACGGGCGCAGCGACACCCGCGCCAACCTGCGCCGCTTCTTCGAGGTCGACCGCTACTGGATCGCCCATGCCGCGATCGCCGCCCTGGCCGAGCAGGGCCAGAAGACCGCCGACGACGTCGCGCGGGCGATCCGGGCGTTCGGTCTGGACCCGGACAAGCCGAACCCGGCGACGGTCTGAGCCCGGCGCCGGGATCAGCGCCGGCGCCAGCCGGCGCTGCGCCAGGACATGGCCGGCCGCGACTCCCGCTGTTGTTCCCGGCTACTGGACGCGGCCGCTGGTCGCGTCGTGCAGGCGCCGGCGGGCGTCCCCGCCAGCCTCCGCCTGGCGTCCGGCCAGGTGGCACTCCATCTGCGCGATCCGCGTGCCGGTGGCTGCCGCGGTCCGGCAGGACAGCCGCTCGCCGTCCCCCAGGCCAAGCGCCGTCACCGCCTGTGCGTGGTCGGCGACGATCCGTTCGACCTGCGGCGGCCGCAGCTGCCGCCAGCTTCGGACCCGGGCGAGCGACGCCTGCAGGCGGGCCAACGCCGCGTCCGCCTCCGCGCGCGAGGCCGGCGACAGCGCCGGAAAGCCACCGGAAGCCAGGGCGCGCTGCCAGTGGCCGGTCTGCCGCAGCACGTCGGCCGGCGACACGGGGCCGGCGACCGGCGTCGGGAAGGCGTGCGCGTCGACCTGCGGCAGCTGCGCCCGCAGGCCGGCGGGGATCGCCGCCAGTGCGGCGGCAAGGAGCAGGGAGGGGATCGCTCGGGTCATCGATGGCTCCTGGGCCGCGCCAAGGGTGGCGCGCTTGACTTGTCCAGACGTTGCCGGCGCCGCCGGCGTCGCAGTGCCGCCGCGCGCGAGGACCGGTGCAGGCTGAACGGCACCGGCCCCGTTCAAAACGGATTAAGGCATCAGGCCCGAACGTGGGCGCCGCAGGGGCCGACCGGCCGCTGCCGTCCGGCCAGGCTGGCCGTTCCGAGGACCTCATCATGGGCAGACTGCTTTCCTTCACCCTCGTCGCCGCGCTGGCAGGTGCCGCCGGCGCGGCCGACGCCTCGCCCCGCGACCGCGGCGGCCATGAGCGCGGCTACCCGGCCCATGGCTATGCCGACCAGCGCTGGCACGGCGGCGACCGCCGGCACGGCCGTCATGATCGCCACGGACGCGACGACCGGCGCTACCGGCCAGGGCCGGGGCATCGGCCGCCGCACGGCCAGGCCTGGCGCCCGGGACCCGGCCACCGGCCGGGCTACGGCTACGGCTATCCGCCGCCGGGCCACTATGTGCGCCCGCCGGGCTACCGGCCGTACCGCTGGAGCCATGGCCACCGCCTGCCGCGCGGCTACTACGCGCCGGTCTACTACGTCGACTACCGGCCGTACCGGCTGGCGCCGCCGCCCTACGGCCACCGCTGGGTCCGCGTCGACGGCGACGTGCTGCTGGTGGCGCTGGCCACCGGCCTGATCGTCGACGTCGCCTACGGCCTGTTCCGCTGACGCCCGCAGCGACCGGCCGCGACCCGTGCAGGGTCGCGGCCCAGCACGCATAATCGGCGTTTCGCGGCGGCGCAGCCCGGTCACGGCAGCGCCGCCCATCCCGCCAAACCAGCCAGGAGTTGCCATGCGCCCGTCGATCCTTCCGTGCCTCGCCCTCGCCGCCGCGGTCAGCGCCGCCTTCGGCCATGGCCATGCCGCCGCCGCCGACATGAAGGCGCAGATCAACGAGGCGCGTGCCGAGCTGGCACCGACCCAGGGCAACCGGGCACGCGGCACGGTGACCGTGTCGCCGGACAACCGCGGCCTGCGGGTCAGCGGCACCGTCGCCAACCTGCGCGCCAACGGCGAACACGGCTTCCACATCCACGCGGTCGGCGACTGCAGCGCCGCCGATGCCAGCAGCGCCGGCGACCATTTCAACCCGGGCAACCACAACCACGGCAACCCGGGCACCAGCGCGCCGCACCATGCCGGCGACATGCCCAACCTGAAGGCCGATGCCCGCGGCAATGCGAGCTTCGCGTTCCGGATCAGCGGCGTCACCCTGGGCGACGGCGGCGAGGCCGATGTCCTGGGCAAGGCCATCGTCATCCATGCCGACGCCGACGACTACGCCAGCCAGCCGGCCGGCAACGCGGGCGCCCGCATCGCCTGCGGCGTGATCGAGGCGGCGCCGGCGCCGACCCTGGCCCCGCAGCCGGTTCAGGAGCCGCCGACGACCGAGCCGGCCGCCGGCTGATCCGTGCCCCGGTCGGCGGCGGTCGGGCCGCCGCCACCGAACAGGTCGTCCGCCGCGGGCGCGCTGTCGAAATTGGCCAGTCCGACCCCGGCCAGCCGAAAGCGGGTGTTCTCGGGCAGGCCGACCCGCTGCAGCAGGACGGCGACCATGGCCGCCAGCTCGGCCAGCGACCGGGGCGGCTGCGGCGGCGTCAGGCTGCGGGTCAGCGTCCGGAACTGCGCGGTCTTGAGCTTGAGCACGACCGTGCGGGCGCGGGCGCCATGGCCTTGCGCCAGCCGCCAGGCGCGCTCGCCCAGCCGTTGCAGCGCCGGGGCCAGCGAGGCCAGGGGCAGGTCCTCGGCGAAGGTGTCCTCGCAGGAGATCGACAGACGCGGCCGGTCCGGCCGCACCGGCGAGTCGTCGATGCCCAGCGCCAGCTCCGACAGGCGCAGGCCCCAGCGACCGAAGTGCGCCGCCAGCGCCTGCGGACCCAGCCTGCGCAGGTCCTCGACGGTCGCCGCGCCGAGCGCCGCCAGCCGCGCCGTCATCACCCGGCCGACCCCCGGCAGGCGCTCGACCGGCAACGGCGCCAGGAAGTCCATGACCCGGTGGGGCCGAAGCACGAACAGGCCATCGGGCTTGCGCCAGTCCGAGGCGATCTTGGCCAGGAAGCGGTTCGGGGCGACGCCCGCCGAGGCGGTCAGGCCGAGTTCGGCGCGGATCGCCGCCCGGATCGCCTGGGCGACGGCGGTGCCGGTGGCCAGCCCCGAGCGGGGCTGGCTGACGTCCAGGTAGGCCTCGTCCAGGGACAGCGGTTCGACCAGGTCGGTGTGGCGCGCGAAGATCTCGCGGACCTGCCGCGAGACGGCCCGGTAGCGGCCGAAGTCCGGCGGCACGAACACGGCATCCGGGCACAGCCGCGCCGCCCGCAGCGCCGGCATCGCGGACCGCACGCCGGACTTCCGGGCCTCGTAGCTGGCGGCACACACCACCGAGCGGGGGCCGCGCCAGGCCACCACCACCGGGCGTCCGCGCAACGACGGGTCGTCGCGTTGCTCGACCGAGGCGTAGAAGGCGTCCATGTCGACGTGGACGATGCGGCGCGCGCCGCCCGGTGCGGTCGCGGCATGGTCCGCGCCAGGATCAGTCGAGGACGACGACGGCATCGCCGACGCGCAGGCAGCCGTCGCCGCGCGGGATCAGGTTGACGCCGAAGGTGACGCCGGCGGCGCCCCGCCGGTACTGCTTGAGGGTGGCCAGCGGCTCGCCGTCGGGATCGGGCGCGCCGGTCTCCGGGTCGATGGTGGTGAACACGCAGCGCGTGCACGGCTTGGCGACCTCGAACTCCGTGTCGCCGATGCGCAGCCGGCGCCAGCCGTCCTCGGCATGCGCCGGGCAGCCGGCGACCAGCAGGTTGGGCCGGAAGCGCAGTCCGGCGACCGGCCGGCCCAGGCGCCGGCCGAGGTCCTCGACGGCCGCGGTGGAGAGCAGCAGCAGCGGATAGCCGTCGGCGAAGCTGACCTCGTCGCCGGGACGGCCATGGTCCGGATCGACCGCGCGCCGGGCCGCGGCATCCATGTGCACCAGGGCCACCGGCCGCCCGAGCACGCGCGACAGCCAGGTGTCGGCATCGGCCCCGCAGGCGAGCGCCTCGACCTCGTCCTTCCAGATCCGGACCCGGCGCCTGCGTCCGTGCGGATTCGGCGTCGGCAGCGCCAGCGCCGGCGCGCCGGGCGCCTGCAGGACCAGGCCATCGGACATCGGCACGGCGCGGATCCTGACCAGGGCCGGGACCTGCCGGCCGGTCAGGAAGCGGCCGTCCTCGTCGACCACCAGCCAGCGGCGGTCGCCTTCCAGGCCGCGCGGCTCCACGCAGGCCCGCTCAACCGGCTGCGCCGCCGCCGATTTCAGCGGATAGCGATAAATGGCTTCCAGGTGCACCTAGCCAGTGTAGCCCGGGATCGGCGGCGGCCGCCGGCCGGACAGGTCCACTGGTCCAGATGCCCGTGTTGGGCGATCATGCCGAAGGCCGGCGCAGGCCGCCCGGCCCGGGCCCGATGAGGAGAACCGCATGCCGACGATCCGTCCGTTGCGCGCGCCGCTGCCGGCAAGCGCCCTTGCTGTTGCCCTCGCCCTCGCCGGATGCGCGGTCCAGCCGGAGCGCCAGGTCGATGGCGCCGATCCGGAACCGCAGGCGTTCCGCTGCGGCGACGACCGGGTGCTGGCGCGCTTCCGTCCCGGCGAGGTCGAGCTGCGGATTGCCGATCGCACCTGGGTGTTGCCGGCCGTGGTCGCCGCCTCCGGCGCGCGCTACGCGCAGGGCGCCGACGAATTCTGGAGCCGCGGCAGCGAGGCGCGGCTCCGGCTCGATGGCGTCTCCAGCGAGTGCCGGCTGGAGGCGGTGGATCCCTGGCGGCAGGCGCAGGACCGCGGCGCCGCCTTCCGCGCCGTCGGCCAGGAGCCTGGCTGGGTCGCGGAACTGGGGCCGGGTCCGGCGGCCTGGCTGGAAGTGCAGCTCGACTACGGTGCCCGTACCCTGCGCATCGAGCCGACCCGGCGCCTGGCCGATGCCGCCGGCGTCGCCGGGGACTCCGGCGGCGAAGCGGTGGAACTGCGCATCAGCCCCGAGCCCTGCACCGACGTGATGAGCGGCGAGGCCTTCGAGATGACCGCTCGGCTGCGCGTCGGCGCGCGCAGCCTGGCCGGTTGCGGCCGTTTCCTGGCGGACTGAGGCGCGCCGGCGGTACCCGCCGGGTCAGGGCCTGCGCAGCAGCCGCGCCAGCACCCGCGCGCGTTCGAAGCGCAGTTCGCTGCCGTCCCGCAGCCGGGCCAGGTTGCCGCGGTGCGTCCACAGCAGCAGGAGTCCTGCGGCCAGCGCCAGCGCCAGCAGGGCGGGATCGGCGCGCCAGGGCGAGAACGCCATCGCCAGGGGGAACGCCAGACCGGCGACCACGGTGGCCAGGCCGACATAGCCGGTGGTGCCGAGCACCAGCAGCCAGGCCAGCAGCATCACCAGCGCCAGCCCCGGGAACAGCGCGAGCGCGGCACCGAAGGCGGTGCCCGCGCCCTTGCCGCCGCGCAGGCCGTGCCACAGCGGATAGCAGTGGCCGAGCGCCGCGGCCAGGCCGCAGGCCAGGCCGGTGGCCGCGGGCGTCAGCGGGTCGGGGCCGAACCACGGCAGGCGCGCCACCACCAGCGCGGCCAGCACGCCCTTGCCGACGTCGATCGCCGCCACCGCCAGCGCGAACGCCCGGCCCTGGGTGCGCAGGGCGTTGGTGGCGCCGGCGTTGCCGCTGCCGGCGGTGCGGATGTCGACGCCGCGCAGGCGCCCGAGCAGCAGGCTGCCGACCACGCTGCCCAGCAGGTAGGACAGCAGCAGCTTGATCGCAAGGGCGGTCACGGCCCCGGGTCGGCCAGTGGCTGCAGGCCGACGACCAGGGTGCCGGGGCCGGCATGGGCGCCGATCGCCGGGCCGTTCTCGGTGACCCAGACGGTGTCGAGCCCGGGGATCCGCTCGCGAAGGGCGCCGGCCAGGGTCGCGGCCTGGTCGGGCGCATCGCAGTGGCCGACGATGGCGCGCCAGCGGTCGGCGCCGCGCGCCCGGCCGGCGACCACGGCCGCGAACCGTTCGGCGAGCGCGGTGCCGCCGCGCAGGGCGCGGAACGGCTTGACCTTGCCGCCGCGGTCGGTGACCAGCAGGGTCAGCCCGAACCAGTCGGCGATGCGCTTGAGCAGCGGCGGCAGGCGACCGCCGGCGACGCCGTAGCGCAGGTCCGGGATCATGCCGTAGGTGCGCGTGCCGGCCATCGCCGTGCGCACCGCGTCCTGCACGCCGGTCAGGTCGGCGCCGGCGGCGGCGACCTCGGCGGCGCGGATCGCCACCAGGGCCTGGCCGGCCGACACGTTCAGGGTGTCGACGACATGGATGCGCCCGGCGCCGGCCTCGCGGGCGGCGGTCGCGGCGGCCTGGAAGGTGCCCGAGACCTGGCTGGACAGGCTGACCGAGACGATGTCGCGGCAATGCGCCAGCACCAGCTCGTAGGCGCGCCGGAAGTCGCCCGGTGGCGGCTGGCTGGTGCGCGGCGGCGTCGGATCGGCGCGCAGCCGGGCGTACAGCTCGGCCGGCGCCAGGGTGATCCGGTCCATGAAGTCCTCGTCCCCGAAGTTCACCCGCACCGGCACCACGGTGATGCCGAGCAGCTCGGCCTGGCCGGGCGGCAGGTCGGCCGCGGAGTCGACCACCACGCGCACCGGCTGGAACGGCGCCGCCCGCAGCCGCGCCTGCGCCTGCATGTCGTCGGCCTTGCGCTGGCTGACCGACCCGAGCCCGGCGAGGGCCTCGAACAGGCGGTTCGGCTGGTCGATGTGGGCATGCACGCGGACCCGGTCGCGGCCGCCGGCGACCACCAGCGAATCCAGCGCCAGCGCCGAAAGGGCGGCGCGTACCCGAGCCGGGTCGAGGTCGCTGCCGGTCAGCGAGCACTCGGTGCAGTAGCGGAACGGACTCGCGGTCTCGACCGACTCCAGGTGGACCTCGGCGTTGCCGCCGCCGGCGAATTCGCGCAGTTCCGGTGGCAGCCGCAGGGCGTCGCGGCCGCGCGCGATCAGGTCGTCGACCCCCTCCAGGAAATCGACGAAGCCGGCGGCGCCGGCATCGACCACGCCGGCGGCGCGCAGCACCGGCAACTGCTGCGGGGTCGCCGCCAGAGACGCCCGCGCCCGCTGCAGGGCGGCCCTGAACACCGCGCCGAGGTCCTGCACGCCGCGTTCGGCCTGGCCCCTGAGTTCGCTGGCGAAGTCGCTGATGACGCTGAGGATGGTGCCTTCCCGGGGTTGCGCCAGGCACGCCCGCGCCGACTGCGCGGCCGACTGCGCGGCCACGGCGAGCTGGCCGGCATCGACCTCGCGGCGGTTGCCGACGGCGTCGGCAAGGCCCTGGAAGAACTGCGCGAAGATCGCACCGGAGTTGCCGCGCGCGCCGTCGACCGCCTCGCGCGCGACCTGGCGCAGGACGGTGCCGACATCGCCGCCGCGGTCGCGCCGCGCGCTGCCGAGCACGGCCGCCAGGGTGAACGCGAGGTTGCTGCCGGTATCGCCGTCGGGCACCGGGAACACGTTGATCCGGTTGAGGTAGTCGCGACGCGACAGCACCCTGCGGCAACCGGCGATCAGGGCCGCCTTCAGTCGGCTGCCGCTCAGGCGCAGGCGGGGATCGGACGGGTCGGCGGAGGCGTGCATAGGCGGCGCAGCATACGGGGGCGGATGCCAGCCGTCCTGCTGCGATGCAGCGGGCGGCGTGGGCTACCATGGCCGCCGTCGCGAACCCGGCCCGCCGGTCTGCGCCGTGCCGCCTTCCGGGCGCGTCCGGCCGACGGCCCGGACCCCGCTCCCGAACCGAACCCAAGGAGTCGCCATGTCCCGTTTGCTGGTGTCCGTCCTGCTGCTGCTGCCGGCAGGCCTCGTCGAGGCGCGCAAGGCGCCCCTGGCGATCCCCGAGCCGATCCCGGTCCCGGCGACCCTGGCGATGGACCAGGTGGTGCGTGCGATCAAGCTGGCCATGACCGCCCGCACCTGGCTGATCGAAGACGAGGCCGAGGGCCGCATCGAAGGTCGCGTCAACGTCCGCGCGCATTCGGCGCGCATCGCCATCGAGTACGACGCGCGCGAGATCCGCATCCGCCACATCGACAGCAGCAATCTCGAGGAACGCACCGGACGCGGCGGCACGCGGCTCATCCATCGCAACTACAACAGCTGGCTGTCCCTGCTCGCCCAGGAGATCCGGCTGAAGCTGCAGGAGGCCTCGATCTGAACCCGACCGGCGAGCCGGCCGGCGGCGCCCCGGACGCCGCCGCCGTCCAGGCCTTCCTGCGCGGGCTGCAGGACCGCATCTGCATCGCGGTGGCGGCTGCCGATGGCGGTGCCCGGTTCCAGGAGGACCAGTGGCAGCGTCCCGAAGGGGGTGGCGGCCGCTCGCGCGTGCTGCGCGACGGCGCCGTGTTCGAACAGGCCGGTGTCGGTTTCTCCGAAGTCCACGGCGAACGCCTGCCGCCGGCGGCCAGCGCCAGCCGGCCGGCCCTGGCCGGCGCGCCGTGGCGGGCGATGGGGGTGTCGCTGGTGTTCCACCCGCGCAATCCCTACCTGCCGACCACGCACATGAACGTGCGCTACTTCGAGGCGCGGCCTGCCGGCGGCGAGCCGGTGTGGTGGTTCGGCGGCGGCTTCGACCTGACGCCGTTCTATCCGTTCGACGAGGACGTGCGCCACTGGCACCAGGTCGCGGCCGGCCTGTGCGCGCCGTTCGGCGGCATCGGGCGCTACCGGGCCCACAAGCGCTGGTGCGACGAGTACTTCTTCCTGCGCCACCGCGGCGAGACCCGCGGCGTCGGCGGCCTGTTCTACGACGACCTCAACGAGGACGGCTTCGAGCGCAGCTTCGCGTACACCCGGGCCGTCGGCGAGGGCTTCCTGGACGCCTACCTGCCCCTGGTGGCGCGGCGCCGGGACACGCCCTGGGGCGAGCGCGAGCGGCAGTTCCAGCTCTACCGGCGCGGTCGCTACGTCGAGTTCAACCTGGTGTTCGACCGCGGCACCCTGTTCGGCCTGCAGAGCGGCGGGCGCACCGAATCGATCCTGATGAGCCTGCCGCCGCTGGTGCGCTGGGAATACGGCTGGCAACCCGAGCCCGGCTCGCCGGAGGCGCGCCTGGCCGACTACCTGGTGCCGCGCGACTGGCTGTAGGCCGCCGCCCGGGCCTTATCCCCGGGGATCCCCGTCGACGCGCGGCAGCCTGCGCTCCAGCCAGCTGAACACCACCAGCACCAGCAGGCTGAGCACGGCGACGCCAGCGGCCAGGCCGTAGCGGGCCAGGCCGGTGGCGATGCCGATCGAGGCCGCCATCAGCAGCGACACCGCGGTGGTCAGGCCCAGCACATGGTCCTGCCGGGCGCTGCGCAGGATGGTGCCGGCGCCGATGAAGCCGACGCAGGCGATCACCGCCTCGATCAGGCGCACCGGATCGACCTGCAGGATGCCGGCATAGCGCTCGCGCATGAAGGTCTCGGCCAGGACGTCGCCGAGGCCGACGATCAGGGCGGCGGCGCCGGCGATCAGCATGTGGGTGCGCAAGCCCGCCGGCTTGCGCCGGGTCTCCCGTTCCAGCCCGATCAGGCCGCCCAGGACCATCGCCACCACCACCCTCGAGAGGATCTGCAGGTCCTGCTGCAACCAGACGTCCATCGCGTGCGCTTCCCGTTGACGCCGGCAAGTCTAGGCGGGTTTCCGGAACCGCGCCCGGCCGGGCGGGCGGGGCCGGGGCGCCACCGGACCGGGCCCGATCGCCGGCAGGCGCACGGACAGGCAGCCGGTCCTGGAAATGAAAAACCCCGGACGCCAGGGGTGGACATCCGGGGCTGTTGCTACTCCGGGCTGCCTAGGGGAGGAAGCAGCCCTGTCTTGGTCGGTTCACCAGGGAGGAGTGTGAACCTGACGGGCCTCACGGCCAGTCGCGACCATAGATACGCCGGTCATCCTTAAGTTCCGGTGAAGATCGCGGCGGCGTTCAGCCGTCAGTGGGCTTCGTCCCAGTCGGCGCCCTCGCCGACGTCGACGACGAGTTCGACGCTGAGCTCGGCGGCACCGGCCATTTCCTTCCGGATCATGGCCTTGGCCGATTCGACGTGCCCGTCACGGACCTCGAAGACCAGTTCGTCGTGGACCTGCATGATCATCCGCACCGGACCGTCCTCGCGGCCAAGGCGGGCGTCGACCGCGATCATCGCGCGCTTGATGATGTCGGCGGCGGTGCCCTGCATCGGCGCGTTGATGGCGGCGCGCTCGGCGGCCTGGCGCAGGTTGGCGTTGCGCGCGCCGATGTCGTTCAGGTAGAGCCGCCGGCCGAACACGGTCTCGACATAGCCGTGTTCGCGCGCCTGGACGCGGGTCCGCTCCATGAAGTCGCGGACCCCCGGGTAGCGGTCGAAGTAGCGGTCGATCCAGTCCTGCGCCTGCGCCCGCTCGATGCCGAGCTGGCGCGCCAGGCCGAACGCGCCCATGCCGTAGATCAGACCGAAGTTCACGGCCTTGGCGGCGCGCCTTTCCTCGGCGCTGACCGCGGCGATGTCCTTGCCGGCGACCTCGGCGGCGGTGGCGCGGTGGATGTCGTGGCCGAGCCGGAAGGCCTCGACCAGGCCCGGATCCCCCGACAGGTGGGCCATGATGCGCAGCTCGATCTGCGAATAGTCGGCGGCGACCAGGCGCCAGCCCGGGGGCGCCACGAAGGCCTTGCGGATGCGCCGGCCCTCGGCGGTGCGCACCGGGATGTTCTGCAGGTTGGGGTCCGAGGAGGACAGCCGGCCGGTGGCGGCCACCGCCTGGTGATAGCTGGTGTGGACCCGGCCGGTGTCCGGGTTCACCTGCAGCGGCAGCTTGTCGATGTAGGTCGACACCAGCTTGGCCAGACCGCGGTATTCCAGGACCACGCCGGGCAGGGCGTGCTGGTCGGTCAGCGCCTCCAGCGCCTCCTCGTTGGTGGACGCCTGGCCGGTCGCGGTCTTCACCGTCACCGGCAGGCCGAGCTCCTCGAACAGGATCGCCTGCAGCTGCCGCGGCGAGTCCAGGCTGAAGCTCCGGCCGGCCAGGGCGTGCGCCTGCAGCTCCAGCTCGCGCATGCGTTCGCGCAGGGCCTTGCCCTGGCTCGCCAGCATCCCGGTGTCGACCAGGACGCCGGTCCGCTCCATGCGCGCGAGCACCGGCACCAGCGGCATCTCGATGCCGGTGAACACCCGGGCCAGGGCCGGCTCGGCCTGCAGTCTCGGCCACAGCGCCTGGTGCAGGCGCAGGGTGATGTCGGCATCCTCGGCGGCATAGGCCAGGGCGCTGTCGAGGTCGACCTGGTTGAACGGGATCTGCCGCGCGCCCTTGCCGGCGACGTCCTCGTAGCGGATGGTGGTGACGCCGAGGTGGCGCGCCGCCAGCGTGTCCATGTCGTGGCGGCTGGCGGTGGCGTTGAGCACGTACGATTCCAGCATGGTGTCGTAGGCGAAATCGCCGACCGGCAGCCCGGCGCGGCGCAGGACGTGCAGGTCGTACTTGCCGTGCTGGGCGATCCGTTCGATGCCCTCGTCCGCGAACAGCGGCGCCAGGTCGGCCAGGACCCGGGCAGGGTCGAGCTGCGCCGGTGCGCCCGGGCCGTCGTGGCCGAGCGGCACGTAGCAGGCCTGGCCCGGGACGGTGGCGAACGACAGTCCGACCAGGCTGGCGCGGTGCGGATCGAGCCCGGTGGTCTCGGTATCGAAGGCGAAGCGTCGCGCCTGGCGCAGCCGCGCCAGCCAGGCCTGCCAGGCGTCGCCGTCGAGGATCAGGTCGTAATGGCGTTCGACCGGGTCGCCGTTGCCGTTCGCCGCGGGCGGCGCGGGATCCGCGCCGGTTGCCGCCCCGGTGGTGGCGGACCCCGCCGGCGTGCCGGCGGCCTCGCCATCCAGCTCGCGGAGCGCGGCGGTGAAGCCGTAGCGGCTGTACATGGTGCGCAGCGCCTCGCGGTCCGGCCCGGCGCGGTGCAGGTCGGCGGGCGCGACATCCAGGGGTACGTCGGTGCGGATGGTCACCAGCTCGCGGTTGAGCGGCAGCCGCGGCACCGCGGCGCGCAGGTTCTCGCCGAGCTTGCCCTTGAAGCCGTCCGCCGCGGCGATCACCGCGTCCAGCGAGCCGTGCTCGGCCAGCCACTTGGCCGCCGTCTTCGGGCCGCACTTGTCGACGCCCGGCACGTTGTCGATGCTGTCGCCCATCAGCGCCAGCAGGTCGACGATGCGCTCGGGCGGCACGCCGAACTTCGCCTCGACGCCGGCGCGGTCGAGCCGGCTGCCGCTCATGGTATTGACCAGCTCGATGCCGTCGCCGACCAGCTGCGCGAAGTCCTTGTCCGAGGTCGAGATGGTCACCGCCATGCCGGCCGCATGGCCCTGCCGCGCCAGCGTGCCGATCACGTCGTCGGCCTCGACGCCGGGCACCCGCAGCAGCGGGATGCCCAGCGCCGTCACCAGGTCCAGCAGGGGCTGGACCTGGGCGCGCAGGTCGTCCGGCATCGGCGGGCGGTTGGCCTTGTACTGCGGGTCGAGTTCCTCGCGGAAGGTCGGACCGGAGGCGTCCATGACCATGGCCAGGTGTTCGGGCGCCTCCTCCAGGTGCCGGCGCAGCATGTTGAACACGCCGAACAGCGCGCCGGTCGGCTCGCCGTCGCGGTTGCTCAGCGGCGGCAGGGCGTGGAACGCGCGGTACAGGTAGGAGGAGCCGTCGATCAGCAGGAGTCTGGACATGGCCGGATTGTAGGGCGCCGCGCACCGGCACCGGCCCTGGCGGCCCGGCGGCGCTCCAGCACCGGTCCGGCCGAACGCCGCCGTGGCCCGACCCCGGCGCCGTGCAGGCCGCGCCGTTCGGGCCTATGCTGCGCGGCCGTGGCAGGGACGGGCAGGAGGCTGCGATGGCGAGGGAATCGGCAAGGCTGCGGCTGGCGCGTCGGCTGGAGGCGCCGTTCCGGGCGCTGGGCTGGCTGTGCGGCGCCTGCGTGCTGGCGGTCGTGCTGCTCACCTTCGCCCTGGTGGCGATGCGCTACGGCGCCGGGCGCGGCAGCATCGCCGCCCAGGAGCTGGTGCTGCACCTCAATGCCGTGGCCTTCATGCTGGGCGGCGCCTGGACCCTGCTTCGCGACGGCCACGTCCGCGTCGACGTCCTGCAGCAGCGCTGGTCGCCGCGGACCCGGGCGCGGGTCGAGCTGGCCGGCCTGCTGTTCCTGCTGCTGCCGTTCTGCGCGGTGCTGTTCTGGACCAGCCTGGACTACGTGGCGGCGTCCTGGCGCCTGCGCGAGGCCTCGCGCGAGGTCGGCGGCTTGCCCGGCCTGTACCTGGTCAAGGCGCTGATCCCTGTGTCGGCGCTCCTGCTGGCGTCGGCCGGGCTGGTCCGTGGCCTGCGCCTGGACTTCGCCGGCGAGGGGCGCGAGCGGCGCGCAGGGCCGACGGCATGAGCGCGGCGCTGGCGGTCGGACTGTTCCTGGCGTTGTGCGCCGCGCTGCTGGCGGGCTTCCCGGTCGCGTTCACGCTCGGTGGCGTGGCCCTGGCCTTCGCCGGCCTGGGCTGGCTGCTGGGCGTGTTCGACCCGGTGTTCCTGCAGGCGATACCCAACCGCGTGTTCGGCGCGATGGCCAACGAGACCCTGCTGGCGGTGCCGCTGTTCGTGTTCATGGGCCTGATGCTGGAGCGCTCCGGCGTCGCCGAGGACCTGCTCGAGGCCATGGGCCGCCTGTTCGGCCGGGTGCGCGGCGGCCTGGCGGTGTCGGTGATGCTGGTCGGCGCGCTGTTGGCGGCCAGCACCGGCATCGTCGGCGCCACCGTGGTGGCGATGGGCCTGATCTCGCTGCCGGTGATGCTGCGCCACGGCTACGACGCCCGGCTCGCCACCGGCACGATCTGCGCCGCCGGCACCCTGGGCCAGGTGATCCCGCCCTCGCTGGTGCTGGTCCTGCTCGGCGACCAGCTCGGCAACGCCTACCAGCAGGCGCAGCTGCGCCAGGGCAACTTCGCGCCGGAGTCGGTCTCGGTGGGCGACCTGTTCGCCGGCGCCCTGCTGCCCGGCCTGGTGCTCGTCGCCGGCTACGTCGCCTGGCTGCTGTGGACCGCCTGGCGCCACCCCGCCCGCGCGCCGGCCCTTGCGGCGCGGCCGGCGCCGCTGCCGCGCCGCCAGGTGCTGTTCGCGGTGCTGGCGCCGCTCAGCCTGGTGCTGCTGGTGCTGGGTTCCATCCTGGGCGGCTACGCGACGCCCACCGAGGCCGCGTCGGTCGGGGCGGTCGGCGCCCTCGCCATCGCCGCCCTGGCCGGTCGCCTGGACCGCAGCCGCGTGCGCCAGGTGCTCGACGGCACCGTCGCCACCACCTCGATGGTCTACTTCATCCTGATCGGCGCCGCCCTGTTCACCGTGGTGTTCCGCGGCTTCGGTGGCGACGACCTGGTGCACGAGGCCCTGGCGGCCTTGCCCGGCGGCCTGTGGGGTGCCTTGGTGCTGGTCATGCTGGCGATGTTCGTGCTCGGCTTCGTGCTCGACTTCATCGAGATCACCTTCGTGGTGGTGCCGATCGTCGCGCCGGCACTGCTGGCGCTGGGCGCCGACCCGGTCTGGCTGGGCGTGCTGATGGCGATCAACCTGCAGACCTCGTTCCTGACGCCGCCGTTCGGTTTCGCCCTGTTCTACCTGCGCGGCGTCGCTCCGGCCTCGGTGCCGACCACCGCCCTGTACCGCGGCGTCGTGCCCTTCATCGCCATCCAGCTCGCGATGATCGCCCTGCTCATGGCCTGGCCGGCCCTGGCCACCTGGCTGCCCGGGGTGCTGTACGGGCAGTAGCAGGGCGCAGGGCGCAGGGCGCAGGGAGCAGGGCGCAGGGCGCAGGGAGCAGGGCGCAGGGAGCAGGGAGCAGGGAGCAGGGAGCAGGGAGCAGGGAAGGGAAGCGGGGCACGGGGCGCGGGGCGCATGGATGTCGTCAGGCGAGGCGTGATGAGCTTCGCCACCCAGGACCCCCTCGGCAAGCTCGGCCGCCCGGCCGGACGCGTACCGCCAGTGCGACGGCACGACACTTCTCCCCTCCCCCGCCTGCGGTGGAGGGGCGGGGGAGAGGGACGGTACTGGCCATGAACTCCCGCCGCCGGCAAGGGATCGCGAAGGGCGGTGAGGCTAGCCGCGCGCCAGGTAGTACGGCAGCTCGCTGCTCCGGTGCCAGGCGGCGGCGTCGTCCTGGAAGGCGCGGTAGGACGCCAGCACCCGCGCCGCGAAGGCGTCGCGCGCGGCGACTTCGGCGACCACCTGGTCGGAGGCCTCCTTCAGGGCCGCCAGCACCGTGTCGGGCAGGGCGCGCACGTCGACCTGGTGCTGGTCGCGCAACTGCTCCAGGGCGCGGCCGTTCTGCGCGGTCATCTCCGCCAGCACGTCGTCGTTGATCGCCCGGCAGCAGGCCTCGACGATCGCCTGCAGGTCGCCCGGCAACGACTCGAACGCCGCCTTGTTGACGATGCATTCCAGCGTCGCGCAGGGTTCCTGCCAGCCGGGGTAGTAGTAGTGCCGGGCCGCGCGGTGCAGGCCGAAAGCGAGGTCGTTGTAGGGACCGACCCACTCGGTGGCGTCGATCACGCCGGTCTGCAGGGCGGTGAACAGCTCGGCGCCGGGCAGGTTGACCGGGGTCGCGCCCAGTCGCGCCATCACCTCGCCGCCCAGGCCGGGGATGCGCATCTTCAGGCCGCGCAGGTCGGCCACGGTGCGGATCTCGCGGTTGAACCAGCCGGCCATCTGCACGCCGGTGTTGCCGGCCGGGAACGGCACCAGGCCGAAACCCGCGTACAGCTCGCGCCACAGCTCCAGGCCGCCGCCGTGGTACAGCCAGCCGTTCATCTCCTGGGTGTTCAGGCCGAAGGGAACCGCCGCGAAGAACGGACAGGCCGGCGACTTGCCGCCCCAGTAGTAGGCGGCGCCGTGGCCCATCTGCGCGGTGCCGCGGGCGACCGCGTCGAAGGTCTCGAACGGCGGCACCAGCTCGCCGCCCCCGTACACGCGCACGCTGAGCCGGCCGCCCGAGGCGTCGGTGATCATCTGCGCCAGGCGGCTGGCGCCGGTGCCCAGCGCCGGGAAATTGGCCGGCCAGGTGGTCACCATGTTCCACTGGTAGCGGCGCGAATCGCGTTCGCCGTCGGCGGGCGCGGCGCCCTCGCGGGCGCAGGCGGCGAGGGATCCGGTGGCGGCCAGGGTGCCGCCGGCCTTCAGGAACTGACGTCGTTGCATGGCGGAACCGGCAGGTCGGGCGAAGCGTCCATCCTGCGGCCGGCCGTGCCGGTTGGCAACCGCAGGTGAACCCGGGCCGTCAACGGCCCGCCGTTTAGCGGGCCGTTAACGGCACCGCCGCTAGCCTTCGCGCTCCGCGGGCGCCGGCCCGATGGCGAGGGCAAGGATGCGCGAGCGTGGCCAGTGGTGGATCCTTGCCGGGGTGGTGCTGGGCCACGCCGGCCTGCTGGCCTTGCTGGTGCGGGCGATGGTGCCCTGGCAACCGGCACCGGCCCCGGAGCGCCCGCCCGAGCTGGTGAGCTGGATCGAGTTCGACGCCCCACCGCCCGCCGAGCCCGCGTCGGAACCCGAGGCGGTCGGGACGCTGCCGCCCCGCGAGGTGCGGGCGCCGGCACCCCGGCGTCCCGGGCGGACCCGGGCGCCGGCGCCGGCGATGGAGGCGGTGTTCGTCGAGGCGCCCCCGGAGGCGCCGCAGGAGTCGGCGCCCCTGCGCATTCCCGCGCACGAGGATCCCTTCCATCGGCCGCGCGACGACGCGCCGCCCCAGGGCTTCGGTCGCCGGGACCAGGCGGCCCTGCCCGATGCGCGCCGACCGCGGGTACCGGGCGCGCGGCCGCCGGGCGCGCCCCTGCAGGGCCTGCGCGCGCGGGCGCCACTCGATACCCGCAGCGTGGTGGAGTTGGTCGGTGGCCTGATCGGCGGTGGCCCCAATGCGCCGGTCGAGGCGCCCTGCGGCGGCCGCATCAGCGGCCAGACCAGCATCGCCGGGGGCGCCTCGCCGGCCTGGAACAGCCGCTACGGCTGCAGCGATGGGGCCGGGGATTACGACGGCCGTGTGGCGCTGCCGCCCGGCCATCCCGATCGCCGCCGCTGAGCACGCGCGCTGCGACGATCCCGCCCGGCCCGGCATGCACCCCGGCGGGTGCCCAAGGCACCGGCGGCGCGCGCCTTGCGATGCCCGGTCGCGGTCGCGGCCGGTGCAGCCCGGCCTCAGCGGCCCAGCTCGAACACCACCTCGATCGAAACCGACAGCGTGTTCTCGCCGGGCACGACCGGGGTCGAGGCGCCGGCATCGGCCTCCATGCGCATCGCCATCATCGGCATCGGCCGGACGCCGCCGCCGACGCCCTCGTTGATGCTGACGATGCGGCGCACCGACAGGCCCAGGGCCTCGGCATAGGCCTCGGCGCGCGCCCGGGCGCTGGCGACGGCGGCGCGGCGGGCCTCGTCCTGCACCGGCTCGGGCTGGTCGATGCCGAAGCTGGGGCCATGGATCTGGTTGGCGCCCTGGGCGGCCAGGGCGTCAATGACGTCGCCCAGCTTGGCCAGGTCGCGGACCTTCAGCGACACCGTGTTGGTGGCCTGGTAGCCGGTGATGCGCGGCGCCTGGCGGTCCTGGTACTGGTATTGCGGGCCGACCGTCACGCCACTGGTCTGGACGTCGCGCTCGGCGATGCCGGCGGCGCGGATCGCCTGGACCACCGCAGTCATGCGCCGAGCGTTCTCGCGCAGGGCGGTGTTGGCGTCGGGCGCCTCGGTGACCACGCCGGTGGACAGGGTGGCGATGTCGGGCTTCCGGCTGGCCTCGCCCTGGACCTGGATGGCCAGCAGGGTGGCGTCGGCGGGCAGGGTGTAGCCGGTGGCGGATTGCGCGTGGCTGGTCATGGGCAGGGTTCCGGCAAGCAGGGCGAGACTGGCGATCAGGGAACGGACCATGGGCGACTCCTGGGAACGGCGCGACCGGGCGGCCGCGCTGGCTGGAACGTACCTTGGCCCGCCCGGGGGCTGGCGGCAAGTGGCCGCGTTCAGCGGCCAGCCGGCTGCGCCGTGGCAACGGGCGTCGCGCTTGCGCAATAGACTGTCCGGCCAGCCACCAGGGATGCGCCCGTGACCGCGATCGGCGACCAGGTCAGGACCACCACCTGCTACATGTGCGCCTGCCGCTGCGGCATCAAGGTGCACCTGCGCGGCGGCAAGGTCCGCTACATCCAGGGCAACCCGGCGCACCCGGTCAACCGTGGCGTGCTGTGCGCCAAGGGCAGCGCCGGGATCATGCAGCACAACTCGCCGGCGCGGCTGCGCAAGCCGCTGCTGCGGGTCGGCGAGCGCGGCGAGCGCAAGTTCCGGGAGATCGAGTGGGACGAGGCCCTGGCGCTGGCCACGCAATGGCTGGGCGAGGTCCGCGCCCGCGACCCCGACCAGCTGGCGTTCTTCACCGGCCGCGACCAGAGCCAGGCCCTGACCGGCTGGTGGGCCCAGCAGTACGGCACCGTCAACTATGCCGCCCACGGCGGCTTCTGCTCGGTGAACATGGCCGCCGCCGGCATGTACACCTACGGCGGCTCGTTCTGGGAGTTCGGCGAGCCGGACTGGGAGCGCACGCGCTACCTGATGCTCTGGGGCGTCGCCGAGGACCACGACTCCAACCCGATCAAGCTGGGCCTGGGCCGGCTCAAGGAACGCGGCGCCAAGATCGTGGTGGTCAATCCGGTGCGCAGCGGCTATGGCGCGGTCGCCGACGAGTGGATCGGCATCCGCCCGGGTACCGACGGCCTGCTGGCCATGGCCCTGATCCACGAACTGCTGCGTGCCGACCGCATCGACCTCGACTACCTGGTGCGCCACACCAATGCCCACTGGCTGGTGATCGACGATCCGGGCGCGGCCGATGACGGCCTGTTCGCGCGCGACGCCGACGGCCATCCGCTGTGCTGGGCGAGGCAAAGGGGGTCAGAGTCACTTTCCGGCGGGTTGGCGCTCGCGCTGTCCATTCATCGTGGGCCGGAAAGTGACTCTGACCCCCTTTGCCCGGCGGTGGTCGGCGAGTACGCGCTGCCCGACGGCCGGCGCGCGCATCCGGCCTTCCACCTGGTCGCGCAGCGCTACCTGGATCCGGCCTACGCGCCGGAGGCGGTGGCCGACCGCTGCGGCATCGACACCGCGACGATCCGCCGGATCGCCGCCGAGCTGGCGCACGCCGCCTTCGAACAGTCGTTCTTCCTCGAGCAGCCCTGGACCGATGTCCACGGCCGCCGGCACGCCGGCTTCGACGCCCGGCCGGTGGCCATGCATGCGATGCGCGGCATCGCGGCGCACGCCAACGGCTTCCACACCTGCCGCGCCCTCCACCTGCTGCAGATGCTGCTGGGCGCGATCGACGCGCCCGGCAGCCACCGCTTCCAGCCGCCCTACCCGAAGGGCACGCCGCCGGGCAACCGGCCGGGCAAGGTGCGCGGCGGCAACGGCGCGCTCGACGCCGCGCCGCTGGGCTACCCGCAGACGCCCGCCGACCTGCTGGTCGATGCCGACGGCGCGCCGCGGCGGATCGACAAGGCGTTCTCCTGGGAGCATCCGCTGGCCGTGCACGGCATGCTGCAGGGCGTGATCCGCAACGCCTGGGCCGGCGATCCCTACCCGATCGACACCCTGTTCCTGTTCATGGCGAACATGGGCTGGAACTCGGCGATGAACACCGCCCAGACCCGGGCCATGCTGACCGACCGCGACCCGGCCACCGGCGCGTACCGGATCCCGCGCATCATCTACGTCGACGCCTACGACTCGGAGACGGTGGCGTTCGCCGACCTGGTGCTGCCCGACACCACCTACCTGGAGCGGCACGACTGCATCTCGATGCTGGACCGCCCGGTGTCCGAGGCCGATGCCGCGATCGACGCGATCCGCCAGCCGGTGGTGGCGCCCGACCGCGACGTGCGGCCGTTCCAGGACGTGCTGCTCGAGCTCGGCGCCCGCCTGGGCCTGCCCGGCATGGTCGACGAGCAGGGCCGGCCGCGCTATCCGGGCGGTTATCCCGACTACATCGCCAACCACGAGCGCGCCCCCGGGCTCGGCCTGCTGATCGGCCACCGCGGCCAGGACGGTGGCCTGGTGGGCAAGGGCGCCGCCAACCCCGGCCAGCTCGAGCGCTACGCCGGCAACGACTGCTATTTCTCGGTCCCGGTGCCGGCCGCCGGACGTTTCCTGAAGATGGCCAACCAGGACTACCTGGACTGGGCGCAGTCGCTGGGCTTCGTGGCCCCGGCGAGCACGGCCGGCAGCCGCGAGGCGCTGGTCTTCCAGCTCTACTGCGAGACCCTGCAGCGGTTCCGGCTGGCCGGGCAGGGCCATGGCCCGGTGCTGCCGCCGGCCAAGGACCGCGCGCGGGTGGTGCGCTTCTTCGACCCGCTGCCGTTCTGGTATCCGCCGTTCGAGCACGCCGACGCCGGCGCCGGGCTGCCGCTGGCGGCGATCAGCCAGCGGCCGATGTTCATGTACCACGCCTGGGGCTCGCAGAACCGCTGGCTGCGCCAGATCGCGGCCCGCAACGTCCTCTACGTCCATCCGGAGACGGCCGCCGCCCATGGCGTGGCGGCGGGCCAGCGGGTCGCCGTGGTCAGCGGCCATGCCCGCATCGAGGTCGAGCTTGGCCTGCACGAAGGCGTCGAGCCCGGCACCGTGTGGACATGGAACGCCATCGGCAAGCGGCGCGGCGCCTGGAAACTGTCGTCGGACGCCCCCGAATTCCGGCGCGGTTTCCTGCTCAACCACCTGATCCCGGAGACCCGGCCGGACGGCTATGCCCACGCCGACCCGGTCACCGGCCAGGCCGCCTGGTTCGACCTGCGCGTGCGCATCGAGCCGCTGGCCACGACGGAGCGCGGACATGACTGAGCCGGTCGACTGGTATTTCGACGTGATCTCGCCGTTCGCCTGGCTGCAATGGCAGCGGCTGCAGCGCGACCATCCGGCGCTGGCGGCGCGGCTGCGCCCGGTGCCGGTGCTGCTGGCGGGCCTGCTGGCGCACCATCGCACCCTGGGGCCGGCGGAAACCCCGGGCAAGCGTCGCTTCACCTACCGCCACGTGCTCTGGCGTGCCCGCCGCGACGGCCTGCACCTGACGTTCCCGCCGGCGCATCCGTTCAATCCCCTGCCGGCGCTGCGGCTGATCCTCGCCGCCGGTGGCAGCCACGCGGCGGTGGCCGCGGTGCTCGACCACGTCTGGGGCCAGGGCAGGGCGGGCGACGGCGCGGCCGCGCTGGAACCGGTCGCCGGTCGCCTGGGCATCGCCGACGTCGCCGCGGCGATCGCCGATCCGGGCGTCAAGGCGCGGCTGCAGGCCAACACCGCGGCGGCGATCGCCGCCGGCGTGTTCGGCGTGCCGACGCTGGCGATCGCCGGCGAGACCTTCTGGGGCGACGACGCCACCGCGATGGCGGCGGACTGGCTGGCCGACCGTGCCGGCTTCGAGGATCCGGCCATGCGGGCCCTCGAGGTCCTGCCGGCCGCGGTCCAGCGCCGGACCGACTGAGCGCACGGAGCCGGCAGATGGCGGTCGAGGCCTGGATGGTGCTTGCCCTGCTGGGCCTGGCGGTGGCCCTGTTCGCCAGCGAGAAGCTGCCGGTCGACATCGTCGCCCTGCTGGTCCTGGTCCTGCTGCTGGTGCTGGGCCTGGTGACCCCGGCCCAGGGCCTGTCGGGTTTCTCCAGCCAGGCCACCATCACGGTGGCTGCGATGTTCGTGCTCAGCGCCGGCCTGCAGCGCACCGGCGCCCTGCGCTTCGTCGCCGGCGCGATCGCCCGCTGGGGCCACCGGCCCTGGCTGCTGGTGCTGATGGTGATGGCCAGCGTCGGCCTGGTCTCCGCCTTCGTCAACAACACCGCGGCGGTGGCCGTGTTCCTGCCGCTGGTGATGGCGGCCACGGCACAGCGGGGCATGTCGCACTCGAAGGTGCTGATCCCGCTCTCCTATGCCTCGCAGATGGGCGGCGTGTGCACCCTGATCGGCACCTCCACAAACCTCCTGGTGCATTCCATCGCCCGCGACATGGGCCTGCCCGGCTTCGCGATGTTCGAGTTCACCCTGCTCGGCCTGGTGACCATGGCGGTCGGCTTCGCCTACCTGCTGCTGGCCGGTCCCTGGCTGCTGGCCGACCGGCGCGGCGGCGAGCTGATCCGCGACTACCAGCTCGGGAAATACATCACCGAGCTGCGCGTGCCGCATGGCGCCGCCCTGGTCGGCCGCAGCGTCGAGGAAGCGAAGCTGGGCGAGCAGGGCGTGTACGTGCTCGAACTGCTGCGCGAGGACGGCAAGGTCTGGTCGCCGCGCAGCGAGCGTCTGCGCGCCGGCGACGTCCTGCTGGTGCGTGGCGACTGGCAGCAGATCCAGGCGCTGCACGAACGCGAGCGGCTGGCCTTCGAGCCGGAATTCCGGCTGCGCGACGAGGCGCTCCAGGACGACGACCGCCTGCTCGTCGAGGCGATGGTCGCGCCCAATTCGCGGCTGGCCGGCAACACCCTGGCCGGGACGGAGTTCCACTGGCACACCAGCGCGGCGGTGCTCGCCATCCAGCGCCGTGGCGAGGTGATCCGGGAGCAGCTCAAGCACGTGCCCCTGGCGCTCGGCGACGTCCTGTTGCTGCTGGTGCCGGCCGGTGAGATGGCGGAGCTGCGCGCCAATCCCAACCTGCTGGTGCTGACCGAGAAGGAGGACGACCGCGGCTCCCGCCGCCGCGCGCCGCTGGCGCTGGCGATCATGGCCGGGGTGGTGGCCCTGGCCGCGCTCGGCGTGGCCGACATCGTGGTGACGGCCCTCGCCGGCGCGGTGCTGATGGTGCTGGCCGGCTGCCTGCGCGCCGACGAGATCTACGATGCCATCGACTGGCGGGTGATCATCCTGCTCGCGGGCGTGCTGCCGCTGGGCATCGCCCTGACCAGCTCCGGGGCGGCCCAGGCGGTCGCCGCGCAGGCGATGGCCCTGGTCGGTGGCGCCGGACCGGTCGCCGCGCTGGCGGTGGTCTACCTGCTCACCTCCCTGCTGACCGAGGCGATGAGCAACAACGCCTGCGCGGTCCTGATGGCGCCGATCGCGGTGGCCACGGCACAGGGCCTGGGCGTCGATCCGACGCCGTTCCTGGTCGCGGTGGCGTTCGCCGCCTCGACCAGCTTCGCCACCCCGGTCGGCTACCAGACCAACACCATGGTCTACAACGCCGGCGGCTACCGGTTCGGGGATTTCGTGCGGATCGGCGTGCCGCTGAACCTGCTGTTCGCGGTGGTGGCGATCGTCCTGATCCCGATGTTCTGGCCGCTGGGCTGAAGGCGCCGGCGTCGTCACGCGACGCGGGCGGGATCGACCGGCGGGGACCGCACCAGAGACGCCGTGCAAGGACGCTTCTTCACGCAACTTCGACGGTTCGGCGACGCCGCCTGCACACGGGGTCGACATTTGCACTCTCCAGATGCCGACAAATCGCGCGTTGGCGAAAAATGCCGGGCGACGTGCATCCGATCGACACTGCCGGCCGTATGCCCGGAGCCTGCCCAAACAAGGGAGACTCCCGCATGCTTCATCGCCTGTTGTTCCTGGCCACCGTGCTGCTGTCCAGCACGGCGGCGTATGCGCAAACCCTGGTCGGCCTGACCGACGGCAATACCCTGGTCCGGTTCCCGGCGACCGCGCCCGGCGCGGTGCTCGCCAGCACGCCGGTGACCGGCCTGCAGGCCGGCGAAACCCTGGTCGGCCTGGACGTCCGTCCCGCCACCGGCGAGCTCTACGGCCTGACCACGGCCGGTCGGCTGTACACGGTCGACCCGGCCACCGGCGCGGCGACGCTCCGTTCGACCCTGGACGTGGCCCTTGCCGGCGCGGCATTCGCGACCGACTTCAATCCGGTCCCCGACCGCCTGCGGGTGATCTCGGACACCGGCCAGAACCTGCGCATCAACGTCGATACCGGCGCCACCCTGGTCGACGGCCCGATCAACCCCGCCGGTCCGGTGATCGCCGCTGCCGCCTACATCAACAGCGTCGCCGGCGCCGCCACCACGGCGCTGTACGACATCGACGTCGCGGCCAGCCAGTTGCTGCTGCAGAACCCGCCCAACGACGGCACCGTGGCGCCGGTCGGACCGCTGGGCGTGACCCTGGATGCCGACGGCAACCACGGTTTCGACGTGCGCACCGCCGCCGGCATCGACACCGCCTACGCCGTGTTCCGGGTCGGCGGCAGCACCGGCCTCTACACGGTGAACCTGACCACCGGCGCCGCGACCCTGGTCGGCGCGGTCGCCGGCAACCCGGCCCTGCGCGGCCTGGCCGTGCTTGCCGCGCCGGTGCTGCCGCCCGCGCCGGCAGGCGCGACCGGCATCGGCCTGACCGCCGGCAACCTGCTGGTGCGCTTCAGCGTCACCGCGCCGGGCACGGTCCAGGCGACGGTGCCGGTGACCGGCCTGCAGGCGGGCGACACCCTGGTCGGCATCGACTTCCGGCCGGCCAACGGACTGCTGTACGGGCTGTCCGGCAGCGGCCGCCTGTACACGATCAGCCCGGCCACCGGCGCCGCCACCCTGGCCAGCACGCTCAGCGTCGCGCCGACGGGTACCCGGTTCGGGGTCGACTTCAACCCGGTGCCTGACCGCCTGCGCGTGGTCTCCGATACCGGCCAGAACCTGCGCATCAACGTCGACACCGGCGAGACCCTGGTCGACGGGCCGGTCAATCCCGGCGGCTTCCTGGTCGGCGGCTCGGCCTACACCAACGCGGTGGCCGGCGCGACCAGCACGGCGCTGTTCAACATCGATGCCGCGGGCGACCGTCTGCTGCTGCAGAGCCCGCCCAACGACGGCACCCAGGTGGCGATCGGCCCGCTCGGCGTCGCCGTCGACGCGGCCACCGGCTTCGACATCCTCACCAGCGCCGGCAACAACACGCCGCTGGCGGCGCTGAGCGTGGCGGGCAGCACCGGCCTGTACGGCATCGACCTGGGTTCCGGCCAGGCGCAGCTGGTCGGCGCGATCGGCGGCAATCCGACCCTGGTCGGGCTGGCGATCTCGCCGGTGCCGATCACGGGCGGTCCGCAGCCGCCGCCGGCCGGCACCCAGGCGGTGCCGGTCGACAATCCCCTGGCCCTGCTGTTGATGATGCTCGCCCTGCTGTCCGTGGGCGTGGTCGCCATGCGTCGCTCCGCCTGAGGCCCGCTGGCCCGGGCCCTGGGCCCGGGCCAGTCCCGTTGGGTCCGGGCCGGCATCGTCCCGGACCGGACGGGCCGCGAGGGCGCATGCGCGCCCTTTGTCCCACGCGCCGCTTCAGCGTCCCGGCGTCGAAGGCGCTAGATTGTCGCCTACGGGACCGGAGGCCTGGCGACGCGGTGTCGACGAGACGAATCAAGATCGCCCTGTGCGCCCTTGCCGGGCGCGAGGAGCGCCTGCTCAAGGTCGCGCTGGCGCGGCTCGGCGGAGACGCGGCGCATTACGAGGCGGTGCTCGCCGACCGGGCGGCGCAGGCCGAGATCGCGATCGTCGACGCCGGCTCCGAGCGCTCCCTGCGCCTGCTGGCGAGACTGCGCGAGGCGCATCCGGCGCTGCCGGCGATCTGCATTTCCGATGACGGCCTGGCGGGCAGCAGCCGCTACCGCCTGGCGCGCGCCCGTCTGCTGGTCGGGATCCAGGACCTGTTGGCGACCCTGGTCGCCGACGGCCTGCCGGCCCTGCCCAGGGCGGCACGGGCCGGCACCCCGGCGCCCGCCGCCTCGACGGCACGGTTGCCCTGGTCCACGGAACCCGCGGTGGCCGCCGGGCCGCGGCCGCTGGCGCCGCTGAATGCCCTGGTCGCCGACGCCGACGAGGCGGTACGCGTGGCGCTGGCGGACGGGCTTCGTCGCTGCGGCATCGGCACCACGGCCGCGACCAGCGCGCCGCGGGTGGCCGCCCTGGTCGCCAACGGCAACTTCGACCTGGTCCTGCTCGACGCGGCGCTGGCCGGCACCGACGGCTACGAGCTGTGTCGCCAGATCAAGCGCGACCCCTATACGCGCAGCCTGCCGGTGGTGTTGCTGAGCTCGCGGCTGTCGCCGTTCGACCGGTCCAAGGGGGCGCTGGCCGGCTGCGACGGCTACCTGGTGAAGCCGCCAAGCGAAGCGGCCCTGCATGCCGTCGCCGAGGCGGTGCTGCTGAAGCGCTCGGTCGATGGCATCGGCGGCCTGATCAAGCGCGGCTTCCGGACCGCGGCGCTGCGCTGAGGGGGGGGGGTCAGAGTCACTTTCCGGCACGTACCTCCCGGCACTTGCGGTCATGCCCGGCCGGAAAGTGACTCTGACCCCTCCTCAGGAAAGTGACTCTGACCCCTGCGCAGCACCGGCTCGCCGCGCCGGGCGCCCGTTCCGGCGCCACGACCCGAGTCTGCGCCGGCGGCAACCCGGCTAGAGTCGTGGCCCTGCCCCGGAGGAATTGCCCATGCGTGCCCTGTCCCGGCCGGTTGTCACCGGCCTCGTCCTGCTCATCGCCGGCACCCTGGCCGCCAGCATCGCCGACGCCCGGCCGCGTGGCCACGGCCCTGCCACCACCGCGGAGCGCGAGGCGGCCTGGCAGCAGCACCAGCGCATGGAGCAGGCCTCGCCGTTCCGCGGCCTGGCCTGGCGCAGCATCGGTCCGGTCGTGCAGGGCGGGCGGGTGGTCGACATCGAGTCGGTGCCGGGCCAGCCCTACACCTTCTACGTCGCCTACGCCACCGGCGGCGTCTGGAAGACCACCAACAACGGCGGCAGCTTCGAGCCGCTGACCGACCGGCTGTTCAACACCGTCACCGGCGACATCGCGGTCGACCCCTCGCGACCGGACACCCTGTGGCTGGGTGCCGGCGAACCCAACGCCGCCCGCTCCAACTACGGCGGCCATGGCGTCTACGTCAGCCACGACGGCGGCGCCAGCTTCCAGCACAAGGGCCTTGCCGACGCCGACCGCATCGTCCGCATCCTGGTCGATCCGCGCGATGGCGACCGCGTGTTCGTCGCCGCGGCCGGCCGGCTGTACTCGCCGGGCGGCAGCCGCGGCGTGTACCTGACCGAGGACGGCGGCACCACCTGGCGCCAGGTGCTGGCCGGGGAGGGCGAGTGGACCGGGGCCAGCGACCTGGTCATGCATCCCACCGATCCCGACACCCTGTACGCGGCCTTGTGGGACCGCAAGCGCACGCCCTGGCACTTCACAGAATCCGGTCCCGGCAGCGCCGTGCACAAGAGCATCGACGGCGGCCGCACCTGGCGGCGCCTGGCCGGCTTCCCGTCCGGCGCCGGCATCGGCCGGATCGCCCTGGACATCGCCCGCTCCCGGCCCGACACCGTGTACGCCTCGATCGACCTGTGGCGCGAGCTGCCCGACGGCCTGCAGCACGCCGGCGACCGGCCGCTGTCGCCGCGCCGGCTGGCGGCCATGGACCGCGAGGAATTCCTGCGCCAGGACCCCGAGGAGATCGAGGCCTTCATCCGGCGCAGCGACCTGCCGGTCGAGATCGACGCGAAATCCCTGATCGCCGACGTGCGCAGCGGCAAGGTCACCCTGGACGCCCTGCGCGAGCGGCTGCGCGACGCCAACGCCGCGCTGTTCGATACCGACGTCTGGGGCCTGACCGTGTGGCGCAGCGACGACGCCGGCGGCGCCTGGCGGCAGACCCACGACGCACCGCTGCGCAACGTCGTGCACAGCTTCGGCTACTACTTCGGGCAGATCCGGGTCGACCCCGCCGATGCCGAGCGCGTCTATGCCCTGGGCGTGCCGCTGGTCGTCTCCGAGGATGGCGGCGCCACCTTCAGCGGCTACGCCAACCACCGCGACGTCCACGTCGACCACCACGCGCTGTGGATCGACCCCAACTACCCGGACCGCATCCTGCTCGGCAACGACGGCGGCATCGACATCAGCCACGACCGCGGCGTCACCTGGCGGCGCATGGACGGCCAGCCGGTCGGCCAGTTCTACACCATCTACGCGGACATGGCCGAGCCCTACAACGTCTACGGCGGCACCCAGGACAACGGCACCATGAAGGGCTCCAGCCGGACCCGCTGGGAGCTGGGCCAGGACTGGACCTTCATCAACGGCGGCGACGGCATGTACGTGGCGGTCGACGACGAGGGCAAGCACACCTACACCGGCTGGCAGTTCGGGAACTACTCGCGGATCGACGCCGACGGCAAGCGGCACGAGGTACGGCCGCGCTCGCCGCTGGCCGAGCCGCCGCTGCGCTACAACTGGAACAGCCCGGTGATCCTGTCGCCGCACAACCCGCAGATCGTCTACTTCGGCAGCAACCGCCTGTACCGGTCGATGGACAAGGGCCGCGGCTTCACCGCGATCAGCCCGGACCTGAGCAGCGCCACCGAGCGCGGCAACGTGCCGTTCGCGACGATCACCACGGTCAGCGAGTCGCCGCGGCGCTTCGGCCTGCTGGCGGTCGGCACCGACGACGGCCACGTGCACGTCAGCCGCGACGGCGGGCTGGCCTGGCAGGCGGTCGATGCCCGGCTGCCGGCGCGCCGCTGGGTTAGCCGCGTCGAGCTGTCGCGGCACGTCGAGGAGCGCCTGTACGTCAGCCTCAACGGCTACCGCCAGGACGACGATCGCGTGTACCTGTTCGCCAGCGAGGACCTGGGCGGCCGTTGGCGCGACATCGGCGCCGGCCTGCCGGCCGAGCCGGTCAACGTGGTGCGCGAGGACCCGGTCAATCCCGAGGTGCTCTACGTCGGCACCGACCGCGGCGTCTACGTCAGCCTGGACCGCGGCGGCAGCTGGTCGAGCCTGGACGGCAACCTGCCGAACGTGCCGGTGCACGACCTGTTCGTGCACCCGCGCGACCGCGAGCTGGTCGCCGGCACCCATGGCCGCAGCGCCTGGGTGGTCGACGTGCTGCCCGTGCAGGAACTGACGCCGGCGGTGCGTGCCGCGCCGGTGCACCTGTTCCACCTCGATGCCGTGCAGGCAGATCGCGGCTGGCGCCGCGAACCCGACCCGTGGTTCGACCGGCCCGAATACCTGCCGAGCCTGTCCGGCACCGTGTGGGCCGCGGCTGCCGGCACCGTGCGCTTCAGCCTGGTCGACGGCAACGAGCAGCCGGTCGCCCGCTTCGAGCGCGAGGTGGTGGCCGGGCTGAACAGCTTCGAATGGGACCTGGCGCTGGACCGCGACCTCGCCCTGGCCGCCGAGGCCGTGGCCCTGGACAAGGTCGCCGCCGACCAGCGCGACCAGCGCCAGCACCACCGCTACGCCGAGTCGGTGCGCCTGGGCCATCGTCTGTTCCCGCTGCCCGGCAAGTACACCCTGCGCGCCGAGGCCGGCGGCGGCAGCGCCGCGACGCCGCTCGAGATCAAGGCGCCGCGCGCCCTGGAGCCGCGCCTGGTGCCGCGCTACCGCTTGCGTGGCGAGGGCGGCGACGCCACCCGCAGCCAGCCCGAGCCGCTGCCGCATCCGCGGGCGAACAGCCGCGCCCGGCCCTGGACCGTGCCGGGGCGCTGAGGCCCGGTCGTCTGCGCAAGGCCGCGTCCGCGCCCCTGAACCGGGCCGCGGCGCGGCCGACCGGCGCCTGAACCCGTCGCGCCGGGCGCGAGCCTCCCGGGGCGCCGGGACCCTATGCTTGCCGCCCGCCGGCAGGCACCCCTGGGTGCCGGTGAACGGCATTCAAGGAAGCCCCCGATGACCCCGCGCACCCGCCACGCCAGTCCCGCCCGCCTGCGCCTTCTGGCCTGCGCCCTCGTTCTGGCCGTGCTGATGACGGGCGTTGCGTCTGCTTCCGCAACGGCGGACGGCGCCGTGTCCTGGACCGGCCGCACGGTGCTGGTCACCGGCTCCACCGATGGCCTGGGCCGGGACGTGGCGCTGGCCCTGGCCGCCCGCGGCGCGCACGTGATCGTGCACGGACGCAACCGGGAGCGCGGGGCGGCGGTGGTGGCGCGGATCGCCGCCGACGGGCGGGGCTCGGCCGAATTCATTGCCGCCGACTTCGCCTCGCTGGCAGCAGTCGATGCCTTCGCCGACCAGGTGCTGGCGCGGGCGCCGCGCCTGGACCTGCTGGTCAACAACGCCGGCATCGCGCTGCCGGCCGACGCCGGCCGCCGGACCAGCGCCGACGGCCATGAGCTGCAGTTCGCGGTGAACTACCTGGCCGGCTGGGTGCTGGTGCATCGCCTGCGCCCGGCGCTGGCCGCGGCGGCGCCGTCGCGGGTGCTCAACGTCGCCTCCGGCAGCGCGCATCCGATCGACTTCGACGACGTGATGCTGGCGCGACCGGACGCCCACCGCCGCGGCTACGGCCAGAGCAAGCTGGCGCAGATCACCATGACCGCCGCGCTGGCCCCGGGCTTCGCCGAAGACGGCATCGCCATGATCGCCCTGCACCCGGCGACCCGCATGGACACCACCATGGTGCGCGGCCTGGGCGCGACGCCGGAGGCCAGCATCGCGGAGGGCCGCGACCACGTGCTGGCGCTGGCCGATGCGGCGACGCTGCAGATCGGCCGCTACTACCGCCACGGGGCGCCGGCGACGCCGCACGCCCAGGCCGGCGACCGCGCCGCGCAGCAGCGGCTGCTGGCGCTCAGCGCCTCGCTGACCGGCGTTGGCGGCGACTGAGCCGAGCCCGGACCGGGGTCGGTGCATCCGGGTGTGCGGCGCCCTTGCCGGCGGTTGCTACGATGCGCATCGTGGTCAGGCCGCCGGGACCGCGGCGCGCGCCCGACGAGGCGTCCGCCCCGGGCAGGACGCACCCGCACGATCGCAAGGGCAATCATGAGCAGACCGATGGGCGGTGCGGCACAGCCGGCCGGAAACGACGCCGGCGCGCCGCCGGCGCCACGCTTCAGCTACCGCTTCGGCAGCGCGGAGTTCGACGAGGCGCGCTTCGAGCTGCGCGTCGCCGGCCTGCCGGTCGAGGTCGAGCGGCGCGCGCTGGAGGTGCTGGCCTGCCTGCTGGGTCGGGCCGGCGAGGTGGTCGGCAAGGACGAGCTGCTGGACACGGTCTGGGCCGGGCGGGTGACCGTCGAGAAGGTGCTGGCCAATGCCGTCGCCAAGTTGCGGCGCGCCCTGGGCGAGGACAATGCCGCGCAGATCGTCACCCAGGCGCGCGTCGGCTACCGCCTGGTCGGCCCGGTATCGCGTCAGCCGGTGGGAACCGGCCACCGCATCGAACTCGCGCTGGCCCCGGGGCAGCCGGTGCCCGGCCGCGAGAACTTCCTGCTGCGCGAGGCCCTGGCCGCGCGCAGCGGCAGCGAGGTCTGGCTCGCCGGGCATGCCAAGACCCGCGAGCGCCGGGTCTACAAGTTCGCCCTGGCCAGCGAGGGCATCCGCCAGCTCAAGCGCGAGGCGACGTTGTTGCGGGTGCTGGACGCCGCCGCCGGCGACGCCGGCTGCTTCGTCGAACTGATCGACTGGCGCTTCGAGGCGCCGCCGTACTTCCTGGAACTGGCATGGGCCGGAGAAAGCCTGGCCGAGTGGGCCGGCCGGCACCTGGCGGGCATCGACCGCCGGCAGCGGCTTGACCTGTTCCTGGCGATCGCCGACGCCGTCGCCATCGCCCATGCCGCCGGCGTCCTGCACAAGGACATCAAGCCGGCCAACATCCTGGTCGAGGGCGGACCCGGCGAGTGGCGGGTCCGCCTGTCCGACTTCGGCATCGGCCGCCTTGCCGAGCCCGACCGCCTGGACCGGCTGGGCGTCACCGGCCAGGGCCTGACCCTGACCGACAACGTCGGCAGCGAACTGGGTTCGGGAACCTTGCACTACGCCGCGCCGGAGGTGCTGGGCGGCCAGCCCTCGACCACCCGCAGCGACGTCTATGCGCTGGGGGTGCTGCTGTTCCAGGTGCTGGCCGGCGACGTGCGCAGGCCGATGGCCTCGGGCTGGGAGCGCGACATCGGCGATCCGCTGCTGTGCGAGGACATCCGCCGCGCCACCGACGGCCGCCCGGGCGAGCGCCACAGCAATGCCGCCGAGCTGGCCGGATCCCTGCGCGCGCTGGATGCGCGGCGCGCCGCGAACCTGCGCGCGCAGGCCGTCGAGCGCGACATCGCCAGCGCCCGCGAGGCGCTGGCGCGCAGCCGTGCGCGCCGGCCCTGGGTGGTCGCCTCGCTGGCCGTGCTGGTCCTGGCGCTGCTGCTGGTGCTGGGCCTGCAGCAGCGCACCGATGCGGCGCGCGGCCAGGCGCTGGTCCAGCTGCAGCGCGCCAACGCCATGCTGCGCTTCCTGGAGGAGGACCTGGTCAGCCGGGCCAATCCGCTGTTCGCCGGCCAGGGCGCGCAGGTGCCGTTCCGCGACGTCCTGCTGTCGGCGCGCGACCGCCTCGCGCTGCGCTTCGCCGACCAGCCGCTCAGCGGCGCCCGGCTGCGGCTCAGCTTCGCGACCCTGTTCAATACCCTGGACCTGTGGCCGGAGGCGCTGGCCGAGACCGAGCGAGCCTTGCAGGTCTTCGACGGGGCCGGTGCGGAGTCGGCGGCCGACGCCGTGCGCGCACGGGCGATGCGGGTCAAGCTGCTGACCCGGCTCGGGCGCCTCGACGAGGCCGGGGCGGAGCTGGCGGCGCTCGAGGGGCGTCCGCGGGCGGGCGAGTCCCCGGACTGGCGCGCCTTCCATGCGGCCTCGGCGCAGGCCAGCGTCCTGATGGCCACCGGCGCGCTGGCGGAGGCGGCGCCGGTGCTGGAACGGGCGCTGGCGGCGCATGACGCGATCTGGCCGCAAGGCGGTGCCCAGCGCGACAGCCTGGTGCTGGACCTGATCTACGCGCTCTCCTTCGGCGGCCAGGCAGGGCAGGCGATCGCCCGCTTCGAGGCGTTCATGGCCGACCTGGCGCAGCGGCCGGGCGACCACGCCAGCCTGCGCGCGCTGGCCCAGCTGCGGGTGGCGCGGGCGGTGAGCCTGGGTGGCGATCCGGCCCGTGCCGAGGCCCTGTTGACGGAAGCGCGCCCGGTGATCGCCGAGCGCTTCGGCGAGGACCACAGCCAGGTGCTCGGCCTGCTCGGCGAACTGCTCGGCGTGCACTTCCGGCAGGGCGCCTGGGAACGCGCCCTGCCGCTGGCCCGGGAGGTGCATGCGCGCATGCAGGCGACGCTGGGCGAAGGGCACACCCTGACCCTGGTCAGCCTGTCCAACCTCGGCCGCACGCTCCACGAGGCCGGCGATGCGGCCGCGGCAGCCGAGGTTCTGGACAGGGCGCTGGAAGGTCTGCAGGCCGCCGCAGGGCAGGACTCGCCGCAGGTTCACGACGTGCTGTATTTCCGCATCGGCGCCGCCCTGGACATGGGCGATGCCGGCACCGCCCGCGCGCTGCTGCAGCGCCTGCAGCCGGCGCAGCTGGAGAAGGCGCGCGCCACCGGCGCCTGGGCCGAGGCGGTGGCGGTGCAGGAAGGCCTGCTGGCGCTGCTGGAGGGCGACGCGCGCCGGGGCCGGCAGCTGCTCGATGCGTCCCTGCCGGCGCTGGCGGACGCCGCGGGCTTCGCCCCGAGCCGACTGGTGGCGATGGCCCGCCGTGCGCAGGCCGATCTCCCGGGCACCGCCGCCGCGCCGGCACGCTGACCCGGCCCCGGCGGTCCGACCGGTCCGGGCGGACGGTCGCCGGCCCCCGGCGGATGCCGTTCCGTTACCCGCACGGGGAGATTCCCGGCGACCACCGCCCTAGGGTGGCCGCCATGCCGCGGGCATCCCGGGATCCGGACCGTCTTCCCCTGGGCGCCCCCCCCGGACGTGTCCCGCGGCGCTCCGTCCACCCGATCGATCCAGGAATCCTCATGCGCGCATCCGCCCTCCATCGCTTCCGGGCCGCCCTGTTCCCCCTGGCGGCCCTGCTGGCCCTGCCGGCCGCCGCCGCCGAGCCGCTGTTCGCCCTGGGCGTGCCGCAGCCGGACGGCAGTCTGGCCGGCAGCGTGGTGGCCGGGGCCACCCAGGACCTGGAGCTGCGCGGCGTCTGGCGCGACGGTTGCCTGCCGCGGCTGGCCGCGTTCGCCGGCAGCGGCCTGCGCCGCGCCCTGCACCTTGAGGTGGAGGCCATCGACAACCGGGTCTGTCCGCAGGCCCTGACGCCGTTCCGGATCGGGGTGCCGGGCGTCCGGTTCGACGAGACGCTCGCCGGGGTGGCGGAGGTGGTGGTGGTCGAGGTCGGCGGCGACTGGCTGAGCCAGCATGCCCTGGCCGTGCAGCCGGCCGACGCGGGCGGCCATGCGGTCGGCGCCTACGGCGTCGCCGGCGGCTGGGCGGATCCCGGCATCCCGGGCTCGGGCCTGTTCCTGTTCCACGACCGCGGCGGCGATCGCGACCAGGTCTGGGGCTACTGGCTGAACTTCTCGCCGGCGGGCAGCCCCACCTGGTACCTGCTCACCGAGGCCCGCTGGCAGCGGCCGGACCGCCTGGCCGGCGTCCTGGTGGTCGTCGAGGGCGCGCCCTGGAACTGCGGCCTGCTGCCCTGGCCGGCCTGCGCGCTCCCGGCGCGACCCGCCACGCGCCTGGTCGGCGACGTCTGGGGTTTCCAGATGACCCTGGCCGGGCCCGACCGGGCGACCCTCGTGTTCGGACCCCAGGACCCCACCGCGGGCGGGCCGTCGGTCACCGTCGAGCTGCGCCGGTTCTGAGCCGCGCCCGACCCCGGCGCCCTCCGCCCTTCGCCCACCGGCGCGACAGCGGGCCGCGCCGGGTGCCGGCGTTCCGCTGCGGGCGATGCCGTTCCGTTACCGCGCCGATGCCCCGCCGCGACGACGCCGGCGGCGGTTTCGCCCAGGCTGCGGGACGCCCGGCCGGCGCGTGACCCGCGCCGCGGGGCAGCCGCCCGCCGGCCGGTCCGGCGCCCGGCCAACCTCCCCTCCCGCTTCGAGAAGTCCCATGCTCAGACGAATCGTGTTCCTCGCCGCCGCCATCGCCCCGGCGATCCAGGCACAACCGGCCGACCCGGCCTGGCAGGTCGTGCTGGCCAACAGCGCCGCCGAGCTCGTCCTGCCCACCCTGCTGCCGGCCGCCGGCCCCTACGAGCTGCGCGAGGTCAGCCTGGGCGATGCCGATGGCGCCCTGGGCTTCACCCGCTGGACCAGCAGCAGCGAACAGTCGCTGTGGGCGCAGCGGCCGGGCGGCCTGGTGCCCTACGCGCAGTTGCAGGCCCCCGGCCCCCTCGGTCCCGGGCGCAGCGGCGGCGAGGCCGGCCACACGTTCCGTGCCCTGTGGTGGCGCCAGGACGCCGGTGCCGGGCCGCACCGGGTGTTCGGGGCCCGCGCCGGCGACCCGACCCAGCCGGCCGATGCCGCGACCTTCGGCGTGTGGACCTGGAACGGCCAGCGCAACCTCGAGATCGCCCGGCTGACCACGTCCGGGGCGCTGGCGCCCGGCTTCGGGCCCGGCATCGAGTTCACCAGCTTCGGCAACGTCGGCAGCGGCAGCTACCCGAACGCCCGGGCGCTGCCGGATGGCCGCACCCTGCTGCAGGCCGACGTGACCGGCGGCTGGAAGGCCCTGACCGTGCACGTGCCGGGCACCGGCAATCGCGGCTGCCTGCTGGAAGGCTCGACCGACCCGGCCTGGTCGCCCGGCACGGAGGCGAACGCCTTCTTCCACGCCGGGGCCAATGGCGGCCTCATCCAGTTCCCGGTGGCGGGCAGCCGGGGCGAGGTGCTGGTGGCCGCGGCCTGGCGCGTCACCGGCAGCGGCATCAACCGCTTCGGGGTGTTCCGCATCTGCAACGGGCCGCCGGCGGCGTTGGCCCTGAGCGGCGTGTCGGGGGCCCAGGGTCCGGGCCTGGCCGACCCGGGCGCGACGTTCACGGAGTTTGGCAGCGTCCGCGTCGGCGACGACGGCAGCGCATTCTTCTGGGCACGCGGCACCGGCGCCGGCGGCAGCTTCATCGGCGGCTTCCACCACGCCGGCGGCCTCAACCGGCCGCTGTGGCTGAACGGCACCCAGGGCGAGTTCGGCCCCGGCTACACCACCTACAGCTTCGACCAGGGCACCGCGCCGATCCTGCAGGCGGCCGGCGGCGTCGCCCTGCTCAACACCACGATCCGGCCCGCGGCCGGCACCACCTCGGTGCGCGGCCTGTGGCGGATCGTGCCGGGGCAGTCGCCGCAGCCGCTGGCCATCGTCGGCGACACCGGCGCCTATGCGCCGGCCCCGGGGCGCAGCTGGCGCCGCTTCGCCTACACCCAGGTGCTCGACGACGGCACCGTGCTGGTGCTGGCCGAGGTGAGCAACCCGATCGCCCTGGCTGTCTGGCGTCTGGCCCCGGGCGCCGCGCCCGAGCCGGTGCTGGCGGGCGGCGACCTGGTGCGCGTGCCGACGCCGGGCGGCCTGCAGCAGCGCGCGGTCACCGCGATCCGGGACGACTTCTTCGACACGCCCGCGCCGGGCATCGACGGCTGGGCCAGCCGCCAGGGCGAGCTGCTGGTGCGCGCCAACGTCGACGGCGTACCCGGTGCCGCCCAGGTCGTCCTGCGCGGCCGGCCGGCACGCGGCGACCGGCTGTTCGCGTACGGTTTCGACTGACGGGCCCGGGTCGTCCCGCGCCCGGCCGGCGCGGGTCAGGACCCGAAACCGTCCGCGAAGATCGGCTGCTCGAACAGGTTGCCGCGCAGTTCGCCGCCAGGGAAGGCGCTGGTGTGCAGGTTGAAGTAGGCGCGGCCGGTGCCCATGGCGTCGACCAGGGCCGCGCGTGCGGCCGCCAGGTTGGGATGGATGGCAAGGAAGGCGGAGTTGTAGCTGCCGGGCGCGTCCATGTCGAAGTCCTGGCTGTAGTTGCCCGCCTGAACGCCGGCCGGGAAGCCGGGGAAGCTCGGGGTGGGAGAGGCGACGCCGATGTTGCTGCCGCCGGGCGTGGCGGTGCAGCAATGGATGTGGGCGGCCGTGGTGCCGGCGGTGAGGCCGGCGAAGCTGGTGGAAACCACCATCACCAGGCTGGCCGGATCGAAGCTGACCGTGACCGTGCCGGTGCCGGTCGAGGCGTTGGGCGGGATCTCGGCGGCGCCGGACAGGGTCGCGGTGTAGACGACCTGGGCCCGGCCCGTGGCCGGGGCCAGGGTGGCGACCGCGGCGAGGGCGGCAAGGACGAACGCGGTGGGACGCAGGGTGGCCATGGGCACCTCCCGGAAGGGCGTCGGCCGCCGGTCGGGATGGCCGGCGCCCGTCCAGCATAGTCCCGGGCGGCGGCGCCTGCCGGGCGGGTCTATAGTCGGCTGCCTGCCTTCCGCTGGAGCCGCCCCGATGCGCCCGACCGCCCCGATCCGCCTGCTCGTCCTGGTCCTGGCACTGGTCGCGCCGTTGCCGGTGGCGCTGGCTGCCGAGCCGCCTGCCGACGCCGGCAGGACCGTACTGGTCACCGGCTCCACCGACGGCCTGGGCCGCGCGCTGGCGCTGGCGCTGGCGGCGCAGGGCGCGCACGTCATCGTCCATGGCCGCAACGCCGCGCGCGGCCAGGCGGTGGTCGACGAGATCGCCGCCGCGGGACAGGGCTCGGCGGAATTCGTCGCCGCCGATTTCGCCTCGCTCCAGGGCGTGCGCGACTTCGCCGACGCCATCGCCGCCCGCCACCCGCGGCTCGACCTGCTGGTCAACAACGCCGGCATCGCGATCACCGGCGCCCAGCCGCGGCGGACCAGCGAGGACGGCCACGAACTGCAGTTCGCGGTCAACTACCTGGCCGGCTGGATCCTGGTGCACCGGCTGCGCCCGGCGCTGGCGGCGGCGGCGCCGTCGCGGGTGGTCAACGTCGCCTCGATCAGCGCCCACGACATCGACTTCGACGACGTCATGCTGGAGCAACCCGGGGCCAGCGCCCGCGGCTACGGCCAGAGCAAGCAGGCGCAGGTGACCATGACCGCGGCACTGGCGCCGGCGTTCGCCGCCGACGGCATCACCATGATCTCGCTGCACCCGGCCACCCTGATGGACACCACCATGGTCCGCGACATCGGCGTGCCGCCGCGCACCACCGTGGCCGAGGGCCGCGACACGGTCATGGCCCTGATCGACGCGCCGACCCTGGTACCCGGCGCCTTCTACGTCGACGGCAAGCCGGCGCCGCTGGCGGCGCAGTCGGAAGACGCCCGGGCCCAGGCCCGGCTGCTGGCGCTGAGCCGGACGCTCACCGGCGTCGGCGGCGACTGAGGCGCGGCGGGCAGCCACCGGGGCGGCCGCGGCCTGACGGCTTCCGGCGACCCGGGACGCACCTCCGGACGTCGGGCACGGCCCACCCGCGGGTCCGGCCGGCGCGCCGGCCGCCGGCGCCCGCCCCGGCCATGACTTCCGGCCCGCTCCGCGGCGTCAGCGATGCCCGATGCTGGGCGTCCCGTCCCGTCCGGAGCCTGCCGGTGAAAGCCGCACTGTCCCTGCTGTCCCTGAGCGTCGTCCTGCTGGCCGCCTGCGACCGGGCCCCGGCACCTCCTCCGGACAGCGCCGCCACCCCCGCCGCGACCCCGGCCGCCCCGGCGGTCCAGCGCCCGGCCCGCAGCTACCGCATCGAGGATTTCGTCGAGAGCACCAGCGTCGCCGGCGCCAGCTTCTCGCACGACGAGTCGCGGATCCTGTTCTCGTCCAACCGCAGCGGCACCTGGAACGTCTACCACCTGCCGGTGGCCGGCGGCGAGTGGACGGCGGTGACCGAAGGCAGCGGCGACAACAGCTTCGCGGTCGCCTTCTTCCCGGCCGACGACCGCATCCTGCTGACCCGCGACCAGGGCGGCAACGAGCTCAACCACCTGTACGTCGTCGAGGCCGACGGCAGCGAGCGCGACCTGACGCCCGGCGAGAACCTGAAGGCGATGTTCGCCGGCTTCAGCCAGGACGGCGACCGCTTCTTCGTGCTCAGCAACGAGCGCGACGCGCGCTACTTCGACGTCTACGCCTACGACGCCGGCAGCTACGCGCGCGAGCTGATCTTCCGCAACGACACCGGCTTCCAGCCCGGTCCGGTCAGCGGCGACGGCCGCTACATCGCGCTGGCCAAGCCGGACACCACGGTCAACAACGACATCTACCTGCACGACCGGCAGAGCGGCGAGACCACGCACCTGAGCCCGCACGAGGGCAACGCCCAGTTCGCGGTCGAGGACTTCGCGCCGGACGCCAGCCACCTGCTGTACACCAGCAACGACGGCAGCGAGTTCTTCCGCCTGCGCCGCTTCGACCTGGCCAGCGGCGAACACGCCGACGTCCAGCAGGCCGACTGGGACATCGTCTACGCCAGCTACTCGCACAACGGTCGCTACCGGGCGGTCGGCATCAATGCCGACGGTTCGGTGATGGTCGAGCTGTACGAGGCCGCCAGCGGCGCCCGGGTGCCGCTGCCGGCGCTGCCGGCCGGCGAGATCCGCGGCCTGTCGATGGCCCGCTCCGAACAGCGCCTGGCCTTCTACCTCAACGGCGACCGCCAGCCCAGCGACCTCTACGCCCTGGAGCTGGGCGGCGAGCCGCGGCAACTGGTGAAGGCGCTGAACCCGGCGATCGATCCGGCCGACCTGGTCGATTCCACCGTGGTGCGCTTCCCCAGCTTCGACGGCATGGAGATCCCCAACATCCTGTGGAAGCCGCACCAGGCCAGCGCCGGCACGCCGGTGCCGGCGATCGTCCTGGTGCACGGCGGCCCGGGCGGCCAGACCACCCGCTCCTGGAACTACGTGGCCCAGTACCTGGCCAACAACGGCTACGCGGTGCTCGGCATCAACAACCGCGGCAGCTCCGGCTACGGCAAGACCTTCTTCGCCGCCGACGACGGCAGGCACGGCCGCGAGCCGCTGTGGGACTGCCTGGAGGCGCGCAAGTGGCTGGCCGCCCAGGACTGGGTCGACGGCGACCGGATCGGCATCATGGGCGGCAGCTACGGCGGCTACATGACGCTGGCGGCGCTGGCCTTCCACCCGGAGGAGTTCGACGTCGGCGTCAACATCTTCGGCGTCAGCAACTGGATCCGAACCCTGGAGAGCATCCCGCCGTGGTGGGAGAGCCAGCGCGAGGCCCTGTACGCGGAGATCGGCCACCCCGAGCGCGACCGCGAGTTCCTGATCGCGACCTCGCCGCTGTTCCATGCCGACAAGATCGTCCGGCCGCTGATCGTCCTGCAGGGCGCCAACGACCCGCGCGTCATCCAGGCCGAGAGCGACGACATCGTCGCCGCGGTGCGCGCCAGCGGCGTGCCGGTCGAGTACGTGCTGTTCGACGACGAGGGCCACGGCTTCACCCGCAAGAAGAACCAGATCGAGGGTTACGCCCGCGTGCTGGCCTTCCTCGACACCCACCTCAAGGGCAAGCGGGTGGCGCCGGGCGGCTGAGCCGTGCGCCACGGCGGCCGGGTCGTCCGGCCGCCGGCGCGCCATGGGGTAGTCGACGCATCGGCGCCGCGCCCTGCCGGACACGGTCCCGCGTCCCGGCGGTCACCCCTGCGCGCGGATGCCGACGGGCCGGATGCCGAGGGGTCCTGTAATGGCAGGCATGCGCCAGGCGTCTGAAGGGTGCCCAAGCAAGGAGCACCCATGCCACCTCCCACCCTGTCCCTGGCCGCGCCGTCGATGAGCATCCCGCTCGACCCGCCGCGCGTGGCCGAACTGGCCGGCGCCTACGGCCGCACCGTGTTCCTGTCCGCGTTCCGCGTCCTCGGCGATGCCGCCCAGGCCGAGGACGTGCAGCAGGACCTGTTCGTGCAGTTGCTGGAGCGTCCGGTGCCCGAGGTCGGCAACTGGCCGGCGTTCCTGGCGACCAGCGCCACCCGGATGGCGATCGACCGCCTGCGCCGGCAGCGCCGCTGGTTGCGACTGCTGCCGGAGGTCGCGCTGCAGGCGCTGGGCGCGTCGGTGCCGCAGCCCGACCAGCATGCCGACCAGGCCGAACAGGCCGCATGGCTGCGCGCCCGCCTCGCCCGCCTGCCGCGCCTGCAGGCCCAGTGCTTCGCCCTGCGCCATCTCGATGGCCTCGACAACGCCGCGATCGCCCGCGCCCTGGGCATCGCTCCCGGCCATGTCGCCGTCTGCCTGCATCGCGCCGGCCGAGCCCTGTGCGCACACATCACCCCCTGGACTGCCAACGAACCGGAGAAGCTGCCATGACCGCCCTCGATGACGCCGCCCTCGACCCGCGCCTGGCACGCGCGGCCACCGCCCTTCGCGCGAGCGCACCCGACGCCGGCACCGGCGACCGCGCGCAGCAGCGCCTGCTGGCCCGCCTGGCGGCCCGCCCGGCGCGGACGCGGCGGCCGCTGCACGGCGGCCTGTGGGCCCTGGCCGGCAGCGCCTGCCTGGTGCTGGCGCTGGCCCTGCTGGTCCTGCCCGGCAACGGCAACGGCCACGCCTTCGCGGCCGTGCAGCGCCATCTCGCCGACTTCCAGGCGCTGCGCATGCGCATCGACCAGCCCGGCGCCGGCGACCTCGCAGGCCAGAGCGTGCAGGTGGCGATGCTGCGCAGCGGCCAGGTCCGTGTCGATGTCGAGGGCGAGGTCAGCGTGGTGGTCGACCCGGTCGCCGGCCAGGCCCTGACCCTGTTGCACGGCACGCGCCAGGCCCTGCAGTTCCCGCTGCCGGTCCAGGACCTCCTGGGCGACATCGATCCCATGGCCTGGATCGCCGAGATCCGCGACTACCAGGGCCTGGCCGACCGCCTTCCGGAGCCGCGCCTGATCGGCGGGCGCACCGCCTGGGGCTGGGCACTGGAGGTCGACGGCACCCGCGTGCTGCTGTGGGCCACCGAGGAAGGCCTGCCGCTGGAACTGACCGTCGACGGCCACTCGCTGGTCGACATCGGCTTCGAGTTCGATCCGCCCGGCGGACTGGACCCGGCGCTGTTCTCGATGGCGGTCCCGCCCGGGTACGCGATGCTGCCGGTGCAGCCCTGACGGCGGCCGCGGCCTGCCCGGCGACCGGCCGGGCAGGCCGCGGCGGTGCGCGACAGCCACGCCGGACCGGTGACCGGGGGAATCAGCCGCCGGCCTCGAAGCCGTCCGCGAACAGGCCGTCACCCACCACGAAGTTCTGCATCATCCCCTCGTCCTCGTGTTCGAGGTTGTGGCAATGCAGGACGAACAGGCCGGGAACCTCGAAGGACAGGCGCACGTCGACGGTCTCGCCGACCCGCACCAGGACCGTGTCCTTCCATCCGGCATCGCTGGCCAGCGGCGTTCCGCTCCGGGCGGTCACGCGGAACCGGCTGCCGTGCATGTGCATCGGATGCGGCTGGTTGCCCTGGTTGATGAAGCGCCAGGTTTCGGTGGCGCCCAGGGGCACCAGGAAATCGATGCGCCCGCCCTCGTAGCTGGTGCCGTTGATCAGGTGCATGGCGCCCTGCTGGCCGAGCAGGAAGGTCCGCACCGGGGCCGGTCCCGGCGCCGGTCCGGGCATCGGTTCGAAGCCTGCGGGAATGGCGCCCGGTGGACCGGACAGGGGTGCGGAGACGTCGAACTGCAGGAGCGGGAAGGCACTGCCCTGCGGCGGCATCGCGATGGCCGGCGGCAGGGTGGCGGTGATCGCCAGCGGCGCGCTGACGAACGCCAGGGTGTTGCCGGCTTCCCCGCGCAGGTCGATGAGGACTTCGACGCGCTCGCCCGGCGCCAGGGGCACGCTGGTCACCGGCACCGGCGCATCGAGCAGGCCGCCGTCCGTACCGACCAGCCAGAACGGCCGGCCGTCCGCGAACGCCGGATTCAGGATGCGCGCATTGGAGCCGTTGAGCAGGCGCAGGCGCAGGACCGCCGGTTCCACGGTCGCCACCGGCGACTGGGCGCCGTTGACCAGCACCGTGTTGCCCAGGAAGCCGACCATCATGTCCGGCATCGCCGGTGCGTACTGCAGGCTGCCCGCGCTGATCCGCTTGTCGGCCAGCAACAGCGGCAGGTCGCGGCTGCCGGTGGGCAGTCCGCGCGTCTCGTCGAGGCCGTCCTCGACCAGCAGGAAGCCGGCCAGCCCGTGGTAGACCTGGAACGCGGTACGGTGGTGCGGGTGCGGGTGGTACCAGTACGTCGCGGGCCGGTCGTGCACCACGAAGCCGTAGTCGCGGCTGGCACCGGCGGGGATCGAGGCCATCGGGTGGCCGTCCATGTCCGCCGGCGGGGTCAGGCCATGCCAGTGGACGATGGTCGGCTCATCGAGGCCGTTGTCCAGGCGCAGGTCGAATTCGCCGCCCTGCGCGACGCGCAGGGTCGGCGACGGCCACTGCTGGTTGAACAGCAGGGCGCCGGGGCGGGGACCGGCGCCCAGGTCGTAGCTGCCCGGTGCCGCGGACAGCACGACAGGCTGGCCGCCCCGGTGGATCGTCCGGACAGGGGCCAGCCTGAGCCGCGGACGGGTCTGGCCCTGGACAGGCGTCACCGCCGCGAACGGCAGCATTGCGGCGGCGGCAAGCGAGGACAGGAACCGGCGGCGATCCATGGCGACCCATTTCATAAGCGATCGCGAATATACAGCATGGGACGCCGATCAGCCTGCCCACCCGCGCGCTGCCCCGGCGGGTCGACCGGCTCAGTCGCCAGACAGCCAGCGCGCCGTCGGTTCCAGCGCCACGCCGGGGCTATCGATCACGCAGCGCCGCAGCCAGGGCAGGTGGCCGGCGCCGAAGATCACCACGGCGCGTTCGCCCGCCTGCAGCTGCTGCAGCAGCTGGGCGCAGATGCGCATGTTGCGTTCGAACCAGGCGGTGTTGAGTTCGACGCCAGGCTGGTCGGCGCCGGCGCCGAACCGCAGCATGGCCATGTAGAGGCCGTGGCCGGCATCGATGCGCCCAGGGTCGTTCATGGCACGCAGCGCCGCGACGATGCCCTCGTTCCGCTGCAGGGCCTCGATTTCCGCGGTCCAGGCCGCGACCTGGCCCTGGCCGGCCAGCAGCTCGCCGTCGCGACCGTTGGCCTTCGCCCAGTCCAGGACCGCCTCGAAGGGAAAGCGGCCCTCGACGTCGATGCCGTGCACGCGGGCGTGGCCCTGCAGGCGCGCCAGCCGGAAACCGAGCTGCACCACCTCGTTGCGGGAGGGCGGCAGCTCGTCGGCCAGCCAGGCGGCGTAGCGCTGGTCGGTGAGTTCCGCCGGCCACTCCACGAACACGCGGTCCGGGGCGAACCGGGCCAGCCGTTCGACCAGGGTCGCGATCTGTTCCTGGGCTGCTGCTTCCAGCACGTCGATGCTCCTGGTGTTGTGCAGGTCCAGGCCGGGATTGGCGAAGTGCCAGGTGCCGAGCAGCAGGACCCTGGCCGGAGGTTCGGCGGCGCTGGCGGGAAGGCTGGCGAACAGCAGGACGAGGCAAAGGGCAAGGCGACGCATGCGGGCATCCTCCAGGGGTGGGCAACGCCGGTTCGATGCCGGTCCTGGCCGGCCGGTTGCCATGACCGATGGCAGGGGCGGCCGGCGTTGCGCCGCAGCATGACCGCTGCACGCCGGCGGCTAGACTCGGGTCGCGACCCGGGTCGCGCCGTTCCGCGCGGGCGCCGGCGGCGGTCGCCATGACACGGAGGTGGGCGTGCACCCGACGGACATCCGCGACCCCGGTTACTTCCACAAGGTGGTCGACTGCCAGTGGGCCTGTCCGGCGCATACGCCGGTGCCCGAATACATCCGCCTGATCGCCGCCGGGCGTCATGCCGACGCCTACATGGTGAACTGGCGCAGCAACGTCTTCCCGGGCATCCTCGGCCGTACCTGCGACCGGCCCTGCGAGCCGGCCTGCCGGCGCGGCCGGGTCGAGGAGGGCAACGGCGAGAAGCCGGAGCCGGTGGCGATCTGCCGGCTCAAGCGCGTCGCCGCCGACCTCAAGGGCGACGTCAGGGCGCGCATGCCGAAGAAGGCCGCGCGCGGCAACGGCCGGCGCATCGCCTGCATCGGTGCCGGACCCGCCTCGCTGACCGTCGCCCGCGACCTGGCGCCGCTCGGCTACCAGGTCACGGTCTACGACGCCGAGGCCAAGGCCGGCGGCTTCATGCGCACCCAGGTGCCGCGCTTCCGGCTGCCGGAACCGGTGATCGACGAGGAGGTCGGCTACGTGCTCGACCTCGGCGTCGAGTTCGTCGGCGGCCGGCGCATCGAGTCCATGAAGGCGCTGCTCGCCGAAGGCCACGATGCGGTGTTCGTCGGCTGCGGCGCGCCGCGGGGCCGCGACCTGGACCTTCCCGGCCGCCGGGAGGCGGCCGCGCACATCCACATCGGCATCGACTGGCTGGCCTCGGTGTACTTCGGCCACGTCGAGCGGGTCGGCCGCCGGGTGCTGGTGCTCGGCGGCGGCAACACGGCGATGGACTGCTGCCGGTCGGCGCGACGGCTGGGCGGCGAGACGGTGACCGTGGTGGTGCGCTCGGGCTTCGACGAGATGAAGGCCTCGCCCTGGGAGAAGGAGGATGCCATGCACGAGGGCATCCCGATCCTCGACTACCGGGTGCCGCTGGCCTTCGAGCACGAGGACGGACGGCTGACCGGCATGCGTTTCCAGCGCGTGCGCGCCGAGTACGGCGCCGACGGCCGGCGCAGCCTGGTGCCGACCGGCGAGCCCGACGAGCTGATCGCCTGCGACGAGGTGCTGGTGGCGGTCGGCCAGGAGAACGCCTTTCCCTGGATCGAGCGCGACGCCGGCATCGAGTTCGACCGCTGGGGCCTGCCGGTGCTGGACAAGGACACCCTGCAGTCGAGCCTGCCGCACGTGCTGTTCGGCGGCGACGCCGCGTTCGGCCCGAAGAACATCATCTGGGCGGTCGCGCACGGCCACGAGGCGGCGGTGTCGATCGACCGCCTGCTGAGCGGCGAGGAGCCCCGCGAACGGCCGGCACCGGCGGTGAGCCTGGTCTCCCAGAAGATGGGCATCCACGAGTGGAGCTACGACAACGACATCTCGCCCGAGGAGCGCCACAAGGTCCCCTGGGCGCCGACCGAGCAGGCCCTGCGCCGCATCGACCTGGAGGTCGAGCTGGGCTTCGACGACGCCACCGCCTGGCGCGAGGCGCAGCGCTGCCTGAACTGCGACGTGCAGACCGTGTTCGAGGACGGCAAGTGCATCGAGTGCGACGCCTGCGTCGACATCTGCCCGATGGACTGCATCAGCTTCACCGCGAACGGGCCGGAGGACGAGCTGCGCACGCGGCTGACCGCCCCGGCGCTCAACCTGGCGCAGGACCTGTACGTGTCCGGGCCGCTGAAGACGGCGCGGGTCATGGTCAAGGACGAGGACGTCTGCCTGCATTGCGGCCTGTGCGCGGAGCGCTGCCCGACCGGCGCCTGGGACATGCGCAAGTTCCTGCTGCACACCACCCAGGCCGGCCGGTCCTGCCGCGACGCCCGTCCGGAGGCGGCATGACGCCGATCGCCGCGGTCAACGACTTCGTCGTCAAGTTCGCCAACGTCAACGGTTCCGGTTCGGCCTCGGCGAACGAGCTGTTCGCGCGGGCGATCCTGCGCATGGGCGTGCCGGTCAGCCCGCGCAACATCTTCCCGTCCAACATCCAGGGACTGCCGACCTGGTACGAGGTGCGCGTCAGCGAAGCCGGCTGGCTGGGCCGGCGCGGCGGCGTCGACCTGCTGGTGCAGATGAACCCGCAGACCTGGGACGCCGACGTCGCCGAGCTCCCTGCGGGCGGCTACCTGCTGTACGACAGCAGCCGGCCGCTGCCGCCGGGCCGCCTGCGCGACGACATCGTCGTGCTCGGCGTGCCGCTGACCCGGATCTGCGCCGAGCACTACCAGGACCCGCGGCAGCGCCAGCTGTTCAAGAACATCATGTACCTGGGCGTGCTGTCGGTGCTGCTGGGCATCGACCGCGAGGCCATCGTGCGCCTGGTCGGCGAGCAGTACCGGGGCAAGGAAAAGCTGCTGGAGGCCAACCTCGGCGCCCTGGACCTCGGCCGCGCCCACGCCCTGGCGCACTTCCCGGACGGCATCGGCCTGCAGGTGCGCGCCGCCGACGCGGTCGGCGAGCGCATCTTCATGGAGGGCAACGCCGCGGTGGCGCTGGGCATGGTCTACGGCGGCGCCACCGTGTGCGCCTGGTACCCGATCACGCCCTCGTCCTCGGTCGCCGAGGCGTTCCAGAAGTACTGCCAGAAGTTCCGTGCCGGCGAGGACGGCAACCGTCACGCCATCATCCAGGCGGAGGACGAGATCGCCTCGATCGGCATGGTGGTGGGCGCCGGCTGGAACGGCGCCCGCGCGTTCACGGCGACTTCCGGCCCGGGCGTGTCGCTGATGACCGAGTTCATCGGCCTGGCCTACATGGCCGAGATCCCGGCAACCATCGTCAACGTCCAGCGCGGCGGGCCGTCGACCGGCATGCCGACCCGCACCCAGCAGGCCGACCTGCTGTCCTGCGCCTATGCCTCGCACGGCGACACCCGGCACGTGATGCTGTTTCCCGAGGATCCAACCGAGTGCTTCGCGTTCGCCGCCGACGCCCTCGACCTGGCCGACCGCCTGCAGACACCGGTGTTCCTGATGACCGACCTCGACATCGGCATGAACCAGCGGCTGTGCGCGCCGCTGGCCTGGGACGATGCGCGCCGGTACGACCGCGGCAAGGTGCTGTCCGCAGAGCAGCTGGAGGACGGCCGCGAGTTCGGACGCTACCTGGACGCCGACGGCGACGGCATCCCCTGGCGGACCTGGCCGGGCACCCACCCGACCCGCGGCGCCTTCTTCACCCGCGGCACCACCAAGGATCCCTGGGCGCGCTACTCCGAGCGCGGCCCCGACTACGTCTACAACATCGAGCGGCTGCGCCGGAAGTGGCGCACCGCCGCCGGTCTGGTGCCGGCGCCGGTGCCGGCCGCGGCGGCCCAGGGCGCCCGCGCCGGCGTCATCCACTACGGCTCGACCAGCCCGGCGATGGCCGAGGCGCTGGCCGCGCTGGCCGCCGCCGGCCTGCACCTGGATGCCCTGCGCCTGCGCGCCTTCCCGTTCCCGCAGTCGGTGCTGGAGTTCATCGAGGGCCACGAGCGCGTGTTCGTGGTCGAGCAGAACGCCGACGGCCAGATGCGCATGCTGCTGGTCAACGAGTTCGGCGTCGATCCGGCGCGCCTGGTCCCGGTGCTGCACTACGACGGCACGCCGATCACCGCGCGCTTCATCGTCGACGCGATCACCGCGGTGCTGGGCGCCAGCCCGGTCCGCCCGCAACCGGAGCGCGTGACATGACCTGGATCGCCAAGCCCAGGCTGCACCACCCCAGCCTGTCCCGCAACGCGGTCGGCTACACCCGGCGCGACTACGAGGGCAAGGTCTCCACCCTGTGCGCCGGCTGCGGTCACGACTCGATCTCGGCGGCGATCATCCAGGCCTGCTGGGAGCTGGACATCGAGCCGCACCGGGTCGCCAAGCTGTCCGGCATCGGCTGCAGCAGCAAAACGCCGGACTACTTCCTGGGCAACTCGCACGGCTTCAACACCGTGCACGGCCGCATGCCCTCGGTGCTGACCGGCGCCAACCTGGCCAACCGCGGGCTGACCTACCTCGGCGTGTCCGGCGACGGCGATTCCGCCTCGATCGGCATGGGCCAGTTCGTGCACGCGATCCGGCGCGGCGTCGACATGGCCTACATCGTCGAGAACAACGGCGTGTACGGCCTGACCAAGGGCCAGTTCTCGGCGACCGCCGACCAGGGCTCGGTGTCCAAGCGCGGCGTCGCCAACTCGGACGCGCCGATCGACCTGGTCGGCCTGGCCCTGCAGCTGGGCGCCACCTACGTGGCACGCGGCTTCTCCGGCGACAAGGCGCAACTGGTGCCGCTGATCAAGGGCGCGCTCGGCCATCGCGGCGTCGCCATCCTCGACGTGATCAGCCCCTGCGTGGCCTTCAACAACCACGCCGGCAGCACCAAGAGCTACGACTACGTGCGCGAGCACAACGACGCGGTCAACCGCCTCGACGTGATCGAGGGCCGCGCGGCGATCGCGGTCGACTACGACCCGGGCGAGGCGATCGACGTGGTCCAGCACGACGGCAGCGTGCTGCGCCTGCGCAAGCTGGACCCGGACTACGACCCGACCGACCGCCTGGCGGCGATGGCCTACGTCAACCTGCACCAGGCGCGCGGCGAGGTGGTCACCGGCCTGCTGCACGTCGATCCGGCGGCAACCGACCTGCACGGCCACCTGGGCACGGTGGCCACGCCGCTCAACCAGCTCGGCGCCGCCGAGCTGTGTCCGGGCGCCGCGGCCCTGGCGAAGATCAACGCCGCCCTGCGCTGATCCCGGCCGCCGCCGTCCCCTGCCGACGCGCGCTGCGAGACCGCCGCCAGCGCCGGAAACCGCTGGCGCCCGGGCGCGCTGCGGCAGCGGCGCCGGGCGGCAAGGCGCTTCCCGGCAACGGCGCGCTCAGCGCAGGGTCTTGAGGGCGCCGGCCCAGGCCAGCAGCTGGTCGAGCAGGGCGTTCACCGACTTCTCGTGGTGCGCGGCCGGCTTGAAGCGGGTGAATTCCTCGAAGTCGGTGAACAGCGATAGCATCACCTGGCTGCGCACGTGGGCGATCTGCAGTTCCGAGCAGATCGCGCGCAGGTTCTCGATGGCGCGGCTGCCGCCGGCGCTGCCGTAGCCGATGAAGCCGGCCGCCTTGTTGTTCCATTCCTTGTAGAGGAAGTCGATGGCGTTCTTCAGCGCGCCCGAGGTGGCGTGGTTGTACTCGGGGGTGACGAACACGTAGCCGTCGAACGGCGCGACCGCCGCCGACCAGGCGCGGGTGTGGTCCTTGCTGTACTTGCCCTGCGAGGGCGGCACCGGCTCGTCCAGCAGGGGCAGGTCGAAGTCGGCGATGTCGACGACCGCGTAGTCCGCGTCGCCGCGCTTGCCGGCCAGGCCGTGCGCCCAGCGGGCGACGTCGCGGGCCTTGCGGCCGGGACGGGTGCTGCCGACGATGAAGGCGATCCTGAGCATGGCCGGTCTCCTTGGGGAAAGCCGGCACGTTAGCACCGCGACCGTTACCGCCGGGTCGATGCACCGGCGTCCGGGCGCGCCCGGTGCCGGGCCGGCTTCGCCCTCAGCCGGCCAGCCGGCCGATGTCGGCGATCCGGCCGAACAGGCCGTGCAGGCGCGCGAGCAGGGCCAGGCGGTTGCCGCGCACGGCCGGGTCCTCGGCCATCACCATCACCTGGTCGAAGAAGGCGTCGACCGCCGGCCGCAGCGCGGCCAGGCGGGTCAGCGCCGCCTCGTACCGGCGGGCCTGGAACAGCGGCGCGGTGTCGTCCTCGGCGGCGGCCAGCGCCGCGGCCAGGTCGCGTTCGGCGTCGACCTCGAAGCGGGCCGGGTCGACCGCATCGGGGACGGCTTCGCCGGCCTCCTGGGCCTTGCGCAGCAGGTTGCCGCAGCGCTTGTTGGCGGCGGCCAGCGCCGCGAAGGCCTCGTCGCCCACGAACGGCAGCAGGGCGCGGTAGCGCTGGTCGAAGTCGACCAGGGAGCCGGTCGGCAGGGCGGCCACGGCATCGAACACCAGGGTGTCGTAGCCGTCGCGCTGCTCGTAGTAGCCGCGAAGTCGTTCGACAACGAAGTCCCCGACTTCCTTCAGCACCCCGGGAGAGGGCAGCGCAATGGTGCCGGACTGCTTGGCGGACACTTGGACGCCCTCGTCACGAGCGCGGTCCGTCGCCTCTCGTTGATGGCGTGCAGCGACACGGATCATGCCGTCCTCCACAAGGGCCATCGCGTTCCCGAGTAGAACCGTCACATCGAGATCGAGGTCGCTCTCGATAAGTGAGCGGGCAAGGCCAAGCGCACTTCGACGCAGGGCGAAGGGATCCTTGTTGCCGGTCGGCCGGAGTCCTGCCGCGAAGCCACCGGCGAGCGTGTCCAGCCGCTCGGCCACTGCCAACACACGTCCCAGCGGGGAGCCAGCGATGCCGTCTCCAGCATTGCGTGGCATGTAGACCTCGTCCAGTGCCACTGCCAATGCTTGACGGTCACTTTCAGTAAGGTCTGCAAGAGCTGCATCCTCAACAGCTAGGTAGCGTCCCGCAATGCCTTGAAGTTCCGGGAATTCACCGACCAGGCGAGAGCGCAGGTCCGCTTTGGACAGCAGTGCTGCGCGGCGTGCCAATCTTGAATCGACGCCGGCAGCAGGCGCGATCTCTGCCGCCAGCTCGGCGACGCGGCCCGCCTTGTCGGCCAGGCTGCCCAGCTTCGCCTGGTAGGTGACCGTGGCCAGTTCCCCGTTCATCGCCGACAGGCCCTGCTTGCGGTCCTCGTCGAAGAAGAAGGCGGCGTCGGCGAAGCGCGGGCGGATCACGCGCTCGTAGCCCTGGCGCACCTGCGCCGGGTCGGCGGACGCGATGTTGGCGATGCCGATGAAGTGCTCGGTGAGCTGGCCGCGCCCGTCCAGCACCGGGAAGAATTTCTGGTTGGTCTCCATGGTGAGCACCAGGGCCTCCTGCGGCACGCGCAGGAACTCCGACCCGAAGCGGCAGGCGACCGCCACCGGCCATTCCACCAGGCAGTTGACCTCCTCGAGCACGCCGGCGTCGATGCGGGCCCGGCCACCCGCCGCACGTGCGGCCGCGTCGACCAGGGATTCGATCGCGGCGGCGCGCCGCGCGGGATCGACCATCACCTTCGCTCTTTCCAGCGCGTCCATGTACTCGCCCGGCGTGCCCAGCGCGACCGCCGCCGGATGATGGAAGCGATGGCCGTAAGAGGTCCGCCCGCTGCGCACGCCCAGCAGTTCCATGTCGACGACGTCGCCGCCGAGCAGCACCACAAGCCAGTGCACCGGGCGGATGAAGGCGTGCTCGTGGTCGCCCCAGCGCATCGGCTTGGGGATCGGCAGCCCCCTGACCGCGGCGGCCAGCACCTCGGGCAGCAGTTCGGCGGTGGCGCGCCCCGGGTTCTCCTGGCGCAGCACGAAGCGCTCGCCCTTGGCGTCGGTGCCGCGGGCCAGAGCGGTCCAGTCGACCCCGGCCTTCTGCGCGAAGCCGAGCAGGGCGCGGGTCGGCTGGCCGTCGGCGTCCAGGCCGATGTTGAGGTAGGGACCGGGCAGCTCGGTCTGCCGGGTCGGCTGCAGGGCCGGCACTGCGTCGGCCAGCACCGCCAGGCGGCGCGGCGTGTACAGCGCGCGCAGGGCGTCGCGCGGCAGCTCGATGCCCTGCGCGGCCAGCCCGGCGTGCACGCCGTCGGCCAGCGCCGCGGCCAGCCCGGGCAGGGCCTTGACCGGCAGCTCCTCGCAGCCCAGTTCGATCAGCAACGGCAGTGTCTGGCTCATGGTGTGTCCTGGTGCCTGGAGGGTCGCGCCGGGCGCGGCCGGTGCCGGCGCGCGGCGCGCCGGCGGGGTGGATCGTGCCGGATCAGGCGGCGGCTCGCCCGTTCTTCAGGCCGGGGAAACCGAGCTTCTCGCGCTGCGCGTGGTAGCACTCGGCCACCGCCCGCGCCAGGGTGCGCACCCGCAGGATGTAGCGCTGCCGCTCGGTGACCGAGATCGCGCGCCGGGCATCGAGCAGGTTGAAGGTGTGCGAGGCCTTGCAGACCTGTTCGTAGGCGGGCAGCGGCAGGCCCAGATCGACCAGGCGCGCGGCCTGCGCCTCGCAGGTGTCGAACCAGGCCAGCAGCGACGGCACGTCGGCGTGCTCGAAGTTGTAGGTGCTCTGCTCGACCTCGTTCTGGTGGAACACGTCGCCATAGGTCACCGGGCCCTGCGGGCCGACCGTCCAGACCAGGTCGTAGACGTTCTCGACGCCCTGCAGGTACATCGCCAGGCGCTCCAGGCCGTAGGTGATCTCGCCGGTGACCGGCCGGCACTCCAGGCCGCCGGCCTGCTGGAAGTAGGTGAACTGGGTGACCTCCATGCCGTTCAGCCAGACCTCCCAGCCCAGGCCCCAGGCGCCCAGGGTCGGCGACTCCCAGTTGTCCTCGACCAGGCGCAGGTCGTGCACCAGCGGGTCGACGCCGAGCGCCTTCAGCGACTCGAAGTACAGCTCGACGATGTCGTCCGGGTTCGGCTTCATCACCACCTGGTACTGGTAGTAGTGCTGCAGGCGGTTCGGGTTGTCGCCGTAGCGGCCGTCGGTGGGGCGGCGGCTGGGCTGCACGTAGGCGGCGTTCCAGGGCTCGGGCCCGAGCGCGCGCAGGAAGGTGGCCGGGTGGAAGGTGCCGGCGCCGACCTCGGTGTCGAGCGGCTGCAGCAGCACGCAGCCCTGCGCCGCCCAGTAGCGGTTCAGGGTCTGGATCAGGTCCTGGAAGGAAAGGGCGTCCACGCGCGCTCCGGGCTCGGCGGCAAAGCCTGAAAGTATAGCGGCGGGGTGCCGGTCGCCCGCGGCCGGCGTGCGGCCGGAGCACGGCTTGCCGGCTGCGGCCACGAATGCCGGTCCGGCGGTGCTGGGGCGCAAGCGGTTGAATCGCCTGGCGCCTGTCCGGACATGCGCGGGACGGCGGGTGGCTGCACGAACGACCAGGAGGGTGGACTTCCGGCAGGCGGGCGGGCGCCGGTGGGTTGGCGCGGGGACCCGCTCCGGGGAGAGGGAACGGGCTGTGGCGGGTGCCGTCCACGCCGCGGGCGCGGTCGCGTGCGAGGGGACGAAGGCGGGATCGCGGGGGCGCGCGGAGCCGTGCGCCCCTATCCCGGCAAGGGCGCAGGACGCGCCCCCGCCGGTGGAACGGCGTCAGCCGGCGGCGCGCTTGCTGGCCGGACGCTTCTTCGGGGTCACCGCGGCGGCGTTGGCGCGCGCGCGCGTGCGCCACTGCTTGATGGTGTCGTTGAGCTTGAGGGTCTCGAGGTAGAGCTCGATCGCCTCGTTGGTGACGTCGTAGAGCGGACGCCCCATCACGGCGGCAACGGCCTTCAGGGAATCGCGGTAGCGCTTGGCGACGCGCAGGCTGGCGTCGCGGGTGTCATCGGCGGGTTCGGTGCTCATGGTCGGGTGATCTCGTTGGAATGGTAGGAATGGTCGAGAGCCGTCCGGCCCCAGTCGGGACCGGGCCGCAGGCGGCGCGCACACCCTTGCCGCAAGGCGCGTGGAGTCGGGGCGCGACCCCCGGAGTCCACAGGTGAAACGCGTCGCCATTGCGGACAACCGGACCAATGCGACCGGATGCCCGCAATGGCGCCTTATAGCACAAGTTGCGCAGTGAAATCACGTCCCGGCCGGGGCTGGCGGCGGTCGTCGCGCCCCGGCTTCGTCCCGCCGCTGCCGACGGGCGTCGCGGCGACGCTCCAGGCTCAGCCGCCCGCGTCGCCGCGTCGCACGACCAGGCGGGCGGCGGCGATCAGGCCGAGCTCGAACAGCAGCCACATCGGCACCGCCAGCATGATCTGCGAGAGCACGTCGGGCGGCGTGACGATGGCTCCGATGACGAAGGCGCCGACGATCACGTAGGGGCGGCTGCTGCGCAGCCGTGCGACGTCCATCCAGCCGGTGGCGACGACTATGACGGTGGCCACCGGCACCTCGAAGCTGAGCCCGAACGCCAGGAACAGCATCAGCACGAAGTCCAGGTAGCGGCCGATGTCGGTCATCATCGCCACCCCTTCCGGGGTCATGCTGGCGATGAAGGTGAAGACCACGGGCATCACCAGGAAGAAGGCGAATGCGCAGCCCAGGTAGAACAGCAGGGTGCTGGACACCAGCAACGGCACCGCCAGCCGCTTCTCGTGCCGGTACAGGGCGGGCGCCACGAAGGCCCAGGCCTGGTAGAGGATGTAGGGCATGGTCGCCAGCAGGGCGACGAAGAAGGCCATCTTGATCGGCGTCAGGAACGGCCCGGCGACCTCGATGGCGACCAGCTGGCTGCCCTCGGGCAGGCGCCCCAGCAGCGGCTGCGCCAGCACCGCGTAGATCTGGCGGGCGAACGGCACCAGCAGCACGAACACCAGCAGGACCGCGGCCACCGCGCGCAGCAGGCGGTTGCGCAGCTCGGTCAGGTGTTCGATGAAGCTCAGCTCGGCGTCCTGGCCGGCCTCCGGATCAGGGGCGCTCATCGGCTGGCGTCGCCGGCGGTTTCGGGTCGCCGCCATCGCTGCCGCGCCCGGCCAGGTCGTCGCGCAGGCGCGCCAGGCTGGCCATGGCCTCGTCGTCGCGCAGGGCCTGGCGACCCTTGTCGAGCTCGCGCTTGAGCTCGTCGGCGGCCAGTTCGCGTTCGATGTCGGACTTCAGGCCCGACCAGCTGCGCTGGGCACGGCGCAGCAGCGCCCCGGCGGTACGGGCGGCGCCGGGCAGGCGTTCGGGGCCGAGCACGAGCAGGGCGACCACGCCGATCAGCGCCAGCTCGGGCATGCTCAGGTTGAACATGACGGCGGGTGCGGCCGCCGGCTCAGTCGCGGCGCTCGCCGCGGCCGGCCTCCTGGCGGTCCGACCTGGTCTCGGCCGACGGCGGCGGGTCGGCCTCCAGCTTGGCCTTGTCCTCGTCCCCGGACAGACCCTTGCGGAAGCCGCGGATCGCCTCGCCGAGGTCGCCGCCGAGGTTGCGCAGCTTCTTGGTGCCGAACAGCAGCACCACCACCAGCAGCACGATCAGCCAGTGCCAGATGCTTGTGAAACCCATGGCTCATGCTCCTGCGGGCGGGCCGTCCATGGTAGCGCACGGCCCTTGCGATGGTTGGATCGGTGCGCGGGCGGGACGGCTCCGCCGGTCGCTGGCAGCAACGGCCGCGGGCTCAGCGGCTGGTGTATTCCTCCAGGCGGTCGCGGAAGTCGACCACCGCGCCCGGCACGTTGGCGACGCCGCCCTCGAAGATCCGGCGCGGCGTGACGTTGCGCCCGAAGATGCGCTGGTTGGAGCGGTGGTCGATGCTGATCACGCTGCCGTCCAGGGCGACACCGGCGAACAGGCCGCGGCTGCGCGAGTACGAGTAGATCTCGGCGCGCAGCTGGCCGTCGGTGGAGGCGGCGGCGCTGCGCCCGACCGGGCCGGCCGCGACCGAGGCGTCGGCGCCCATGGTGAACTTGCCGTTGACGATGGTGTCGACGCCGCGCTGGCTGCGGAACACCAGGATCACGTCGGTGGCCTGGACGCCGGCCTGCCAGCCGACGCTGCCGCCGCTGAGGCGGATGAAGCTGGGGTTGCTCCAGGTGCCGTCCGGGCTCTTCACCGACAGCAGGCCGCGGCCATGGCGGCCGCCGAGCACCAGGCCGGCCTTGACCACGTCGGGGATCACGGCGATCGCGTGGGCGTCGCGCAGCATGGCCTGGGGCAGGGCGCTCTCGGGCATCCGCATCACCTCGTCGAGCACGCGGACGGCGTCCTCGGCCTTGGCGACCAGGCTGGGATTGGCCTGGGCCGGCAGGGCCAGGGCCAGCGGCATCAGGGTGAGCAGGAACAGGCGCAGGCGCGTCATGGCGGACCTCGGCAGATGGGGACCCGGGCACTATGCCGGGGTCGCGGGCAATGGCGGATTAACGCGCGATCGCCGGGACCGGGACGGAGCGGGGCCGCAGGGCCGTGGCGGCCGAGGCAGCGGGCGCGGTTGCGGCTCGCGATCCGGGGTCGGGTCAGGCCGGACGGCGGCGCAGGCCGGCGCCGAGCAGGACCAGGGCCAGCAGCAGCAGGCCCGGCCAGGACGTGACCGGGACCCCGACCGGCGGCGCCGGCGGCGGCGTGCCGGAGACGTCGCAGCGGGTCGGCGTGATCGCCAGGCCCTTGACGCCGGTCCGGGTGGTCGGGCCGGGGGTGGCGGCGCCGGTGGCGCGGTCGATGCGCAGGATGCGGCTGGGCTGCGGCTGGCCCTGGCCGTCGACGATGTGGCCGACCGCCCAGAGGTTGCCGGCGGTGTCGAAGTCCATGCCGGCATTGGCCAGGACGATGTCGCTGGAGAACCGGCCGACCAGGGTGCTGGTGCCGTTGGCCGTGTCGATCCGGTACAGGCCCTCGTCGCCGGCGATGCCGATGCCGAAGGCCTCGTCGCCGCGCACGGCGATGTCGGCGATGCGCACGCCCAGGCGGCCCTCGGCACCGATCACCGTGGCCTGGCCGCTCAGCTTGTCCAGCCGGTAGAGGCTGCGCCGGGTCGGCGAGACCATCAGCAGCCGGCCCTGGCAGTCGAACGCCAGGCCGGGGTCGAGCTCGCCGCCGGTGCCCAGGCGCAGGTTGTCGATCGGCCGGTCCAGGGTGGTGGCGGTGCCCTGGCTGGTGGAGATCGTGACCAGCGACTTGCTGGCGTCGTTGACGCCATAGAGGAAGGTGCTGGTCTCCAGCGCCAGGCCCTCGACATCGGACTGGATCACGTTGGAGCCGGGGGCGGTCAGGTTCAGCGGCCCGATGCGGTCGGCGCTGCCGGAGGCCAGGTTGACCCGCCACAGGTTGTCGTGGGTGCCGTCGCTGGTAGGGTCGCCGGCGTTGACGATGAAGCCGAACGGCTGGGCAAGCGCGCCCGTCGCGCCGGATCCGAGGACCGCGCAGACGAGGAAACCGGCGACTGTCCGGTTCGAGGCCATCACCAAATGCACCGCAGGGCTTGCTAGTTATGACGGCCAGCCTAGCAGGAATGCCGGTGTGGTCAAGTTCCGACCGGCCCGCTGCCGCCGCCCGACCCCCGGCGCCGGGCGGCGGGCCTGGACGCGGCCGTCAGGCGCCTTGGCCTATGCTGCGGGTCTTCCCCCGGTGACCCTGCCCGCCATGCCGCCAGTCGCCCCGCCCGACCCCGCCCGGGTCCATGCCCGCCCGGAACGGGCCGCCGTCCTGCTGGTCAACCTGGGCACGCCGGATGCGCCGACACCGCGCGCCGTGCGCCGCTACCTGGCGCAGTTCCTCTCCGACCCCCGGGTCATCGAGCTGCCGCGCTGGTTCTGGCTGCCGCTGCTGCACGGCGTGATCCTGCCGATCCGCTCGCGCCGGTCCGCCCACGCCTACGCCGGCGTCTGGGGCGAGCGCGGCTCGCCCCTGCTCGGCCACAGCCAGGACCTGGCCGCCGCCGTCCAGGCGCTGGTCCCCGACGGCGTCGAGGTCGCCCTGGCCATGCGCTACGGCAATCCCTCGATTCCGGATGTCCTGGCCCGCCTGGATGCCGACCGCGGCCTGCGCCGGCTGCTGGTGCTGCCGCTGTACCCGCAGTACTCGGCGACCACCACCGCCAGCGTCTTCGACGCCGTCGCCGACCATCTGCGCGGCCTGCGCTGGCCGCCCGAGCTGCGCCAGGTCAACGACTACTGGCGCGAGGACGCCTGGCTGGACGCGGTCGCGGGATCGGTCCGCGCGCACTGGCAGGCGCACGGCCGCGGCGAGCGGCTGCTGTTCTCCTTCCACGGCATCCCGGCGCGCTACTTCCGCGCCGGCGATCCCTACCACTGCCAGTGCCAGGGCAGCGCCCGGCGGATCGCCGAGCGCCTGGGCCTGGCCGAGGGCGACTGGCAGCTCTCCTTCCAGTCGCGGGTCGGTCGTGAGGAATGGCTGCGCCCCTACACCGACGAGACCGTGGCGGGCCTGGCGCGCGCCGGCGTGCGCCGCCTGGACGTGGTCTGCCCCGGCTTCGCGGTCGACTGCCTGGAGACCCTGGAGGAGATCGCGGTGGAGAACCACGACGCCTTCCTGGCCGCCGGCGGCCAGGCCCTCGCCTACGTGCCGGCCCTGAACGCCAGTGCCGGCCATGCCGCGGTGCTGGCCGGCCTGGTGCGCCGCCACGGCCAGGGCTGGCCGGAGTTCGCGCCGGGCTGGCAGCCGGCGCAGGCGCAGACCCGCGCCCAGGACGTGGTCGCCGCCGTGGCCGACTTCGAGCGGCGCAGGCAACCGTGAGCCGGCCGGAACCGGTGCATGAGCGCCGCTTCGACCTGTCCGGCGGCCTGCGGCTCGCCGCCCGCGTGCACCATGCCGGCGCGCCGCACCGGGTGCTGGCGGTGCACGGCTGGCTGGACAACGCCGCCAGCTTCGACGCCCTGGCCGCGCACCTGCCCGACTGCGAACTGGTGGCGCTCGAGCTGGCCGGGCACGGGCGTTCCGGGCATCGGCCGGCCGGCGCCTGGTACCACTACGTCGACTACCTGGACGAGCTGGTCGAGGTGCTCGACCGGCTCGGCTGGCAGCAGTCGCACTGGCTGGGCCATTCCCTGGGCGGCGCCCTGCTGTCGCTGCTGGCCGCGGCGCGGCCGGAACGGGTCGGGCGGCTGGTCCTGCTGGAATCCGGTGGGCCACTGGGTGGCCACGCCGGCAACGCCGTAACCCAGTTGCGGCGCGGCCTGGACGACCGGGCGCGCTACCGGCCCGGCCGGCGGCCACGGGTGTTCGCCGACATCGGCCAGGCGGTGGCGGCGCGCCGCCAGGCCAATCCGGGCCTGTCCGAGCCGGCGGCGACCGCCCTGGTCGAGCGCGGCCTGGCGGCGGTCGAGGGCGGCTGGACCTGGTCCAGCGACCCGCGCCTGACCCTGGCCAGTCCGTTTCGCGTCGACGAGATGCAGGTGCGCGCCCTGCTGGCGGCGATCGCCTGCCCGACCCTGGTGCTGCTGGCCGATCCGCCGATGCCCTACCTGACGCCCGAGGACCGCGCCGCGCGCATGGCGGCGCTGGCCGGCGCGCGCATCCAGACCTTGCCCGGCCACCACCACCTGCACATGGAGACGCCGGCGCCGGTCGCCGAGGTGCTGCGGCCGTTCCTGGCCGGCGCCTGAGCGCCGGGCGCCCTCAGCCGCCGGGCCGGGCGCGGGGCGGCGCCTGCAGCAGGGCCGCCAGCAAGGCCTTCAGGCGCGCGCCGTCGGCGCGCAGCGCGGCCTGGCGCTCCCGGTAGTCGGGCAGGGCCGCCTCGACCCGGGCCCAGAAGCGCGGCCCGTGGTTGTGCTCGAACAGGTGGCACAGCTCGTGGACCAGCACGTACTCGAACTGGGCGGGCGGCGCCAGCGCCAGCGCCAGGTCCAGCGACAGGTGGCCGCGCGCCGACAGCGAACCCCACAGCGAGCGCAGCGGCCGCACGCGCACCCGGGTCGGCGCCCGGCCCAGGCGCGGCGTCCACAGCGCCAGCAACCGGCCGAGGTCCTGGCGCGCGGCCTGCTCCAGGTAGCCGCGCAGGCAGCCGGCCGCCAGCCGCTGCCGCTGTTCCGGCGGGCGGTCCGGCAGGGCCAGGCGCAGGCCTTCGTGTCCGGCGTCGACGAGCAGCGGCCGCGCGCCGGCGACCAGCTCCACGGCGACCGGCGCGCCGCGCAGCGGCAGGTCGAAGCGTTCGCCCTCGCACCAGGCAAGGCGCGGCAGGCCGCTGTCGCGCGCGGCCTGCTCGCGCAGCCGGTCGTGCAGCCAGGACGCGCGCTCGGCCAGGAAGCGCTGCGCCTCGTGCAGGGGCACCCAGGCGGGCTTGGACAGGCGCGGGCCGTCGCCGGACAGGCTCAGGCGCAGGTGGCGGGCGCGGGCGACGTCGACGACGCGCACCTGCACGGTGCCGTCCGGTCCGGACAGCGCCAGCCAGCGCTCGCGCGGCGCCCCGTTCATCCCAGGTCGAACAGCGCCTCCATGCGCTCGAACAGGCGGGTCAGCTCGCCGGTCATCAGCGCGAAGCGGGCGTCCAGCTCGGCGATCGCGTCCTCGCCGGCGACGTCGCCGAGCTGCTCGGTGACCACGTCCTCGAAGCGCAGCTTGCGCACGGTCAGGTCCTCGGCCAGCACGCACTGCAGGCGGCCGTCGTAGGCGATCGCCAGCTGCACCACCTGCTTGCCGGCGTTGACGTGCTCGCGGACTTCCTCGGCGGCCAGGTCCTGGCGCCGGCAGCGGACGATGGCGCCGTCGTCGCCGGGATCGCGCAGCTCGCACTCGTCGCCCAGCACGATGTCCTCGGGCAGGCCGTCGCCGGTCAGCCAGCCGGTCAGGATCAGCCGCGCCGAGGCCTGCGCCGCCACCGGCGTCGCCGGGAAGCTGCCCAGCGCCTCGCGCAGGCCGTGCACCACCGCCTCGGCGGCCTTGCGGCTGGCACTGTCGACGACCAGCCAGCCGCGGCCATGGTCCAGCCAGGCCAGGGTCCGCGAGGGCTTGATGAAGGCGCGCGGCATCAGCTCGGTCAGCACCTCGTCCTTGATGCGCTGCCGCTCCTTGCCGCCCGGCCGGCGGCCGCGCTCGGCCTCCAGGCGGTCGAGCTTCTCGGACAGGGTGTCGTTGACCACCTGCGCCGGCAGCAGGCGCGACTCGGCGCCGAACGCCACCAGGCTGTGCCGGCCCAGGCCATGGCCGAGCACGTCCTGGTTGCGGCCATAGGGCGACACGAAGCCCTGGCTGGCCAGCTCCAGCGGCCCGGGCGGCCGCAGCCGGTGGCCGTCCAGGGCCTCGACCAGCTCGGCATGGGTCGGCACGGCGGCGGCGGGAAGCTGGAACAGGGTCAGGTTGCGGAACATGCGGTGGTCGGGTCCGGGGTCGGCGGGCGGGGCGGGAAGGGTAACCCAGGGCGATGGCGACGTCGCCGACGACCGCTCACCGCGTTACCGCGATGTCCATAGGTACTGATGTCGCAGCGGTGTGCCACACTGGCGTCCGGACCGCGAGGCACGCACTGGAGGTCGGGCGATGGGGGAAATCGGACAGTGCGACGCGAATGCGTGGGCGCGGCGACCGTGCGCTGCGCGGATGACTGGCTCCTGCCGCCGCCTCGGCGCGATTGCATTGTTCCTGATGCTCGCCTGGTCCGCGGCCACGCATGCGCAGCCCCGATCGGAGCTCTCCTGGACGCTGTGGCCCGTACCCTTCGGGAGCCAGGGTCTGGACAACGGCCATGTGCTGACGATCGGTGCCGACGGACAGCAGGGGTTCCTACACAGGTCCCGGGACGACTGGTACCTGTTCCGTGAAGACGTCGCGGGGCAACTGGTTCGCGAGGGGGGTCCGCTTCGCACCTCGACCGGCCGGGGCATTCTGGTGGTGCGCTCCGCCACCGGTCCTGACAGGGTGCTGGCGTCGCACCAGACCGCCACCTACCTGAGGCAGCGCCTGACCCTCCACCTCGTCAGGCCTTTCCGACACTTGGCATCCGTCGAGGTGCCGCTCGCGTTCACTCCCAAGGCGGCGGGGGAGTTCCTGTCCGCCGGTCGCATGGAGCTGTTCGGCATCGAGCGCGTCAACGGGGTCGACCATGCGGCCCTGTACGACTGGGACACCGGTGCACGCCTGTGGATCGACGACCAGTCGGCCAGCGACGCGTATGCCCTGCCCGTGGACGAAGACGGCCGGTATGGACTGGTGGTGGCAGGAACAAAGGGTCGGATCCTCGACCGCGCCACCTTCGCAGTCCGGACCACCTGGGTCGGGCATTCGGCGGACCGGATCACGCCGGGACAGTTCGACGCACCCGGCGTTCCGGGCTTCGTTATCGACAGCAGCTCGCAGAACGACATCGGATTCCGGGTCTTCGGCGGCCGCCCCCTGGGACTGCTGCGCACGCTGGCAGGCCCGCAGGTAGCCTGTCCCTGCAAGGTGGTGGACCTTGATGGCGACGGGCGTGACGAACTGCTGGTCGATTGGAGCAGTGGGCATTCCGTGGTCGACGCCGGGGATGGCAGCTTCCGGGTTTTTCCGGCGCCAGCCCCTTCCGGCGCATCGTCTCTGGCCTGGCGTCTGAGTCTGGACGGCCCGGTGCGGGCGACCTGGGTCGATGGCGACCGGCTCGTCTTCTACGACATCCGAAACCACCAGCTCCGGCAGGAGTTCGGACTGAATTCCGGCCCGTTCGATGCGCTGACCTGGTTCCTGCCGGCCTGGCATCCGCAGCCCCTGGTCGCCTTCCTGGGGTCCAGCACCGCCGGCAGGGCGGTTCATCTGATCGATGCGGACACCACCGCACCAGTGCTGGTGCGGTCCGCCCCCGGAACCGCGTGGCAGCCTATGCTCGTGGCCGGCGACCTGGACGGGGCTGCGGGCCAGGAGCTGGCCATCATCGATCAGCTGTGTTGCACCGACATGGGCATCGCGGCCCTGCATGGGAGCGGCCTGGAACCGCTCTGGCGGATTCCCCCCGAGGATCCGGAGCTGACGGGATTCTGGACCAAACGTGCGATTACGGCCGACTGGAACGGCGACGGCGCCGAGGACCTCGTGCTGCTCGGCTTCGACTACATCCTCCAGGGCTATCTGGAGGTGATCGTTCTGGATGGACCGACCGGGTCGCTCCTGTGGCGATCGCCACCCCTGTCGCCCTCCTCGGTGGTTCCCGGATCGCTGGCTTTCGGTGAGTTCGACGAGGTGCCGGGCCCGGACCTCCTGGTCGCGAATGGATCGACGGTCCGGACCTTCGCCGCCCCCTCCGGGCAGCTGGGCTGGTGGTGGTCGCCACCGGTCGGGCACGCGCCCTGGCAGGCGCTGGTGTGGCGCGAACAGGGCGGTTGCGCGATCTCCACGCTGTCGCTGGGCCAGTACCACCGCAGCTACCGTTGCGGCGACTGGACACAGCTCGACCAGCAGATCCTCCCGCCAGGCAACAGGCTGGCTGGTTTCCGGGAGATCGACCCGGGCGAACGCTCGATCGCCTTCCTGGCAGACCTGCCGGAGGATCCGGCCACTCCCGGGTACGTCGCTTCGGTGGTTGCGATCGGTGCGGTCGGCAGGCCTTTCGAGAACCTGCCGCATCGCCTGGAAGCGAACGGAAGGATCCCGTTCCACGGCGGCGTGCTGGTCGAGGGGCAAACGCGTCGCATCCTCGTTGGCGCGCGGGACGCGATCCACCAGGCTCGGGTCTGGGTGGATGCCATCATGGCCGGGGACTTCGACTGACGCCTGCGGCGACCCGCTCGCGCTGGTCGCCGCATCGGCGCGGCGCTGGCGCCAGGGCCTGGATGCCGCGGGTCTGGTGCCGCCTACCGCTCCTGGCCGAAGTCGCCGGCCAGCCAGTCGCCGGCATCGGGCAGTCGCGCCTCGCCGCGCCGGCCCAGCGCCGCGAAATCGAACAGGTCGGGGTCGGCGAGCAGGCGCGGCTGCACGGAGCCCAGGGCGCGGGCGATGGTCTCGATGCGGCCGGGGAAGCGGCGCTGCCAGTCCTGCAGCAGGGTCTTCACCGCCTGCCGCTGCAACTGCTCCTGGGAACCGCACAGGTTGCAGGGCAGGATCGGGAAGGCCCGGTCCTGCGCGTAGCGGGCGATGTCGGCCTCGGCGCACAGCGCCAGCGGCCGGATCACCACGTGGCGGCCGTCGTCGCTGAGCAGCTTGGGCGGCATCGAGGCCAGCCGGCCCTGGAAGAACAGGTTGAGGAACAGGGTCTCGATCAGGTCGTCGCGGTGGTGGCCCAGCGCGATCTTCGTGTAGCCCTCGCGCTCGGCATGGGCGTACAGCGCGCCACGGCGCAGACGCGAGCACAGCCCGCACATCGTGCGGCCCTCGGGCACCACGCGGGTGACCACGCTGTAGGTGTCCTGCTCGAGGATGGTGAACGGCACGCCGCGCGCGCGCAGCCAGCCGGGCAGCACGTCCGGGTCGTAGCCGGGCTGTTTCTGGTCCAGGTGCACGGCGTGCAGCTCGAAGGCGACCGGCGCCTTCTCGCGCAGGCGCAGCAGGACGTCGAGCAGGGTGTAGCTGTCCTTGCCGCCGGACAGGCAGACCATGACCCGGTCGCCGTCCTCGATCATGCCGAAGCGGGCGATCGCCTGGCCGACCTGGCGACGCAGGCGCTTGGCGAGCTTGTCGTGCTCGTGCTGCTGGCGGCGCGGGTCGGGCAGGGCCATGGCTGCGGAAGGGCGGCGGGACAGGACGCGATTGTACGGAAGCGGAACGGTGCGACAGCGCGGCGGTGGCCGTCCCGGGCCGGCGGGGCTCCTCGCGGAGCGGTGTTTCAGGCCGTCGCCGGCGCCGTGGCGTCCAGGTGCGACCGCGCCATCGCCACCGCTTCCGGAAACCCCACCGCCTCCCCGACCAGCGCCGGATGCCGGTTCAGGCCCATGGCGATCAGCACGCTGGCGGGCTGCGCCTGCAGGCCGGAGAGGATCACCGCGGTGCCCATGCGCCGGCAGCGGTCCAGGAAATCGGCCAGCGCCTGGGCACCGGAGGCATCGATCAGCGGCACCAGGCGCAGGCGCAGGATGAACACGGCCGGGCGGTCCGGGTACTGGTCGAGCACGGTGTCCAGGCGGTTGGCGACCGCGAAGAACAGCGGCCCGCTGATCCGGAACGCCGCGACCCCGGCCGGCAGCAGGTCGCGCTGGTCGGGCTGGGCACCACCGGCCGCGTCGTCGCGGTCCTCGTCGATCAGTTCGACGTCGGTCTCCATCGCCACCACCTCGCCCATGCGGTGCATGAACTGGAAGGCCGCCAGCACCACGCCGACCTGGATCGCCACGGTCAGGTCGAAGGCGACGGTCAGGCCGAAGGTGACCAGCAGCACCACGCGGTCGCCGACCGGGGCCTTCATCAGGTGCCGGAAACGCTCGACCTCGCTCATGTTCCAGGCCACCACCAGCAGCACCGCGGCCAGCGCCGGCAGCGGCACCCAGGCCATCAGCGGCGCCAGCACCAGCATGAACAGCAGCAGGAAGCCGGCGTGCAGCATGCCGGCGACCGGCGTGCGGCCGCCGGCGCGGACGTTGGTGGCGGTGCGGGCGATCGCGCCGGTGGCGGGCAGGGCGCCGAACAGCGCCGAGCCGACGTTGGCGACGCCCTGGGCGACCAGTTCGCAGTTGCTGCGGTGGCGGCCGCCGGTCATGCCGTCGGCGACCACCGCCGACAGCAGCGACTCGACGCCGGCCAGGAAGGCGATGGTCAGGGCGCTGGGCAGCAGCTCGGCGGTGCGCGCGAAGGGGATCTCGGGGATCGAGAAGCTCGGCAGCGCCGAGGGGATGGCGCCATGCACCGAGCCGATGGTCGCCACCGGCAGCGCCGCCAGCGCGACCACCACCGAACCGGCCACCACCGCCAGCAGGAAGCCCGGCCAGGCCGGCCGCCAGCGCCGCAGGCCGACGATCAGGGCCAGGCAGCCCGCGGTCATCGCCACCGTGGTCGCATCGAACTCGCCGAGGTGGCGTCCGTACGCTTGCAGCCGCTCGAGGAACTCGCCGGGCAGGCGCTCGATCGGCAGGCCCAGCGCGTCCTTGACCTGGCTGAGGAAGATGGTCACGGCGATGCCGGCGGTGAAGCCGGTCACCACCGGCTGCGGCATGTAGCGCATCAGGGCGCCGACCCGCAGCAGGCCGGCGGCGACCAGGATCAGCCCGGCGAGCAGGGTGCACAGCACCAGCCCGCCGTAGCCGAAGCGCTCGATGACGTTGAACACAACCGGGATGAAGGCGGCGGTCGGACCGCCGATCTGCACCCGCGAGCCGCCCAGCGCGGAGACCAGGAAACCGGCGATGATCGCGGTGTGCAGGCCCTTCTCGGGGCTGGTGCCGCTGGCGATCGCCAGCGCCATGGCCAGCGGCAGGGCGACGATGGCGACGGTCAGGCCGGCCACCAGGTCGGCGCGGAACTGGCGCGCGCCGTAGCCCTCGCGCAGCACCGTCACCAGCTTGGGCAGGTACAGGTGCCAGGTCGGAGGCGTCGCGTGATGCGCCATGGTGGACGTCGAGCTTAGCAGGCCGCCGGAGGCCGCCTTGCGGGCCGCGCCCGCCCCGCGCCCGGCGCAGTGCCGGGCGGCGCGGCCTGGAACGACCTGCCGCGCCGGGTCGCCGGGCGGCCGGCCGGGGCCGCGGAGCGCCTACGGCCGCCGGGTCGCCCGCGGCCGCAGCCCCCGGGCTGTCGTATGCTTGGGCCATGCCGCGCCGGCACCCCGGTGCCGGGGCAATCCGACGGATGCCATGGACAGCAAGGATCCCGCCAGCCTGGTGCGTCGCCTGGTCGAGCTGCGCACCGAACACCGCGACCTCGATCTGCTGATCGCCCGCCTGGCCGCCGACCAGGCGATCGACCAGGTGTCCATGGTGCGCATGAAGAAGCGCAAGCTTCGCCTCAAGGACGAGATCGCCTGGCTGGAAAACCGCCTGATCCCCGACCTCGACGCCTGAGACGGGCCAAGGGCATGCAGGCGCCGACCGGATCGGCGCCCCACAGGTCCCGCTGCGGTGGCGCGCATCCCTCGCCGGCCGCGGTTCCCGGGCGGGCCTTCCCTGTCCCGGCGCGCGGTCGGCCGGCCGATGGGGCCGGCACCCGGAGGTGCGCCGGAAAGGCCCGGGCTCAGTCGGGCGCGGCGTCGGCGTCGGCCACCGCGGCGCGGGCTTCCGGCGTCAGCTTCAGGATGCCGTGGCGGATCTCGCGCGACAGGATGCGGCGGGCGTCGTCCAGGCTGTCGGCGAGGACCTGGTCGAAGGTCAGCTTGCCGTTGCCGTCGACCGCGATCACCCCCAGCTCCCGCAGTTGCTGGATGAAGCCGCGGAACAGCGCCTTGTCGAAGAACTCCGGCGCCGACATCTCCTGCAGCAGGCTCAGCCGCTGGGCGGTCAGGTGGCACAGGTTCTCCAGCTCGCCGGTGGTCAGCGTGCCCGAGCCGGAGCGCACCAGGACGGCCGCGCCGATGTAGTAGCGCTCGATCGACTGCAGCAGGCAGTGCGCCAGCAGGCGCAACTGGTACTGGCCCAGGGTGCCGCCGGTCGGCCTGCGCAGGCGGCGGCCGGCATCGCGCCCGGTCAGCACGCGCTGCTCGATCAGCAGGTCGGCGGTGCGCTCCAGTTCCGCGACGAAGCCGTCGGCGTCCCAGTGCAGGAACAGCTCGGCCTTCAGGAAGGGATAGACGATGCGGCCGATGCGGCCGACGCTGGCGCGGGTGATCTCGCGGTTGTTGAGCAGGCAGCAGGCGATCCAGGCCGCGCACACCACCAGGTGCATGACGTTGTTGCGGTAGTAGCTGAGCAGCACGCCCTGGTCGCCCTCGGCGCTCAGCACGTCGCCGAGCGGGTGGCTGGTGCGGCGCAGCCAGCCCAGTTTCTCGGCCCAGGCGATCACCTGTTCGGGCGGGTCGGCGCACACCACCACGCGCCCGCTGTAGGGCAGGCTGGTGAACAGGGTCTGCAGCAGCGCGATCTGCGCCTTCAGGTCGGCCTCGCCCAGGGCGTGCTTGGGCGCCGACAGGATCGCCAGCGCCACCAGGTTGATGGCGTTGACCTCGGCGGCACGGTTGACCTCGACCTGGATGCGCTGGGCGAGCGCGTCGACCGCAGGGTTCAGCCACTCCGCGCGGGGATTGTCGCGCTCGGCCAGCCACTGCGGCGCATGCAGGTCCATGTGCGCGCGCAGGTCGATCGGTTCGCCGAAGCTGACCGCGGCCTGGCCGTACTTGCGGCGCAGGATGCGCAGCGACCCGAGCAGCGCGAACACCGACTCCTTGCGCTTGCCCTTGCCGGCCAGCTCGCCAAGGTAGGAGCGGCCCTCGATCAGCTTCTCGTAGCCGATGTAGACGGGCAGCAGCCTGGCCGGCTGCTGCGGCGTGCGCAGGAAGCTGCGCACGGTCATCGCCAGCATCCCGGCCTTGGGCGCCAGCAGGCGCCCGGTGCGGCTGCGGCCGCCCTCGATGAAGTATTCGATGGCGGTGCCGTTGGCGTACAGGGCGTCGACGTATTCGGCGAACACCACCGGGTAGAGGGCGTTGCCCTTGAAGCTCCGGCGCAGGAAGAAGGCGCCGCCGCGGCGCAGCAGCGGGCCCACCAGGGGCATGTTGAGGTTGATCCCGGCGGCGATGTGCGGGGGCACCAGGCCGTTGCGGTAGAGCAGGTAGGACAGGATCAGGTAGTCGATGTGGCTGCGGTGACAGGGCACGTAGACCACGGTGGCGCTGTCGGCGGCGCGCTTGGCGGTATCCAGGTGGTGGGCGCGGACGCCGTCGTAGATGCGGTTCCAGAAGCCGGTCAGCAGGAACGACATCGAGCGCACGAACGGGTGCGAGTAGTCGGCGGCGATCTCCCAGGCGTACTTGCGCGCCTGCTTCTCCGAGGCGGCCAGGCTGCTGCCGTCGCGGGCGGCCTGGGCGGCGATCGCCTCGCGTACCGCCGGGGCCGCGACCAGGCGTTCGATCAGCATGCGCCGGTGCGACAGGTCGGCGCCGATCATCGCCGTGCGCACGCGCCTGAAGTGGGTGCGCAGGACCCGTGCCAGCTTGCGCGTTGCGTGTCCCGGCGGGGTCTCGCCCTCGAGCAGGCCGCGCAGGGAGACCGGGCGCGCGATCCGCACCCAGGTGTTGCGACCGTTGAAGATCAGGGCGAGGGCGCGCTGGAACCAGCCGGTGATCGCCCAGTGCTCGGAGAACAGCACCCGGAACCAGCCCTGGTTGCGGTCCGGCGCGCGGCCCACGAACACCGACACCGGCACCAGCTGGCACTCGAAGTCGGGATCGGCGGCAGCGCGGGCGACCAGCGCCTCGAGTCCGCGGGTATCGGCGACCGCGCGGTCGCGGCGGCCGAACGGCAACGCCCTGCGGCGGGTGAGCACCAGGCGCGGCCGGCGCCGCGGCAGGTCGGGATGGGCGGCCTGGAACGGGCCGGGCAGGCCGGCCTCGCGGCAGGCCTGCTCGAGCACCAGGGCGTAGCTCAGGCCCTCGCGCTCGAGCACGTAGCACCAGGGCCGGGCCGGGTCGAAGCCCTCGCCCGGCGCCGGCTGCTCCAGGCGCAGGCGCACCCAGGGCTTCTGCAGGGCGAAGGCCAGCCGCGCCCACAGCGGGGTGGCGCGGCCGGCCGACGGCGCCTGACCGGCCATGGCGGCCGGCGGACCGTCGCGCTCAGGCGCCGCCGCTGGCCTTGTCCAGGTTCTCGAGGGCATCCTTGCCGTACCAGCGACCGTCGATCTCGACCATGGTGGTGTCGAAGGTCAGCGGCGCGCCCAGGAACTGCAGGTGCACGCGGACCTTGGCCTCGGCGCCGTTGCGCTCCAGCACCTCGGCACGGACCGAGTCGAGGCTGGCGTCGAGGTCGATGTCGTAGGCCTTGAGCGCCTTCTTGAAGCCGTCGAAGCCGATCGAGGCGAGATCCATCATGCCGTCGAAGTCCTTGGCGCGGATCTGGTCGAGGCTGTCGACGTTCATGCGGCGCGCGGCGGAGGTGACCTCGCGCACGGCCTTCTCGGCGCGCTCGACGCTGGCGAACTCGCCGGTCTCGACCCAGCGGCCGACCGCGTCGACCAGGGCGACCACCTGCGGCCGCTGCTCGGGGGTGAGCTCCTCGCTCTCGTTCACGGCGGCGATCAGGAAGCCCTTGCCCATGGCGACCATGGCCGGCAGCTGGGCCTTCATCTCGCCCTGGAACTGCTCGAGCTGGGGCCGGATCTCGGCCATCAGCTGGGCCTCGGCGTCCGGCGCGGTCAGCCGCGACATGGTCTCGGCGAACTGGGCGCGATCCTCGTCGCTGGGCGCGTCCTTGCGCATCTCCTCCAGCCAGGACTGCCGGGCCTGCTCGAGACGGGCGGGCGGCACCGAGGCTTCGAACAGCTTGCCGATGTCGCCCTCGCGCAGCAGCCGGGCGGAGTGGACGATGGTCGCCTCCGGACCGCTGCCGGACGGCGCGACGGCGGCGGATTCGTCCTTGCCGCAGGCGGCCAGCAGCAGGGCGAGCGCGCCGGCAAGGGCGAAACGGTTCAGGGTGGCGGGACGGATCATGGCGGTCTCCAGGGCTAGGGGGGGCGCAGGGGGCGCGCCGGGCGCGCCTGGCGCCGGGCATGCCGGCCGGCATGCGGACCCGTCAGTGGGCCGGGCTGGAGCCGGGACCTGCGGGCGCGGCGGCACTGTAGACCCGGGGGGCGGTGCAGGCAAGTTGCGGAAGTCATGGCCGGGGGCCGGCCCGGCGTTCAGGCGTCGTCGTCCCTGCGGGTGCGGGCGGTGGCCTCGCCTGCTTCGTCCAGCCGCAGCCGCACGGCGATCGGCCGGCAACAGACCGCACAGTCCTCGATGTAGCACTGCAGTTCGCCGCCGCCCGGGTCGGCCGGACTGTCGAAACTTTCGCCGCAGTAGGGGCAATGCAGGGTCACGTACACCGCGTTCATCGCCGCGACGCTGGCAGGAACAGCGTGAGCAGGTCGTTCAGGAAGCGCTGGCCCAGGCCGGTGGCCACCAGGCGGTCGGGATCGTCGGCCAGCAGGCCGCGCTGCCGCGCCCGGTCCAGGGCGGGGGCGATCGCCGCCAGCGGCAGGCCGGTACGCGCCTCGAACAGTCCGGCCGGCACCCCCTCGGCCAGGCGCAGGGCATTGAGCAGGAAATCGAACGGCAGGTCGGCGGCCGCCAGGGCCTGGTCGCCGCCGACCGCGGCGGCGCCGCCGGCGGCGTCCATGAAGGCGCGCGGATGACGCAGCTTCCAGCGGCGCCGGACCTGGCCGGCGACGGTCAGCTTGCCGTGGGCGCCGGCGCCGATGCCCAGGAAGTCGCCGTAGCGCCAGTAGTTGAGGTTGTGCCGGCAGGCCTGGCCGGGCAGCGCGTACGCCGAGGTCTCGTAGTGGCCGTAGCCGGCGTCGGCGAGCCGCGCCTGGCAGGCTTCCATCATCGCCGCCGCGAGGTCGTCGTCGGGCAGGCCCGGCGGCGGCTGCGCCGCGAAGGCGGTGTTCGGCTCCAGGGTCAGCTGGTAGTGCGAGACATGGCCCGGCGCCAGCGCCAGGGCGGCGTCGAGGTCGGCCAGGGCGCCGGCCAGGTCCTGGCCGGGCAGCGCGTACATCAGGTCCAGGTTGCAGCGGTCGAAGCCGGCGGCGGCCACCGACCCGGCGGCGGCACGGGCCTCGGCCGCACCGTGGATGCGGCCCAGGCGCCGCAGCAGGCGGTCGTCGAAGCTCTGCACGCCCAGGCTGATCCGGTTGACGCCGGCCTGCCGGTAGCCTTCGAAGCGGCCATGTTCGGTGGTGCCGGGATTGGCTTCCAGGGTGATCTCGGCGTCGCCGGACAGCGCCAGGCGCCGCCCGGCATGGGCCAGGATGTCGGCGATCGCCGAGGGCGGGAACAGGCTGGGCGTGCCGCCGCCGAAGAACACGCTGGTGACGGGTCGCAGCGCGAGCTCGGGCCAGGTCGCAAGGTCGTGGTCGAGGTCTGCGGCCAGCGCGCGCACGTAGTCGGCCACCGGCAGCGCGCCCGGCGCACGGTGGGAATTGAAGTCGCAGTAAGGGCACTTGCGCACGCACCAGGGCAGGTGCACGTACAGCGCCAGGGACTCCGGCGCGCGCGCGGCGCTGGCCAGCATCGCCTGCATCGGCGCGTCAGGGCCAGCCCTGCGCCAGGGCCTCGCGCAGGGCGGCGACCGCGCGGCCGCGGTGGCTGATCCGGTTCTTGGTGCGCTCGTCCAGTTCGGCGGCGGCCAGTCCGGACTCCTCGTCCAGGAACACCGGGTCGTAGCCGAACCCGCCGCGGCCGCGGGGCGCCTGCAGGATGCGGCCGTTCCAGCGGCCCTGGGCGATGATCGGCAGCGGGTCGTCGGCTGCGCGCACCAGCACCAGGCAGGCATGGAAGCAGGCGCCGCGCTGCCGGTCCGGCACCCCGTCCAGGGCCGCCAGCAGCTTGCCGATGTTGTCGGCGGCGCTGGCCCCCGGGCCGGCGTAGCGGGCGGTGTGCAGGCCGGGCGCGCCACCGAGGGCGGCGACCGCGAGGCCGGAGTCGTCCGCCAGGGCCGGCAGGCCGCTGGCGCGGGCCGCGTGCCGGGCCTTGATCAGGGCATTCTCGACGTAGCTCGTACCGGTCTCGTCGGCATCGCCGATGCCGAGCGCGCCCTGGGCCACCAGGTCCAGCCCCAGGCCGTCCAGCAGGTCCTCGAGCTCGGCCAGCTTGCCCGGATTGCCGGTGGCGACGACGACGCGCGTGGCCACGGCGCGGTCAGCTGCGCCCCAGCGCGTCGCGCTGGCTGCGCACCAGCTCCGCGATGCCCTTGCGCGCCAGCGCCAGCAGGGCGTCAAGCTCGTCCTGGCGGAACGCGTGGCCCTCGGCGGTGCCCTGCAGTTCGATGAAGCCCAGCCCGTCGTTCATCACCACGTTCATGTCGGTCTCGCAGGCGGAGTCCTCCGCGTAGTCGAGGTCGAGCACCGGCGTGCCGTTCCAGATCCCGACCGAGACCGCCGCGACCTGGCCGAACAGCGGGCTGCGCGCCAGCGCGCCCTTGCCGACCAGGCGGTCCATGGCGTCGGCGAGCGCCACCCAGGCGCCGGTGATGGCGGCGGTGCGGGTGCCGCCGTCGGCCTGCAGCACGTCGCAGTCCAGGGTGACGGTGCGCTCGCCCAGGGCGCGGCGGTCGATGCAGGCGCGCAGGCTGCGCCCGATCAGGCGCTGGATCTCCAGGGTCCTGCCGCCCTGGCCGCCGCGGGCGGCCTCGCGCTGGCTGCGCTCGTGGGTGGCGCGCGGCAGCATGCCGTACTCGGCGGTGACCCAGCCCTCGCCCTTGCCGCGCAGGAACGGCGGCACCCGGTCCTCGACCGAGGCGGTGCACAGCACGCGCGTGTCGCCGAATGCGACCAGCACCGAACCCTCGGCGTGGCGGGTGTAGCCGCGCTCCAGGGTGACCGGGCGCAACTGGTCCAGGGCGCGGCCGCTGGGACGGGTCGGGCTGCTCATGCGACGTCCTTGGCCAGGCAGGGGAGGCGGAGTCTACCCGGATCCGTGCGGCCCGGTCGCCGTGGCGGGGTCCGGGGCGACCGCGCGGCGGCGCGGGCCGGCGCCCGGGCCGGCGGGCGATCGCCGGCGCCGGCGCCCTGGTTCCGGGACTACCATGGTCGCTTCGCCTCTTCCGGAACCGCCCCCGATGATCCGCAGCATGACCGGCTACGCCGAGGCCGAGACCGCCACACCCTGGGGCGTGCTGTCCTGGGACCTGCGCTCGGTCAACCACCGCTTCCTGGAGGTCGGCCTGCGCCTGCCCGAGGAGTTGCGGCAACTCGACGGTCCGGCGCGCGAGCGCATCACCGGCCGCCTCGCGCGCGGCAAGGTCGATGCCAGCCTGCGGCTGCGCCGGGATCGCGGCGCGGGCGGACTGCTGCAGGTCGACGAGGCGCTGGTCGCGGCACTGGGCCAGGCCATGCGCCGCCTGGGCGAGCACATGCCGGCCAACCTGCAGCGGGTGTCGCTGACCGAGGTGCTGGCCTGGCCCGGCCTGCTGGTCGAACCCGAGGTCGATCCGGCGGCGTTGCAGGCGGCGGCGCTCGCCACCCTGGAGCAGGCGCTCGACGGCCTGGTCGCGGCCCGTGCCCGCGAGGGCGAGCGGCTGGCGGCGCTGCTGGTGGAGCGCCTGGACGGCATCGAGCGCGAGGCGGCAAGGGTCCGCGCCCTGCTTCCGGAGATCCGCAGCGCGCTGCGTGCCCGTCTGGAGTCGCGCCTGGCCGACCTCAGGATGCCGCTGGATCCCGGCCGCCTCGAGCAGGAGGTGGTCCTCAACCTGCAGAAGCTGGATGTCGACGAGGAGCTCGACCGCCTCGCCGGCCACGTCCAGGAAGCGCGGCGCACGCTCGCGCTCGAGGAGGCGGTCGGCCGCCGCCTCGACTTCCTGATGCAGGAGTTCAACCGCGAGGCCAACACCCTGGGCAGCAAGTCGGTCGATGCCCGCAGCACCCAGGCCGCGGTCGAGCTGAAGGTGCTGATCGAGCAGATGCGCGAGCAGGTCCAGAACATCGAGTGAGGACCGCGGCGCGGCCGAGGGCCGGCGACGCATGCAAGAAGGGCGGGGGATCGCTCCCCCGC